>JAXMDW010000004.1:0-152470 GCA_046348605.1 Sphingomonadaceae bacterium | reverse complement strand
CGGCTAACCGACCGGGTTTCACCATCAAGGTTGATAAAAATATCCTCCTCGGCTTCGAACGTGACCCACGGGCTCCGCGCGGTAATCTTGAGACCATCCACGCTGCCCGCACCCTCGTGCAGGAAGCGGCCAAGGGCATCGAGCCCCGCGTTCCGGTCTAATTCCGGCAGGATCATCAGGTCGAGTTCGCCATCATCCAGCAACGCTTCGGCGCATAGCTGGATGCCACCGCCGGCCTGTCTGCCGTTGCCGATGGCCAATGCCAGAAACGATCCCTCCCAGGAAAAGTGCCGGGCCGTGAAGCGGCCTCTGCAAGCGGTAAGTTCCCGTGCGCGGCGCAGGCCGGTCAGGACATAGGCGAAACCACCGAGCGTATGTTTCAGGGCCGGATCGGTTTCTGCCGTGACCTGTGACCCGAATCCGCCCGTCACCAGATTGACGAAGGGGCTGTCGTCCAGAACACCGATGTCGATCCAGCACACTGGTGCGACAAGGGTCAAGCGCAACGACGCAGTCATGTCGTCGATGGGGATTCCCGTCGAACGCGCGAAATCGTTGGCCGTCCCAAGCGGCAGGATACCGAACGAACAGTGCCCGAACGAGCCTGCCCGAAAGGCGGCAGCAAAGACCTCGTTCACGGTGCCGTCTCCGCCACCGGCGACGATGCGATCCACGCGGCCTTGCTGCGCCTTCATAACAGCTTCGTTCGCGAACCGCCCCGCATCGCCATTTTCCCATGTGACGCGAACCTCGACGTCATGACCATCGGCCCGGACCGAGCGAACTGCCTCTCGTACCCGCGGGTCCTGCGCTGACTTCCCGTGAAGTATGAGGAACACGCTCACCCTCGGGGATGCGGTGTTCACATTCTTGCTTATGGCCAATTATCAGTCCTCAGCCGCGTCCACTGTTGCGACCTGCAACCGACCCGTCCAACCAGGCACCCTCTGCCGACTATCGTGTCATCATCGATCACGCTGATGGTTCCCGCAAACGTCCTGCCGATATCGGGCACAAAAACCCTGCCGCGCCAGACGCCGGGCCTCTCCAGCGCAAAATCCTGAAAAAGCCGCGACCCGATAAGAGGATCGGTGCCACCTCTGCGCGCATCTGCCTGTGCCTTTTCGTTGGCCCAAATCACGACACCGCACATGCGCTCGCCGCAGCGCTCAACCCGGACATGAACGCTGTTCTGCGGGTTTTTCCACGTCCCGAAAGACTGATCGCTCGCATACGCGACAGATTGCGGCGCCATCACCGCCACCGCCACCGCCAGAAGGATCAACGCCAGCCGCCGCACGCTTAAAGACTCCGGGACAGGCGGCGCAAGCCGAGCGCCAGGATGATAAGGAAGACACCGCGGAAGAGAAAGCTGATCCCAACGATTCCCGCCAGGAACACAAGGCTGCTCGCCGGGCCTGAAAACAGGAGGAATCCGCCAAGCACGATGTCGAGCAGGCCGAGCGCAAAGCGCCATCCCCGATCATGGGATCCCTTGATCGCGCTCACCAATTCGAGAATCCCGGCAACGAACAGCCAGAATCCGATCGCCCAGACCAGCGACAAGGCACCGGCAAAGGGCGCGAAGAGGACGAAACCCCCTGCCGCGACCCCGAGCAGGCCCAGCAGCGCCTCAATCCAGCGCCCCCGCTTCGAAAGCGAAGACAGGCCAGAAATCAGGGCAACGAGACCATAGGTCAGCAACATCACACCAAGCAAAAAACCCGTGGCCAATCCCGTCGCCAGCGGGTTGCCCAACGCCAGCGATCCGATCAGGACAACAAGCACGCCATAAGCCAGGATCCATCCCCAAGCTGGTCCGGGTTCAGTTTCCACCGATGACGTCAATGGGTCGTTCTGCGGCATGACTTCCTCCACATTGCGCAAAAATTAGGCCAAGATGCCTCATTACGATAAATCTTTGACACTTACCTGGAATTACCATCGGTCAAAATCCGTCTGTAAATTCCGACTTCGCGCCAGCGTCGTTCGCGACTGAAGTGCCTGATATACTGCCACGGAGCGACAATAGAACTGAAACACCAAGCACGTGCGGCGGAATTCGGGATGGTCGTCGTGTGCTCGCATATCGCTGCTTAAGCGAGTTGTCACCTGCTGCTGTGAGCCAGTGGGCAAGGGCAGTGAATCGGCAAAAATCGCAAAAACGGGTGCCGATGAAGGCCCAGACCGGCTACCAGAATGGGCTTGTCGCGAGCTACAATCGACTGGTCGCAAGACCCATATTGGGGATAGTGGTGGGGGTTTCGGAAAACTTATCACATTATAACCACACGATATATGCTGTCCGTGGATCTCTCCTCCGTCCATTAATCATGAAAATCTCAGTTGTTGTTCGGCCGGGCTGGATCGCCAGACCAGTCGAACACCGCAGTCAGGCACCGTCATTCGCGCGGAGGCGGCCTTGGCGTGGCCGATAGCGTGGCAATGACCAGCCGTACCTGATTGCGCCTCCGCGCAGTGCGAAGCCTACCATGAATGCCGCGGACACGCCGACTTCCCGGTCAATGCCCAGCGCGTTGGTGCAAACGAAAGTGATTGCAGCGGCCAATGCGGCGGTCACGTAGATCTCGTAGGAAAAGATGATGGACCGCTCCTGGCTCAGCGTGTCACGGACGATGCCGCCAAAGCATGCCGTTATCATGCCCATGATGACAGAAGCGACCGGACCTGCGCCGGCACCGATCGCCCGTTCGGCGCCTCTCGCGGCAAACAGGGCTAACCCGACTGCTGCGGGATGCCTTTCCCGATGCGCTTATCGGTTTTCGCTCCAACAGCCGCGAAGTGCAGGTTCACGCGACTCTTGCAGGGGCCGGGGTTGCGGCGCTCGCCCGCTATCGTGCCGATGGGGAGCTCGGGCTAATTCGCCTGTACCCCGACAGACCTGACCTTGTTCGAGACATCTGGATAGGTGTGCATGTGGACATGCGCCACATGCCGAGAGTGCGGGCAGTGACCGATACAGTTGTCGAAGCACTGCGGAAAACGCCGCGATTCTCAATCCGGGTTACTGAACCCCAAGTGTTGATAGAGCAAGACAGGCTCGAGCACACGCTGGAGCCAGCTTTTCGTCGCAATACCTTGATCAACCGTCGCCGGATCCGCTGCTACCTAGAGAGCTACCTAGCGATCTGCGAGCGGAAATCCAGTTGGCCCAACGGCCATTTAATACGTTGAAATATATGGATAAATTGGTGGACGCACTTGGGCTCGAACCAAGGACCCGCTGATTAAGAGCGGCTTTGCGTCCACATGCGTTCGCTAGTGTCCGCCGAATTTGGTGCACCCGCAAATTTTTCAAGGTGAACTGCGCCGAGCAATTGATGGTGATGGCAGATGCCTGCTGCCTAACATCCGATCCGAGGTAAAGCCCACACCTTGCTGATTTATAATGGCGTCACCAACGATCTGACCAAAGAAGATACCGGCCGTAACTCACTGAGTATCCGATGCAGATCCCGCGGAGGCAAAGCCAGCGGATCGACAAGCCTGGCTGCCATCCACGTGATCTCAGGCTACGGTATCTTGGCCGTCATCAAAGGTGATAGACGGAGCGGGCGTCCCGCCGCCGTTTGCACCCGCCTTCTTAGAAAAACATGAGATCGGCGCCGAGATGCAAGGCTTTTTCATGTGCTTGCGGTGCCACAGTGACCAGCCGGGCTTTCAGCATGTCGCCGGCATCCTTCTTCATCTGATTGCAGTTGGCCCTGAGGTCGTTGGCCGACCAGATCGTATCGGCATTCATCCCGGCAAGCTCATCAACATAGCTGCACGCTGTGATCAGACTGCGGGCCCAGCTTGGAAGCATTATACCTTCGCCGCCAGTGCTGTCTCGGGTCACGCCCTGACACAGGCCCTTGACCCGCTGGCGGCTACCTTCGGAGGATTCTCCCGTACGCCAGGCGGCATGGAGTGCGTCCAGAATACCATCGACGCGTCGTTCGTACTTGCTCCAGGCCGAGGCTTCATCAGCCCGCGCAGTTGCTGGTGCCAGTAACAGGGCTGCGGCAAGGCTTGCAGCGATGGGCTTCATTTATTTTGCTCTCCTGCGCAGGGACTGCCGGAAACATCGCATTCGTGGATGCGGCAGTCATCCCCCGGTTCAGGGGATTGTGACTTGTGAGAATGCCCTGTTCAGGGGGTGGCGCGAATCCACGGCATCGCTAAGTCTTGTTTGCTAGGCAGTAATACGGGGCCGGGTAAGTTTCATGAGATCGCGATTGTCGCCGGCGACTGTAATGATCGGGCTGGTTCTGGCCGGACTTCTGGCCGGGGCTGTCCTGATACAAATGGCGATCAGTCGGCCATGGCTGGCCCTCGCGTTTACCGCAGATGATTCCGGTATCATCCATGTGACGCCTGCGTCCGGCGTTGATGGCTCTGCGATCGTTTCCGGGCCGATCGCTGCCATCCGCGGGAGCGACGGCAGAAGAGTTGCGATCGAGGCTGGCGATCTGATCGAAGAGCCGGACACGCTGGCGACCTATGCCGAAATGCGGCGCTTCTTTGCGCGACAGTCGATGCTTGAGGGGGTGGTGAGCGGCCGGAGTGTTTCGATCGAAACGGCAGGTGCCAGGCCCGCGCAGCAGACGACCCTTGCACCGGCGCGAATGCGGCCCATCAGCGATCTTCCTGCCGCCTTCTGGGTGCAGATGCTGGTTGGACTGGCAAGTTTCCTCATCGGCGGCTGGGTCTGGGCGCTGCGGCGCAGCGATACGGCTGCCCGCCTTTTCGCCCTGGCGAGCCTTGGCATTCTTGTTTTCACCTTTCCTGCCGCGCTTTACAGCACCCGCGAACTCGCCATCGACGGCGACCTGTTCCGCGCCCTTTCGGTGATGAACCACGGCGGCGCGCTGCTGTTCGGCGCGGCGATGATTGCCCTGCTGCTGCGTTATCCAAGGCCTCTGGTTCCGGCCCGTTGGCTATGGGCGCCGTTCGCGTTGTTCGGGGCATGGTGGCTGGGTGACAGCCTGCAGGTGTTCGATGGCCCCCCTGCCGGTTCGCACCTGCCAACGATGCTGGAGATGCTCGGCATCTTTTTTGCAGCGGCGGGACAATATTGGCGCTCGCGCGGTGATCCGGCGGCGCGGGCGGTAGTGCGCTGGTTTGGCCTGTCGGTTGCGGTCGGGGCAGGGGCATTCGTCTTCACGGTCATTGCGCCCAGCCTGGTCGGGCTGACGCCGGGCTTGCCGCAGGGTTATGCCTTTGCCTTCTTCCTCCTGATCCACATCGGCATGGCCATCGGGGTCGCGCGTTACCGGCTGTTCGATCTCGATCGCTGGGCCTTCCGCATCCTGTTCTACATGACCGGCGCCGCACTGCTGATCGCGGTGGACGCGGCGCTGATTTCGTGGATCGCGCTTGAGCGTGCGCCGGCTTTCGGGCTGGCGCTTGTAATGGTCGGCTTCCTTTACCTGCCGCTGCGCGACATCATCGCGCGCAAGCTGTTCCGGCGTGACGGAGAGATCGAGGCAAGTTTTCAGGACATACTCGCCATTGCGCTTGCAGAGGGCGAGGTCGAGCGCATGGACCGCTGGCGCGGCTTGCTCGATCGGGTGTTCCAGCCGCTGAAGATCGTAGCCGGTCAAGCGGTTGAAGCATCTACGGTGATTGAAGACGGCGCAGCCCTGGCGATCCCCGCTACCGGACCGCTGCCACCGCTGCGCCTGGAACATGCCATGCACGGCCGGCGCCTGTTCGGTTCGCGCGAACAGGCCAGGGCGAGCGAGTTGTGTGCGATGCTGTCCCAAGCCATCGCCAGCCGCTTCGCCCACGAACAAGGCGCGGCCGAAGAGCGCCAGCGCATCACCAGCGACATGCACGACAATATCGGGGTGCAACTGCTCGGCGCGCTGCACAGCCGCGACCCGGTCCGCAAGGACGAGCTGATCCGCGACACGCTCGCCGACTTGCGCGAGATCATCAACAACAGCGCTGGCGAGCGGCTGACCCTGGCCGAACTGATGGCTGATCTCAGGGTGGAGATCGCCGACCTGCTGTCATCGGTCGGTATTGGGCTGGTCTGGCAGGTGGACACCCAGGCCGAACTTCCGCCGCAAGCGGTAGCCGCCATGCGCTCGATCCTGCGCGAGGCCGTGGGCAATGCCCTGCGCCATGCGGAGGCCACCACGGTCGGCATACGGCTGGGTGACGTGGCGAGCGGCCTTGTCCTGATGGTTGCCGATGACGGCAACGGCTTCGATCCCGAAACCGCGCCAGCGGGCAACGGCCTGCGCAACATGCGCTCACGGGCCACGGCGCTCCACGGCACGATGACGGTTTCGCGGGGCGCTGCCATGGGGATGCGCGGAACGGTGATCGAGGTTCGCTTTCCGCGCGAAGGCGTCGCGGCGTGAAATCCGTGCTGATCCTCGAAGATGTATCGGAAACGCTGCAGTGGCTGGGCGAGATCGCGGCCGAGGCGTTTCCGGGTTGCGGGGTGACGGGTGCCTCCACCGTGCGCGATGCGCTGGCCGCAATGGACCGGCACGTGTTTGACCTTGCCTTGATCGACCTGCGCCTGCCCGACGGATCGGGGCTGGATGTGCTGCGCCAGTTACGAGTAAATTCTCCCGATACGATCTGCGTCGTCACCACCGCGATGGCCGATGACAGCTCGATCGTCGGCGCGCTTTCGGCTGGCGCCTCGGGCTACCTGTTGAAGGAGCAGATGCGCGAAGGGATCATCCGCCAGTTGCAGCAGATCAAGGAAGGGGTGCCGGCGCTGTCGCCCTCGATTGCCCGGCGGATCATGGAGCATTTCCGGCGGACCGGGCCGGCAGCAGGCGAAACCGGCAACCTGACAGCGCGCGAGCTGGAAGTGCTCACCCTGATCGGACGCGGCATGCGCAATGCCGAAGTCGCCGCGCAGCTCATGCTCAGTGAGAATACGGTCTCGGGCTATATCAAGGCGATCTACCGCAAACTGGGGATTTCCAGCCGGGCCGAAGCGTCGTGGCATGCCGCGCAGCTTGGTTTGTCCTATGGCGGAAAAGAAGGGAAGTGACTGCCTCGAAGATCGCAGGCGTCATGTATTTTCAAGGAATTGTCTCCGCCGCGTTAGCCCCCTGAACAGGGGGTGCATGATGTCCCGAAGACCAGTTAGGCGGGGATCGGCTCGCGGTACTGCGCGCGCGGGCGTTTAACGGGGACAGTTTCAGAGATGACCGGCACGTTTGCGACCAACGCTGTATTGAAGACCACGACCGCCATTGTGGGCGCGCTAGGTTCTGTTGCCCTGCTGGCGGGATTGCCTGCACCTGCGTTCGGACAAGTCACCGGCTCGGAGCAGATCCCCGGAAGCCCAGACGGAGCCGAGAACGGGTCGAACTCCGACGGCAATTCCGTCGATTTCGTGGACATCTCCGGCGACGGTACGTCGGTCATCGGCTTTCACAACAAGGTGGTCGGCAACAAGTCTGTTCTCGAAGCCTGGGTATTCACCCCGACCGGCGCGACGAAACTCGCAGCGCCGACCGGCTACCTTCACTACGTTGGCTATGGCATATCCGATGATGCCTCAGTGATCGTCGGCGAGGCCAAGCCGACCGCACGCACGGATTTCACCGGCATGGTGGGCGTAAAATGGCTGAACGGCACGCCCACGATCCTGGCACAACCTACCGGCGCTGGAAATTACAAGGCAGTCGCCGTCAGCGGTGACGGCAATATGATCGGCGGTCTGGCCAGTATATCGGGCTTCAACATCCCGATCCTGTGGACGGGCACCGCCGCTCCAGAGCAGCTGCTTCAGGTCGGCACGACCAGTCCAGTGCAGAATGGCGTGACCTTCAACGCCGAAATTACCGGCATCTCACGGGATGGCTCGGTCATCGCCGCTATCGGCGGGCGCGGCCAGCAGTGGGGCGCAAATGGAACCATCGTCGGGCCAAACGTCCAGGCGCTGCGGTGGACCCGCGCCACCGGCTTTGTCGAACTGGGCGTTCTTGCCAGCCATTCCGCCGCCGGCGCGAGCAGTTGGGCGAACGACATTTCGGCCGATGGCGGAACAATCGTCGGCTATTCGCAGCAGGGCGGCGTCATGGGCAACGACCTGTTCAAGAACGACAACCAGATCGCCATCAAGTGGACCCAGGCGGGCGGCATGGTCGCCTTGCCAAAGCTAACCAATCAGGTCGCATCCGTTGCCTCCGCAGTGAATGCCGACGGCAGCGTCATCGTCGGTGAAGCCCTTGTTCCCGGACAGCCTATCGGCACGATGGTGATCAACGAATCCCACGCCGTGCGCTGGACTGGCGCCAACGTGCAAACGGTTGCGGCATGGCTGGCCGCCAACGGCGTGACCAACGGCACGAACCAGTACCAGAACGCCCTGGGCGTTAGCGACGATGGCAATGTCGTCGTAGGCTATGGCATCATTAACGGCCACAAGCAGGGTTATATTGCCCGTGTAGCTGGGGCCGCACCTACTCCGACGCCGACGCCGACGCCGACGCCGACACCCACTCCGGCGCCGACACCTACTCCGACGCCGACACCCACTCCGGCGCCAGCACCTGCCCCTACTCCCACACCCGGTACCGGCATTATCGGCCTCGACGACTTCAGCCCCACGGTTCTGCAGGCCGCACCAGGCCGGACCTTGCAAGGCGGCCTGGGGCTGATGATGTGGGGTGCACATCACCGCGTCCTCACCGACTATGTGCAGCCGGGCCGCGGCTGTGCGTGGACCGTGCTGGACTATCGCCGCGATGGCCGCAGCGACGGGGATTCCGTGCTGGCCGAAGCCGGTGCCTGCGTCGATGCGGGCCCGCTGCGGCTGGGGGCAGGCATCGGCTATGATCGCTCGGATGCTGACCTCACCCTTGGCGGCAAGCAGAAGCTGGAAGGCTGGCACGGCGTGGCCGAGGCTGACCTGCGCCTGGGCCAGAGCGGGGCGGTGCTGAGCGCAACGGCGATCTATGGTGACTGGAACGTCAAGCTGCGCCGCAACTACCTCAATGGTGCCAGCACCGACACCAGCACCGGTTCGACCGATGCCCAGGGGGTCGCGCTGCGCGCCCGGCTGGACTGGTTTGACGCGATCGGAAGCGAGCGCTTCGGGCTGACCCCAACCATCAGCTATACCTGGAGCCGGGTAACGGTCGATGGCTATACCGAGACTGGCGGGGGCTTCCCGGTCACTGTCAGCCGCTCGGTTGACGAGGCTTCGGAAGGGCGCCTGGGCCTGACCGGTCGCTTCGCCCTGGCCGAGCCGACCACGCTGCGCTTGCGCGGGGAGTACATCCACCGCTTCGACCGGTTCGATGCTGGTCCCTCGTTCCAGATCATCGGCACCGGCATGGGCGGTGCGGGCGGTCTCTATGCGGTAGACCGCGACCATGCCCGCCTGGGGGCGGACATCGATCAGCGGATAGGGCGCAACGGCGTGCTCTCCCTCTCGGCGCACAAGGCCGTGGGCAACGCGGGAGGTAACCCGTTCTCGGTTAGCGCCTCGCTCCATTTCGGGTTCTGAACCAGGGGTTCCTGCGCGGGAGCCCAAGGCTCGGTGCGCAGGAACCAGTTGGGTCGAAAGGGACGGGATGCAAGGAGCAGAGCCGAGCTGGCAGGAATGGATCGCCAGCAATCTTTCCGCAGGCTGTGACCCGGCGGACATGCAAGGCCGCATGATCGCCGCCGGGTGGAACGAGGCGGATGCACGGGCGGCCCTTGCATCGGGAATCGGGCAGGTGTTTCCGGGCCTGACCGCGCAGGCCATCGCCCTTCCGGTTGTTCCTGACATGGGAATGGCGACGTGTGACGGACGAGACATCAAGGTGATCATGCGCTTGGCCAGCCCTGCCGTGGCCATGTGCGAAAGCGTCCTGTCACCTGCCGAGTGCGCCGAATTGCTCGCTTATGCCCACGATCGGGGTTTGCACCCCTCCACCGTGGTGGACGAACTGAGCGGGCAGAATGTGCCGCATCCCGAGAGGTCGAGTGCCGGTGTGATGTTGGCCCGCGCCGAAACCGGGCTAATCGACCGGCTGGAGCGCCGCCTGGCCGCGCTTACCGACTGGCCGATCGCCAATGGAGAGGGCCTGCAGATCCTGCGTTATCGCAAGGGACAGGAATACCGGCCGCATTTCGATTCCTTTCCTGATGGCGCAGGAGGTGCAGTTCATACGGCGCGTGGCGGGCAGCGAGTGAATACGGTTCTCGTCTATCTGCAAAGTCCCGAAGCGGGCGGAGGCACCGCTTTTCCCGCTTGCGGGCTTACCGTGTGCCCACAGCCGGGATCCGCCGTGATTTTTCGCAACGTCGATGGTACGGGCCGACGAGATCCGGCCAGCCTTCATGCCGGACTGCCCGTTGTTCATGGCGAAAAGGTGGTCATGACCTATTGGCAGCGCGCCGGACCTTATGCTTGACCGGTAACAGTCGATCGCGTCGGGCATGCCGTCCACGCCATCACGTCATGATCCTTGCTGGACTCAACGGCGGTTCGAGCGACGAGTTTAGAAAAGGAAGTCCCGCTGCCCCCGATTTGCGCATCAGCCAAGATCGAAAAATTGGCGGTGTGACAGAGTCACACCGCCGAAGTTACCTTCAAGAGACTCCAGTACTGAAGCATCTTGGAGGCTGGGTCGCTCCTGTGTAGTCCGCCATCCGTTGATCGCTGCCTACCCCCGGAACGGGGGGTAAACACTCTCAGCAGCGTTTTAACGCGATTGGAAGCTGCGCTTCGCAAGTTCGATCGCGACAATGTGGACGTCGGTCATGTGCTCCTCCCTCTACAGCGCAACATCGCGCTGGTCTGACATCTTACGATGCCGTCGAAGGGGGCATCCACCCCATCAGTTCACTGAGACCGCAACGGGAGTTGTAAGCTCTCGGAAGACTTCCCCTTGAACAACTGCTATCGCGCCGAGATGAGAAGACTGTTTCACGGCGCCGGCAAGGCCGATTTCGCGATTGATTTTGGCACGGCCAATACGCGGGTGATGTCGGTTGATGGCGGTGTCCTGTTCGATGAGCCGTCGCTCTGCTGCTTCGCGGGGCGCGTCGATGCCGGTGAACTGGTCACTGCCGGAGTTGCCGTCGGCCCCATGCAGGAGCGTGCAACCGGAGAACTGCGCATCGTGCGCCCCCTGCATCGCGGAGTGCTTTGCGATATCGCGGCGGCCCGCGACTATCTGGCCTATGCCGTGCGATCGAGTGTCGGCCAGCGCAGGCTCCGCTCCTTTCGCGCAATCATCGGAGTGCCAGCCGATGCAACCAGCGCAGAGCGCAGCGCGTTGCTCACCGCGGCAAACGATGCGGGCCTGGGGGCGATCGAACTTTTGACGGAACCCTTGGCGGCCGCGTGGGGGGCAGACCTCCAGGTCGATCATCCCCGTGGCTCCATGATCGTGGAATGCGGTGCCGGTACGACGGAGGCGGCCGTCCTGTCACTGGGCGGAATCTGCGCGACTGCATCCCTTCGCGGCGGAGGCGATGCTCTTGATACCGCGATTGCCGATCATATCCATTTTCAGCACAAGTTTCTCATCGGCATGAACACCGCCGAAAATGCGAAACGCGACATCGTCAGGATGCTTCAGGATCAGGCGGACCCCGCCGCCCGGACCCGGTTCAAGGGACGCGACCTCGTGAACGGATTACCCGCAGCCCTGGAACTGCCAATAGGTGATCTGCTCCCCGTGGTCGAAAAGCATGTTGCCGGTATCACCAGGATGGTTGTGAACCTGCTGGGCCAGATATCGCCCGAACTGAGCCGTGATATCCACGATGACGGCATTGTCCTGACCGGCGGCAGTGCAGCCATCAATCTTGTCCGGCCGGCATTGGCCCAGGCCACCGGGCTGCATATCGCCCTTGCTCCGAACAACGCGTATTGCGTGGCAAATGGCCTGCAAAAGGCGCTCCTGCACTGATCGGGGCGTGACACCTGGTTTGACTTGAGGATCGCTTGCGGCCATCATCGTGCCATGTTCCGGATTGCCACACGTCAGCGTCAGCGCTGCCATGTGAGTTCCCTTCTCGTGGGCCAATAGCCCCGGATAGCGAGAGCCACGTCCGGCGCAGTCCGGGGCAAAACCGACCATCAGCCTTTACATTGCGCCTTTCCAGCGCACCGCGCCTGCATGACTGGCGCTGACGGAGAAAACACCATAACCACCCATCGCAAGGCCAGGGCACGGCCACCGATCCAGATTCGTGAAACCGATGCTGAACGGATCGGAAATCTTGCCATCGAGGCCGAAGAACGGCTGCCCCTGGTAACTGAACTGCTCCTCGCCGAGATCAACCGCGCCAAGGTTGTGCCGGATTCCCGTCTACCGGGGGATGTGGTGGCCATGCAATCGACGGTAAAATTTGTTGACGAGGCGAGTGGCGTCGAGCGCACGCTGCAACTTGTCTATCCTCAAGCTGCCGACATCGAAGCGGAACGCATTTCGATCCTGTCGCTGGTGGGAGCTGGTCTGCTCGGTTTGCGAACCGGGCAATCGATCATGTGGCCGGACCGCGCTGGCAAGCAGCGGCTCTTGCGAATCGTCGATGTGGTGCACGTATAGCATCCCGACAAGCGCCTTTAGCGCAGCATTGGCGGGACAGATGTCAGGCTTCGCCTTGCAATTTCCGGTTCTGCGCGCGGTCCAGCGAGATGAGTAGCCCCTAGTTTTCTAGACGCCTTCCGCTTTCAAAATCTGCTGCCGTTCGAACTCGACGGGTGACAGCATCTCGTTCCTGACCTGCTTGCGCACCGGGTTGTAGAACATCTCGACGTAATCGAACACGTCCTGGCGGGCTTCCTCGCGGGTTTTGTAGGTCCGACGCCGGATGCGCTCGCGCTTGAGCGAGGAGAAGAAGCTCTCGGCCACGGCATTGTCATGGCAGTTGCCGCGTCGGCTCATTGAGTGCTCAAGATTATGCGCCCGGATGAACGCAGCCCAATCCATGCTGGTGAACTGCGAGCCCTGGTCCGAATGGATCAACACCCGCTGCTTTGGTTTGCGCCGCCATACCGCCATGTGCAACGCCTGCAGCACCACGTCGGTGATCTGCCTGCTTTGCATCGACCAACCCACCACCCGGCGGGAATAGAGGTCGATCACGACAGCCAGATAGGCAAAGCCTTCCAGGGTGCGGATGTAGGTGATGTCCGTTACCCAGGCTCGATCGGGCGCAGCCACGTCGAACTGGCGATCCAGAGTGTTGTCGACCGCCAGCGATGGCTTGCCGCCATAGCTGCCCGGTCGGCGCTTGTAGCCGATCTGCGCCTTGATACCCGCCAGTCTGGTCAGACGGGCGATACGGTTCGGGCAGGATGTCTCTCCCTGATCGAGTAGATCATCGTGCAGTTTGCGGTAGCCATAGACCTTGCCCCTGTCGTTCCAGGCTTGCCACAGCAACTCCGTCTGCCGAGCGTCTTCCCGAGCTCGCTGGCTCAGCGGGCTCTTCTGCCAAGCATAGAAGCCACTGGGCTGGATGCGCAGGCACCGACACATCGACCGAACCCTGAACTGGTCACGATGCTCGGCAACGAACGCGTATCTCACTTTGCATCCCTGGCGAAATACGCAGTGGCTTTTTTTAGGATGTCGCGCTCCTCGGTCACCCGGGCTAGCTCGCGCTTCAACTGGCGGATCTCGGCATCCTTGCTGGCATCGCCGGACACCACCTTCGCAAGCTGACGCTTCCAGGCATACAGCGAGTGCGGGCTGACGCCGAGCCGCTGCGAAACCTCCGCCACTGGATACCCGCGTTCGACGATCTGGGCCACCGCGTCACGCTTGAACTCATCACTGAAATTGGGCTTCCCCATCGTCGCCTCCTGTCCTCAAAATTAGGATCGAAGGCGTCCAGAAATCTAGGGGCTACTCAGTCTAACCATTCTCATCGTCCACTTTGCATGTCCTGGCTGGCATGTCATCCAACGCGCGGGCGTCGACATCGTAGGACGGGTGATCTGGATCGGCGCTAGGTTGCCCCTGGCGGTCCTTACATCCCCGCAAAGCCAGAGTCTCGTGGCGGCCTTTCAAAGGTGCCATGCTGATTTAGAGCAGAGTGGGATTAGCCGTCGCAATGGTCGGCGAGTGTGGCGAGGACTCGCTCTAGCGCTGATACCTCACGCCCGCCCGCAATGCGGCTCTTGGAGGGCTCGATCGTAGCGCTTGACCATGCTCGATGGTGAATTCGCGTGCTGCTACCTAGAGAGCTACCTAGCATGCAGACGTCAGCATCCGCTTGACTGATCGAGCGGTTCAAATATTTGAGAATATGGGAAAAAGTGGTGGACGCACTAGGGCTCGAACCTAGGACCCGCTGATTAAGAGTCAGCTGCTCTACCAACTGAGCTATGCGTCCATATGCGGCGCTTTGCCTGCAAAACGGCGGCTGTTCGCTGCCGAGGCGGGGCCGGTAGCATGGGGCGCGGCGCATTGCAAACAGGAAATGGGACCGGAGCGATAATTTGTCGCCGCCAGAGCGAGCCAAACCTACCACCCGCGTCCCGCCCATGCGAGCGGCGGAGTAATGGAGTCGAAATGCGTTGATAAACCGCCTCCCCTCCCTCTATGGCGCGACGCATGACGATAGCTTCCCGCCGCACATTCGCGATCATCTCCCACCCGGACGCGGGCAAGACCACTCTCACCGAGAAGCTGCTGCTGGAAGGCGGTGCGATCCACCTTGCCGGCGAGGTGAAGGCGCGCGGGGCGAACCGGCGCGCACGGTCGGACTGGATGAAGATCGAGCAGCAGCGCGGCATTTCCGTCACCAGCTCGGTCATGACGTTCGAACGCAATGGCATCGTCTTCAACCTGCTCGATACGCCGGGCCACGAGGATTTCTCGGAAGACACCTATCGCACGCTGACCGCAGTCGACAGCGCAGTGATGGTGATCGACGCGGCAAAAGGTATCGAGCCGCAGACGCGTAAGCTGTTCGAGGTATGCCGCCTGCGCAATGTGCCAATCATCACCTTCGTCAACAAGGTGGACCGCGAGGGGCGCGATCCGTTCGAACTGCTCGACGAGGTGGCGGACGCACTGGCGCTCGATGTCTGCCCGATGAGCTGGCCGGTCGGCATGGGCGGCATGTTCGAGGGGATATTCGACTTCTCGACCGGCGCTCTGCGCCAGCCGAGCGGCCCGTCGAAGGAGTTTGAAGGCAAGGCGGCGACGTTTTCCGGGCTGGACGATGCGGGGCTGGAAGCGGCGCTCTCTCCCGATGGCCTTGCGAAGTTGCGTGAGGAAGCGGAACTGGCGCAGGGCGGCTATGGCGGGTTCGATCTTGCGGCCTATCGGCATGGCGACCTGACGCCGGTCTATTTCGGCTCCGCATTGAAATTGTTCGGTATTACCGAGCTGCTGGACGCGCTCGCGAACTTCGCGCCCCCCCCGCGCGAACAGCCCGCAGAACCGGCCCCGATCTCGCCTGAGCGCCCGGACGTCACGGGCTTTATCTTCAAGGTGCAGGCCAATATGGACCCGCAGCACCGGGACCGCATCGCGTTCATGCGGCTGTGCTCAGGCAAATTCAAACGCGGCATGAAACTGACGCCATCGGGGAGTGGCAAGCCGATGGCGGTGCATTCGCCAATCCTGTTCTTTGCGCAGGATCGTGAGCTGGCGGACGAGGCTTATCCCGGCGACATCATCGGCATTCCCAATCACGGCACGTTGCGGGTGGGGGATACGCTTAGCGAAAAGGCAGATGTGCGAATCACTGGGCTGCCCAATTTCGCGCCGGAAATATTGCGACGCGTCGCACTCAAAGACCCGACCAAGACCAAGCAGCTCCGCAAGGCGCTCGACGATCTGTCCGAAGAAGGCGTGATCCAGGTGTTCTATCCCGAATTCGGCAGCCAGTGGATCGTCGGCGTGGTGGGGCAACTTCAATTGGAAGTGCTGATCTCGCGGCTGGAGGCGGAATATAAGGTGGAGGCGGTGCTGGAGGCCTCTCCGTTCGATACCGCGCGCTGGCTCTCAGGCCCGGATACGGCGATGAAATCCTTCGCCGAGTTCAACCGCAGTAATCTGGCAAAAGACCGCGATGGCAACCCCGTCTTCATGGCGAAATCAGCGTGGGACGTGAATTACCAGCAGGAACGCAACCCTGATCTCAAGTTCAGCGCTACCAAGGAACGGTGAACGATAGTCTCAATGCTTGACTTGGATCATGGCGCATGATCCTCTCCACCCTATCCCTTGAGGACAGAAGAAGGAGAGTCGCTATGTTCAAGACCAATGTCGGGGGTATAGACCGCATATTACGCATCGTCGTGGGGCTGGTGCTCATCGCGCTGACGGTGATGGGCAAGTTGCCAGTGTGGGGCTATATCGGCATCGTTCCGCTGCTCACCGGCCTGTTCAGCACCTGCCCGCTATACAGCATCATCGGCGTGAACACCTGCCCGCGCAAATAAACGCACTCTTCAAGGCCGCGTTTCAGCCTTCCCTTTCTGGGGAGGTTTTGTTGTTGCGTGCAATTTTCAACAGCGCATAAGCGCCGACCGCCGCCCATATGATATTGAGCACCATCGAAGGGATGGCGCCGTGGGCGTATGTGTTGATGACGAAGCCAGCCGCGCCGACAATGTTCAGCAGGTGAAAGCGGATGGAGTCGCCACTCAATTGCCCAGCCGAGAGCAGGATATAGGCGCCGAGCACACAGATTGCACCGATCCACCCAACGGCTTCGATAGCGATATGAGCCATATACATCCTCTGACTCCTTCCGAGTCCAATCGAACGGACGGGAGCCTCAATATTGTTTTTTGACGCAATTTCTGAGTCGGCGGCAGTTCTACTGTCCGCGCATGTAAGCCGGTAGTCCTATCCGCCCTCACGGCGTATGATGCGTATCAGCGCGACCGATGCGACACCCGCCCAGATGGTATTGAGCGTCATGGTCGCCCATGTGTGGTGTACACCGGTATAAACTACGAAGGCGCAGGCGCCGATGAGGTTGACAAGCTGATAGACCCAGTGTCGCCGATCCAGCCAGCCGTTTGAATTGGCGATATAAGCGGCGAGGATCATCGCCGCGCCGCTCCAACCTATGATCTCGATCAGGATCGGCATCTTCTCTCTCCATAAAAAAGGGGAGGCGCAATGTGCGTCTCCCCTTTTCCCGAGCGATATAACCAGAAATTACGCCGCCAGCTTGCGCAGCACATAATGCAGGATGCCGCCGTTGCGGAAATATTCCACTTCGTTGGCGGTGTCGATGCGGCACAGCGCGGTGAAGGTGAAGCTGCTGCCATCCTTGCGGGTGACCTCAACCGTCACGTCCTGACGCGGCTGGAGATCCGCCACGCCAAGGATGGTGAAGCTGTCGTCGCCGGTCAGACCCAGCGTCTCGCGCGTATCGCTGCCCTTGAACTGGAGCGGCAGCACGCCCATGCCGACGAGGTTGGAGCGGTGGATACGCTCGAAGCTCTCGACGATCACCGCGCGCACGCCCAAGAGGTTGGTGCCCTTCGCCGCCCAGTCGCGCGAGGAGCCGGTGCCATATTCCTTGCCCGCGACGACGACCATCGGCGTGCCGTCCGCCTTGTGCTTCATCGCGACGTCGTAGATCGGCGCGACCTCGTCGCCATAGCGGCTCATACCGCCCTCGATGCCGGGGACCATCTCGTTCTTGATGCGTATGTTGGCGAACGTGCCGCGCATCATGACCTCGTGATGGCCGCGACGTGCGCCATAGCTGTTGAAGTCCGCCTTCGCGACCTGATGCTCCATCAGCCACTGGCCTGCGGGGCTGTCGGCCTTGATGTTGCCGGCGGGGGAAATGTGATCGGTGGTGATCGAGTCGCCAAGGATCGCGAGCGGCTTCGCGCCGACGATGTCGACGAGCGGCGCCGGAGTCATGCTCATGCCCTCGAAATAGGGCGGGTTCGCGACATAGGTGGAGCCTGCGCGCCACTGATAGGTCTCGGAGCCGGTGACGTCGATTGCCTGCCAGTGCTGATCGCCCTCATAAACGTTGGCATAGCGCGCCTGGAACATGGCGCGATCCATGCAGCCCGCCATCGTGGAATAGACTTCCTCGTTGGTGGGCCAGATGTCCTTGAGGTACACGTCCGCACCGTCTTTGCTCTGGCCGATCGGGGTGGTGGTGAAGTCCTCGATCACCGTGCCCTTGAGCGCATATGCGACGACCAGCGGCGGAGAGGCGAGGAAGTTGGCGCGCACGTCCGGCGATACGCGGCCCTCGAAATTGCGGTTGCCCGAGATCACGGCGGCGGCGACGAGGCCATTGTCGTTGATCGCGGCGCTGATCGGTTCGGCGAGCGGGCCGCTGTTGCCGATGCAGGTGGTGCAGCCATAGCCGACGAGGTTGAAGCCGACATTGTCGAGGTGGGTCTGGAGGCCCGCCTTGTTGAGGTAGTCGGTGACGACCTGGCTTCCGGGTGCGAGGCTGGTCTTGACCCAGGGCTTGGGTTTGAGGCCCAGCTCGTCCGCCTTCTTGGCGACGAGGCCCGCGGCGACCAGCACGCCGGGGTTCGAGGTGTTGGTGCAGCTGGTGATCGCGGCGATCATCACGTCGCCATCGCCGATGGTGAAGTCCTTGCCCTCAACCGGAACACGCTGTTGCGCCTTCTTGTAGGTGTTCGCCATGTCGGCATTGAACACGTCGTCGACCTCGGTCAGGTCAACGCGGTCCTGCGGGCGCTTGGGGCCGGCGAGCGAGGGGACGACAGTGCCCAGGTCCAGCTCCAGCGTCGAGGAGAAGATCGGCTCGATGCTGGGGTCGATCCAGAAGCCCTGCTCCTTCGCATAGGCCTCGACGAGGGCGATATTCTCCTCGGTGCGACCGGTGAGACGCAGATAATCGAGCGTCTTGTCGTCGATGCCGAAGAAGCCGCAGGTAGCGCCATATTCCGGCGCCATGTTCGCGAGAGTCGCGCGGTCCGCCAGCGTCAGCGCAGCGAGGCCGGGGCCGTAATATTCGACGAAGCGGCCCACGACGCCATGCTTCCTCAGCATGTTGGTGCAGGTGAGCACGAGGTCGGTCGCGGTGACGCCTTCCTTGAGCGAGCCTGTCAGCTTGAAGCCGACGACTTCGGGGATCAGCATCGAAACCGGCTGTCCGAGCATCGCCGCTTCTGCCTCAATGCCGCCGACGCCCCAGCCGAGCACGCCGAGGCCATTCACCATCGTGGTGTGGCTGTCGGTGCCGACACAGGTGTCCGGGTAGGCGACGGTCGCGCCGCTGGCGTCCACGCTGGTCCACACCGCCTGCGCGATATTCTCAAGGTTTACCTGATGGCAGATGCCAGTGCCCGGCGGCACGGCGTAGAAATTCGCGAGCGACTTCGAACCCCATTTGAGGAAGTCATAGCGCTCCATGTTGCGATGATATTCGATTTCGACATTCTGCTCGAACGCTTTGGGGTGACCGAATTCGTCGACCATCACCGAGTGGTCGATCACGAGGTTGACGGGAACCAGCGGGTTGATCTTGCTGGTGTCGCCGCCGAGCTTCGCAATCGCGTCGCGCATCGCGGCAAGGTCAACCACGCAGGGAACGCCGGTGAAATCCTGCAACAGCACGCGCGCCGGGCGATACTGGATCTCGTTCGAGGATTCCTTGGGGCTTTTCTGCCAGTCCACCAGCGCCTGAATGTCAGACGTGGAGACGGTGAAGCCGCCATCCTCGAAGCGCAGCAGGTTTTCGAGCAGAACTTTCATGGAGAAGGGCAGGCGGGATATGTCACCCAGCTTATCCGCCGCTTTCTTGAGCGAGTAGATCGCATAATCCTTGCCGCCGACGTTCAACGTCTGGCGTGTCCCCAATGTGTCCTGTCCGATTGCTGTCATAGCGGTGCGTCTCCGTGCAGTAGAGCTTCGTCCGCGCCGGAAGGGGGAGGATGGTGCGGGGAGCCTTTTTGGAATGAGCACTGCCTAAAGCAGAGCCTTTTCATTCCGTATCGCCCCGTCCATCAACCGGCGGTCCAAGCAGGTTAACCCGATGCCGCAGCGCAATAAAGGATAAAGGGCAAGAGTCAACGCACACCGCAACTTTGCAAGCTTCGACCATAGTCTAGCGCGGCTGGGGCAGTAACTTAATTATATGCGAAATTTGACCTATCCCCTTGTGTGATAAAATTGCAACATTACCTTGGTCCATGAAAGGACAGGGGTAACTGCATATGAACCTCGAAAAATTCACCGATCGCGCCAAGGGCTTTCTCCAGTCGGCGCAGACCGTCACCATCCGCATGAACCATCAGCGTATCACGCCGGAGCATTTGCTTAAGGCTCTACTGGAAGATAGCGAAGGCATGGCTGCCGGGCTTATCAAGGCTGCGGGTGGCGATGCCTCCGCTGCCGTACGCGAGACGGACGCCGCGCTGGCAAAAATTCCGGCTGTTTCCGGTTCTGGCGCTAGCCAGCCTCCCGGCCTCGACAATGAAGCGATCCGTGTACTCGATAGCGCGGAGCAGATCGCGCAGAAGGCGGGAGACAGCTACGTCACCGTCGAGCGGCTGTTGCTGGCGCTCGTGCTCGCCTCCACCACAGCAGCGGGCAAGGCCCTCAGTGCGGCTGGCGTAAAGGCGGAAGCTCTGAACGGCGCAATCAACCAGTTGCGCGGCGGGCGCACGGCGGACACCGCGTCTGCCGAGGACCGCTATGATGCGCTGAAGAAATTCGCCCGCGACCTCACCGAGGCGGCGCGCGCGGGCAAGCTCGATCCGGTGATCGGCCGCGACGAGGAAATCCGTCGCACGATCCAGATCCTCGCCCGCCGCACCAAGAACAATCCGGTGCTGATCGGCGAACCGGGCGTCGGCAAGACCGCGATTGCGGAAGGGCTCGCGCTGCGTATCGCCAATGGCGACGTACCGGATACGCTGAAGGACCGCACGCTGATGGCACTCGATATGGGTAGCCTGATCGCGGGGGCGAAATATCGCGGCGAGTTCGAGGAGCGTTTGAAAGGCGTACTCGACGAGGTGAAGGGTGCGGAGGGGCAGATCGTCCTCTTTATCGACGAGATGCACACGCTCATCGGCGCGGGCAAATCCGAAGGCGCGATGGATGCAGGCAATCTATTGAAGCCCGCCCTCGCGCGCGGTGAGCTGCACTGCATCGGCGCGACCACGCTCGACGAATATCAGAAATATGTCGAGAAGGACGCAGCATTGCAGCGTCGCTTCCAGCCGGTGTTCGTGGGCGAGCCGACGGTGGAGGATACGATCTCGATCCTGCGCGGATTGAAGGAGAAGTACGAGCTGCACCACGGCGTGCGGATCACGGATGGCGCGCTGGTTTCGGCGGCGACGCTTTCGAACCGCTATATCTCCGACCGTTTCCTGCCGGACAAGGCAATCGACCTGATGGACGAAGCCGCCTCGCGTCTGCGGATGGAGGTGGAATCCAAGCCCGAGGAAATCGAGGGCATGGATCGCAAGATCATCCAGATGAAGATCGAGCGTGAGGCGCTGAAGAAGGAGACCGATCAGGCATCGAAGGACCGGCTCGCCGCTTTGGAGGAAGACCTCGCCAATCTCGAACAGCAGTCTTCCGAACTCACCGCCAAATGGCAGGGCGAGAAGGACAAGATCGCGGGCGAACAGCGCCTCAAGGAAGAGCTGGACGCCGCGCGGCTGGAGGTCGAGCAAGCGCAGCGCTCGGGCGATTACGCGAAAGCGGGCGAGCTGCAATATGGCCGCATCCCCGATCTGGAGCGCAAGCTCGCAGAGGCGCAGGAGGCCAGCCAGGGCGCAATGCTGCGCGAGGAAGTGACAAGCGAGGACATCGCTTCGGTCGTCTCCCGCTGGACTGGTATCCCGGTCGACAGGATGATGGAAGGCGAGCGTGAGAAGCTGCTCGCGATGGAGGCGGAACTCGGCAAGCGAGTCATCGGGCAGCAGGATGCTGTTCGCGCGGTTTCCACCGCCGTGCGCCGTAGTCGCGCAGGGCTTCAGGACCCGAACCGGCCCTTGGGCAGCTTCCTGTTCCTCGGCCCCACCGGTGTCGGTAAAACCGAGCTGACTAAAGCGCTCGCGGGCTTCCTGTTCGACGACGACAACGCCATGGTCCGCATCGACATGAGCGAGTTCATGGAGAAGCACTCGGTTGCGCGGCTGATCGGCGCGCCTCCCGGCTATGTCGGCTATGAGGAAGGCGGCGTGCTTACAGAGGCGGTGCGGCGGCGGCCCTATCAGGTCGTGCTGTTCGACGAGGTGGAGAAGGCGCATGGCGACGTGTTCAACGTGCTGCTGCAAGTGCTCGACGACGGACGCCTGACGGACGGGCAGGGCCGCACGGTCGATTTCAGCAACACGATCATCGTGCTGACATCGAACCTCGGCAGCCAGTTCATCGCCAATCTCGCTGACGGCGAGGATGTCGAGAAAGTGGAGCCGCAGGTTATGGAGATCGTCCGCGCGCATTTCCGCCCGGAGTTCCTCAATCGCCTCGACGAGATCATCCTGTTCCACCGGCTGGGCGCAGAGCATATGGCGCCGATCGTCGATATTCAGGTCGGCCGCGTCGCGAAGCTGCTGAAGGACCGCAAGGTGACGCTCGACCTGAGCGAGGGCGCGCGGAACTGGCTAGGGCGTGTGGGCTATGATCCCGTCTATGGCGCGAGGCCATTGAAGCGCGCAGTGCAGAAATATCTGCAAGACCCGCTCGCGGAGATGATCCTGTCTGGCAAGGTGCCGGACGGATCGACCGTTAAGGTCGGCGAGGGCGATGGCGGACTGGTGCTGACTGCTGAATGACCCAAACTCACTAAGCCTGAAACTAAAAGGGCCCCATGTTACTGGGGCCCTTTCTCATTTAGATCTCAACAGAATATCAGAGCTGCGTTGTTATATTCAAGAAGAATGTACGGCCCACATAGTCATATCCCGAATAAAGCGGTGAATTACCGACCAGATCATAAATATCAGCCGAAATTCGCGGCGGGTGGGCATCAAACAGATTTCGCACGCCGCCAGTGATCTGATAATTATCCCCAATATTCAGCTGCATGGACAAATCATGAGTGAAATAGTCTTTCACGCTCAGCTTATAGCTGTCCTTCAGGAACTGAAGATATGCTGTGTCAACCTGTCCGGCTGAGTCTTTAGCGTTGTAAATATAGGTCTTCTTGCTGTCGCCGCTGACCCAATCCATGCCATATCGTATGCTAACACGACCGACCTTGAATTTGGCATCCAGGCTTGCTGTCCAGTCCGGTCGTCCGATCGTACCGGTTGCATTGACCAGAGCTTCATCATCAAACAGCTTTGACGACTGGTTAGTAAACTTGGTCACAAGCGCATTCAAAGTGAACATGCCCGGGCCGATTTGATTTTCGTAGCGGACATTGAACTCAATGCCCTTTACCTGGTCCGTAGCGAGATTGACGTAATTGTTGTTGACCGTAACGATGTTATTGGAATCGCGCGATACCAAGCGGCAAAATCCTGCATTCGGGTTAAAAGTCGGATCATTGTAGCAACGATCAAGAATATTAAGCGCGCCTGCACGGGCAACTCCATTCTCGACCTTGATTGAGAAATAATCCGCCGCCATTGAGACGCGTCCCAGTGCCTGCGGTATCGGGGGCGATACCACTACACCAAATGACAAGTTTTTAGAGGTCTCCGCCTTCAGCCCCGATGCTGCACCGCCGGCCGTGAGAACCTGGACACCTGAAGTCTGGATGAAACTGGAGGGCAGACCGATGGCAGCGCAGTTAGCTTGCAATGTTGGGCTGCTCTTGTTTGCATAGTCGTCGCAGGGATCGCTCGAACTGGATAGGAAGCCGCTTGTCGCACCAAGGAACTGCTCGAAGAGCGCGGGCGCACGGTAGGAAGTGCCATAGCTGCCGCGGAGCTTGAGACCCTTCACAGGTTCCCAGTCACCCTGAACCTTGTAGGTCCAGCCGCCACCATAAGAGTCATAATGTGTATAACGGGCAGAACCGCCCAAGCTCAAGCGACGTGCACCCGGCACATCAGACAGAATCGGCAAATCGACTTCTCCGTACAACTCCCACACACTATCGCTACCGCGCGTTGGGGTCGCAGAGGTGAGATTGTAGAGATTGTTGTTTATACTATCGAGAGGTGGCGTATCATTGATCTTGGCATCGCGATATTCGGCTCCGAGCGCTATCTGCGCCTGCCCACCGGGTAGCGAAAATATCGGTCCATCGACGTTAAACGCTGCAATGAATTCGTTATATTTGGTCGTACCGCCGACATTTGCCAGAATATAGTCGCGATAGGCCTGCGACAAGTTGCCGCCGATGCTCGCCGCATCAACTGGCGGTGCGGCAACACAGCCACCAGAGGGATCAACGCAACTAAAGCTTCCGTCCGGATTTTGTACCACGTCGAGCGACTGGGCAATGCGGTCGGTGAGAAAGGTCTCCTGCTTATATTTGGCGTCGCTCCAAGAATAGCTGGTATAAAAATCATACCGCCAGTCATTGAATGGAAGCTCGCCACGAAGCCCGCCCGCAGTCCGGAAGAAATCCACACGCTGTTCTGACTTGGTATTGCCAAAGCCGATGAAGGAACGCGCTGCGACGATATTTCCGTTGGATATCTCGTTAGGAGCAAGGAAGGCTCCATTGCGGAACATTAGCGGAAGCAATGGGCTGCCCTGTGCATAGTCCAGAGTCAGCTGCCGATACAATGTCGATGAAGATTCGCGGCGATTGCCGATCAACTCCACATAGAGTTCCGCATTCCCAAGCGCATCTAGATCGTAGCCACCTTGCAAAAAGCCAGTAATCACCTTGGCAGGCGTTACCAGTTCTTCTTCTTCCTGTCGGGGATCGAAAGTGTCGCGGGTATAATAGCTTACACCTGAATAGCCCGGGGTGTTACCACCGGTGACAGAAGCATCGGGCACGAGACGACTATACGTGCCCAAGGCTCCGGTCAGCCGATCCTGCGCTGTGCGTCCGGGGACGCCCAGTGTATTTATCGTCACGCCGCCATTATCTAGCGTAAAGCACTTCGGTTGCCCGGTCAGTGGGTCAACATAATCGCCCGATCCGAACGGCGTACCCTCACCACTTAGATAACCTCCAATGGGACACTTGGTCCAATTGACGTCGTTGCGGGATAAGGTGTGGCGCCGGTAATATTCCAGAGATCCGATCAACCGGTAGCGTTCACCGCTCACTCCAAAGCTGCCGGATACACGATAGTAAGATCCCGCACCGACTTCAGGCAGATTTCCTTGCGCTTCCAGCACCAGCCCCTTGAGCTTGGTGTCGGTCACAATATTTATGACCCCTGTAACGGCATCTGAACCATAGACCGAAGACGCTCCAGCCTTGAATACATCGATGCGATCGACGATGGCGGTCGGCAGTACATTGAGGTCGACAACACCCACAGAACCTCGCGTCCCGGCAGGAGCCAAGCGGCGCCCGTTCAGCAATACGAGAGTGCGCTCTGGCCCCATGCCGCGGAGACCAACAGTGTTGACACCTGTGCCTCCATCCACAACGAAGCCAGCAAAATAATTGTTAATCTGCCCGCCGCCTTGCGTGATCTGGCTGCTCTGCAACGCTTCACCGATCGAGTTGAAACCTGCCTCGGTGATCTCATCAGAGGTAATGACCGTCAGCGGATCTGCGGTATTAAATTCATCCGTCTTACGGATACGCGATCCCGTAACGACAATAACCTGCTTGCTGTCTTCTTCTGCCTGCTGCGGTGCGTCCTGCGCGATAGCGTAAACGGGCGTAATCAGAGCTGTTGCGAGAATGGCGCAAGCCACCCCACAACGCAGCTGAGCTGCGAAGTCAAATTTTGTCATTATTAACGTCCCTTGCTCTGGGAGATGGCTCCCTGTGGCGGCAGCTCCATCAGCCAACTCCATCAACTGTCCGACAACAGCAGGTCAAAAACCTAGGGAATCAGCTGTGCTCTACCTTGTAGGCATCTGGGCAAGGCAAATCGGACCTGTAAAGAATTAACGAGAGATGAATGGAAAATTAACGATACCTGTGTCGGAAGTGCAACAGATATCGTTACATGCCGTTACATTTTGCCGGATATCTGCCGATTCCATGCACAGATGTAATTAGCCAAACACTATCACAAGCTATAACCGAACTTCTCGACCCAAGGCTTCACAATCGGGAAAATCGGTTCCAGATGCACACGATAACGCTCCCAGCGGCCCGCCGCGCGCTTATAGATCGGTTCCGTCACTTGCGAATAGCTGGCAGTGGTGATGAGTCCCCTGCTCTTGGCAGTGCTTTGGTGATCCAGCGCTTCATCGCGCCAATCCAACCCGAGCCAGTCGAACAGGGGCCGAACCTCGCCAGCCACGTCCTCGACCAGACGTTCGTATACAACCGTCTTCGCATCGACCGGGAATAGCGCACTGGCATGCTCCCAATGGCGGAAGGTCAGATCGTAGAATGCGGCGGCATCCTTCAGATCGAGGAAGTTCGCCATTGCCGTGTTCAGGCGAAAATTGCTCATGTAGCAACTGAGGATGACGTCGCAGGGATGACGCAGCGCCAATATATAGCGCGCCTTGGGGAATATACGGGCGATCAGCGGAACCTTGTGCAGAAATAGCGGTGACTTGTCGATCAGCATCGCGCCTTCCGGCAACGGATGGATCTTTTCTACCTCGTCGAAATAGCTCCGTCTGGACTCAATGATCGCCGCTTCGTCAAGCTCTGCCAACGCCTGCAAACCGCCGAGCGCCTTGTCTACAAGGTTGAGTGGCGGTTGTTCCTCCAGCACCACGGTATCGGGATGCCCCATGAGAATGGTATCAAGCAGGGTGGTGCCGGACCGAGGAAAGCCAACCAGAAAGACCGGGTCCGGCCGCTCCGGTGGCGGATTCGCCTTCGTCCATCCTGCGACCCACTCAGGCGTCAGCAGCCTGATTTCACTCTCTAGCTCGTCACGAAATTCTGACGCGCGGCGCAGAGGTTCGGTCGGGCTTTCCTGATGCATCCTGTTGGCGGCAGTGAACGCGGCAAACGCTTCGTCACTACTATCCAGCCTGTCGAGCAAGGTCGCACGAATATGCGTTGTCCTCTCCGGCTCGATTGACTCCGGCACCTCCTCAATGAGTTCCAGCGCTTCCGCAAAGCGTTTGGCTCGACGCAATTCCATTGTCCGCATGAATGCCAGGACACCCGGTTCCACACCATTCTGCTCAGCAAGCGCGATCAGCGGCGCGAACTCTTCTTCGCGGTTGCTGTGCTCATATTGAATGATGAGGCCGAGATAGGCGTCGGACAGCACAGGATCTGTTGTTATTGCTTGGCGAAAGGCCTTCTCGGCTTCGGTGGATTTGCGTATGATGCCATATTCAATGCCGAGCTTTAGGTTAAGGTTGGCATTCAGCGGATCACGCTCGGCTGCCTGCTCGATGACAGGCAGCGCCTCCTCTTGGCGATTCTCCTGCTTGAACATGATGTAAAGCTCGTGGAGCGGGCGGGCATCATTGGGAAAATTTTCTGCCGCCTTGCGCAGCACCTGCTCAGCCTCATCCCATCTATCCGCATTCTTAAGCGCTGAAGCGAGATTGAGATATGTCGGGGCGGCTGCGGGATCGAGCGCCAGCGCGCGCTCTAGCGCGGCAACACCCCCTGCATGATCACCAATGCCTACACGGGCATTCCCCAGATTGTTCCAACTTTCAAAATCGTCCGGCGCGCGCTCGATCACATATTCATAGGCTTTGGCTGCATCTTCAAATCGCTCGAGCGACTGTGCTGCAAAACCCCGATAGCGCGCCACACGCAACGTCGGGTCGGAAAAGGCCAGTTCAGCCGTCGCGGCGGCCAACGCGCCCGCCATGTCCCCCGCCTCGATCAGGACCGAGATCAGGTTGCAGGCAATCGTCACATCCTTCGGTCGCGCCTTATGCGCCTGATGGAGATGAATGGCAGCGGCGGCGGGGTCGCCTTGCCGCGCCTTGATCATGCCGAGAAAGGCATGCAGCGCGACAGCGTCTCCACCGCCTAGCAGACCTTGCTGGGCGATGGAGTAGGCACGGTTGAGGTCGCCAGACTGTGCCATGCCGATCGCCTGACGCAGCGTCTCGGCGGTTCCGGCATCCAAAGCGGGCGCACTTGCCATAGTCTTGTACCCTATCCGAAATGTCACCGAGCCTGCGTCCGCCCCTGCGGACACAACAAAGGGCGGCCGGAAGTTCCAGCCGCCCCATGTTTGCTTAAGCCAGATTAGAAGTCCAGCGTGATACCAGCAAAGACGTACCGGCCCAGCGCATCATAAGTCGCCGGATAGGTATTGCCGTTGCAGGGGCCGGTCGGGCACAGGTTGGTTCCGTCAACATTAGCGTTACCAGAAGTGACCAAAGGCGGCTGCTTGTCGAAGATGTTGTTCACACCGAGGCGGAACTTGTACTGCTTGGCAATCGTAACGTTGGTCATCAGATCGAAGTAGCTGATCGCCTTAAGGTTTAGGCCAGGCTTAAACCTAGTAGCGCTATAGAGAGACTGGTTGTTGACCAGCGTCTCCGCCTTGACCTTGCCGACATAACGCCATTGCAGCGATACACTCACACCAATTGGCGTATCCAATGTGGTACGCAGCTTGTGACGCCATTTCGGCAGCGGCGCGCCGCTGGTGGTGGTGCCGCCGGAGCTGCAGACCGGGCCATAGAGACCGGCGCAGTCATAGGGCTGGGTATAGCCGTTATCGACCTTGTACTTGTCGAGGTAGGTGCCATTCAATGCGAAATTGAGCTTGCCTAAGCTGCCCACTGGCTGCGTGTAGGATGCTCCTACCTCGATACCCTTGGTACGGGAAGAACCGATGTTGTTTGGAATGTTGTCGACATAGCCGCCAGGCGTCAGCCAGATTGAGCCTGCTGTATCACGATGTACCAGTCCGCAAGACAGTGGTGTAAAAGTCGCCGTTGCATTCGTGACGCAGTCCTTCAGGATCGCGTCCTGATTGGGCGGGCTGATCGCATCGGTGATCTTGATGTCGTAATAGTCCACCGTCAGCGCAAGGCGCGGAATGAAGCGGGGCTGCAACACCACACCAAAGGTCTTGGTCGTCGCCTTTTCTGGCGTCAGGTTGGGATTGCCACCGATCAGGCCGTTATACTGACCCGCCGGGTTCGCAATCGTGCTCGATCCCACTGTGAGTCCTTGTGCAATACATCCATAGTCTGTCGCCGCAATAGTCTTGGCGCAGGGGTCGGTACTGCCGCTGAGGCCCACTGTGGGCGTCGCAAATAGTTCCTGGATATTCGGCGCACGAACAGCACGGTTATAAGCCCCGCGGAACCGGATATCCTTGACCGGCGCTAGATCCATCGCGATACGAAACGTATCCGTGTTATAGCTCTTGCCAGCGCTGGTCTTGTAATGCGACCGGCGATAGCCGCCATCGAGCGACATGTCCTTGACGATTCCATCCTCGATAAGCGGCACATGCGCTTCAGCGAAGAATTCATAAACGGTGAAGCTGCCTGCAATCGGCAGGGTTGCACCACCCTGGCCGGTCAGATCGCCAGTGCTGAAGGCGGTGTCCGTTTGCAAGTTGAGGCTTTCCTTGCGCCACTCCGCGCCCAGGTTGACCATGACACCATTGGTGGCCCAAGGCGCGCGAACGCCATATTTGTCCAGATCACCTGTGAACGAGATGCTCGCTACCTGCTCTGTCGTCCGGCCCTTCTGGTAGCCGGTGGCTGAGAGATATTGAACTGCCGCCGGGCTCGCAGAGCCTGCACCACCGAATACATTATAAGGAACGCAGGCGAGATCGCTGCCATCCAGCACGGAGCGGCAAATCGGCTGACCGAAAGTTGCGCTGCCCACTCGCGTATCCGTCACGACGTTCAGAGCATTATTGAGCCGCGCAACGGAAAATTCGTTGGAATAGACCTGACTATAGGTCGTCCGGCCATATTGATAATAGGCATCATAGGACCATGCATCGCCCAGATCGCCCTTGCTACCCAGCAAAGCGCGATAATTTTTATGCTGAAGCGCAGAGCGACGCGGACCACCCTCTACGTTACGACGCAATAGCTGGAAAAACGCCTTGTTGTATGTTGTACCCAGAGCATCCGTGAATGTCTGCACAGGAGCGCCCGGATTTGGGTTGAATGGAGCCCCCACAGCCAGCGGAAACAGGGTTGCACCCGTACCGAGAAAGCCATTGATCAGGTTTTCACTGTCACAGATAACCGCGCTTTGTGCCGCCGACATCAGCGGATTATCGCAGTTGATGGTCAGCGTGTTGCCGAAATCGCCTGACGGAGCGATCTGGGCCACCGTACTGTCATCCATGAACATGAATTCAGTGTAGGGCTTGATCGCGTCGTTGATCTCATAATTGGCGAACAGGCCAGCCGTGTAACGCTCGTCATTGCGCTGATAGTAGTTATACGGCGCAAAGTTGAACAGCGTCGCCGTGTTGGCGAAGCCACCGCCGGGTGTAAACGTGTAAATGGTCGATGTAGCTGTGGTGCCGCCAAAATTATCAAAAAGAACTACGTTCCCGTTGTCCGATGTAGCTGAACCGCCGCAACGAGGAGTACCACCGCCAGTGTTCTGCAGCACGCACGCGCTGTAATCGCGGCGGGACTGCAGGATCGGCTTGACCTTGCGATAGCCGAAATAGGCCATCACATGCCCGCGGTCGTCTGCGCCGAATTTGGCGCCGAACGACACGGTCGTATCGATCGTGCCGCCATCGGTCACGCTGCCTTTAGGATAGCTGTATCCCGCAAGGCCGGCACCGGCGCGCGCATCGAGCAGCGGCGGCATGACCTTGTTGCGATTATTATGCTCATATAGGCTGTATTGCCCGTCGACGCGGAAGCCGGTGAAATCGGTATCAAGGATGAAGTTCACCACGCCCGCGACCGCGTCCGCGCCATAGGTCGCCGAAGCGCCGCCGGTGAGGACCTCAACCTGCTTCAGCATCGTCGCCGGAATGATGTTGATGTCTGCGGCCGAGCCGCTGGTCGGGCTGGGATCGCCCGGCAGCAGGCGACGGCCATTGACGAGGGTGAGCGTGCGGCTAGTGCCTAGACCGCGAAGGTCGACCGATGCGGTGCCGTCCGCGCCGTTGGACAGCGTGGAAGCCTGGCTCGCGAACACGGAGGGCAGGCTGTTCAGCAGATCCTCGACGCGGGTCGTGCCCTGCGCCTTGATGTCCTGCGCCGAAACCACCGTGACCGGGGCAGGCGATTCGAGGTTTGCCTGAGGAATGCGCGAACCGGTGACGATGATCACATTGTCACCGAGGCCAGCTTCCTGAGCTTCCTGCGGCTGATCCTGCGCAATTGCCAATGCAGGCGAAAGCGCCACAGCCATAATCAACGGTGCGGCACCACAACGCAGCCGAGCTGCAATTTCGATTTTTTTCACTAGTCCAGTCCCTTGCTCTGGAGGAGTATGGCGGGTGCCATCTCCGTTTCACCTAGCAACGCAACAAGACCGATTTGGCTTGGTTCTTCGTTCGAGAACCCGAAAACGAAGACCGAAGCACCCGACAGCAGGTCCTGTGCGTCCCTACCGTACATTTGGCGTTCATATTTCTATGCTGTAAAGCCGCGCGATTACCCACGAGCTGTATTTCGTCACAACAGTTGCATAAATGTCACGAAATTGTAAATTCAGGTAAAAAGCGCCTATAATTGAAGCACATGCGACCGCATGATCAAGGCATCGGTCCTGTAAGGCGGACTGGATCGAGTCGGGCATCGTGCCATTTCATGCCCCAGTGCAGGTGCGGGCCGGTTGCCCTACCCGTCGCGCCGACAGTGCCGAGCACTTGCCCTTGACGCACCAGATCGCCTTCTTTTACTGCAAGACTGGCGCAATGGAGAAAGGCACTGGAGAGACCCATGCCATGATCGACAATCAGCAGATGACCTTCCAACGTGAAGGTTTCGTCTACCGCAGCGAGCACGACGACCCCATCGGCGGGGGCAACGAAGGGCGTGCCTGTAGCCGCCGCGACATCGACCCCGCTATGGTAACTTCCCGGCGTACCGCGATAGATGCGCTGCGACCCGAAGAGGCCTGAGATACGCCCCTTCGCAGGCCAGATAAAAGCCTGCCGCCAGCCATCAGACTGAGGATTAAGGTTGCGAGATGCCGCAATGCGCGCCAGCTCCGCAGGTCTGCGCGCCTGAAACTCTGCGCTTGGAACATTGGCGGTTAGCGAGGCATCGACATTCTCGATCCGCCAATCTCCGGCAGCGACCGCTAGCATTCTCATAACATGCGTGCCATCAGCCAACTCGGCGTCAAGTGTTGCGTCAGGCACCGCATCCCGATCAAACGCGATCAGGAAGCGCCCGTCCGACGCCACCGGCACCGCCACGCCATTGATGGTCACAACACGAGCAAAGGATGGCGCATACCCATACAGCACCCCGCCCTGCCGCGCCGTGCCTTCAAGTATGAAATTAGGTCGCTCAGGCTTCGCTATGGGATGCGGTGGAGGTGGGGCTGCTGTTGGAGGAGGAGCACTGACGCAGGCGCCGAGCAACAGAGTAGCCGAAAGTGCGAACGTGCGGACCATCCCGATGCTCAGGCGGGCAGCCCCTGCTCCTTGCGCCACTTCACCTCGGCCACCGTGGACGCATCGGCATCGATATAGGCTTCCTGCCGCACGATCGACCAGTAGCGCAGGTCATCGAGCAGGATGCGCGCACCCGTTACCGCACAGAGCACATAATCACCCGGGCTCAGCACCCTGAAACTATAGGGCATATAGTGCAGCTTTGCGGCCTGGTCCTTGCCGTGCATCAACATCGATCAGTCTCTCTCTTGACTACCGCCGAACAAATCCTGCTGCCCCGCGCCGGAACTATCAGGCCGAGCGGGCTTACGCGCGGGTTTCGGCGGCAATGATAACCGGGGTGGGGGCGCAAACTCAACCCCTTGCGCCGCAGAAACGACATCAATCGCCCCATCATGGAAGGTGAGCGTCATCGCCCCTGCCGCGCGCGCCGCCGCTGCCGAGGCAAGAACACGGTCGCCAGCCGTCACCAGTGCAAAGCCTTTCGACAGTGGCCGACGCGGATCGAGCGACAGTGCCAGCCGCCATGTGGCGTCCAGCCGCTCGCGCTGCTGTGCGAGGCGCCGGTTGAGCAACACCGGACGCAGCGCCCCGCCTGCCTCTGACAAATGCCGCCACGCCAGCGTCACCCGCTGCTTCAAGCCGCGCCCGAGTCGCTCGCCCAGATCATCGGCGCGCTGGCGCTGGGGACTAAGCAGATTTTCTGGGCTGGGAAGCAGGCGCGCGGTCATCGACAAGCGCTCGCGCCGCTGCTCCACACTCCGCCGGGTAGCGCGGGATGCGCGCAGGCCCAGTTCCGTCAGCCCCGCCATCAGCTCGGCGCGCACCGGCACCGCCATCTCGGCGGCGGCAGTAGGCGTCGGCGCGCGGACGTCCGCCGCATAGTCGCACAAGGTGGTATCCGTCTCATGGCCGACGGCGGAGATGATCGGAATGCTGCACTCCGCCACCGCACGCACGACAATCTCCTCATTGAACGCCCATAGATCCTCGATCGAGCCGCCGCCGCGCGCGACGATCACCAGATCGGGCCGGGGAATGGCGCCGCTCGCCTTCATCGCGCTGAACCCGCGCACCGCGTTCGCAACCTGCGCCGCCGCGCCCTCGCCCTGTACCAGCACAGGCCAAAGCAGCACATGCGTGGGGCAGCGGTCCGCGAGACGATGCAAAATATCGCGGATCACTGCGCCGGTCGGCGATGTCACCACCCCGATGACGCGCGGCAGATAGGGCAGGCGCTGCTTCCGCTCCGGCGCAAACAGCCCCTCGGCGGCGAGCTGCTTTTTCAAGCGCTCCAAGAGCTGCATCAGCGCGCCTTCGCCCGCCAGCTCCATCCGCTCGATCACGATCTGGTAGGAGGATCGCCCCGGATAGGTGGTGAGCTTGCCGGTGACGACGACCTCGATCCCGTCCTGCGGCGCGAAGCCCAAGCGCCCCGCGACGCCCTTCCATACAATGCCGTCGATCCGCGCGCTGTCGTCCTTGAGCGAGAGATAGACATGCCCTGACGCCGCGCGCTTGAAGCCGGAAATCTCACCGCGCAGGCGCACATGGCCGAAGCGATCCTCGACCGTGCGCTTCAACTGGGCCGACAATTCCGAAACTGAGAGCGCAGGCGCGTTGTCCCCGGCGCGCTCTTGCGCTAACAGGCGGCCCGCGGCATCAAACGCGGCGTCATCTTCTTCTTCCGGGGGCATTTACGGTATGAACATCCTGTTGCTGGGTTCGGGCGGACGCGAACATGCCCTTGCTTGGAAGCTGGCGCAATCGCCGAGTTGCGATGTACTATGGGTTTCGCCCGGAAATCCCGGAATCCGTGAAGTTGTGAAAAGCGTCAATGATCGCCGCGATAAAGCGGGCGAAGTTGGTGCGCATGGATTGTGCTTCGACATGGATTTGACGGACCACGAAGGCGTGGTGGATTTTTGCAAAACTTATGAGATCAGCCTCGTCGTAATCGGCCCGGAAGCGCCTTTGGTCGATGGACTGGCGGACAGCCTGCGCGCCAACGACATCCCCGTATTCGGGCCGGATAAGTCGGCGGCGCAATTGGAAGGCTCCAAGGGCTTCACCAAGGATCTCTGCGCGCGGGCCAATATCCCAACCGCAGCCTATGTGCGCACGACTTCGCTGGAACAGGCGCGCGCTGAGCTGCCGAAATTCGGCCTGCCCGTCGTCATCAAGGCCGATGGCCTCGCGGCAGGCAAGGGCGTGATCATCGCCGAGACGACCGAACAGGCTGATGAAGCCCTCGCCGATATGTTCTCTGGCAGCTTCGGCGCGGCAGGCGCAGAGGTGGTGCTGGAGGAGTTCATGACGGGCGAAGAGGTGAGCTTCTTCGCGCTGACCGACGGCACCGCGATCATCCCCTTCGGCAGCGCGCAGGATCACAAGAGGGTGGGAGATGGCGACACCGGCCCCAATACCGGCGGCATGGGCGCCTATTCCCCCGCGCGGGTGCTGACGAAGGCGCTGGAACAGGAGGCGATGGAGCGCATCATCCGCCCCACGGTGGAAACACTCGCCGCGGAGGGCATGCCCTATAATGGCGTGCTCTATGCCGGGCTGATGCTCACATCCGAAGGGCCGAAGCTGGTCGAATATAACGCCCGCTTCGGCGACCCGGAATGTCAGGTGCTGATGATGCGGCTGGAGGACGATCTTGCCGAGCTGCTGCTAGCGGTGGCGGAAGGGCGGCTCGCGGAACATAGCCCCGTGACGATGCGCGACGATTGCGCATTGACCGTAGTGATGGCGGCTAAGGGCTATCCCGGCACGCCGGAGAAGGGCGGCGCGATTGCTGGCATCGATGCGGCGGAGGCGGACGGCGCCAAAGTCTTCCACGCAGGCACCGCGATGCAGGACGGCGCGCTGGTCGCAAACGGTGGCCGTGTATTGAATGTCACTGCGCTGGGAGATAGTATCGCAGAGGCGCAGGCGCGCGCCTATCATGCTGTCGATGCCATATCTTTCCCCACCGGCTTCTGCCGCCGAGATATTGGTTGGCGCGAGATAGAGCGCGAACGCGAGGGTTAAGCGGAGACGTTTTCCAAAGGCACCACATCAACTGAGGTACGCATCTGCTGCCCGGCCGAGCCCAGAAATACACCATCCAGCGGCGCAACATCGCCATAGTCGCGGCCCATCGCGGTGAAGATATGGTCGGTCTGCGCCAGCACATTGTTGGTCGGGTCAAAACCGATCCAACCCAGCGCCTCGCCACACCACAGGTTGACCCAGGCATGGGTGGCGTCCGCGCCGACCAGCCGCTCCTTCCCCGGCGGCGGAATAGTTCTGAGATAACCGCTGACATAGGCGGCAGGTATCCCCAGCGCACGTGCGGCGATAATCATGATATGGGTGAAATCCTGACAGACGCCGCGACGCTTGTGGAAGGCTTCTATCGGCGCGGTGTCGGCTTCGGTGGCCTCACCGTCATAGGTGAACCCGTTGTAAATCGCCGCCATAAGGGCGTTCCCCGCAGAGACCACATCGATATTGTCATTGACGATACCGTATGCCCATCTCGCTATTTCCCGCTCCGCATGCGCAACTGGGGACGGAAACAGATAGAAGGCCGGACCGAGTTTCGTGAGGTCACGACTCTCCACCGCCGTACTCTTCAGCATCGCCAGATCGGGTGACAAAGCCATATCCGGCGCGGCCCTCGGCACGATCTCAACGCGAAAGGAGCTTTCGATATGGAGCTGGCTGATTGGCTGTAGCAACGCCACCCGGCTCACATTGACGATATACCCCCCCTCCTGCGTCGAGAAGGAGGCGGGACGCGGTGTGACTTTCAGCTTGTAGTCGTGAAGCGTCTGGCCGGGCCAGTCGGCAGGCTTCAGGCGCAGGTTGAACCGCGCGAGCTGGACCATCGTGGCGTAGCGCACCTCTGTCAGGTGCCGAACAGAATAGATCATGCCAGAAAATTGTCCTGCGGCGCTTTCTCTTGCCTTTGATATTGCAGGAAATAGCGGGCCGAGATCGAGTCCGAGAGAGACAGGAGTTGCATCTCTATCTCCTGTATCCGCTCATGATCCAGCGCCTCGATCCGTGCGTTCTGCAATGTCGCAAGAATCGCGCGCGCATCCTGCAAGGGCTGTTCCGGGATTCCATCTTCGGACAGGGTCGGCAGTGCTTGCATATGCGCGACGATCTGCTCCAGCTGGAAAACGACCGAGCGGGCATTGGTGGAGTCGAGCAGCACCAGATCGAGCACCGGGTTCGGCAACGGCCCGGTGAGATAGCGCGAACGATAGACGATCTGGCTATCGGCGAGGTCCAGCAACACGCCGAGCGATTCCGCTTCATCCGCACCATCGGCTAGGCGGCGCACAATTCTGCAGGTGTTAAGAGCGCGCTCCAAGCGCTTGCCCATCTCGAAGAACCGCCACGACGGGCTGCGGACCATATTTTCCGCCGCAAGGCCGGAAAGTGCAGCGAACCGCTCGATCAGCAGATTGGCGGACTTGAGCATCGTCTCGACCTGCCCCGATTGCACCGACGGGACGGACCGATTGGCGATGCGCCAGAAGTCGTTAGTGAACCGGTCCCGCAGGCTCCGCCCTATTGCCCGGCTGGTGGCAATCAGCGCCTCAACGCCGCCCGCCTTCTCGCGCTCGGTAAAAGCTTTGCCACAGATCTGGGCGATGGGGAGATTTTTATCTGCCGCAGCAACAGCGCCCCATTGCACCAGCAGGCCGACCAGTTTCTCGGTGACGCCGGAATCATGGCTGGAGCCGCCATCGGCATCGATCGAGCCACCGAGTAGGCTGCGTAGCACCCGAACCGTCATTTCCGCGCGCTCGCTATAGCGGCTGAACCAGAAAAAATTGTCCGCCGCCTGGCTCGATAATATGCCGCCGCCTCTGCGGACATGAGGCTGAGTTCCGCCGGTCAATCGGCCTTTCTGCGCAACCGGGCTGTCATCGACGATGCAGATGTCCGCCGACAGATCGCCCTCACCGATTAGCGAGTTCCGCAAGGCGCCTGAGAAAGCGAGGCGCGCGAAGCCGCCGGGCATCACGCTCCACTCGCCATGTCCATCCCGCACGACAAAAGCGCGGATCGTGAATGGGCGCGGCTCCATGCGGTCTTCGATGAGCACAGGCGTGGTGGAGAGATGGACGATCTCCTCCGCGCAATAATCCATAGGCCGCCGGTCTATCGCAGCGAGCAATTCCTGCCGCTCACCGTCAGTCATATTGGCGCCTGCGCGCGTGTGCCCGTTTGCGAGTCCCTCGACCGGATGGCCGAACGCCGAGCCGATCACCAGTTCACCGATATGCTCGCGCACCAGTTGCGCTTCGGCCTGCTGTCCGCACCACCAGGTCGCGACATTGGGTAAGTCGAGCGACTCACCCAACAGAACCTCTGCGAGACGTGGCAAGAATGCGGCGAATGCCCTGCCCTCCACCACGCCGGTTCCCGGCCAGTTCGCCACAACCAGCCCGCGGTTGGACCATGCCTCCTTCAAATCCGGCACACCGATCTGCGAGCGGGAGTCAAATGCGAGCGGATCGAGGTGCTGCGTATTGATCCAGCGCCAGATCGCATCGATACGTTTGGGGCCTGCGATTGTGCGGACATAGCATTTGTCGTTGCTCACCGTCAGATCGCGGCCCTCAACCAACGGGAAACCGAGATAACGCGCGAGATGCGCCTGCTCTGGGTAGCTCTGGTTGAAGCGACCCGGCGTCAACAGGGCAATGCGCGGATCATCGCGGTCACAGTCGGCGGCAATGCCAGCCCGCAAGCGACTGTAGAAATCAGCGAGCCGACGCGTGTGGATATCTGACAACAACGAGCCAGTGCTGCGCGACAGGGCCAGCCGGTTTTCCAGTGCATAGCCGATGCCACTCGCGAAATTGACCCGGTCAGCCAGTACGCGCCACGTTCCATCCGGCCCACGCGCGATATCAACGGCATAGACATGGAGATAATGCCCGCTTTTTGGCGCGACGCCGATCATGGACCGCTGAAAATTGCGGCTGCCGGTGATCAGCGAGGCAGGCATATGCCCTTCTCCAACAAGTCGCTGCTCGCCGTATATATCTGCGATCACTTGCTCAAGCAGGTCGGCGCGCTGGACAAGGCCTTTGGTGATTGTGTCCCATTCGCTGGAGCCAATGACGAGCGGCATGGGATTGAGCGGCCAACTGCGCTCATCCGTATCCCCCATCATGCGGAAGCTGAGGCCAAGATCCTGAATTTGCCGCGCGACATCGTCATGCACCCGCGCCCAGTTTCCATCCGCCAGCGCCGCAAGCCCCTGCGCCATCGTCGCCCATTTGGACGCAACATTGGCAGATGCGTTGCCATAAAGGTCGCTCTGCATCCCCGCAGCCGCATAGCCCGCAAACGGGTCAGCCTGAATCGGCAACGAGGCCGTATTCTTGTTCAGAGCCTGCGCTCCGATCTCGCGGGCCGGCGCAGATCCAGCGTCAACGGAAATTCACTCGGCACTTCTTCCTCCGGCATCGCTAGCGCACCAGGCGAATGCCCATGCGCCTGAAAGCGCGACATGCGCCGCGCCTCCGCCTCATAACTGTTTATAGGAACATCATCATAGGAACGTCCACCGGGATGCGCCACATGATATACGCACCCGCCTAGCGAGCGCCCATTCCAGCTATCATATATGTCGAAGGTGAGCGGCGCGTGCGCGGGCATGACGGGGTGCAGGCAGTTGGCTGGCGCCCACGCCTTGTAGCGCACACCTCCCACCCCTTCGCCCGTCGAGCCGGTCGGCGTCATCGGCACGCGACGGCCGTTGCAGGTGATGATATGGCGCCCCGGCACCAGCCCGGTCGCGCGCACCTGAAGCCGCTCTGTAGAACTGTCGACATAGCGCACCGTGCCGCCAATTGCGCCCGTCTCACCCAGCACGTTCCACGGCTCAAGTGCATGCGCGATTTCCAGGCTGACCCCGCCGCCCTCGATTGTGCCGTGGACCGGGAAGCGGAACTGCCGCTGCGCCTCAAACCAGTTGGGATCGAAATCATAGCCCGTGCCGCGCAGATCATCGAGCACCGCCATGAAATCCGCCCACACATGATGCGGAAGCAGGAAGCGGTCATGCAGCGCCGTTCCCCAGCGCACCAGCCCGCCGGTCTGCGGCTCGCGCCAGAACCACGCCGTCATCGCGCGAAGCACGAGTTGCTGCGCGAGGCTCATCTTCGCGTCGGGCGGCATCTCGAACCCGCGAAACTCGACGAGGCCCAGCCGCCCGGTCGGCCCATCGGGCGAGAACAGCTTGTCGATGCAGATTTCGGTGCGGTGGGTGTTGCCGGTGACGTCGACCAGCAGGTTGCGGAACAGCCGGTCTACGAGCCATGGCGCGGGCTGCTCCTCGTCCGGTCCCGGGACCTGCGCCAGCGCGATCTCTAGCTCATAGAGGCTGTCGTGGCGCGCCTCATCGATGCGCGGCGCCTGGCTGGTCGGGCCGATGAACAAACCGGAGAAGAGATAGCTCAGCGACGGATGCCGCTGCCAGTAGAGCACGAAGCTCTTCAGCAAGTCGGGTCGGCGGATGAACGGCGAATCATTGAGGCTTGGCCCGCCCAATACGATATGATTGCCACCGCCGGTGCCGATCGCGCGGCCATCGACCATGAACTTGTCCGCCGTGAGGCCACATTCGCGCGCGCAGTCATAGAGCGTCTCGGAGATCTCCACCGCCTCGGTCCAGCTCTTCGCGGGTTGGATATTGACCTCGATCACGCCGGGATCGGGCGTGACCTTCAGCACCATCAGGCGTGGGTCGGGCGGCGGCGGATAGCCCTCGATACGGATCGGCGTACGCGTCTGCTCCGCGACGGCCTCCACCTCCGCGATCATCGCCAGATAATCCTCCAGCGTCTCTACCGGGGGGATGAACACCGAGAGATGATCGCCGCGTGGTTCTACGGTGAGCGCGGTGCGCACCGCACCCTCGATGATCTGCTGCTCCACACGCTCCTGATGCTCGGCAGCGAGGGTTTCGACCCGCTCGGCACGTTGCTCTGGCACGGCAGGCGTCATCGCTTCGCGTGCGGCACTGCCCGGCTCGATGCCCTGCGCGCGAAAATCCGCCAGCGGCTCACGCTGCTCGCTGGTGTCGCGCGGGTGGATATAGGGAAAAGCGGCGGGCGGCACGTAAGGCAGCGAACCGAGCGGAAGACGGTATCCCAGCGCGCTGTCCCCCGGCACCGCGAACAGCGCGCCGCGCCGCACGGTCCACTTCTCGCTCTTCCAGCGCGATGCCTTGGACGGCTCGCTGTTCCAGCGCTGGATCGGCAGCACATAGCCAACCGGCTGCGAAAGGCCGCGCTGGAAGGTGCGCATGATTCGTGTGCGCTCCTCGGGGTTGTCGATCTTGGGATCGTCCGGCGCTGTATTGTCTGGAAGCTCGGCTTCTTTGACGATCCACGCGACCGCATCCTCATAGACCGGGGTGATGAACTCCTGCTCCAGCCCAAAATTCGCGGCGGCGGTTGTCAGGAAATCATGCGCCATATCAGCGGTGACTGTAGTCGCATCGCCATGTGGAACGGTGCCATCGTCAACATCCGGGTTGGGCGCGAGCAGGCTGTCGTCGCGCCAGATCGGCACGCCATCGGTGCGCCAATAGATCGAATAGCCCCAGCGCGGCAGACTCTCGCCCGGATACCATTTGCCCTGCCCATGGTGGAGCAGCGCACCCGGCGCGAATTTTCCCCTTAGCATACGGATGAGCTTGTCGGCATAGGCGGCCTTGGTCGGCCCCACGGCGGCGGCGTTCCACTCCGGCGCATCGAAATCGCCATCGGCAATGAAGGTTGGCTCACCGCCCATCGTCAGGCGCACATCCTGCGCCTGCAAGTCCGCATCGACCTTCGCGCCGAGGTCGAGCAGTGCCTGCCAGCGTGCATCGGTGAAGGGCTTGGTGATTCGCACCGCCTCGGCGATGCGTGAGACGCTCATCTCGAAATGGAAGTCGACCTCGGCAGGCTCGGCAACCCCGCTGACCGGCGCGGCGGAGCGGTAATGCGGCGTTGCGGCGAGCGGGATATGCCCCTCTCCGGCAAACAGGCCTGAAGTCGGATCGAGCCCCACCCACCCGGCGCCGGGAAGATAGACCTCGGTCCACGCATGAAGGTCCGTAAAGTCCGCCTCTGGGCCTTTGGGGCCAGTTTTCGGCTCCACATCGGCCTTCATCTGGATGAGATAGCCGGAGACGAATCGCGACGCATAACCAAGCCGTCTAAGCAACTGCACCTGCAACCACGCGCTGTCCCTGCACGAGCCGGTGCCGAGGCAGAGCGTATCCTCCGGCGCCTGTACGCCTGGCTCCATGCGGATGACATAGGAGACGCGCTGTTCGAGCAACTGGTTCATGGCGACGAGAAAGTCGATCGTCTTGCCATTTTGCAGCGCATCGACCTCGGCTAGCAGCGCCTCGAATTTCTCGCCCTGCGGCTCGGTCTCGAAATAGGCGGCGAGATCTTCCTTCAGGCTCTCGTCATAGGAGAACGGTACTTCCTCGGCATAGGGATCGACGAAGAAATCGAACGGGTTGATGACGGCAAGCTCCGCCAGCAGATCGACCTCAATCGAGAAATGATCGACCTTTTCCGGGAACACGATGCGCGCCTGCCAGTTGCCGTGCGGGTCTTGCTGCCAGTTGAGGAAATGGTTGGAGGGAAGGATTTTCAGCGAGTAATTGGGCACCGCCGTGCGGCTGTGCGGCGCCGGGCGTAGCCGGACCACCTGCGGCCCTAAGTTGATGGGGCGGCTATAATTATAGCGGGTGAGGTGGTGCAGCCCGGCCTTTATCATGCACGCAGTAGAACGCCAAAATTGGTGCAATGCAACAAAAAGAGTCGGCGTGCCCTGAAAGTGCGAAAATCTTACCCTGCAAGCGCCTTTTGGCGACGACGCTGTACCGATGACCCGATCCCCATCGCTTCACGATATTTCGCAACCGTGCGGCGGGCGATGTCGAACCCTTCCTCATTGAGCATATCGACGATCGTATCATCAGACAGGATCTTGCGCGGGTCTTCGCCGCCGATCAGCGCCTTGATCCGGCTTTTGACCGCCTCCGCCGAAACTGCCTCGCCGCCCTCGGACGACGCGATGCCGCTCTTGAAGAAATATTTGAGCTCATAGAGCCCACGCGGGCAAGCGAGATATTTGTTGCTGGTGACGCGGCTGACCGTCGATTCGTGCATGCCGATCGTTTCCGCCACAGCCCGCAGCGTCAGCGGCTTCAGATGCGCGACGCCGTGTCGGAAAAACTCCTCCTGGCAGCGCACGATCTCGGTCGCGACCTTGATGATCGTCTTCTGCCGCTGGTCGAGCGCCTTCACCAGCCAGTTGGCGCTGGCGAGGCAATCGGACAGCCACGCTTTCGAGTTCTTGTCCTGCACCCCGCCGGAAAGCTCGGTATAATAACTCCGGTTGATGAGCACGCGCGGTAAAGTGGCGCTGTTGATCTCGATAGCCCAGCCCTTCCCCTGCGGCGTCACGAACAGGTCCGGCACCACCGCCTGAGTCTCGTTAGTGGCAAAGCGCAGGCCGGGCTTGGGATCATAGCCGCGCAGCTCGCGGATCATGTCGGCGAGATCTTCTTCGTCCACCCCACAGATGCGCCGCAACTGTGGCAGTGCGCCCTTCGCCAGCAGATCGAGATTGGCGAGCAAGGCCGCCATCGCGGGGTCGTATCGGTCCGCCTCTTTCGCCTGCAAGGCTAGGCACTCCGCGAGTGACCGCGCACCGACGCCGATAGGATCGAAGCTCTGGATTACGGCCAATACCGCCTCCACCTCGGCGAGAGACACCTTCAACGCGTAGGCCAACGGCAACAGCTCCGCCTCCAGGTAGCCCGCCTCGTCGATCTGCCCTATGAGCTGGCCCGCAATCAATAATTGCGCGCCCGAAAACCGCACCCGGGCCTGATCCATAAGATGCTCATGCAGTCCGACATCATGGGAAGCGAAATTCTCGAAATCCGGGCCATCCTCGCCATAGCCCTGTGACAGTCGAGTAAGATCTGAGACCGCGCCAGGTCCTTCACCCCGCATGGAGGCAGGCGCTGCGTCCTCGCCATCGCTCCGGTCCTGAAACGCATTGTCATTATCGAGCGGATTGTCAGACGCAACCGCATCGTCGCGCATCATCGCATCGCTTGCGGCTTCTGCCGTATAAGTTGTCTGTTCCGGTACAGCCTCTGCCTCCACAGACCCGTCCCCGTCACGACCGCTATCTTGCCCAGCGCCACCACGCGCCAGCTCCAGCAGCGGGTTCTTCTCCAGCTCGCCCGCGATATAGGTCTCTATCTCGATATTGGAGAGCGCCAGCAGCTTGATCGCCTGCTGCAATTGCGGCGTCATCACCAGCGACTGGCTCTGCCGCAGGTCGAGGCGAGGGGCGAGTGCCATTATTGCGCGCGCCCCATCATGTTACATCGAGAAGCTCTCGCCCAGATACAGGCGGCGGACATCGGCATTGGCGACCAGTTCTTCCGGGCTGCCCGCGAACAGCACCTTGCCATCATAGATGATGCAGGCGCGATCGACGATTTCCAGCGTCTCGCGCACATTATGATCGGTGATGAGCACGCCTATGCCGCGAGTACGAAGCTGTCGAACCAAATCGCGGATGTCCGCGATAGAAAGCGGGTCGATACCCGCAAACGGTTCGTCGAGCAGTACGATCGAAGGATTAGCGGCAAGTGCGCGAGCGATCTCACAGCGGCGGCGCTCGCCACCTGAAAGCGCCATCGCCGCCGAATCGCGCAAGCGTTGCAGACCGAATTCGTTGAGTAGCTCCTCCAACCGGGTGGCGCGCGCAGCCTCATCGGGTTCTGCCAGCTCCAGCACCGCCTCAATATTCTGCGCGACTGTCATGCCGCGAAAGATCGAGGTTTCCTGCGGCAGATAGCCAAGGCCGAGGATCGCGCGCCGGTACATGGGCAGGCCGGTAATATCGTGACCATCCAATGCGATGCGTCCGCTATCCGGCCGAACAAGACCCATAATCGAATAAAAGCAGGTGGTCTTGCCTGCACCGTTCGGCCCCAAAAGCCCGACCACCTCTCCCTTGGCGACTGTCAGCGACACATCCGCCAGCACGGGCCTGCGGTCATAGCTCTTCGCCAGCGATACGACCTCAAGGCCTCCGCGCTCTGCGAGCGCCAAAGCGCCAGCCGATGACGCTGGGGTAGTTCTCTCGATGGTCGCAACATCATCCATGACGCATCTCTGTTCACACAAATAGAGTTAACGGAAAATAAAAAACTGGCCGGGACACGAAAACTGGCAAGCTTTGTGCATGACATGTCCGAATGGTCAAGCCCAGTTGACTTACCGATACCGATTTCGCGGCGAAGCGGGGGCTATTTCCGGTCTGTGTCCCTGCGCTCAGGTACAGTGAACGTGCCCGTAACTCGCCCACCCTTGCTGCTTGCGCCCGGCTGCGCAGCCCGACCGTCAACCGTCGAGCGGCCACTGTTAAGATCCATCACAAGCCGACCGCCAGAGAGGCGATTGCTGCCCTGGTTAAGCTGCACATTGCCAAGCATCGTGATGATGCGTGTGTTGAGATCATAGATCGCCACATCGCCACGTGCACGATCCGTACCGCGCGTAACGACAACATCGCCTGATGCGTCCATGCGCTGAATCTGGACGCCATCTCCGCCAGTGCCGCCATTATTATAGGCTATCGTCATCCGGGCGGCATCGAGGGTCAAACCCGCCTGCGTCACATGCACATTACCGGAGACGACCACGCGGTCCGCCCTGCCCTGTACCTCGATGCGATCGGCTGAGAAATCCACCGGCGCATTGCTGTCATGCCCACGCAGCAATTGCCCTTGCGCGGGGCCACCACCTGTTACCACCGGCGAGACCACTGCCGCCGTGCCGAGCACGAAGGAGAGTGATGCGATCAGAAGCGGCCTTTTCATATCAACGCCCTTTGATGCTATTTTGCTCGATGCGCAAGCGGGCATTGCCCTGCAGCGTGACGGTTTTCGCCTCGAGATCGGCATAGAAATGGTTTCCGCTGAAGGTGCCGAGCGGCATCCGCCCATAAACCGCCCCCTTGCTGCCCATCGTGCGCTTCTTGATGTCGATGTCGACATCGCGCGTTGTCAGCCGGTATCCACCGGCCCCATTGAACTGCACCGGCCCCGTAACGCCGACCTTTTCTGTCTCAAGATAATAACGGCCCGTATTGGCGGTGAGCACCGCCGGCCCGTCCTGCATAAGTATCCGCGCAGAGAGGTCTTTCATCTCCACAATCGGCTCGCGCGAGCTTTTCTGCACCGCCGATCCGGCGCGGATCGAGAAGGGGCGGCCTTTACTGTCCTGCCCGCGATAGAGCGCCTCGCGGACTTTCAACCGCTCGCCCGCGACATCAACCTCGCGCTTGTCGAGCAAGAAACTCACCTCGCCGCGCATCATGAATGGCGCGCTAATCAAAAACAGGCCGAGTACACCAACCAGAACCGGCAGCACTCTCTTCAGCAACCCTACGGTCTTGTCATGCGATCCGCCGGGAAGCGCCCAAAGTTGGCGTATACTGCGCTGACTATCGGCGAGGCGGGACATGGCGGCTCAGCTCAGCTCCAGCCTCGATCACATATGCGCGAATATGTCGATCTCCGGCCATCCGGCGAGATCGAGCTGCGCACGCGCGGGAAGAAAATCAAAGCAGGCCTGCGCCAGTTCCATACGCCCCTCGCGCACCAGCCGCTTGTCGAGTTCGTCCTTCATCGCATGGAGATAGCGCACGTCAGATGCGGCATAATCGCGCTGCGCGTCGCTCAGCACTGGCCCGCCCCAGTCAGAGCTTTGCTGCTGCTTGCTGATTTCCTGCCCCAAAAGTTCTCGCACCAACTCCTTGAGGCCATGCCTGTCAGTATAGGTGCGCACGAGGCGCGAAGCGATCTTGGTGCAATAGACCGGCGCGCAGGCCACACCCAGATAATGCTGGATCGCCGCAATATCGAAACGGGCGAAATGGAATATCTTGAGCCGCGTCGGGTCGGCGATAACCGCCTTCAGATTCGGCGCGTCATAGCTGCTTCCGGGAGAAAAGCGCACCAGATGCTCATCGCCCTTGCCATCGCTGATCTGCACGACGCAAAGCCGGTCACGTGGTGTAATCAGCCCCATCGTCTCGGTATCGATGGCGACCGGGCCATCCGCCAGCACGCCCGCGGGCAGGTCTTCTTCATGGAAATAGACTGTCATCGCCTCCCCTTATCCGCCCGAGTGCCAAGACACAACGGAACAATGCAGGGTGCCGTTGCTCTTTCGAACCCAGCCACACCATGATAGAGCGGCAATATCGATTAGAGTTAAACCTGTGAGAATGCGATGAACGACCTGACCCAAACCCCGGAAATGCTGATCGGCGCGATGGCCGCGCGCGCTAGGCAAGCGGGCATTATCCTCGCGCAGGCGAGCGATGCCGACAAAGCTCGCGGGCTGGAGCTGGCCGCGCAGGCATTAAGGGATAAGACCGACGCCATCGTCCGAGCCAACGCGCAGGATATGGAAAATGCCGCCGCCAACGGACTCTCTCCCTCTATGCTGGACCGGCTACGGCTCGATCCGGCGCGGATCGATTCCACCGCGGCTGGCGTCGAACAGGTCGCGCATCTGCCCAACCCCTTGGGCGAAGTGATCGACGAGACGCATCGCCCCAACGGTCTGCTGCTCCAGCGCGTGCGCGTGCCTTTGGGCGTGATCGGCATAATTTATGAGAGCCGCCCCAATGTGACCGCCGACGCGGCAGCTCTGTGCCTGCGCGCAGGCAATGCCGCGATCCTGCGCGGCGGCAGCGAGGCGATAGAAAGCAACCGCGCGATTCACGCGGCTATGATCGAAGGGATCGGCGCGGCGGGGCTTCCCGTGAACGCGATCCAGCTCGTCCCCACCACGGACCGGGCGGCGGTCGGCGCGATGCTGCGCGCGGCGGGCCTCATTGACCTCATCGTGCCGCGCGGTGGCAAGTCGCTGGTCGCGCGCGTGCAGGAAGAAGCCCGCGTTCCTGTGCTCGCCCATCTTGATGGCATGAACACCACTTATGTCCACGCCTCGGCGGACCCGGACATGGCGCGCGAGCTGGTGGTGAACGCCAAGATGCGCCGCACCGGCATCTGCGGCGCGACCGAAACCGTGCTGCTCGACGCCGCCTATCCTGCGCGTAGCGAGATTGTGGCCGCGCTGCTCAATGCCGGATGCGCGGTACGCGGCGATGCCGCCGTGCAGGCGCTCGACCCACGCGTCACCCCCGCGAACGAGGAGGACTGGGATACCGAATATCTTGAAGCGATCGTCTCTATCGCCCAAGTTAGCGGCCTTGACGAAGCCATCGCCCATATCGCCGCGCACTCGAGCTACCATACCGACGCGATCATCGCCGAGGACTCTTCCGCTGCTGAGCGCTTCCTCAACGCGGTCGACAGCGCCATCGTGATGTGGAACGCTTCCACGCAGTTCGCCGATGGTGGTGAATTCGGCCTCGGCGCCGAAATTGGCATCTCTACCGGCAGGCTCCATGCGCGTGGGCCAGTCGCACTCGAAGGATTAACGACCTATAAATGGATCGTGCGCGGCACCGGTCAAAAACGCCCCTGAATTGTTGTTCTGACATAACCGATTCAGTAGCAGATAAAACAGTTCGCTCTTGAGGCGAATCATGTTTATAGTGATTCTCTGACCGCATATTGCGGTGAGTCCTGCATGTTCTTCGTCCGGCATGTTTATATGACTAAGTAATAGGGCGAAGCGAAAGTGAATATCAAGGATGAGTTTCGACAGGGGACGCCGCGGGCGCGGCAGAGACAAGCGGGATAGTTTCGGCGGCGACGATTTTGGCGGTTTCCCGGATCAGGGCGGCGGACGTTTTGGCGGCGGTTTTGGTGATCGTGGCGGCTTTGGTGATCGTGGTGGCTTCGGTGGCGGCGGTGGCTTTGGTGACCGCGCAGGCGGTGGCGGCGGTTTCCGCGGCGGTGGCGGTGGTGGTGGTGCCCGTGGTGGCATGCCGGCTCAGGTTGTCGGCGAAGGTACGGGCGTCGTAAAATTCTTCAATGGTCAGAAGGGCTTCGGCTTCATCGTGCGCGATGACGGCGCTGAAGACGTCTTCGTCCACATCAGCGCGGTTGAGCAGGCAGGCCTCACCGGCTTGGCCGAGGGCCAGCCGCTCGGCTTCACGCTCGTCGATCGCGGTGGCAAGATTTCCGCGACCGATCTCAAGATCGAAGGCGAACCGCTTCCGGTTACGGACCGTCCGCGCGAACCGCGCGAACCCCGTCCGGGTGGTTTCGGCGGCGGTGATCGTGGTGGAGACCGTGGTCCGCGCCGTCAGCTCACCGGTGAGCGCGCGAGCGGCACGGTCAAGTTCTTCAACGCGATGAAGGGCTTCGGCTTCATCCAGCGCGATGACGGCCAGCCGGATGCATTCGTGCACATCAGCGCTGTCGAGCGTGCGGGCATGAGCAATCTCAATGAGGGCGACCGGCTCGATTTCGATATCGAGGTCGATCAGCGCGGCAAATATGCTGCCGTCAACCTTCAGTCGAAGGCGGACTGACTTGTAGTCACGAACGACAAGCCAGAACAGATCAAGGGCCGGAACCTCATTGAGGAACCGGCCCTTTTCTTTGATACGGCTCCGCAAGATTACATCAGCCGCAGTGCGTTCATCGCCAATAGAAATGCCGTGAGCAGCAAGACGCTACCCAGCGCATATCGGAGAAGACGCATGGGCTTTTCATGGCCCGGCGCAATCTCTCTCCCGACAACACATCCTGCAACGCAGCCGATAGCGCCGCCGATACCCGCCATCCAGGGGTCAGCAAACCAGCAGGTGGTGGCGGCGATGAGTAAAGCCGCATTACTTCCTGCACCAGCGCCGATCATCTTGGCGAGAACCATCAACGACGAGCCATTTTTGACTGATTGTGGTGAGCGAAAAAAGAGCCCGCCGCCAGTCAGCACCAATGCAATGGCAAGGAACACTCCGCGCGCTTCAGGCGTGAGCATCAGTCGTAGCCATGCTCCACCCAGTGAGGCAATTGCACTGACCGCAATCGCAGTACCCGTCAGGGCGATAAGTGCGATGCCTGCTCGCGACCGGGATAATGACGCATAATGACGCGCCAGCGCACCATCTGCCTCAATCGACAAGCACAGGATCAGGGAAAGGAGTAACGCATCCATCGCCTGCGACTATAAATCGGTGCGGGGGAAGGGAAAGTCCTGCGGCTTAATGGCCGATGCGTAGCGACAACGCGGCGAGGAAAGCCGTGCTCGCCTCCGGGCTGGTGTCGTCACACTCCACCGCGTCGCGCATGATATCGAGATAGGAGAGGATCACCGGGCCAAGGCCATGCCGCGCCAACGCGGTTTCGAGTGTGGAAGCGATCTGCGCCACCGGCTCCAGCCCATAGGCGTGGGCGTCATGCCGGATGCGGTCGATCTGTTCGCATATGTTGGGAAGGGCAATCGTGCCGCCCTGTGCGGCCAGAGCATCGATTCGCGCTCTAAGACCAGAACGAACCATCTTCATCGCATCGGTGTGCATATTATGTGCCTCCCTACCCCATCAGGCAAGATGCGCGCAATCCGTTAACAGCGCGTAAATCCTCGCGCTTACAGCCGTACGGAGATGCAATTTTCTTCTCTCGATGTTGACATGCCCGTGATTCTGCCGCATGAGCGCGCGCTGAAACGGGCGGCGGGCTTTGCCGCCTTATTTTTTCGAACGCTTTTTGAAGGAACAGTCATGGCGAAGCCAGCCACCGTCAAGATCCGGCTTGTCAGCAGCGCCGACACCGGCTTTTTCTATGTCACAAAGAAGAATCCGCGCACCCAGACCGAGAAGCTGAGCTTCCGTAAATATGACCCGGTCGCGCGCAAGCATGTCGAGTTCAAGGAAGCCAAGATCAAGTAAACTTGCTCTTCGAGAATCGAGGAAAAGCCCGGCCTAGCGCCGGGTTTTTTATTGATGGCGCTATACGCCTGCCACCGAAAGCAGACCGTTCACCGACTCGACAAACTTCACCACTGAGATGGGCTTAGACACATAAGCCTCCGCGCCCGCGGAGCGAATCCGCTCCTCGTCACCCTTGCCGGCATAGGCGGTCACCGCCATCACCGGCACGGCGGCCAACTCGGCATCGCCTTTCAGCGCGACAATCAGCTCCAGCCCGCTGATATGAGGCAGGTGAATGTCCATAATCACAAGATCAGGTCCAAAAGCCCGCGCCTCGTCCAGCACCAGCCGCCCATCTGATACAGCGCGCGTTTCATGGCCGTGCGCGCGCAACAGGTCACAAAAAAGCTTGAGGTTAAGTTCGTTGTCCTCGACAACAAGAATCCGTTTTGTCACCTATCCCCCAATATGCGCGGCCACACCGCACCCCATGAGCAGAGAGTCACCCATGCGCCCCAGTCCCGAAAATGGCAATGCGGAGGACGCAGAAACCCTCGCTCTGCGCGCTCTTGGGTGGGTTTTGTGCGACGACCGGCGGGCGGACCGGCTGCTGGCGCTCACCGGGCTGGATGCGGCAGAGCTGAGGCAACGCGCCGATCAGCCAGCGATTCTGAATGCGGTGATAGAGTTTCTGCGCGCGCATGAGCCGGATTTGATTACCTGCGCGGAAGCATTAGAGGTAACGCCTGACCAGCTGGCCCGTCTCGGCAGAGAGCTGGCGCGATGAGCCGGCCTCTCATTATTACCGATTGCGACGAGGTGCTGCTGCACATGGTGGTGCCGTTCCGTGACTGGCTCGACGAGGTGCATGACGTGCATTTCGATTTCTCGAACCACAGCTTCGTCGATGCGCTGCGCCGAAAAGCCTGCGGCACGGTGCTGGAAGTGGGCGAGGTCTGGACGATGTTGCGCAGCTTCTTCGCCACCGAGATGCACCGGCAGACGCCGATCGACGGCGCGCTGGAAACACTCGCCCGCCTGTCGGACAGCGCCGATATCGTGGTGCTGACCAATATCGGTGAGGCGGAGCATGAGGGGCGGATTGCCCAGCTCCGTGCATTAGGAGTCGAACATCCTGTCCACTGGAATCAGGGCGGAAAGGGTGCACCCGCGCGGCGAATCATCGATGAATATGCGCCCAGCGCGGTGCTGTTTGTCGACGATCTGGCGCAGCATCATGCATCTGTTGCCGAGCATGCGCCCGAAGCATGGCGCTTGCACATGGTAGGCGAGCCACAGATGGCACCGCATATCCCCAGTGCAGAAGCCGCGCATGCGCGTATCGACTCATGGGAAGCGGCGGAAGGCTGGATACGGGAGCGCCTTGCCCTGGGGCCAGCGGCATGACTGGCCGCTTCGCTTTCCTCAGCGCGCAGGACTATGCGCATCGCGGGCTGCATGGCGGGATCGCTGGTCTCACCGAAAACAGCCTGCTCGCTTTTGCGGCGGCGCTGGCGGGCGGTTATGGCGCGGAATGCGATGTCCGCCTCTCCGCAGATGGCGTGGTCTATGTATTCCATGACGCGACGCTGGATCGACTGACCGGTGCGACTGGCCCGGTTTCGCAACGGACAGCGACAGAGCTTGACCAGATCCATCTCAACGGCAATAGCGGCCCCATCCCCCGCCTCTCGGCATTGCTCGATCTGATAGCGGGCAAACAGCCGCTGCTGATCGAGATCAAGATCGATGGCGTGGAGCCGGTCGGTCCGTTATGCGCTGCCGTAGCCGCAGAGCTGCGAGATTATTGCGGCCCGGTGGCGATCATGTCGTTCGACCCTCGCGTATCACGCTGGTTCGCGACGCATGCCGCGAATGTGGTACGCGGCCTCGTTATCACCGAGGAAAACGAAAAGGGCTGGTGGGGCAAATGCAAGCGCGCTCTTGCGCTGCGTCACGCCGATCCCGATTTTTTGGCCTATGATATTCGCGATCTGCCCAGCCAGTTCGCCGCCCGCGCCCGCGCCAAAGGCTTGCCAGTGCTGAGCTGGACGGTGCGCCGCCCGGAGCATTGGCAGAGCATGCGGCAATATGCCGACGCCGCTATATTTGAAGGCGCGGCGCAACCACGCAATGGCTGAGCAAGACCCAGCATCCGCCCTTATCGCCCGCACCGTTCCGGGTGTTTCCAGTATTGAAGCCGCGCAATGGGATGCCTGCGCGAAAACAGATGATCCGTTCCTGTCGCATATATTCCTATCTTCACTGGAAGAATCGGGCAGCGTTGGCCCCGGCACCGGCTGGCAGGCGAGTCCGATCCTGATCGACGGGACGGACGGTGCACCCGTCGGCTGCCTGCCCGCCTATTTGAAGGGCCACAGCCAGGGCGAATATGTGTTTGACCATGCCTGGGCCGACGCATGGCAGCGCGCAGGCGGACATTATTACCCCAAACTCCAGATTGCAGTGCCTTTTACCCCAGTGACGGGGCGGCGCCTGCTGTTGCGTGAGGACGCTGCGCCGGAAATAGCCTCTGGGCTGATCGCGGCGGCTGAGCAGTTTGTTGTGCAAAACAATCTCAGCTCCGCGCACGCCACTTTCATCGCGCCGGAAGAGGTGCCTTTGTTCGAGGCAGCGGGTTGGCTCATCCGCGAGGACAGCCAGTTTCACTTCGAGAATGACGGCTATGCGGATTTCGAAGATTTCCTCGCGCGTCTCTCCAGTGAGAAACGCAAGAACCTGCGCAAAGAACGGAGGCGCGCCAGGCAAGGTCTGGAGATCGTGCATCTGACCGGAGACGCGATCCATCCGGAGCATTGGGATGCGTTCTGGGTCTTTTATCAGGATACCGGTTCGCGCAAATGGGGGCGGCCCTATCTGACGCGCGCGTTTTTCGACCTGATCGGCGCGCGCATGGCAGAGAAGATCGTGCTGATCTTCGCGCTACGAGGCGGTCGGCCCATTGCGGGCGCGCTGAACTTCATAGGGCGTGACACATTATACGGCCGCTACTGGGGCTGCACTGAGGACGTGCCGTTCCTGCATTTTGAGCTGTGCTATTATCAGGCGATCGATTTCGCGCTGGCGCATGGGCTGAAGCGTGTGGAGGCTGGTGCACAGGGCGGGCACAAGCTGGTCCGCGGATACAAGCCGGTGGCGACATGGTCCGCGCATTATATTCCGCACCCGGATTTTCGCCGGGCGGTGGCGCAATTCCTCAGGCAGGAGCGCGAGGCGGTCAGCGCGGACCGCGAGTGGCTGTCCTCAAGGACGCCGTTTAAGAAAGAGGATTAGGCCGCGTATCTGTTGGCGGAGGTGGCGGAAAGCCAAGCTCGGGCGAGGCGCTGAGCTTCGGCGATCTCGCGCGCGGTCATTTCCTCAGCCACTTCGGCGCGGAGCGATTGCCCTTCCTCACTGCCGGCCAAGGCCGCCAGATTGAACCATTTATGCGCCTCGATGAGATCGATATCGACCTCTCCCGTGCCGCAACTATAGGCGATGCCCAGCTCATAGCAGGCTTGCGCATCTCCCTGTGCCGCTTCCGCAAGACGGCTCTCGATCAGAAACTGTGCGGACTTCATGCTGTTTGCCACAAGCAACTCCTCACTCCGATATTGGGGCGAGATTTGCGAATCATGGCTAATATAAGGTTAACGCTGCGGCGGACCGCTTTTATATTTGCATATCTTATTGAAATTACATGATTAAGATGAAATCAAATTGGCTGCTTCTACAGGAAAATTGTCGATAAGCCGGGTCTTGCCTAGCCGTGCCGCCACCAGAATGCGCGCCGCCGCGGATAATTCTCTAACCGGGGCAAGCGATGAGGCATCACACAGCTCTACATAATCTATCGTGCCGAAACCCGCCGCCTCCAGCCGCGCTTTGGCCCGCGCCAGCACAGACTCCGGCTCTTCGCCTGCTTCCAGCGCCGCAACCGCCTCGCGCATCGCATTGGGCAGCTCAACTGCTTGTCGCCTCTCCTCCGTGCTCAAATATGCGTTGCGCGAGGACAGCGCGAGGCCATCCTCCGCCCGCGCCGTCTCCACGCCGATAATATCCACCGGTAGATCAAGGTCCGTCACCATCCGGCGGATCACGGCGAGCTGCTGGTAATCCTTCTCGCCGAACAGCGCGACATCCGGCTGCACCTGTTGGAACAGCTTCGCTACTACCGTCGCCACACCATCGAAATGGCCAGGCCGCGCAGCACCGCACAGCCCTTCACTCACACCTTTGACCGAAATGCTGGTTGCGAACCCCGCCGGATACATCTCATTTACGGTCGGCGCCCACAGGATCGCCGTGCCCTCCCCTTCCAACAGTGCGGCATCCTGCGCCTCTTGCCGTGGATAGGCGGCGAGATCCTCATTCGGGCCGAATTGCGTTGGATTGACGAAGATCGAGGCGACCACATGATCCGCGTGCTCCTTCGCCCGGCGCACAAGGCTCATATGCCCGTCGTGCAGAGCGCCCATCGTCGGCACCAGCGCGACTTTTTTATCCCCAGCTTTCAGCGCCGCAACGGCTGAACGGAGCGAGTGAACATCACGGATTATTTGCACGGTGAAAAAGGCTCCGTTAAGGCTGTTTCGGGTCAAGCCGCGTGGCAATGCGGCATCAATGGGGGTATAGTCGTCAGCATGGCCGGTGAGCAAACACACATTATCGTTTTCGCCAATGAAAAAGGCGGCACTGGCAAATCGACAACCGCAGTGCACACCGGAGTTGCGCTCGCGAGCATGGGCCACAGGGTCGCGATGCTTGATCTCGATCCGCGCCAGCGCACCGTCACCCGCTATCTTGAAAACCGCACCGAAACCGCGAAGCGCCGCAATATTGACCTGCCCAGCCCACGCTTTCATGTGTTCGACGGCCAGCGCGATGGAGAGCTGGAACCCGCCTATCGCACCGCCGCCGAGGGCATGGACTTCCTCATCGTCGATACGCCGGGCCGTGATGACGCCTACGCCAAATATATGGCCGCGCGCGCCAATACGCTCGTCACGCCGATGAATGACAGCTTCGTGGATTTTGACCTCATCGGTCAGGTCGATGCCGAGAGCTTCAAGGTGAAGCGACTGTCCTTCTATGCCGAGCTGATCTTCGAGGCGCGCAAGACCCGCGCCAAGGCTGATGGCGTGACGATCGACTGGGTCGTGCTCCGCAACCGCCTCCAGCATTTGGAAGCGCGCAACATGCGCCGCGTGGGCGAAGCGCTGAACGAACTCTCGAAACGCGTCGGCTTCCGCGTCATCCCCGGCCTCTCGGAGCGCGTGATCTTCCGCGAGCTGTTCCCCTCCGGCCTCACCCTGCTCGACAAGGGCCATCTGGGCGATCTAGGCATGAGCCATATCACCGCGCGGCAGGAATTGCGCGAAATGGTCGCGGGCCTCGCACTGCCGCTAGTCGAACACCGCGAACCCGCTGAACAAAGCGCTGCCTGATGGCTCTCCTCGCGCTGATCCTGATCGGCGTGGCCGTGTGGCTGATGGCCAGCGGCAAGCTCGCCCGCATGACCGGCAAGGACGGCATGATGCTCGGCCTTGCCATTGTCGGCGCAGTGATGGCGGCGCGCGGCGCGAAAATCATCGGGCTCGTTCCGCTTGCTATTGCGGCGATCTACGGATGGCGCCGCTGGTCCGCGAAGCCGAAGCGCCCTTTCAGTGCGACCAATTCCGAACCGCCAGCTGTACGCGAAGCACGCGCGCTGCTGGGCGTCCCCACAGCCGCTACTGCGGACGACATTCGCGCTGCGCACCGCCGCCTGATCGCCAAAATTCACCCAGACGCGGGTGGAACACAGGCTTTGGCAGAGAAAATTAACGAAGCCCGGTCCATATTGCTGCAACATATTAGTAGCAGAGACGTTTGATTTCTCCGGAACAGAATGAGTGCAGGATTTCGATGACCCACACTTTCCACCCCACCTCCCTTCGTGAATATGACATCCGCGGCATCATCGGCGAAACGCTGGGCAATGAAGACGCCTATGCCATTGGTCGCGGCTTTGGCACGCTGATCGCCCGCGCGGGCGGCAAGAGCGTCGCAGTAGGTTATGACGGGCGTGTCAGCTCCCCGATCCTGGAGGAGGCGCTGGTCAGGGGCTTAAACGACGCAGGCATCCACGCCGTGCGCTTAGGCATGGGACCGACGCCGATGCTATATTATGCCGAAGCGGTGAAGGACGTGGATGGCGGCATCCAGATAACCGGCAGCCACAATCCCGCCAATTATAACGGCTTCAAGATGGTGTTTCAGGGCCGCCCGTTTTTCGGCGCGGACATTCTGCTTCTGGGCAAGATGGCAGCCGAGGGCGACTGGGCTTCGGGCAGCGCGGGCAGCGAACAGATTGACATCATGGATGAATATGTCGCGCGGCTGGTGCAAGGCTTTGAGGGCAAGGCGTTCCGCATTGGTTGGGACGCGGGCAACGGCGCCGCTGGTCCTGTGGTCGAGAAGCTGGTGAAGCTCCTGCCAGGTGAGCACCATACGCTTTTCACCGATGTCGACGGCAATTTCCCCAATCATCATCCCGATCCTACCGAGGAGAAAAATCTGGCTGACCTCAAGGCGCTTGTCGCGGAGAAGAAGCTCGATTTCGGAGTGGCTTTTGATGGCGATGGCGACCGGATCGGCGCTATCGACGGTGAAGGCCGGGTGATCTGGGGCGATCAGCTGCTCGCTATCTATGCCGAGGATGTGCTGAAATCCGTACCCGGCGCAACGATTATCGCCGATGTGAAGGCGAGCCAGGCGCTCTATGACCGCGTTGCCGAGCTGGGCGGTGTGCCGATGATGTGGAAGACCGGCCACAGCCTGATCAAGTCCAAAATGAAGGAAACTGGCAGCCCGCTGGCAGGCGAAATGAGCGGCCACATCTTCTTCAAGCATGACTATTACGGCTTCGACGACGCGCTCTATGGCGCAATCCGCCTGATTCGCGCCGCCACCTCGCTTGGCAAGAGCGTGACGCAATTGCGTGGGGAGATGCCCGCTATGGTCAACACGCCCGAAATGCGCTTTCAGGTCGATGAAAGCCGCAAGTTCGCTGCCGTGGACGAAGTGCTGACGCGATTGAAGGCGTCGGGTGCGGAAGTGAATGATACCGACGGCGCGCGCGTAAACACCGCGGATGGTTGGTGGCTGCTACGCGCATCGAACACGCAGGATGTGCTGGTCGCCCGCGCCGAAGCGAAGGACGAAGGCGGTCTGGAGCGCCTTATGGCGCAGATCGACGGCCAGCTCGCCGAGTCAGGGATCGCGCGCGGTCCGCAGGCAGGCCATTGATACTTGCCCCAAGAGCGGATTTAGCTTTTTGTTAACTAGCTAGATAGAGAGATCAGTCGATAACTCTATGAATTTCATAATGAAATGAACGGTTGCATATTTTGCAATCACGAATTTCCTTTTCGCACTTGCGAAAAAGATGGCCGTGACGCAAAAAGAACCTGCCTTTCAGGCATCCTCTCCTAAAAACTTTCCGCCGCCCCACGGGGCGGCTTTTTTTTGCCCTCTGATGTTGCGCAATCATGCTCCCCGTCCGGTCCATAGGGCCATCCGCACTCCGAGCACATACGGTCGCCCGTCAGGCTGAGACCATGTCCCACTGAAACACGTTCATCGAACACGAAGCAGTTGCCCTGCCAAAGACTTTGATTCTCTGGGATTTCTTCCAGATATTTGAGGATGCCCCCTTTGAGGTGATAGACCTGATCCATGCCTAGCGCCTGTGCAAAGGCGGTCGATTTCTCACAGCGTATGCCGCCTGTGCAGAACATCGCGACTTTGGGCGCACTGCGGCTTTCCGCCTCCCAACCCGCCTTTTCCCGCTCGAACCAGGCCGGAAATTCGCTGAAATTACGAATGTCCGGATCTATCGCACCTGCGAAGGTGCCAACCGCCACCTCATAGTCATTGCGAGTGTCGATCACGATGACGTCCGGGTCAGATATCAGCGCGTTCCAGTCCTGCGGCTCGACATAGATGCCCGCATTGCGCGCCGGATCGAGCTCGCCCGCATTCATTGTCACGATTTCGCGCTTGAGCTTCACCTTCATACGCCCGAACGGATGCTGCTCCGCCCGGCTATATTTCACCTCCAACTCCGTACAGCCCGGCAGACCGCGCAACTGCCCGATCAGATCCGCCACCGCCGCATCGGCGCCAGAGATCGTGCCATTTATCCCCTCGCGCGCGAGCAGCAGCGTGCCGCGAATGCCAAGATCGTCACACCAGCCCTTGATCAACGGCCTCAGAACCGCGGGATCCTCGAAATTCGTGAAGCGATACAGCGCGGCGACCTGGAACGGCATAGCTGGAGACAAGGGAGCGATTTCTGCGTGAGCCATAGCGTTCCCTTACGTCAGAGCCGATTCGAATAACAAGTGAAGTGATGCACTTTAGCAATAGTATGTGAGACATCTCGAAAAACGAGGTAAAATCATCGCTTACACGTGCTGTTTGTGTTGCTTTGGTAATAAAATGGAGCATATTTAACCGTAATGACAGACGTGATCAAAAATGAGATCACGCATTGGAAAGGGTGCACCATATGAAGAGCCTTGAGTATCTTGCTCGCGGCACAGCGATTGCCGCTATTGCTTTCAGCCTTTCAGCCCATGCGCAGGATCCTGCGCCACAGGCCGCCGAAGAAGCCGCTGCGCCTGAGGATGTGATCATCGTCACCGCGACCCGACGCGCAAGCCCGCTCTCCGATGTGCCTATCGCGGTCTCCGCCGTCACCGCCGCTTCCTTACAGAACAGCGGTGCGAACGACATTCGCCAGCTTAATCAGCTCGCCCCCTCGCTGCTCGTCTCCTCGTCCGGCACAGAGGCGAACGGCGCGGCGCGCATCCGCGGCGTCGGCACGGTGGGTGACAATCCGGGCCTCGAAAGCTCTGTCGCGGTGTTCATCGACGGCGTTTACCGCTCCCGCACAGGCGCGGGCTTGTCTGACCTCGGCGAGATCGAGCGCATCGAGGTGCTGCGCGGGCCGCAGGGCACGCTGTTCGGTCGCAACGCGTCCGCCGGCCTTATCAACATCGTCAGCAAGTCGCCTGAGTTCAAATTCGGCGCCAAGGGCGAGATCACCTACGGCAATTATGATTTCTGGCGCGTCTCGGGTAGCATCACCGGCCCGGTCTCCGAGCAGGTTGCGCTGCGCCTGGATGGTGTCTGGCAAAAGCGCGACGGCTTTATGAAACTGGTCGACGCCGCTGGAAACAAGGTTGGCGACAGCAATGATCGCGACCGTTATTTCCTGCGCGGGCAGGCGCTGATCGAGCCGAATGACGCGCTCTCGATCCGACTGATCGGCGACTATACCAACCGCGATGAAAGCTGCTGCGCGGCGATGTATATCTCCAAACGCGAGGTTCTCGCCCCAGCGCCGGGAACGATCAACCCCACCAGCCGCGTCGCGACCATATTGCAGACGATCAGCGGCGTGCCGGTCACGGTTGATCCCTATAGCCGCACCACCAGCATTACGCCGGGGCGCGATTATGTGAGCAAGCTGAAGGACTGGGGCATGTCCGGCGAGATCAACTATGATTTCGGCGCCGCCAAGCTCACCAGTATCACCGCTTATCGTGACTATAAGTCCCGCGACTATGGCGATTATGACTATAACCGCGCGGACATCGTCTATCGCGATCCCAACACCTATCGCCAGTTCAAGACATTCACGCAGGAATTGCGCCTGCAGGGCAAGGCTTTCGAGGACAAGCTCGACTGGCTTGTCGGCGGCTATTATTCCAATGAGAAGCTGACCCTCGTCGATAATATCCGCTTTGGACGGGATTATGGCCTGTTCGCCACGTGCCGTATCCTTGCGACGCCAACAAATGCGGCTTTGCTGCCATGCAACAGCCGTGCAGCCATGCAGGCAGGTGTCATAAATGCGAATTTCCCGACTGGTGGAGGAGGCGCTCCCGCGTTGCTTAACGCGGCACTCTCAAACCTTCTGAGTATTGGTGCAACAGGAACGGCGGGAGACAACGACGCGCGCTACCGGCAGAATAGCGAAAGTCTCGCTGCCTTCACGCACAATATCGTGCACATCACCGACAAGCTCGATCTGACCGTCGGCCTGCGCTACACGCACGAGAAGAAAAAGCTCCGCGCCACCTTCTCAAACGACAATGCTGCCTGCTCAACTCTGCAAGGTTTGCCGGGACTAGTTAGTCTTGCCGGCACGCCAATCACGCAGAGCACACCCGCCCAAGTCGTGCAAGCCATCCAAATAGCTGGTGCGACATTGGCGCTAGGCTGTCTCGGCAATGGCGGAACCGGCCTCAATGCCCTCGCGCTCAACGACAGTTTCACGGACAATGAGCTGTCCGGCACAGCCGTGCTCTCCTACAAGCCGAGCAAGGAAACGCTGGTCTACGCCAGCTATTCACGCGGCTATAAGGCGGGCGGGTATAATCTCGACCGGTTCGAGCTGGGCAATTACGGCACCAATGCTCTCAATACGTCTCCTGTAACCTATTTCTTCCCGCGCAGCGCGACCGATGCCCCCTCGCTGCGCTTCGCGGCGGAGAAGGTGGACGCGTTCGAAATCGGCATGAAATACAGCACCCGCGTATGGGGTGTGAACATAGCTGCATTCCGGCAGGAGTTCTCCGACTTCCAGCTCAATACCTATAACGGCACCAGCTTCGTAGTGCAGAATATCGGCGGATGCGACAGCGCGCTCACCACTGGGCGCTGCGCATCGAAGGATGTGAAGCCCGGCCTCGTCAGCCAAGGTGTGGAGCTGGAGGCCTATGTCTCCCCTGTCCGCAATATACGCGTCACGGGTGGCTTTACTTATGCCGAAGCGAAGTTCGCCAAGCGCCTCGTCGGTAGCCCGGATGGGCAGACGCCGTTGGACAGCGCACTGTTCCTGCTCCCCGGCAACATCAACAGCAATGCGCCCAAGATGGTGACGACCATGAGCTTTGCGTGGACGCCCGACATCGGCACTTCAGGGCTGAGTGGTCTCCTGTATTTCGATGGCCGCATGACCAGCGACTATAACACTGGCTCAGACCTGTTCCCCGAAAAGGCGCAAGACGGCTATGATGTGTGGAACGCACGCATCGGTCTGCGCGGACCGGAGCAGCGCTGGGCAATCGAGTTCTGGGGTCAGAATGTATTCAACACGAAATATACGCAGGTGGCATTCAACTCGCCGTTGCAAGGCAGCGGTTCTATCGCTTCGGTGCAACAGGGGCTGGCGACGTCCGCTACGCAGCTGTTCTCCGCCTATCTGGCTGAGCCACGCACCTACGGCATCACGGTGCGCGGCAAGTTCTGAAGCATCGCGCCAAGAATTGTGAGCGAAGGAAGAGGGCCGCTTCGGGAAACCGGGCGGCCTTTTTCTTTGACTATCCGCGAGCCCCAAACAGTGCAGAGCCAACCCGTACATGCGTCGCGCCAAGCATGATCGCGGTTTCATAATCGCCGGACATCCCCATCGAAAGGCCGGTTAATCCGCGCTCCCGCCCCATCTTGGCGAGCAGAGCGAAATAGGGTGCAGGTTCTACCTCGACGGGCGGCACGCACATCAGCCCCGCCACCGGAATTTCCGCCGAATAGGCCTCGGCCAGCAGATCGGAGAGATCGGCAATCGCGCAGCCGCCTTTCTGTGGCTCATCGCCAATATTCACTTGTATGAAGCAAGGAACCCGCTTCCCCTCTACATCCATCGCCTTTGCAAGCGCCCCAACCAACGAGCGTCGGTCCAGCGAGTGAATCACATCAAAGAGTGCCACTGCTTCCGCCGCCTTGTTGCTCTGAAGCTGGCCGACAAGATGCAAGCGAACATCCGGGCAACGCACGCGTAGCTCCGGCCATTTGCCCTCTGCTTCCTGTACCCGGTTCTCTCCGAAATCGCGCTGACCCTGCTCCAGCAGCGGCAGGATAGCCTCAACGGGATGAGTTTTAGAGATCGCGATAAGTGTCACGTCTTCCGCCTTGCGACCTGATAACGTAGTTGCGTTTGCAATACGCGCGCGCACTTGTTCTAATGGGGTTTGCCCGTCCGTTTCGATGCTGGATTGGTTCATACGCGCGGCTATAAGGCGCGATATGCGTCGCCGCCAGCCCCAATCCCTGCCCCGCTTGTGGCTATTCACCGACGAACGTGTGCCGGACAACGATCTGATCGCCGCCATCACTCACCTTCCGAAAGGTAGCGGGATCGTTTTTCGCCATTATGGGTTGGCTTCGGCTGAACGACGCGCACTAATTGGGCGTATCAGTTTGCTGGTCCGTCGAAGAGGTCTCGTGCTGTTGTTGGCCGGGGAGAGAACATTGGGCCAAAGCGCCTCCGGCTACCATAATCCGTCGAGCCGACGGCACCATACCGGCCTTGCCACCTACGCAGCACATAATGCTCGCGAGATCGCGCAGGCTAACCGGCGTGGCGCGGATATGATCTTCCTCTCGCCTGTCTTCCCGACACGCTCGCATCCCGGCGCGCCCACTCTTGGGCCAATGCGCTTCGCCGCGCTGGCACGCCTCGCCCGCTGTCCGGTTATCGCGCTGGGCGGAATGAATGCCTCGCGCTTCCGTCACCTCAAGCCGCTCGGCGCCTATGGCTGGGCTGCGATTGATGCCCTCACCTAGATTTGCCTCAGGCTGGAGCGAAAATGGTGCTATATGAGAACCTTGAAACGAGGCGCGTGACTCGTTTCAACGCAGCGTACTATAAGGAAGCGCAGGAAAGCGCCTTTTGCAGCCCTGCATGGGGCAAATCCCTAGAATTTAAATTTGGTGCCGACGTAAACCGCTTGATCGTCGCGGCGCTTGTCTGTGATCGGCGCGAGGCGATTGTCGGGCCCCGCATAGCGGACACCTGCCGTCACGTTGAGATTGCGGGTAAGGGAATAGCTGCTGCCGATTGCAACGCTCAGCTTGCTCTCGCCCGCCAGCGTCTGCGGCGCGGTGCCAACGTCACGCTTCGCATCGAGCTGAACATCCGGCTGTAGCCGCGAAGGGTTGCTCTTCAGCGTAAAATTGCGTGTGCTCGTCAGTTCATCCGCATAGACAGGGTCCAGCGCCTTGCTGCCCACCGCATCGGGAATGGCGAACTTGCGCCATCCGCGCGACGCATCGAGATTGAAGGCGAGCGGCGCCACGCCCAAGCCCTGCGTGCGATGATCATCAGCCCGGCCGACAGCGCTATCCGAACGCACCAGCACAGTAATGGAGCGCCTGCCAGAAAGCGAGCCGCTGGTCGGCGTAAAACGGAACGCCCGGCTGCCGCGGTTCAACACCGCATGCGCATAGGCCGAGGAAAGCTTGGCATCATGAATGGCTGGCGTGAAGGATGCGATGCTGCCAAGTTCGGTCAACGAGACAGGGACAGTACCACGCAAACGCAGCAGATCGCTCACAGCCCCAACCGCGGGAACCGCTACCATTGCGGCACCTGCCAAAAGCGCAACCCCGAAAATACCCCTGAACCCGGCCATCTCCAAATCCGACTCTCTGCGGTTCGATCAGAACAAGATACTCCTGAAGGCACAAAAATTCCAGAAGTAAAGCCAAAATAATTGCCACTTGGCATGGAATCGGATTGCCTTGCCCCGAACTGCCTCTCTCATACTGTCCTAAGGCTTGCCGAATGATCCAGTCCGGCTATAGAAGCAGGGCATAAAGAGTGCGGCGCTTTTCTGTGGTGCCATACTCCATCAACAAGAAAGTGCGCCATGACATCGCGTTTGTCCTCTCGTCTCGTTCTTTCGGTGGCTGCGGTCGCCATGCTTGCGGGTGTTTCCGCCTGCTCGCACGGCAACAAGCGCCCCAAGGCCGATCTTGCCGCCTCCAAGGTGACGACGATCGGCGTCAACGCCTATCTCTGGCGCGCAAGCCTCGACACGCTGTCCTTCATGCCGCTGGTGCAGACCGATTCGAACGGCGGCGTGATCGTGACCGATTGGTATGCGAACCCCAATGCCGCAGGTGAGCGCATGAAGGTGACGGTGACGATCCTCGATCAGGATCTGCGCGCCGATGCTCTGCGCGTTGCCGCGAGCCGTCAGGTGAGCCAGAACGGCCAGTGGGTCGAGGTGCCGGTGCAGGCGGCGACGGTGCAAAAGCTGGAGGAAATCATCCTCACCAAGGCGCGTGACCTGCGCCGCACGGCTATCGGCGAGAAAGACTGATCCGCCGCATTACCCCCAATTGATGAGCCGGGGCTTCAGGCTATGCTCCCGGCAGGGAGCATGACAGAGAATGCAAAGGCGCTTCAACCCGATGGAGGCGGACGCCAAGTGGCAGCGCATATGGGACGACAAGCAGAGTTTCCGCGCTGACGACAGCAGCACAAAGCCGCGCTCTTATGTGCTGGAGATGTTCCCCTATCCGTCGGGGCGCATCCACATCGGTCATGTTCGCAACTATACGATGGGCGACGTGCTGGCGCGCTTCCGCCGCATGCGCGGCTATGAAGTGCTTCACCCGATGGGCTGGGACGCCTTCGGCATGCCCGCCGAAAACGCCGCGATGGAAAAGAAGGTCCATCCGGGATCATGGACCCGCTCCAACATCGCCAATATGAAGGCGCAGCTGAAGCGCCTCGGCTTCGCGCTGGACTGGAGCCGTGAGCTGGCGACGTGCGAGCCGGACTATTACGGGCAGGAGCAGGCGCTGTTCCTCGATCTCTACGAGGCGGGCCTCGTCTATCGCAAGGAAAGCGCGGTCAACTGGGATCCGGTCGACATGACGGTTCTCGCCAACGAGCAGGTAATCGACGGCAAGGGCTGGCGCTCCGGCGCGCCGGTCGAGAAGCGCAAGCTGAGCCAGTGGTTCCTCAAGATCACCCAGTTCGCGGATGATCTGCTCGATGGGCTGGATAGCCTCGATCAGTGGCCGGACAAGGTAAAGCTGATGCAGGAAAACTGGATCGGCAAGTCGGTCGGCCTGCAATTCAGTTTTAAGCTCGACCGCGCAGTGGGCGCTGCGGATAGCCTCGAAGTATTCTCCACCCGGCCGGACACCATCTTCGGCGCGAGTTTTGCCGCCATCGCCGCCGATCATCCGATTTCACTCGAACTCGCCAAGGGTGACGCCAAGCTCGCCGCCTTTGCCGACGAATGCCGCAAGACCGGCACCGCGGCGGCGGAGATCGAGACGCAGGAGAAAATGGGCTATGACACTGGCGTCTCGGTGATCCACCCGTTCACTGGCGCCAAGCTGCCGCTGTTCGTCGCCAATTTCGTGCTGATGGAATATGGCACCGGTGCGGTGATGGCCGTTCCCGCGCATGACCAGCGTGACCTTGACTTCGCGCGCAAATATATGCTCGCCACGCCCCGCGTCGTATCGCCCGATGGCGGTGATGCGCCCGTTATTGACGAGGCCTATACAGGGCCGGGCACGCTCATCAATTCGGATTTCTTGAACGGCATGGAGGTGGAGGCCGCCAAGGCCGCCGTCATCGCCCGCGCCGAATCTGAGGGTTGGGGCAAGGGCACGACCGTGTGGCGCCTGCGCGACTGGGGCGTCTCGCGCCAACGTTACTGGGGCACGCCAATCCCGTTCATCCATTGCGATGACTGCGGCGTGGTGCCGGTGCCGAAGGTTCAGCTTCCCGTCACGCTGCCGGAAGATGTCAGCTTCGACATTCCCGGCAATCCGCTGGAGCGGCACCCGACATGGAAGCATGTCGATTGCGCGAAATGCGGCAAGGCGGCACGACGCGAGACGGACACGCTCGACACCTTCGTAGACTCAAGCTGGTATTTCATCCGCTTCGCCAGCCAGCCGGACGACAAGCCGTTCGATAAGGCGGTGGCGGAGCAATGGCTCCCCGTCGGCCAATATATCGGCGGGATCGAGCATGCGATCCTCCACCTGCTCTACGCCCGCTTCTGGACCCGCGCCCTAAATTACTGCGGCAAGATTGACGTCAAGGAGCCCTTTGCGGGCCTCTTCACGCAAGGCATGGTGACGCACGAGACATATAAGTCTCCGCAAGGCAAATGGCTCGCCCCGGAAGAGGTCGAGAAACGCGGCGACGGCTATGTAATGGTGGACGGCGGCGCGGCGGTTGCGTTGGGCCGCGTCGAGAAGATGTCCAAGTCGAAGAAGAATGTCGTCGATCCCGATGACATCATCGACCAATATGGCGCGGATGCGGTGCGCTGGTTCATGCTGTCCGACAGTCCGCCGGAGCGCGACCTGCCGTGGACGGCGAGCGGCATTGAGGGCAGCTGGCGCTTCGTTAACCGGCTGTGGCGGCTTTTCGGCGAGGCGGACAACGCTGTGACAGGCGAAGATAAAGCTCTCGACCGCAAGCTGCACCAGACCATTGATGGCGTGGCGAAAGACATCGAGGCACTCTCGTTCAATAAGGCGGTGGCAAAGATTTACGAGCTGGCGAACGCGATCGAGAAAGCTGCGCCCTCCGCCAGCCGTTCCGCCGCAATCAAGACGCTGAGCCTCCTAGTCGCGCCGATGGTTCCCCATCTCGCCGAGGAAGCATGGGCGGACATGGGCCAGAGTGGCCTCATCGCTGATGCAATCTGGCCTGAGGTCGATCCCGCGCTGCTAGTGGACGATGAAGTGACAATCGCGGTGCAGGTAATGGGCAAGCTGCGCGACACGATCACCATCGCCAAGGGCATGCCCAAGGATCAGCTGGAGGCACTCGCCCTCGCCGCTCCTAATGTAGCGCGCATTACAGATGGCGCGACCCCGAAGAAAATCATTGTGGTGCCAGACAGGCTGGTCAACATAGTCCTATGAAGCGCTTCGCCGCCATAATCTGCCTCGCTGCAACCCTGCCCTCGCTAGCATCATGCGGGCTGCATCCGCTGTACGCCAACGGATCGCACGGCGCAGTCGCGCGGGCAATCGGCACGGTGACGCTTGACCCAATTGAGGGCAAGGCGGGCTGGCTGATGGGCAATGCGCTCAATGATAGGCTCGCGGCGATTTCCGGCGGCTCCGGCCCGAATTACCGGCTGCATGTGGAACTAAGCGACCAGATCACCGGCTTTGGTGTGCGCTCCGGCGATACGGTGACGCGCGAGCGACGGACGCTGCGCGCGCGCTATCAATTATTCGATGCGGCTACAGGCACGCTCGTGATGGATACGACGGCAGGGTCTGACTCCGGCTTCGACGCGGCGCAAAGCGAATATGCCACCATCGCCGCAGAGGACACCGCGCTGGAACGGCTCACCGAGATCGTCGCGGACCAGATCGTCACCAACATGGCGCAGAAACTCTCGGCGGAGCACAGAGCCGCCGCAACCGGGCGGTGAAGGCCAACCGCCCGCAGATCGAGAAGGCGCTCGATGCGCCAAACCCGGAAACGCGGATATGTCTGCTCTATGGCCCGGACGAAGCGGGCAGCGCCGCGCTCGCCAAGCGGCTGGAACGCGCCATGGGTGAAGGCGCAGAGCGCATCGATCTCGACGCCGCCACGCTCAAGGCCGACCCGGCGCGCCTCACCGACGAAGCGGCGTCCTTCTCAATGTTTGGCGACAAGCGCTGGGTGCGGGTGCTCGGCGCGGGCGAGGAAAGCGTGGCCGCGGTCGAAGCACTGCTTCAGGCACCGCAGACCGGCAATCCGGTGATTTTTATATCAAGCGCTATAAAAGCTACGAGCAAACTCGCCAAACTGTGCCTCGATTCCCCTGCCGCACTGGCCTTCGCCAGCTACGCGCCCGACGAGCGCGAGGCTGCGCAGATTGCGCAGGCGCAGGCGCGGGAGCTGGGTCTGCGTCTCTCGACCGATCTTGCTCGGCGTATTGCGGACCTTTGCGGCAATGATCGCGCGCTGATGGCGGGTGAGGTGGAGAAGATCGCGCTCTATCTCGATGCCTCGCCCGCGCAACCGATGGAAGCGACCGCAGAAGCGCTTGATGCGCTCTCAGCCGAGGCGATAGAGAGCGACATTGCACCGCTTGTCAATGCGGTGCTCGGCGGTGATGTCTCTGCGCTCCAGCATGAACTCGCAATGCTGCAGGCAGGCGCAACCCCGCTTGCCAGCGTGACCCGCCCGCTCCTCAACCGCGCGTTGCTGATCGCGCAGATTCAGGCCGCGTTCGAACGCACCGGTAGCATGGACAAGGCCATGGAGGCCGAGGGCAGGGCGATCTTCTGGAAAGAAAAGAGCGCGGTGCAGCGTCAGGTGCGTATCTGGAACAGTGAACATGTCGGCAAGCTGGTCCACCGCCTGCTAGAGGCGGAACGTATGACGCGCAGCTCTCACGGCCCCGGTGATACGGCGGTGCGGCAGGAGCTGCTTACTATTACCCGGCAGGCTACCCGTAACCGATAAGCTGTAACCAGCGATGCAATTGCTACGAATAGGGTGTGCCGGGCCTTGCATGGCCTAACCCCAAGGAACATATAACGATCATGGAAAAGCTTACCCTCACCGACGATGAATGGCGCGCGAAGCTCACAGCAGAGCAATATCATATCCTGCGTGAGGCTGGCACCGAGCGCGCGTTCACCGGCGAATATGATCACACATTCAACGACGGCAGCTATCTGTGCGCCGGATGCGGCATGGAATTGTTTGACAGCGGCGAGAAATATAACAGTGGCTGCGGCTGGCCCGCCTTCACGGCGCCGGTCGATAACGATGCAATCGACAATTACGAAGACCGCTCCCACGGCATGCGCCGCGTTGAGGTGCGCTGTTCCCGCTGTGACGGCCACCTCGGCCATGTCTTCCCAGATGGTCCGGGCGAAAACGGCCTGCGCTATTGCATCAACAGTGCGTCGTTGGAATTCAAGCCGCGTTAAGCTGAAACCTGCTTGAGATCATCCCGCTTGCGGCGGATTCCCTGACGGGCTAAGCCGCACATCGGAATAACAGCGCGGAACGGACAGGCATGGCGAAAGCGCAAAAGGCGAAACTCTGGCTTGTCCGCCTGTTCAAATTCGGCGCATTTTCGGCCATTGCTGGCCTCATCGCCCTCGTGGCGGCGGTGGTAGTGGCGATGCAGTCATTGCCAAGCTACGAAAGCCTTAAGTCCTCACCCAACGGCCAGATGATCCGCGTCCATGCCGCAGACGGCACAGTCATCGTCTCGCTAGGCCCCAGCTTCGGCCGCTGGCTCACTATCGATCAGATCCCGCAGGTGATGAAAGACGCAATGGTGAGCGTGGAGGACAAGCGCTTTTATTATCATCCCGGCGTCGACCCCATCGGCATGGCGCGCGCAGGCTGGTTCGCGATCCAGCATCGCGGCACCGGACGGCGGCTTCAGGGCGCATCGACGATCACCCAGCAGCTCACCCGCAATATTTTCCTCAACAACAGCTATTCGTTTGGCCGCAAGGCGAAGGAAATGATCCTTGCGCTGGCAATGGAACGCAAATTCTCCAAAAGCCAGATCCTCGAAATGTATCTGAACAAGGTCTATTTCGGCGGCGGGGCTTATGGCGTGGACGCCGCGAGCCGCAAGTTCTTCGGCCACCCTGGCACCACCCTGAGCCTGCCTGAAGCGGCGATCATAGCTGGGTTGGTGAAAGCGCCCTCCAACTACAGCCCAACCGCTGACGCCAAGGCTGCTGTTGATCGTGCCTCGGTCGTGCTCGATGTGATGCGCGAAAACGGCACAATCTCCCAGAGTCAGCTTGATGCCGCCCGGCTCGATCATGTCGCACTGGCGCCGGAAGCGCCGCAAAACAGCGTGCGCTATTTCACCGATTGGGCCTTGCCCCAGCTCGACATGCTGATCGACGAACCGACCGAGCCGCTGGAGGTCTACACCACCATAGACTTGGGCATGCAGCGCGCGGCCACCGACTCGCTCATCAAGAACACACCCAAGAGCGCGCAAGGCGCGATGGTGGCGATGGACCGCGACGGCGCGGTGCGTGCGATGGTCGGCGGATTGGATTATGTAACTTCCAATTATAACCGTGCCACAACCGCAGAGCGCCAGCCCGGTTCCGCCTTCAAGCTGTTCGTCTATCTCGCGGCGCTGGAGGGCGGCTATAATCCCGATACGCATGTGATCGACGAGCCGGTTGAGATCGATGGCTGGAGCCCGCGCAACAGCAATGGCAAGAATGCGGGCGAGATCGATATCCGCACCGCCTTCGCCTATTCGATCAACACCGTCGCCGCGAAGCTGGGGCAAGAGGTGGGCTTCGGCACCATCGCCGACATGGCGCGGCGCTTTGGCATCACTACCGAGATCAACACACACCCCTCGATGGTGCTCGGCTCCTCCGATGTGCGCCTCATAGACATGACCCGCGCATTCGCGTCTGTGGCGCGCAAAGGGATTGCCGTCGCACCTTATGGCATAACCAAGGTGACCACGGCGGATGGTCGCCTGCTCTACACCCATCAGGACGACACCAGCCGCGTGCTGATCGCACCGTGGGTCGCTGCGGGCATTACGGATCTGATGCAGACCGCAGTCAATACCGGCACCGGCCGCGCGGCGCAGATTGGCCGCCCGGTCGCAGGCAAGACCGGTACTACGAGCAGTAACAAAGACGGCTGGTTCCTTGGCTTCTCCAGCGGCATCACCACCGGCGTCTGGATGGGGAACGACAAGGCGAAACCCATTCCCGGCCTTCAGGGCGGCGCAGCCCCTGCCCGCGCCTTCGCCCAGTTCATGCGCACAGCGGTGGCAAAGCGCCCGATAGAGCAGTTCGAGACCGAAGTTACATTGCCCGAATGGCAGCTTGAGCCGGATAACGAGGCCTATTTCGGCAATGCGGATGGGGCGAGTTATGTGGACGAGGACGGCAATCCGCTGCCTAATGGACCTCAGGACCGCTATCCCAACACGCCAGATGATCAAGCGAGCCCGGCAGACGAGCAGCCGCAGGGCAGGCTGGACCAGCGCTGGATCGATGATGTATTGGGCCGCAAGAGTCCCACTACCGAACCAAAAAAACCGACTCCGCCTAAGCCGTAAAACGGTGGAGCGCTGCTCCATGTTTCCGTAGCCATTCTCGCGCCGGAGCCGGGTCTTCGCCCAACAAATCGGCGTGCGCCGCATGGAAGGCCGGGCTGTGATCCATATGCAGCCGATGCGCAACCTCATGCGCCACGGTCGCGCGGCGCACATCGGCAGGCACCAGAATCAACCGCCAGCTATAACGGATTGCGCCGGATGACGAGCAACTGCCCCAGCGCCCGCGCGGATCGCCGATCGAGACGGACGCTATCGACAAGCCAGCCCCTTCAGCCATGTCGTAAGTTTCCGCACGCAGTGTCTCCAACGCCCGATTTTTCAACCAGCGAACAATCCTTGCGCTGACAGACTCCTCGGGGCCGCCGACTGTCACGCGGCCTTCCTCCAGCCTGGGGGTGCGCGAATAGGCGCGATCCCAGATGATCTCTCGATTTACCCCCTCGACCGGAAGAGTTGCGCCGCGCAACAACCGCACTAGATCAGGAGACACAGCCATCTGCGTCGCAACCCAGTCCCCCTGCCCACTCGCCCAATCGAGCGCCGCGCGCAGACGTCCACGCACAGGTATCGTCAGCCGCAGTTCCGCCTTCACCGCATCATAACGCAGCTTATACCCCTTGGCCTGCGGATGGCGGCGCACGATCACCGGCAGCACCCGCCCCGCTATGTCCAGCGTCGGCGGTTCCTCCGCCTGCTCAGATTTCGCGCGAAACGAGATGATCTTCAATGTGCTGACCTTCCGCCTCGTCCACCGTCCAACCGCGCACCGACTCCCCGGCTGCATGCACGGCCTCCCGGTCCCCTGAGATCAGATAATGCCAATCGGGGAGCTTTTCTCCTCTATCGCGCAGCCGATAAGCACACGTCTGAGGTAGCCATGCGATTTCACCCACCGTTTCCGGGGTAAGCGACACACAATCTGGCACATGCTTCCGCCGCCGCGTATAATCGGTGCAGCACGCGTGCTCCTTATCCAGCATCTTGCAACAGATATTGCTGAAATAGATGCGTCCCGTATCCTCATCTTCCGCTTTATGCAGGCAGCATTTGCCACAGCCGTCGCACAGAGCCTCCCACTCTTCCCCGCTAAGCTCCGTCAGCGGCAACTCCCAGAAGCGCGAACGCAGGGTCACCGGCTATTTCACCCAGCGATTGAGTGACGCGGCGACCAACTCCGGCGCGCCCTCGTCCTTATCAGGCGTTGCCGGGTCGTCTACCGGCAACATCACCAGCGGCGCGCCGTTGGGATCGAACAAATAAGGTGTGCGGCCATGGCCCATAAGATAGCCACTACTTCCTTTGCTCTGGACCTTATTAAAAGGAACAGCAAACTCCTTTGCGACTCTCGCAATTTGATCTGTTGTGCCGGTAAGTCCAATCATTCGTGGGTGCCGTACCGCAACATAGGCCTTGAGCACCTCTGGCGTATCCCGCTCAGGGTCAACGGTGATAAATATCGGCTGCACCTTGACCGCACGCGTCGGCGCCTGTTTCTCGAACAGCCTCAAGCCTTGCGCAATCCTCTGAAGATCAAGCGGGCAAACGTCAGGGCAAAAGCTATAGCCGAAATAGACGAGCCGATACTGGCCCTTGAAATCTGTCCAACTGCGCGGCTTTCCGTCCTGATCCGTAAGCGTGAACGGTCCGCCGATAGCTGCACCATGCAGGTCCGTCTCACCTGCCGCAGCGGCTCCATTATTCGCGCTGTCCTGCGCTGGCGTGCAACCGGCAAGGGCAAATATCGCCAAAAAACCGGCAAGGGCGTTCGATTTGTTCATCATTGGGCCAGCCTTGCAATGATAGGGCACGATTGGCAATTGCCAATCATCGCTGACACGGGGCATAATCGACGCATGAACGCACTTCCCCCCTCCCGCACGCTAAAGCGCAGCCTCATCGCCCTGCTGCTTTCGCTCCTGTTATGGCCTTCGCTCGCGACGGCGCAATTTTCTGACGGCTATAATTTCCTGAAGGCAATCCGCGACAAGGATGGCGCCAAGGTGATGGAGTTTCTGGGTAAACCCGGCTCCACAATCATCAACACCCGCGATGTAAGCACCAGCCAGACCGCTTTGCATATCGTCACCGCGCGACGGGATACGGCGTGGATCGAGTTTCTGATCGCCAAGGGCGCGAACCCCAACCTCACCGATGGCAATGGCGACACCCCTCTGATGATCGCAACCCAGCTTCGCTTTACGGAAGGTGCACAGACCTTGCTGGACAAGGGTGCGCAGGTCGACAAGCCCAATGGCAGCGGCGAAACACCTCTTATCCGCGCGGTGCACTTGAACGACTTGCCGATGATCCGTCTGCTGATCAGCAAAGGCGCAAACCCGCTGAAAAAAGACCTGATGGCGGGTCTTTCCGCACGAGATTATGCGGTGCGCGATGGACGCAGCCAGACGATCATTGATCTGCTCGACAGCGCCAAGCCGAAATCAACCGTCTCCGGCCCGGTCCAGGGGCCAAGCCTCTAGAGTCAAACCGGGGCAGATCGCGCAAGCTCCCTGCCCCGGATCAACCTGCTATCAGAACTTCAGCGCCTTGACGCGCTTCACGCCGGGCAACTTGCACACGGCATCCAGCACATTCTGCGGGATAGCACTGTCCACCGAGAGCAGCAGAACCGCCTCACCACCCGCATTACGGCGACCGAGGTTGAAGGTGCCGATGTTGATGCCCGCCTCGCCCAGCGTGGTGCCGACGCGGCCGATGAAACCCGGCGTATCTTCGTTGACGATATAGAGCATGTCGCCTTCCAGCTCCGCCTCGACACCGATGCCGAACATCTCAACCAGACGCGGCGCGGCATTGCCGAACAGCGTGCCCGCGACCGAACGCGCGCCCTGGCTGGTGTTGACGCTGACGCGCACCAAAGTGTGGTAATTGCCCTCGCGGTCATGCCGCACCTCGCGCACGTCGAGGCCGCGCTCTTTCGCGAGATAGGGCGCATTGACCATGTTCACGGTGTCCGAATAGCGGCGCATGAAGCCCGCGAGGACGGCGCCGGTGATCGGCTTGATGTTCAGCTCCGCCGCCGCGCCCTCGACCTCGATCGCGATGTTATCAAGGTCATCCGCCGCGAGCTGACCCACGAGACTGCCCAGCCTTTCCGCCAGCGCCATATAGGGCTTGAGCTTCGGCGCTTCCTCGGCAGAGAGCGAAGGCATGTTCAATGCGTTGGTGACGCCGCCGGTCAGCAGATAATCCGACAGCTGCTCCGCCACCTGAAGCGCGACATTGACCTGCGCCTCGTTGGTCGATGCGCCGAGGTGCGGGGTCGAGATGAAGTTCGGCGTGCCGAAGAGTGGGCTTTCCTTCGCGGGTTCGGTCTGGAACACATCCAGCGCCGCGCCAGCGACATGACCCGAATCCATTGCTTCCTTTAGCGCGGCCTCGTCGATCAGGCCGCCGCGCGCGCAGTTGATGATCCGCACGCCCTTCTTGGTCTTGGCGAGATTTTCCTTGCTGAGGATGTTGCGCGTCTGGTCGGTCAGCGGCGTGTGCAGCGTGATGAAATCGGCACGCGCGAGCAGCGTATCGAGGTCCGCCTTCTCTACGCCCATCTCGATTGCGCGCTCCGGCGTCAGGAACGGATCGAACGCCACCACCTTCATCTTGAGGCCGAGCGCGCGGCTGGCAACGATGCTGCCGATATTGCCCGCGCCAATGAGACCCAGCGTCTTGCCGGTGACCTCGACGCCCATGAAATCATTCTTCGGCCATTTGCCCGCCTGCGTCTGCTCGTTGGCTTCGGGGATCTGACGGGCGAGCGCGAACATCAGCGCAATGGCGTGTTCCGCCGTCGTGATCGAGTTACCGAACGGCGTGTTCATCACGACGACGCCCTGCGCCGACGCCGCTGGAATATCGACATTGTCGACGCCGATGCCGGCGCGGCCGATTACCTTCAAATTGGTAGCGGCCTCGAGGATTTCCTTCGTCACCTTGGTCGAGCTGCGGATGGCGAGGCCGTCATAGTCGCCGATCATGGCTTTCAGCTCTTCCGGCGTCTTGCCGGTGATGACGTCCACTTCGACGCCACGGTCGCGGAAAATCTGCGCGGCCTGCGGGTCCATCTTGTCCGAAATAAGCACCTTGGGCATGGAAATGCTCCTTATGAATTTCTTTTAGGGAAGCGTGGCCCGGAGCACTCCGGGCGCACGAAAAGTCAGGAAAAGCTCAGGCGGCGACCTTGGTCGTCGCGTAGGCCCAGTCGAGCCAGGGGCCGAGCGCCTCGATGTCGGCAGTGTCCACCGTCGCGCCGCACCAGATGCGGAGGCCCGCCGGAGCATCGCGATAGCCCGCGATGTCATAGGCAGCGTTCTCTTTCTCCAGAGCGCCCGCCATCGCCTTGATGAAGGCTTCGTCTGCTCCCTCGACCGTCAGGCAGACGGAGGTGGTGGAGCGCGTCGCGGGATCGGCAGCGAGATGGCCGAGCCAGCTCCGCTCCTCGACGATCTTGCCGAGCGCCGCCGCATTGGCGTTGCTGCGCGCGATCAGGCCTTTGAGGCCGCCAACCGACTTTGCCCATTCGAGCGCAAAGATCACGTCCTCGACCGCGAGCATCGACGGGGTGTTGATCGTCTCGCCCTTGAACACGCCCTCGGCGAGCTTGCCCTTGGAAACGAGCCTGAAAACCTTGGGCAGCGGCCATGCGGGGGTGTAATTCTCCAGCCGCTCGACCGCGCGCGGCCCAAGGATGATGACGCCATGGCCGCCCTCGCCGCCCAGCACCTTCTGCCACGAGAAGGTCGTCACATCGAGCTTGTCCCACGGCATGTCATAGGCGAACACCGCCGAGGTCGCGTCGCAGAAGCTCAGGCCTTCGCGATCCGCGGCGATCCAGTCGCCATTCGGTACGCGCGCACCGGATGTGGTGCCATTCCATGTGAAGAGCACATCGTTCGACCAGTCGACCGTACCGAGATCCGGCACGCTGCCATAGTCGGCGCGGATGATCGTCGGATCGAGCTTCAGCTGCTTCGCCGCATCGGTGACCCAACCTTCACCGAAGCTCTCCCATGCGAGCGTCGTGACGGGCTTTGCGCCCAGCATCGTCCACATCGCCATCTCGAACGCGCCGGTATCGGAGCCGGGCACGATGCCGATGCGGTGCGTATCGGGTACGCCGAGCACTTCGCGCATCAGATCGATGGCGAGGCCAAGACGCGCCTTGCCGATCTTCGCGCGATGCGAGCGGCCCAGCGATTCGGTAGCGAGTTTGGAGGCTTCCCAGCCCGGCGGCTTTGCGCAGGGGCCAGAGGAAAAATAAGGGCGCGCGGGCTTGACGCCCGGCTTCGTAACTTCAGTCATGTACGCTTCTCCTTGCAGAGAGCTCGCGCGGCGTTGGGACCGCGTGGCCCGTCGGCGGCTCTACAGGCCACAAGGTTAATGTCAAATGAAAAGCGGATCCGGGAAATGTGCTTTCTACATTCCCACCCCTATCACGGCGCCTTGTAAAGCACCTGTCCGCGTCGCAAAACCAGCTTTTTCTCAAGGCTTACCGGGTGCCAGAAGGATTCGACCTTGTCGCCTTCCGGGGTGATGCCATAAACCTCGTAGCAATCCTTGTTCGGGTGCGCCTTGGTTACCTTCCAGCCTTCGCCTGCGAGCTTCGCCTTCAATGCGTCGAGCGATTTCCATTGCTCCTTCGGCCCGGCGTTGCAGGTAACATTGCCATGCGCGAAGGCCGCACCAGAGGCAGACGCGATGCCGACAGCAACCAATGCAGCGGCGATGCGGAGGGTGGAAGAACGGGTCATGTGGAAGTCCTTTTTCCGGGTTTCATAAAAGCAAGAATCGCGGCGACAGCATAGAGCAGCAACATGGGCGCAACATGAACGAGCGGCTCGGCCCAGTCATACATCAGCAGCGCCCAGTGCACCACCGTCAGCGCAACGACCGGGTAAAGCAGGCGCTGCACCGGCTTCCACCGGCGCCTGAGCAGCCGCATCGCGCGGTCATTGCTCGCGGCGGCAGGGAGGGCCATCAGCGCAAAGGCGAGCCAGCCGGTCCATATGCCCGGTGCACCGACCTCCGCCAGCATGAGATCGAGCGCGCCCATATCGACGATATAAAGCGCCAGATGCAGCGCGGCATAACAAAAGGCAGCGACGCCGATCCACCGCCGCTTCTGCATCATCCACTGCATCCAATGGTTACGCATACCGACAATCCGCGCCAATGGCCCGATCGCCATCGCCGCGAACATCAGCAACGCCGCCGCCTCGCCTGTGGGCGGGATCGCATCGGCCAACACCCAATCCTCATTGCCAGACTCGTGCGCGATCAGGACAAGCGGCACCACGAGAACGACTATCAGCGCAATGATGCAGAGGCGGCGAAGCAACATCATCCCCATCACCCAGCAGAGGAAATCAAAAAATAAAGGATATTGCGCATCATTATCATTATTGAGTTTGCTCTTACAATCAGACTCGCTCCCGGTGCCATTCATCGCATGGTCAATGCGGACCGCATATTCTATCACTATCATCCCAGTGTGAGGTAAAGGGAAGGCCGCCATTTCCGCAATGCATTTATCAGGCGTTTGTCATCGCGGTATTGCGAAGCGAGGGCGGCTGGGTGCTGCACTTATCGCCGCCTTGCTGCTCTCCGCCTGCTCGACTGACATGATTCCTGCCGGTCGCCACCCGCGTTCGCATGCCAAAACACCGGGAAAATCACCCACCTCCCCGCCCCGCTATGGCGTCAACAGCCCTGAATTTCGCGCCTGCGCTGGCAAACTCGCCGGCCTCGGCGCACGTTACACGCCATTGCCGGACAGGGACTATGGTGGCGGCTGCACGGCCTATGGGGCGCTACAGCTTGATGAAATCGTCGTGCCGGTGACCGGCCTAGGGCCGATAACCTGCCCGGTCGCACAGAATTTCGCCGCCTGGGCGCGCTATGGCGTCGCGCCCGCCGCGCGGCTGTTCTTCGGGAAGGAGCTGGTACGGATCGACACCTTCGGCACCTACAACTGCCGCGTGATTGCCGGTAGCAGCCAACTTTCCGAACATGCCCGCTCCAACGCGATCGACATCGCCGCGTTCCTGCTGGCGGATGGGCGGCGCATCTCTGTGCAAAACGGGTGGAATGGCGATGAGGCTTCCCAAGCCTTTCTGCGTGCCGTGCGCAACAGCGCCTGCCGCCGCTTCCGCACGGTGCTCAGCCCGGATTATAACGGCGCGCACCATGACCATCTGCATTTCGATATGGGTGGCAGAGGGGGATACTGCCGATAAAAAGATGGGCTATGCTGGTGCATCGGTGCGGAATGATGGCTAATTAGGGGCCAATCCTCTGAACATGACTATGACGGCTTTGTTGGGGTTAGCGGTCGCCTATCTCACCAACGATTATGGGACGCTTTGACCAACGACGAGCGAAATCGATCCGTTGTATACGCTCCAGTGCTGCAAGCAGTTCGTAACTTCATACGTGTCGCCGGGTGATATTAATGTGAACGTTGGATTGCCATAGGGACTTACCCCGCGTCGAACATATTTCGGATCTGCTTTGCATGCCTTTACTGCTTCCGACAAACTTCGCTTTGCGCAGGCCTTTTGATTGCGTGCGTCATACTGGTAGGCGAGCCAAGTCGTCAGCAAAGCAATAATAGCAATAGCGCAGGCAGCGAAGAAATATCTCTGAATGTTCTTGCTAGCCGCCCATATCATAAGCCCAGCCGCCACAGCAAAAGCCACTGGCAGGACAATGTGGCTAACTATTTGCAGCCAATCATCGTTCTCGCAAGGCGGATACCCGAAGTTAATGAAGATCGCTAATAGCCAGAGACAAGCGACTATGACGAGGCATGGGGCTATGGTTAGGGCTACACCTTTTAAGACAACTTGCTTCAACATTTGCGCTGATTAACACATAAGTCCATGTCCGCAATGTTGTCGTGTCCCGAATGGTGGCTTTGTGGGACGATCACCCTATATATGGTCATGGCGCGCCCCTCTTCTTCCGATCTTAACCAAAATCCGCTAGACTCGCCTTATGACAAACAAGAATATCGGAGAGCGCATTTTTCGCCCGGCGCGGCAGGAAGCGCATGATGCCAAGGTCACCGTAGACAGCCCGCAAACCCACAGCGCTTCCTACAAGCTCGCATTTCAGGATACCGAATTTCTGCTGCGCGAGGATCTGCGCCCGGTGCGCTTCCAGCTTGAGTTGATGAAGCCCGAAGTGTTTCTCGATGAGGCCAATATCGTCTCGACCTTCGTGTTTTACGGTTCTGCGCGTATCCCCTCGCCAGACAAGGCGCAGGCGCTGATCGACGCGGCGCGGACAGACCGGGATCGGCGCATCGCCAACAATCTCGCCGCCAAGGCCAGATATTATGACGAGGCGCGCAAGCTGGCGCAAAAAGCCGCCGCCTTCCCGCCCAACAGCGCCGGGTGCCGCCATTTCGTCGTTTGTTCGGGTGGTGGCCCCTCGATCATGGAGGCCGCCAACCGCGGCGCGCACGATGTCGGTGCGCAGACCATCGGGCTGAACATCGTATTGCCGCACGAGCAGGCGCCCAATGAATATGTGACACCGGAGCTAAGCTTCCAGTTTCACTATTTCGCGCTGCGCAAGATGCATTTCCTGATCCGCGCGCGGGCGCTGGCGGTATTTCCAGGCGGTTTCGGCACGTTCGACGAATTTTTCGAGTTGCTGACCCTCGTCCAGACCGGCAAGATCAAGCCGATCCCGATCCTGCTGTTCGGCCGCGATTTCTGGAACAAGGTGGTGGATTTTGAGGCATTAGTAGAGGAGGGCGTGATCGCTCCGTCCGACCTCAAGCTCATCACATGGGTCGAGACCGCTGAGGAAGCATGGGCTGCGGTCGAAGCCTTTTATGTGGATAGTGGCGAACCCAACTGTTAGCCATACTGGACATTCGCAATAGTCCTGTTACGCGCTTCTTCCCATGAAAACGCTCGGTATCATTGGTTTTGGTGACTTCGGCAGGCTTGCGGCGACGCATCTTGCCGGGCGCTTCGATATAGGAGCGTATGACGCCCATGTCTCCGCCACTGATATAGCCGCTTATGACATGCGCGCGCTCTCGCTTGCGGAGGCTGCTCGAAGCGATGTGGTGATGATCGCCGTGCCGGTGCAGGAGATGGAGACTGTCATCAAGAGCATCGCGCCACTGGTCAAACTAGGCGCGACGATACTCGACATTGCTTCGGTCAAGATGCTCCCCACCCAATGGCTCATGAAATATCTGCCGGAAAACGTCCATATCGTGCCGACGCACCCATTATTCGGTCCGCAAAGCGTGGCGCGCGATGGCTTGGCGGGACGGCAACTGGTGATTTGCCCGGCGCGTGGTGAACAGCATTTGAAGGTTGCAGCGCTGGGCGAAGAACTCGGCCTTCGCGTGCAGATTACGACCGCCGATGAGCATGACCGCGAGATGGCCTATGTGCAGGCGCTCACCCACCTTGTGGGCCGCACGCTTTCATCCATGCACATCCCAGACGAGATGTTGAAGACGCAGAGCTACCAACATCTGCTCGATCTGTGCGATTTGCTGAAGCGCGACAGCTTCGAGCTGTTCACCGCGATCCAGACATTGAATCCATACGCCGAACGGATCACGGGTGAATTCGTAACCCGCGCTCAGGAATTACTGGCGCGAGTGCACGACGAGAGCTGAAAACCGGGATTACCGGTAGAATATGTGATTATCGATTACGGCCGCGCGTGGGCGAGCCCAGGCCGTCTTGACCCGGCGAGCGTGGAAATAAAGCGCCCCTTCTGCTGCGCTATCCCAACCATCGTTGAGCGCGATATGACTGATCGCCACAGCACGTTTCCATTGCGGATGATCCACATTGGGCTGAGGCACCACGCCGCCACGCACAAAGCTGAACTGGCCCGGCTGGGCCACGACACCGCACAGGGTAGGGCGAAAACGCTCTGACTTGGCGCGGTTGATGATCACACGAGCAACTGCAAGCTGACCTTCGAGTGTTTCACTGCGCGATTCATAGAAAACAGCGCTGGCGAGGCAGCGGGCCTGCTCATCGAGCGGCGCAGAGACATCGGTATCCGCGACCATCGCTGAGAGCGTGTTGTATGATTTTTCTGGCTGGGCGGGCGCATCCGTCTGTTGTTCAGGCGTGGAGAGAGGCGATACGCCTTCCTGCAACACGGCATAAGCAACCAGAGCGGATGAAGAATTTGATGGGGTCACAGCGACCGTCTGAGCCGCACTATGGGGGACGCTATCATCCGCCCTGGATATTCCGCCGACAAAGGCAGCGGTCATTGTAAGCATGATAATCGCCGCACCGGATGCGGCCTTGGTAGTGAACGTCATAAAACTTCAAAACATGCGGTTGGTCGGCCGCGCGCGTCACTTGCCTGTTATCTTATCGGACGCCGTGCCGCCCCCCGTCTGCGTGTTTACCGTATTCCGCCCCTGTTTAGACGGCCATCGGCAACCTGCGCATGGAAAGCTGGCGCGCCTATGGTTCGGTTCGTCGTAGAAGTCAACCCGCCGCAAGTATGGCAGCGGCGAAGCGTTCTCCGTCCGCGATATCAAGTTCTATGACCCACAGATCGGGATCAGATTTCCGACGCCGGTCAATATATTGTGCGATTTCTTTTTCATTACCCCAATATTGTGTAGCGATAGGTGCCAACGTATAACCCGTTGAAAAATCTGGCTGACGCTCCAGAAGCCGTGTCTGGTGGTCCGTATCGATACACAAGATAAGGATGGCCCCCGCAACGATATCCCCTTTGTGGATCACCGTGGCAAAGCCACCTTCCGCCTGCACTGTGCGGATCAGCGCTTGAATCAAGAGCTGGCTGGTGGCCCGCGCGGTCATGAAGCCAGCTCGGCCAGATCAGCCCGCCGCGTAGCCGGGAAGGCCCGAAAGCTCATATTGCGAGCGCATGAAGGTTCCAGTGCCGCGACCTACTTCCTCGCCCGAGGCATCGGTCAACGCCGCCTCCGCAACATAGACCCTGCGCTTTCCGCTGAGCCAGCGGCCTTCTGCGCGCACCAGCCCGCTACGCAAGGGGCGCGTGAATAGCAGGTTGAAACCGGTGGTGAGAAGGAAACGGTCGCTGACCAGGCTGTTGGCGGCATAGAATGCGGCATCGTCCAGCATTTTGAAATAGACCGTGCCATGTACCGCACCCGCCGCATGATAGACATTTTCGTCGACCGTGAACTCAATCACCGAGCGACCGGGTTCCGTAATGATCAACCGCGACTGGAACATCCGGTTGATAGGCGCGGAGGCATAAAGCCGCTCCAATGCACGGAAATGAGCCTGCTCGCCACTTGGAGCCGCTGTATCGCTGGCGCCGTCAAGCGGCGTCACGTGCCTCGTCTCCGACTAACAGCGCGTGCAGCGCTTCGCTGGAACCGGCCCCACGAATACGCGCCGCGTTCTGGCCGCTGCGCAGATAACGCGACACGCGCGCCAGCATCTTCAAATGTTCAGCACCGCTGTCCACCGGGGATAACAGCGAGAATATGATATCGACTGGTACTTCATCCACCGCATCAAAGGCTATCGGCGTATCCAGCCGCAGCACCAGTCCGCAAACATGATCGAGACCGGGAATCTTGGCATGTGGAATAGCAATACCATTTCCGAACCCCGTCGAACCGAGGCGTTCCCGCTCCTGCAAGCGATCATAGACCTCGTCGGCATCCAACCCATAGGCACGCTGCGCCAGATCGGCGAGCTGCTGAAAAAGCTGCTTCTTGCTGCTTACATTTGTGCCAGCCAAAACCGTTTCAGGCACTACTAGATCGTGAAAATCAGTCATTTCATGCTCTAAATCTGCGGCGGCCTCTCCGCTGCCGGCGACATCCCGCATTATATTGCGTATGTCGCGCTTAATCTTAAGGCCCGGCCCCATAGGCGCACACGCGCGCCACGTCAACCACGCGGCGCGCGCTATAGCATGGGGCAGGTTAATATCGCGTCAAGCGCGTGGCTCTACCCAACCGATAGAACCATCATGGCGGCGATAGACCATATTGTAGGCGGAAGTTCCCGCGTTGACGAACAGCAGCGCATTGGTGTTGCGCAGGTCGAGCATCATAACCGCATCGGAAACGCTGGCTTCGGGAATGTCGACTCGGGTTTCTGCGATAATCAGCGGTGCCTCGGCGGGCTCTTCCTCCTCCGGCGCCGCGGCAAAGACAGTATAGGCAGCGCCATCAAGCCCCTCAATGCCGTTTTCCGGATTGCGCGCTGCCTCGGCGGCGGCGGCTTGCACATGCCGGTCCTTCAGACGGCGCATATAACGGCGCAGCTGCTTCTCAATCCGGTCTGCCGCCTGATCAAAACAGATATGTGCATCCTGCGCCTCGCCCGCGCCCTTCAGAATCAGACCGGACATGACATGGCAGATGATGTCGCAGTGGAAAGCGCCATGCGGCGCTCGTCGGAAGGTCACGTGCGAGGATATGGCTCGGGAAAAATATTTCTCGGCAATCGAAGCCAGTCGGCTGTTGACGTGCTCTTGCAGCGCCTCGCCGGTATCGACCTGATGACCTGAAATCCGAATATCCATATGCTCACTCCTTTTACTCTTGCGGGCCGGTGGTGCCGGACCCGGTATGTCGCGAGCCTGTTAGGACAGGCCCGCTTCTTTCTCCCCCAGCGCCCAGATCGGATCGGCCAAGCCCGCAACAAAGGCGCGATGCCGCTCCAACTCTGCTTCCGAGGGTGAAAATAGGCGCGGGGCGCGCATCACGCGTTGTCCCGCATCATAGATTTCTACATTGAGGGAGGCGTCACTCGCGTTGTCCTCATCAATGTCCGCCAAGCCAAGGCCTATCTGCCTGCCGCCAGTCAGCTCGATATAAACCTGCGCGAGCAATTCGGCATCCAGCAGCGCGCCGTGTTTCACGCGATGACTGCGATCTATGCCATAGCGGGTACAGAGCGCATCGAGGCTATGCTTCGCTCCTGGGTGCGCCGCGCGCGCCATCGCCACAGTATCGATCATGCGGTCATAGGAGACATCCGGCTTGCCACAGAGTTTCAGCTCGTGGTTCAAGAAGCCGAAGTCAAACCGCGCATTATGCGCCACCAGCATGGAGTCGCCCAGAAACTCAAGCAGCTCCTGCACTTTCGCTGAAAACAGCGGTTTGTCGGACAGAAACGCATCGGAAAGCCCATGCACCGCCTGCGCGGAGGCAGGCATCGCGCGCTGCGGGTTGAAATAACAATGATAGGTCTCACCGGTTGGCACCCGGTTGATCAACTCAATGCAGCCGATTTCCACCATTCTGTCCCCCGTCAGGGGATCGAACCCGGTCGTTTCCGTGTCGAATATGATTTCGCGCATCGACTCTGTGACTCTACTTCCGATCTACTATCTGCCTGCTTGGTGCAGAAGGCAAGAGATGAGCGCACGAACTTGGCCGCGCGTCCGATGAAAAGTGGTTCCGGTGTGGATAATATGGTCCGCTTTGGCCCGTTTAAGAGCGTCGGGCATCTGGAGATGCAGGATGGAGCGGAACTTCCGCTCGGTCATACCGGGCCGTGCAAGCACGCGCTTGCGCTGTTTCCATGCCGGCGCGGTGACGACGATCACGCCATCGACGCGCTTCTGACCATGCGTCTCGAACAGCAACGGAATATCCAGAATCACCAACGGCTTTGAGATATGGCGGCGCAGGAATTCCTGCCGTCCGGCGAACACCAAGGGGTGCATGATCGCTTCCAGCGCCTTTCTCTCATGCGGATGGGCGAGGATGATAGCGGCTAGTTTGGCGCGATCGAGCCCCTTCGGCCCGGTCGTGCCCGGAAAGCGCGCCTCTATCTGCGCCAGCGCCTTGCCACCGGGTGCCTGCAAGCGATGCACCTCGGCATCGGCATCGAACAACGGCACGCCAAGCTTGCGGATCATATCCGCAACCGCGCTTTTGCCCATACCGATCGAGCCGGTGAGCGCGTAGACCAGCGCCATCGCTCAGGCGTCCGCCATCAATAGCGCCCGCAGCTCAGCGTCATATTCGCGCGGAGCCTCGGCATCGAAGAATATATCGAAGGCCAGGGCTGCCTGCCCGATCAGCATTTCAAGGCCATCGATGGTCGCGAGGCCGCGTTCGCGCGCCGCTAGCAGGAGTGGCGTATCCAGCGGCGCATATACTATATCATACACTACAGAATTCTGCGGAAGGGGAGCTAGATCAATCTCCAGCGGCGGTTTGCCTGTCATGCCAAGCGGGCTGGAGTTGACCAAAAGATCAGCGGGAGGCAGGGGATCGGTCATGCTGATCACCGCGCCCTTCAAGCCTGCACGATCCAGCAAGTCCTGCCCCTTAACCGCATCGCGCACCATGATCGTCAGGTCCGTCACGCCAATCTGGCTGAGCGCATAGAGGATCGCCCGCGCCGCGCCGCCCGCACCGATAATGCAGACGCTATTTCCCTTGAATCCGGCGCGCTGGAGCGGCGCGAGAAAGCCGCCCGCGTCGGTATTGGTGCCGATCAGCGGGCCGCCCGTCTCGCAGGCGATGGTGTTCATCGCGCCGATGATGTCGCCCACTTTGCCCGGGTCGGTCACATAGTCCATCACCGCGACCTTGTGCGGAATGGTGACGTTGCACCCCAACCAGTCCGGGTCCGCGCGGCGCGAAAGGAAATAGGCGGCAAGCTCCTCCGGCTTCACATGGGTTTTCCTGTATTCCGCCTCGATGCCGAGCTTTTGCAGCCAAAAATTGTGGATCGCGGGCGATTTGCTGTGCGCGATCGGATCGCCGATCACTTCGGCGTATGGGAGGGTGTCGCTCATGCCGCCACAACGCCGCGAACACGCAAAAAGTCAAGCAGACCGAGCAGCGGTAAGCCCTGAATCGCGAAATGGGTGCCCTTGATCGCGGTGAACAGCTGCGCCCCCGGTCCCTCGATTCGATAGCACCCCACGCACCAACGGCAATTCTCCCAATCGGCATCGAGATAGGAGGCGATGAACGCATCGCTCAACGCGCGCACCGAGAGGGTTGCGCTTTCGATCAGCCGCCAGACAGGCGCGCCATTCTCGCAGATCACCGCCGCGCTGTGGAGTTTGTGTGTGGCGCCAGACAAGCGCTTGAGGATCGCGGCAGCAGCATCCTTGTCCACTGCCTTGTCGAGCATCTCGCCGTCATCCAGCTCCAGCGTCTGGTCGCAACCAAGCACCAAAGCACCCGGCATGCGGATCGAGATCTTCAACGCCTTGGCTTCTGCGAGTGCGTCGGCAAGCTGGCGCGCATTACGGCCTTCAGCGCGCAAGCCATCCTTCAGCGCCTCTTCATCTATAGCAGGCGATACAGAATAATGTGGTACACCCGCCGCTGCCAGCATCGCCCTTCGGCTCGCGCTTTGCGAGGCAAGCACCAGTTCCGGCGCTTTGGTATCAACCGCACTCATGGCTGCTGCGCCTGCTCCCGCGCCATCAGCCGGTCATTGAACATGGTAATGATGGCAGCGGCGGCTTCCTCGATCGAGCGACGGGTGACGTCGATGTGCGGCCAGTCATTATCCGCGATCAGGCGGCGGGCAAAGGCCATCTCGTCCTGCACGCGGTCAATGTCGACATAGGCGGTTTCCGGCGCCTGATTGAGCGAGAGCAGGCGGTTGCGGCGGATCTGCACCAGCCGCTCCGGGTTCAATGTCAGCCCCACGACCATGGGATGCTGGAGCTGATACAGTTCTCCGGGCGGCGGGGATTCCGGCACCAGCGGCACGTTCGCCGTCTTGTAACCGCGATTGGCGAGATAGATCGACGTCGGCGTCTTGGACGTGCGCGACACGCCCACGAGCACGATATCCGCATCCTCCCAGTTTTCCGGACCGACGCCGTCATCATGGGCGATGGTATATTGAATGGCGGAAATGCGCGCGAAATAGGCTTCATCGAGCACATGCTTGCGCCCCGGCCGGTTGCGCGTTTCCTGCCCCAATATGTTCGACATCGCATCGGTCGCGCTGTCGAGCGGCGCGACATAGGGCAAGCCCAGCGCGCGACAGCGATGCTCCAGCTTGCGCCGTAACTCAGGATTGACCAGCGTGAACAGCACCAGCCCGGGATTGGTGGATATTTCTCCTAATATGCGCTGGAGATGTTCTTCGGAACGCACCATCGGCCAGAAATGGCGTATCGCCTCGACATCCTCGAACTGGCCGATCACCGCTTTCGCGATGCTTTCCAGCGTTTCGCCGGTGGAGTCCGAGAGTAGATGGAGGTGAATACGCGTCATGCGCGCAACATTGTTGGCAGGCTGTGGATAAATCAAGGGATCAAAATGGGGATGATCTATTTCGCTGGATTTTTCCGCACTGTCTTGCGGGTTATCCACAGTCTGTTCAGGCGGCACATTTTTGTCCACAGGGAGTGGATAATGGGGATGGTTTCGATTCTGCTCCTGAAATCAGTGATGCTTTTCCAAGCTGCCTGTTGGCAAAATGGGGGATGACGCATAAACCCCAGCTTCAACCGACCAACACACATCAACAATCTTTTAAGAAATATTAATTGGATATTAGGAACTATGAACGCGGCGCCTGACAAATCCCTGCTTGCCGTCCTCAAAGGCGAACATCGAAAAATGGCTCCGCGCTGGATGATGCGACAGGCTGGGCGCTATCTTCCCGAATATCGCGCTCTGAGAGCCGACAAGGGCGGTTTTCTCGAATTGGTCTATGACAGCGCGGCAGCGGCAGAGATAACGCTCCAGCCGTTGCGGCGCTTTGGAACAGGGGCAGGTGGTCTCCACGCGGCGATCCTGTTTTCAGACATTCTGATTGTGCCTTATGCAATGGGGCAGAAATTATGGTTTGAGGCGGGTGAGGGGCCACGACTGGCTCCTACCTTACTGGAGAGCGATCTTGACGCTCTGACGCCAGATTACGGGCGCTATGACGCCATTTATGAGACGGTACGATTGGTGAAGGCGCAGCTTGCGCCGGAAACGACTTTTTTGGGCTTTGCAGGTAGTCCGTGGACCATCGCGACCTATATGGTGGCGGGGCAGGGCAGCAAGGACCACAGCGCGGCGCGGAAACTGGCTTATACACAGCCGGAACGGTTTGGCGCGATCATTGATGCGATTGTTGAGGCGACCGTGCCTTATCTCATCGGACAAATCGATGCCGGGGTCGATGCGGTGCAATTATTCGATAGCTGGGCGGGCAGCCTTTCCCCGCAGCAGTTCTGCCAATGGGTGATAGCGCCTAACCGAGCAATTGTGGAAAGGCTGCGTGCGGCGCGTCCTGGTGTGCCGGTTATCGGTTTTCCTAAAGGGGCAGGGGCGAAGCTTGTCGATTATGCGCGTGAAACGGGCGTGAATGCCGTCGGGCTGGATGAAACGCTGGACCCGGAATGGGCCGACGCGGCGTTGCCGGAGGGATTGCCGGTGCAGGGCAATCTCGATCCGCTGGCGCTGATCGCGGGCGGCAAGGCGCTGGATGACGCGATAGACTCGATTGTTGCAGCATTTCCTAGCCGGCCCCATATCTTCAACCTTGGGCATGGGATCACGCCGGAAACACCGATTGCCCATGTGGAACAGATGTTGGCTCGGCTGGGACAAGCGCAATGTTAGGTTTTTTGGGGATCGGATTTCTCGGTAACGCCTATCTGTGGGTAAAAGCCGCGCACATTATCTTCGCGATCTTTCTGATGGCTGGCCTGTTCATGATGCCGCGCTTCTTTGTCTATCATCAGGAATGTGAGGTAGGCTCTGAGGAAGAACGCAAGTGGATCGAGCGTGAGGACAAGCTCCGCCGCATCATCGTCAATCCATCCATCCTCATCCTGTGGGTATTCGGCCTGATGCTGATGATGAACATTGGTGCCTGGTCTGAAGGCTGGTTTCAGCTCAAGTTTTTGCTGGTGGCGGCTTTGTCCGGCTATCATGGCTGGATGATAGGCTATGCCAAGAAGTTGGCGCGGGGCGAACGGTCTCTCACTGGAAAGCAACTCCGCATGCTCAATGAAGTGCCGGGGTTGGTCGCCGTTGTCGTTATCATCCTTGCTGTCGTGCGGCCTTTCTGACCTATCATCCGACGTATTGATTTCCGAGACTGCTTGACTTGGGGCAGTCGGAGTCCTAACTCGACCTCTAGGCAGCGTGGTTTCTTCCCTGCCGTTCCTCTTCTACAGCCGGAACACCGGCATTCCTTATATATCTTCCTATTTCTCGGATCGAACCGATGCATCTTAAAGAGCTCAAAAAAACCCCGCCCGCCGACCTTGTCACTATGGCCGAAGACCTCGGTGTCGAGGGTGCCTCCACCATGCGCAAACAGGATTTGCTGTTCGCTATCCTGAAAGCGGAGGCAGAAAATGGCGAGCAAATCATGGGTGTCGGCACGATCGAGGTGCTGCCCGATGGTTTTGGCTTCCTGCGCTCGCCAGAAGCAAACTATCTCGCCGGACCGGACGACATCTACGTCTCGCCCAACCAGGTGCGTAAATATGGTCTCCGCACCGGCGACACGGTGGAAGGCGAGATCCGTGCGCCGAAGGATGGCGAGCGCTATTTCGCGCTGACCAAGCTTATCTCGATCAATTTCGACGATCCCGACGTGGTGCGCCACCGCGTCAACTTCGACAACCTGACACCGCTCTATCCAACGAGCAAGCTGCGGCTCGATACGCTTGATCCGACGGTGAAGGACAAGTCCGCCCGTGTGATCGACATCATCTCGCCGCAGGGCAAGGGCCAGCGTGCGCTGATCGTCGCACCGCCGCGCACGGGTAAGACGGTGCTGCTCCAGAACATCGCAAAGGCGATTACCGACAATCACCCGGAAGTGTTCCTGATCGTACTGCTGATCGACGAGCGGCCGGAAGAAGTCACCGATATGCAGCGTTCGGTGAATGGGGAGGTCGTTTCCTCGACCTTTGACGAACCGGCGGCACGTCACGTACAAGTTGCTGAAATGGTGATCGAAAAGGCGAAGCGTCTTGTTGAGCACAAGAAGGATGTTGTGATCCTTCTCGACTCGATCACCCGCCTCGGTCGCGCCTACAACACGGTCGTTCCCAGCTCCGGTAAGGTGCTGACCGGTGGTGTCGATGCCAACGCGCTCCAGCGCCCGAAGCGCTTCTTCGGTGCTGCACGTAATATCGAAGAGGGCGGTTCGCTCTCGATTATCGCCACTGCATTGATTGATACCGGTAGCCGAATGGACGAAGTGATCTTCGAAGAATTCAAGGGCACCGGCAACAGCGAAATCGTGCTGGATCGCAAGGTGGCCGATAAGCGCATCTTCCCCGCGCTCGATGTTGGCAAGTCCGGCACCCGTAAGGAAGAGCTGCTGGTGGAGAAGGGCGTCCTCTCCAAGATGTGGGTGCTGCGCCGCATCCTCATGCAGATGGGCACAGTCGACGCGATGGAATTCCTGCTCGACAAGATGAAGTCGTCGAAGACCAACGAGGATTTCTTCGACTCCATGAACCAGTAAGGGTTTAAAATTTCATGGTTCTCGAACATGCGTTGCTTCACGTCCGGTCGGGCGAGGAAGCTGCGTTCGAGACGGCGATGCTCAGCGCACGATCTCTGATTGCTGCATCGCCAGGCTTTATCGGCATCGAAGTACGTCCGGCGGCAGAGAAACAGGGGCTCTATCTTTTGCTGGTGCAATGGCAGTGTATTGCGGATCATCGCGATGGCTTCAGGCGTTCGGACCGTTATGAGGAGTGGCGCTCGGCGCTCCACCGCTTTTATGAACCAATGCCGCGTGTAGAGTATTTTGGAGATCCGCTATGAGCTTTTTGGCTGTGATGTCCGCCTCGGCTTCCGCTATGCAGTCTCCGGGGTCTCCTGCCGAGATCTGGGCTCATATCGTTGCAGATTTTTCCAATATTGGTTCTGCTGCAGCACTTTCTGCTTTTGTGCAGGTGTTGATGATCGACGTGCTTCTGGCCGGCGATAACGCTATCGTCGTTGGTGCGCTGGCTGCCGGGCTGCCCGCTGCCCAGCGTAAACGGGTCATTCTAATCGGTATTATCGCTGCATTGGTGTTACGCATCGCTTTTGCGCTGGTGGTGAGCCAACTCATGCAGATCGTCGGTCTGATCCTTGCCGGTGGCCTGCTGCTGCTGTGGGTCAGTTGGAAGATGTGGCGCGAGCTGCATCATGGCGGAGAAAGCCCCGGTTCTCCGGAAATGAGCGGTGACGAGCATAGTGGCCTTCGCCCGGCAAAAAGCTTTGCAGGTGCAGCCTGGGCTGTTGCTGTGGCGGACGTATCAATGAGCCTCGACAATGTGCTCGCGGTGGCGGGCGCTGCACGTGCGCACCCCGGTATTCTCATCATCGGGCTGATCCTCTCGGTAGCCATGATGGGCGCGGCGGCAAATATCATCGCCAAATATATCGAGCGCTATCGCTGGATCGCCTATTTCGGCCTGATCGTAATCCTCTATGTCGCCGTGAAAATGGTCTATGAAGGCGTAGTCGATCATCAGGTTGGCATCTTGACCTTGCTCTGAAGCCCGTCCACGATAGGCACAGGCTTCATATACAAGGACAAGCGCTTATGAAATTCACGGTCAACTGCGATTGCACGCCGGAAGAAGCGCGGACGTTTCTTGGGTTGCCGGATCTTTCACCCGTTCACGACAAATATATTCAGAGCATGATGTCGGCGATGGATGGGGCGGGCAGCCTCGATCAGATGGGCAAGATGCTGGGTGCGTTCGCGCCGATGGGCGATGCCAGCATGAAGCTCTTTTCGCAGATGATGGATATTGGCCTGAGCGGTGCGAAGGGCAGCAGCAAAAGCTGACATACTGGGCGATCGATGGCTGACACGATTTATGCCCTTTCGAGCGGCAGGCCGCCAGCGGGCATAGCCATTATCCGCATAAGTGGACTACAAGCATTTGAAATAAATAGCCTATTTGTCAAAATACCTGATAAGTTGCGCCCGCGCATGGCGCATTTGCGGGAATTGCGCAATCCGATATCGGGCGATGTACTCGATCAGGGGTTGGTACTGATTTTCCCAAGCCCTCGCTCTGTGACCGGTGAAGATATGGTCGAATGGCATTGCCACGGCGGGCAGGCCGTGGTGCGGGCGGTGCTGGCTGCATTACAGGATCTGGGCAGGGCACGCCCCGATCTGAAGCTTCGTGAAGCGACCGCAGGGGAGTTCACCCGTCGCGCGTTCGAGAATGGCCGTATCGACCTCAATGAAGCCGAAGGGCTGGCCGATCTGCTTTCTGCCGAAACAGAGTCCCAGCGCCGCGCTGCGCTATTGATGGCGGAAGGGCATTTCTCGCGCAGGCTTGCGGGATGGCGTGAACAGCTGTTGCGTTGTGCAGCACTCACGGAATCGCTGCTCGATTTTTCTGATGAGGACGACGTACCCGATGCGGGCGCGGAGAGCGAGTTGCGCTCGTCCATCACCGCGCTCGTCGCAGATATGGAGAGACAGCTTGCAGCGCCTTCCGCCGAGCGGTTGCAGGATGGCATAAGGCTGGTGCTCGCTGGGCCGCCCAATGCCGGTAAGTCGACATTGCTGAATGCGCTCGTCGGGCGCGAAGCGGCTATCGTCTCTGATATTGCGGGCACGACGCGCGACCGGATTGAGGTACCCGCCAATATCGGTGGTGTAGCTTTTGTCGTGACGGACACGGCTGGGCTAGCGGAACAGACTAAAGACAGTATCGAGCGCATCGGTATCGATCGGGCGTGGCTTGCTATCGAGGCCAGCGACATAGTGCTGTGGCTGGGCGATCCTTCGCATTGCCCGCGCGCTGACGCCATACTAGTGTCGGCACAGATGGACAGGGTAGGGTGGAGGAAAGCAGACGGGGCGGACATTGCGATCTCAGCGCGCACCGGCGAGAATATGCCGGAGCTTATCGCGCTGATCCTTGCGCGCACAGCATCGCTTATCCCGGCGGAAGGTGAGGTTGCGCTGCACGAGCGGCAGCGGGCAGGTGTTGCGGAAATGCGCGCGGCGCTGGATTCAGTTCGATCCGAATATGATCTGTTGATTGTAGCAGAGCAATTACGAAGCGCGCGGCTGGCGATGGATCGCTTGATCGGGCGCAGTGGGGTGGAAGATATGCTCGATGCTTTGTTCTCTCGCTTTTGTATCGGGAAATGATGTTCCACGTGAAACACTCGCACTGACGTTCAGCGCTTTGACCCACAGGGCGATGTCCCCTATAGGGCGCGCATGAGCGCGGAATTCGATGTCATTGTGATCGGTGGTGGCCATGCGGGCTGCGAAGCGGCTGCTGCTTCCGCACGTCGAGGTGCACGCACGGCGCTGATCACGTTCGATGAAGGGCAGATCGGCGCGATGTCGTGCAACCCCGCAATGGGGGGGCTAGGCAAGGGTCATCTGGTGCGCGAGGTTGATGCACTGGATGGTGTGATTGCGCGCGCAGCGGACGATGCGGCAATCCACCATAGGATGCTGAATTCCAGTAAGGGCAAGGCGGTGCAGGGACCGCGCATTCAGGCAGACCGCGCGCTGTTTCGTGCCTCGGTACAGCGTCAGATGAACGCTTATTCCAATCTCACCGTTATAACCGCGGAAGCAACCGATCTGCTGATCGAGAACCAGAAGTTGTCTGGCGCAACTTTGGCTGATGGCAGTATTGTGCGCGGTCGCGCGATTGTGCTGGCGACGGGCACCTTTCTCGGTGGCAAGCTGTTTCGCGGCGAAGAGAATTTCACTGGTGGTCGGATCGAAGAGCGCGCCGCGACCGCGCTAGGTCAGAGGTTGCGCGGGTTTGGTCTGCCGCTGGGGCGTCTCAAGACCGGCACGCCCCCGCGGCTTGATGGCCGCACCATAGACTGGGCCGTGTTAGAAGAGCAGGCGTCTGACAGCGACGGCTGGACGATGAGCGCGCTCACGATGAAGCGGTTTAACCCACAGCTTTCCTGCGCAATCACCCGCACCAACGAGCACACTCATGACGTCATACGGTCGGGGTTGGATCGCTCGCCGTTGTTCAGTGGTGCTATCGAGGGCAGGGGGCCGCGTTATTGTCCGTCGATCGAGGACAAGATTCACCGCTTCGGCGACCGCGATGGTCACCAGATATTTCTCGAGCCGGAGGGTCTATCGACCTATCTTGTTTATCCCAACGGGATCAGCACTTCGCTCCCCGCTGATGTGCAGCTTGATATGGTGCGTTCGATGCGAGGGCTGGAACGCGTCGAGATGCCGGTTCCGGGTTATGCGGTCGAATATGATTATGTCGATCCGCGCGCGCTCAACCAGGAATTGGCGCTGACGGCGATACCGGGACTTTATTGTGCCGGGCAGTTGAATGGCACCACCGGCTATGAGGAGGCTACCGCGCAAGGGCTTGTAGCGGGCGCGAATGCCGCTGCTGCTGCGCTGGGTCTAGAGCCGCTTCTGCTTGATCGGGCCGAGAGCTATATCGGTGTGATGATCGATGACCTTATCCTGCATGGCGTGACCGAGCCGTATCGTATGCTCACCGCGCGCGCGGAATATCGGCTGCGGTTGCGCGCAGACAACGCAACGACAAGGCTGACAGGCGTTGGTGTATCACTCGGCCTGGTCGGTACGGAGCGTAGGAACTGGTTTGAGGCACGCAGCGCTCAGCGTGCGTTGGTAGAAGCAGAGCTCGATGCGATATATTCTACCGCGCAGATCGCAAAGCTGGGCGGTGAGGTGCGACAAGACGGGGCTCGTCGCTCGCTTTATGAATGGGCGCGCTTCCCTGAATTGACGGATCTCATAATTAGCGAGTCGCCTGTACTTGCTCAGGTCGACGAAGCCCTACGCGATGAAATTCTCGAGGATGCCCGCTATGCGCCCTATCTTGCGCGGCAGGATGCAGACATTGCCGAGCTTCGCAAACATGAGGCGCTACGCATTCCGGCAGGGTTCGATTATGGCGGTGTTGGCGGGCTCTCGCAGGAGATGCGTGAACGGCTGGGTGCTGCGCAACCGGATACGGTCGCAGCGGCCTCGCGGGTGGGCGGCGTAACACCTGCCGCACTCGCTGCGATCATGGTGCATCTGAAGCGTAGGTCGGCCGCGTGAGTGAGGATGAAGCGCGCTCATGGCTAGACTCGACCTTCGATGTTTCACGTGAAACATGGGACCAGCTGGAAGCCTATGTCACAATGCTACTCACGGAGAGCACCCAACAGAATCTGATCGCAGAGTCTACCTACAACCGCGTCTGGGCGCGGCATATCGTAGACAGTGCGCAGTTGCTGAAGCTGGCGCCACCAGTGAAAAACAGCGAGAGTCTATGGGTCGATCTTGGTTCTGGCGCTGGCTTGCCGGGTGTGATGGTGGCGATCCTGTCCGGCTATTCGGTATTGATGATTGAGATGCGCCGCAAGCGGGTTGAGTTTTTACAATCGGTGATCGATCGTCTCGGCATCGCTAATGCACGCGTCTTTCTTGGCAAGGTAGAGCGTGCGGAAATCACGCATCCTGCTGCGGTCATCAGCGCCCGCGCTTACGCGCCGATGGAGCGACTGATTCCGTCTGCTCATCACCTCACAGACTTTTCCACAATTTGGTTGCTGCCCAAGGGCCAAAATCATCAGAATGAGTTAGCCATCGCGCAACAGCTATGGCATTGTGACGCGAGTACCGAACAGAGCATTACCGCGCCGGACAGCGCGATTTTGAAGCTCACCGACGTTCGGCGGCGGCATGACGCCAAAAAGGGTATCAGAAAGGCAGGCGGCAAGGCATGATTCGCATCGCAATCGCCAACCAGAAGGGCGGGGTAGGCAAGACCACGACCGCAATCAATCTGGCTACAGCACTCGCGGCGACGGGTCAGCGGACATTATTGATAGATCTCGATCCGCAGGGCAACGCCTCAACCGGGCTCGGTATTGGCCATGCTGCGCGCGAATATTCGAGCTATGATCTTCTGGTGGGGGATGCATCGCTTAGTGATGCGGTAATCCGCACGAGGGTGCCGCTGCTGGATATTGTACCCGCGACACAGGATTTGTCAGGTGCCGAGATCGAGTTGATCGAGGTTGAGGAGCGTACGCACCGCCTGAAGAAGGCGCTCGATAGCGCTCCGGGTCAGTGGGATATCTGCCTGATCGACTGTCCGCCGTCATTGGGCCTGCTTACTGTCAATGCGCTGGTTGCTGCACAATCCTTGCTGGTACCGCTGCAGTGCGAATTTTTCGCGCTTGAGGGTCTGTCGCAATTGTTGACTACGGTCGATCGAATCCGTGGTCGTTTCAACCCAAGCCTTTCAATCATGGGTGTTGCGCTCACCATGTATGACCGGCGCAACCGGCTGACCGATCAGGTGGCGGATGACGTCCGCGCTTGCCTCGGCAAGATCGTGTTCGAGACGGTTATTCCGCGCAATGTTCGCCTCTCGGAAGCGCCGAGCCATGGCTTGCCCGCGTTGATCTACGATCATCGCTGTTCGGGTTCGGAAGCCTATATGCAACTGGCGCGCGAATTGATCGGTCGGCTCCCTGTGCCGGAGATGGCGGCGTGAGTGATAATGAGGAGACGCAGCTGATGGCGGATACCAATGACGCCGGTCCCGATAAGGCAAAGGCTGTAAGTCGTCCGCGTGGACTGGGACGAGGCTTGTCTGCGTTGCTCGGTGAGACGCTGACAGAAGAGTCTGTTACTGGGCGGGGCGAGACTGGCGGCGCATCAAGCTCGGGAAAATCCATACAACATATTGATATTGCATCCATATCTCCGCACCCGGATCAGCCACGCCGCACATTCGATGAGGCAGCGCTGCAAGAGCTGACAGACAGCATATCCGAGCGTGGTGTGATCCAGCCGATCATTGTGCGGGAGCAATCGCCGGGTCGTTATCAGCTTGTCGCTGGCGAGCGGCGCTGGCGGGCGGCGCAGCGGGCACGGTTGCATCAGATCCCTGCGATCGTGCGCGATTTCTCTGACGCTGAGACGCTGGAAATCGCGCTCATAGAGAATGTGCAGCGGCAGGACTTGAATCCTGTCGAGGAGGCGGAGGCCTATTCGCGCCTCATCGCACAGTTCGGCCATAGCCAGGAAGCACTTGGCAAACTCGTCGGCAAATCGCGCAGCCATGTTGCAAACTTGATGCGCCTGCTCGATCTTCCGGCCTCAGTGCTGGATATTGTGCGCAACGGCCAACTTGCCATGGGCCATGCGCGCGCCCTGATCGGTGTTGACGATGCGGCACAGATCGCGCGGCAGGTCATTGCCAAGGGGCTTTCGGTGCGTCAGGTCGAGAAGCTGGCGCAGAAGGCCAAGGGGCGAGGAGGGGAGAGTACCGCAAAGTCGCGCGGCGCAACTGGCAGTGCGCGCGATGCTGACATCGTCGCACTGGAGCAGCATCTCGCTGACCTGGTTGGTCTCAAGGTCTCTATCGATCATGATGCCAACGGAGCGGGTACATTGTCGCTGCGCTATTCCACGCTCGATCAGCTCGATATGCTCTGCCAGCGCCTTTCGGGTGACGCGATCTGATCCCGGCCGGTTTATCCACACATTAACAGGTCTTTGAAGGAAGATTTATGACTGCACGCGCTGCCGATCATCCGATTCTGCCGCTTATCCTCGATCGCTGGTCGCCCCGTGCGTTCGATCCTCGGCAAGTCGATGACGGAACGCTGATGTCGGTGTTTGAAGCTGCCAGGTGGTCACCTTCTTCGTTCAATTATCAGCCCTGGCGCTTTGCCTATGCGAAGAATGGCGATGCGAACTGGGAAGCCTTTCTGGGCGCACTGATCCCGTTCAACCAGAGTTGGGCGGGCAGTGCATCAGTGCTGATTTACATTATTTCAGAAACTACGATGGAAGCCTATGGCGAGCGAAAGCCGTCGCATAGCCACAGCTTCGATGCTGGCGCGGCGTGGATGGCTCTGGCGTTGCAGGCGCACAGCATGGGGCTTATCACCCATGGCATGACCGGCGTGGATTTCGAAGCGGCGGCGAAGGCGATCAATCTGCCAGAAGGGTTCCGTATCGATGCGGCGGTTGCACTTGGTTATCATGGCGACCCTGCGCAACTGCCAGACCAAATGCGCGAGCGTGAAGTGCCGAGTGGTCGCAAGCCACTTGCGGAAACTCTCGTACATGGGCCGTTTCCAGGCTAAGCAAGGCACAATCTTCAACAGAAGGGACGGGCGCTATGGCTGAGGATAAAGCGGCGGACGTTCACAACTCCCGACTACAATACTGGATGTTCGGCGGTTTTATCGCCGGCCTTGTTTTGGGGCTGATCGCATATAGCGTTGCGGGTGGCGCGCCGTGGATCGGCTGGATCACTGCCAATTTTACCGGCCCCATAGGCCAAATCTTCCTGCGACTGTTGTTCATGCTGGTGATCCCGCTGCTGGTATCGGCGTTGATCGTCGGCGTTGCAGAAATGAACGAGATGCGGGCTTTGAAGTCCATCGGCGTGCGCACGTTGCTCTATACAATCGTGGTTTCGGCGATTTCGGTCGCGATCAGTCTTGCAGTGGTCAACATCCTCCAGCCGGGGGCAGGTGTCGATCCGCAGATTGCACGACAACTCCTCGCTACATCGGGGGACAATGCCAAAGCGATTGTCGAACATGCTGGCGAGGCCAAGACTGGCGTTCAGGCGCTGGTCGAAATCGTTCCGAGCAATTTCATTCATGCGATGAGCGAGAATGATATTCTTGCCGTGATGTTCTTCGCACTGATGTTCGGCATCGGTTTCCTGATTACAGATCCAGAACGCACGGCTGTGCTGAAATCCGGCATTGAGGGCGTTTTCGAGATCGCGATGAAGCTGATCGGCCTTGTCATCCGTATGGCGCCGCTTGCGATTTTCTGTTTCATGTTCAATCTCGCAGCTTTGTTTGGCTGGGATCTGATTATACGGCTCTCCGCCTATGTCGGCGTGGTGTTGCTGGCATTGGCGTTGCAGATGTTCGGTGTGTTTCCGGCGCTATTGGTGCTACTCGCGCGGAAGAATCCGGTCTCCTTCTTCCGCGAAACCCAGGAAGCAAGCGTGATGGCGTTCGCGACCGCCTCATCGAACGCGACGCTGCCCACTTCACTGCGCGTGGCGGACGAGCGGCTGAAGCTGCCCCGGCCAATCGCCCGCTTCGTCCTCACCATTGGAGCAACTGCGAACCAGAACGGCACCGCGATGTTCGAGGGCGTGACGGTGATATTCCTCGCGCAGTTTTTCGGCGTGGACCTGAGTCTTGGCCAGCAGCTCACGGTGATGCTGATCTGTATCTTGGGCGGCATCGGCACGGCGGGCGTACCGGCGGGATCGCTCCCGGTGATCGCGCTGATCCTCGGCACCATTGGTGTGCCGCCGGAGGGCATTGGGCTGGTGCTGGGCGTCGACAGGCTGCTCGACATGTGCCGCACGACACTGAATGTGGTCGGCGATCTGGTCGCCGCGCAGGTGATCAGCGCTCAGGCGGGTGATGAAGCGAGTAAAGCCTGAAGCGCTGCCCAGTCCTTGCCTTGCGCGCTCGCCGACACTGATTTTTGTAGCGCGCGATATAAAGAAAGCACTTGCTTCCCCATTTCAGTAACATGAGCGCCGCCACCTTGCTTTCCGCCGGTATTGGTATCAACCAGCGGCGCGGCCCAGCAATGATTCATCACATCAACCAGCATCCAGCAGCGGCGATAGCTCATACCAAGCACGCGCCCGGCAGCGGAGATCGACCCTTCGCGGTCAATCGCTTCGAGCAGATCGGCTTTCCCCGGCCCCATCGCGATCGCATTGCCGCACAGGATTTGCAGTCTGATCTTGAGTGTGGGAGGGACGGCAGCGGTCATCATACAAGCATGACTCCACTGCGCCTCTCACGCAAGAGGAGAGCCTAGCGAACCTCGAACATACCCTCGACCTCGACCGCGCAATCGAACGGCAATACCGCAACGCCGACGGTCGAGCGCGCATGGCGCCCGGCATCGCCGAAAATCTCGACCATCAGGTCAGATGCGCCGTTCATGATCGGCGGTAGCGCGGAAAAATCTGGCGCGGCATTGATAAACCCGCCGAGGCGCACACAGCGCACCACCGAATCGAGGTCGCCGGTAATCGCCTTCAATTGTGCGATGACATTGAGAGCGCATAGACGCGCAGCCTCTTTGCCCGCCTCCTCGGAGACATCCGCGCCGAGCTTGCCCTTGTGTCTGTCGGCGAGTTTCCCATCCGCGCCGAAGCACACTTGGCCGGCGATTGTCACCAGATTGCTGCTGCGTACTGCGGGGACATAGTTCGCAGCAGGTGCGGGGGCGGGCGGCAAAATGATACCCAGCGCGTTCAAACGATCCTCGATCATGCCCATAGTGGGTTCCTCTTATTTGTGGTGGGTTTGGCGGGACGTGCCGCTCAGATCAGATGCGCAAATTCCTGCAATATATCGCGGTAGAGCTTCTTTTTGAACGGCACGATCATCTCAGGCAGATCATGCGGTTTGATCCAGCGCCAGTCACGGAATTCCTGGTGTTTGGTCGCAATGTTGACGTCTTCGTCTGCGCCGTGAAACCGCATCAGGAACCAGGTCTGCCTCTGGCCGCGATATTTGCCGCCCCAGATCTGGCCAATCAGCTCATCTGGCAAATCATAATAATGTTCGTCCTTGCTCTGGGCGATGATGCTGACCAGATCGGCGGCAATTCCGGTCTCTTCGCCCAGTTCACGATAGGCGGTTTCACGCGGATCTTCGCCATCGTCGATCCCGCCCTGCGGCATTTGCCATGCCTCGACTTTGCTATCGAGCCGCTGGCCTACGAAAACCAGTCCATCCATGTTGACCAGCATCATCCCGACGCAGGGGCGGTAGGGCAGTATGTCCTGCATGGTATTTTGTAACTCACACTAAATAAAAAGCAGCCGGGACACCGGCAAAGACTCTCTCATAATAAGGCATCGAGAGTGAGGCGTCCACCTGCTTTGTTGCAGTGCACATAGACCATTTTCAAGATGACCTTAAAACGGTCATCGACTCGGAAAATGGTCTGGCTATTGAATCGGAGCATTTTCGACCGCATGACCGCGTACGGTCATGCTGAAAATGCTCTGGCTTGACGCACGGTCGATAGCATGAAATGCGCAGTCTATGGCCGAAAGCTGGAAACTCACCTTGCCCTGCACCCGTGCGGAAGCGGAAGCGATCACCGAGGATATGGGCGCGCTTGCGCTGCTTGAGCCGCCGCCCGCGCTGATGACCAGCGAGCGGGAGGAGGATAATTCGGAAAGCTGGGAGCTGCATGCCTATTTCGAGGGCAAACCCTCGCCCAAGACGGTGAAACTGGTGCAGGCGATGCTGCCGAGCAGCCTTGGCGCAAAAGCGGTGCTGGAAAAGCTGCCGGATGAGGATTGGATCACTCTGAGCCAACAGGGCATGGAGCCGGTGATTGTCGGCCGCTTTCATGTGCGCAATCATGTGGACGATGCGGTTCCGGAAGGTTTGGTGCCGCTGCTAATTCCGGCGGGGAGGGCATTCGGCACCGGCCAGCACGAAACGACATTCGGCTGCCTTGCGATGCTCGATCGCTGCCGCCGGATCGGCGAGCGCTTCGGTTCTGTCGCGGACATTGGCACCGGCACCGGGCTGCTCGCCTTTGCGGCGCTGCATCTCTGGCCGCGATGCCATGCGACCGCTTCGGATATCGACCCTGCCGCGGTTGAGGTAAGCGCGCAGAACGCGGTGCTAAATGGCGTCGTGTTGGGTCGTGGCCGAGGCGAGTTGGCGCTGTGCACCGCGCCAGGGGCGGATCATCCGCTGATTCAGGCGCGCGCGCCCTATGAACTTGTGATCGCTAATATCCTCGCCGGGCCGCTGATCGAACTTGCACCCTCGCTGGCCGCAATCCTGTCGGACGGCGGCACTTTGATCCTCGCCGGATTGCTGGAGGGACAAGCGAATGCGGTGATCGATGCCTATCGCGCGCAAGGGCTGCGACTGGTCGACCGGATGGAGGCGGGCGATAATAATGGCCGCCACTGGCCGACGTTGCGCTTCCGCAAGCGTCCCGCGATCGGTTGGCGTCGTCCGCGCCGCTGGCAGGCAGACGCCAATGGCGAAGCGCCGGGTTTCGGCAGCTGGTGATCTGAGGTCAAGGTGCTGAGCCGCCTCACCTTGCGCGATTTCCGCAACCATGAGGATGCGTTGATCGTGCCGAGCGCACCCTTTGTGCTGCTCACTGGCGATAATGGCGCGGGCAAGACCAATATATTGGAGGCGATCTCGCTGCTCGCACCGGGCCGAGGTCTGCGTGGTGCTGCGCTCAATCAAATGGCGCGGCAGGGCGGGCCGGGTGGCTTCGGTATCGCGGCACAGATAGATGGCGTGACGATTGGAACCGGTGCGCTCGCCGAAACGCCGGAGAGGAGGCAGGTGCGTATCGGTGGCGTGGCGCATGCCGCTTCGGCACTTGCGGAATATCTCTCGGTCATCTGGCTCACCCCGGCGATGGACCGACTGTTCATGGACAGCGCGGGAGACCGGCGGCGCTTTCTAGACCGGCTGACGCTGGCGCTGGAGCCGGGTCACGCGGTGCATAGCACCCGCTATGAGGCGGCGATGCGGGCGCGCAACAAGCTGCTTGGCGACAAGGATCGTGCGTGGGATGAGGCGTGGCTCGGCGCGTTAGAGGCGCAGATGGCCGAGCATGGTGCAGCGATCCATACGGCTCGCACGGAACTGGTCACACAGCTGGGCGATGCTCTTGTTGGGCAAGCAGAGGGACCGTTCGCACGGCCTCAACTGGCGCTTTCGGACTGGGAGGGCGCGGAGCGGCCGCTGGAGCAGGCACTGCACGAGGGCCGCCGCCGCGATGCCGCCGCCGGGCGCACGCTCGCGGGGCCGCACCGCTCGGATTTGCTTGTGACGCATCAGGCGAAGGGTCAAGCCGCCGCCTTGTGCTCGACCGGCGAGCAGAAAGCGCTGCTGCTCTCGATCCTGCTCGCCCATGCGGCGCTGGTGGGGGCTGAACGCGGCAAGCCGCTAGTGCTGCTGCTCGATGAAGTCGCCGCGCATCTCGACCCCGCCCGGCGCTTAGCGTTGTTCGAGCGCCTAGCGGCTACCGGCAGCCAGATCTGGATGACCGGGACTGAGGCCGCGCTGTTTGACGGAATTGACGATGCCACGCGGTTGCTGGTCGTCGACGGACGTGTCAGTCCGCTTTAGCGTCCTCAAACCAGGCCTCGACCGGGCCATTGAGCTTGATCGTCATCGGGTTGCCGAAGCGGTCGCGCGCTTTGCCGGCGGCAACGCGGACCCATCCTTCGGAGATGCAATATTCCTCGACATCGGTGCGCACCCGGTCCTTGAAGCGGATGCCGATACCGCGTTTCAGAACCTCCATGTTGAAATGGGGGCTGTTGGGATTGACGGCAAGCCGATCCGGCGGAGTGTCGGAAGCGGGCGCGGCGCTGGGAGTGTCTGTGTCGGTCATGAGGAAAAGCGCCTAATCGCTGCGCGCGCCTTAATCAACTCTGCACTGTACTGAGAAATCGCGCTGGGCACATTTCCCATCGCAGACGGAGAGGTGAGGGGGCGTCGATCCGCTCACCATCGACAAGCAATGACATGGCGCCGGAGTTGTCGGATAATGTAAGTTCCTTCGCTCGCGTTATGGGATTGAGCGGCCCGCCGAGAAAATCCCGATTGAGCCAGGCCCAGCCATGTTGCGCTATGTCCGAAACGGTATCGGCCTTGATCTCCTGAGCCTGCAGGCCATGCTCCTGCGGCTCAATGAACAGGGCATTATAGAGGCTTTCGTCGGCATCGATCTCAATAGTAGGCGGTGACAATGTGACCTGCAGAGCCGCGCGCGCTTCCTCGACGATGTGTTCTACATCGCCAGTGCGCAGCGCCTCGCGGACATCACCCCATGCCGCCGTAGCGCCTGCAATCACGCCCACCAGTGATGCGAACTCTGGCCCAGTGATTTGCGGCAATTGAACTATGTGCTCACGGAATGAGGATCTGGCGATAATCGTCTCAGAATCGGCGTCGCCATGCAGCTTGCGAGCCAGAAGGTTCATTGTGCCGCCGGGCAGAACCAGCATTGAAACGTCTGGCTCGGAACCAAATCTTTCTATAGCTGCATTGGCTGTGCCATCGCCACCAAGGCAGGCAATAATGTCAGGTAATCTACCACTGGCGGGCAGCGTTTCTTTGCTTAAATCTATCTGCCGGGTAAGCCGATACCCATTATCTTCAATGCATGCGCATACATCCTCGATCACATTGTGATCCGTGGACTTGCTCATACTGTTCGCGATCAACCACATCGTACGCATGGAGGGTAAACAACCAACCGGCCAAAAAGTGCCGTGCGTCGTGCGAATTTGGCGGCTATGGCGGCGAAACGAGGAGAAGCGTTGCGTGGCTGAGACGGGCATCACAGCAGTTATATTGGCGGGCAGCAGACCGGGCGTCGATCCGCTTGCGGCTGCTGCTGGTGTACAATGGAAAGCGCTCGTCCCGATTGCGGGCAGTCCGATGCTGGACCATGTCGCGCGCACGCTGGTGGAGCATCAGCGGATCGCGCGCGTCATCGTGATGGCGCAGGAGCCGGAGGCGCTTGCCGACGACCCGAAGACTCAATGGCTGCGCGCGGAGCCCAAAATCGCGTTCCACGCCAGCGGCGCGGGGATCAGCCAGTCGCTGCTCGATTGGTTGGAAGCGCATCCGGATAGTCTACCGGTATTGCTGACGACTGCAGATAGCGTGTTGCTCTCGCCGGAGATGATCGACGCTTTCCTCGCTAGTGTGGGGGAGGCGGACATCGCCGCCGCGATGGTTGAGCGGGATGTGCTCATGCGCGTCTATCCTGAATCGCGCCGCACATGGCTCAAATTTCGTGCCGGGGCATGGTCCGGCGCGAACCTGTTCTGGCTCGGCGGAGAAAATACGAATCGTGCACTACAGAAATGGCGTGAGATCGAACAGGACCGCAAAAAAGGCTGGAAAATTGTGCTCGCTTTCGGACCTGGTCTACTAATCGCTGCGGCGCTGCGGCTGCTCACCATTCATCAGGCGATAGCACGCGCTGGACGCAGGCTGGGGATCAATGCGCGGATCGTGCCGATGCCGTTCGCCGAAGCCTGCATAGATGCGGACAAGCCGGAGGACATAGCTCTCATCGAACAGATTATCGCGCAAAGACAACGGCCATGAGCGAAGCGCCTTCCCGGCCATGGGTCGCTGTTGCCCTCTGCGCCAGCGGTGTTGCGATGTTCTCTCTGATGGATGTGCTGATGAAGAGCACGTCGCTCAGCATGGGCGTGTATAGCGCGATTGTGTGGCGGAGTGTGGTTGGCAGCCTGTTTAGCGGCACCCTCTATGCCGCCAAAGGTGCGCGCCGCCCCCCTGCCCTGGTGATGCGTTTGCATATCTACCGGGCGTTGCTGATCGGCCCGATGATATGGCTGTTTTTCTGGGCATTCACCCGCTTACCCCTCGCGGAAGCCATAGCATTGTCTTTCGTCGCGCCGATTATCGCGCTGGGGCTCATCCCGCTTATGCTGGGCGAGCATGTCGGCCGTCATTCGATCATCGCCGCACTTGTCGGCATCATTGGCGTAGTGGTGATCCTCGCCGGGCGCATGGGCGGCAATTATCATTCGGGCGCGTTGTTGGGAGCCGGTGCGGCGATCCTGTCCGCCGTTTTCTACGCGGTAAATCTGGTGCTGCAACGCCAGCAGGCGCAGCTCGCCAGCGCCTATGAGGTCGCCTTCTATCAGAACCTATTGGTACTGACGCTGTTCCTGCCACTGGCACCGTGGCTGTTGGATCTAAGCGCCCCTGTGATCTGGAGCGAGATTGTCGCGGCGGCGATTTTGGCGGTCTTGTCGCAAATGGTGTTGGCAGCCGCCTATGCCCGTGCATCGGCGAGCACCCTGATCCCGCTCGAATATAGCGCGTTCCTGTGGGCGTGCCTGTTTGGCTGGTGGTTTTTCGATGAGGCGCTCACGGTGCCGGTGTTGACGGGGGCGGCGCTGATCGTAATGGCTTGCATGATCGCCGCGCGGGAGCAGCCGCACCTTGCGGCGCATGTGGAGGCCGAAAGCGCATGACTGAAATCCTGATCCGTGAAGCGACGCGCGAGGATGCCGCGCTTATCTATGGATTCATTTGCGCACTGGCGGACTATGAGAAGCTGCGCGATCAGGTGAAGGCGACGCCGGAGGGCATTGCGGGGCTGCTGTTCGGGCCGCGCCCTTATGCCGAGGTGCTGATCGCGGAGGCGCGGGGCGAGGCGGTTGGCTTCGCGCTCTATTTTCACAATTTCTCGACCTTTGAGGGCAAGCCGGGGATCTATCTCGAAGACCTCTATGTCGAACCGCATGCGCGTGGTCTTGGCGCGGGCAAAGCGCTCTTCGCGCGGCTTGCTGAAATAGCCATCGAGCGGGACTGCGCCCGCCTCGAATGGTCAGTGCTCGATTGGAACGCGCCATCGATTGCGTTTTATGAGGCTCTTGGTGCGCGGGCGATGGACGAATGGACCATCTATCGGCTGGATGGGTCTGCGCTTGGTAAATTGGCGTCTGCGGCAGAAAACCAAGCCGACTCTTGACGGCGAGTCCCCTGACGGGGCATTGTAGCACCGGGAACAAATCGGGGACGGTATTTATGGCGAGCCGCGCACCAGCGAAGGGCAATGCCGACTGGCGCACTATGATGAAGCGCAGCGTGATGCGCGCAGGGCAGATGACGGGCGCAATCGCGCTTGGCCTGCTTGCGCTGTTCATTGCGCTCGCTTTGCTGAGTTATCACGAGAGCGACCCGTCGATGAACACGGCGGCGGGCGGCGGGGTCGATAACGTCATGGGCACGCCGGGCGCATGGACCGCGGGCCTGCTGCTGTGGCTGGGCGGCATCGGCACCGTGATGCTGCTGCCTTTGATCGCGACTTACGCGCGCAGGCTCTGGATTTCTGACGACATGGCGGGCTGGAGCACGCAGCTTGGTCGTTGTCTCGGGGGTATATTGCTGATCGGCATCGGGCTGGAACTGCTTGCGCCGGGCGCTCCTGTCGGCTTGCCCGCCGGAAGGGGTGGGTTGCTGGCGCAACTTTTCTCGCGACAGGCAATGAATTTGACTACACTGATCCCCAACGGCTGGAGTCGGGCAGCGGATTGGGCGCTGCTTGTTGCCTGCATTATCGGCGGTTTCGCCTTCTGTTACAAATCATGGAAACTCGAGCGGCCCTTGTTCACACTGCGCCGCCCAAGTCTGCCGAAACTCGGCCTGTTTCGAGGCGCAACGCCGCCGTGGGAAGAGGGCGATGCTGCCGAGGACGCTCTGCCTACTAAGCCACGTGCACAGGTTTCTGCGGAACCCAAGCCGCCGATCCGTATCCAGTCGCCGGAGCTACCCCCCGCAAAGAACGCTACCGCGACACAAACAGCGCCGCGTCAGGAGGATCTGTTCGCGCCGAGCGATCGCCCCGCGATCCTCCCCTCCCCTGAGCTGCTCGCCGAAGTGCCACCCAGCACTGGCGGCAAGATCGACAAGGCCGCGCTGGAGCGCAACGCGCGGCTGCTCGAAAGCGTACTCGACGATTTCCATGTGAAGGGCAACGTCACCGAGGTGCGCCCCGGGCCAGTCGTCACCATGTATGAGCTGGAACCCGCGCCCGGCATCAAGGCGAGCCGTGTTATCCAGCTCGCCGATGACATCGCGCGCAACATGTCGGCGCTCTCGGCCCGCGTGGCTACCATTCCGGGTCGCACCGTGATGGGGATCGAGCTGCCCAACGCCAAGCGCGAGGGCGTGTCTTTCCGCGAGCTCATCACCAGCGAGGCGTTCGCCAATCAGGGCGCGCAGCTCCCCATCATCCTCGGCAAGAACATCAGCGGCGAGCCGATCGTCGCGGACCTCGCGCCAATGCCGCATCTGCTGATCGCGGGTACGACCGGATCGGGCAAGTCGGTGGGCTTGAACGCGATGATCCTCTCGCTGCTCTACCGGATGACGCCGGACGAGCTGCGCCTCATCATGATCGACCCCAAGATGCTGGAACTGAGCATCTATGACGACATTCCGCACCTCCTCTCGCCAGTGGTGACGGAGCCCTCCAAGTCGATCCGCGCCTTGAAATGGGCGGTCGAGCAGATGGAGGACCGCTATCGCATGATGGCGTCGATTTCGGTGCGCAACCTTGCGAACTATAACGAGAAAGTGCGCGCCGCTCGCGCCAAGGGCAAGCCGCTGGGCCGCAAGGTGCAGACCGGCTACGACCCCGAAACGCACCAGCCGATCTATGAGGAAGAGCAGCTCGATTACCAGATCCTCCCTCAAATCGTGGTGGTGGTCGATGAGCTGGCCGACCTGATGATGACCGCAGGCAAGGAGGTCGAGTTTCTGATCCAGCGCCTCGCGCAAAAGGCGCGTGCGGCAGGTATCCACCTCATCCTCGCGACCCAGCGCCCCTCGGTCGATGTCATCACCGGCGTCATCAAGGCGAACCTGCCGACGCGGATCAGTTTCTTCGTCACCTCGAAGATCGACAGCCGCACCATTTTGGGTGAGCAGGGCGCGGAGCAGCTTTTGGGCAAGGGCGATATGCTCTATATGGCGGGCGGCAAGGGCCTGACGCGCGTGCATGGGCCGTTCGTTAGCGATGAAGAAGTGCGCGCCGTCGCGGATCACTGGCGCGCGCAGGGTACGCCGGATTATATATCAGCTGTTACAGAAGAGCCGGAGGAAGGCAGCTTCGCGCTGGATGGCGTCGATCTAGGCGAAGACAGCCCGGACGCGCAGCTATTCCGCAAGGCCTGCCAGCTGGTGTTCGAGAACCAGAAGGCCTCGACCAGCTGGCTCCAGCGTCAGCTCCGCATCGGCTACAACAGCGCCGCCCGCCTCATCGAGCGGATGGAGGACGAAGGCATGGTCGGCGCGCCCAACCATGTCGGCCGACGCGACGTTCTCCGCGATGAAATGGGGAATCCGCGTTAAAAACGGAACGGGGGTGTAACCGTCCGCGTTGTTCAAGCGAATAGGGGGCTGGATATTCATACATTCGAGACCCGAAATGTTACTGCGCCATCGTTTACCCCATGACCTGACCGAGAACGATGCTACGCCAGAGGCGCTCTATCAGGACAGGCGCTCTATGCTCGCCGCGATTCTCGCCGCCGGGCTGTTGCCACATGCCGTGGGATCAGCGGGCGCGGCGGAGGTAAACAGCACCCTCCTCCGCCTTCCCGCCCGGCGCACCCGCGCTCTGAATGAGGAGTGGACCAGCTTCGACAGTGTGACGCATTACAATAATTTTTACGAATTCGGCACCGGCAAGGAAGACCCGGCGGCGAACGCAGGCACACTGCGTCCACGCCCGTGGACAGTGCAGATCGATGGGCTGGTAGGCAAGCCCCAAACCATCGATATCGACAGGCTCACAAAGCTTTTCCCATTGGAGGAACGCATCTATCGCCTGCGCTGCGTCGAGGGCTGGTCGATGGTGATCCCGTGGTCCGGCTTCCCCCTCGCCAAGCTTTTGAGCCTCGCCGAACCTGCGAGCAAAGCGAAGTTCGTCGCGTTCGAGACGCTGCGCGATCCGCGCCAGATGCCGGGCCAGCACTATGATGTGCTGCAATGGCCCTATGTTGAGGGCTTGCGGCTCGATGAGGCGATGCACCCGCTCACGCTGCTGACGCTCGGCCTCTATGGCCGGGTGCTGCCCAATCAGAACGGTGCGCCGGTGCGCCTCGTGGTGCCGTGGAAATATGGCTTCAAGTCGATCAAGTCGATTGTCCGCATCCGGCTTGTTGATCGCCAGCCGCCGACGAGCTGGAATCGCTCAGCGCCGGGCGAGTATGGTTTTTATTCCAACGTGAACCCTGATGTCGATCATCCACGCTGGTCTCAGGCGCGCGAACGGCGGATTGGCGACTGGTTGCCGCGCAAGACCCTGATGTTCAATGGCTATGCTGAGGAAGTAGCTCCGCTTTATCGCGGCATGAATCTGCGGCGTTACTATTGATGAAGCGCCTTTTCAGACGCTGGGGCGTGCATATCGCCGCCGGGTTTCCCCTTGCTGGCCTGATAGTGCAATGGACGGTGGCGCTTACTGCCGGAAACTTCCGCGCAGCTGGCCTTAGCGCGGAGCCGATTGATTACAGCATCAATTATCTCGGCCTGTGGGCATTGCGCTTTCTGCTGCTGACATTGGCTGTGACACCGCTGCGGCTGTTGACGCGCTGGAGTTGGCTCGCGCCGCTGCGCCGTCCGCTGGGGCTGTGGTGCTTCGCCTATGCCAGCCTGCACTTTTTGGTCTATTTCGGGCTGGATCAACTCTTGTCGCTGCGATTGTTGTGGAAGGATGTGATCCGCCACCCATTTATCCTGTTCGGTATGACAACGTGGTTGCTGTTACTGCCTTTGGCGCTCACCTCGACGCGTAAGGTAATAAAGCGACTAGGCGGCAGGCGTTGGCAGGCGCTTCACCGGCTGGTTTATGGCGCTGTGGCGGTGGCGGCAGTGCATTTCATCATGCGCGTCAAAGGCTTTCAGATCGAACCGTGGATTTATGCCGGGATTGCTGTCGCTTTGCTGCTGGCTAGGCTACTGCACACATATAGAGAGAAGCGGAGGCGCGATTTATTCCGCCGCCAACCCCTCCATAATCAGCCGGTTGATCTCGATCAGGTCAATGAGCGAGCCGCGCCCCGCGATCACCTCGCTGCTGTGCCGGTCCACCCATAGAGACAGCGAAATGATGCTGGCGCGCAATGGCGGCGGTAGGCGGTTGGCGGCATCCGAGCAGGTCGCGCCGAAGGTCGACCAGATCTCGCGGTTCCAGTGGATCACATCCATTAGCGCCGCACCTTTGAGGCCGCGATGATCCGCTTCAATCAGCGCGCCGGTTACTTGCCCCAACAAACGGTGCTCGGTGCTGCGAGGCGCTTCGGCAAAGCTTCGCGCGCGTTGATACGCGGATACGCCCATCAGGCTCCTCTCGGTGGATAGCGGCGCAGGGTAATCAACGCCCGCACATTCACATTATAGCGCAAAGGGGCATATCGCGGTGCACTGCCGTCCCAATTCCACCAATATGGTAAACATTCTGCCCATCCGATGACCGGGCCGCACCCGCCCATCCTATAATTCGCCTTAAGCATAGTCTTAACGGAAAGGGACAGGCGGCGAGCATGCTGAACGGCGTGGGTTTCATCATCATATTGGTCTGCGTGTTCGGCAGCTTCGTGATGGCGGGCGGCAAGATGGATATCATCCTGCACGCGCTGCCGCACGAGATGATGGCTATCGGCGGCGCGGCGATCGGCGCGTTCATCGTCTCCAACGACATGCACACGGTGAAGCTCGCCGGCAAGGGGCTGGCGCGCAGCTTCAAGGGATCGCGCTGGAAGGAGAGCGACTATCTCGATCTCCTCACCCTGCTGTTCCAGCTGTTGACGCTGTTTCGCAAGGATGGCGCCACCGCGATCGAGCCGCACCTCGATAATCCGCATGAGAGCAGCCTGTTCGGCAAGTTTCCCCGCATCGTCGCCGATCATCACCTCGTAGAGTTCATCTGCGATTACCTCCGCATGATGACGGTCAACTTCGAGGACCCCAATCAAATGGCGGAGGCGATGGAGGCCGACATAGACCGCCATCATCATGAAGAGGCGGAGCCGCAGCATGCGCTCCAGACCATGGCGGACGGCCTGCCCGCCATAGGCATCGTCGCGGCGGTGCTGGGCGTCATCAAGACCATGGGTTCGATCGACCAGCCGGTCGAGGTGCTGGGCGGCATGATCGGCGGGGCGCTGGTCGGCACTTTCATGGGCGTGCTCTTGAGCTACTGCATCGTCGGGCCGCTCGCGTCCAAATTGAACCAGACGATAGAGGCGGACAGCAAGCCCTATATTCTCGCGAAGACGGCGATCATCGGATACGCGCAGAGCCTGCCCGTGCAGGTGGCTATAGAGATCGCGCGGCGCATGACGCCATCCGCCTACGCACCCACATTCCAGCAACTCGAAACCGCACTTGACGAGGCGAAAAATGGACTCACCCCACAAGCTGCTTGATGGCCCGATGGACGGGCTGGAGGCGGATGGCCGCCTGCGCCTGCCCGCCAATGTAACTACCGTGATGGCGGAGGATCTGCGCGCGGGCCTCGTGCTCGCCGCCGATCATGAGGCCGCGATCCTGATCGACGCATCGGAGACGCTGAGCATCGGCCAGGCCGCGCTGCAACTGCTGATCGCCGCCAGGCAGGAGGCAGACCGGATGAAAATCCCGTTCGCGATTGAAAACGCGCAAGCCCCGCTCCTCGCGCGGATCGGCGCTTTGGGCCTGAGCGATGTGCTCGGCCTCGGCGGAAAAGAGGAAACACTGCAATGAGCAAGCTCATTCTTACCGTGGATGACAGCGCGAGCATGCGGATGCTCCTGAAGGTGTCGCTGACGGCCCAAGGCTATGCCATCGAGGGCGCCGAGGACGGCGTCAAAGGGCTGGAGCGGATGCAGGAGCTGGACCCCGATCTGCTCATCACGGACATCAACATGCCGCATATGGACGGCTTCGAGCTGATCGAGGCGGTGCGTGCGAAGCCGGAATTTCGCGGCACGCCTATCCTCGTGCTCTCGACCGAGTTTTCGGATGAGAAGAAATCCCGCGCCCGCGATGCCGGGGCGACGGGCTGGATCACCAAGCCGTTTGACGCGGAAAAACTGGGAGCGGCGATCCGCCGGGTATGCCCATGAGCGACGACAGGGAACTGGACGAGATCCAGGCGATCTTCTTCGAGGAGTGCGTCGAGGGTCTGGGCACTGCAGAGGCGGGGCTGAGCGCGTTCGCTGCGGGAGACGTATCCGCCGACGTGATCGCGGGCGTTTTTCGCGCCGTGCATTCGATCAAGGGCGGCGCGGGCGCCTTCGGCCACAATGCGCTGCTCACGTTCGCACATGCGTTCGAGAATGTGCTGGAGCGGGTGCGCGCGGGCGAAATCGCCGCAACCGCCGCGCTGGGCCAGCAATTGCTGACCACGTTCGATACACTCTCCGATCATGTGTCGGCGGCGATGGGCAAGGGCGACATTCCCGCCGATGGCCCCGCGCTTGCCGGGCTGAACGCGCTGCTGGAAGGCGGCGCCCCGGAGGGGGCATCCACGCCCGAACCGGCGCCAGAACCCGCCCCCACCCCCACCGTCGAGGTGGACGAGATGGGCTTCGTGCCGGTCGCGGTGGAGCTTGAGGATTTCGACGCGCCCGTTCCGGCGGTGGAAGCCGCTGGAGATGCCACGGAAGGTGACTGGCGAATCGCGTTTGCCCCCTCACGCGCGGCAATGGCGAATGGCGCGGAGCCACTGCTCGTCATCCGCGAGCTGGAGCGCATGGGCGCGCGGGTCGTCCGCACTGACCTCGACCGGCTGCCTCCCTTGCGCGAGCTGGAGCCGGAACAGGGCTATATCCGCTGGGAGCTGATGATCGGCGGCGATATCGAACAGCAGGAACTGGACGAGTGTTTTGATTTTGTAGCGCCCGATAGCCTTATCGAATATCATCGCGCCGATGGTTCCGATATGCCCATAGCACTACCTGAAATAGAGTCGCTCACAACCGAGCAGCAGGCAGATGTCAGCGCAGAAAAACCCATAACCAGCAGCACAACTGACGCTGTACCTGCTCCGTTACCGGTGCAAACAATTGCGCTCGCACCCACAAGCGCCCCGCCGCCTGCCGCGCTCGGCGAGGCCAAGGCGCTCGACACTGCATCGCAGACGATCCGTATCGACGTTACCCGGCTCGATATGCTGCTCAATCTGGTGGGTGAGCTGGTGATCCGCAATTCGATCCTCAACGATCGGCTGTCGGCTGAGGATCATGAGCGGGTCGAGCTGCCACAGCTTGCGCGCCTGACGCGCGAGATTCAGGACAATGTCATGTCGCTGCGCGCCCAGCCGATCCGGCAAGCATTCAGCCGCGTGCCGCGCATCGTGCGTGAACTCTGCGGCGCCACCCACAAGCAGGTCAATCTGGAGGTGCAGGGCGAGGCAACCGAAGTCGACAAGAGCGTGATCGAGAAGATCGGCGAGCCGCTGACGCACATGATCCGCAACGCCATCGATCATGGCCTCGAAACGCCTGAAGAGCGCATCGCCGCGGGCAAGGATCCAGTCGGCACCGTGCGCCTCTCCGCCGAGCAGAAGGGCGCGCGCATCGTGATCCGCGTGGCGGACGACGGGCGCGGCATCGACCGCGAGCGCGTGCGGTGCAAGGCGATCGAGAAGGGCATCATCGCGCCCGACGCTCAGCTTTCCGATGAGGATATCGACAATCTCATCTGCGCGCCCGGCTTTTCCACGGCAGAGGTCATCTCCAACATCTCCGGCCGCGGCGTCGGCATGGATGTGGTGCGCACGAATGTAGAGGCGCTGGGCGGGCGGATCGAGATCAGCTCAACGCCGGGGCAAGGCACCAGCTTTACGATGGTGCTGCCGCTCACGCTCGCGATCCTCGACGGCATGATTGTGCGCATCGACGGCCAGCGCTATGTCGTGCCGCTGGCGCATGTGGTGGAGTCCATCCGCCCTGTACCGGGGCAGGTAAAGGCGCTCTCGCCGACCGCCGAAGTGATCGATCTGCGCGGCAGCTATGTACCGGTGCGGCGCGTGAGCGACATCTTCGGCGTGTGCGCCAACGACCGGCGCAGCCCGGAAGAAAGCCTCGTCATCATTGCCGAGAGCGACATGGCGGGCTGCATCGGCCTGATGGTCGACACCATCGATGACCGGCGCGAGCTGGTGGTGAAAAGCCTCGACCAGAATCTCTACCCCATAAACGGCCTTTCGGGCGCGACCATCCTCGGCGATGGCTCGATCGCGCTCATCCTCGATATCGACGCGCTCGTCTCGACCGCCAATTCGTCAGGCGCGCGCTTTACCCTGAAAGGAATGGCAGCATGAGCGAACAAGTGATCGACGACGCACCCGCGTCGCAGGACATGAAGATAGTCACCTTCACTTTGGGCGGGCACATGTTCGGCATCGCGATGACCGCGCTGCTCGAAATCCGCGAGTGGGAGGAACCGACACCGCTCCCTGGCGTGCCACATTATGTAAGAGGTGTTACAAATCTACGCGGCAATGTCGTGCCGGTGGTGGGCTTGTCAGAGCGCCTGGGCTGGCCCCCTTCGGTGACGCATCCGCGCTCCTGCATCCTCGTCGTCAATCTGGACGGCAAGCAGGCAGGGTTTCTCGTCGATGAGATGAACGACATCGTCACCGTCAACCTCGCGGAGATTCAACCGCCGCCTGCACTGGATGGTGCAGACACCAGCATGATCGCTGGGCTGGTGCGCGTGGTCGAGCGCGGCGAGGTGAAGGAAGACACAGGGCGCGGCGGTAACAGCGATATGGTGCTGCTGATCGATGTGCCGGAGCTGAGCCTCACACGTCATCTGGATCACGCCGCATGAACCAACTGACGCCCATCGACCGTGATAGCCTGTGGGGCGGAGCTGCGCTGAGTGATGCCGATTTTCGCGAGATCGCCGCGATCCTCCATCAGGAGGCGCGCATAACCCTCGCGCCGCAGAAGGTGACGCTGGTGCGCTCGCGCCTGTCGCGCAGGCTACGAGAAAAAGGGCTGAAAGGCTTTGGCGAGTATATCGCGCTGGTGCGGCGCGATGCCGGCGAGCGGCGGCAGATGGTCGATCTGTTGACTACCAACCACACGCACTTCTTCCGCGAACAGCATCATTTCAACCATATGAAGAACGAGATGATGCCGCTGTGGCGCGGGCGGAGCAGCAGGGAGCCAGTACGAATATGGTCGTCCGCCAGCTCGTCCGGCGAGGAGGTTTATACCATCGCGATGACATTGCTTGGGCAGGATGTGCGTGAGGCGCAATGGGCGCGCGGGGCCAATGTGCAGCTTTTCGCCACCGACATATCGTCCGAGATGGTCGAGGCGGTGCGCAAGGCGGAATATCCCAAGGGGCATCATGAGCAGATCCCGCAGCCTTGGCGCAAGCTGTGGACCAAAGAAACAAGGGACGGTTTCACTATCGCCCCCGAAGCGCGCAATCTCGTCACCGTGAGCCAATTGAACCTGTTCGAGCGCTGGCCGTGGCGGCACCAGTTCGAGGCGATCTTTTGCCGCAACGTGATGATCTATTTCAACGAGGAGGCGAAGGCGGAGCTGGAGATGCGGCTCGTCTCCCAACTCGCACCCGGCGGCGCGCTCTACATCGGTCACAGTGAGCGACTGCTCAGCAAGGCCAAGGAATTCATGATCCCCTGCGGCCACACTATGTATCGCAAGCCGGAGGATATGCGGTGAGAGAGACTATCCCTGTCGGGCAGAGAACGCGCGTGCTGATCGTGGATGACAGCGCAGCGATGCGCGCAATCCTCAAGAAGATATTGCAGGCCGACCCGCGCATCGATGTCGTCGGCACGGCGGCGGATGCGGAAATCGCGCGGCGCATGCTGAAGGAACTCAATCCTGACGTATTGCTGCTCGATGTGGAAATGCCGGGCACGGACGGCATCACTTTCCTGCAAAAGATCATGCGCCTCAAGCCCATGCCGGTGGTGATGTGCTCCTCGCTCACCGCCAAGGGTACGGATACGACGATAGAGGCGATGCGGCTAGGCGCGGTCGAGTGCATCGGCAAGCCTGCAGGCGGGGCGGATGCGCTGTTGCGCGAGGCAAAGACGCTGCGCGAGGCGGTGAAGGCCGCCGCACGCTCGACTATGCGCCCGATCAGCCACGATCTGCCGCGCGCCGCGGCTCCGACTGGAGGATGCGACCCGGAGCTGGTGATCGCCATAGGCGCATCGACCGGTGGGGTGGAGGCGCTGTTCTCGCTGCTCTCGGCGCTCCCACCCGACATTCCGCCAACCCTCGTAGTGCAGCATATGCCCGGCCTGTTCACGTCCGGCTTTGCCGCGCGGCTGGACCGCACCTGCCCGATGCGGGTGACGGAAGCGCGCGATGGCGAGAAGCTGATGCCCGGCACCGTCTATATCGCGCCGGGATCGGACGCGCATATGGAGTTGTATGGCGGCAGGCACGGGCATATCCGCCTGCGCGCAACCGCCGCCGTATCCGGTCACCGCCCGAGCGCCGATGTGCTGTTCAGGAGCTGCGCGTCGCTGGGTAAGAAGGCGGTCGGCGTCATCATGACCGGGATGGGCAAGGACGGCGCGCAAGGGCTGCATGCCATGCACAAGGCGGGCGCGCTGACGTTGGGGCAGGATGAGAATAGTTGCGTCATCTATGGCATGCCGCGCGCCGCCAAATTGCTGGGCGCTATCACGCGCGAGGTCAGCCTCGATGCGTTGCCGAAGGCACTATTGCGCGCCTGCCGAGAACCTTTGGGCCGAGAAATAATGGGGACGAACTGATATGCCTGCAGCCGCCGCAATCAAGGTTATGGTGGTCGATGACCAGACGAGCATGCGCGCGATGATCCGCCGCACATTGCAGGATCTGGGCTTTCGCGATGTACGCGACAAGCCATCCGCATTGGAAGCCCTGCCCGCCGTGCAGAACGACCGGGTGCACCTCATAATATCGGATTATAATATGCCGGATATGGACGGGCTGGAGTTTCTGAAGGCCGTGCGCGCGGACCCGGTGATCGGCAAGACGGTGTTCATCATGCTGACAGGCAGTTCTGAGAAATCCGTGGTGCAGAAGGCGGCGGAGCTGGGCGTCAACAATTATGTCGTCAAACCCTTTGCGCCAGCCGCATTGAAGGAAAAGATCGAGCGCGTATTCGGGGAGCTGAGCTGATGGCATTCATGCAGCCCGCCAAGCGCGTTGCGATCATTCAGGGCGAACATGCCGTGGTGAGCCAGCCGGACACCGTCATCACGACGCTACTTGGCTCGTGCATCGCGGTGTGCCTGCATGATCCGGTGAGCCACATCGGCGGCATGAACCATTTCCTGCTCGGCGAGCCCAGCCCCGGCCAGAGCGTCGCCGCAGCGGATATGAATCGCTATGGGCTGCACGCGATGGAGCTGCTCATCAACGCGATGATGCAGAAGGGCGCGTCACGCCTGCGTCTCTCGGCGCAGGTGTTCGGTGGCGGCAACATCCAGGCCGCGTTCGGGCCGATCGGCAGCAAGAATGCCGAGTTCGCGCTGCGCTTCCTCAAGACGGAAGGCATCCCGGTCGGGCAGACCAATGTCGGCGGCACACAGGCGCGCAAGGTTGAGTTCCGGGCGTGGGAGGGCATCGCCACCTGCACGCTGGTTGCACAGGCGCCTCCGATACGGGCCGCTATCCCACCGCGTCCGCCTGCCGGCAACGATGTCGAGTTGTTCGCCTGATGCGCGCTCCTTTCCTCCAGCTCTTATGGTGATCCATGGCCTTTCATCCCTCCGTCTATCCGCTGTGCACTGCGATGGCGAACGAATGGCGCGAGATGCGGCATCATCTGGAGAATCTCGCCGCGCGGCTGTGCGCGGACGATCATTTCGCGTCGCGCCATATCGATAGCCTGCAACTGTTTGATGCGCTGGCGCAGCAGGCGGATGAGAGCGCGGTGATGCTCGATCGCCTGTCAGAGGGGATGTGCTCCACGGATGCGCTTGCGCTGGTGCGGCTCGACCTGATGCAACAGCGGTTGAGTCAGGCGCTCGGCGAGATGAGCTGAGCCTATCATGGCGGGCTCCGACAAACAGGAAGCGCCGATCGTCATCCGCCGCGTCAAGAAGGTGGTGGGCGGCGGGCATCATGGCGGGGCGTGGAAGGTTGCCTATGCGGATTTCGTGACCGCGATGATGGCGTTCTTCATGCTGCTGTGGCTGATCTCCAACCCGGACAAGGAGAAGCTGAAAGGGTTGGCGGAATATTTCACCCCCGGCCCGCCCAGCGCACCGCAGGCGACAGGTTCCACCTCCGGCCCCAGCGATGCTCCGGGCACCGGCGGGCATACGCAGCGTAATCAGGCTGACAGTCGTGCGCCTAGTGGCGTGCCCGCGATGACCGCCGCTAGCCCCGGGGTTGCGCGTGGTGGCAGCGCCGATGTGCCGAGCGCGGCCTTACGCGTATTGGCGCAGGAGCTGAAGGTGGCTTTGGACGCTGTGCCGCAGGATCATCTCGCCCCCACCAGCTTCATGACCGACATGGGGCGGGACGAGCTGCGCGTCAGTCTGACCGATACAGACCGGCAATCGATGTTTCAGGGCAACAGCGCGACGCTGAACGCCTATGGCCGCAATGTGCTCGCGCGGCTGGCGGCGAAGCTGAAGGCGTTTCAGGTCAATCTCGCGATCGAGGGCCATACCGATGGCGCGGGTGGCGATAGTGATGCGAACTGGCAACTTTCCGGCGCGCGGGCGCTCGCGGCCCGTAATGCGCTTATCGCCAATGGCGTGTCGGCGGATCGCTTCATGCAGGTGGTGGCGATGGCAGCGACGCGGCCCGTCTATCCCGATCAGCCCAACCGGCCGGAAAACCGGCGCATTACCGTCGTGCTGCTGGCGGACAAGACCGCCCTGCCGCAAGACAGCGACTTTGCGCGCTAAGCGATGAAAAAGCTGATCACACTTCTCGTGCTCCTGATCCTCGGCCTTGCACTGGGGGGAGGCGCTGCGTTCGGTGTGGCGCAGTTACTCGGTCCACCGCCCCCCAAGGTGGCAAGCCACGAAGAAGCAGAAACAGTGTTCGTCTCGGCCGGGACGATCCTCGCGCCGATCGTCGCATCAGACGGCAGGCTCTCCGGCTATGCCAATTTCGATGTGCAGCTTGAGGTGGACGCTGAACATGAGGCGGAGGTGACAGAGAATCTGCCCCTCCTGCTCAATGCCGTGAACCTGCGCACTTGGGCGACGCCCATGGCCGCCGGGCCAGATCATATCCTGCCGGACCTGCGTGCCTTCGCCCGCGTGGTCGATATCGCCGCAGCGGAGTCACTGGGCAAAGGCGCGGTCAGGCGCGTGATCGTTACGGCGGCGCGGCCGGTGTAGGGCTGGAGCCGATCATCCGAAACGCCGCGTAGCGGCCTGTTTCGGGTCAAAAGTCCGCTATTTAAGCGTCGCGAGATAGGCGACCAGATCGGCACGCTTTGCGGCATCCGCCAATCCGGCGAATGGCATGCGGTTACCCGGAACCGCCTTCATCGGCGAGGCGGCATAGCTATCGAGCAGCGCGGCGGTCCATGGCTTGGCAAATTTCTTCATCGCAGGGGAATAGGCAAAGCCCGGGAGCGTACCCGCCTTGCGACCGACGATGCCAGCGAGGCTGGGGCCGATGCCCAAAGCCTTGGGCTTGACCTGATGACACATCGCGCACTGCGCCTGAAACACGGCCTTGCCTTTTGTGGCGTCAGCGGCATGCGCAGCGGTGGTGAGGGTGATAGCGGCGACAGCCGCAATGGAGTGGATCACTTTATGAACCATGTCACAATCCTCGAATATAAGGTCGGGCGCGTCTCATGACAGCTTCTCCCGGCGTGATCAATCAGGATATCGGTTCAGACAGCTTCTCCATCCCGCGATATTATAGATGGCAGGCGGGAATGCATTGATACAAGTCAAGGGCGTTCAACCTGCTCCGAAACTTTTGACCAGAGACCCGGCCACCAGCGCCCAGCCATCGACCAACACGAAGAAGATGATCTTCATCGGCAGAGCGATGCTAGTGGGAGGGAGCATCATCATGCCCATCGCCATCAGCACCGCGGAGACGGCGAGATCGATGACCAAAAATGGTAGCAGCAGTAAGAAACCAATCTCGAACGCGCGGCGCAGTTCGGAGATCATGAAGGCCGGGATGAGGATGGTCATCGGTACAGCAGTGCGCTCCGGCGGTGGCTTGGTGGAGAGTTCCACGAACAGCTTCAGATCTTCATTCCTGACCTGTGCCAGCATAAAACTACGTAGCGGGGCGGACGCACGCTCCATTGCCACCTTCTCATCGATCTTGCCGTCCGCATAAGGGGCGATGCCCGCATCCCACGCCCTCTCGAATGTCGGCTGCATCACGAAAAAGCTTAAAAACAGCGCGAGGCTGATGATGACCGGGTTGGGCGGTACACCGGGTGCACCGATCCCGGTACGCAGCAGCGAGAGCGCCACGACGATGCGCGTGAAACTCGTCACCGTCATCAAGATGCCCGGCGCGAGGCTCAACACGGTCAGCCCGATGACGAGCTGAACCAGATGGCGGCTCATCTCCAGTTGACCAAGGTCCGGGTTCATGCGCGGCGTATGGCGGGAAGCGGGGGTTGGGCAGGGCGTCTGCGGAAGCGAGGAGGGGCGGGCCAGAGCAGAGGCGGCGGAGCGGGCGGCGGCGGCACCGGGGTGGCAAGGGTGCGGCACAGCGCGAGGTCGATATGCAGGGCAGGGCGTTCGTTATGCTCCCGGCAAGCGCCGAGTTCTACGAACAGCGGTGTATCATCTACCTGACTCGTCTCGCCCAGCAGCATATTCCCCTCGGGCGCGAGCAGTAGCAGATGTTCCGCCGAACCATGTCGCACCAGCGCGACGCTGCGCTTGGGATCGAGGTTTAGGCGCTCGGTCAGCTCCAGCCGCGCGGCTTTTCTGCCGCCGATCCGCCCGGGCAGCGTAAGGTCATAGCGCCGCACCGCCCACAGCGCGCCCGCCAACAGTGCGAGCACCGCGGCCAGCGCACCAAAGGTGCGAAGGAGGAGGAGCACGTCCATCGCCTATCGTTTCCGCTTCAGCACTTCGGTGATTTCGAGCGACATGCGGTCCTCCTCCACCAATATCTGCCCGCGCGCGATGGTGTGGCCGTTGACGATCACGAGGCTCGGCTCGTCCTGCGTGCAATCGAGCGGGATCATCGCGCCCCGGCTCATGCTAAGGATTTCGCGCACCGGGAGCCGCGTCGCGCCCAGCACGATCGACAGCTCCACCTCGACATCATTGATCGCAGACATGCGCAGCTCCTTCCTTCCTGCATCATAGGAAAAAACTGCCGCTAGCCGCGCCGGGGTGGGAAAAATTTGCCTACAATATGTCCTTAGGAGGCTATTCCCATGGATCTCGAAAATTCGGTTCAGGTGTCGGCCAGCGGGCTGCGCGCGCAGGCTTTGCGTATGCGGGTGATCGCGGAAAATCTCGCCAATGCGGATTCGGTTTCGGCCAGCCCCGGCGGCCAGCCTTATCGCCGCCGCATCCTGACCTTCCGCGCCGAACTGGACAAAACCAGCGGCGCGACGGAGGTCGATGTACCCAGCATCAAGGGTGACAAAAGCAGCTTTCCGCGCGTCTATCAGCCCGGAAATCCGGCGGCGGACGCCAAGGGCTATGTGCTGATGCCCAATGTCAACGCGCTCACGGAAACGGCGGACATGAAGGCGGCGCAGCGCAGCTATGAGGCGAACCTCAACGCCATTGAGGCCGCGCGCAACCTGACGCTGCGCACGATCGATCTGCTGAAATAAGGGAGGCCGGAACATGGTCACTTCGATAGGCGCGCTCGATGCACTCTCCGCTTATGGCAAGGCACGCGGCATCGCGCCCGTCGCGCCTGCTTCCACGCCGGATGTTGGAAATGCGGATGCGCCTTCCGGCGATTTCGGTGCGCTTGTCTCTGGCGCAATCAGCTCCGTCGGCAGTGCCCTTACCAAAGCCGAAAGCGCCAGCCTCAAACAGGTCGCGGGCAAGGGCGATCTGATCGACGTAGCCACCGCCATCGGCGCCGCCGAAACCGCGCTCGATACGATGGTCGCGGTGCGGGATCGGGTGGTGAACGCCTATAACGAAATCATGCGGCTCCAGATTTAGGCAATTAATTGAGGATTGAGGATCACGCATTGGCCCCCGCAGACATGCTCGCCCTTGCTCGCGCGGCGCTCATGCTGCTGCTCACCATCGCGGGGCCGATGCTGCTCGCGTCGCTCATCATCGGCGTCGTCATCGGACTTGTGCAGGCACTGACGCAGATACAGGAAATGACGCTGACCTTCGTGCCGAAGCTCGTCGCCATCGGTGTTGTGCTGCTTGTGAGCCTGCCGATGATCGGGGCCGCACTATCGGCGTTTATGGCGGAGCTGTCGGCGCGCATCATTTCGCCATGATGGAGGCGGCTAGCCTCGGCCAGCTCGCGCCCGATCTGCCGCGCATGGTCACGCTATATGCATTGGTGTTTGCGCGATTGGGGGCTATGCTGATGCTGCTACCCGGCTTTTCGGACGACGCAGTGCCGGGGCGAATGCGCCTGCTCATCGCCCTGGGGCTGGTGGCAGGGATGCAGGGACTATTGAGCGCGCATTTAGGTGCGGCGACCGATCGCGCCCTCCTCAGCAACGCCGCATTCGCGCATTTGCTGCTGGTCGAGCTGCTCACCGGTGCGATGCTCGGCGCGGTGGTGCGGTTGATGTTTCTCGCCATCACCATCGCGGGGGCGATCATCAGCTTGCAGGTCGGCCTCACGACAGCCTTGGTGCAAGATCCCTCCGCTGGTGGGCAGATCCCAGTGCTTGGTCGTTTCATCAGCATCACTGCGCTGCTCCTCTGTATGGCGACAGGCGTGCATCATCTCTGGATCGGCGCGCTGGTGCAGAGCTATGCGACCTTTCCGGTGGGCGAAGCGGCCCCCGCAGCGGACTTCGCGCAACTCGCTATCCATGCCGCGAGCGGGGCGATGGCCTTGGGGCTGGGGCTTGCCGCGCCGCTCTTGATCTATGGCATCGTGTTCAATGCCGCGCTCGGCCTTGCCGCCCGTCTTGCACCGCAGTTGCAGATTTTCTTCATCGCGCAGCCCGCGTCGATTGCGCTCGGCCTCATTGTGACCGCGACCGTGATCGCGGCCAGTCTCTCCGGCTTTGCAGCCCGCATGGCCGAATGGGCGCAGGCGTCGGCAGTTTAATATAATGGCAGATACAGATAATAAGACGTTAGATCCGACGCCCAAGAAGCTGGAAGATGCGCGTAAGAAAGGCGACGTACCCGTCGCGCCGGAAATGCGTCATGCGGCGATGTTTGCGGCGGCGCTGGCGGGCGTGATGGCATTGGGCACCTATGCGGCGGAGCGGTTGGCGGTGCTGGCATCCGGGCTATGGGCCGGGGCAGGCGAGGCGGCGTTCACCAGCGGCAGCGCCCAGCGTCTCGCGCGGACCTTATTCGCTTCGATATTGATAGCTGTCGGGCCGTTATTGCTGCTCACCATCGTGGGTGCGATCATGAGCTTGCTGCTGCAAGGCATCCCGGCAATTTCCGCCAGCCGCCTCAAGCTCAAATGGGATCGCCTCTCCCCAATGGCGGCCGCGAAGCGGCTGTTCGGCAAACAGGCTTGGGTCGAGTTCGGCAAGACGCTGGCGAAATTCGCGTTCGTCGCGCTGATCGTCGGCACGATTGCATGGCCCGCTTTTCATGGGCTGGATCGCATGGTGGGCGCGGACGCAGGCACCATCGCAAGCCTCTCCTCAGCCATCGTGATTGATATGCTGCGTAGCGTGGCAATGTTGGTCGCGGCGCTGGCGATTGGCGATCTCGTCTATCAGCGTCGCCAGTGGTGGGCGCGCCAGCGGATGAGCCATCAGGAGGTGAAGGACGAGCACAAGCAGAGCGAGGGCGACCCGCAGATCAAGGCGCGCATCCGCGCTATCGGTATGGCGCGGGCGCGGCGGCGCATGATGTCCGCCGTGCCGCAGGCGAGCGTCGTCATCACCAATCCGACGCACTTTGCCGTCGCGCTGCGCTATGACCATGGCGCGATGCGCGCGCCGATTGTGGTGGCGAAGGGCGCGGACCGGATCGCGCTCCGCATTCGTGAGCTGGCGGGCGAGCATAAGGTGTCGATTGTCGAAAGCCCGCCGCTTGCTCGCGCGCTATATGCCAGTGTCGAGATCGACCAGCCGATAAAGGTGGAGCATTATGCCGCCGTGGCGGAGATCATCAGCTATGTCTTGAAGCTTACGAGGGCTTCCCGCTAAACCTCGATATTGAACTTCGCGAGCTCAACGCGCACACGCAATTCGATATCCTCCATCAGCGCCGAGAAACGCGCCGTATCAGCGTTATCCTGTTCATCCGGCAAACCGTCTTTCCCATCGCGCACCCAATGCGCGAGTGCATTCAGCGTTTCCCGGTCGACGGTCCCATCGAGCAATTCCCGGTGCAGCCGCTCCAGCCCATCCAGCCCGCGCCGCGCCTGCGCGATCTGCTCGCGCCGCCGCACCTCTTGAGGGCTCAAGGCCGAGAGCGCGACCAGCATCTGCACCGAGCCAAGCATCTGGGATGACGCTGATAGCTGCCCTTGTGCGCCTGAATGCACCGCCACCTGTGGGCCCGACGCAGCGGCTATGTCCGCGCCCTCTTCCAACAGGCGCCGGGCAAGGTTTGCCGTGGGCACAGCATCGCGCACCAGCGCCAGAGCCTGCTGGGCGGTCAAAGCGCCGGTCGGATTTATGCCATTCAGGGTGATTGCCATCGGCGCAGCCGTTTCGGCCCTCCTCCTTTCTATAATAGGAGGGATGAAACTGGCCCAAAAATCGTTGATCTGGCTGATAAGCTTCTTGTGCACCGGCGCGCTGCTCTTTGGGGCATCGGCTCAGGCCGCGCCGCGCATCAAGGACATTGTCGATGTGGAGAATGTGCGGCCCAACCAGCTTATCGGCTATGGCCTTGTCGTTGGCCTCGCAGGCACCGGCGACAAGATCCGCAACGCGCCGTTCACTGAGGAATCGATGCAGGCGATGCTGGAGCGCATGGGCGTCAACATCCGTTCCGCGCAGATGAAGACGCAGAATGTCGCCGCGGTGTCGGTAACGGCGAGCATGCCCCCGTTCGCGCGCTCCGGCAGTCAGATTGACGTGCAGGTGAGCGCGCTCGGCGATGCGACCAGCCTGCAAGGAGGCACCCTGCTGGTGACGGCCCTCAAAGGCATGGACGGGCAGATTTATGCGGTGGCGCAGGGTCCGGTCGCGGTGTCGGGATTCAGGGCGGCGGGCGCTAGCGCGAACATCAGCCGCGGCGTTTCGACCTCGGCGCGCATCGCCAGCGGCGCGATCATCGAGCGCGAGGTGCCGTTTGCATTGAAATCCGCGACCGCCCTGAAACTCGCGCTGCGCAACCCGGATTTCACCACCGCGCAGCGGGTAGCAAAGGCGATTAACGGCGCATTTCCGGGCAGTGCGGAGCTGCTCGACCCCGCGACCGTGCGTCTCTCCGCGCCCGATGGCGCGGTACTGATCGACCGCATCGCGCAGGTAGAAAATCTCAGCGTAGAGGTCGATACGCCCGCGCGCGTGATCGTCAACGAGGCGGCAGGTACTGTTGTAATGACCGCCGATGTGCGCGTCTCTCCGGTCGCGATCGCGCAAGGAGGCCTCACGATCTCGGTTGCGGAAAGCCCGGTCGCGTCTCAGCCCGGTCCGTTGTCTGGCGGTCAGACGCAGGTGCTGCCGCGCACGCAGGTCTCGGTCGATGATGGCGGCGGCGCATCTTTGGCTATGGTCGAGGGCGCGAGCCTCAAGTCTCTGGTTGGTGGCCTCAACAAGCTCGGCGTAAGCCCGCGCGATCTCATCACAATCCTTCAGGCGTTGCGCAGCGCGGGTGCGCTACAGGCCGAGATTGAGGTGCAATGATGGCGGACCCGATTTCTCCCTTACCGTCCGTCCAGCCCAAGCCGCAGCCCGACGCCAAAGCCCGTGCGGCCGCGAAGGCGTTCGAGGCGGTGTTCATTGGCCAGATGACGAAGCTGATGATGGAAACCGCCCCAACCGAAGGTGATTTCAGCGGCGGGCACGGCGAGGAGATGTTTCGCGGCATACTCGCGGAGCAGCTTGGCACAACCATTGCCAACGGGCGCGGCATCGGCATCGCGGATCAGGTGCTCGCGGAGATTGTGAAGCTGCAACAGGAGAGCGGGCAATGAACCTTACCGAACCCGTCGCCGCGCTGATTGATACGATGATCGACCTCATCCGGTTGATGGAAGAGGAGAGCGAACTATTGGCCCTTTCCGGCCCGCGCGCCGCCACCGATGCGCTCGCGCAGGCCAAAATCCGCCTCGCGGCCCACATGGAGGCGCACTGTGCCACCCTCCACCGTCTCAATCCGGACTGGATGATGGCTCTGGAAGGAGACGACCGTCTGGCCTTCAGCGAAACCAGCGAGGATCTGCACCGCGCGGCCACTGTCAACAGCGCCGTCCTCGAACGCCAGATCGAACTCTCGACCGAGATGCTGGCGGCGGTGGGCAAGGAGCTGGAGCGCGTCACGGGTCGCAGCGGCGCGACCTATTCCCGGCGCGGCGCGGTGAGGCGAAGCGGCTCTCGCCCGTCTGTCTCTGTAAATAGCCGCATATAATAAGCCCTTTCCCTGCAGGTCCGGTAAGCGGCCCGCTGTCGTAAATCTGCAAAATTCCCATTCTCTGCGAGCCGTTTTGGGGGATTTTTAAGACTTGCGCGCTATGCCTTCGCAAAAATGAGGCGCGTATAATAATGAATATTTTGGTCTGCGACGATGACAGCGGGATAATCGAAACCTATCGCCGGGTGTTCGGTTCTGCCCCCACCGAAAAGACAGAGGATGCGCTGAGTAGTCTCGCCGACGAACTGTTCGGTCCGGCAAGCGAAGCCCAGGTGGCACCCGCCCAACGTTTCATCGTAACCTATGCTACACAAGGCCTTGATGCGGTTGCGCAAGTCGAGGCCAGCCTTGCGCGCAACGATCCATTCCGCGTCGCGTTCATCGATGTGCGTATGCCCCCGGGGATCGACGGCAAGGAGACGGCGCGGAGAATCCGGGCGCTTGATCCCAACATCAATATCGTCATCGTCACCGCCTATTCCGACCATTCCGCGACCGATATTTCGGCCGTGGCAGGCCCGGCAGACAAGATCTTCTATATCTGCAAGCCCTTCTCGCCCGATGAAGTAATGCAAATGGCGACCGCGCTGTGCCAGCGCTGGGATCATGACACCAGGCAGATCGAGCTGCTACGGGAGAAGGTCAATCAACTGGCAGAGAGCGAGGCGCGCGCACAACACATCGCCAATCATGATTTCCTGACCGGCGCACCCAATCGCATGGCGTTTCTGCGCGCGCTGACTGAGCGAGTTGCGCGGGACGATACGAACTTTGCGCTGGCCTTCATGGACCTTGACCGGTTCAAATTCGTCAACGACACCTTCGGCCATGCCGCAGGCGATGAGCTGTTGCAGACGGTATATCAAACGCTGCGCGCCACTGCGCCCGAACATACGCTGGTATCCCGTCTGGGCGGTGATGAATTTGCGCTGATGTTCGAGGCGGCGGATGAGCGGACGGCACAATGCATCTGCGAGAAGCTTGTTCAGTCCTGCGCCGGAGGATTTTTCATTCTCGGCCATTCCATGCAGATCAGCGCGTCGTGTGGCATGCTGATGGCGCGTGATTACCCGGAGCGCGAGGCAAATGAGCTGATGCGCTATGCGGATATTGCGTTGTTTGCCGCGAAGCGTGCGGGTCGCGATCAGGTGCGGGTCTTCGATACCGATATGGACGCCGGCCAGAAGATGCGGCGGGCGATCGAACATGGGTTGGCGGATGCGCTGGAGCAGAACGAACTCAGGCTGCATTACCAGCCGATCGTCGAGCGCGATGGCCTGAAGACGGTTGGTTTCGAGGCGTTGCTGCGCTGGCACAGTGAAGAATATGGCAATGTCTCGCCCGCGCTTTTCATACCGATCGCAGAAGAGAGCATGCTCATTCACAGTCTGGGCGATTGGGTGATAGATCGTGCATTGCAGGATTGCCGCAGCTGGTCAGACCAATATGTCTCGATCAATCTCTCCCCGCGCCAGTTCAAGCACGAAACAATCATAGAGCGGCTTGTCCAGCGGGCGGCCCATTGGGGCGTTCCTCATGAACGCATCCAGATCGAGATCACCGAAACGGCCATTTTCGAGAATATCGATCACGCCAAGGAGATGGTGCTGCGGCTCCAGCAGCTTGGCTTCCGTATCGCGCTGGATGATTTCGGCACCGGCTATTCCAGCCTGTTCAACGTCAAGAACTTCGCGCTGGATTGCATCAAGATCGACAAGAGCTTCGTGGAGAGCCTGGGCAATGACCGCCACTCCGCCGCCATCGTCAATTCGGTCGCGCATCTTGCCCGTGGCCTTGGCCTGTCGATCATCGCCGAGGGCGTGGAGACGGAAAGCCAGTGTCAGGCGCTGCGCCTCGTGGGTTGCTCGCATATGCAGGGCTATCTGTTCGGCGCGGCAATGCCGGTGGAAAATTCGGTGCGGCGTATCGCTGATGAGTCGGGTGATGATGCCGCGTCCGCGAATAGGCTGGCGTCATGAGCATCGTTTTGGATCGCGGAGAACGCCGGACGAGCGCCTTGAGCCGCGTTCTCACGATGAATCTCGCGGTCATCGGTGTATTGGCGACGATCGCCATCTTCTTCGTCCTCTCCTTCTTCATCAACGCGAGCTTCACCCGCATGGAAGAGGAGCAACTGCGCGGTCATGTCGATCGCGTTGGCGCGTTTCTGGCGGAGAACCGTAACCAGATGAAGGCGCGGTCCAGCGACTGGGCGGTTTGGGACGAGAGCTATGATTACGCGTCCGATTTCAACGCGGGTTATGAGAAGCGCAATGTAAACGCCGCTGCCTTCATCAATGCGCAGGTCGATGGCCTCGCCATTGTGCGATTCGATGGCAAGGGCGACCGCAGCTTCGCGTTTGACAGGGAGAGTGAAGAGGCCGCGCCGGCTCTCGCTCACGATTTGAAAACGCTTGTGACATCCGCCGCTTTTCGGGCGCAGTCCCGCAAGAGCTTTCAGGGCTTCGCACTGCTGAATGGCAAGATCTACAGTATAGGCAGTGCCCCTCTCCTGCGTAATGACAGATCGGGTGTTTCTCCCGGCAATCTGGTGTTTATCGAGGAACTGACCAGCGAGAACGCCAGCCACGCCTTGCAAGTCAAGGCGATGCTGGACCTGCGCGCCCCGGCGCAGGAGTTATCGATTGTCAAACAGGCAGACAGGATTCAGGTCGCCGCGCCGATATTGGACACCACTGGCAAACCGATTGCCAGCATCAGGTTCAATGTCCCTAGGCGTTTGTTGGCTGCGGGTGCCGAACTGCGCAACATTGTGGCGGGCGCTGTACTGGTGCTGGTCATCATCATGCTCATGGTGCTTAACAGGCGCGTTTCTTCCCTTGTCATCGGGCCGGTAAAGCGGCTTCAGGCCCATGTGCAGCGCATTAAGGAAAGCGGCGAGATGGAGGCGTTTGAAGGCCCCATCCGCGACGACGAAATCGGTGCGCTGAAACAGGCCTTCAACGACATGACGATAGAGATGAATGCGTTGCGCGCCCAGATTGAGTCGCAATCCTTCGCGCTCGGCAAATCCCAGAGCACCGTGACGCTGATGCACAATGTGCGCAATAGCCTCAGCCCGGTGGGTGTCTTGATTGGCATCATCGAGCGTCAGATGGCCGACCTCTTCCCACCGAATACCGAGCGGGCGCTTGAGGAGTTGAAAGACGACGCGGCGCCGCAGGATCGACGCCAGAAGCTCGCATCCTTTCTCGAAGCGGCGCATGGGCGGATGAAAGAGCAGATCGAGGAAAACCGGCAGAACGCGCGCGAGGCCGCCCGGAGCCTTTCGGTTGCGCTTGATGCGATCTCCGACGCGCAGCGCAATGAATCGGCGCGGGCCGATAGCAGCGCGCAGGATTGCGATATCGGGCCGATGCTCAGCCGCAGTGCCAATGTGGTGCGCTATGCCGAAGGCTCTGCCATCGAAGTCGATATCGCCTGTAACGAGCGGATTGAGGTGCGGTGCAACCGCATCCTGTTGGGCCAAATTCTCGAAAACCTATTCACCAATGCCCGGGAGGCTATTGACGCAACAGGTCGGCAGGACGGAGCATTGAGCATTTCCGCAATTCGTGATGCGGATCAAGCGACCTGCACCGTCACAATCGCGGATAATGGCGAGGGTTTCGATCCCGCCGCCGTCGCGCGCCTGTTTGAGCGTGGTTTCTCGACGCGGGAGCAGAAATCGGGTGGCTTTGGCCTGCACTGGTGCGCCAATACGCTGAACGCGCTGGGCGGCAATCTCAGCCTCGAAAGCGACGGGGTCGGCAAGGGCGCAAGGGCCATATTGGTCCTGCCGCTGGCTTCCGCGGAACAAGAAGAACCTGCCGCGCGCGATGCGGCCTAAACATCACAAAAAAAGGAAAAAATATGCGCACAGCTTTGCGAACAGCCCTTTTGGCGACCGGCATCATACTTGGCTCCGCCGCGACGGCCGCTTCGGCATCCGAGGAGAAGACCTGGACGCTCGATGCTGGCGCGACGGTGGTGAGCGATTATCGCTATCGCGGGCTTTCCCTGTCCGACAAGGATCCTGCATTTCAGCCTGAGCTGACCCTCACCCACAAGAGTGGCGTCTATGTCGGCTTCTGGGGCTCGACTCTGGCCGATAATGGCGGTGAAGACATCGAGACGGACGTGATGATCGGCTATTCGCGCGAGTTTGGCCCCGTCTCTGTGGATGTGAACGCGATGTGGTATCTCTATCCCGGCGCGAGTCAGGACAATTATCTGGAGCTGACCGGTAGGCTCTCGGCCGGCATCGGCCCGGCGGAAGTGGGCGCGACTTTCAGCTATGCCCCGTCGCAGGATCAAATCGGCAATATTTCGAACCGTTATTATATGGTCGACGCCAGTGTGCCGCTGCCGTCCACGCCGCTGATGCTTTCGGGCAGCTTCGGTATTGAGGATGGCGCCTTTGGCGACAAGAAGCAGGACTGGTCTTTGGGCGTCAGCGCCGAGATTTCGCACTTCACGCTGGGCGTCGCTTATATTGATAGCGCACGCACCGGCGGCGACCCGCTCGGTAAGGCTACAGCAGTCGCCTCGCTCTCAGCGCATTTTTAAGGAGAGGCCGCCCGCCTCCTGAAGAAGGAGGCGGGTAGTCCTTATATCACGAGCTTGCGCGCGAAGTCGCGGATATGCGCGCCAATTTCGTCGCTTTCCAGCGCCAGCGCCAGATTGGCCTCAATATAACCGGCCTTGGAGCCGCAATCGAAGCGCTGGCCGTCAAAAGTCACACCAATGAATGGCTGGTTGCCGATCATCGCCGCCATCGCATCGGTAAGCTGGATCTCGCCGCCTGCACCCTTCTCGTGACGGGAGAGGTGCTGCATCACCTCCGGCTGGAGGATATAGCGCCCCGCGATGATGAGGTTTGAAGGTGCCGTGCCCGGCGCGGGTTTTTCGACGAGGCCTTTCACTTCGGTCAGCGCACCGTCCTGCTTGCCGGGATCGAGCACGCCATAGCTTGATGTCTGCTCCATCGGCACTTCGAGAGCGCAAATCAGGTTGCCGCCGGTCTGTTCATAGGCATCGACCATCTGCTTCAAACAGCCCTTTCCCGGCTTTCCGTGCATGAACTCGTCTGGCAGCAGGATAGCGAACGGCTCGTCGCCGACGATATCGCGCGCGCACCAGATCGCGTGGCCAAGGCCCAGCGGCTCCTGCTGGCGTACAAATACCGCGTTGCCGGGGGTGAGGCGGGTGCCTTTGAGGGCGGACACATCCTTGCCGCGGTCGGCCTGCGTGCGCTCCAGCTCATAGGCCATGTCGAAATGATCCTCGATCGCGCCCTTGCCGCGCCCGTTGACGAAGATCATCGTCTCGATCCCGGCCTCGATCGCCTCATCGACCGCATACTGGATCAGCGGGCGGTCGACGATGGGGAGCAGTTCCTTCGGCACCGCCTTGGTTGCGGGCAGGAAGCGGGTGCCCATGCCTGCGACGGGGAACACGGCCTTGCGGATTTTCTTGGCTGCCATGAGAGACTTCAACTCCGGAACTGATTCGCTTTGGCCAACGGATATAGGCCAAAATGGTTATATTTTTCTGTGTGGCAGCTCAGAAATCGCCAATATCTCTAGAAATCAACCGCGATGCCTTTTCGTTCCCAGTCGCCATAGCGGGTGGGCGATAGCTCTTCCGTCACCTTCGGGGCGGCATCCAGCGGGTCGGGTTTCGGCACCGGCGGGCTTTTGGAGAGATGCGCAGGGGCGCGCACATGGTCGGGGCGTTTGCCCATGAGGAATGTCTCCCTGTCCTTTGTTGCGTCGCGGCATACTCCGCCGCGCGGTCCCGCACAAGCACGCAGGCTTTACCTGGCGCGCAAAGGCGCTAAGGCGGGCTTCGCTTATGACCAGACGCCGACGCCCACCCAAAGAATCCGAAGTACCCGGCTTGGCCGCGCGCCGGGCGGCTTTGAAATTGCTCGATGCCGTTTTGCGCCGAGGCGAGGCGCTGGAAACTGCGCTCCATGCGGCGACGCAAGGGCTAACGCGAGGATCGGACAAGGGGCTGGCGCATGCGATAGCGGCGGATGCGCTGCGCTGGATGGTGGATATAGACGCGCTGATCGATAATGTGACCGAGCAGATCATCCCGCCGGATGCCAAATCCCGCATGGTGCTGCGGCTCGCGCTGGCACAGATATTGTGCCTCGAAACGCCGCATCATGCTGCCGTTTCCACCGCGCTGCCGCTGGTCGATGGCGGTCCGCGCAAGCTCGTGCATGGCTTGCTCGGCAGCCTCATTCGCGCCGAAGTTACGCTCCCCGAACAGCCGACCCTACCCGCCGAAGTGGCCGAGCGTTGGGCGGCGCAGTGGGGCGATGCGATGACGCATGCCGCCGCCCGAGCGCTATGTCACCGCGCGCCAATCGACCTGACGCTCGCCGATTCATCGGAAACCGCGCAATTTGTGGATATGCTGGGCGGCGTTTCCCTGATGCCCGGCCATGTACGTCTGCCGCACGACGTTTCAGTGCCGGATATGCCGGGCTTTGATGAGGGCCGCTGGTGGGTGCAGGACATTGCGGCGTCGCTCCCTGCTCGGCTGGCGGGATCGGGCGAAGGGCGCATGGCTTATGATCTGTGCGCTGCGCCGGGTGGCAAGACGATGCAGCTTGCCGCGCAAGGCTGGCGCGTCACTGCGCTGGACAAGAGCGCCAGGCGGCTGGAGCGCCTCGCCGCAAACCTCAAGCGCAGCGGCCTCGCTGCCGATGTGGCGCAGGGCGACGCATTGCTCTGGGAGCCGGAAGCACCCGCCGATCTCATTCTGCTGGACGCGCCCTGCTCCGCCACCGGCATTTTTCGCCGTCACCCGGATGTGCTCTATCGCGCTGGGCCAAGGCAAATCGCGGAAATGGCCGAAATTCAGGCGGCGATGCTGGATCACGCGGCGGCATGGGTGAAACCCGGCGGCATATTGATCTACGCCACTTGCTCGCTGGAGCGCGCCGAGGGCGAGGATCAGATTGCGGCGTTTCTCACCCGGCATACGGGTTTTACGATCGATCCGGTCCGCGCGGAGGAGTTGCCCGCTGGTATATCGCCAACCGCAGAGGGTTTCATCCGCACGCTGCCCGGTATGCTGGAAGAGGACGGCGGCGCGGACGGCTTCTTCGTCGCGCGCTTGCGCCTTAGTGCCTGACGACGAAGTCGGCGCTACCGCGTTCCGTTGCTACCCGGCTCTCGATGCAGCCATACCAGCCCAACCCCTCGTAGGTTTCATATCCAGGGGTCAGCGCATAGCAGACCATGCGACCGCCCTCCTGATAATATCCCTGCTTGGCTGAGACATTGATCGGGTAGACTTCATTCAGGGAACAGGCTTTGCCGGAGGTGGCGATCACCTGATGCTGTGAGTTCAACAGCATCACACGCGTATCGCCCCGCTCCGCCTCGGTCAGCGCCACGCCCTCGACAATGTCGCGCGCCTGCGGTTCCCAGTCAAAGAAGATACCGAGCACGCCCAGCGCCTCGCCATCGACCGAGCCACCCTTGCGGATCGCGGTGGAATAGGTCGCGACCTGCGCATTGCCCAATGTGCTGTTGCGGGTGATGTCGCATACGGCAAAGTCATCGCCGTTTTTGGTGCGCATGCCGCTCTTGAACCATTCGGTTTCGGAGACATCCTGCCCGATGGCGGCGGGAAACTTGTTGCCCCGCCCTGTCGCCACCACGCGACCGTTGCGATCTGCCACCCATAGGTCGAGATAGACGGTGTAGGAGCGCAGGATCGTTGCCAGCCGTTCGCAGGCGTAGGCGCGCGCTTCGTCCGTGCCTTGCTGGAGCACGCCGACGACAGCGCTGTCCGTTGCCCACCATCGCACGTCGCACGAGCGCTCGTAGAGGTTGCGGTCGATGATCTCGACGACGTTGCGGGCGAGGTCGGCAAAGCGTTGACCCTTGAATTGCTGCATCATCTGGCGCCCGGCATGTTCGATCCGCGCGGTGTTCGCGGCAATCTCGCTCTGGAGCTGGGCGGAAAGCGCGTTCACTTCCTCGGCCACCACGCCCATCTCGCGCGCCACCACGCCAAAGCCGAGGCCGGCATCGCCTGCGCGGGTGGACTCAAGCCGCGCGTTCATCGAGAGCATGCGGGTACGCATCATGATCCGGTCGATGACCGCGATCTTCTCGCCGGTAATGCGGGAAACTTCGAACGCGAGTTTCAATATGTCGTCTTGCATATTTCAGATTCACCTGGGCACGAGTGAATCCTCACCTAATCTGGATTATCGATTTATCACGCTTGCTGACGGTTTTTTCCTATATTCACCTAATAAGCCGTTAACCTCAATCGGCTTTCTGTCCGAAAAACAAACGATTGCAAACTTTGCAACCGGAATGGAGGCGCTCAGACCCGCAAATGTGCATTTTTTGGGCTGAAATTTCGGTCTGATATGCCCCCTGTGCTGTTGCGCCGCAGCGCATGCGCGGGTAAGGCGAAGCCTTCATGGACCGCCCTATTCTCATCTCACCCTCGATCCTTTCCGCTGACTTTGCCCGTCTGGGCGAGGAGGTGCGCGCAATCGACGCCGCTGGCGCAGACTGGGTGCACGTCGATGTGATGGATGGGCATTTCGTGCCCAATATCACCATTGGCCCGATGGTCGTTAAGGCGCTACGTCCGCACACGACCAAGGTGATGGACGTGCATCTGATGATCACCCCGGTCGATCCGATGCTCGATGCCTTTGCCGAAGCGGGCAGCGACATCATCACCGTGCATCAGGAGGCGGGGCCGCACCTCCACCGCACGATCCAGCGCATCAAGGCGCTGGGCAAGAAAGCCGGTGTGTCCTTGAACCCATCGACGCCCGCGAAGATGCTCGATTATGTGCTGGAAGAGATCGATCTCGTCCTCGTGATGAGCGTCAACCCCGGCTTCGGCGGGCAGAGCTTCATCGAGAGCCAGCTCCGCAAGATCGAGGCGATCCGCAAGTCGATCGACAAGCTCGGCAAGCCGATCCATCTGGAGGTTGATGGCGGGGTCGATCTGAATACTGCCCCGCGCGTCATTGCCGCCGGGGCCGATGTGTTGGTCGCGGGTACGGCGACCTTCCGGGGTGGGCCTTCCGCTTATGCCGATAATATCAAGGGGCTGCGCGGCGGATGAACGACCTTTCGAGCCCCTTTTTTCAGAACGAAGGCCAGGAAGCGGACGGCATCGAGACCGGCAAGCGCCTCATCCGCCTGTCGAACGATAAGGGTAGCTCGCTCGCCGAGCGCGTGGCGAACCATTTTTACCGCCTGACATGGCGCACACCGCTCCACAATATGCGCCTCAAGGGCAAATATCCGCTGAAACTGCTCGCGGTGTTGCCGGACAAGGTCGCGGGCGACGCACGCGCCGGAAAGGCGATCCGCGCCGGATATTTCCTGTTCCGCGGCCAGAAGCTGCCGCTCGCTGACCTTGATTTCAACGCGCCGATGACCGCGCCGATGGCGGAATATCTCCATGGTTTCCGCTGGTTGCGTGATCTCGGCAGCACCGCGACACGCGAGCAGGGCGCGCCGATAGCCGAAGCCGTGATGCGCAAATGGCTCGCCGCCCATGCGGAAAAGCCGAGCGAACCGGCGTGGAGCGCCGAAAATGCGGGCTGGCGGCTGCTATTCTGGGCGGCCTATGCACCCTATATCCTTTCCAGTACCGATCTCGTCTATCGCTCGCTGCTCTTGACTTGCTTTGCCCGTACCGCGCGGCACCTTGACCGCTCGGCGGACAAGGCGCCCATTGGCTTGCCGAGGCTCGTAGCATGGGGTGGCGTGGTTGCGGCGGGGCTGCTGCTTCCCGGCGGTGGGCCGCGTCAGGCATTTGGCGAGGCGGGTCTTAAGCGCGCCCTCGAAAATGCACTTTATAATGATGGCGGCATCATCAGCCGCTCCCCGACCGATCTCCTCCGCACCATCGAGCTGCTTGGGCTGGTAAACGCCGCCTACGACGCGGTGAACGAGGAGCCGCCGAGCTTCATCACCGAGACACTGGCGCGCACCGTCGCCGCGCTGCTCGGCATCACGCATGGCGATGGCGGCCTCGCAAGCTGGCAGGGCGCGGGCGCGACCAGCGCCGAGCAGGTCGAACGCGTCGTGCAGGCGAGCGGCGTGCGCACCCGTCCGCTGCGGCAGGCGCGGGACTGGGGCTATCAGCGCATCGCTGCCGGCGCGACCGTGGTGCTGGTGGATGCCGCTCCGCCCCCAGCGACCCGGGTTGCAGGCGTGGGCTGCGCTTCTACCTGCGCGCTGGAAGTCAGCGACGGGCCGGACCGTCTGATCGTGAGCTGCGGCGGGGCTGACCTTGCCGGCGCGCTGATCCCTGAAGATCTGGCGCAGGGCCTGCGCAGCACCGCCGCGCACAGCACGCTCATCCTCGACGAGCGCAATTCGACCGCGATCCTGCATGACGGCACATTGGGCCGCGGCGTCACCGAGGTAGAGCTGCACCGGCAGGAGCTGGAGAATGGCAGCCGCATCGAGGTGAGCCATGATGGTTATGTGCGCCGCTTGGGCTATATGCACCGCCGCCTGCTGCTGGTGAGCAATGACGGCAAGGATATTCGCGGCGAGGATATGCTCCTGCCGAGCCAGCGCCGCCGCAAGCCCGCCGCTGTGCCTTATGTGCTGCGCTTTCACCTCGCGCCGCATGTCGATGCGTCGTTGACGGCGGACGAGCAGGGCGCGCTGCTGCGGATCGATATGGCGGCGCTGTGGCAGTTCCGCTGTGGTGCGGGCAAGCTCTCGATCGAGGACAGCCTGTGGGTCGATGGCGATGGCCGTCCGCACGCAACCAAGCAGCTTGTGGTCAGCGCCATGGCCGAACCGGGCGGCAATACGCTCGGCTGGTTGCTGAAAAGAGTCGGATAAACGGGGAATCCAATGAATAATGTAAAGATCGGGCGGGCGCTGCTCTCGGTGTCCGACAAGACGGGGCTGATTGAACTCGGCAAGGCACTTGCCGCGCATGGGGTTGCGCTGGTTTCGACCGGCGGCACGGCGAAGGCGCTGCGCGAGGCGGGCCTTGCGGTCGATGATATCTCCGACCTCACCGGCTTCCCCGAAATGATGGACGGGCGCGTGAAGACGCTCCACCCCAAGGTGCATGGCGGGCTTTTGGCCGTGCGCGGCAATGCCGAGCATGTCGCCTCTATGACCGAGCACGCCATTGCGCCCATCGACCTCGTGGTCGTGAACCTCTATCCCTTCGCGCAGACGGTGGCGAAGGGCGCGGATCGCGACGAGATCATCGAGAATATCGACATCGGTGGCCCGTCGATGGTCCGCTCTGCCGCCAAGAACCACGAGAGCGTGACGATCGTCACCGATCCCGCCGACTATGCGCGCCTCATCGAGGAGATGGCCGCGAACGACGGCGCGACGACCTATGATTTCCGTCGTCTGTGCGCCGCCAAGGCCTATGCCGCCACCGCCGCTTATGACAGCATGATCGCGAGCTGGTTCGCCTATGCCGATCAGGGCCAGAAATTTCCGCCCGTCCGCACCGTCGGCAGCCGCCTCGCCACCACGCTGCGCTATGGCGAGAATCCGCATCAGGACGCCGCGCTGTACCTTCCTATGGGTCCGCACACGCAGGGCATCGGCCAGGCCGAACAGCTGCAGGGGAAGGAGCTCAGCTATAATAATTTGAACGATGCCAATGCCGCGCTGGAGCTGCTCGCCGAATTCCGCGATGGCCCGCCGACCGTGGTGATCGTGAAGCACGCCAACCCTTGCGGCGTCGCCACCGGGGAGACGCTGGTGGAAGCCTATAAAAACGCGTTTGAATGTGACAGCGTGTCGGCGTTCGGCGGCATCATCGCCGTCAACCGGCCGCTGGATGGCCCGACGGCGGATGCGATCAGCGGCATCTTTACCGAGGTTGTCGTCGCCCCCGGCGCGGATGATGCGGCGAAGGCCGTGTTCGCGAAGAAGAAGAACCTGCGCCTGCTGCTCACCAACGGCCTGCCCGATCCGGCCCGACCCGGCCAGACCGTCGCGGTGATCGCGGGCGGCATATTGGTGCAGGATCGCGACAATGGCCGCGTGACGCGCGATATGCTCAAAACCGTCACCAAGCGCGCGCCGACCGAACAGGAGCTCACCGACTGCCTGTTTGCATGGACTGTCGCGAAGCATGTGAAATCGAACGCCATCGTCTACGCCAAGGACGGTGTGACCGCGGGCATTGGCGCGGGCCAGATGAACCGGCGCGATTCATCCCGCATCGCCGCCGCCAAGGCCAAGGAAGCCGCCGAGACCTTCGGCTGGGCGCAAGCGAAAACGGTCGGCAGCGCGGTTGCGTCAGACGCGTTCTTCCCGTTCGCGGACGGCCTGTTGGCTGCGGTCGAGGCAGGGGCGACGGCGGTGATCCAGCCGGGCGGCTCCATGCGCGACGACGAGGTCATCGCCGCCGCTGATGAGGCGGGTCTCGCGATGGTCTTCACCGGAATGCGCCACTTCCGGCATTGATAGTTTGATCCGCTCACGCGGATGTTCGGCACCAGCCCTCTCTCCCACCCAGCCTCCCGATAGCTTACTCTGTTAGGAGGCCGGGTGGGGGAGAGGGCGCATTGCATATCAGGGCGTATATTCTCTTTCCCCACGCGTATTTTCGCGTAACATCGGCGGCAAAGCCTTGGTGCCTATGATCCCGAACGAGGATCAAGGCCAGAGCTTTGCCGAAGATGAGGCGGGAAGGCCATGCTATCGGTAGGGGATAAGAGGAATGACTGACATGGCGGTGATGGACCTGACGGCGTGGACTGCGCTGTTGCTGGGCCTGTTCGTATTGTTCGCGGCGGTAGGCGCGCTGCGCAAGCCCGGCATCTGGCAGACGATGATCGAGGAATTTGAAAAATCGCCCGCGCTTCAGCTCACGGCGGGCATGCTGGAGCTGATCACCGGCGCGGCCGTCTATCTCGTCAATCCGTGGGTGCCAGCGGACCTGCTCACCTGCGTGATGAAGGGCCTTGGCGGGCTGATGATCATCGAGGCGCTGGTGGTGGTCGGCTTCTCGGACGCCTATTTCCACTTTTGGCTCAAGAACCTCGCCAATATGCATCGTGGCTGGGCGATCGTCACGGCGATCTGGGGCTTGGGCCTTACGATCTTCGCGGCTGCGCGCTTTAACTGAGCGCGCCGCATTCCGCTGTGCTCAGTGGAACAGCGGCGGCACCTCGATCGTGATGCGCAGGCTCGTCACTATGGCTGTCTGCGCGTTGGATAATCCGCCGGGCTTGTCGATGATCTGCACATCGGGCTGCAGTAACAGGAACGACGCGATCCGGTCCGTATAAGTGAGTTCGAGGCCATATTCGCCGCTGCTGGGTGTGTCTCCGGCTGCGCGAGCGAGATCGCGGAACGGACCGCTGGTGCGCGCATAGCGCAAGCCGAGCGATAGCGCGCTGTCCTCGCGTCCGTTCCACACCGGGCCATAGAGAAAGCCGGTATGCGCCGCCCAGGAGAAGTCCGTCGTCCGTCCTTCCGAGGCACCGCCGCGCAGGAATGCGTCCAGATGCGGGCCTTCCTCGCCACCATAAAGTCGCGCTTCCGCCAGCCCGTAAACGCCCCATGCCGTGCGTAGTAACGGATTGCCGAGCGCATCGGTGGCGAAACCGTCCTCGCGCTTCTTGCTATAGGTCCATGCACCAAGCGAGAGTTTGGCCGGGCCGAACATGTGGCCTGCCTCGCCTATCAGCAGTAGGCCATCGTCAAAGCTGGTGTCGATGCCGCCGGGGTCGCCCCATGTCTGGGCGCGGGCGTTTAGAGCTGCCGCTTCGATATACCCCTTGCCGCCATTGAGCGCAGCGCGCACGCGCACAGCGAGAGCGGTAGAGGGGAAGATAGACGGGCCATTGGGTCCGTTCCCGGCCAACTCAGAGCCGATGCCAAACGGTGGCGCGATCAACAGGCTTGATGAATCCGTCGCATAAAATTCGCTGTTGAGGTCATATAGCCCGGCGAGCACGCTCGCGCCGCCCAGATCCTGCTCCACCCATGCCTCGAACAGACGCACGGCCTGTTTGCCGACCTCGATATTGTCGACGCCCTCCAGCGTGCCTGCGCTGTCATTGGGTCGCTTGCCGAAATTACCGAGGCCATAAATATGCGCGCGCGCGCCTTCCCAGCCGACCAGCCGGTCGAGATCGGCGTCTGCGATAAGGTCATAGTTATCGAGATAGCGCGCCTTGCTGTCCGATCCGCCCGATACAGTCGCGGCGACATCGGCTGTGTAAGTGAGCGAAAGTTCGACCGGGGGCGGGGGAGGAGCATCCTCGGCTCGCGCGGGCTGAACAACCCCCAACAGCAGCGCCGTAGCGCCCAACGAGCCAAACTTCATAATTCTCATGCCGCGCGCGCCCTCTTTGCCACGATGCGTGCGGTTTCAGTTAGCGTGAAACCGGAAAGCTGTCCGACCACCTCGCGCGTGACCTCGACCACCTTGCGGGTGACAGCGCTAACTTCCTCGGTAGCGGCGGCGTTATGCTGGGTGATGCCCTGAATATTCTGCGCGCTGCTGTCGATGGTGCGGAGCGTACCTGCCTGCTCGGTCGCGTTTTCGGTGAGGCCATCCATCAGCGCCGCGATTTCCGCGACCTTGCCGAGTACTGACTGGAGCGATGCTCCAGCTTCGCGCACCAGATGCACACCGTTGCCGACCTGCGCGCTGCTGTTGGAGATGAGCTGCTTGATCTCGCTCGCGGCATCGGCGCTGCGCTGGGCGAGAGCGCGTACCTCGCTGGCGACGACATTGAAGCCCTTGCCCGCTTCACCCGCGCGCACGGCCTCGACCCCAGCGTTGAGCGCGAGAAGGTTGGTCTGGAACGCGATGGCGTCGATAACGGTGATGATGCTGTCAATCGCGCGAGAGGACGTTTCGATCTTGTCCATCGCCTCGACCGCGCGCTGGATCACCGCCTCGCCCTGTGTGACGGCGCCGTTGACGTCATTCACTGCGGATTGCGCGGATTTGACCGCCTCAGCGGATGAGGCCACCTTTTCCGAAACATTGGAGATCGCTTCCGCAATACTCTGGAGGCTGTTCGCCTGCTCCTCATTGCGATGGGCGAGATCGCTGGTGGAGCGACTGATTTCCTCCGCGCTGGTCAACATCCGGTCCGTACTGTGGTGAACCGAGCCGAGCGCGTTGGAGAGCTGCTCCACGGCTTGGTTGAAGTCCTGCCTCAGGCTTGAGAATGCGCCCTTGAGGTCTGTCTCGATCCGGCTGGAGAGATCGCCGCTGGCAAGCCGCTCCAGCGCCGCGCCGAGTGTGCGGACGATTTCCTGCTCCTGCTCCTTGCGCGCGGCCAGCGCCTCGGCAATCCAGTCGCGCATGCCATATACAGCGATGCTGAGGTCACCCAGCTCGTCCGCACGGCCCGCCGCTTCAATCTCTATGTCGAGATTGCGCTGGGTCAGCCGCTCGACCGCACCCTTGATCTCGAAGATCGGGCGCAGGAATTGCGCGACGAAGCTGCGCCATACCGTCAATATGGTACCGACGATCAACAGCAGGCATAGAACCGTGACGTAAATGCCATGTTGCGCATCGGCATTAGCCCCGGCGCGGGTTTCGGAGACATGTTTCTCGATCGAATCGGATACCGCCGCGAGGCTGCCTTCCAGCTTCTCGAACTTCTCGGTGAACTGGGCCAGCGTATCGGGGGAAACCGGTTGCCCGGTCATCGTCCCGTCTGCGATCTGCTCCGCATAGGCGAGATACATCTCGACATCGGCTTTGGCTGCGGCCGCGCTATTGTGAACTTGCGGCGAGTCCGGATAGGCGAGTGTGCCTTCATAGAGCTTGCGGAAGTCGGCAACGCGTTCTTTCAGCGAGCTGGCGAGCTCAGGCGCATTGAGGCTTGGCGCGGTCTGCGCGGCAAGAATGCCCAGCACATCGCCGCGGATCGCGTCATGCTCCATATCCGTATCGGTCTGGTTGCGGAGCAGGGTGGAGGCGAGCTCCATCTGGTGCATGGATCGGGATATCTGGCCGCTGACCACGAAGCTCGCCAGCGCCCATATGCCAGCCACCAGCAAGAGGATGCCGAATGTAAGCTGAACCTTGAACTTGATCGAGGTGCTTTTCATCATCCTCTCCAGTCAATTTTGTGTTTGATCAAGCACTTATAGCACCGCATGGTTAACACCCCGTTATTCATGGCTGACCCAGCCTGTTACGGGCAATATGTAGAAAAAGAGGCAACTGACGCTGCGGGCGATTACGGATCTGCCCGCGCAGCCATAGCGCTGGACATTGCACCGCCAGATGCTAGACATAGCCCATCCCCGGGGAGCCATGTGGCTGAGAGGTGGGCGTCACGTCCCACGACCCGCTGAACCTGAAACCGTTAATGCGGTCGGAGGAAGGGAACGCCGCAGCGGCCATTCTCTCTTCCGATCACGAGGAGATACGCATGGCCGACTTACCCGCAAAAGCAGAGATTGGCGTCACCACCGGCCCGATCCGTGGCAGCCGCAAGGTGCACGTCGCCGCGAAGTCGGGCAGCGGCATCCGCGTCGCCATGCGCGAGATCGATCTGGAGCCATCGAGCGGCGAGCCTTCGATCCGCGTCTATGACACCTCCGGGCCTTATACAGACTCCAATGCCCATATCGACATCATGGCGGGCTTGCCGTCCCTGCGCCGGGACTGGATCATGGCGCGCGGCGATGTCGAGGAATATGACGCCCGCATGGTGAAGCCGGAGGATAACGGCCAGCTCGGCCCGGATCGCTCCGGCGGCGTCCGCCCGTTCCCCAATGTCGTGAAGCGCCCCCTGCGCGCCAAGGCGGGCATGAATGTCTCCCAGATGCACTACGCCCGCAAAGGCATTATCACGCCCGAGATGGAATATGTCGCCGAGCGCGAGAATTTGGGCCGCGAACGCCTCGCCGAATATATCCGCGACGGGCAGAGCTTCGGCGCGGCGATCCCCGATTATGTCACGCCAGAGTTCGTGCGCGATGAGGTCGCCCGTGGCCGCGCGATCATCCCCAGCAACATAAACCACCCCGAAACGGAACCGATGGCGATCGGGCGCTCGTTTCTAGTCAAGATCAACGCCAATATCGGCAACTCCGCCGTCGCTTCCGATGTCGCCTCGGAAGTCGACAAGATGGTCTGGTCGATCCGCTGGGGCGCGGACACGGTGATGGACCTCTCGACCGGCCGCAACATCCATGACACGCGCGAGTGGATCATCCGTAATTCGCCTGTCCCCATCGGCACCGTGCCGATTTATCAGGCGCTGGAGAAGGTCGGCGGCATCGCCGAGGAGCTGACGTGGGAAATCTTCCGCGACACCCTCATCGAGCAGGCCGAGCAGGGCGTCGACTATTTCACCATCCATGCGGGCGTGCGCCTGCCCTATGTCCCGCTCGCGGCGAAGCGCGTCACCGGCATCGTGTCGCGCGGCGGCAGCATCATGGCGAAATGGTGCCTCGCGCACCACAAGGAGAGCTTCCTCTACGAGCATTTCGACGAGATCACCGAGATCATGAAGGCTTATGACATTGCCTATTCGCTGGGCGATGGCCTCCGCCCCGGCAGCATCGCCGACGCCAATGACGAGGCCCAGTTCGCGGAGCTCTATACGCTCGGCGAGCTCACCCACCGCGCGTGGAAGCAGGACGTGCAGGTAATGATCGAAGGCCCCGGCCATGTGCCGATGCACAAGATCAAGGAGAATATGGACAAGCAGCTTGAGGTCTGCGGCGAGGCGCCCTTCTATACGCTTGGGCCGCTCACGACCGACATCGCGCCGGGCTACGACCATATCACCAGCGGCATCGGCGCGGCGATGATCGGCTGGTACGGCACGGCGATGCTCTGCTACGTCACGCCCAAGGAGCACTTGGGCCTGCCGGATCGAGACGATGTGAAGGTCGGCGTCGTGACATACAAGCTCGCCGCCCACGCGGCGGATCTGGCGAAGGGCCACCCGGCGGCGAAGGTGCGGGATGATGCGCTCAGTAAGGCGCGCTTCGAGTTCCGCTGGCGCGACCAGTTCAACCTGTCGCTGGACCCGGACACCGCCGAGCAATATCACGACCAGACGCTTCCTGCGGAAGGCGCCAAAACGGCGCATTTCTGCTCTATGTGCGGGCCGAAATTTTGCAGTATGAAGATCAGCCAGGAGGTGCGAGAGTTCGCACGCCTGCAAAATCAGGGCGCGGAAGGCTTTGTCGCTGCTGAAGAAGCCGAGGCCGGGATGGCAGAGATGAGCAAGGTCTATGATGAGACCGGGCGGGAATTGTATATGGGTGCTGGAGACAGGGAGCGGGATTAGGTGCCTGCATTTATAAGGAACGAATGCCAAGCTTCTCGCGCTCCTCACTAGTCAAAAAGCGCCATGGTTCTCGAAAATTCACTGCGCCCATAAACTTGCCGATCTTGCCCACACCTATCTTGTATTGGCGGATTAAGTCGTGATCTACGGCTATTCCGCCCTCAGGTTTGCCAACAATGATGTAATCGCCTTCAATGATGGCAGAGGGTCGATTGAAGAATTCTGCGTCGGTAAATAAATACGCATCACACAACCAGACCCTCATCGTATCCCCAAATCGCGCCCGATGAAGTTTGTAAAGATGATCGTCATCATCGGTTACTTTGCTCATTGCTGATATAGCGTCGTGTTCTTCCATCCTTTCTGCAAAAAATTTCAAAATGCTTGGATGTAAGTCTTTACCCATAAAGCAAATCCCATTTGCCGGCTTTGTGAAGAAAATTTTCAAGATTTTTGTTATCGGAGGAAAAAAAGAGCTGGATGTGTAGATTTAGAGAAAATGTATTTTTAAATTCCTTTGCAATGATCCGCGTCGACCGAACATCTCCATTCTCTCTAAAAACGAAAATCACATCCACGTCACGAAACGAGAACGAATCAAGGAATGAACCAAAGAGAACAATAGATGCTATCCCGTTGTAACGTGTCGGAATATCACGAAGAAAATCCCTTATTTGTTGTTTCATGTTAAAGCTTTAAAATTGTATCGACCTCCGGAGGAAATCGATGATGGCGGTAATCGACTTTTGGATCTTCTAGATGAGCTGAGAAGGCCTGAATGTGATTAATCCATTTTGTAAAATCAGGTTCAAAGCGGGCAGGAATAAGGTGTGAATATTTCTGCAAAAGTGCAAGTATTTCTTGGTTATTGTTTCTAATATTGAGCCTCGCTTGATGCCAAGCCGCAACATCAAATTTTTCAAAATCCTCATCCATGGCTCCACTCTTAGGGCCAAATGTACGAAAAATTCGCTTGTTATCCGCAGCGGACCGCCGGAGAGCCTTTTTCAACCCGCGAAAATTTCGAATGCTTTTTTCATTCGACGAATTGAAATGCCTGACGACGGGAATGACGGCAAACTTCGACAGTCCCATAACCACAATAAAAAAACCAGCTATTGTTGCCCAATCGGCGAGGCTTAACCCCAGTGGCTCACAAGTTCGCAAGTCGCCGCTTGCAAAGGCTGTTTTGCAAATAGTATATATCGATTCATGGACCATGCTGCTTAAGATTATCTGCACTAATTCCAGTTTAATAGTGCTATTAGTTGGTGCGCTTGGAAAATTGGAACTCAACAAAAATCATCCAGTCGCGCTCGAAGCGCGGCACGACGTGTAGGCCGGAACTAGCGCCTGATCACCGATAAACCTCCCGCCGGTGGCCCACCCGCACCACCAAAATCACCACCCGCGCATCCTCGATCCGCGCGATAATCGCCGATGCGCCAGCGCCAATAGCCCGCATGTTCGCCCACCAGCGGCGCACCCAATATGCGCGGCGGATCGCCCTCATTGCATAATAATGCGTTCCGCGTTATAACATCCGTATGAACGCACCGCTCAAAATCACCAAGGTTGGCAATAGCGCCGGTCTTATCCTGCCCAAGGAGGTGCTGGCGCGTCTCCGTGTCGGGCCGGGCGATACGGTCTATCTGACAGAATCGCCGGATGGCTATCGACTTGTCGCTACCGATCCCGGCTTCGAGGCCAAGATGCAGGCCGCTGAGCAGATCATGCGCGAGGATCGCGATATATTGCGCGCGCTCGCGAAATAATTCGCACTCATGGCTGAAAGTATTCGTATCGAGCCTGTGTGGATCGAGGCAGAACTCGCGATTGCTATCCATGATCGCCAGCTTGCCGAACATGGCGGCCCTGTTGGCTTGCGCGACAAAGCCATGTTCGAATCCGCGCTTGCCCGTCCGCAAAACCAATGGGCCTATGGCACAGATGATCCCTGTGCGCTCGCTGCTGCCTATGCGTTCGGCATTGCGCGCAACCATCCTTTCGTTGATGGCAACAAGCGCACCGCATGGGTGCTTGCCCGTCTGTTTCTTATGCTTAACACTATGAAATTAGCCTTCGATCCAACCGAGGCAGTCCGCACCATGATGGCCCTCGCCGCCGGAGAACTCTCAGAAGAGGAACTGGCCGACTGGTTCCGCACCCATATAGCCCCATGACCAACCCCACCGCAGAACTCGCCATCCGTTCAGCGCGCGCTGCATTCAACCGCGCGATTGCGGCGCGTACTGCCGATGCCATCGGTCCTATCCTCTCCCGCGATTGTGTGATGGTGACGGGTACGGACAGCGCCATCGTCTCCGGGCGCATGGCGCAGGTGAAGCTGTGGCGGCGCATGTTCGCCGCGCCCTCGCCCGATCTCTATGTCCGTACGACAGACAGCGTCACTGTCTCCCCGGTCGAGCCAATCGCGCTGGAAACCGGTACTTGGCAGGGCAGTGACAGCGCCACAGGCGCAGTCATCGCATCCGGCGTCTACACTGCCAAATGGCGCGAGGTGCAGGGCCAATGGGTGATCGAGGCCGAGACTTTCGTCACGCTCGCCTGAAAAACGCTGTCCTACATATAACCAAATAGGTTATATGCTGTGACCATGCCCCGTTCCAAACCCCATCCTCGCCCCGCAGGCAAGGCCATGCCGCAGTTCCCCTTCACCCCGGTCGCGCTTACCGCGCGGCATGATGGGTGGACCGCCGAGCGGCAGATTGCCTTCATCAATGCGCTGGCGGAAGGCGTGCGACGCATCGCGATGCTGGAGGATGCGTTTCGCACCGCGCAGGCCGAGAAGGCCGCAGCCGCCCGGCTGGAGGAAGATGCCGGCTAGGAGGAGGAGCAGGACGGAGAGGGAGACCTTTAACCCCCCGCACAGGGCGTGGCTTTCGTGACTTCGGGGGCCCCGTCAATGCGCGGGCGGCACCAGGCAACCTTCGGCTATCGCTATCGTGCGGCTTCCTCGCATAGCAGCTCGGCAAGCGCGTCCGGCGCGTCGATCATCACATCATGGCCGCAGTCGAGCGATGCCAGCTTCCAGCCGGGCCGGGTCTTCAGTCTGGCGTAAATTCCGTGGTTGTCGATATTGGCGCGAAAGCGTTCGGCGAGGACATAGGTTCGCCGCTTCACCCGTGCCTCTTTGCCTGTAAAGCGCAGCTTTTGCGTAAAGCAGCCAAGCGGCTGCGGTGTGCACATGCGGTTGACCCATGCGACATCGGCCGAATTGACGCCGAACGCTGAGGCGTCGGGCGGCGGGATCATCGTCCCGGTCTCGCCCACAGACTGCAGCATGCGCAGCGCGCGTTCGGGCGCAAACAGATCGACGATCGACTGGCCATCCTCGGGCACCGCCGCATCGAGATAGACCAGCGTCCCGATCCGTTCGGCGATCTGCCCCGCCACGCCTGTGATCACCATCCCGCCATAGCTGTGGCCGCAGAGAATGACGTCGTTCAGATCCTCGCCCAGGATGGCCGCGACGATGTCCTGAATATGCGTCGATAGGTTGATCGGCCGATCCGCGAGATGGGCGCGCTCGCCAAGCCCGGTGAGCGTCGGCGTGTGCACATCATGCCCGCGCGCGCGCAACCGCCCGGCCACCCGCGCATAGCACCAGCCACCATGATATGCGCCGTGAACGAGAACGAAACAGGCCATCTGCAAAGCTCAACCGAAATGGGCTGCCCCACCGAACCGCGACGCGCACCCGATGGCCCTATCGATATCGGATATGGAGTGGAATGACAGCTATATCATCAATTCTTATGGGCCGATCCTGTGGCAGTTCTCGCAGACCAAGCGGTTCGACGCGTATGACTTCGCCGCCTTCCTTGCGCTGCTGCTCGCCCGATAGGACGGCCTCACGATCTCCCACGCGCGGACTCCATTGCGCTCGCTCGCAAGCATAAAGTCGCCATTGTGATCGCTGATCACCCCGAATATCCGCAGATCGCGGATCTCACCGTCAGGTTGAGCGACTTAGCCCGCCAGCGTCTTCTCCAGTGTGATCTCGCAGTTCAGGAGCTTGCTGATCGGACAGTTCGCCTTGGCCTCGTCGGCGATGCGCTCGAAATCCGCCTGCGCAATGCCGGGCACCTTTGCGGTAAGAGTGAGCGCGCTTTTGGTGATGGCGAAACCCTCACCCTGCTTGTCCAGCGTCACCTGCGCCACCGTATCGAGCTGGCCATCGCTGTGCCCCGTCTTGGCCAGCGCGAAGCTCAGCGCCATAGTGAAGCAAGCGGCATGGGCGGCGGCGATCAGTTCTTCCGGGTTGGTGCCGGGGCCGTCCTCGAAGCGGGAGGCAAAGCCATAGGGCTCGCCCCCGAGCGCGCCGCGGTTGGTCCAGATATGGCCCTTGCCATCCTTGCCGAGGCCTTCATAGCGGGCGGATGCGGTGTTCACGGTCATGGTGGAGCTCCTGCGATTGATGGTATCGCTTCAACCCCGCAGGAGGGCTTTGTATCCCCAACAGAAAAGGCGCCAGCGGATGTGCCGCCAGCGCCTCTATCCGGTTAAAGCGGATGCCTACTTCGCCGGGGCTGCCGCGTTGGCGGGAGCAGCGGCGTTATCCGCGCCTTCCGCAGCGTTCGCCGCATTAGCATCAGCGCCAGCCGCAGCCGGTGCATCCGCAGCGGGCAGCGGCAGGTTCGAGCCCTGCGTGTTGAGCCATGCGATCAGGTTGGCGCGGTCTTCCGCATTACCAAGGCCCGCGAAGGTCATCTTAGTGCCGGGGGCGAAATCACGCGGGCTGGTGAGCCACTTGTCCATCGCCTCGAACGTCCAGTTGCCGCCGACCTTCTTCAGAGCATCGGAGAAAGCGAAGCCAGCTTTGCCCTGGCCGATCGGCTCGCCCAGCGTGGCGAAGAGATTGGGGCCGATGCCATTCGCGCCGCCCTGGTTGGCGGTGTGGCAGGCGGCGCACTTGGCGAAGACCTTTTCGCCCTTTGCCACGTCAGCCTTGGAAAGCAGGGTGTTGAGCGAGGGGCCAGCGGCTCCGCCTTCGCCCTCGGCCTCTACGCCCGCAATGGCGTAGCCCATTTCTTCCGGGCGCTCGCTGTGGAACATCTTGCTCGCGACGATGCCGCCGCCCAGCGCGATGATGCCCGCGAACAGTGCCCAGCCCGCAAATGTATTGAAACGATCGTCCATGCGCCCGCAGTCCTTCTTCTAGCGGATGCCGCCCCCTGTCATGGCTGCGGCCGTGCCAAATATAATCCCTGTCGAGATAAAGCGCGCGCCGGGCTTGGCGCGGCCCTCCCTGTGCGCGTTGCCATAATGACAGGATCGCGCCAGTGCAAGCGATGCTTGCACGGATTTGCGTCTGCGCCTAAGCGCGCAAACGATATGGAGAGTTACCCACTTCCCGCCCGCCGCCTGGTGGAGCAGATGAGCGCCGCCGTGGCGGCTGATCCCGCGCGCGGCATCGCGTTTCAGGGTGCTCCCGGTGCGAATTCGCACCTCGCGGCGATGGAATATCAGGCGGATTGCTTACCCTTGCCCTGTTTTTCGTTCGAGGATGCACTGGATGCCGTAACCGATGGACGGGCGGCGCGGGCGATCATCCCGATCGAAAACTCCCTTCATGGCCGCGTGGCAGACATGCATTTTCTGTTGCCCGAATCCGGCCTGTCTATCGTCGACGAGTTTTTCCTGCCCATCCATCATCAACTGATGGCGCCAGATGATTCGCCGGTGCGCGATGCCTTGAGCCATGTGCAGGCACTGGGCCAGTGCCGCAAATATCTGCGCGCTCGGGCTATCCGTCCAGTCGCTTATGCCGACACAGCAGGAGCAGCAGCTCTGGTGGCTGAGAATCGTGAACCGGGCGTCGCGGCGATCGCGCCCGCGCTTGCGGCCGAGCTTTATGGCCTCCACGTTCTCGCCCGCGATATAGAAGATAGTCATGATAACATGACGCGTTTTGTTGTTCTCGCTCGCGAGGCAGTTGTACCCGCACCCGATATGCCGGTGATGACGACTTTCCTGTTCGAGGTGAAGAACATCCCCGCCGCGCTCTACAAGGCAATGGGCGGCTTCGCGACTAATGGCGTCAACATGACGAAGCTCGAGAGCTATCAGCGCGGGGCGAGCTTCGCGGCGACCGAATTCTATGCCGACATCGAGGGCATGCCGGGTGACGCGGCGGTGGACCGGGCGCTGGACGAGCTGCGTTTCCATACCAAATGGGTGCGCATATTGGGCAGCTATGTGCAGGCGCGGCCACGCACGGTGGGCTGAACCATAAAAGCCGCATAAGCGCCGTTGCAAAGCCGCAATCGCGCCGCTATAGCCCCTCCCTCGGCAGCCCGCCGCGCGGCACTATGCGCGGCGCCGAAACCGGCGTGGAGACGTGGGTGAGTGGCTGAAACCAGCGGTTTGCTAAACCGTCGTGCCCTGAATGGGGCACCCCGGGTTCGAATCCCGGCGTCTCCGCCATTACCTTTTCACGGTCAAAATCATCCTCTAACACCTTGAACGGTAAGGATAATTCGGGGGTTCGAACACCCTCATTCCAGTCATACTGGAGATGGGTGGCCAAAGTCAGTTTCAACACAATCCGCTTGTCATCCAGGGAGCCATTTTCCCATAGATTCCAAGGGTTTGCGATAAATTCCAAAGCGGTTCGAAAACTCTCATCAAAGCCCTTCACCATCGTGCCGCAACGGGCGGTCTTTTCGGCAAGAACGAGCTT
>JAXMDW010000003.1:0-513049 GCA_046348605.1 Sphingomonadaceae bacterium | reverse complement strand
CGGGATGGGACGCGGTGGTTGCCTACCGTTATGCTGAAAAACTGCATCGACAAAATCCTGACCAACTGCGTTGAGACCACTCACAGTGTTGACAGTGAGGCGATGAATGGTCTTGTTTGCGCTTGGTACGAGACAGATCGAGTTTTTGTGCGCCCTGACATCGATCCGCTCCGGATGCTTTGCGGTGTCGTGGGAGTCCGGTTTGGCGAAAGTACCATTGGTCAGTCGATAGTGGTGATGATAGCCGCGTCGTGTCTTGATGACGAATGACGCTGTGACGCCGAACTGTTGTTCGATCTTCGCCAGTGCCTGCTGGGCCTCCGGTGTATCGGTGTCGAGTACAAGCTGGCTTTCGCCGAGAATAGCTCCGACCTCATGCTCAGGATGTGCATTCCAGTGTTGCCGGATGGCTTCCTCTGACACGCCTTCTATCCATGGCTCATATTTATCGGCAGGCCGTTTTTGTCCCGGAACCATGGGAATGATTGTGTACCCGAAGCCGTGGAAATGGAGTGCGCCCTCAAGGTTGGATTTGAATTCGATCTTGGGACGGAGCTCAATATCTGCGATATCCAGATCGCGTATGCTGATTGGTGCTTTCTTCATCGCGGGAATTGCGCCCGCATTTGGCATTGTAGGCATAGTATTTTCCTCAATTAAAATTTGTGAATGTGGCGCGGCGGTGAGTGACCAGCTTTTCAGTTTTTCAGATTTGCGCTGACTGCCTCACCCCCCCTCCGAAGGGCGCGATGCTGAAATTCTGAAAAAACTGAGTAAACTGAGACCGGCTGATCGGCGCGCCCACGGTGGCGGTTAGTATTCTGTTGAATTAATGAACCTTGCTCGCGGTTGTCCGAAAGTCAGGTCGGGTGCGAATTTGAAGTGGGCTGGAGAGAGTGCGAGGCACGATGTCAGCGAGTTCGGTAGTTTCAGGATGCATATTCAGATTCTTTCTAATCAGTGTTTGTATTCTTCTTAGCTTCGTTGATATGCACACTCGCGGCTTGTGACAGTGCTCCGAGAGACAGCTTGGTCGGCCCTTGGAAAATTGAGCCTGATGATCAATTGTCTAAAGAAACAATCACGCTTTGGTTTAGAAGGGATAATGGAACCGAATACTCAAACACCATGTCCTACACATTAAATTCTAACGGATTACTTGAGATTGAAAAAGGAAGAGACCACATTGTCTTCTTTTCTGGTGGAATCGATCATCATCTGACTGACAAAAGAGAAAAGTTTATTTTGTCACATAAAGATCAAATCAAAATCAGAAGGATGATCGGTCGTCTGCGGCCTGAGAAATTATCAAACGAAGTCCCGTTTTCTCTACCTCAAGGTTGCACGTATACTTTCGATAGCCGCGCATGGAGCGGCGCAATCTTCGAACGAGGCAAGCTCGGCGGTGCTTTCATTTTCCAGCCAGACTGTAAGGGCAAAGGAGCGGATAAGGTGAAAATGCTCCTAGGGTCAGTGATGGCCACCCTCCCACCTGTGCTCGGGAGTGCAGACTTTTTGAGGAACCACTGAAGAAACACATTAGAGCGCTGTCATCTTGTCCGCTCTCCCCAACATTCCGGTCCCGGCCGTGGCGAATCGATTCCCTGAAAGCTGCCTCCCCTCCCCCCACCCCTTCAGGGCTCAGTCTCAGGCGGCGCAATGGCATAGATGCCCGAGCATACGAGCAGACCTATGAACGCTCCTAGCGGATGGCGCTCCGCTATGCCCACGATGACCATGAGCGCAACGAAGCCGAATGTCTCCTTAGGATAGTTGATGGCCGCGAGTAGCAGCGTAACAAGTGTGATGATGACGACCGCGCCCACCGCCAGACGCAGCAAGGCAAGCGCCAAACACAGGATGATGATTATTCGCATGGGATACCTTTCGGGCAATAAAAAAGCGCCCCTGAGGACGCCGGATGTTGGAAGGATTATGCGCGTGACCGCCACGGCAAAGCTCTAAGATTTTGCTAACGTATGGCCGCTACACTGAGGCTATGGCCCGTTATCGTAAGAGCAAACCCAGCGATGGCAGCTTTGTGGCGCAAGTCATTGGCCTCAGCCTGTTTGTAGGTGCTGTGACGTGGCAAGTGGCACCGCGTGTAGAAGGTGCGTTGTCACAGGTTAGCAAGACCCCCGAAGAGATCGCTGCCATTGAGCGATCGGTTTATTACCTGGGTTGCGATGAAGCACGCGCGGCTGGCGCTGCACCTATTTACCGTGGTCAACCGGGATACCGAGACGGAATGGATGGAGATTCCGATGGAATCGCCTGCGAGCCATATCGCGGTCGTTAGCATCCGTTTCAGCCATACCGCCGACACAGCGCAAGCAGCGCGGGATCGGTCCCTTTGGCATCCTCGATGAACAGGATTACGCCGCTGCCATCGTCACCCGTCACATAGACAAGCTCATGCCAGCCTTCATGATGGGTGATATATTCCCACGACGGCGTGAAGCCATCGGACGGGAAGCGCGCGCCGTCCACGCGATTGACCAAGGGCGAAAATCCGATTTCTCTAATGATGTCCTGCTCCGTGTCGCCCGGACCAATGATCAGAATGGGTGCCAGATAGAGCAGGTCCAGCCGTTCCCGGATCGGGGATACAGGGTTGTGCCGCTCCATTTCGGCCGGTGTTCGAATGATATGCATGGGTGTTTCTCCAAAAAGAAAAACTCCCGGCCAGGAGGGCCGAGGGTGCAAGGATTGACATTAAGTAATTTATTAAGGTACTAACTAACAATTGAATGGAGGAACAGAATATGTCCCGCAAAACACTGGTTCTGGAAGCTGCCAAGCGTGGGAAATACGCGCCATTGTTCCGTCATTTGATCGGTCGTGGAACTGCCGAATGGGCTACTAGCTTTTCGGAGCTGGAGAGGATTCTGGGCTTTAATCTTCCCAATAGCGCACGGTTATATCGTCCTTGGTGGGCCAACGATGACAAATCGGGGCATAGTCAATCAATGGCCTGGACTGCTGCCGGATGGAAGACAGCCCAAGTCGATCTCGAAAATGAAACGCTGCTCTTCCAGAGAGTTTGACATAACCACATTTTATCACCTCCCCACTCCGACATCGATGTCAGGGGTAGGGAGGGGGGCAGATTAGCGGGGATCGGGTCCATAGTAGTTGTCCCCCTTGGTGCCGGGGAGCACCATGAAGGCGAGTACGATCAGCCAGCCAATGTACGGGATGAGGTTGAACAAGGCAAACCAACCGGACCTGTCCTGATCGTGGAAACGGCGGATTTGAACCATTAGACAGGTAACAAAGGATGCCAGCATAAACAGCAAGTTGCCCCATGCAGATACCCATTTCATTGGCACGGGCACTGCCATCAGAACGAACATTAATAATACCATAACGATCAGGTAAGACAGGACGAACATCCAGAATTCCTTCCTGCATGACCTTCCCTCCGTGTCTCGATAGCGACGATATGCCAGCGTCATCCACCCGATGGTCGTGTTGGCACTTGAAGCAAGGATGGTCTGTTCCCGAATAAGCGCGCGGGCTTGATTCGCGCCCTCAAGTGTCTCGTGAACGACACCAGCAACTGTGCGTTGCAATTTATCTTCATGTACCTGGCTGGCTTCCGCCGCTTCGGCCAGAGATGGATATTCAACACCGTTGAAGGTCCGGCGTTCCCGATCCAACCTTACAGCTTTTGCTTCGATCATTTTGCGTTCGGAATCGAAGGGAAAGCCTAGCCATTCTGCGCTCTGTTCCAGAATGACAGAGTTAGCACGGCACTCTTCGGGTGTGCTCCATGACAAGGCCGCTTTGCGTTCGGCAATCAATTTGGTCTTGTGGGTCATCACGTCGCTGATTCCTAAAGCTTCAGCGCAGGCAACGATGCAGCCATCACGATCGCCATAACGATCCAACCACTCCGCCCAGGCTCCTATGTTGAACGGATCGAGAGTCAGTGCCTGGACGAGAACCGGCTGGACCTGATTGTCAGGCACCCGTCCTGCACCTACATTTTCAACGAAAGCCGCTGACCTTTCGTGGGCCTCGTCGGTGACGGCTTCAAGAGTTTTCCCGTTGTTTACAGTCGCGGCAACTAACTCAACCCCTTGCAGAGCTATCCTGATAAGGAAGTCGGAGATATCAGCTTTCGTAGCCGGGTCTTGAAGCATCTGCCGCTTCTTTTCCTTGTCACCAAGGTCAGAGGCTGCCTTAGCAGTAAGGTTTGCCAAGCCATACGTGAGTCCGATCGCGGCATTGGCTACTGCGGCCAGTGCCATACCCCTCGCAGCGCCCTCCAAACCGAACCCACCCCCGACAATCTGGGCCCGATTTTCTCGCGCTTCTTGTCGTTGCGCTTCAAGTTCCGCAGCTTTGCCGATGATATCGAAGTATCGGCCTTGCACCCGGTTAAAGCCATCGGCCACGGCTTCAACTCGTACTTCTAGGTCCGCACGGATGGTTTTCTCGCTGACATCGTAAATGCCATTTGCGGCGAGGTCGTGCAACACCATCGCGGCGGTTTCAGAAAAGACGTTCTCCAGATCGACTGGCAATCGTTCGAACAAATCGTCAGCGCTACCGTAAGAGACGTAGTGGGCATAAAATTGCCGCTGATGATTTTTCCCGAGTTCGAAGTATTTTTGACGCAAGACCGCAAACATGTCACGTTCTATAGAGGTGGTCAGCGTTAACGGGCCGAGGTTATATTGCGCCATGTCACGCCCCCTTCGATTGGCAAGGGTAGTGCGGCTGGTATAGCCATAGGATCATTAGGAATTCCTTTGAGCATGAGGGATGGGCCGCGCCGATAGGCACGGTAAACAGACCGCTAGGTTGCTTGCTGATTCACGTTTTCGCCCCCATGTGATCGGGAGCGACCGTTGGCTTTGACCTTGTGCCGCCCCTATGTACCTCTCGGAGCGACGGCCGAAGCCGGATGTTGGAAACCCAGACCGTAGGCACTGAGCGCATGCACCTTTACCGGAAAACCGGCTGGACATACGTGCATGCCACCCGGCCTCCGAATTTCGGTGACCGAGTTCCTACAGTTTTTGGGGTTTCCACGCCCCGCCCCGCTCTCACGAGGCATGGCGGTTTTGGCTTGTTATTGAAGGGTTCGCAATAGCCCTTCATATAAGATGGCTGGAATTGCGCGATTATCTAACGATTAGATGTATCCTCTCATTGTGCGTCGCAACCGGAAGATTACTAGGAACAGAATGCCAGACGACAATCAGCGAATTATTCGAGCTGCTGCCGAAAAATTGAGGGGGGCACTGGATCGCGTCAGTCCTAGAACTTGGGCCAGTGTTACAATAGATTCGTTTCCACGCGGTGCGTGTGGCCACTGTGCCGAAATGCTTGCACGCTATCTCAAAGATACATTGGCAATAGACGTAATTTATGCATCAGGCCATGTAGGGCATATCGTTGATGGTCAAACCCACGCTTGGCTAGAATACGACGGACTTTTCATAGACATTTCAGCGGACCAATTTGGTTTACCAGCCGTGATCGTAGAACAACATTCAGACCTGCATATCAGAGCAACCGAAGTCAATCGCCACGCAATCATTCGAGATCACTGGTGGGCGCAATATGCAGCGCCAGTCTATCGTGAAGCAACGGATCTGATCGCCAGAGCCTGAGGTGAACGTGCTTTCAAGCTTATGCCTTCTATATGCGTACTGAAGGATATTGGTGACAATCATACGATTGGCTGAAGCCAGATGCGGTTCATCGTGTCGATACGTTATCAAGGATGTGACCACGCAATCGGTTCGGCATCTTTTTTAAGCATCAGAGGATGGCGAGGATGACCATCGTTAGCGGTTCCCAAGCAATTTAGTGTCTTACCTGTATCTTCCGCTAATTTCACAATTTGATGCCATTCAGACCGGAGTGAGAGGGGGAGCTTATTTACAGTTCCCCACGCCACAACCACTACGTCTGCATCTTGAAGAATGGCTTTTAGGTGCTCCAGATTATCTGGCCCAGTCGGATTGGCGGTGTCGGCGAGCTTACGTATGTCTGAAGATCGAAAAGCAAACAAATTTCCGACAATCACCCGAGACCACCCAAAGCCTTTGGCGAAATTGATAACCCGCCGAATAGTAGGATCGTTGACATGCGCGTCGGCAATTGACGGGTTCACCATTATGAATGCGCCAACTGGTCCGGTTGAGCCGATCACTCTTTCCAGTCGATATCTGAAATTGCCGCAAGGACTTAGAATCGCGGACATCGTATGTTATCGATCATTTACGTTTATGTGCTTTTGGTGGGATCTGCTGTCTATCAGCTCGTAAACATCTCTAATAGGTCTTCCGTAGGTCACACCCCATTTTCCTACCGGATGATACTCAAACATGGACCCACGCCAGACCCAAAGGCGAACGCCCTTTCGGCAGTATCCCGCGCATTTCCCTACGTTATGTATCTCTAGGAAGGTGGTGCCGCTTACGTGACTCGAACACGTGACCCCCGCATTACGAATGCGATGCTCTACCAACTGAGCTAAAGCGGCGTGCTGTGGCCGTTATATATCAGCCATTGCTGCGCGGCGCATACCAGCAGGCGCTCGGGCTGGCAAGCTGGAACCTTCAGCGCTTATTGCTGCCTCTGAATAGGTCGGATTTTTGCGGCCAGCACTAAGGATGACCGCAATAGTTCCATGCATTTTAGCCTTTGTTAACCATAAGCATGCCAATGTTCCATGCTGAGACTGAAGTACGCTCAGGTTGAGGACAGGTGCGATAATGGACAGTTTACGCGGTCAGGCCGATCTCGATGGCGAGGATATCGATGATTTCGGTGCGATCGAGGCGCCGCCGATGTTCCAGTCCGAGGAGCGGCGCATGCATGTGCGCGCGTATAACTACTGGGTTTCGCTGCTCGGTAACCGCGCTTTGCCGTCCATTGAAGATCTGAACCCGGAGGAGACGGAAGATTTCAGCGCCAACAGTGTGCTGCTCGACTTCTCCATGGGGTTGGAAAATCCGGCTATCCTTTATCTTGGCTCTGCGCTGCGTGAAGAATGCGGTGTTACTGGTACGATCGAGCGAGTGGACGACGTACCACCCCGCTCGCTGTTGACGCGTCTTACCGATCATTATCTCCAGATCATCGCCAACGCCGCTCCTGTCGGCTTCGAGGCGGAGTTTGTCAATCAGCGCGGCATTGCCATCCTGTATCGTGGCATATTAATGCCATTCTCGTCAGACGATGAGACGATCGATTTCATCTATGGCGTCATCAACTGGCGGGAAGCGGTTAGTGACAGTGTCAACGAACAGCTCGGCGCAGAGATGCATGCTGCGCTCGGCGTTCCCGTTCCGCGTTCCGAAACGCCGATCTGGGCGGAAGGCCCGTCCGTCACGTCGGATTTCATCGACGAAGAGGATACTCTGGATGACGGTGACTTCGGCTTCGATGAGGAGCCGGTCGCAGTGGCCGAGGTGACAGCGGAGCCGCTTTCTTCCGTGCCTGCTCCTTTGGATGAGTCCATTGCGGCTGTAGAGCCGCTTGATCTGGCTGGGTTTGCGTCAGAGACCGACACTACAGATATCGGGTTGGATGACAGCGCTCTGGATGATCCGTTAGGGTCGCTGGATGATTTGCTCTCCCTTCCGGAGGAGGATGCGCAATCCAGCGCATCAGCGGAAACCGAAACACAATCACTTGATGAGCTGGACCTTGGGGCTTTTCTGATGCCTGAGGAGCTAGTGGCTGAGGCGAGTATATCAGAACAGGCGCCGGACGCCGCTGTTGCGGATTTCGACATTGATCTGGATGATCTTCTTGCCGATCTGGAGCCAGAAGCGCCTGTTCTTACTGCTGCTGAGGTTGAAGCGCAGCCTGAAGGCCGCGTCACAGAGCTTGTCGCTGATCCGTCAGACCAGCCTCTCGAAGATCTTCCTGATGTGGATGATATCCTCGCTGGTATCGATCTACATGATGACACTGCGGTTGCTATCGACGCACAAGAGCCTGAAGTTTCAAGTGACCTGGATCTCGATGATCTACTTGGCGATATCGGTCTCGATGATGGGCTTGTAGAACTGGAAGATACGGTAACATCAGGCAATTCGGATTTTGCGCCCGCACCTGCGTTCGCTGAGCTGGCTGACGAAGTGGAAGACCTGCTGCCCGGGGAAATGCCGGCATCGGAAGGCCATGGTGAGGACGCCGATCTCGCCGATCTTCTCGCCGAGGCGCGCAGCAGTGCGGCGGAGGTACTCGATTGCGATGCACGCAGCCGCGCCGCGCTCTATCGCGCAATCGGTAATGCCCATGATTTCGCACTGAGTGCGCAAGGCTCGCCGACGGACTATGCCGAAATGCTCGAGGATGCGGGTATCGTCCCGCAGGAGCGCAGCCCGATGACTGCGGTCATCAAGCTGGTATTCGGCGCGGATTATGACAAGACCCGCATAGCCGAATATGCTCTGGCGCTGGATTATGCCAATTCTACGGGCATGAGCCGGGGCGAGCTGGCTGAGTTGCTAAGCTTTTACAAGGGTGGCCTCAAGGGGCTGGTGCAGCAGATGCGCGCAGCGCGCAAGGGAGAGACCGATACACCTGCATCACGCTCACTCCGTCGTCTGGACCGCGCCGTACGCAAGCTCAACCGTGCCAAGGTGGCAGATGCTTCTGCCTTGCCGTTTGGTGAATTGGGCCTTGCGGTGGTTATTGCCCGTCGCGAGGAAGATGGCAGCATCAATCTGGTGGCTGGTGTGAGCCTTGAGGATAAGGCTGCGCAGAAGGTCATGATCGCTGCCAGTAAGTCTCTAGGCCGCAAATAAGGTCAGGCCTGTGCGGCTTTTGGGCTGCTTGGTGGAATTAACAAGCCGGTTTACGCAAACGGATCATGAGATATTCATCAAAATAACCCATAAGGGGCTCACGAACATCCCATTATAGAAAAAGGTCTGCCATAAGGACCGTTAGCAGGAGAGGGATATGGTGAAGCTGGATCAGGTCAAGAGCGAAGAGCTGGAGCGGAGACTTCAGGCCGCGCTGGCGCAGGGTGCCTTGCCCGGCGAGCGCGAGGGTTTTGAAGAGGCGGACGCAGAGCAGGCCGCCCATTTCATGGCAAAGGCGCTTGAGCGGCGCAGTCCCGGCATTCCTAGTATCATCATTGGCAGACTTCCTGCAGCAACCAAGGGCGCCACGCGCGTGTTGCGCATCGCGCTTGTCAACGATGACATGCCATTTCTTGTCGACAGCGTCGCCAACTGTTTGGCTGCGCAAGGTGTCGTTATTAGGCGGTTGATGCATCCGGTGCTAGGTGTGGAGCGGGAAAGTGATGGAAAACTAGTCCGCGTCCTGCCCAAGGACAGCCCCGGCGCGCGCCGCGAGTCCGCAATCTTCATTGAGATCGATCAGGTATCTGTCCGTCAGGCGGAGCGGCTGGAAGGAGAGCTGCGCCTGACGCTTGCCCATGTACGTGCTGCGGTGAACGACTGGAGCCGGATGCAGGAGGCGCTCGCCGCCGATGCAGAAAGGGTGAGTGAGGACGAGGGCGCTTCGCTGTTGCGTTGGCTGCTTGACCGCAACTTTACCCAGACCGGGCATCAGCTTTGCCGTCGCGATGGATCATGCGAAGCGGCGCTTGGCATCTGTGCGCTTGATGGCGCGGAGCCGCTCCTCGCCCCCGCCAGCATTGAGACGGCATTCAACTGGTTTGAGGAAGGTGGGCGCACACCGCTTGTCATCAAGAGCAATCAGTCGTCGCGGGTTCATCGTTCCAGCCTCATTGATCTGTTCATCATTCCAGTGCGCGAGGGCAAGACGGTACGTGCACTTTCGATCCACGCCGGAATGTGGACCAGCGCGGCTCTCTCCAGCCCGCCGGACAGAGTGCCGATCCTGCGCGCGGCGCTGAACGCGCTGATGGAAAAGCATCATTTCGATCCCTCCGGCCATGCGGGCAAGGCACTGTTCCATGCATTGACCGCACTGCCGCATGACATCCTCATAGGTTTCGATCGCGCGACGCTGGAGCGGCTGGCGCTCACATTCATGTCATTGGCGGACCGGCCCCGGCCCAAGCTGGTGGTGGCCGCAGCGCCACTCGCGCGCCACCTCTATTGCTTTGTATGGCTGCCGCGTGACGAAGTTTCGACTGGGCGCCGTGTTGCAATACAGGACATGCTTAAGAAAGCGGCCAACGCGCCGCTGTTGAGCTGGTCGATTGCGCTGGAGGAAGGCGGCCTCGCACTGCTTCGGATCACGCTCGATCTGCGTGTCGGTGGCAAGATGCCGGATGAGGAGGCGCTCGACGCCCAGCTCAGACATATGGTGCGCGGATGGGTGCCGGCTGTCGAGGTTGCTCTCGCTGAGAATTTTGATGCCTCCCGCGCGGCAACACTGGCGGAGAAATATGCCGATGGTTTCCCACAGGGATACAGAATCGGTGCCGGGCCTGAAGAGGCTGCGATAGATATTGCGGAACTGGTTCAGCTTGGAGACGAGACCCAGAAGCGGGTGCGGTTCTATCGCAATGAGGGCGATAAATCAGACCAGCTACGCCTCAAGCTATACAGCCAATCTGCAATAGCCTTGTCGGACGCAGTGCCGGCGTTCGAGAATTTCGGTTTCAAGGCGATAGAGGAAGTCACGACGCCATTGGGACTAGGCAAGCTCGGCCACATCCATCGCTTCCTGCTCGCGCGGCACGATGGCGGTGATGCGGCGGCATTGCTGGATCGTGCACCTTTGCTACAGGCGACGCTAGCGCAGATCATTGCGGAGGAAGCGGAAGATGACCGCTTCAACGAGCTGATCGTTTCGGCGGAGCTTGATGCGCAATCGGTAGTACTACTGCGCGCGCTCTACCGCTATCTCAAACAAGCGGGCATGCCCTATGCGATGGGGACTGTGGTAGATGCTCTCCGTAGTCAGCAGCATATCACCCGTGCGCTTATCCACCTGTTTCATGCATTTCATGATCCCGCATTTGCCAAGACTAGAGAGGACGCTGTTAAAGCGACCGACGAGGCGATCGCCGCCAGTCTTGCTCAGGTCAGCTCGATTGATGAAGATCGGATTATCCGCCTCATCCATGCGGTGATCCATGCCTGCCTGCGCACCAATTTCTTTCTCGAAAGCGGCAAGCTGGCCCTCGCCTTCAAGCTTGACAGCGCGAAGGTTCCTGGCTTGCCCAAGCCGCTCCCCTGGCGCGAAATCTGGGTCTATTCCCAGCGGGTCGAGGGCATCCATTTGCGCTCCGGCCCGGTGGCGCGCGGTGGATTGAGATGGTCGGACCGGCGCGACGATTTCCGCACCGAGATATTGGGCTTGATGAAGGCGCAGCGGGTGAAGAACGCGGTCATCGTACCTGCGGGCGCCAAGGGCGGTTTCTATCCCAAGCGGCTCCCCAGTCCGGTCAATCGCGACGCGTGGCTGGCGGAAGGGACGGAGAGCTATCGTATCTTCATCCGTTCGCTGCTTTCTGTGACGGACAATATCGTCAGTGGCGCAGTTAAGCACCCGGATGGCATGATCGTGCACGATGGCGACGATCCCTATTTCGTCGTTGCGGCGGACAAGGGCACCGCGACTTTCTCAGATGTCGCCAACGCGATCTCACTGGAGCGCGGCTTTTGGCTGGGTGATGCCTTCGCCAGCGGTGGCTCCAATGGCTATGACCACAAGGCGATGGGTATCACCGCGCGCGGCGCATGGATTTCCGTGCAGCGCCACTTCGCGGAAATGGGCATCGATGTCCAAAGCCAGAGCGTGCGCGTGGTGGGCGTGGGCGATATGTCCGGCGACGTGTTCGGCAATGGCATGTTGCTCAGTAAGGCGATCAAGCTGGTCGCGGCGTTCGATCATCGTCATATCTTCATCGACCCCGACCCCGATCCCGCGAGAAGCTGGGCCGAGCGTGATCGTCTGTTCAATCTGCCTCGCTCAAGCTGGGACGATTATAACAAGTCTCTGATTTCAGCGGGCGGCGGCGTATTCCCGCGCAGCCTCAAGAGCATCCCGCTTTCGCCCGAAATGAAAACGCTGCTCGATCTGACCGAGGACGCGCTCGACCCCGCTTCATTGATGTCGGCGATCCTGCGGGCGCAGGCGGATCTGCTGTGGTTCGGCGGCATCGGAACCTACGTGAAAGCCGCCGCCCAGAGTAATGGCGAGGCGGGCGACACCGCAAACGACGCGATCCGTGTCAATGCCGAGGAACTGCGGGTGAAGGTCGTCGGCGAGGGCGCGAACCTCGGCGTTACGCAGGCCGCGCGCATCGCCTATGCGCTGAACGGCGGGCGGATCAACACCGACTTTATCGACAACAGCGCGGGCGTTGATTGCTCCGACAACGAGGTCAACATCAAGATCGCGCTGAACAAGGAGATGACAGAAGGGCGCCTGTCACTGGATGATCGCAACACCCTGCTGGTAGAGATGACGGATGCAGTCGCGGATCTGGTGTTGGAGGATAACCGGCTTCAGGCACTTGGTTTGTCGATTGCAGAACAGGGCGGTGTAAAGGCACTGCCCGGCTATGTACGCCTCATCGAGACTTTCGAGGAGAGCGGCATGCTCGATCGAAAGGTCGAGGGGCTTGGTCCAAATGATCAGCTTTTGCGCCGAGCGCAGGATGGCAAGGGTCTGATGCGGCCGGAGCTGGCCGTATTGCTTTCCACTGCCAAGCTGACGCTACAGGATGCAATCGAAAAGGGCGCTCTGGTCAACGACCCCAGTATGGGTGCCGACCTTGCCGCAGCCTTTCCACCACAGATGCAAAGCCGAGAGGCCGATGCAATCGCCGCGCATCAGCTGAGTGGGGAAATCATCGCCACAAAGCTCGCCAATCGGATCATCAACAGGCTCGGCTTGGTGCATCCGTTCGAGATGGCAGAAGAGGAAGGCTGCTCGCTCGCCGATATGGCAGCGGCATTTGTAGTTGTTGATCGTCTCTTCGGCATTAACGTTCTATGGGATGAGATTGATGCGGCGGAAATGCCCGAGACAGGCCGTCTCGAATTGCTCGGGCTTATTTCCGAAGCCATGCGCCAGCACATGGCGTTGGTGATCCGTGAGATGCCTGCGGGCTTCCAGCCCGGGGCAGCAGTGGATCAGCTGCGGGCTGGCGTCGAACGCATGGATAGCGATGTGGACAATATTCTGACCGAGGCATTGTTGCTCCGTACCGCTACAATGGAGGATGAGCTGGAGCTTCAGGGCGTGCCGGGTCATCTGGCCCAGCGGGCCTCGCATATGCATGAGCTGGATGGCGTTATCGGTATTGCTGGCCTCAGCAATCAGACAGGTGGCGATGTACTGGACATCACACGCGCCATGGTGCGCCTGGGCGATGCGACCGGCATTCACTGGTTACAGGAAGCTGCAGCGAAACTCGAACCCAGCGATCCATGGGAGCGGCAGCTGCTTTCCGGCATCGGCCACGATATGCAGCGGGTGCGGCTCGATCTGATCGCGCGGTTGGGCGGGCAAGAAGCCGCGAAGCATGCGGACCAGTGGCTTGAAGCAGAGGCTCAACGCATTGCCCAGTTCCGGCATCAGCTCGCCCGCGCGCAGAATACCGCCGTACCCAGTGTGGCGATGCTTGCGGAGCTGGCCTCGCAGGTGCGGATGCTACTGGCGCGATAAGATCCAAAATGAGAGGGGCCGCCAGAGCGGTTTCCCTCTCTGACGGCCCATCATGACATGGTCAGCGGTCGGAAGGCTGACCCAGATTCGGGAAATGGAACTCGCGCTTGTTTGCATTTACCGGGGAGGTGCGCTCATGTCATCCGCGCGCTACCGGCTGGTGCAATGCGGCGCTTTTGTCGCCGCTTAGCTGCGCATCCCCCGAACGGACTTGTCCGACCCTCTTGCTGAACCATGAGACATCGGATCACCTCCTTTCGCGCTGTTGAAGCCTGCGTAACCGGGGTTCTGTCAGACCAGACGCTTCGAAAACCATCGGCCACACCCGGAATGTGAGTCATAAAGGCTTTGCGATCAAGGCTTGTATTTATATTTTTTCGAATCATACTACGCCGTCCGCCGAGAGAACGACGCAGCGCCGCAGGGTTCTAGCCCCGGCAATCCTCTATCACGCGTGAAACCTCTGCCCACGCAGGCACAGAGATCGACTGGGTGCCGGGAGCCTCGATGGCGAAACGGCCACGGCTGTAGGCTATCTTGTCGAATGTCCCATCCGCCGCAGCGCGCGTGGCAACGGCATAAGGAGTGTCCGCACCGGGTGCCTGACCCGCGATGACCGGCCATTGCGCATCACCAAAGCTGGTGTGGACCGTCATTTGCCCGACAATCTGTTCGGGCATGCCGTACGCGGCGCGGGAAACAGTGAGACTATGGCTTGCCGTCTCGCACCGGATAGTGAGTTGTGCCGCTGCACCCGGCGCACTGTAACTGGCAAGTGACCCGCCATCCACTCTGCGATAACTCCAGTCACCGGCAGCGACCGGCCAATCCCTCCAGTCTGCGGACAGGCTGGCAGGCGGAGGGGCGGCGATAGTCGGAGGTGGGGGCGGTGCCGATTGCGGCGCGGGCGCGGGAACGCAGGCGGCGACCATGAGGAATAGGCAAGCCGATGACGCGAAAGGGATGGTGTGACGCATAGATCTGCCCGGATAAGACAAAGGTCTAGCAGAACTCAAGCGGTCGGCACCGACAGGAACGACCAATCGGGCATCGACTGCGCTGGGCTCATTTCGGTTTGCGGAATTTGAAGACGAAACGGTCTGTCTTGCCGCGTATTGTCGGATCGAAGACCAGCTTGGTATGATCGTCTTCAGGGCTTCGCAGCAGATCGCTGGTTGCCTCGAGTACAAAACCGGCTTTCTCGAAATCCGCCTTCACCACAGCAGGGTCGATACGGTGCAGCTTGTTGACGATATCGCGCGTGTCTCCCGGCGAGCCCACATGGTCTATTATGCCGACGATGCCACCCGGCTTCATCGCGGTGTAGAGCGCGGCAACATATTCATCGGGTTCGGAGCGGGAGATCCTGTATTCCACCGACTCCCAATATTGGTCGTGATAATTGAGATTGCTGATCGCGAAGTCGATGCTGGAAGCTGGCGCCACAAAGTGTTCGAACGGATAGCGCGTCATGGTGACGTTCTTCTCGCGCGACAGCAGACCGTTCCATATCGCTGCGCCATCGCTGTCATTGTAAAACTGGTCCGGCTGATAGGCGATAACGTGTCCCTTCGGGCCCACGACACGCGCCATGATCTCAGCCCAATAACCCGTGCCGGATAGAAGGTCGGCTGCGTGCATGCCGGGCTTAAGGCCGAGGAAGGAGAGGATGGCGGCAGGCTTGCGGCTCTCGTCCAGCGCAACGGCGTTGGCGGGTCGGCCCGGAGCACTGATTGCGCTGGCGATAGAGGATGCGGTGTTATTGGCATGTCCGGCGACTGGTGAAAAGCTCATCAGGGCGGCAGAAAGAAGGAAGGTCGATAGCTTACGCATAATACTCTCCTCGATATGCGAATCGCTCGCATCATTTATGAGGCCACATTGCGGCCTCCAGCGGGAGAGGTCAAAGACTTATGCCCAGCGGCGGATCAGGCTCTGCTGCATCTCGTCGGCTGTTTTCATCACGGAGAGATTGGCGTCATAAGTGAGCTTGGCGGTGAGCTGATCGATCATTTCGCTGACAATATCGACATCGGGTGACGCGATCATGTCTTGCGCATCGGCATAAGGCGAGGCGGGATCGTAAGTGGGCACTGCAGGCTTATCCGAGCGGACGACCTGCGCCGAAACGCCACCATTTTGGAGCGGCGACTGCTGCACGGAAAGCGGCTGATAGACCTGTGCGCCGGACTGGTTTGCGGATGCGGGTGTCGGCCCGGTCGAGTTGGTATTGGCGATATTGTTTGCGGACACGTCAAGCCGAAGCGTTGCCGCCCGTATTCCTGACAATGCTGTGCCAATCGCGTCCATATATACCCTTCGCTCCGATTGAGCCGGATATATCGACGCGCTTTAAGGGGCGGTGAGGAGAATTGGTTAGCGGGCAGGCAAGTGTATCAGAACTTTCTCTGCGTCTTTCCAAACCTCAGCTTCCGCGTCCCCGGCTTGCCCTCGGTGGCGCGGCCAAGCGGGCGGGTGTTCGCTTGCGGGTGGGCGGGGAGGCCCAACTCGCTTGCCTCTAGTTGCTTGATCTCGTCGCGCAGCCGCGCCGCTTCCTCGAACTCCAGATCGGCGGCGGCGGCGCGCATCTTCTTCTCCAGCTCCTCGATATGGCTGCGGAGATTATGGCCGACGAGATGCGGCGTGCTCTCGTCGATCTCCACTATTAGGCCGTCGCGGTTCGATACATCGGCGATGATGTCGCCGATCTGGCGCTTGATCGTGGTCGGCGTGATGCCGTGCGCGAGGTTATATTCCTCCTGCTTCTCGCGTCTGCGTGCCGTCTCCGCGAGCGCGCGTTCCATGCTGCCGGTGATCTTGTCGGCGTAGAGGATCACACGCCCGTCCACATTGCGCGCGGCGCGGCCGATCGTCTGGATCAGCGAGGTTTCGGAGCGCAGAAAGCCTTCCTTGTCTGCATCCAATATGCCGACGAGGCCGCATTCCGGAATATCCAGCCCCTCGCGCAAGAGGTTGATGCCGACCAGCACATCATAAACGCCGAGGCGCAGATCGCGGATCAGCTCGATGCGTTCCAGCGTTTCGACATCGGAGTGCATGTACCGCACTTTGACGCCCGCCTCGTGCATGAACTCGGTCAAGTCCTCCGCCATGCGCTTGGTGAGGGTGGTCACAAGCGTGCGATAGCCCTTCTCTGCCGTCAGCCGCGCCTCGTGGATCATATCCTGCACCTGATCCTCGACCGGACGGATCTCGACCGGCGGGTCGATGAGGCCGGTCGGGCGGATCACCTGCTCGGTGAACACGCCGCCGGTGCGCTCCAGCTCCCAGCCGCCGGGCGTGGCGGAGACGGAGACGGTCTGCGGGCGCATCGCGTCCCACTCGTTGAAGCGCAAAGGCCGGTTGTCGATGCAGCTCGGCAGGCGGAAGCCATATTCCGCGAGCGTCGATTTACGCTTGTGGTCCCCGCGCGCCATCGCGCCCAGCTGTGGGATGGTCTGGTGACTTTCGTCAACAAACAGGATCGCATTTTCGGGCAGATATTCGAACAATGTCGGCGGCGGCTCGCCGGGCATGCGTCCGGTAAGGAAGCGGCTGTAGTTCTCGATCCCCGCGCAGTTTCCCGTCGCGGCGATCATTTCGAGGTCGAAATTGGTGCGCTGCTCCAGCCGCTGCGCCTCCAGCAGCTTGTTCTGCGCGTTCAAGTCCGCCAGCCGGACAGCCAGCTCGGCCTTGATGCCCTCCATCGCCTGTTTGAGCGTCGGGCCAGGGGTGACGTGGTGGGAGTTGGGGTAGATAGTAATGTAATCGAGCTTTGCCGAGGTCTTGCCGGTCAGCGGATCGAACTCGCTGATCTCCTCGATTTCGTCGCCAAAGAAGCTGATCCGCCACGCATTATCCTCATAATGGCTTGGGAACACCTCCAGATTGTCGCCGCGCACCCGGAATGTACCGCGAAAGAATGCCGCATCGTTGCGTTTATATTGCATGGCGACGAGCTTGCGGATGATCTCGCGCTGGTCCTCCACCTGCCCTTTCTTCAAGGAGCAGGTCATCGCCGCATAGGTTTCGACCGAGCCGATGCCGTAGAGGCAGGAGACCGAGGCGACGATCAGAACATCGTCCCGCTCCAGTAGCGCGCGCGTTGCCGAATGCCGCATGCGGTCGATCGCCTCGTTTACGCTACTTTCCTTCTCGATATAGGTGTCGGAGCGCGGCACATAGGCTTCGGGTTGGTAATAGTCGTAGTATGAGACGAAATATTCGACAGCATTATCCGGAAAGAAACTCTTGAACTCGCCATAAAGCTGCGCGGCGAGGATCTTATTGGGCGCGAGTACGAGCGCGGGGCGCTGCACCGCCTCTATCACCTTCGCCATCGTGAAGGTCTTGCCCGATCCGGTGACACCCAAGAGTACCTGATCCTTCTCGCCCGCGTTCGCGGCGCCCACCAGTTCGTCAATCGCGCGCGGCTGGTCGCCCGCGGGCTGATAGTCCGACACCAGCTTGAACAGCTTGCCCCCTTCCACCTTCTCCGGGCGGGCGGGGCGATGCGGTATGAAGCTCTGGCCGGTTTCAGGCTCGGCGAGGTTGGTACGGATCTGAATCGTCATCGGCCTTATATCGGACCTTGACGACGGGATAACAATCTCCCTTCGGATCAGTCTTTCAGACCGCGCCAGCTAACGGCTTGGCTATCATGCGTGCCATCTGATCGTCTTTCGACTTGCGCTGAAACGCCAGCGCTACGATTGCAGCCAACATCATATACATGAAGGAAGCATTGTCCTCTTGCGCCAGCACGATGCGTGAGGTGAGCCAGGCTGCGATCGTCACCGCAAAAGGCATGGCGTAGCTTGCTTCTTCCTCCGTGGCCTCGAAAGCCAGCCGCATGCCGCCGATGAGCAATGTGATAAACATGGCATAATAGCATATCATGCCAAATGCCCCATAGCTGAGCGGGATTGAGAGCAGGGAGCTGTCGATCGACATTTCACCTGCCTGATTGCGGAAATCGAGTGCGCGCCCTGCCTGGTTAGGCCCATATCCGAACAATGGGCGGTGAATGAATACGGACGGGAACTTCTTTGCTTGATCGAGACGGCCTAGGGTGCTTGCGGCCGTGGAGCTGTCGCCCATCCATGTCTGCCGGAGCCTGCCAATGAAGATCATAGCCAGTGCGAAAACGGTGAGCGCCGCAGGATAGCTCAGGGCCAGCATGGGCCCAAACAGGCTATCCTTGTGGGTGCGCCAAAAACGGATTGACCAGATGAAGCCGTAAATTCCATGCGTGACCATGATACCAACCAGGCCGACACGTGCCTGCGTGAGCAGGATCGCATTGATCACGAGCAGGTCACAGACAACGACAACGATTTTGTGTAACTTGTTTCTGCCGTTCACCAGATATTGCAGGAAGAAGGGTATGGTCAGCGAGAGGAACTCCGCGAAGCAGAGCGAAACGGAGAACGTCCCTGTCACACGATAATCGCCATCGCGGAACACGGGACTGAGCAGGCGCTCCATAGCCGGGTCGCTCACCGCCAGGAATGAGGGGATATGTTTAGCCCACAAAATCCCCTGATTGCGATATTCAAACAGCGCCATGATCGCGAGAATGGTTGCGACAATACGGATGAGATTGGAAAAGCGTAATATCTGACCCGGTTTCGAGAGCACATAAACCGCAATGAAGAATACGCCCGTCCATGCGAGCTGATTCTTGACGAAACTCAACGTGCCGCCTGTGGGATCCTGTGTGCCAAGTAGCGAGAATGTCTGCGCCAGAATGAAGCCATAGAAGAACTTCATAAACAGCGGGCTGGCAGCAAGAATCTGTTTCATCTCGCCGATGAATCGATGCGATACCGACAGGCTCACCAGAAAGAAGAAGACAGATAGAAACAGGAACGCGCGCCTGATTTCGATCAGCGGTGCCCCCGGTATCTGGATCGCCAGATAATAAGGCCAGAGGATGAGCGCTATGAAATAGGCGAAGAACATCTTGGTCATCATCGTCGTCGGTGGCCTGCCAGTCTCGGGCAGCAGCCACACGATGAATGCCGCCATCACGAATAGCGGCGACGTGACCAGAGGCTTCATGTCAATCGGTAGCAACGAAAACCAGAAGCCAAGCACGAAATTTATAAGGAAAAAGGCGATGATCCAGCGGCGCTGCCCCTTGGGCGTCAGCGTAGAGCGATGATAATCGGCGAGAACCGGATAGCTGATGGGGGCTGGCGCAGTTCTGCGCCACTTCCACCTCAAAACAGTGTTTCTCAACATCATGCCGTCCCTAAAAATTTGGCGTTCGAGGCCGATCTCAAATATTCTGCAATGATTTGCAATTACTGCTTTTGCCCGATAACCCGCCACCATTACAACAGTGTTGACTTAATGTTCGTAAATGCAGGATCAAATTCGCATGAATAATGCCAGCACCGACCTCAAGAGCAATGCAATGGGCAGCTCTCAGGGCGGACGCGGCTATCTTCATGACATCACGATTGCCAAGGGCCTAGCGATATTCCTCGTGGTGTTCGGTCATATCGTCACCGGCCCACCGCCGCACGGCAATGACTGGTATATCGTCATCCGCACCGCGCTTTACGCCTTTCACATGCCGTTCTTCATATACTTAAGCGGCTATATATTCTTCTACACGGACGCGGCGTCGCGCGCGCGTGGTAACTTTGGAGCGTTTGTAAAGCGGCGTGCGGAGCGTTTGCTTGTGCCGTTCATACTGTTCGGCCTGCTTATCATTGTAGGCAAGCATGTGGCCGAGCGGTTTATCCACGTCGACAATGTTGCGAGCAACATGCTCATAGACTTCATTAATCTGTTCCTATGGACAGGCGGAAGTGCGGCGAAATCTGTCTGGTATGTATTCGTGTTGTTCGAGATGACGATCTTTGCTGCGCTAGCACTCCGTCTAGTTCGCTCGCCGCTGTTCTGGTTTGTTGTAACGCTTCCGTTGAGCTTGCTCCTAGTTACGCAGATTCTCTATCTCGACCGCTTCTGCCTCTTCATCGGCTATTTCTTCGCGGGTGGTGTTGCCATCACCTATCGCGAGAAATGGCTGGAGATCATGGATCGTTATCTCTGGCTGTTCTGGATAGTTTTCATCGCCACGATCATTCTGACGCGTATGTCGGGCATCTTCATGCTCTCACTGATCGCCTGCGGATTGACGTCGATTCCCGCGCTCCATGGGCTGGCGCGTCGCGCGTGGATGCAGAAGTCGAAACTGCTCGATATTTTTGGCCGCTACAGCTTCTCGATATACTTGCTCAACACCATAGGCATCGGGGTGGCGAAAGGCGTGCTGTACCTGTTTATGAACTGGCATGGCCCGCGCTTCATGATCTTTCTGCCGATTTTGCTGCTTGCAGGTTTGGTCGGGCCGATCATCGTCAAGGCGCAGATCTTCCGGCGTATACCCTTTCTCGACAAGATCACGGACTGATCGAGTAGGCGGCCTTCACGTCATTTCGTAACCGAGTGTGGCGAGATCGACGGGGCAATAACCCTGCAATAGCCGGTTGGTTTCACCGAATTGTCCTGCGAAATGAGCGGCGATCACATCTTTAAGATGCATTTGCGCCTCCTTGTCGCCTAGCTTCCATTTGTAGGCGGTGCGATGCAGTAATGTGCCCAGCCAGCCAAGAGATGTAGCCGCATTAGGACTCAATGGTCCCTTGCGAAACAGATTGGCTGTTCGCAGTAGCGCCATGCCACTGGCGGGTGGGCTGACTCCTTCGCGCGGACGCGCATCGACCGAGAGATCTCCAGAAAAATCCTCGCCAGTCACGAAGCGGAACAAATGGCCGAGCCACGCCTGCCGGTCCTTCGCCATGAGCTCTTGTGGCAGCACCAGTACATTCTCGTCACCAAACAGAGTGCCATAATGCTGCGCCAACCGCCCATAATGAATGACATCGGCGTTGAACCAGCCATAATTGGGCTCTGGCTGATAACCGAGAAACGCTTCTATCGAGAGCCTTCCGCCGCGCTTTAGATACTGGATGTAAATCGACCTGGTCACTGCGAGCTGCGAGCGCACGGTGAGCAGGATTTTCGCTGGCTTGCACGTATCTGCCAGTCGCTCGGCTACCAAGGCGCTAAGGCGCGAACCGGTAAACATTTCGCCGGAGAGGGTTTCCGATGAAATTACGTCAATCATAGGGCTGCCTTCAGGGCTACACGCGGCCTTCACCTCACGCGCTGTGTCCTCGGCCGAAAATGTCAGTGTGTGTGGACGGATGAATAGCCGGTCGATGTCCTCATGGCTGAAGAGCATATTGAAATATTTGGTGTCGCTGAACAATTGCTGTTGCAGCCATGTCGTCCCGGTCTTGTGAAACCCCGGGTGTATCAGCAACGGCATTCAAGTCTCCAGCACGGTACGCTGCATAGCCCTAGCGCAGGAAAGTTGAAAATTCGCTTCACGAGCCGCGTTTCTCCAAAAGCCTCGCTTGTAGGATGCTGTCGGTCCTGCGGCGAGATGGTTTTGCCTTGAGCCACTCTTCCAGCAAAGCGGCCTCATTAATGCGTCCGCGCTGCTCGGTCTTGTTGCCGGATTGTTCTACTCCGGTGCCATTAATAAGATATTTGGATGCAATGTTGTTGCGCACGGAAATCGACTGACCGTTCACCACTCGGATCCATGATTGCGGGCGATCCGGATAGTTGATAACCTGATTGCCTTCGATGACCCCGCCCTGCATACAGCAGACCGCTATGCCATTATAAAGTCCGCCTAAAACGAGGTTGTCACGGATCTGTACATTGTGGAACGCCTGCTGGTTTTTAACATCACGCAGGAACACACCTTGCATTGGTGAGCCGCTACCGCGCACGACCATATTGTCGCGGATTGTAATATTCTCCAGCGTCACACCACGCGGCGTGGACCAGAGCTGCATCGCATCCGGGTGGTCAGCCGGATCGGGATGGAAGTCGGTAAAGATATTGCCACTAATATCGGCGTTGGAAATATCACCGCCATGCAGACCATCCGAGCGTATGTCGCTAAACTCGTTGTCACGGATAGTGATGCCGTCAAGGTCCAGCATTCCCATACCATTTCGCAAGTTATGGAAGCGGTTGTTGGAAAGCGTGACCTGCTTGCTGCCGCGCACCATCAATGCGGTGATGCGATATGCGGCGGATTTGTTGTCGAACGGCCCGTGGATGTTCAGCCGGTCGAGCGTGATGCGCTCGCTTCCCAGGACAATAAACGGAAAGCTGATACGGCCTGCTATGCCCGCGTTGCGGTTTCCTGCTGCTCCGGGCCTGTCGTCCGCGTTACCTTCGGCAGTGCGTTGTTGAGGTTCCCGACCCATGTTCTCTTCGGCGGCCCGCCCGGCAGCCTGTCGGGCTTCCCGGTTTTTGAGCCATTGTGCGCGGAGTTCGGCCTTGCTCATGGGCTTGCCGCTGCCTTCGCCTCCGCTATCGGCGCCCTCCTCGCCCGTAGCGCCCGGTGCTTCGGGCGGGGCAGCGCTGGCATCGGCAGCCAGTTCGAGACCACGCAATGTCAGACCCGAACTCTGGCGGATTACGAGCTGCGAAATTACTGACGGATTGGCGGGATCAGCAGAAGTAATTGTTACTTCGCCTTCTTTATTGATGTTTCCCAGCCCAATATGTGGATAGGTACCGGGTGCCAGACGGATCACGTCACCATCTTTTGCGGCTTCTACGGCCTTGCGCAGCTCTTGCTCGGAAGACACGATCAAGCCTTTGCCAGCTGCAACGCCTACTTTCTCGGCAACGGCATGCAGTGCGGATGCGGCACGTTCGCCATAGGTTTGCTCGCTCCACTGCTCCACTGCGCGTTCGGCATCGGTCTTGTGGCTGGTGATGATCACAGCAGCGATTGCGGGCGCGCCGATTGCAAGCACGGCAAGTAAGAAACCCTTGCCATACAGCAAGCGCCGCAATCCTCTTTTGCCTGATGTCTGGTCGACCATGTTCATCCGTCCAATCTATCGTCTCATCGCCGTTAGTACATCATGCAGTCTGAAGACACCGCCGCGCCAGATAAGAATTTGGCTATGAATAATGTGAAACGCCAATGGATTTTTCACTTGTCCCCGCTATGCACTATGCGCATGGCGAGCGGCAAGACACCATTACGGATAGACAGGCATGTCTGAACCTGTGCTGATCCATCCCGGTTTTCACAAGACTGGCACGACATATTTGCAGGAGGTCGTGTTCGCCAATGGGTGGAGCTTTGTGCAGCCTTGGACCCGCCAGCTTGTATATGATCATATCATCGATCCACATGAATTCGCCTTTGACGCTGGCGCAGCAAAAGTTGCGTTTGAAGCGGCGCGCAGTAGCTCTGCGGTTGGTGCTCTCGCGGTTCTTTCCGAAGAAGGGCTATGCGGAAACCCTTTCAACGGCGCGCGTGAGGCGGGCGTTCACGCGCGCAAACTCAAGGCGTTATTTGATAATGCATACATCCTGCTAACTGTCCGTTCGCAGCCGGGCATGTTACGAGCGGTGTATATCCAGTATCTCAAGGCATATGGGCGCCGCAGCCCTGAAGCATTCTACCAGCCTCCGCGTTACCCGGAGTTCTCTGCCTTCGACCCGGATGTTTATCAATATGATCGTCTGGCGGAGTGTTACGCGGCGCTATTTGGCAAAAATCGTGTGCTCGTATTGCCACAGGAATTGTTGCAGCGCGATGAGCAGGCCTTTGTCGCCGAAATAGCCCGATTTACGGGGCGAGACATTGACCTTGCCGCGCAGGATAAAGGGAAAGCGGAAGGCCGAAATATCAGCCCATCCCCTGCGGGCGTGCCATTTCTGAGATTGGGCAATCATTTCGTTTCCAGCGCGTTCAGTGAAAGTGGTTTCGGGAACTGGTCTGCGAAAATAGGGTCGATGTTTCGAAGTATGGGATATAGAAAAACGCCCTTATTCCGTGGCAAGACAACCGAGTTTCAAAGCTTGATTGCAGGCTATGCAGGCCGTTACGCCAGTTCCAATACACAGCTACAAACCTTTTGCCCGGTTGATTTGGCAACATTTGGCTACGAAACCATCTAATGCAGTTTCTACCTCGACCTGTCCTAAAACGGGACACTTTATACGAGGGCAAAGGCGCATATCAGCGCTATTCATCCCCAAATGGACCTAAAAGTGCGATGAATTGTTGCGCTGCGGCTTAAAAATGCAAAACTTCTGTTGCAACGCGGCAATATTCATAACATATTAACCATGATTGGTAAGGTTTGGCTGTGCGTCCAGATCGAACAGGGAGACTGAGCATCATGAAGTTCACGAAGAAAATCGCAGGCGCTGCCATAGCTGCTACGCTCGCCATTGGCGCTTCTTCTGCGGCCAGCGCGGCCGTTCTCGTAATCCCGTTTGGCAACACGCCATCTCCGGCTGGCGGCGGCGGCTTCACCGATGTGTACACTTTCACATTCCCCTCGGCAGGCAAGGCCTCGGTGACGATCAACTCATCGATCTCAGGCCCGCTGACCAACGTCAATTTCCTCAACAATGGCGTTTTCTTCAATGGCACTGCGCTAAGTGTAGTTTCCAAGGGCGCTGTTGAGCTGCTTCAGCTTGTCAACCAGCCTGTTGCAGCGGGCCTACAGACGCTGACGATCAAGGGCTCGGCCCAGAAGTTGGGGAGCTACACAGGTACGATCAGTTTCGCATCGGTGCCGGAGCCGGCCACATGGGCGATGATGATCCTTGGCCTTGGCGCGGTAGGCTATTCCATGCGTCGCCGCACAGTAAAGGTCGCTTTCGCTGCCTGATTGGATGGGCGCCTCGCCCTTCCATCATGATACAAATTAAAGAGCCGCTCCTCTTTGAGAGGGGCGGCTTTTAATATCTCGGCTCGTTTCCATAGCCAGATTGCCACTAACTTCCGATAGGTTGGTTAGGAATGGTTTTACACCTTTGGCCTAATTGCTATGGGAATAGCAGTTATATATCGGGTCAGAATATTCATAACGAACGCGGGTGTTTGTCTTTCAATGACAGATCGCGACAGAATGTTCGGCTATTCTAGCTTTGCTGTCGGGCAAAAGGTGGTGTGGGTGGTTCAGAGACAAACGTCCTCCTTTCTGCAAGAGCAGGATGGGTTGAGAGTCTCTGATAGGGGCGCTTCATCCCGCCTGTCATTGATCGCAATCCTGTCAATTTTTCTGATATCGCTGCTGCCGCTTGCTGTTACACCCATTATCCCGACGATCGACTTCTATAATCATGTGGCGCGTTATTATGTACTGACCCATCTTGATCAGCATATTGCGTTGCGCGAGAATTACGCGCTGGCGTGGAAGCTGTTGCCCAATCTGGGGCTTGATGTGTTGGCAATGCCTGTGTTCCATATGCTGCCCCCTTTAGCTGCGGCAAAAGCCATCATCATCATGATCTTCGCTGTTCAATATGGAGGCGTACTGGCGCTTTCTCGTGCCCTGAACGGACGCGTTACGCTTGTGACCGCTCTTCTGGCCAGCATATTGCTCTACAGCTATATCTTTGTCTGGGGCTTCGCGAACTTCCTGCTGGGAAATGGACTCAGCTTCTGGTGCCTGGCCTTGTGGTTGAAGCTTCGTGAGCGTAATTTGTGGCTGGCTTCGCTGGTGTGCTCGATTTTTGCGGGCATCATTTTCCTATGCCACGGCTTCGCCTTCGCGCTTTATGGCATTATGCTCTCGATGCTCGAATTCGGGCGCTGGAGATTGTCGCGGCCGCGTAAGATTTCAGGGTTGCTATGGCCCGCAGTGGCTGTGGCAGTGCAGGCTGTGGTTCCTGCTATCCTGTTCCGCATGACGCCAACGGCGCAGGCTGGGCAGTCTGCCGAGGCCATATTGGCGAACCATGATGCTCCAGGTTCGCTCTTCAGCAGGTTGATGGAAATTGGCCTCTATCAGTTGAATGCCATCTTAAGGGTCGCGGATAGCTCATGGCTACTGCTGGATGCCTTGAGCTTGATTTTCATATTGGGTGTTGGTGTCTGGGCCATGCGCATGCGCACAATCCGGATTGAACCTGTGGCTATTCCACTCGTTATCGTAGCGGCTCTCTTATGCGTGGTGACGCCGCCATCCTTATTTGGTGTAGGCAAGATCGCCGAGCGTATCCCACTGCTCTGTGCCATGCTGGTCGCAGCTGCGGTCGGTATCGGAGCAAACTGGAGAGAGGGCAAAGGCCGCTCAATTCTGATTGCAGCGCTTGCGCTCATTTTTCTGGTGCGTGTGGGCACCAATATGATCGGCTTTATGGGCTACAACGATGATTATAAGGATTTCTCTGCGGTGATGCAGAAAGCGCCTTCAAGCGCTGTGATTGGCCCGGCCAGCCCTCCCGAGACGCGGGATCGCATCACGAATGGGAGGCGCTGTGAAATGTACCCTCCGCTGGTTGTGCCTTTGTTTGGGCATCCGGCGCCATTGTTCGCAAACCCCACGCAACAGCCGCTTGCCCTTAGAGGCGAGCTTGCGGAATTGACCGGTCGCGCCAAGCTTGTCAGTACGTCGCATGATGATCCGCTTGCGGCCTCACAACCGGGCTTCCGTTATTACCTCGCATGCGATTATCCAACAGGGCAGATCGCCGGTTTCAGCACTCTGGCGCGCGCAGGACGCTTCATGCTTTTGGAGAAGCAATGAATATCGGCAGAGTTGGTGCAAGAGCACTGGCTTTCGCCGAACAGCATCCAGCTTATGCGGTGATCAGTCAATTCATACGCTTCGGTCTGGTAGGCGTATTTGTGACGATGGTGAATTTCGTCGTCTATTGGGCGGGGATCAAGCTGTTCGCACTTGATCCGAATCTCACTTGGACAATCGGATTCATCGTCGCTTTCATTGTCGGCTATCATCTGCAAAGCAAATGGAGCTTTGCCGGGCACGGGGCCGAGCGAAAGGCGCTGGTGCATGGCTCACGCTACCTGATCGTTGCCTTGGTGGGATTCGCAGTTAACAGCCTATGGGTATGGCTCTGCGTGCAATATATGGCATTTCCGACATGGTCGCCTTTACCATTGGTTTTGTTTGTAACGCCGCTATTGGTGTTTATGCTCAATCGCGTCTGGGTGTTCCGCTGATCAGCGTAACCGATAAAATGGGAATTATTGGGGAATAAAGATGGCGAGTTCTGGCCCACTCATCAGCGTCATCGTGCCGGTCAAAAATGAGGAAGACGCGATCGATATTTTTATCGGCCGGGTGAACGGCGTGCTTGACGCGCTGAAAGAGCCCGAAGGCTGGGAGATCCTCTTCATCGATGATGGCTCGACTGACGCGACGCTCGCGAAGATCATGCTCGCGAACAAGGCCGATGCCAGAGTGCGCGGCCTCTCGCTTTCACGCAATTTCGGCAAGGAAGCGGCGCTCACTGCCGGTCTCGATCATGCGCGTGGGCAGGTCGTCGTGCCGATGGACGTCGATATGCAAGATCCGCCCGAAGTTGTCGGTCCGATGCTGGCGAAATGGCGTGAGGGCTATGAAGTCGTCTATGGTGTACGCGCCAACCGAACGAGCGACCCGCTGCCCAAAAGACTGACGGCGGACTGGTATTATCGCGCGCACAACTGGATCAGCGATGACAAGATTCCGGAGCATGCGGGCGATTTCCGCCTGCTCGACCGCCGCGTGGTCGATGTCATCAAGGCGCTGCCGGAGCGCAATCGCTTCATGAAGGGCCTGTTCGCATGGAGCGGCTTTCGCTCGGCTGCGGTGGAATATGAGCGCGCCGAGCGCACGGTCGGCACCACCAAATTCAATTACTGGAAGTTGTGGCGGCTTGCGCTTGATGGCATCACTTCGGGTTCGACCATGCCACTCAAGATATGGAGCTATCTCGGCGGGTTCATCGCCTTTCTGGCCCTACTCTACGCTTCGTTCATCGTTATCCGCACGATCCTGTTCGGAACGGATGTTGCAGGTTATGCCTCGCTCATTGTCGCCATTCTCTTTCTGGGCGGACTACAGCTTCTCTCGCTTGGCGTGCTTGGCGAATATGTCGGCCGTATCCTGGTCGAGGTGAAGCAGCGACCGGTCTATGTCATCCAGCAGCACATTGGCGATTAGTGGAGCGCATGAAGGAAAAATTTGAGGCGCTGGATGGTCTGCGTGGCCTCGCGGCGCTGTCGGTAATCCTGCTGCACCGCCGCGGATGGTTCGGCGGAGATCAGTTTTTCGGCCACTCCCATCTCGCGGTCGATTTCTTTTTCATGTTGAGCGGTTTCGTGATTGCCCATGCCTATGGCGCGCGGGTGCGCGAGAAGGGCTCGTTCTGGCCTTTCGTCAAGGACCGGCTCATTCGACTGCACCCGATGATCATTCTTGGATCGGCGCTGGGTCTGGTTGTGTTGCTGGCGGAAATTCACACCGGGCGGACAGAGCGACCGCCCTATCCGTTGCTCACCTATCTGTTCGGTTTCATTCCTCTGCCAGCACCATGGGCGGAGCATCCTTTTCTTGTCGATCCTCCTAACTGGTCGATCTTCTGGGAGCTGATCGCAAACCTTATTTTCGCCCAGATCGCTGTGCATCTGACGAGCAGGCGGATTTACGCGATTATTGCCATCTCTTCGCTTCCCGTGCTCTATGCCTGCTTCACAGTGCCCGGACTGTTCGCAGTGGGCGCGGAGACGCATATTCTGCTTTATGGCTTCCCTCGCGTCACGCTCTCGTTCTTCATGGGCGTGGTGCTATTGCGCTTCTATCGTGAGGGGAAATTGCCATGGCTACGGATGAAATGGTCGGGCATCATTCTGCTAATCGCCAGTTTTACTCTCCTTCCGCCCAAGTCTCCCGCCGCCGCTTATTTCGATCCACTCGCGATTTTCCTGCTCTATCCGGCGATCATTCTCTCCACGGCGCGCTGGCAACCAAAGATGCTTTGGCCTGCACAGTTGAGCGGTGCGCTGTCTTACCCGATCTATATCCTGCACGAGCCGGTGCTGAAGCTCATAAGTGCAGTGTTGATCATGACTCATCTCTCGATGGGTGATCCCGGTCCGATACAGGGTGCCGCGCGTGTCATTGGCGTCCTGATCATTTCGTGGATATGCATGAAGCTCTATGATGAACCGCTTCGGCGTTGGCTGAAAAAGCGTTTCGGATCGCATCCTAATATGCCGATAGCCCATGACACGAGCGGCATGAGCCTGCACCAAGCGCCGCATATTGACCATGAGATACGTCAATGACTGCGATACCGAGTAGGCAGAGCCTCACTGAAAGTTGGCGTTCAAAAGGCGGGGATCTGCTGATATGTCCGCCGGGTGCGGTTCGTGTGCTTCTCGCCACGGCTGTACTCATATCGCATATGTCGGCCTATGACATTGGTCGCCTTGGCGTGGTTATGTTCTTTTTCCTCAGTGGGTACTGGACCTCGCGCATCTGGACCGAGAAGTTCGAGGAAAAGCAGTTCATGCGCTTTTATCTGGCGCGTGCGCTGCGCATTTATCCGCTGTTTCTTGTGGTTTCCATCGGCACCGGGCTGATCCGGGGTATCCCGCTGTCGATCGAGAATATATTTCTGTTCGGCATCGCGTCTACCGAGCATGATCCGACAGGCGTATCCTGGTCTCTCGACATCGAGATGCAATATTATCTGCTGTGCCCGCTGCTGTTGCCCGCTTTGAGGCGCTTGCCGTTGATTACATTTGTGGCGGTGCTGCTTTGTGCCGGATTGGCGTGGGTGCTGTTGCCCCAGGTGGCGGTGAAAACAGCGTTTTTATATCTGCCCGCCTTTCTTGCAGGCGCATGGGCAGATCAGACCCGATGGGTACCGCAGCTTCGTACGGCCATTCTTTCACTCCTTGCGTTTTTAATGACGACCGCAGCCACATGGTTCACGCCTTTTTTCATAAAGCGTGACGTTTATCCCTTCGATCATGACATTTACGCGTTTATCTGGATGCTGCCGCTCATCCCCTATCTCTTGCGGTCTCTGGGGGGTAAATCCAGCCGGTTCGATCGCAAGTTCGGGGAATATAGCTATGCACTCTATCTCGTGCATTATGCTGTAATCGCAATGGTTGTCGTCCATGGCTCTGCTCAGGAGAAGCTGACAGCCGCGCTACTGGCCTATGGGATCGCGGCGGTCCTGTTCAAACTGGTCGACGATCCGATCAACGGTCTGCGGTATCGACTGGTGGAAATGTTCAGCGGCAAGCAGTCAGGCTGATGTCGGCGCACAAAAATCCCTGCCGAGCGATAGCCCGACAGGGATGAGGGACGTGAGGGGAAGGAGCCTCAGATCACAAAGTCGGCTGCCGACAATTTGGTTACATTGTCCAGCTTGATCGAGAAGTCGGCCTTGCCGTCACCGTTGATGTCGCCTTCGACAACCGCGGAGCCATTAACGACCGTATAGTGCAGTTCGCCGACCACATTGTGGAAGCCCTGCGTGCCGATGAAGCTGAAGCGGCCGCCGCCCGGATAGATCTGCTTGAGGTCGATCTTGTCCTGACCGCTGGTGAAGTCGGTTATCTGGTCAACCGAATATGTTGCAACGTCCGCGGCATAGAAGCGAAAGGTGTCGCATCCCGCGCCTCCGGTCATGACATCGTTACCGGTGCCGCCCATCAACAAGTCGTTGCCGATGCCGCCGTCTAGGAAGTCGTTGTCGGCACCGCCATTGAGGCTGTCGTCACCAGCTTCACCGTAGAGCTTGTCAATGCCATTGTCGCCACGCAGGGTGTCAAAGCCGTTACCGCCCCAGAGGATGTCGTCGCCATCGTTGCCGCGCAGCAGGTCGTTGCCGTCCATGCCGTAGGCAATATCATTGCCACTCGAGCCAACGATCGAATTGTTGAGTGTGTTGCCGGTGCCGGTTAGGCCGCCGACTTCAAGAAAGAGGTTTTCGACATCGCTGGACAGGGTATGATCTACCGATGCACGCACCATATCGGTGCCTTCGCCAGCATTTTCCACGACCGTAGTGTTGGCACTACGGACATAATAGACATCGTTGCCCGCTCCGCCCTTCATGGTCTGATTGAAGGTGGTGTTGCCGAAGATCACATCGTTGCCGGCGCCTGCGTCCACCATCGAGTCCGATGTTCCATCGGTATAGAGTTTGTCATCGCCAGCGGTGCCGGTGATGTTCACTACAACTGCACGAGCCGCTGTGGTGGCGGCAAGATTGGCAGCATCCAGCCCGAGATAGTGCATCAGTGCCGTGTCAGTGCCGCCCCAGTGGCTTGAGAAGCCAATATGCGAGCTCAGCCATGCGCTCACTACACCGATGCCGAGGTCCATGATCGAAGCGATCTGGGTGTTGCCATTGACGCCAGCAGAATTCTGCAGCTGGGAAATGAAGCTGGTGGAGTTGTTGTTGGTGACGGACAGATTGGCGGAGTTGTCCGCGCGCATCCACGATGTCTCGCCGACATAGCCTGCGACCGTGTTGCCGGAAATGTTGCCGCCATCGACATGCTCGACCGCAATGCCGTTATAGCGCGCACCCACGATCATGTTGCCGGTGATCGTCAGGTTCTTGAATGGCAGGTTACCGACGATGTCGCGCATGAAGATGCCCTGGATTGGGTCACCGGTGCCGCGCACGACGAGGTTGTCGGAGAAGGTAATGTTGGTTGCAGACGCCGTGGTGTTATTGGTCCACAGCTGCATCGCGTCCGGATGGTCGCCCGCTGCCGGATGGAAATCGGTGAAGGTGTTCTGCGTCACCAGCAGGTTGGAGTTGCCACCACCCCGCAACCCATCGGTACGCAGATCGTGGATATAGTTGTTGGCTATCTTTAGACCATTATTGTCGAGCATCGAGATGCCGTGGATACCATCATAGAACTCGGAGTCCTTCACGGTCACATTGGTGGTGCCGCGGACCATCATCAGGCCGACTTCCTGACCCGATCCCATATTGTTGGGGCCATGGACCTTCATGTGGTCCAGAGTGACGTTGGAAGATGTCTGAATCTGGAACGCAAAGTCCTTACCCGGAACAGGGTTGCTGAACTCCATACCCTTGAGAGTGATCCCGCTGCTGCTCTTCAGCACAAAGTCGGTGAACACGGCTGGCTTGGTTGGATCAGCGGATGTGATCGTCACATTGCCTGCAAAGTTATAGTTTTTCAGCAGAACGTTGGAATAGGTGCCTGACGCAACCTGGATGACGTCACCACTCTGCGCCTTGGAGAGCGCGGTGGTGAGCTGGCTTACAGAACTGACGTTAAAAGTTGTCACTAAAATGTCTCCCGCCGATTGCGACCACATCGGGGTGCGATGTGTTGAGATTTAATCGAATGAAGACGTTTTTAACGATTAGCTATTGCGTGCCGCCTACCGCCAATGGTTAAGGCCAAAGACACCATATAAAAATTTCGCGGAGTGATTTTTACACCCCGCGAATAAAGCAATTTATTGAATTTATTAGATAAAATAAGAAAATGGAAAATTAATTCCGAATGGTTGATTCCTAAATTATGAAGTCGCTTGCGCTCACTCCATGCACGTCGCGCAGGATAAAATCTAAATCCGCTATGCCGTCACCATCGACATCGGCCTGCACGATTGTGCCAGCCGAACGATCGTCGAAACGTATTTCTCCAGCATGGCCGGTAAAGCCGGAAGTGCCAATGAAGGTCATCGATTGCAGGGGCGATTGGCCGGCCAATATGCTGTCATCCGCCACCAAAATTTTATCAACACCGCTCTCGAAGCCCACAACGACAGGTCTGCCATTGGTTGCGGGCGGCGCAGAAACCGCGAATGCGATCAAATCTGTACCCGCTGTCGCATCGACTGCGCCTCTGGCGCCGCTGTCGATGGTGATGACGTTAACGCCACTTGCCGCGATATCATCAGCAGAGATGACCATTCCCTGGTGCAGGGTAAGGATGGAGTCATCGTCGTCGTCCATCATTGCGGTATCATCGTCGGTAGAGATGACCGTCGTGTTCAATGCCAGCGCCGTGGTCATCTGGTTAGAAACAATGGCCGCACCGGTCGATGGTGTTGGTGTGGGAACCGAACCCCCAGACAGATGTGTCAACGCATAGAGAACAGCCGGATCGCTTGCCTGCCATGCGGATATAAAGCTCGAATGCTGGCTGAGCCAGGAAGCGATCGTCGCGCCACCCTGATCATTGGCTATGTTGATAAGGGCGTTGCCTGCAGTCCCGTCGATCCCCTTCAAGCTGGTGAAGAAGGTTGTTGCATGGTTGCCGCTAACTGTCACGCCAGTCGCACCCTGCATCCTTATGCCGGAAGGCTGATCGCCAAAGGCCTGGACGATGTTATTCGCCAATGTGCCGTTTAATGCGCCGTTGATTGCGATACCATTAAAGCGTGCGCCTTCGATCACATTGTTGGTAACCGTCAAATTGGTGAATGGCTGCTTACCCGAATTGTCTTGAAGGAAGATGCCCTGAATGGGAGATCCCGTGCCACGATAGATAATGTTCTGATCTATGGTGACGTTGCTGCTTACGCCGGATGTGTTGATCGTCCAAAGCTGAATCGCATCGGGGTGATCGGTGGCGGTTGGGTGGAAATTCGTAAAGACGTTCGCTTTGATCGTCAGGTTGGAATTTGCGCCGCCACGTACGCCGTCGGTACGCAGATCATGGAAATAATTATCGGCAATGGTGATCTGCTTATTGTTCAGCATGCTGATGCCGTGCCAGCCATAGGCGAATTCGCTGTTCGTCACCTGTACGTTGGTGCTGTTGCGGATAATCATCAGCCGGGAGTTGAGAGCAGCGACGGTGTTGCCTGTACCCGTGACGTCGAGATGATCCATCACAATGTTTGAGGAGGCACTGATCTGGAATGGAAGGTCAATGTTCTTCGTGTTGACGAGATCAAGACCTTGAATGGTAAGCCCACTGGACTTGTTGATCATGAGATCGGTCAATACCGCCTGATGCAGCGGATCTGCCGATGTGATGGTCACGCCCTTGAGGAAGTTGGCGCCTGATAACACCACACCGCTATAGGTACCTGCCGCGAGCTTGATGACATCGCCATCTTTAGCGGACGCGACCGCGTTCATCAGGGATTGAGATGAGTTAACCGTAATGACTGTCACACTAACACTCCAATGACAGAGGTGTCGCGCTTACTGTCTGTTGGCCCTAATCACGGGCAAAATCAGACACCTGGAGCGACCCCTCCAAGCTTTAAGCGTGCCTTGCCCAAAGCTCCGCCTCTATCATCTCTTCACACGCTGGACAGGTGTAATGACCCTAAGCGCATGATATATTTATAATTTCCGACTTCCCGTCTTCCCCAAGCCGTACCGAATTGCTGCACCGCCGTAGGGCGGCGTTAACCATATTTCGGCTAGTGCGCAATAAGCGGACATGGTTAACGAATTTCTTACAAAGCGACGAAATGCCGTTTTAATGCTGTGAATTGAGTAAATGGGCTATAAATGTTTCGTTTTGGAACGAAACGAGTGTGCTCAATCAAAATTTAGAGTAAAAAATAGGATGCCCGTCGGAGGTATTTCAGATCCGATATTCATAGGAAGATCATGCTTTCGTCACACGGCTGTAAAAATATGGATGAAAAGTTTTTCCTTCACCCCTTTTGGGCTGCCTGATAGAAGCATTACCGGAAACCGCCCTGATACCCATGAAACTACCGATCACCAGCGAGGAAGCGCAACGCGCCGTACGGGAAATGCGTCCCGCTGCTTGGGGAATCGCGGCTATATCCTTCATGATCGCACTATTTCCGGTGGCGGCGAGTATCTATGTCCTCTTGTTATTTGAAGTGGCGATCCCTGGGCGGAGCCTCAGCACCCTTGTAGGCGTCTCTCTCCTGATGTTGGCGCTGGTTGGGGTTCATGGCTATCTCCGTTTTCTGCGTCGCAAGATGCTTGGTCATGTGCAGGGCATCATTGTTACCCATGTGTTGCCCCGGCTAGATGAAGTTTCGGCTCGGGTCAGTGAAGACAGTACATTGGGCCAAGGCGATGGCGACCAGGCTGTGCGTGATCTCGATGCCATATCCGTTTTTCTGAAGGCTCCGGTCGCTGCGGCATGGGTGGATGTCGCTGCAGTGCCGATCCTGCTGTTTGTGATGCTGTTTTTGCATGGCTGGCTGGCGCTCAGCCTGCTTCTCTTCGCTGGCGGAATGTCTTTTATGCTGTGGCGGACGGTAAATATGCTGGAGCAACCCCTGCGGGATGTTGTGCCGCTGCTGGCTCGCAGGCAGGCCGTTTCCATACTTGGGCGCTCGCACATCGACATTATCCGTGGGCTGGGGATGAAGGGGCATGCCCGTCAGGTCTGGATGCTCATCAACGCATCGCTCAACCGCGCGATGGAGCGGGCAGGCGCGATGCTGTTGCAGAAGGCCAGCATCGCCCGCGCCCTGCTGTTCACTGCGACCGGCATGGCTCTGGCGATTGGAGCGGCGCTCACGATCACCGATTCAGCAAGCCCGGCAGTGACCTTCGCTGCTGCGGTGCTCACATGGCTTGCGCTGGAGCCGCTGGTCACGTGTATCAATCAGGCGCAACAGTTCGTGGCGGCAAGGCAGGGGTGGGCGCGGATCGATGCTTTGCTGCGTGCGGTGATGCCACCCGTCTCCCCAGTGCGCCTCCCGCCTCCCACTCGCAAGCTCGATTGCGAGGGGATCGCGGTTATGCCCGCGGGGCTCCGCAAGCCTGTGGTTCGCAACATCCAGTTCAGTCTTCAGGCGGGCGATGTAATGGCGATTGTCGGGCCATCAGCCTGCGGCAAATCGACGATATTACGCGCCATCGCCGGGATAGTTCCGCTGGCGCAGGGCAAGATCAGGCTCGATGATGCTGCGCTCGATCAATGGGGTGAAGACGCGCTTGGTCCGCATATTGGTTATATGCCGCAGTCGATCCAGCTCATCGAGGGCTCGGTCGCAGACAATATTGGCCGTTTCGATCCAGAGGCGGACCCCAAGATGGTGGTAGCGGCGGGGCAGGCTGCCCATGCTCACGAAATGATCGTGAAGCTGCCCGAGGGGTACAATACGCTTGTTGGCCCCAATGGTTCTCACCTCTCGCTGTCTCAGGCGCAGAGGATTGCGTTTTCCCGCTCTCTTTATAGCGATCCGCTGGTGCTCGCGCTCGATGAGCCGACCGCGCATGTCGATATGGCGGGCGAACAAATGTTCACGCAAAGTATAGAGGCGGCCCGCAAGCGAGGTGCAATTGTAATCCTTGCGGGCAACGCCAATGCGCTGGTGCAGGTCGCCAGCCATGTGTTGGTGATGCGCGATGGAACGATGCTGGACTTCGGCCTCAAGGAGGAAGTACGGCAGCGCATGGCGGAACGGCGCAAACGCATCAAGCCTGAGCAGGGTAGTGCGACCCGTCCTGCCCATGCAGAATCTGAAGAACAAGAGCCGCAGCCCGTCAGCGAACCGGAACCTTCGTCATGAGTTATCAGCTACCTGCAACCGTCAGCACCGGCACAGACCTCATTCCGGTGATCGAGGATCCGCAGGAAGGGCTGCGCCGCAGTTTCCGCGCGGGCCTGATCACCATTGGTCTGCTGTTTTTCGGACTGTTCGCGCTCGCCGCGATCATTGGCACACAGGGTGCGGTTGTTGGTGCTGGAGAGGTTACGGTCGAATCGCGTGTGAAGAAGATCGCCCATCCCACCGGCGGCGTGATCGCGGCGGTTTATGTCCGCGAGGGACAGCATGTCAAAAAGGGCGATATATTGATGCGCCTCGACGATACGGTGACTGGCACCAGCGCGAGCGCATCGGGCGAAACATTCGAGCAACTTACAGCTGCCGCGGCTCGCCTGACAGCCGAGCGCGATGGGCTTGGCGCGATCAGATTTCCGCCTTCGATGACCCAAAATCCGACGCCTGCTAAGAAAGAGGCGATGGCCGAGGCCGAGCGGTTGTTCGTTGTTCGTCGCCAGCTCCAGCAAAACCAGCTCGGCCAGATCAGCGAGCGCGTGCGCCAGACCGAGCAGCAGATCAGTTCACTCAACGCTCAGATGCATGCCGCGCAGAAGCAGGCGGATCTCGTGCAGCCGGAACTGGAAGGCCTGCGTGCGCTGCGCGACAAGCAGCTTGTCACGGTGAACAGGCTCAATCAGGTCGAGCGCACGGCTGTCGATCTACAGGGCGCCGTCGCTTCTTATGGCGCGCAGATCGCGCAGGCGCGTGCACGGATCGCCGAAATCCGACAATCCGGGCTGCAGATGGTTCAGGATATGCGCAATCAGGCGGGCGTGGAGCTGGTCGACGTGGAATCGCGCCTCAATGACTCACGCGTTCGTTCTGCCTCTGCGACCGATGCCTACAACCGCAGCCTGGTGCGTGCGCCCTATAACGGCATTGTCGCCAAACTCGCTTATTCGACCGTAGGCGGGGTATTGCCGCCGATGGAAACGATCATGGAGATCGTGCCGACGCAGGATGCGTTGACGATCGAGGCGCATATCAGCCCCTATGACATCGATCAGCTCAGCATCGGCCAGCCCGCGACCCTGCGTTTTTCTGCCTTCAATGCGCAGACCACGCCACAGTTGAACGGCAAGGTCGACAATATATCTGCCGAGCGGATTACGGACGAAAAGACCGGCCAGAGCTATTACAAGATCGGTGTTGCGGTAACCGATCAGGAGCGCAAGCGGTTAGGCGGCCTCAAGCTCGTCCCTGGTATGCCGGTCGAGGTCTTCGTGCAGACGACCGAGCGGTCGTTGCTTTCCTACATCACCAAGCCACTGCGCGATCAGTTCAGCCGCGCTTTCAGAGAAAATTGACGCGCGCTTTACCCTATTGAAACGTCCTTGGTGCAAGTGACGCTTTGACCCGCGGCAGCTACGCCATTATGCGTTGCTGCGGCGCAGCGTGGAATGAAGGAGATGACCCTTGCGGATTACGATGATCGGTTCTGGCTATGTGGGCCTTGTTTCGGGCGCCTGCTTTGCCGATTTCGGCCATGATGTGATCTGCGTCGACAAGGACAAGTCCAAGATCGACGCATTGTTGGCGGGCCGTATCCCGATCTTCGAGCCGGGTTTAGATCATCTGGTGGCGAGCAATGTCGCCGCTGGACGCCTGAAGTTCACCACAGATCTTGCCGAGGGCGTCAAGGATGCGGACGCCGTGTTTATCGCGGTCGGTACGCCGTCCCGCCGCGGCGACGGGCATGCGGACCTCTCCTATGTTTATGGTGCGGCAAAGGAAATTGCCGGGGCCATCAATGGCTTTACGGTGATCGTCGATAAATCGACCGTTCCTGTAGGCACAGGCGACGAGGTGGAGCGTATCATCCGCGAGGCCAATCCAAACGCCGATTTCGCTGTCGTCTCCAACCCAGAATTTCTGCGCGAGGGCGCGGCCATCGACGATTTTAAGCGGCCGGACCGTGTGGTGATCGGTGGCGACGATCCGCGTGCACTCGAAGTGATGCGCCAGATTTATCGCCCGCTCGCACTGGGACGCTCGCCGATCATCGAGATGAGCCGCCGCGGCGCTGAGCTTACCAAATATGCCGGCAACGCGTTCCTCGCAACCAAGATCACGTTCATCAACGAGATCGCCGATCTGTGCGAGAAGGTGGGCGCGGATGTGCAGGATGTCGCCCGTGGTATCGGGCTGGACAATCGTATTGGTGGCAAATTCCTTCATGCCGGGCCGGGCTATGGCGGTTCCTGCTTCCCCAAGGACACGCTGGCGCTCCTGAAGACCAGCCAGGATTATGACGCGCCGCAGCGCATCGTTGAAGCGGTGGTCGCGGTTAATGATAATCGTAAAAGAGCTATGGGCCGCAAGGTGATCGCGGCATGCGGTGGTGATGTACGTGGCAAAACGATTGCGGTGCTGGGCCTCACCTTCAAGCCCAACACCGATGACATGCGCGATTCTCCCGCCATTGCTGTGGTCCAGACGCTTCAGGATGCGGGTGCCAAGGTACGCGCCTATGATCCGGAAGGGATGGAGCAGGCGAAGCTGGTGCTCGATGGCATTACCTATTGCGCCAACAGCTATGAGGCTATGGAAGGCTCGGACGCTCTCGTGATCGTCACCGAATGGGATGCGTTCCGCGCGCTTGATCTTGACCGTGTCAAGGGGCTGCTTTCGGAACCGATTCTCGTCGATCTTCGCAACGTCTATCCACGTGAAATGGCTGAAAAAGCCGGCTTCTCCTATACCGCCGTAGGTCGCTAAGTTTCGTGAGCGCGGCGGCGCCCATATTGGTGACAGGAGCCGCAGGTTTTATCGGCCATGCGACTGCGCACCGGCTGCTGGATCGTGGCGAGAGGGTAATCGGCCTCGACATCGTCAACGATTATTATGACCCCGCGCTGAAAGAAGCGCGGCTGGGAACGCTTGCTGGGCGAGATGGATTCACCTTTCATCGTGGCGATGTTGCGGATGCTGACGCTGTTTCAAAGTTGATGCGCGAGAACGGCATTACGCGGGTCGTCCATCTCGCTGCCCAGGCTGGCGTACGCTATAGCCTAGATAATCCCTTCGCCTATCAGCATAGCAACCTAGCAGGGCATCTTGCCGTAATGGAGGCCTGCCGACATGCGCCCGGTTTCGAGCATCTGGTCTACGCCTCGTCCTCATCCGTCTATGGTGACAAGCCGATCGGCGGTGCGGGCTTTTCCGAGGACGAACCCGCCACCAAGCCCGTCTCGCTCTATGCCGCGACCAAGCGCGCCTGCGAGCTGATGAGCGAGAGCTATGCGTCGCTCTATGGTTTCCCTCAGACGGGCCTGCGCTTCTTTACAGTCTATGGTCCGTGGGGCCGCCCGGATATGGCCTATTTCAGCTTCAGCCAGAAGATCATGAAGGGTGAGCCGATCGAAGTCTATGGCGAAGGCAAGATGGCGCGCGATTTCACCTATATCGACGACATCGTCGATGGCATTGTCGGTGCGCTGGACAATCCGCCGGAAAAACACAGCCATCGCGTTCTTAACATCGGTGACAGCCATCCCGTCGGCCTGATGGAGATGATCGAGACGCTTGAAAACGCGCTGGGTATAAAGGCGGAGAAGATCATGCGCCCGATGCAGCCGGGCGATGTGACGGCCACTTATGCGGATGTATCACGCCTCAACGCGCTCACAGGATATAAACCCAAGGTCATGCTGGCCGAGGGGCTGGGTCGTTTTGCGGCGTGGTTTAAGGACTATTACGGCGCTGCTTGATTAGCCGCGGCCGATCCCTGTCAACGATACAGTAGCTTTGCGACCAAAGCCGCCAGCGGGCCTGCGCAGTGCGACGACAGGCCCAAGGCCGACATCATTGCGCTCCAGCTCCTCTAGGGTATGCGTGAAGCAGGCGCGCAGCGCTGCGACGTCTTCCGCCAGCTCTTCAGGGCCAGTACGATGCTCGACGCAGCGACGTGCTGTCATCTCGATGCGTTCGGCAAGATCACCCAGTGCGCGCGATCCGAACTGCCGTGATTCGCCTTTCAGCGTATGCGCTGGGCGAACCAGCGAAGCGGCATTGCGCTCACGCATCGCGGCCTCGACCTGCTCAACGGATTTAATGCCATCTTCACGGAAATAGCCCAGAATCCGGGTGAAATTAGCACCCAGCTGAGTCCGCGCCAGCTCATAATCCTGTTGGTTGATCAGCTCAGCATTCATGCACGCACCGTTGCCGTAATCTTTGCATTACTGCTCAATGCATAACGCCGTCGGGTAAATTTCTCGTTATCATTTTGCGCTGCCTAGACGGCGCGGTTCATGAAAAACAGATTTTTATCCCGTATTTCAAAGGACCAGCCTTGCTCTTCAGCCATCGCAGCCAGCTCCTTTGCCGCGATAGGGTCATCGGCGCGAAGCAGGACAGCGGGGTGGGTGCGTAGCGCACGGGCGGCGCGTAGCGCAGGCCAGGGGCACCGCATGCCGCGCGCATCCACCTCGACCGGCGTTGTTTCTGCGGTCATTTACCGAACGGATTTTTGGCCGAACGCAGCATCAGCCGTACCGGCACTGCACCAAAGCCCAGTTCGCGGCGTATGCCGTTGACGAGGTAGCGCTGGTAACTTTCCGGCAACTGATCGAGCCGGGTGCCGAACAGCACAAAGCCGGGCGGGCGGGTTTTAGCCTGCGTGAGGTAACGCAGCTTGATGCGCTTGCCACCGGGCGCGGGGGGTGGGTTTGCTTCCAGAGCGGCCTCGAACCAGCGGTTGAGCTGACCGGTGCCAACTCTGCGGGACCATGCGCGGCGCACTTCGAATGCGGCCTGCAACAGATCGTCTATGCCCTTGCCGGTCGCACCCGAAACGGTGAGCAGCGGCACACCCTTTACCTGCGCCAGCCCCTCGTCCAGGGCCTTACGAACTCCCTGATAAAGTGCGGAGCCGTTTTCGGAGACATCCCATTTGTTCAATGCGATAATAAGGGCGCGGCCTTCCTGCAATACCTTGTCGGCGATGCGCAGATCCTGCGCCTCCAACCCCAAGGTCGAATCCAACAGAAGCACGACGACTTCCGCGAAATCGACCGCATGAAGGCCATCGGCGACTGCGAGTTTCTCCAGCTTGTCCTGTACCTTGGCGCGCTTGCGCATGCCTGCGGTATCGATCAGGCGGACAGTGCGCTCGCGGTTGTCGAAATCACGCCATTGATAGTCGATCGCGATGCTGTCGCGCGTGATCCCCGCTTCCGGCCCGGTGATGAGCCGCTCCTCGCCGATGATCTTGTTGATGAGTGTCGATTTGCCTGCATTTGGGCGTCCGACGATAGCTAGCTTCAATGGTGCAGCATCGAGCGCATCTTCATCTTCGGGATCGATCTCGGAGTCGCCTCCCATTAGCCCCGCCTCAGTGAGGCGTTCCTCCGCCGCCTCTATGTGGGGGAGAAGAGCCTGAAACAGATCGGCCAGCCCCTGCCCATGCTCGGCCGAAAGCGCGATTGGCTCGCCAAGGCCCAGTGACCAGCATTCCATCAACCCGTCCTCGGCGGCGCGTCCTTCGGCCTTGTTGCCCGCAAGGATAACAGGCGTATCCGAACCGCGCAGCCAGCGCGCGATTTCTTCGTCAAGCGGGGTAAGCCCTGCGCGCGCGTCGATCAGGAACAGCACCACATCGGCGCTATCAACCGCCGCCTCGGTCTGGCGGCGCATCCGGCCCGGTAGACTCTGCGGATCTTCATCTTCATAGCCAGCAGTATCGACGATCGTAAAGTGAAGGCCTAGCAGATGCGCCTCGCCCTCGCGCCGGTCACGCGTTACGCCTGGCTGATCGTCGACCAGCGCAAGGCGTTTGCCGACGAGCCGGTTGAACAGCGTCGATTTGCCGACATTAGGCCGCCCGACTATCGCAACAGTGGGCAACATCTGGCCCGTGTCCTTCCCTTTTGAGCGCTATCCTCAGCGATAGGCCGTGAGGCGGCCATCATCCGCAAGAATATAAAGCATGTTATCCGCGACGACCGGGCTCAACGTCATGCGGTGATGCAGATCGGCGCTGGCTGCGATGACGCCGTCCGCCGGATTAGCATAGACAATATCGCCATCAGTCGAAACGAGGATCAGGCGCCCGCCAGCCGCAATCGGCCCTGTCCAGCGTACTGCACCCTTCTTGTCCTTCATATCCTCCCAGCGCTTCAACTGGCTGATCCAGCGGATCTTGCCGCTGGTGCGCGAGATGCAGAGCAGGCGCGCATCATCGGTCACGACGAACACCCACTCGCCGACCACTGCCGGGGTGGAGATGCCTGCGACGTTGATCTCCCAGATGCGCTGGCCGGTGACGAGCTCGTAGGAAGCCATGCGCCCGCCCTGACCGATCGCGAACACGCGCCCGCGGTCGATTACCGGATCGGCGTCGATGTCGGTTAGTGCTGCCACCGAGGTGGAGATATTGGTGCGCGAGAGCGCATCGCCCCACAGATCGCGACCATTTTCATAGCGATAGGCGGTAAGCTCACCGGAGCTGAAACCAGCAATCACCGTACCTTGCGCGGCGGCTGGCGCAGCCACCCCGAACACGCCGGTCGATTGCACGGTGCCGGAGTCGTTCCACTGCGTTTCGCCGGTCATCTGATCGAGCGCGAAGATCTGGTTGTCCTGGCTCATCACATAAACATGGCCGTTGGCGAGCGTAGGAGAACCGCGTAGCGGGCCGCCGGGTTGCTTCTTCCAGAGGATATTGCCGTTCGTGGCGTTTATCGCGGCGACATCGCCGACACCCGTTGTAGCAAAGAGCTTGTCGCCCAGCACCGACACACCGCCACCAAAGAGCGAGCGGCCATTACCCTCGGAGGGCAGTGCTGTTTGCCACAACCGTGCACCGCTCTTGGCGTCAAACGCGATGACGCGGGCGTCTGCATCGATCACATAGAGCTTGCCGCCAGCAATAACCGGCGCGGCGGCCAGGCGGGCGCGGTTGGTGCTGCCAGCGATCGACGCAGACCATGTTTCAGCCGGCGCAGCCGCCAGCGCTACATGTCCGACTAGCTTGCCCGCATTGCCGCCGGGCTGCGACCATTCGCTGTTGACGACAGGATCGGGCAGGATGACCGGAACCGCCGAAAGCGTCGGGTCTGCCTCTGCGCCGCTTTCGATGGAAAGGATCGAGATACGATTGCCGAATACGGGCGTCTTCGGGCGCTTGTCCTTGCCGCCGCCGACAATGCCGCAGGCCCCGAGTGACACGATCAGCCCCGCCAGCACTGCCAGCCGCGCCTTGCGCATCATGCCGTCACGCAGTCCGGGCTGCATCGCCGCTTGTTCACGCTCCATTTGCACCCTCTTCCGTTGTCAGCATATCTACCCCTAATAATGCCGCCATCTGTCGCGCGCGTGAACGCAGCGTGGCGGGCACATTTTTGTCCTTGGCGATGGCGGCGAACAACGCGCCCGCCACATCCTTCTTGCCCATCTTCATATAGGCGATGGCGCTCATCTCGGCGGCGCTGCCGAACCACGGATTGCCCTCCACCGCGAGCGGCTTCAGCGTGTCGATCACCGCTTGCGGAGCCATCTTGTCGAATTCCAGCGCAACCTTGCGAACGGTCGCGAGGTCGCGATAGGGCTGCGCGATGTCACTGTTGGCGGCGATGGTACTATATTGCGCGGCAGCTTCAGCAGCGTCGCCCTTCTGAGCGGCCATTCCTGCTTCTGTGAGGGCGGCAACGGCGCGATAGCCCGGCTGGCTGGCGCTTTTTAGTGCCGTGAAATCCTGCTCCTCCAGCGTGCTTCCGGCGCTGGCGGAGCGTAGTACCGCCTGCGCCTTCTCGGCGGTTTCACCAGAAGTTTCCTTGTTGTGATGATTCCACCACAACCAGCCGCCGAAAGCCGCAAGGCCGATCACCACCGCAATCGCAACCCAGCGGCCGAATCGCTTCCAGAACCCTAATATCCGGTCCTGGCGGACAGCCTCGTCCACCTCTCTCAGGAAGGCTTCGTTTACAGGTGGCGCTTCAGCCAAGGGAAATCTCCAGAATATTCGAGTCCGCAGGGCCAAAAGGCTGGACTGGCGCGGACCTTAGCGGGCGCTTGCGTTGAGACAAGTCACTTTTTGGGTTGGTAGGTCTGTTCCGGTCCCGGAAATGTACGGGACCGCACCTCAGAGGCGTAAGCGGCAGCGGTTTCCGATACGAGCGTAGCAATATCGGCATAGCGTTTCACGAAGCGCGGCACGCGCTCGAACATGCCGAGCATGTCTTCCGTCACCAGAACCTGCCCGTCGCACTGCGCCGACGCGCCGATGCCTATGGTCGGAATGGGAAGGGCTTGCGTTAGTTCTATGGCGATGGGTTCGAGCACGCCTTCGACCACAACAGCAAAAGCGCCTGCATCGGACACCGCCTTGCCATCGCTCAGGATTTTCTCGGCTTCTTTCTCGGACCGCCCACGCGCGCCATAGCCGCCCAGCGTGTTGACCGCCTGCGGGGTGAGACCGATATGCGCGCAGACCGGAATGCCGCGCTTGGTGAGAAACGCGATCGTCTCCGCCATCGCCTCGCCACCTTCCAGCTTGACGGCAGCACAGCCGGTTTCCTTCAGTATTCGCGCCGCGCTCTCGAATGCTTGTGCGGGCGAGGCTTCATAGCTGCCGAAAGGCATATCGACGATAACAACGCTGTGATAGCTGCCGCGCACCACCGCCGCCCCGTGCGCACACATCATTTCAAGGCTCACAGGCACGGTGGAGGGCAGGCCGTAGATCACCTGCCCCAAAGAATCGCCGATGAGCAGCATATCGCAGTGTGGATCGAGCAATTGTGCCTGCCGTGCGGTGTAGGCGGTGAGCATCACCAGCGGGTCCGCCGTCTTGCCATCCGCCTTGCGCTGCTGGATCGCCGGGACGGTGAGGCGGCGCAGCGGGGCGGGCGTGGGGTTCGCGCGGCTAGTCGATGTGTCGAGCGTAAAGGTCGTAGACATGGGGGGTATCTAGCCTGCCTTCGGTTTGAACACCACCCCCGAGCCTTTATCCGTTATGCGGGTTATCCAGCGGCATCGGGATGTCCTCTGCGAGGCTGATGCCATCCAGAACCTTGGCGGTTTCGTCCCGCACTAGTAGCATGATGCGGTGCAGGCGACATTCTTCTTCTGGTAGGCAGTTCTTGCACTGCTCATGCGCGAAGCGGCTGGCACAGGGGGTGAGTGCGACCGAGCCACGCGTCAGCCGCACGATGTCGCCATAGCTGATGTCCACCGGCGGCAGTGCTAGCCAATAACCGCCGTCGCGCCCGCGCTGAGTATCGACCAGACCCTCGCGCGACATTTCGGACAGGATCACGGTCAAAAACTTGCCCGGTATGTTCTGCGTCTCGGAAATATCGGTGAGCGGTATCGGCCCCTTGCCGTAATGATCGGCCAGATGCTGCAGAGCGCGGATCGCATATCGGGTCTTTTGGGAGAGCATGTTGCGACAATTGCCTGATGCGCCGGAAATTACAACCTTTTAGGTCAGGAAAGAGCGGATTGGTACATCTCCGGTTTGAAACCGACGATCCGCCGTGTGCCTATGTCCAGCACTGGCCGCTTGATCATCGAGGGGTTGGCAAGCATGAGTGCAATGGCCTTTTCGGCATCCAACTCTTGTTTGTCGGCTTCTGGCAGAGCGCGAAAGGTCGTTCCGCCCCGGTTGAGCAATGTTGCCCAGCCCAGTTCAGCCGCCCATTCACGCAACTTTACCTCGTCGATCCCAGCCTTTTTATAATCGTGAAAGCTATATTCCACGCCATGATCCGCAAGCCAGGTGCGCGCTTTCTTGATCGTGTCGCAATTGGGAATGCCGAATAATGTTGCTGTGTCTGCCATGTGCCTGCCTTGAATCGTGAAGGCCTTGTTAATTGCATCGGGCGTGCATATCGATCAACAGCTACGACAAAAGATGCATCCGGGATGAATTGCCACAGCGCATTTGGGCTGTTAGAGGCCGCCTATGGATCATTGTTCAACCTGCGTTGTCCGTAACCGCGCGATATGCTCCGCGCTCGATATGGATGAGATTGCGCTACTGGGCAAAATGGGCCGTCATCACAAGCTGGTGGCAGGGCAAACCCTGATCTGGGAGGGCGAGGATGCGCTGCTCGTCGCCAATGTAATCGACGGTGTGCTCAAGCTCTCAACGTCTCTGTCCGATGGCCGGGAACAGATTGTCGGCGTAGTCTATCCTTCCGATTTTATCGGGCGGCCCTTCGGTTCGCGCACGCAGCACAATGTCACGGCGCTCACCGATGCGCATGTCTGCACATTTTCGGGCAGCGATTTCGATCGGTTCGCGCGGGAGCACCCCAACCTTGAGCACAAGCTGCTGGAGCGCACATTGGCGGAGCTGGATCGCACCCGTCGCTGGTTGCTGCTGCTGGGACGCATGACGGCCTCTGAGAAGCTTGCGCATTTTCTGCTCGACATGTCCGCCCGACTGGTGCGTCCTGATTGCAGCAGCGGTGGCCCCATCGAGGCTTTTGACCTCCCCTTCGGGCGCCAGCAAATCGCAGACATTCTGGGTTTGACTATTGAGACGGTGAGCCGCCGCCTGAATGACTTCAAGACTCAGGGACTGATCGAGGTGCCTTCGCGCCGCCGTATCGAGATATTGGATCGCGAAGGCCTAGAGAATATAGCCGAGGCGGCCTGAGCTGACGGATCACACGCAAATCGCCCCTTCGCATCTGCAAAATAAGATATTAGACTTTCTTCTTTCTTGACCCGCGTCAAGGAAAGGGCTTTCCTCCTCCCATAACGCGCAATTGTCGAACTGACCAATGCAGGGGTAATCAACCTGTCAGGTTAGTGGAAATGGGGAAGCATAATGGAAACATTAGTGATGCGTGCGGGTGGGTGGCTGGTTGTCGCTATACTCGCTTTTTTCGCGCTGGCATTTAGTGCCGACACCGGTTTTGCCATTCATATGGGGATTGTGACGCTCGCTGCGTTGCTCACCATGATCCTGACCATCGGGCGGGCCGATTATGGCTCTATTGCGCGTGGAATGCTGCGTATGCCCGCGGATCAAGGCAAATATGACGATGATCCGATCCGATGGGGTGTGATCGCGACAGTCTTCTGGGGGCTCGCAGGTTTCCTTGTCGGCCTTTATATCGCGCTACAGCTCGCTTTTCCTGTTTTGAACCTTGGGCTTGAGTGGACGACATTCGGACGTTTGCGGCCGCTGCACACATCGGCGGTGATTTTTGCGTTCGGCGGTAACGCGCTCATCGCGACCAGCTTTTACATCGTCCAGCGCACCTGCCGCGCGCGTCTCGCTTTCCCGGCGCTCGCCCGCTTCGTGTTTTGGGGGTATCAGCTTTTCATCGTGCTTGCCGCGACCGGCTATCTGCTCGGCATCACCGAAGGTCGCGAATATGCCGAACCGGAATGGTATGTCGACCTGTGGTTGACTGTGGTCTGGGTTTCTTACCTCGCCGTTTTCGTCGGCACGATCGTGAAGCGCAGTGAGCCGCATATTTACGTCGCGAACTGGTTCTTCCTCAGCTTCATCATCACTGTGGCGATGCTCCATCTGGTGAACAACCTCTCTCTGCCCGTCAGCCTGCTGGGTGCGAAGAGCTATGCCGCCTTCTCCGGTGTGCAGGATGCGCTGACGCAGTGGTGGTATGGGCATAACGCGGTCGGCTTCTTCCTCACCGCCGGCTTCCTCGCGATGATGTATTATTTCGTGCCGAAGCAGGCGGAGCGGCCGGTCTACAGCTATCGTCTGTCGATCATCCACTTCTGGTCGCTGATCTTCCTCTATATCTGGGCGGGTCCGCACCACCTTCACTACACCGCACTGCCTGACTGGGCGCAGACGCTGGGTATGGTGTTCTCGGTCATGCTCTGGATGCCGAGCTGGGGCGGGATGATAAACGGCCTGATGACCCTGAACGGCGCATGGGACAAAATCCGCACAGATCCCATCATCCGTATGATGGTGATGGCGCTCGCCTTCTACGGCATGAGCACCTTTGAGGGGCCGATGATGTCGGTCAAGTCCGTGAACAGCCTCTCGCACTATACGGACTGGACCATCGGTCACGTTCATTCTGGTGCCCTGGGCTGGAACGGCATGATCACTTTTGCCGCACTCTATTACCTCGCACCGCGCCTGTGGAAGCGTCAGCGCCTCTACTCGCTACGCATGGTGAACTGGCACTTCTGGCTCTCGACCGTGGGCATCGTGCTCTACACGGCCTCTATGTGGGTCGCGGGCATCATGCAGGGTCTGATGTGGCGCGAATATGGCGCGGACGGCTATCTCGTCTACTCCTTCGCTGAGGTGGTTGCCGCAATGCACCCGATGTTCCTCATCCGTGCGGCGGGTGGCCTGTTCTATCTCAGCGGCGCGCTTATCATGGCATACAACATCGCCATGACGATTGCAGGCAATCTGCGCGAAGAGAAGCCGATGACTGAAACCCCCTATGATGAGGCCGCCGACCACCCGTTGGTCCCGGCTGCTGCGGAGTAAGGCGCATGAGCACCATTGCACACAAGCACAAGACGCTGGAACGCAACGTCACACTGCTCGGCATTTTTGCCTTCATCGCGGTTATCATCGGCGGGTTGGTTGAGATTGTGCCGTTGTTCTGGGTGAAGTCTACGGTGGAAAAGGTGGAGGGCATGCGTCCCTATACGCCGCTGGAGCTGGCAGGCCGCAATATCTACATGCGCGAGGGGTGCTATGTCTGCCACAGCCAGATGATCCGCCCATTCCGCGATGAAGTGGAGCGTTATGGTCACTACAGCCTCGCTGCCGAGAGCATGTATGACCATCCGTTCCAGTGGGGGTCGAAGCGCACGGGGCCGGACCTTGCCCGCGTCGGCAATAAATATTCCGACGAGTGGCATGTGCAGCACCTTGTCGATCCGCGCAGTGTCGTGCCGGAATCGATCATGCCGCCTTATGCCTTCCTCAAGGGGCGTGAACTGAACGCGGGCGATATGACCGCGCATCTCACTACGCTCTCAACGCTGGGCGTGCCCTACAGCAAGGACGACATCGCCAAGGCGAATGCGGACCTCGCCGCACAGGCCGATCCCGAAGCCGATACGGCGGATCTGGTGAAGCGCTATCCCAAGGCGCAGGCACGCGATTTCGATGGTGACCCCAAGAAGCTGACCGAGATGGATGCGCTCGTCGCCTATCTCCAGATGCTGGGCACCTTGGTCGACTTCAAGGCGGCCGAGGGTCAGGAGAAGTCGCAATGAGCCACTATGACACCCTGCGTCACTTCGCGGATAGCTGGGGTCTGGTGTTCATGGGGATCGTTTTTCTGGTCCTTACAGCATGGCCCTTTCTTCCCGGTTCTCGCGAGCGGAACGAGTCCGCCGCAACCATGATCTTCGATGAGGAGCACGACGATGGCTGAACAGAAGCGCATCGACCAACCGACCGGAACCGAAACCGTCGGCCATGAATGGGACGGCATCGAGGAACTGAACACGCCGCTGCCGCGCTGGTGGCTGTGGACCTTCTACGCGACCATCGTGTTCGCGATCGGGTATGTCGTGGCCTATCCTTCCGTACCGAGCGCAAACGGCGCGCCGGGGGGCATGTCAAACTGGTCGAGCCGTGACAATCTCGAAAAGTCTTTGGAAGCACGGCAGGCTGAGCTGAAACCCATTCATGCCGCACTCGCCGCGACGGATATTACCGCTCTGCCCGGCAAGCCGGAGCTGATGCAACAAGCGATTGCTGGTGGCGCCGCCGCATTCAAGGTGCATTGCGTGCAGTGCCACGGATCCGGCGCCTCAGGGGCTAAGGGTTATCCGAACCTCAATGACGACGACTGGCTCTGGGGTGGCGATCTCGCTACCATTGAGAAGACGATTGCCGACGGTATCCGCCAGCCGGCCCATGATGCGACACGGATGTCGCAAATGCCGGCCTTCGGTCGTGATGGCATATTGCAGCCAGCGCAGATTGAGGATGTGACTTCTTATGTCCGCTCTCTCTCGGGGCAGGAAAAGACGAGCGGTTCTTCCGCGCGCGGGCAAGCTCTGTTCCTTGCGAATTGCGCAGTCTGCCATGGCCCGGATGGCAAGGGCAGCCGCATGGTCGGCGCACCCAATCTTACGGACGCGATCTGGCTCTATGGCGGTGATCGCGCTACAATCGCGCAGACCATCACCAATAGCCGTTATGGCGTAATGCCTGCCTGGAGCCTGCACCTCGACAAGGTGACTATCCGTATGCTCGCAGCCTATGTCCACTCGCTCGGCGGTGGCGAGGCCGCACCCGCTGCCGCGCCGGTTCAGGCAGCGGAAGCAGCCGGTGCTCCGGCGGCGGGAGCGGGCAATGTCGGAGGCTGACCCAGCAGACGTTACCGACTCCCCACTGGGTCAGTATCAGAAGCGCAAGAGCGTCTTCCCCAAGGCGGTGGACGGCACGTTCCGCCGCCTGAAATGGGCGATCATGGTCGTCACGCTGACGGTCTATTACGTCACGCCGTGGATACGGTGGGAACGCGGCCCCTATGCACCCGATCAAGCGGTGCTGGTCGATCTGGCGCATCGCCGCTTCTTCATGTTCGACATCGAAATCTGGCCGCACGAGTTTTATTTCGTTGCGGGCCTGTTGGTAATGGCGGGGATCGGGCTGTTCCTGCTCACCTCTGCCGTGGGGCGCGCATGGTGTGGTTATGCCTGCCCACAAACGGTATGGACCGACCTGTTCCAGCACATCGAACGTGCGATCGATGGAGACCGCAACGCCCAGATCAAGTTGCAGAACGCGCCTTTGGGGCCGGGCAAGATCGCGCGGCGGCTCCTCAAATGGAGCATATGGCTTGCGGTGGCGTTCGGCACCGGCGGCGCATGGATATTTTATTTCGCGGATGCGCCGCAACTGATGCATGATTTCATCCACGGCACCGCGGCTCCAGTCGCATATATGACCGTGTTCGTGCTGACGATGACGACCTTCATCTTCGGTGGTTTCATGCGAGAGCAGGTGTGCATCTATATGTGCCCGTGGCCGCGTATCCAGACAGCGATGATGGATGAGAAATCGCTGCTTGTGACCTATCGCAACTGGCGTGGAGAGCCGCGTGGCAGCCTGAAGCAGGCACAAGCGCATCCGGGCGCGGTTGGCGACTGCATCGATTGCAACCAATGTGTTGCCGTCTGCCCCACTGGCATCGACATTCGCGAGGGGCCTCAAATCGGCTGCATCACATGTGCCTTGTGTATCGATGCTTGCGACAAGGTGATGAGCCAGATCGGGCGCCCACGTGGCCTCATCGATTATGTCACCTTCGAGGATGCGGAGAAGGAGCAGGCTGGTAAGCCCACGACTCCGGTCCTGAAAACACTCTTCCGTCCGCGCACGCTTGCCTATTTTATGTTGTGGGGCGGGATCGGACTTGCTCTGCTGTTCGCACTAGGCAACCGCACGCGGCTTGACATCAGCGCCCAGCATGACCGTAACCCGCTGTTTGTGCGGATGTCCGATGGTGCTGTTCGCAACGCCTATACGGTCAAACTGCGCAACATGGAGAGCCGTCCGCGTACCGTCAAAGTCACGATGGAAGGCGTACCGCAAGCAAAGATATGGGTGGGCGATATGGGTAGCCGTGATTCTGCAGGGCGCAGTTTCGAGGCTAAACTTGATCCAGATGCCGTTACCAAATTGCGTGTTTTTGTGGTATCACCGGCTGGTGATGGCAGCAGGCAGGATTTCTCGCTTGTCGTGCAGGCGAATGACGATCCTGAACCCAGTGACAGACACGAACTGGTGCTGGAACGCGGAGGCGAATAAGATGCAAAGCAGCGGCCCAAGGCGCATACGCCGCTTCACCGGCTATCATATGACGACCATCCTAGTGGTGTTCTTCGCCATCGTGATAGCCGTGAATGTAATTATGGCGCGCTACGCGATCGGCACGTTCGGCGGAACAGTCGTTGAAAACAGCTATGTCGCCAGCCAGAAATTCAATGGCTGGTTGAAGGAAGCACGGAGGGAGAAGGCACTGGGCTGGACTCTTTCCGACCCGAAGCGCGATCAGGATCACCTGGTGCTTCATGTGGATGAGGCTTCCAGTGTGCCACTTACCGGTGCGGCTGTAACGATGCGCGCGGAGCATCCTTTGGGGCAAGCGCCGGAGCGCGATCTGCGCTTTATGGAAATTGCGCCGGGGCAGTATCGCAGCCTTGAGATTCTTCCTGCTGGGCGGTGGAAGCTGCGTATCCGCGTGGTTCAAACGGGGCATGAACTGGATACTGCCGCCGAGGTATATTGACATGGGCAGCAGCGTCTCCGCTGATGATTTTGCCAAAAATATCCGTCATCTGGAGGATAGCCGCTTTGCGGTGCCCGGCATGCGCTGCGCGGGATGTATCTCCAAGCTAGAGACCGGGATAGGCGGCCTTGCGGGCGTGGCGGCGGCACGCGTCAATTTCTCGGCGAAGCAGCTCGCGGTCTCGCATGACGAAAGTATCGATGATCGAGCGCTGATCGCTGAAATCGGCAAGTTGGGCTTTGAAGCGCAGCCGCTGAGCGTCAATCCACTCGGCACTGATCATCAGGAGCGCAAACAGCTTACCCGCGCGCTGGGCGTTGCGGGGTTCGGCATGATGAACATCATGCTGCTCTCGGTCTCGATCTGGTCCGGCGCGGCTGACATCACGCGCGAGCTGTTCTTCTGGCTCTCGGCGATGATCGCAGTACCGGTCGTCGCCTATGCGGGACGTCCGTTCTTCAGCTCCGCGCTGATGGCGCTTCGCCACGGCCGCACCAACATGGACGTGCCGATCTCGATCGGCGTTCTCCTCGCCACTGGCATGAGCCTCTATGAAACAATCTTCGGTGGTGGTGAGGCCTATTTCGAAGGCGCAGTGATGCTGCTCTTCTTCCTGCTCGCCGGGCGTGTGCTCGATGCGATGATGCGGGACCGGGCAAGGGCGGGGATTGAATCTCTGCTGCGGCAACAGGCGCCGGGTGCAATGGTGCTCGATAGCATTGGCGCGACGCGCTGGGTAAAGGCGGCAGACCTGGAGCCCGGAGACCGGATGCTGGTCGCGGCGGGCGAGAATTTCGCGGCGGACGGCGTTATCGAGGATGGCTCGACCAACTGCGACCTCTCTCTCATCAGCGGTGAGAGCGCGCCGCAGCGGCGGACTGTAGGTGAGCAAGTGCTGGCCGGGTCAGTCAACATCTCAGCGCCAGTGACAGTGCGGGTAACTGCCACCGGGCCAGATACGATCATCGCGGACATCGCGCGGCTGATGGATGAGGCAGGGCAATCGCGAGGACGTTATGTCCGCATCGCAGACCGTGCCGCACGGCTATATGCCCCCGCCGTACACAGCCTCGCCGCCTTGTCCTGCGCGGGTTGGTTGATCGCCGGCGCGGGCTGGCATCAAGCGCTTACCATTGCGACTGCCGTGCTCATCATCACCTGCCCCTGTGCGCTGGGCCTTGCTGTGCCAGTGTCTCAGGTCGTCGCTGCGGGCGCGCTGATGCGGCGCGGCATCTTGGTGAAAGATGGCAGCGCGATAGAGCGGTTTGCGCAGGTTGATCGCGCGCTGTTCGACAAGACCGGCACCCTGACGCTGGGGCGGATGGAGCCGCTCAATCTCGATGCACTTACGCCAGAGCAGGCGTCCGTCGCGCTCGCGCTCGCGCAATCGAGCCGCCATCCCATTTCGCGCGCGCTGCAGCGGGCATTGAAGGAGAGGGGTTTTGCTCCCGCAGTAGTCGAGCAGATTGCCGAGGAGCAGGGCAAAGGCGTTCATGGCCTGTATCAGGGGCAACGGGTGGCGCTGGAACGTCCCGCTGAGGATATGGCAACTGAAGGTGCGGCGACCCGCTTGGTCATGGGCGATACGCATGTGGATATATTGCTCGCCGATACGCTGCGACCTGATGCGACTAATGCGATAGCACTTCTTGCAGCGCTCAATGTCCCGGCGTCTATCGTCTCGGGGGACAGGGAAGAGGCCGTGGCCTCTGTCGCCGCGACGCTCGGCCTCCCATCACGTGCGCATGCGCTACCGCAGGACAAGATCACGGCTATCCACCAGCTTCAGGCTGAAGGCCATATGGTGCTGATGGTCGGCGATGGCCTCAATGATGGCCCGGCGCTCGCTGCTGCCAACGCCTCGCTCGCGCCAGGTTCGGCGACAGATATGGGCCAGCAGGCGGCGGATGCGGTGTTTACAGGTGATTCGCTTTCCGCCGTACCGGCGATGATCAACGCCTCGCGACGGACGATGCGCGTGGTGCGCGAGAATTTCGTACTGGCGGTGGGATATAATGTGCTGGCGGTGCCGCTGGCGATTTTGGGGTATGTGACGCCGCTACTGGCGGCGATTGCGATGTCGACCTCGTCGGTGATCGTGATCGCCAATGCGTTGCGATTGAGGAGTTGCGCACGATGAACGGGCTGATTTTCCTGATCCCGATTGCGCTCGGCATGGGCCTTGCCGGGCTCGGGGCATTCATGTGGGCGATGGGTGACGGTCAGTTCGAAGACCCTGACGGTGCGGCGATACGCATCCTTATCGACGATGAGGACAAGGCCGATGTCGCCTGACGGGCTTCTCGCTCTTGTCGCAGCGACCATGCTGGCAGCCAGCCCGATCACGGGGGATTGCCAGGCGCGCACCATTTCACTCTGCACAGGCGATGGCGAAGTGCACACAATGCTGGTCTGGGATCAGGATATGACACCGCGACAACGCCAGCCCAGCCCTTCCAATAAAGCATGCCACGCCTGCGTGCTCGACAAGCGCAAGGCACAAGGGGATCATCAGGACGAAGAAGACGCCTGAGTGTGTGGCGTTTATTCCAGCAAGATAAAAGATTAGGGCCGCCTTCCTGCTTTGAAGACGGCCCTTTCCAAATTTAGAGAGTGCTAAAGCTCAGAAGCGATAGCTGACGCCTGCGCTCAGCACCCACGGATCGAGCTTGTGACGCGTGGCGACCATCTCGGTGCCTGCAGCGGTCGACCAGTGCGCACTCGGACGTACGAAATAGCGCTTGGCGTCAATCGACAGGCCAAATGGGCCATTGAGCGGAATGTCTACACCACCCTGAAGAACCACGCCGACCTTGTCGTTAATCTTGAGCTTGGTGAGGCCGAGCGCCGATGTATCCGTGCCGGATTTCTCACTGATAAAGATGAAATAGGTCGGGCCAGCGCCGATATAGGGCTTGATCGGACCCAGGGGCATATGTGCCTTGAGCGTGACGGTCGCCGGCAGGATTTTGGTGGTCTTGACGAGATTCAGGCCTGCGAGCGGACCAGCGCCATTAATATGGTGAGCGGTGAGGCAGCAGATCGTCTCGACCGAGAAATTGGGGCTGAAGAAATATTCCACCGCCAGAGTCGGCACGACATTGTCGCTTGCCTTTGCCTGCGACGTAGCGGGAAGACCGGGAACATTGTTCAACACCTTGTCGATCTTGCCGTCAGGCAGCACGGCGGTTCCCAGAACCTTGACCTGAAACTTCCCCTGAGCTTCCTCAGCCTGCGCGGGTACAGCCAGCGCCGCAAGTGCAGTTGCGCCCATTACCCAACCAAATTTGCTTTTCATAAATGTCTCCATTCCTGTCTGACGGTTAGGCTGGTACCCTTCCGTTCCGTGCCGCATGTGCAGCATTATCGACTCACGAACATTGATCCGGCGCAAAAGCGTTTTTGATCTTCCTCAAGGAATCTCTCTCCAGGTATCCTCATTATAGGGCACATGTGGACCTACTATCCGGAACTCCTGCAACGCCCCGTCCCACGTTATACCAGTTACCCTACGGCTGCGGATTTTAGGCCGAGTGTGGGGCAGGAAGATTTGGCAGGGGCATTGCGGGGTGTCGGAAAATGCACACCGCTGTCTCTCTATGTCCATATCCCGTTCTGCGAGGAAATCTGCTGGTATTGCGGTTGTAACACCGCACGCTCGAACAAGCAGTCACGGCTGACCTCCTATCTTGACGCGCTCTATCGCGAGATCGAGATGGTCTCCTCGCTTCTAGAGGGGCGCGGGAGAGTACAGCGCATTTCCTTCGGCGGGGGCAGCCCCAATGCGCTCGATCCGCTCGACTTTGTTCGCTTGCTCGGGGATTTGACCGTAACATTCAATGCGCAGCAACCGCTGATCTCGCTGGAGGTCGATCCTCGCCGTTTGTCACCTGCATGGTTGCGGGTGATAGAATCCGCGCGGGTCAGCAATGTCAGCCTTGGGGTGCAGACCTTCGATGCAGCGGTGCAGCAGGCAATCGGCCGGGTGCAACCTCTGGATGTTATCGCCACGCTTACCAAGCGTCTACGCGCCGCCGGCGTCAAATCTCTCAATTTCGATCTGATGTATGGCCTGCCGGGGCAGGATATGACCAGCCTGACGGATACTTTGACTCAGGCGATCGACATGCGGCCCGACCGGGTGGCACTGTTTGGCTATGCTCATGTGCCTAATGTCATCGCGCGGCAACGGCGCATAGACGCTTCTGCCCTGCCTGATGAATCAGAACGTTTTCTGATGGCGAATATCGGGCATGAGCTCCTGATGGCGAATGGCTATCGTGCTGTGGGGTTCGACCATTTTGCCTTGCCACATGACCCTATGGCCGTTGCCGCGCGAACGCACACACTCAACCGCAACTTTCAGGGTTTTACCGATGATAGCGCCGAGTATGTCATAGGGCTGGGCGCTTCCGCGATCAGCCAGTTTCCAGGGCTTTACGTACAGAATGCGAAGAATATCGGTGAGTATCGGCAGGCTATCAAGGTCGGTCATTTGCCAGTCGAACGCGGCATTGTGCGTGATGTGGAAAGCAGGGCATGCGGTGCCGTGATACGGGACATATTATGCGATGGCGAGGCGGAGTTGCCTTCCAGGCTGCGATCCGAGCAGAGCGAGCAGCTTGATCAGTTCGTGCGTCGCGGGCTGGTCTCAACCTCTGCGGGCAGGTTGCATCTGAAGCCTGCCGCCGCGCCGTATGCGCGCACGATAGCGGCAATTTTTGATCCGCGATTGATGGAGCAGCACGGTCGCTTTAGCGCACCAGTCTAGCTGAACCTCTAAGCCTTCCCTATAATTCTGGTAGCGCTATGCCTATATGGGTATTGGCGAGCGAGTCCGTGCATTATTACATAGTGACTTGACCGCATAATAAAATAATGACAGAAATACTGTCCTATATAGGAGAGTCGGTATGTCTCAGAACGGGATACTATCCGCCAAAGACGTGTCGCTGGATGACAAGTGGCAGGTCAATCATGGCCGGGTGCTGATGAGCGGAACGCATGCCATCGCGCGCGTCATGCTGGCGCAGCACGACATTGATCAGCGCAATGGACTCCACACGGCGGGCTATGTCACCGGCTATCGCGGGTCGCCGCTCGGCAATGTAGACGTGACGTTTTGGTCTCTGGGTGAAAGGCTGACCGAGAAAGACATCGTGTTTCAGCCCGGCGTTAACGAGGATCTAGCGGCGACGGCAGTGCGTGGTTCTCAGGAAACAGGCCTGGTCCCCGGCGCGAAATATGACGGTGTGTACGCGTCTTGGTATGCCAAGGGGCCGGGCGTCGACCGTGCGGGCGATGCCTTCAAGCATGGCAATATCGTCGGGGCGCACAAAAATGGCGGTGTGCTGATATTCTATGGCGACGATCACGCCGGAAAATCCTCCACCGTCTCGCACCAGAGCGAGCAGGCGCTTGCCGCTAGCCTTATCCCCTCACTCTATCCCTCCGACCCGCAGGAAATCCTCGAATATGGACTGCTGGGCTATGCCTTGTCTCGCTATTCTGGCTCATGGGTTGCCATAAAGTGCATTGGTGAGGTTGCCGAGCAGATGATGACGGTGGATGTCGATCTTGAGGCATTCAGCCCCGCCCTGCCGGAAAAGCCCGCGACCCTGCCCGATGTGAACGCGCACCTGAGGCCGTTCAATCCGCTCGGCGATGAGCGGACCGTGGTCGAACATCGTCTGCCTTTGGTGCAGGCATTCGTTCGCGCTAACAGACTCGATCAAGTGAGGGTCGAGGCGCCAGAACCGGCGATCGGCATCATCACCAGCGGCAAGAGTTATCGCGATGTGTGCGGCGCGCTGACGCTGCTGGGGCTGGACGAGGAGAGCACGGCTGCCGCCGGCATATCGCTCTATAAAGTGGGTTGCATCTGGCCGCTGGAGCCGGAGGGGATCAAGGCGTTCGCTGCAAAGCAAAAGCTGCTGTTCTTTGTCGAGGAGAAACGCAGCTTCATCGAGGCGCAGGCGGCGGATATCTTGTTCAATCTTCCGGAAAGGCCGCAGCTTATAGGTAAGCATGATGAAGATGGCGCGCCTTTGCTGTCCTCCGTCATGCCGTTTGAGGCAGCAGATCTCGCGCTGGTCATAGCGCAGCGGCTGGAGCGGCTCGGGCGGCTGGACGACGCCATGCGGCAGGGGGCGGAGCGCCTGCGTGTCGCCACCTCTCCTGCCAATGCGGGCCTGCCCGTGCGCGCGCCCTATTTCTGCTCCGGCTGCCCACACAGCCGATCCACCCGCATTCCCGATGGAAGCATGGCGATGACCGGCATCGGTTGTCATGTGATGGCATCGTTCGCGCGGCCTGAAACCTCACTGCCGCCGACACAAATGGGCGCGGAGGGCTCCAACTGGATCGGCCTTGCGCCTTTCACCGAGACGAAGCACATCTTCCAGAATCTGGGCGAAGGCACCTATTATCATTCCGGCCTGTTGGCGATCCGCGCGGCTATCGCGGCGAATGTGAATATCACCTATAAGATACTCTATAACGATGCCGTGGCGATGACCGGCGGACAGCCGGTCGATGGTCCAATCTCCGTCGATCAGATTGCGCGACAGGTGCATGATGAAGGCGCGAAGCGGATCGTGCTGCTCAGTGATTACCCCGAAAAGCATATGCATAACCCGGCGATCCCGAATTATGTCGAGATTCGTCATCGCGATCGGATCGACGAGGTGCAACGCGAGCTGCGCGAGGTGCCGGGCTGCACGGTGCTGATCTACGAACAGACCTGCGCCGCCGAAAAGCGCCGCCGCCGCAAGATCGGAACCTTCCCCAATCCCCAGAAGCGCCTGTTTATTGCGAAAGAGGTGTGTGAGGGCTGCGGCGATTGCTCGGTTCAATCGACCTGCGTCAGCATTGTTCCGGTGGAAACGGCGATGGGGAGAAAGCGCGCTATCGACCAGTCGAGCTGCAACAAGGATTATAGTTGCGCCAACGGCTTCTGCCCGTCCTTCATCACCGTCTATGGAGCAGAACCCAAGAAGCCGGAGGCGCTGACACTTGACGAGAGCCTGTTCAGTGCTCTCCCCGAACCGGCGCGCGCCGTGTCTCCCCAAGGCAGCTATAACATCCTGATCGCGGGCATTGGCGGCACTGGCGTCATCACGGTCGGCGCGCTGGTGGCTATGGCCGCGCATATGGAAGGGCTGGCGGTGTCGTCGTTCGATATGACCGGCCTCAGCCAGAAGAACGGCGCGGTTTATAGCCATATGCGGATCTCTCCGATCAGGAACCAGCTCACCACCCAGCGCCTGAGCCGGGGCGAGGCGGACCTGCTGCTGGCGTTCGACCTCATCGCAGGAATGGGTGGCGAGGCAGTGCCGACGCTGGGCATGGGTCGCACCCGTGCGCTGGTCAACAGCGATACCTCGCCGACCATGGCGTTCCAGTTCAACCGGGAATGGCGGGCGGATACGCGCCTGCTGTTTGACCGGCTGGGCAAGAGCATCGGCGCGGAGGCTGTTACTACTACAGATGCGACGAAGCTGGCGCTGGCGATATTGGGCGACACGATTGGGGCGAACCTGTTCCTGCTGGGCCAAGCGGTGCAGCAGGGCCTGCTCCCTGTTGGGCCTGACGCGATCGAGCAAGCGGTGAAACTGAACAATGTCGCCGTACAGTTCAACCTGCGCGCCTTCCGCCTCGGTAGGCTGCATGCGGTTGAGCCTGCACGGGTGGAGCAATTGGCGCAATCGGCGGCCCCAGCTGCGCCGAAGCTCCCTGAAACGCTGGAGGAGGTGATCGCCCATCGCTCCATGCATCTCACTGCCTATCAAGATGCGGCTCTGGCCGAGCGCTATCGCGCACTCGTTGACAAGGTTCGAGCGCATGAGGAAACAGCTATGCCCGGTCAGCAAGGGCTATCGCGCATCGTCGCCCGCAATTACGCAAAGCTGCTGGCCTACAAGGACGAATATGAGGTGGCGCGCCTGCTGACGAGAGAGAGTTTAGCTGCGGAACTCGCATCCACCTTCGCTGCGGGCGGCAAGATCGCGCTTAATCTCGCGCCACCGTTCCTCAATGGCGCGCTGGTGAATGGGCGCCCGCGCAAGAAGGAGTTCGGGCGCTGGATAGTTCCGTTACTGCGCGTCCTCGCCCGTATGAAGATACTGCGCGGGTCGGCGCTCGATCTGTTCGGCTACACAGCGGAGCGCCGCGCCGAGCGCGCGATGATCGCCGAATATGAGGCGCTGGTGGAGGAGGCGCTGGCGGCGCTGACCCCGGCCAATCATGCCGCCGCGATGATCTTATTGAACGCTGTCGACGAGGTGCGCGGCTTCGGCCCAGTCAAGGAAGTGGCGATGGAAACCTATCATCGCCGCCTGCCGGAGTTGCGCGCGGCGCTTACCGTCACTGATATTAAAGCGAAAGCCGTACCGCTCTCACAACATGGTTAACAGCTTTTTAGGGAAAACCCGCAATAACCGTCTCCATGTTTATGGGGACGGACGGTGCGCATGACGATGCGGCCCTCGCCCCCGTATATTTCGGGAAGGGCGTGCCGTAATGAAAATGGAGCAGATTGTCCGCGAGACTGATGACGCAGCTGAGGACATGATCCCCAAGACCCTGCATTTCATCTGGGTCGGCGACGAGAGCAAGCGGCCGGACAACTGCATCGAGACATGGGCGCGCATGAACCCCGGCTGGGCCGTCAAGGTTTGGGGCAATGCCGAGCTACAGGGCCGCGAGTGGGTCAACGCCGCGCACATGATGGAGATGTACGACCGCGAGAAAAACGGCGTCGCGGACATGATGCGCTGGGAAATCCTCTATAACGAGGGCGGCGTGCTGATGGATGCGGATAGCGTCTGTCTGCGCCCGCTGGATGACGAGCTGATAAACTGCGAGGCGTTCGCCTGCTGGGAGAGCGAGATCGCACGCCCCGGCCTCATTGCCGCCGGCTATTTCGGGTGCAAGGCGGAGAACGCCTTTGTGGGCCAGATCATCCTCGATATCCAGAACGAGCTGACCGTCATCAACGATATGGCGTGGAAGACCGTCGGCCCGCAACGGCTGACCGACAGCTATCGCAAATATGCCTATCATCCGCTGCGCATCTACCCGAGCCATTATTTCATCCCGGAGCATTTCTCCGGGCTTACCTACGACGGCAATGGCCCGGTCTATGCGCATCAATTGTGGGGCAGCACGCGCCGCGCCTATGACGATATTCACAAGGTGCAGTTCGAGAGTGCCGCTGCTGGCGAGCAACAGGCCCCATCGGCTCCGTCATCAAAGCCGACTGCGCCCTCTGCGCCTTCCCCAGTTGCAGCACCTGCTGCTCCGGTATCGCTGGCGTTGCGCTCGGCGCTGGAGGATCAGCACGATCCCTATTTCGTGCAGCGCGTCCCGGTCAGCGCGGACATCGTTGGCGTGAGCCGTATGGATGTGTTCGCCAAATTCTGCGCGGGCAAGCGCGTGATGCATGTCGGTTGCGCGGATTGGCCGATCACTGACCCGGCAACTTCGCTGCATGTCGCGCTGGAGCCGCATTGCGGCGCACTCGACGGGTTCGATATTCATGCCGAGGCGCTGGATGCGTTGCGTCCTTATGTGCGCGGCGGGCTCTATTCGCAGGTCAAGGATATGTCCGGCGAATATGATCTGGTGCTCGCACCCGAAGTGATGGAGCATGTGCCGAGCGTCGAACAATTTCTTGCCACCCTCAATGCGATTGATGCGCCTTGCTACCTGATCTCTGTGCCGGACGCCTATCAGACGCGTGAGCGGCATTTCGATTATGTGCGCGGTAGCCAGACCTTTGTCGAGGTCGTCCACCCGGACCACAATTGCTGGTACACTCCCTACACTTTCGCCAACACGGTCGCGAAATACACCAACTGGCGACTGGAGAAGATGTGGTTTTTCAACGGCATTTCACTGCTGGGGCTGTTCATCAAACAATGAATTCAGGATGGCGCACAATCGCGCCGACATGGGGGACTTATGGGTAAGCCGCTCGAAACGATCTTCATGAACGCGAAGCGCCACACCAAGCGCGGCGAGTATCAGGAAGCACAGAAGCTCTATGAGGGCGTGCTGCTCGAATTCCCTAAGAACATCCGCGCGCGTCAGGGTCTGGATGCGCTGCGCCAGGCGAAAGGCGAGGCGATAGCACTGGATGGAGCGCCGCCTGCACTAGAGACCGATCATTTCCTCGCGCTTGTGAACGCAGGCAGGCTTGATGAGGCGCTGGCCCGCGGCGAGACTTTGGCGCGAGAGTATCCGCGCTCAGTGTTGTTGCACGATGTGCTCGGCCAGATTCACTACGCACGCCGCGATCTGGATCAGGCCGTTGCTGCGTTCCGCCGCGCGATTGCTGTGCGCCCTGATTGCCCTGAGGTGCACTATAACCTTGCCGTCGTCCTTCAGGAACTGGGCGAGAAAGAACAGGCGCTTGCCAGCTATGAGGCGGCGATTGCCTACAAGCCCGATTATTTCGCGGCCTACAACAACCTTGGCGCATTGCATCTCGCGCTGGGTCACAGCCGCGAGGCAATCGCCGCACTTCAGAGCGCGATCAAATTGAAGCCCGATTATGCCGACGCATACAACAACCTCGGCAATGCCTTCCGCGACATTGGCAACAACGCCTCCGCCACGGCCTATTATAACCAAGTGCTGACCTTCGAGCCGCATCACGCACGGGCGCATTATAACCTTGGACTTATTCACCAGTCGCAGGGCCAGGTGGGTGACGCGATCATGTGCTTCGAGCGCGCGATGACCCACGCACCGGACTATAGCGACGCGCACCGCGAAATGGCGGCACTGCTGCTCACCCTCGATCTGCGTGAGGAAGCGATTGCGACCTATCAGCGCGCACTGGCGGGCAATCCGCATGACGACATCGCGCTGGCACTGCTGCTCCATCAGCAGGGCCATATCTGCGACTGGGATGGCATGGCCGCATACGCGCATCGCGTGCCGGAGCTGGGCACGGACATGCAGGCTGTTGCGCCTTGGGGCATGTTGGCGCTGGAGGATTCGCCTGCGCGTCATCGCCTCCGTTCGGAGCTGGGCGCTGCCGCGCGTTTCGGCATGGCGCAGCGCACTGTTGTCGCACGTCCTGCCGCCCGCCCGGAAAAGCTCAAGATCGGCTATTTCACGTCGGATATATATTATCACGCCACAATGTTCCTGTTGGGCCGGATGGTCGAGCTGCATGATCGCGACAGGTTTGAAGTGCATGCCTTCTCCTATGGCGCCGAGGATAGCAGCGCCTATCGCCCGATCTTCGACCGCTTCCACGATGTACACCGCATGAAAGACGAAGAGGTAGCGGCGCTCGCCCGCAGGGCAGGTCTGGACATCGCGATAGACCTCAAAGGCCATACCAAGGATGGTCGCCTCGGTATCCTCAGCTTTGGCGCGGCCCCGGTGCAGATGAGTTACCTCGGCTATCCGGGCACGTCTGGAGCGGATTTCATCGATTATATGATCGCGGACAGGGTGGCTGTGCCGGATGCTCAGCGCGCGCATTATACCGAGAGCATGATCTATCTGCCCGGCAGCTATCAGGTGAACGACAATCGCCGCGCCATAGCCAATGTGAACTTCACCCGTGCGCAAATGGGCCTGCCGGAGGACGCTTTCGTCTTCGCCTGCTTCAACAACAGCTACAAGATCACGGCGGAGGAGTTCGACATCTGGATGCGCCTACTTGACAAGGTCGAGGGTAGCGTACTCTGGCTCTATAAGGCGAACCCGTGGGCCGAGGTCAATCTGCGCAGGGAAGCCGAGAAGCGCGGCGTCGATCCGGCGCGGATCATTTTCGCCGAAGGCATGCCAGTGGAGCAGCATTTGGCCCGTCAACATCTCGCCGACCTGTTCCTCGACACATTCAACGTCAACGCACACACCACAGCCAGCGATGCGCTCTGGGGTGGCCTTCCGGTGTTGACGCGTATGGGTGAGGGCTTTGCCGCGCGCGTGGCGGGAAGCCTGCTACATGCGGTCGGCCTACCGGAACTGGCGACTGAAAGCTCGGACGCCTATGAGGCGATGGCGCTTGAATTGGCGACCGATCGCGCCAAGATTACCTACCTAAAGGAGCGCCTCGCCACCAATCGTCTGACGACATTGCTGTTCGATACGGACGCGTTCGTGCGTCATATCGAGGCGGGATATGAAGCGGCCTATGACCGTTTCTTTAACGGCGAAGCGCCTGCGGACATCGAGATATCGGCCTGATGCTATTTCCCTGAGCGTGCGGCGGAGACGGCTTCCTTCAAGGCGTTATAGCCCACCGCGCCATTCAATATCTTGTTGCCGACCACAAAGGTTGGCGTCCCGCTCGCGCCAAGTTCTTGCGCCAGCTTGAGATTACTCTCGATCTCCGGGTCATAGCGGTTGCTGTTGATCGCGGCCTCGGCGGCCTTGCGATCCAGCCCGACAGAGGTGGCCGCTGCGAGGATGCTGTCCTTCGTGACACGCCCACCTGCATAGAGCGCCTTGTGGAAGGGCATATATTTGCCCTGCTCGGCGGCAAGCAAGGAAACCCGCGCGGCGAGGTTGCTCTCTTCGGAGAGGATCGGAAGTTCGCGATAGACGACCTTCACCTTGGGATCGCCTGCAACGAGCTTGGTGATGTCGGACAGTGATGCCCGGCAATAGCCGCAATTATAATCGAAGAACTCGACCACGGTTACATCCGCATCCTTCGCACCTTCCCAAGCGCCAGCATAGGGTGTTTCGATCTCCTTGCGCCGCGTGTTGACGACCTCGGTCATGCGTTTGTCCTTTAGGCGCTCCATCGCCTGCGGCAGGATTTCCGGGTGCGCGAGGATATAGTCGTGCACGATCTGCTCGATGCGCGCGCGATCGGTTTGCGCGCCAGAGTCTGGAGCGTCCGATGAGTTGACGGCGACCGACGTAGACGCGACCGTTGCAGCGGTCAATAAACCGAGAAGCATTTGTATTTTCCTGTTGCTGAGCGCCACGCGCACACTGGGGGGCTGATCCTGTGAGGTCAAGGGATGGGCTGTCCTTGGGGTTTGTTCTCGCCATCCTTATCGGCTTTGTCGCTCTTTTTGCCTTTCCGGGCATTGTCCATCTCGCCGCGCGTCGCGAGCGCGATGTCCTGCGCGCGCAGATAATCGGGGCTGGATTTATCGAGGCCCGCCATCGCAGTCTCGGCATTACGGATAGCGAGTGGCTTGTTGCCTTCGAGCGAATAGCGCTCCGCCGTAGCGAGCGCTGCGCGCGCAGTATCGCCGCGATGCTCATAGACAACGCCGAGCTGATACCAGGCGAAGGGATTATCCCGATCCTTCGCCACCGCCGCGCGCAGCACATTCTCGGCCTCGGCGTAGTTTTTGTCATCCTCTGTTGCAATCAGCGCATGGCCGAGCAGGGTAGCTATCAGCGGCTGGCTGTTGGTGAGCCGTACCGCTTCACGTAGCGGTGGGATAGCTTCGGCCGCCTTCCCGCTTTCGAGCAGAACCTGCCCTTGAAGCTCAAGGAAATAAGGATCATGCGGTGCGGCTTTCACCAGTGCAGCCGTTTCAGCCATCGCCTTGTCGGGATAGGCGCTCTTATGCCACGCATAAGCCCGCGCATAATGAGCGGGGAGGGACTGATCCGTTTCTGGATAGGTGCGCATTGTCTGGGCGGGGTCATCGACAAAACCCGCCAGCTTGGCCTTGATACGCTGGAAACGCGCGTCGATTGCAGCCGGGGTCTTGGCGTCCCACGCGGCGTCTTTCTGATAGACGTCGGTCAGATAGGCGATACGATCCGTGGAGAGCGGGTGGGTTGTGGCATAGCCGTCGTCCGCTTCCTCGCGCAGACGATAGCGATATTCAAGATTTTGCAGCTTTTTGAAGAATTCGATGCTGCCTCTGCCGCTGATCCCTGCCTCATGGAGATAGCGCGCGCCCGCGAGGTCCGCACTCGATTCCTGCGTACGGGAGAAGGCAAGATATTTGCCCAGCGCGGCTTGCTGCCCCGCCATGATGATGCCCATGCCCGCATCGCCGCCGCCAGCGGCTATTGCGGCAGCACCTAGCAGCATCGAGAGCAGGGTGATTCCAGTTGCGGCCTTCATGCCTTCACCGGAACGGATGATATGCCCGCCTTCGATATGGCCCAGCTCATGCGCGATCACGCCCTGAATCTGGTTCGCATTGTCGGCGGCGGTGAGGAGACCGGAATGAATCCAGACGATCTGCCCACCGGCGACAAACGCATTGATGCTGGGATCGTTGATCAGCAGCACCTGTACATTATTGGGGCTGAGGCCTGCGGCTTTGATGAGAGGGGCCGAGATGTCCTTGAGGAAGGCTTCGGTTTCCGCGTCGCGCAGAATTTGCTGCGCATTTGCGGGTTGGACGAGCAGCGTGACGCTCAGGATAAGGCAGAGAATTGCCCGCAGCGTGGCCCAGACGCGATAGCGTAAGGGGGAGAGGTTTCGACTGCTCATACCGCTCGTTAGCATCTCACCCCTCTGCACCCCGAAGGCTGAACGGCAGATGACGCGGCGCGGGCTAGGGGAAAAACCCTGACGACCCGCGCCACATCATTAAACTTTACTCAGCCCCGAAAGTGCGCTGCCACCAGCCGCGGCGCGGCGGGCCATCGTTTTCTTCCTCGCCACTCTCGGTGGCTACACTAGTCTCGGCAGCGGCGCTGTCGGCCGACTCCGGCCCCATTATAGGATCGCCGGTCACGACTGCTTCCACCATAGCAGCTTCGGCAACGGCGTCAGCCTTCTTGCGACGTGTACGCTTGGGCTTTGCTGGCGCTTCCTCTGCTGCTGCGGGTGCCTCGGCTTCTACCGGGGCAGCTTCGACAGGTTCTGCAGCTTCAACAACAGCTTCTGCATCCGCCTTTGGCTTACGAGCGCGGCTGCGCCGGGCCTTGGGCTTGGGCGCTTCGGTTTCATCGGAGGGGGTCTCAGCCGGTTCAGCGGCCTCCGGTTCCACCTCAACGACCTCGACAGTAGCGGTGTCCTCAGCGGCTACGGCCTCGGCTTGCTCCGCCTGCTCGATGCCTTCGCCACGGTTACGACGCCCACCACGACGCCCGCGGCGGCTGCGTTTGCGACCCTCGCCTTCTTGATCCTCTGCAGGAGCAGCAACCTCTGCAGAGCTTTCTTCCGCTTCGGTTTCTGTGGCGTCAGTTTCGCTGTCGGCCGCATCCTCCTCACCGGATTCTGCATCGCCTTGCGCTTCGCCGTCCTCGCGGCGTCCGCCACGACGGCGGCGGCGGCGGCGGCGGCGGCCGCGCCCGCCTTCACGATCTTCGCGGCTTTCACGTTCCTCGCGTTCATCAGCCTCGGCTACTTCCTCGGCGTCCTCGTCACCATCGTCAATCGGGAGATCACCGTCATCTTCCTCGGCTACCGGCGCATAGCTGATCTGCACAGTGGGTCGTGGACCACTCGCCTCCACAGACATGCGCGCCCCTTCCACCTCGCCATCAGGCAGAATGACGATGGCGACGCCATAACGCTGCTCGATCTCGTCCAGCTCGCGGCGCTTGTTGTTGAGCACGTAGAAGGCCGCTTCCTGGCTGGCGCGTAACGTGATGACGCTGCCCCGGCCTCGTGCCGCCTCTTCCTCCAGCATGCGAAGCGCGGAAAGCCCTGCAGAGCTTGCGGTGCGGACCAGACCTGTGCCCTCGCAATGCGGGCAGGCACGGGTCGAGGCTTCGAGCACACCGGTGCGCAGGCGCTGGCGGCTCATTTCCATCAGGCCGAAGCCCGATATGCGGCCGACCTGAATCCGTGCGCGGTCGTCCTTCAGCGCCTCTTTCATCGCCTTCTCGACCTTGCGGACGTTGGAGCCGTGCTCCATGTCGATGAAGTCGATGACGACGAGGCCGGCCATGTCGCGCAGGCGGAGCTGGCGCGCGATTTCCCGCGCGGCCTCAAGGTTGGTCGCGGTCGCGGTCTGCTCGATATTGTGCTCGCGCGTCGAGCGGCCGGAGTTGATGTCGATCGACACTAGGGCTTCCGTCGGGTTGATGACGAGATAGCCGCCGGATTTCAGCTGCACGACCGGATGATACATCGCCGCGAGCTGATCCTCGACGCCGAACCGCTGGAACAGTGAGACAGGGTCGGCATATTGCTTCACCTTGCGCGCATGGCTCGGCATCAGGAGCTTCATGAAGTCCTTGGCGTGGCGATAGCCCTCGTCGCCCTCGACTACCACCTCGTCGATGTCGCGGTTGTAGATGTCGCGGATCGCGCGCTTGATGAGGTCGCTGTCATTATGGATCAGCGCGGGCGCCGAGCTTTTCAGCGTCTTCTCGCGGATCTCGTCCCAAAGCCGGGCGAGATAGTCGAAATCGCGCTTGATCTCGGTGCGGGTGCGCTCCAGCCCTGCGGTGCGGACAATGCAGCCCATCGTTGCGGGCAAGTTCATATCCGCAATGATGGATTTGAGGCGCTTGCGATCCGCGCCGTTGCTGATCTTGCGGGAAATACCGCCGCCGTGTGACGTGTTGGGCATCAGTACGCAATAGCGGCCCGCGAGGCTCAAATATGTGGTGAGCGCCGCGCCCTTGTTGCCGCGCTCTTCCTTGACGACCTGGATCAACAACACCTGACGGCGCTTGATGACGTCCTGGATCTTGTAGCGGCGGCGCAGCGCCATGCGGTTGCGGCGCAGCTCGTCATTATGGTCCTCGCTCTGGCGGCGGCGCGAACGGCGGGGAGCGGAAGCGGATGCCTCACCTTCTCCCTCGGCCTCATCTGAGGCATGCTCGCCATGCTCATCGTCGTCGCCAGCCTCGGCTTCGGCGAAATCGCCTTCCTCTTCCTGCTCGCGCAGCGCAGCTTCCTGCGCGGCGTGTTCCGCTTCCTCGCGCAACAGCGCTTCGCGGTCTTCGCGCGGGATCTGGTAATAATCCGGGTGGATTTCGGAGAAGGCAAGAAAACCGTGGCGATTGCCACCATAATCTACGAATGCTGCCTGTAACGAGGGCTCGACCCGCGTTACCTTAGCCAGATAGATATTGCCTTTGAGCTGCTTGTGCTCAGCGGATTCGAAGTCAAATTCCTCGATTCGGTTTCCCTTGACGACCGCGACACGGGTTTCTTCCCGGTGGCGCGCATCGATCAGCATGCGCATGTTCATTCAGATAACTCCGGGCATGGGGCGGCGGGAGCGATGCTCTCCGCCGGGCCATGCGATTGATGAGGGGCAGGTCGCGCCGCTGCGCCGATAGGGCGTGGCGAGGCTGTGCCCGATTTTGATGGATAAGGTTTGCAAATATTGTGTCTGCTGCAAGGGCATGGCCGGTCTTGATGCCGGGACCCGAAAGGCCCAACCGCGCGTCAAGCCCGGCATGCCGGACTTCAACGGATTGGGAAAAATGCCACATTACAACGTCAACCTGTCTAACAAGGCGGGTTTCAGGAACAGTCCATGGCCCGGCCTTAACGGCGCGCTTTGCGTCATGGCTTGTTAATTGCCGACAGCATTGCGCGCCTCAAGAGCTAGCACCACTTGTCACAGGGGGCAACACCCCCTTAAGTATTGTTGGCTGCTCAGGTTCATAATCCGCTTTTTATAGTAAATATTATGTTAACGCGGCTTGCCGCGGAGGCGCCAAGCGGCGAATAGTCGCTCCATGAGTGCGTTTTCGGCCCTTGTTCCAGCATTTCTGATCGCGTTGACCGGCGTGTCCGCGATACCCGGAGATAGCTTGAGTACAGATTATGCTCGACCACCCAAGCGTATGCACAGCATAACGGTGCATGTTGCGCCGCCTGCCAAGGGCGTCGCGCTGCCGCCAATTAGCGGATCCAAGGATGCGTCCCGGCCCCTGATCGTCATTGATGCCGGACATGGCGGACATGATCCAGGCGCGGCGAACCGCGAAAAAGGTTATAAGGAGAAGGATGTCACGCTATGGCTCGCGATGGCGCTGAAGGACCGACTGTTGCGGGATGGACGCATGCGGGTCGCGCTGACCCGGAGTGACGACCGGTTCCTGCTGTTGCAGGAGCGCTATGACATCGCACGCAGGTTGGGCGCGGACCTCTTTATCTCGCTTCATGCCGATGCGGCGGACAATGAAGCGGCGCAGGGGGCGACGATCTATACCCTCTCTGAAACCGCGTCGGACAGGGAAGCTTCCCGTCTTGCCGCGCGCGAGAACCGCGCCGATGTCATCAACGGCGTTAATCTCGGAGGCCAGGACAGTGCGGTCAATTCGATCCTCATCGATCTTTCCCAGCGTGAGGCGATGGCTCAGTCCGCTGATTTCGCACGGCTGCTGTATCGCGAAGCCTCTCCTTACGTGCCGTTCCGCAGCAACTATCATCGCTTCGCATCGCTGGTGGTGCTGAAAGCACCGGATATACCTTCGGTATTGTTCGAGGCGGGGTATATTACCAGCGCGCAGGACATCGCGCGGCTCACATCTGCCGAGGGACGGAACAAGCTAGCTGGCGGTGTCGCCCGCGCAATAGAAGTTTATTTCGCGCGACGCCTCAATACACCATGATGGCTGTGGGAAGTTACTGGTCAACGACAGGATATTTGCCTACAGGCGTGTGCCATGAATGATGCCGAGGCCGGACAACCCAGCGAACAGAGCTTCAGCTATCGCGTCACCAGACATGTGGGTGATGCGCGCCTGATCCTCTCGCGGCTATGGCAGAAGCTGTGGTTCCGGCGGGCGGCATATGCGCTTGGCGGGTTGTTTCTTGCCTTCATCGCTTTCTGGCTGATCTTCGCGCGTGACCTACCGGACGCCGCTGCGTTGGCGGAATATGAGCCTGCTCTGCCGAGCGTGGTGCGCGATGTGAATGGTGAGCCAGTTTACAGCTTCGCGCGCGAGCGGCGGGTTCAGCTCAATTATGACGATTTCCCGCCGCTGCTGATCCGTGCGATACTGTCTGCCGAGGACAAGACCTTCTTCTCGCATCATGGCGTGGATATTACCGGCCTTGCGGGAGCGGTGATCGATTATGCGTCGAAAATCGGCTCAGGCCAGCGCGCCAAGGGCGGCTCTACCATCACGCAGCAGGTAGCGAAGAATTTGTTGCTGGGCGATGAATATTCACCGACGCGCAAGATCAAGGAAATGATCCTCGCCTCACGGATCGAGCGGGCGATGTCGAAGCCACAGATCCTTGAGCTGTATCTCAACCAGATTTTCCTTGGGCGAAATGCTTATGGTGTGCAGGCGGCGTCGCGTGCCTATTTCAACAAGGACATCGGCGAACTGAAGCTGCACCAGTTCGCCTTCCTCGCGATCCTGCCCAAAGGGCCATCAAACTATCGCCCTGAAACCGCGAAGGGCTATCAACGCGCTCTGGAACGCCGCAACTGGGCGCTGGGTGAGATGAAGCAGAACGGCTGGATCACCGACGCGCAATATCGTGATGCCATTGCCCGTCCGCTCGACACCGTGGCGCAGCTCGGTACCCTGTTCGATAGCGAGAAGGCGAGCGCTGGCGGCTATTATATGGAGGAAGTGCGCCGGCGCCTGATCGACAAGTTCGGCGAGACAGAGAAGGATGGCCGCAACAGCGTTTATGGCGGCGGCCTGTGGATTCGCACGCCGTTCAATGCCGACATACAGCGCCGCACCCGCGATGCGTTACGCAATGGCCTACTACGCTATAGCGGTGGACACGGTTGGTCGGGGCCGATCGCCACGATCGAGATGGACGACCAGTGGCGAAGCCGCTTCGCCAGCAGCTTCAAGAGCATCGACTATCAGGACTGGAAGGTCGCGGTGGTGGTGTCGAGGACAAGCGGCAGCGCGGAGCTGGGCCTGTCGGGTGGCAAGAACGGTGTGCTCCCGGCGGGCAGCGCACAAATGCCATATCGCAAGACCGGTGGCCCCGCTTTTAATGCGCTGAAGCCAGGTGATCTCATCGTGGTGAAGCCGATGGGCGGCACCACATACGCGTTGCGCTCCGTCCCGGAGGTTTCGGGCGGGATGATGGTAGAGCAAGTGCGCACCGGGCGTATCTACGCGATGCAGGGCGGGTTCGACTCCAGCCTTTCTTCCTATAACCGCGTGACGCAAGCCGAGCGGCAGCCCGGTTCGACAATCAAGCCGTTCGTCTATGCCGCGGCGCTCGACAATGGCATGACCCCTGCATCGATCATTGTCGATGGGCCGTTCTGCGTCTGGCAGTCCGCCTCACTCGGCCAGAAATGCTTTAAGAATTTCGATGCGGGCGGTGGCGGTCCGCACACCATGCGCTGGGGCATCGAGCAATCGCGCAACCTGATGACGGTACGCGCGGCTTCTCAGACAGGCATGGATCGCGTCGTGCGCACTATCAAGGCGATGAACATTGGCGATTATCAGCCATACCTCGCCTATGCGCTCGGCGCTGGTGAGACGACGGTTGAGAAGATGGTCAATGCCTATGCTGCGCTCGCCAACAGTGGCCGGCTCAACACGCCGCGTGTAATCGACTATGCGCAGGATCGACATGGCGCGGTGGTATGGCCAGAGAAATGGCGACCGTGTGATGGCTGCAACACGCCCGATTGGGATGGCAAGTCCATGCCGCGCTTCGGCTTGTCGGGCCGTCAGGCAATGAACCCGATGACAGCCTATCAGATCGTCCATATCACCGAGGGTGTGATCCAGCGTGGCACCGCGACCGTGCTAGCGGACCTCGGACGCCCGCTCTTCGGCAAGACCGGCACCACCAACGGCCCGACCAACGTCTGGTTCGTTGGCGGTTCACCGGATATGGTTGCGGGTGTTTACATGGGCTTCGATACACCGCGTTCTCTTGGCGGTTATGCGCAGGGCGGGCGCATCGCGGCACCAATATGGAAAGAGGCGCTGGCGCCGATCCTTAAAGACATGCCCAAGGAGCCGTTCGTCGCACCCGCGGGTATCCGTATGGTTCGGATCGACCGCAAGTCCGGCAAACGTGTCTATGGTGCATGGCCGAGTATGGGCGACCCCAAGCCTGCCGTGATTTGGGAAGCATTCAAACCTGAGAGCGAGCCGAGGCGCACCATCCGTAAGGAAGAGCTGGATGCGCAGGCGAAGGCCGAGGCGGAGGCTGCTGCACGTGCCGCGCGCGCCAGATCTACCAGCAAGGACAGCGATTTCTTGCAACGCGAGGGTGGAATATACTAAGCGCTCGCGCTTACTCGGCTATGACCAGCCGCAATGATTATTTGGAGATTGTTTCATGCGCGCAGAAGCGCAAGCCCTTGTGGACCGTATCGACGCCGCGCTGGATTTGCTGCGGCGCTTTCTCGATTGGGATCGTGCGCTTCGCCGTCTGGACGAGCTCAATGCGCGCGTCGAGGATCCGACACTGTGGGATGATCCCAAGAAGGCGCAGGAGGTGATGCGCGAGCGCACCCGGCTGGATAATGCAATATCCGCTACCCGCGCGATCGACGCCGAGAAGACGGACACCGTTGAGCTGCTCGAAATGGCGGACGCGGAAGGGGACACCGCATTGGGCGACGAGGCGGTCGCGTCGCTGTCCCAACTCGCCGACAAGGCCGATGAGGACAAGATCAAGGCGCTGCTCGCCGGTGAGGCGGATGGCTCCGATACCTATCTCGAAATCCACGCCGGCGCGGGCGGCACCGAGAGCCAGGACTGGGCTGAGATGCTCCAGCGCATGTATCAGCGCTGGGCGGAAAAGCGCGGCTACAAGGTAGAGCTGGTCGATTATCAGGCAGGCGAGCAGGCGGGCATCAAGTCTGCCACGTTGCTCATCAAGGGCGAGAACGCCTATGGCTACGCCAAGACCGAGAGCGGCGTGCATCGTCTGGTGCGTATCTCGCCCTATGACAGCTCGGCGCGGCGGCACACCTCGTTCAGTTCGGTGTGGGTCTATCCGGTGATCGATGACAATATCGACATCGAGATCAACCCGGCGGATCTGAAAATCGACACTTATCGTGCTTCCGGCGCGGGCGGGCAGCACGTCAACACCACTGACTCCGCCGTGCGTATCACCCACGTTCCGACCAACATCATCGTCGCCTGCCAGAATGATCGCAGTCAACACAAGAACCGCGCCACCGCGATGAACATGCTGAAAGCGCGTCTCTACGAAAAGGAGCTGGCGGAGCGCGAGGCGGCAGCTAGCGGAGAATATCAGGCCAAGACTGAAATCGGTTGGGGTCACCAGATCCGCTCCTATGTGCTCCAGCCCTATCAGATGGTGAAGGATCTCCGCACCGGGGTGGTGTCCACATCGCCGGACGATGTGCTCGATGGCGCGCTTGATCCTTATATGGCGGCGGCTTTGAGCCAGAAGGTGACAGGCGAGAAGGTGGTCGTGGAGGATGTCGATTGATCTTCAGCCGATCGCTGCTACCCGTCGTGCTCTGTGTGGCACTGGTGTTGGGTGGCTGTGACGGACTGGGCGTAAGCGAAGATAGCAGGCGCGAAAGCGCGCAGGATTTCCCTAAGGCAGACCGGCCCGTTTCCCCTATCGTCTCGGTGCGTTATTCTTCTGAAGAAACGCGGGATCGGCTTGGCGAAGCGGAGGATACCATGGACCGCGCACATGTCGCGCCCGGTATGACCGTGGCGGACATCGGTGCTGGTGAAGGTTATTACACTGTGCGGCTGGCGAAACGGGTAGGGCGCAAAGGCCGTGTCCTTGCCGAAGACATCATGCCCGAGGTGATCGACGCGCTGGGACAGCGCATCAACCGCGAAAACTGGACCAACGTCTCCGTCAGGCTAGGTGCGCCCGATAATCCTAAATTGCCCGAGCATAGCTTCGACCGTATCTTCATGGTGCATATGTATCATGAGATAGAGGAACCCTATGCGTTTCTATGGCATATGCGGCCCGCACTAAAATCGGATGGCGAAGTGATTGTGGTCGATTCCAACCGGCCCACGGCTGAGCATGGCACGCCTCCCAAACTGCTCGCGTGTGAGTTCGCATCTGTCGGCTATCGGCTTGAGGAAATGATACCACGCCCTGCAAGCGGCGGTTATTTTGCGCGCTTCAAGCTTATCGGTGCGCGGCCAGACCCGGATGCGATCAGCCCGTGCAAGCTGATTAAAGAATGAGCGGAGCCGGTGCCTAAATATGTAGAGTGAGCGAGACCGTATCGCCTTCTGTTAAAGACTCGGCTTTGCGGACGGCGGCCTTCACCGGTAAAACAAAACCGCCCGATTCCTTGCTTGGAAAAACTGACGTTTCCCATGTGGTGTCGCCTATGGTTGCGCGCACCTTAACTGAACCGAAGCCTCCAGTGCGGCCCATTGCGGCATAATGTATTTCTCCCACCACATCGCCGGTCAGGATCACGAAAAACCAGCTAGCCTTGTCGCCACTCCATTTGACGAGCGGGCCGGTGGTTTCGATGCGTTCCTCGAACATGCGTGCGTCTCCTGCACCCGCTATGAACGCGGGCGGTGGCTTTGCGCAATCGTTGATTAGAGGTTTTTGCTGATCGAGCAGGCCGCCGGGCCGAGGATGACCACGAACAAGGTCGGCAGGATGAAAAGGATCAGCGGCACGGTCATGATCGCGGGCAGACGGGCTGCCTTTTCCTCGGCGCGCATCATGCGCTCGTGACGGAATTCTGCCGAGAGCACACGCAAGGCTGAAGCGAGCGGCGTACCATATTTCTCGGTCTGGATCATCGTTGTGACGACGCCCTTCAACGCTTCCAGATTGACGCGGTTGGCGAGGTTCTCGAATGCCTGCCGCCGCTCGGTCAGAAAGCTCAGCTCAATGGCGGTAAGCTGGAATTCGTCGCCCAGTTCCGGATAGGCGCGGCCCAACTCTTTTGACACGCGCGCGAATGCGGCGTCCACGGTCAAACCCGCCTCGGCGCAGATCACCAGCAGATCGAGCGCATCTGGTAAGCCCTTGCGGATCGCGGCGGAGCGTTTGGTGATGAGGTTGGACAGGTAGATGTCCGGCGCTTTGTAGCTGCCGAGCAGGCAGGTCGCGAACGCCATGAAGCGCTTGAAATCGCTCCAGTCCGGGTAAGCGCGCATCACATAGAGCATGAAAGCCGCAAATCCGCCGATTACGATAGGCAGGGCCATACGTCCGAAAATAACCGCAACCGCGAGATCCTTTGAGCGGATACCAGCCTGCGCAAGCTTTTTCTGTGCGACCTGAAGCTGGTCGTCCTGCAGCACCTGAAGCTTCTTAAGAAGCTGGCGCATCATGTCTGTCGATTCGCGCTGATGGACCAGCTTGGCGCGGCGCTTGGCAGTGGAGGCGGTGATACCGGCCTTCAATTGCTCGCGCCGTTCGTTCAGCGCCTTGACGCGCTTTGCCATCGGATCGCGCACTGTGGTCGCCATATACATGGCGAACAGTACGGCGAGGGTCGCGACGGCGGCGAGCAGGGTCGCGACATCCGCAGCGGTCATTCCGAAGAGAGTTTTGCCGGGCATCGCGTTAAATCTCGAAGTTGATCATCTGGGCCATGATGAACACGCCGATGCCCATCCAGCACATGCCGCCAATACCCACGACCTGCATCAGGCTGAGACCAAACAGACCGTTCGGATCGGGCGTGAAGAAGGGCGACATATATTTGAAATTAATCCAGCTGATCAGCGCGAACACGATGAACGGCAGCGAGCCAATGATCCAGGCCGAGGCCTTGGATTCAGATGACATTGCGTTGATCTTGAGTTTCATCTGGGCGCGCTGGCGCAGAACAGTGGCGAGGTTTGCTAGTGTCTCGGCAAGGTTGCCGCCCGTTTCGCGCTGGATGGTGAGTGTGATGCAGAAGAATTTGAACTCAGGCGTGCCGAGGCGTTCCGCGGTCTCATCTAGAGCCTGATCCATCGTCTTGCCGATCTTGATTCGCTCATTGACGAGGCGGAATTCCTCACCGACCGGGCCGGGCACTTCGGTTGATACGATAGAGAGTGTCTCGGCAATCGGCAGGCCAGAGCGCAGACCGCGCACCATCAGTTCAAGGGCATCAGGAAAATTCACAGTGAATTTCTTGATTCGCTTGGCGATGATCATGCTGACATATTTGTGTGGAAGGCCAAGGCCAGCGGCAGTTCCCATGAACAGAGCCATCAGCGGCGCCCAACCACGCAATAGCCCATAGCCCGCCACCGCGACCGTAATTCCTGCGCAGGCGAGCATGTACTGGTTCAGCGTCCATTTCTTGCCGGTCATCCGCAGCCGCTTGGTGAGCTTTTCCGGATCGGGGATCAACGAGGTAAGGAAATTGCCTTGGGATTGAGCCGAGGTTGCAATCGCCTTGCGCATCCGCGCTTCGACCTGATTTTCCGCCGAAACATTATGGCGGCCAACGACGGTCGCAAGCCTGCGTGCCTGTACCTTGCCAGCCGCAGGACCGGAAAAGGCAAGCACCAGCAGCATCAGCGCGCCGCCTAGCATCAGGATGAGTAGGAGCAGTTTTGGGTCCATCGTTCCGTCGTCCGTGCGCGCCTTGTCTCAGTACCTCAGTTTGCTTCCGCCTTCGCTTTCGCGCCCTTTTTGGGCAGCATGCCCTTGAGGTCGTTAAGCTTGCCAAGCAACGATCCGCCCTTTTTGGGTTCGGCAATGCTGCCATCGGCACCGCCCAGTTCCAGAACCTTGCCCAGCGCTTCATTGTAAGCACTCGCAACCTTGCTGCCTTTTGCGACTTCAGCGAGAGGCTTGCCAAGCTTTGCTGCCTGTGCGGCCAGCTTCATATCATAAGGGATGCTGACATCGATTTTGTGCTCGATCGACTGCTCAAAATCCTTACGGGAAATCTCCAGTGCGTTGACCTGCACCTTGTTGGCGACAACCAGAACCTTCATCTGCGGCGCGTTAGAGCGCAGCCAGGACAGCATGCGGATCGTATCGCGCGCGCCAGCGAGCGTCATTTCCGTTACCACCACGCCGACATTATAGTCGCTCATCAACTGGGGGAACTGGATCAGCATGTGGCGCGGCATATCGACCACGCTACACTCGAACACATTCCGGAATTCCTCTTCCAGCTGATGGAAGGCGCCGCCGTCGGTCAGCATCGGCTGGTGAATTGGCGCTTCCGCCGAGAGAATGGCGAGCTTGTCCGAAGCGCGCACCATGGCGCGCTCGATGAACAGGCCGTCGATGCGGCTGGGGTTTTCGATTGCGTCAATGAGACCGCGGCCGGGTTCAAGGTCCAGCGTCAATGCACCAGTGCCGAAATGCAGATCAAGGTCGAGTAAAGCGGTCGGTCGGCTGGCTTGTTCTGAGAGCATCCATGCGAGCGAGGTCGCTATAGTGGAGGCGCCTACCCCGCCGCGCACGCCGATGATGGCTGCGGCGATATGGCTATGCGTTTCGCCGCCCTCCATACGAGGGGCGAGAAAAGCAGCCTGTGCATTGACGAAGGCATCACGTAGATGCTCCGGATTCAGCGGTTTTAGCAGATAATCCTGAATGCCGCTTGCCAGCAGATCGCGATAGAGCCGCACATCGTTCACCTGCCCGCAGGCGATAACGATCGTGCCCGGTTCGCAAACCTCGGCAAGGCCATTGATATCGCTTAAGGGGTCGATCGACTCTGACATGTCGACAAACAGCACATAGGGGCTGGCGTTGACAGAAAGGGACTGCACGGCATTGCGCAGGCCGCCCTTGTAGACGCGCTCGGGATCCCAGCCCATTTCCACCACGATATTACGGATGATGCTCGCACTGCTATCATCGCAGGTGTAGGCCTGAAACATTTCCCGGCCCGCGCCCATGCCCATTTTGAAGGGAGCGTTCATGGATCAATTACCTCCCAGATCAACAAGGCCGCCCGCTCCGGTCGGAGCCTTTGCCTGATAGCTCTGTATCGCGCGGTTGGATGTCGCGGTGCGTAGCTCGCTGTTTGTGGTCTGCCCGCGGACCAGATCCTCCGGGTTTGCGACCATCGCGGCGAAGTTGCTGTTGGTCGCACAGCCGAAATTGGATGACGTGCCGCCGGACATATTGTTTTCCTGCTTCGTCTGCCAATCAGGACAGCCGGGGACGGAGGCGGTGGCGCGGCGTACGATCAGGCGCACCGAACCATATGGAGCTGCACCGGCGATGGCCGAGTCATCCTGTTGAACCAGCAGCCCACGCTTGCCGAGAACATTGGCGATGTCGGAATGAGCAGCGGCAGAAGCGCTCCCGGCGATTGCGACGCTGTCGCCATAGCCGATGTTGAGCGAGTCGAGCCAGCCGTTCAAACGCTCCTTCTCAGAGCTTGCAACGCCAACAGTGTTGTCAGCGCGAACGTCGAAGATGAAGTTTGTATAGCTGACAACCGGCTGATGGACTGATTCCATGCCGCGATTGTTGGCCTTGTCAGCCGCGCCGCAAGCGGTGAGCGGAAGCGAGAGCGCCGCTGCAAGAGCGAGAGGGCGGAGGAAGGGGCGGATGCTTGTGTATGACATGGCTGTGATCCTTCCCGTCAGAATGTGAAGCCGGGGCCGACATTTTCGGCGGAGGCGGTGCGGGCGGTCTTGCGTTTGTCGCTGGAGGGCGAAACCGGCGCGGGAACAGGGTTCAGCGCAGCCTGAGGTGCGCTTGCAGGATCAGCTGGCGGCCCTGCAGGTGCAACAGATGGCATGGGTGCTTTCGCGCCGCTGACGCCATCAGAGCTCTTCTGCTGTAATAGACCCTGAAGTTCTGTCGCGTTGCGGAAGCCATCTGTAGGCAGGTGCACTTCGCTAGCGTTGATCGGTTTCACCAGATAGGGCGTTACGACAATGACAAGCTCCGTCTCATCACGCAGGAATTTGCGCGATTTGAACAGGCTGCCCAAGACCGGCACGTTGCCGATGCCGGGAACCTTGCTGATATTGTTCGCGGTTTCGTTGCTTAGCAACCCGGCGATCATGAACGCCTGCCCCGAACCCAGCTCCACCGTGGTTTCGGCGGTGCGGGTCTTCAGTGCAGGCACGCTGGTATTGACCGAGAAATCGAGCGTTGAGACGCTAGGACGCACACGCAGGGAGATGCGCCCGTCAGCCAGTACAATCGGCGTGAAGGCGAGCTGCACACCATATTGTTTGAACTCGATGCTGTTGCCATTGTTGGCGCCGTTGAACACCGTGTAGGGATATTCGCCACCAGCAAGAAAGCTTGCGGTCTCGCCAGAGAGCGAGGTCAGGTTCGGCTGGGCCAGCGTCGTTGCGAGACCGCTGATTTCGGCAAGATCGAGCGCAGCCAGGATATTCATACCGAACAGCTTCGTATCCGCCGCGAACGTAGTGGCATTTGACGGCTGGGATACTACGCTGCCGCCAGTGCCAGGAGTGAGGCCATTACCGGTTCCCAGAAAGCCTCCAGGAGTCCATTGGCCGCTGACAATTTGACGCCCGGTGCTGCCACCAAACTTCAGTCCGTTTGTAAAATCTGCAGTATTCCAGTTCATGCCGACCTGATGGATGAGATTGCGGCTGACTTCGGCGATCTTGACTTGCAGGTTTACCTGTAGCGGCGTCGCGGTGCGCAGGCGGCTTACGACCGTTACGGGTGGCTGTCCGGGAGGGGGAGCGGAGAAAGCCTGCACCAAGCGCTCTGCTTCCGCTGCATCTTCTGGCGCCTTGACGGTTCCGGTCAGCAGGATGAGGCCGTTCATCTTGGAAACGGTAATGTCCGAATCCGGCATGGCAAGCTTGAGCATCTGGTCGATGCTGGTGAGATTGTTACCCACCCGAACGAGGCCGGACCACAGCACCCTGCCACCAGCAGTGGTAGCGGAGATGCTGGTCTCACCTGCGCTTTTGGCGAGGATGTAAATCTGGTTTTGCGAGCGGACATGCACATCTGCCACATTCGGATTGGCGACGACAACATCGGTCATCTGGCCCGGCAGATTGACGACGCGACTAGCGCCGATGGACATCAGGATGACCCCGCTGTCGGTCTTGATGGCGCTATCAGGCGCGGCTCCGGCGATGCTGGCTGGGGCGAGCATCGCAGCGCTGGCGAGCATCAACGCGCCGAACGAGTGGCCGACCTTGCGCAGTGATGAGCGTTTCTGGTTCATCTCAGTTCCCCCTGATCTCGACCTGCTCGACCGTCGTACCGCGTGCTACGCGCACGAGTGCGCCAACCTGCGGAACCATCTTGCGCGGCGGCATGGAGCGACGGGCAAAGCGCGATACGTCACCGCCAGTCGAATAGCCGAAGCGGCCATCTTCAGGGCGCGACGCAATGCTGGTCAGCGCCCGCTTCTCAGCGGTCGGATCGTTGCTGTTGGGCAGGGCGACATTGCCATTGGCGATGGCGGCGTCGAGATCCTGCTTGGTGTCGGCCAGTGCGCGCAGTGTGAGCGAAATCTGGCCCATCGTTTGCGACACGGCTATTTTCTCGGCGATGCGTGGCGTCACTTCGAGCGTGACGTTGGTGAAGATACGCACATCCGGCTTGCCTGTGTCATCGAGCGCATTGGTACGCTGGTCGGTGGCAAGGACGCGCAGGTTGCGCACGATGGTCTCGCTGACGCGCAGCGGGTTGGCTGGGTCTTCGCCGCTTACAGTCTGCGTCACCAGCACGTCGACACGGTCACCGGGGAAGATGAAGCCAGCAACCGAGCTCTGCATATTAACAGGCACGGTCACGGCGCGCATGCCGGGGCCTAGGGCTGCAGCGAGGAAGCCGCGCTCGCCGGGCTTGATGAGCGCGCCTTGCGTCACAGGCTGGCCCGCGGTGATGGCATTGCGGACAACTGCGCCCTGAAGCGTTTGCGGATCGGCCTTGCCCTGAAGGTAATAAGCGGTCTCGATAAGGTCTTTCGGCCAGGGCTGGAAGCGGAAGCTGTCTGCCTCGATGATCGTACCGACAGGCAGTGCCTTGGTGGCGACAAGTACCTGCGGTCCATCAAGAGCCTGCTGCGGAATGGCGGCTGCGGTTGCCTGCGGGGAGGCGGGTGCGTTCCCCCCTCCGTTGAACATTGACCGTGCCATCAGAGCTGCTGCTATGGCGATGACCAGAGCTCCCGCCAGCAGTGCTGCTTTTTTCACATCCATGACGAACCTCGTCCTCCAAGCCCGGGAAAACCCAATCCCAAGGCGCAATTGTTACGCAAAATGGTAAATTATCCGTTCACCAACCAACCACATCGCCGCGAGCGAGATCGCGACGCCGTAAGGAACCTCGGGCTGGCCCAGTCTTCGGCTCATGCGATGGTGGATCACCGTGACCAAAGTCACCACGCCGCCGATGATCGCCATCAGCAGCAAAAGCAGCCCCAAAGCTTGCCACGGAAACCACAAGGCGACCGCCGCCAGCAGTTTCACATCGCCGCCGCCCATTAGGCCGAGAGCGAACAAGGCTGCGAATATGCCAAACATGCCGATGCCTAGCCCAACTTGCAGAGCCATGTCAGGCCATGCCGGAATCCCGCTTGCCAGCCAGTAGAGCGGGGCCAGCAGCGCAATCGCGATGTTGAGGCGGTTGGAAATGATGCGTGAGCGGATGTCCGTAATAGCGGCAGCCACCAGCAATGCAGCCAGCGCGCACAGCAAAATAATCCGGATAATTTCCCCGCTCATGACGTCAGATGTAGACGTGATGCCTTACCAACTCGTAAACGCGGCGTTAATGCGACAAGACATGAACCTCGATGACAGCATGATGGAGAGCTGGTCCGCGCCGGATGGATGGCCATTGCGTCGTATCCAGATTGCGGCGGAAGGCACGCGGCGCGGGTCGCTTTTGTTCTTGGGCGGGCGGGCGGACCATATCGAGAAATATGACGAGGCGCTCACCGGCTGGGCAGCGCAGGGCTGGGATGTCGAGAGTGTCGACTGGCGCGGGCAGGGCGGCTCTGCGAGACTGATCGCGGGCAGCGCGCTCGGCCATGCGGATGATTTTGCTGACTGGCTGGAAGACATAGAAGTTTATGGACGGGATTGGCGGGCGCGTACCCAAGGCCCACATGTAATCGTCGCGCACTCTATGGGTGGGCATCTTGTACTGCGCGCTCTGGCAGAAGCGCGATTGAGCGCTGATGCGGTTGCTCTTTCCGCCCCAATGCTTGGCATCCATACCGGCGTACTGCCACATTGCTTTGCCGTGCGGATCACAACGGCTGCTTGCGCGTTGGGAGCCGAGCGCAAGGCGGTGTGGCCGAGCCACCGCCGCACTCCCGGTGTCAAGGATGTGATCCAGACCAGCCTAACGCATAGCAAGGTGCGGTTTGAGCGCGAGGCGCAGTTCGAGCTCGACCGGCCCGATATTGTGCTCGATGCGCCAACATGGGGATGGTTGCGCGCGGCCTATCGCTCGCTAGCGGCGATTGATTTGCCCGGATATCTGGAGCGGGTTGCAACGCCGCTGCTGATCCTTGCAAGCAAGGGAGACAAGGTAGTTTCGACACAGGCGATCGTGCGTATGACGGAGAGGCTGCCCGATGCGCGATTGCATCTCTATGGCACCAATGTCGCGCATGAGATATTGCGCGAAGTGGACGCGGTGCGAGATGACGCGTTATTGCGGATCGATCAGTTTTTCGCCGAGCGCGCCCCTATATAATGACGACCCTACCTAACCATTATGATGCCGTCATTATTGGCGCTGGCATGGCAGGTGCCAGCCTTGGCGCAGAGCTTGCGGGTGCAATGTCTGTTCTCGTGGTCGAGATGGAGGATCAACCGGGCTATCATGCAACCGGGCGCTCGGTAGCCTTTTGGACGGAAAGCTATGGCGGCCCTCATGTCCGTCCGCTCACCCAGGCTTCCCACATCTTTCTAAGCCAGCCAGATGTGGAATTCTCGGAGCGGTCGTTTCTTACTCCACGGGGCGCGCTGTATATTGGATGGGCGGAAGATGGCCCCCGTCGCGATGCCTTAGTAGCGGAGTTTGCAGATTCGAGACTGTTTACGCCCTGTGGACCAAAGGAATTGTGTGCCCGGATACCTGGCTTGTGTGAAGACTGGACGATCGGCCTCGCAGAACCGAGCACGTGCGATATCGATGTTGCGGCGCTTCACTCGGCCTATTTGCGCAGGTTACGCTCCCTCGGAGGCGTAATAGCTTGTGGTCGTCACTTTGAAGGCTCGCGCGCCTTGGCTGAAGGTGGTTGGGCGATCAGGCTTTCCGGCGGAGAGGAAGTGCGAGCCGGGTTGCTCATCAATGCGGCGGGCGCATGGGCCGATCCTGTAGCAAAGGCGAGCGGTGCAGCACCGCTGGGCATTGTGCCTTTGCTGCGTACTGTTGTGCAACTGCGCGTCAATCCGCCTGCGCCGGATACCCTTCCACTTGTGCTCGATCTTGCCGAGCGGTTCTATTTCAAGCCGGTCGGTGGCGGACGCATCTGGCTCACCCCGCATGACGAGCGTCCGGTGGCGGCGGCAGATGTGGCGCCGGAGGAAGAGGATATAGCGATTGCCATCGAGCGATTTCAGGCGGTGGTTGACTGGCGCATCGAAGCGGTGGAGCGTAAATGGGCCGGACTGCGCAGCTTTGCGCCGGACAGGCTACCAGTCTATGGCTATGACGGCCAAGTACCAGGATTCTTTTGGTATGCCGGGCAAGGGGGCTTCGGAATCCAGACCGCGCCCGCCGCTGCGAAGCTGGGGGCTGCGCTGATCCTGGGGCGGGAGGAGCCGTCAGTCTCAGCTCTTGATACCAGGATTTACAGTCCAGCGCGATTTTAGTCTTGCGGCGTCAAGCCAGCACGATAGTTTCTGCCAAATGTCATTAGTGGGAGATGGAGTGATGGCACACAAGTTCGTGATCGAACAGAACAAGGCTGGGGAATATGTCGCCAAGTTCAAATATAACAACGAACTGATCTTCTGGACCGAAGGCTATAGCAGCAAAGCTGGGGCGCAAAATGCGATCGAATCGATCAAGAAAAATGGTCCGGGTGCTCCTGTCGAGGAATAAACGTTTCCTCGCCACATGACCCTGCTCGGCGCAATTATCGCGGGTGGAAAGGCGCGGCGTTTCGGTGCTGACAAAGGCGCAGCCCAGCTGGGTGGCGTCGCTCTGGTCGACCATGTTGCGCATTCACTGGGGCTGCAGTGTGACGATGTGGTCATCGTGGGCCGGGAATGGCCGGGCCTCCTGACAATCCCTGATCGTCCTCGCGCGGGCGAGGGGCCTCTGGGTGGCCTCAACGCGGCGCTCCATCATGCGCGCAGGGCAGGCTATGGTGCGGTTCTATGTGCCGGATGCGATACCCTGCCCGTGCCGGGCGATCTTGCGGCGCTGCTTGGCCCCGGCCCGGCAGTAGTGGAGGGGCATTGGCTGATGGGGCACTGGCCTGTCGCGTTGGCGGAGCATCTTGATCGCTGGCTGGTGGATCAGCCGGATCGCTCAATTCGTGGCTGGATGCGCCAATGTGACGCGCGGATGGTGCCGCTCGATCAGCGCTTTCACAATATCAACACACAGGAAGCGTTGGCGGAGGCTGAGGAAGCGATCAGGCCGAAGCAGGGGTGAGCGGCTCTGCGGCCTGCATCTTGACGGCATCGATAATCTTGCCGCCGCCCATCATCACCGCCGCGCAGCAGGCAAGGAAGAGTAGCTTGCCGCCAAAACCCGGATACTGCGCCATGTAGATAATACCACGGTCCGCCGCGCCCAAAGCCAGCGCGTATATCACGGCATAGGCCTCGAACTTGGTCTTGATCGTGAAGAGGCGGCGAATCCTGGTTAACATTTCGTTAAAATAGCGGTGCTTTGTTCATCCGCCAATGGCGTTAACCGCGAAAATGCGGGCAATAAAAAAGCCCCGGATCGCTCCGGGGCTTTCTGTTGGATTATCGCTACGAGCTCAGAGCTTCTCGGTCAGCTCCGGCACCACCTTGAAGAGGTCGCCGACGAGGCCGATATCAGCGACCTGGAAGATGGGGGCGTCCTCATCCTTGTTGATGGCGATGATGGTCTTTGAGTCCTTCATGCCGGCAAGGTGCTGGATCGCGCCGGAGATGCCAATAGCGACATAGACTTCCGGCGCGACGATCTTGCCGGTCTGGCCGACCTGATAGTCGTTCGGGACATAGCCTGCGTCCACCGCGGCACGGGATGCACCGACGGCAGCGCCCAGCTTGTCCGCGAGCGGGAAGATGGTGCTCTCGAAGGTCGGGCCGTCTTTCAATGCACGACCGCCAGAGACGATCACTTTCGCGCTGGTCAGTTCCGGGCGCTCCAGCTTGGCGATCTCCGCGCCCACGAAGCTCGAGAGCGCCTTGTCGCCGGTGGAGGCGACGGCTTCGACCGTGCCGCTGCCGCCGTCCTTGGCCGCCTTCTCGAACGCGGTGCCGCGTACGGTGATGACGAGCTTGGAATCGGATGTCTTGACCGTCGCGATCGCATTGCCTGCATAAGTAGGACGCGTGAACGTGTCGGCGCTCTCGACCGAGAGGATGTCCGAAAGCTGCATCACATCGAGCAGTGCGGCGACGCGCGGCGCGATGTTCTTGCCGTTCGATGTCGCAGGCGCGACGAACGCATCGTGATGGCCCATCAGGTCCACGATTAGCGGCGCGATATTCTCGGCGAGTGCATGATCGAACGCGGCATCGTCTGCGACATGAACCTTGCCCACACCCGCGATCTTCGCAGCTTCCGCGGCAACGCCTGCCACGCCAGCGCCTGCAACAATGAGATGCACCTCACCCAGCTTCGATGCCGCGGTGACAGCCGACAGTGTTGCGTCCTTGAGGGCGCCGCCCTCATGCTCAACCCATACGAGCGTCTTCATGCTGCTACTCCCAGCGCTTTGAGTTTTGCGACCAGTTCATCGACGTCAGCAACCTTAACGCCTGCGACACGCTTCGGCGGTTCCTCAACCTTCAACGTGGTGAGGCGCGGAGTGATGTCGACGCCGTAATCAGCCGGGGTTTTGCTCGCCAGTGGCTTGGACTTCGCCTTCATGATGTTCGGCAGCGACGCATAGCGCGGCTCGTTCAGGCGCAGGTCCGTCGTCACGATCGCGGGGAGCTTCAGGCTCACCGTCTCCAACCCACCGTCGACCTCGCGCGTCACCGCAACGGCGTCGCCCGACACTTCGACCTTGCTCGCAAACGTGCCCTGCGCCCAGCCCAGCAGCGCCGCGAGCATCTGCCCGGTCTGGTTGCTGTCGTCGTCGATAGCCTGCTTGCCGAGGATCACCATGCCGGGCGTTTCCTCTGCTGCGACCTTCGCCAGCAGCTTCGCCACCGCCAGCGGCTCAACTTCCGCGTCGCTCTCAATGAGGATTGCGCGATCCGCGCCCATCGCCAAAGCCGTACGCAGCGTCTCCTGAGCCTTCGCTGGCCCTACCGATACCGCCACGATCTCGGTCGCCACGCCCTTCTCCTTCAGGCGTATCGCTTCCTCAACCGCTATCTCGTCGAACGGGTTCATGCTCATCTTGACGTTCGCCAAGTCAACGCCCGTACCATCAGCCTTCACCCGAGGCTTTACATTATAATCTATCACCCGCTTAACAGGTACCAATAACTTCATGGCTCGTACCTCCAATGTTCAGCCATCCCGGGGAGTCGGCGCGCTACATGCGCGATTCGAGGGCATATCGCAAGTCTGAGCCGATTCGCCCCAGATGCCGTAGCGTCCGGGGCGAATAACCCGGGTCTAATCAGGCGACTGCCTTCACCTGCGCGACGATTTTCTTAGCGGCGTCGCCGAGATCGTCAGCTGATACAATCGGCAGGCCAGACGCAGCGAGGATATCCTTGCCGAGCTGCACGTTGGTGCCTTCGAGTCGCACGACGAGCGGCACGGAGAGGTTCACTTCCTTCGCGGCGGCGACAATGCCTTCCGCGATGATGTCGCAGCGCATGATGCCGCCGAAGATGTTGACGAGAATACCCTTCACGGCGGGGTCGGAAAGGATGATCTTGAACGCAGCCGTCACCTTCTCTTTGGTAGCGCCGCCGCCGACATCGAGGAAGTTCGCCGGGAACATACCGTTCAGCTTGATGATGTCCATAGTCGCCATCGCGAGACCGGCGCCATTCACCATGCAGCCGATGTCGCCATCGAGCTTGATGTAGGCGAGGTCATATTTGGATGCTTCGAGTTCAGCCGGATCTTCCTCGGTTTCGTCGCGCAGCTCCATCAGGTCCGGGTGGCGGAACAGAGCGTTGCCGTCGAAGCCGACCTTGGCGTCGAGCACCAGCAGGTTGCCCTGCTCGGTCACGGCGAGCGGGTTGATCTCGATCTGGCTCGCATCGGTGGCAACGAAGGCGGCATAAAGCGACGAGGCGACCTTGGCGGCCTGCTTGGCGAGATCGCCTGTCAATCTGAGTGCAGCGGCAACGCGGCGGCCATGATGGGGCATGAAGCCGGTCGCCGGGTCGATGGTGATGGTGTGGATCTTCTCAGGAGTCGAGTGAGCGACCTCCTCGATGTCCATGCCGCCCTCGGTCGAGGCAACCATCGCCACGCGGCCGGTTGCGCGATCGACCAGCAGCGCGAGGTAGAATTCCTTGGCGATATCCGCGCCGTCGGTGACATAGAGACGGTTGACCTGCTTGCCCGCAGGGCCGGTCTGGATCGTGACAAGGGTGTTGCCGAGCATGTCGGTTGCGGCAGCCTTCACTTCATCCAGAGTCTTGGCGAGGCGGACGCCGCCCTTGGCATCGGGGCCGAGCTCCTTGAACTTGCCCTTGCCACGGCCACCGGCGTGGATCTGTGCCTTCACGACATAAAGCGGCCCGGGGAGCTTACCAGCCGCAGCAACAGCCTCATCGACGGTGAAAGCGGCATGACCGGCGGCGATCGGCGCGCCATATTTCGCCAGCAGTTCTTTGGCCTGATATTCATGAATATTCATTGCACGCTCCTTGACGGCTGAAATGGGATATCGCCCCAAAGCACACTCTAATGCGCGCACAAAGCGGATTTCGCAAATTCACTTTGCAAAGTTGCAAAATCGATTTCTGTTCTTGTGGTTTGTCCGAAAATAAAAACACCCGGATCACTCCCCCTTGAGCGATCCGGGTGTGTGGCGTCAGTGCGCCTTTTCCCTTTTTGTCCGTCCTCCCCGTCGCACCCCTGGTGTCGCGGCGAGGGGTACGGTATCCCTGAACCATGGCCTGTTATCTGCCTATGTTTCGCAGATCATTGCTATGGGTAGTTAAGGCGAATGTCATCATGCAATTAGGGCTAAGAGTCATTTTTGTCGCGCCTCTGTGTCAATTTCGCCACAGGTGTTTCAAGGGCTGCAGCTGGCGCACATTGCTTGCCAGCGGGCCTGCACGCTTCTAGAGCATGGTCTGCATATCCTGCGGAGACTATCCTGCATGTTTCTGAGCCGTTTTGAACGGATGATTGCCAAACGCTACCTCCTGCCTGGCAAAGGTGAGGGATTCATTTTCCTGGTAGCCGCGATCAGCCTCGTTGCGGTCATGCTAGGGGTCGCGGCGCTGATTATCGTGATGAGCGTGATGAACGGCTTTCGCGCCGAGCTGTTCGACAAGATCGTGGGCTTGAACGGTCATGCCGTGGTGCAGGGCTATGATGGCCGCCTGCCGGACTGGAGGCGGGTGATGGCTGAGGCGAAGGCGACGCCGGGCGTCGTGAGTGCAACGCCGCTGATCGAGCAGCCACTGCTGGCGAACTTCAATGGCCGGGTCGAGGCGATTCTCGTGCGTGGCATGACGATGGAGGACATCGGCAACAACGAGACATTGAAGGGCAAGGTGCAGGTCGGCAGCCTCGCCAATCTCGCTCCGGGCCGGAATGTGATCGCCATCGGCTCGGGCCTTGCAGACAATCTTGGCGTCACCGTCGGCAACACCATCTCGATCATCAACCCCGCAGGCCGCTCGACCCCGTTCGGGACCGTGCCGCGCGAAATCGGTTATGAGGTCGGCGCTGTGTTCGAGGTCGGTGTCTATGACTATGACAAGGCGTTCGTCATCATGCCGATGCAGAATGCGCAGCAACTACTCCTGCTCGGCGATACGGTGGGTATGATCGAGGTTGATACGAATGATGCTGACAAAGTGTCTGACATTCTCGCGCCGCTGGCGGATAAGGTGGAGGGCAAGGCTGTCATCACTGATTGGCGGCAGATGAACAGCAGCTTGTTCGAGGCGTTGCAGGTGGACCGGATCGTTAGCTTCGTGGTGCTCTCGCTCATCATATTAGTCGCGGTGTTCAACATTCTTTCCTCGCTCATCATGTTGGTGCGCGCGAAGACGCGCGACATCGCGATCATGCGCACGATGGGTGCGCGGCGTTCGAGCCTGCTCAAGATTTTCGTTACCGTTGGCGTCACCATCGGCTCGCTCGGCATGGCGGCGGGCGTAGTGCTGGGCTTCATCTTCCTGTTCTTCCGCGAGAATGTGGTGCAATTCATCCAGCTTGTGACCGGACAGAACATCTGGGATCCGTCGGTACGCTTCCTCGCAGAGCTGCCGTCTAAGCCCGATCCTATAGAGATCATTACCATCTGCGTGATGGCGGTGGGATTCAGCTTTTTGGCGACGCTTTACCCGGCGCTGAAGGCTGCGAACACCGATCCGGTGCAGGTGCTACGCTATGAATGAGCCAGTGCTGATCGTCCGGGACTTGAAGCGCGCCTTCACCCAGGGCGGTGTGACGATCGAGGTGCTGCGTGGCGTCAATCTCTCCATCGCACGCGGGGAGATCGTGGCGCTGCTGGGGCCGTCCGGTTCGGGCAAATCGACACTGTTGCAAGCGGTGGGCCTTCTCGAAGGCGGGTTCGAGGGCTCGATCCGCATCCTTGGCGAGGAGGCCTCGAAGCTTGATGGAGACGAACGCACCCGCCTGCGCCGCGATGCACTGGGCTTCGTCTATCAGTTCCACCATCTGCTGCCCGATTTCAGCGCGCAGGAAAATGTGATCCTGCCGCAACTGGTGCGCGATGTGGCGGACGCAGTGGCGATGCAGCGGGCGGCCGATCTTTTGGCTGCGCTGGGCCTCTCGCAGCGCATGGATCACAAACCGAGCCAGCTCTCAGGCGGCGAGCAGCAGCGCGTCGCCGTCGCCCGCGCGCTGGCCAACCGGCCCGCGCTGGTGCTGGCGGATGAACCAACCGGCAACTTAGATGAGCGCACGGCGGATGTGGTGATCGACGAATTCCTGCGCCTCGTGCGTGGTGAAGGCAGCTCTGCATTGGTTGCAACGCACAATGAGCGCCTCGCAGCGCGTATGGATCGTGTGGTGCGGCTGCATGATGGAGTACTGGTATAACTCCCTTGATTGCGTGATCTGCAATCGTTCCGGCGTACTAAGCAGCCGCTAATTTGACCGGGATCAACACGTTCTCGCGACTGCAACATAAAATATCTATCGTTCACGGATCACTGGTCCGTAAAATCGAAAGGATATTTTATGGCAGAAGTAAATGAGTCTCCGGTTGCGGAGCGAATGCTGGTAACGCGTAGCGGCTATAGTTTTACTGTGCGTCCCGCCGAAGAGCAGGATGAAGAGGCGCTAGAGGCGTTTTTCTCGCACGTTTCGCCTGAGGATCTGCGGTTCCGGTTCCTGACGGCGGTCGGGCATGTTCCCCATGCGATGATCGAGGCAATGTCGCACGTCAATCACAAGACGACAGAGAATTTCCTAGCTGTTGATTCGGACGGGAGCGTCGTTGGCAGTGCTATGGTCGCGGCAGACGAAAAGCTGGAGCGCGCCGAAGTGGCGATTTCGATCCACGAGGATTTCAAGGGGCGTGGGATCGGTTGGACCTTGCTGGAGCATGTGGCGGACTATGCCAAAAAGCGCGGCGTCGGCAGGCTCCAGTGCATCGAGAGCCGTGAAAATCACGCGGCGATCGAGCTGGAGCGCGAAATGGGCTTCACGGCGCGCCCCTTTGAAGGAGAGCCTGGGCTGGTACTAGTCGAGGCAGTGCTAAACCCCTGAGGTTGCTGTGGGGTGGGGGATGGCGGACTGCGTGCTCCATGAAAATGAGCGCGTAGCCCGCCTCTCACCTGTGGATAACTTGGCCCCATGCCTTGCCCCGGCTCCCCACGCGCGATAGCGTAGGAGCATGCTCACCGCGCTATCCCACGCCAGCTTCGTACCGCTGCGGATATTCTCCAGCTACACTATGCTCGATGGTGCGATCGAGCCGAAGCAGATTGCCAAGCAGGCGAAGAAACTGAGCTTTCCCGCCGCCGCGCTGACCGATCGCAACGGGCTTTATGCGGCGATGGCCTTTTCCGACGCGTGCAAGGGCGACGGGGTGCAGCCGATCATCGGCGCGATGTTGTGTGTGGCGCGACCGGGTCGTCCCGATGGCGCTGCGCCGGTCTATGATTGGCTTGCACTCTATGCCCAGACAGCGCGCGGTTATGACAATCTCTGCGCACTTGTCTCTATGGCGCACCTCGACCGACCGATCGAGGAGCAGGCGCATGTCGATTTTGCTGCGCTTGCCGGGCGGACGGACGATCTGATCTGCCTGACGGCGGGCGGCGAGGGCGCGCTGGCGCGGCTCTACGCCGAGGATCAGCCCGATGCAGCGGCGGACTATTGCGCCGCGCTGGAAGCGTTGTTTCCCGACAGACTCTATATCGAGATCTGCCGCCGCCTCGATCCGGTGGAAGGCAAAGCCGAACCGCACCTCCTTGACCTCGCCTATGTGCGCAATCTGCCGCTGGTCGCGACCAACCCGACCTGCTTTGCAGAGCCGCAATTTCACGAAGCGCATGATGTGATGCTCTGCATCGCGCAGAGCGCCTATGTCGAGAGTGCTGACCGGCGCACCTCTTCGCCGGATGCCTGGATGAAGCCCGCCGCCGAGATGAAGCGCATCTTCGAGGACTTGCCTGAGGCGTTGGCGAATACGCTGGTGGTGGCGCAACGGTGTGCGGTGATGGCGCCCAAGCGCAAGCCGATCCTTCCCAGCCTTGCCGGTGACATAGAGGGCGAGGCGCAGATGCTGCGCGATATGGCTTCAGCAGGGCTTGAGGCACGACTGGAGAAAGCTGGCATCCCTGATGACGCCGCGCGCAAACCCTATCTCGACCGGCTGGCGTTCGAGCTCGACATCATCATCCAGATGGGCTTTCCCGGCTATTTCCTCATCGTTGCGGACTTCATCCAGTGGGCGAAGGCGAACAATATTCCCGTGGGGCCGGGGCGCGGATCGGGCGCGGGTAGCGTCGTGGCGTGGGCGCTCACGATTACAGACCTCGATCCGCTGGAGCTGGGCCTGCTGTTCGAACGCTTTTTGAATCCTGAGCGCGTGTCGATGCCGGACTTCGATATCGACTTCTGTGAAACGCGGCGCGGAGAGGTGATCCGCTATGTGCAGCAGAAATATGGCGCGGATCATGTCGCGCAGATCATCACCTTCGGAAAGCTGAAAGCCCGCGCGGTGCTGAAGGACACTGGCCGGGTGCTGCAGATGAGTTACGGGCAGGTCGACCGGCTGGCGAAGCTGGTGCCCAATCACCCGACCGACCCGTGGACGCTAGAACGCACGATGAACGGCTCCAGCGAGTTCGTCGCGGAGGTGAAGGCGGACCGGCAGGTGAAGCGCCTCGTCGATCTCGCGATGCAGCTGGAAGGCTTTCCGCGCCACAGCTCCACGCATGCGGCGGGTGTGGTGATCGGCGACCGGCCCTTGAGCCAGCTCGTGCCGCTCTATCGCGATCCGCGCTCGGACATGCCGGTGACGCAGTTCGACATGAAATATGTCGAGGCGGCGGGGCTGGTGAAGTTCGACTTCCTCGGCCTTAAGACGCTTTCCGTGCTGCAACGAGCGGTCGATCTGCTCGCCAAGCGCGGGGTGACTGTCGATCTCGCAGGCCTGCCGTGGGATGACACGGCGGTCTATGAATTGCTCCAGCGCGGCGACACGGTTGGCGTGTTCCAGCTCGAATCGGAGGGCATGCGGAAAACGCTCGCCGCCGTGCGCCCGACCAATTTCGGCGACATCATCGCGCTCGTCTCGCTCTATCGCCCCGGCCCGATGGACAATATCCCCATGTTCGGCCGGAGGAAGAACGGGCAGGAGAGCATCGAATATCCGCACGAGCGGCTGGAGCCGATCCTCAAGGAAACATACGGCATCTTCGTCTATCAGGAGCAGGTGATGCAGGCCGCGCAGATCCTCGCGGGCTATTCGCTCGGCGACGCGGACCTGCTGCGCCGCGCCATGGGCAAGAAGATTCAGGCCGAGATGGACGCGCAGCGCGCCACCTTCGTCAAGGGCTGCGCCGAGGTCTCGCAAATCCCCAAGGCCAAGGCCAACGAGCTGTTCGACTTGATCGACAAGTTCGCGGGCTATGGCTTCAACAAGAGCCACGCGGCGGCCTATGCGCTGCTCGCCTACCACACGGCCTGGCTCAAGGCGCATCATCCAGCGGAATTCTATGCCGCATCGATGGCCTATGACATCCATCTGACCGACAAGTTGACGGTGTTTGTCGATGACATGCGCCGCACAGGCGTTGCGTGCCTGCCGCCGGATATCAATAAGGCGGGCGCGGATTTCACGGTCGAGCCGGTGGATGCGCCGGGAGACGATCCACGTCTCGGATATGCGGTGCGCTATGCGCTGGGCGGGTTGAAGGGCGTCGGCGAAAAGGCGATGGAGCAGCTGGTGGAGGAGCGGGACCGCAACGGGCCGTTCACTTCGCTCGACGATTTCGCCGACCGGATCGAGCCACGCCTGCTCAACCGCCGCCAGTTGGAAAGCCTTGCGGCAGCGGGCGCGTTCGATGGTATCACGCCGGATCGCGCCGGGGTGCATGTAGCGGCGGAAATCATCCTTTCTGTCGCCTCCAGCGCGGCGGAGGCGCGGGAAAGCGGGCAGGGCGGCCTTTTTGGTGGCGAGGATACGCCGCATGCGGAAGTGCGTATCCCCCCGCACGAGCCTTGGCCTACCGCCACCCGCATGGCGCAGGAGAAGGACGCATTCGGCTTCTATTTCTCTGCCCATCCGGTCGATCGCTATGCCCATATTGCGCAGGCGCGCGGTGCGCGAAGCTTCGGTGCGCTGTGCGCTCAGCCGCCTGCGATGAACAGTGAAGGTCGCGCCACCTCGGTAATGGCCGCGCTGGTCGAGGATGTACGCTGGCGTGAAACCAAACGCGGCGCGCGTTATGTGTCCGCCACCTTCTCAGACAGCAGCGGCCAGTTTCAGGCGAGCTGTTTCGATGAAGCGAGCTGTAAGAAGATCGCCGATCTTGCTGAAGCGGGAGACTGCGCGCTGCTCAATGTGGAGCTGGAGCGTCTGCCGGGGGAGGAGGTGCCGCGCGTAACGGTTCGCGGCGCGCAATCGCTTTCGATGGCCGCAACCGGCATGCGCATGGAGGTCTGGATCGATGTTGTGGAGCCATCCGCCATCGCGCAGATCGCCACCCTGCTTTCTGGCAGCCGTGGCGGGCGCGGCGAAGTGCGCATCCGCGCACTGACCTCCGAAGGCAAGGTTGCGAGCCTTCGTTTGGGCCGGGATTTCCAGATTGACGCCGAGACGATCGAGCGATTGGGCTCTGTGCCGGGCGTAGCAGCAGTGCAGATGCCTCAGCGAGAGCCGTTACGACTGGTAGGCTGACCACTTCCCAAGTTTATTGCATCCGCACCGCTATTGTCACATTTCTGAAACATCTGGGCGGATAGAGCCTGATGATGAGGAATCAGGGAGACAAATGTGCGATATTCGGTAGCACTTCTCGCAGCGGTGGCGATTTCATCACCTGCGCTGGCGCAAAAGAGCGCGACCATTTCCCTCCATGTGATTGACGGAACTAGTAAGGCGCCTGTCCCATCCGCTGCGCTGGTGCTCAGGAAGCCGATCAGCGAGGATGCCCTTGCCGCGGCTGTGACCGACAAGGCTGGGCTGGGCGTCATGAAGAGCGTGCCCCAAGGGGCTTATCGCCTCACCATTAGCGCTGCTGGCTATGCGCCTTTCACGCGCGATGTGTTGGTGGGGGATACGACGACAGCGCTCGATTTCGGCAAGATCATGCTTTCGCCTGCCGGGCAGGAAATTGTCGTCACCGGCGAGCGTGCGCAGGATGTCGCGCTGGGCACAGGCGCGAACAGCTTTTCGATTGCCAACAATGCGCTGGCGCAGAGCGGATCGGTGCTGTCCGCCATGAAGAGCCTGCCCGGTATCACGGTCGAGCGCGAAGGCCATGTGCTGCTGCGCGGCAGCGACAAGGTCGCGATCCTGATCGATGGCAAACCCTCGGCGCTAACCGGCATCGGTAACCAGACCGGGCTGGACGCCATTCCGGCAGCCAATATCGAACGGATCGACATCATCAATAACCCGTCCGCACGTTACGGCGCGCAGGGCAGCGCGGGCATCATCAACATTGTGATGCGTTCGACCAAGAAGGTAGGCTGGTCGGGGCATATCGGCCTCAAGGGCGGGTATGGCGCATTCGGTCGCCGCAAGCCCGATCTCCCCACGCAAATGGGCAGCTTCGACTGGACCTACAAGATCTCGCCTTATTTCAATATCGCGCACAAGGGCGAGGATATGGACTGGCATCTGCAGGGCGAAATGCTGAAGCAGCGCAAGCTTCCGAACAACGAGTTTTCCACCCGTTACTACAGTGATGGCCGCATTATCGCGAGCCAGGTGCCGGAGAACCGCAAACAGACGCAATATATCATCAAAGGCGGGGTCGATCTGCGCCTGAGCGATGACGATCTCGTCACGATCAACGCCAATTACGATGTCGAGGATCATCTCGATGTCGCGCAAGTGCCGTTTATCGAAACGACCACCAACACGCTCACCCGCTACTGGTTCTGGCGCGAGAACGAGCAGACCGGCCATGCATCCGGCGCGATCAACTATCGCCATGATTTCCCGGAGGCGGGCCATACGCTCTCCTTCCGCGCCGAATATGTGCGCGGCTGGGAGGACGAGACATATCGCCTGAATGAAGTTTCACCGGTGCGGACGGGAACCGACCTCACCCACATCATTGCGCATGAAAATACTCTGCCAGTCTCGGTCGATTATGTCCGGCCCATGAGCAACGGGCGGATCGAGGTTGGCGCGAAGGTGCAGTTCCGCTGGATTCCGGTGCGCTATCTCACCGAGCCGGGCTTCATGTCTATAATCTATCCGGGGCTGGGGGATCACAACAACTGGAAAGAAAAAATCTTCGCGGGCTATGTCAATCTGGTGCGCGAGACGAAAGCGTTGACGATCGAGGCAGGCCTGCGCGCCGAAGAAACCAAGGTCAGTTACACGCTTGCCCCGGTGAACATCTATTATCAGCGCAATGATGCCTATGATTATTTCCGGCTGTTCCCCAATGTGCGGCTGACGACGCGGCTGGGCGACGGCACCGATATTTCGCTGTTCTACAACCGCCGCGTCGATCGGCCCGGCGAGCCGGAGCTGCGCGTCTTCCCCAAATATGACGACCCGGAATTGGTGAAGGTTGGCAACCCGTATCTCCGTCCGCAGTTCACCATGGCCTATGAGGTTTCGCTGCAGCAGGACTGGAGCAGGCTCAACGCCTCGCTTGCGCTCTATCACCGCCGCATCAAGGATGCCTTTCAGCGCATCTACGCGATCGACCAGAGCACCACGAACTACGACATCATCAACAAGATTTATTCCAATACCGGCAAGGCGAGCAACACAGGCGCGGAGCTGATCGCGCACTGGAAGGCTTCGAAGAACCTGAAGGTCAATGCCAATATCAACGCATTCCGCACTCACCGCGATGCGGCGCAGATTACGCTGCTCTTCCCCTATCTGCGCAGTCTGACCTTGCCTAAAACCAGCGATTTCACCTGGGACGGTAAACTCGGACTAGAGGCGACACTCGGCAAGTCGACCAAGATGCAACTGAACGGCGTATATTATGCCGCGCGCGAAGTCGCGCAGGGGCGGCAGGCGGCACGCAGCACAGTCGATTTCTCGCTCTCGCGAACGTTCCTCAAGGATCGGTTTAAGGCCAGCCTCTCGGTGACGGATATCTTCAACCGCTTCGGCACGAAGACGACCGTGAACGGCGTCGGCTTCAATACGGTTTACGAGAATTATTATGAGACGCAGGCGGCGATGTTCAGCCTCGAATGGAAGATTTAGACCTCAGCGAATATCGATCCGCCTGATCCCATAATCGATGCGGATGCCGACCCATTCGCCGAGTAGCGCGCGTCCGCCACGACGCGGCGGGCGCACCCGGAATTGCCATGCAGCCTGCAACACCGCGTTGGCGATGCGCGATCCCGCCGGATATTCATCGACGATTGTACACTCATCGACCCTGAAATCCGCCACCGTGCGGCAGGCGATCAGCCCCCAGCCCGGCCCGCTGGCGGTGGAGAGATATCCGCTCAGTTCATTGTCATAGGGCTTGCGATACCATTCGGCGGCATAAAGCGGTTCGCCATTCGGGCCGGTGCCCGCCATACGCGGTGTGTCGCTGCTTGCGCCGCTATCCGCCGGGCCGAAGGTTGATTTTACACTCGGTCCTTGTTTCTGGCGTGGTTCAATCTTGGAGATATCCGCTAGCTGCATGTCTTGCGGCGAGAGCTGGATCATTGCAGGTAGCGCCTGAGGCGTGATGGGTTTGTCCTGCACAGGCTGCGGTGTCTCTGGCTGGACTGGCTGTCGCGTGCGTGTCTGGCTCGGCGCTTTCTGCGCGGCCTTTTGTTCTTGTGCATCGGGAGCAAGCGCGAAAGTCTTCAGCGCCGCGCCATCAGCCTTGCGGGTCAGATCAACCTGACCCAGCTTCAACAGTGCCAGAACCAGCAAGGCTTCCAGAATGAGCGCAAGAGCCAACCCCGTAGTGCGTCGACCAAGCTGGGCTTTCATGGATACAGGAGGAGGCAAATGAGGGCGCTGGATTTGATGTACCAAGAAAATCGCCCCCGATCAGCATGCGACGTTCGGCGCATGCCATCTGGGGAGCCTTGCCGCAACATACTGTGTCGGTCAGGCCAGCTGAACGGCAGTTTAATCAGGAAAGGGCTTGATCCTCTCCGCCTATTTTTTCAGTCCGAAGAGTTTCGCCTTTTCCTCGTCGCTCAGCTCGGTCAATGCGGGCGTTTGTGGATAGAGTGTGTCCTTGGTCTCATATGCGCGCATGACTGCCGGGCGTGCCGCCACTGCTTCGAACCAGCGCTTCACGTTCGGGAAGTCATTCAAATCCTGCTTCTGGTTTTCATGCGGTACGATCCACGGATAGATCGCCATGTCGGCGATGGAATAGGCACCAGCGACAAACTCCCGATCCGCCAGCCTCCGATCGAGCACGCCATAAAGCCGCGCGGTTTCATTGACATAGCGGTTGATTGCATAGTCGATCTTCTCCGGGGCATAGATGCCGAAATGATGATTCTGCCCTGCCATCGGGCCTAGTCCGCCCACTTGCCAGAACAGCCATTGCATCACTTCGTTGCGGGCGCGTGTCTCTGTGGGCAGGAACTGGCCGGTCTTGTCGCCCAAATAGGTGAGGATCGCGCCGCTCTCGAATACGGTAATCGGCTCGCCGCCATCTGCCGGAGCGAGGTCGCGGATCGCAGGGATACGATTATTAGGGGAGAAGGAGAGGAAAGAGGGATTGAATTGCTGGCTCTTGCCAATGTTCACGGGAAGCACCTTATGCTCCAGCCCCGCCTCTTCGAGAAAAATCGAGATCTTGAGTCCATTGGGTGTCGGCCAGCTGTGCAATTCGATCATGAGGCGCTCCTTCTCTTGGCTCGGATGATTTAGGATGTGGTGCGCCTATCCGCCAGAGTGGGCACTCAAAATAAACTAAGCTGGTCTGTGCTGGGCGGCCGAAATAAGTCGCAGCGCAAGTCGAGCGTCTTGTTGACCAGTCCATAACGGGCCAACGCCTTGCGAAACCGGGTGCGAAACAGGTCTGCCCACACGCCCCGCCCGCGCATGCGTTCGTGGAACTCCGGTGAATTATCCCGTCCACCCCTGATGTCTCTGATGATCGCCATCACCTTGCCAGCGCGCTCGGGGTAATGCGCATCGAGCCAAGCGCGAAACAACGGCGCAACCTCCAGAGGGAGCCGCACGACCATATAGAAGGCGCCGCATGCTCCGGCTTCAGCGGCGCGGGAGACTATCGCCTCCAGCTCATGATCGGTAATCGCCGGGACGACAGGCGCTATGTTGACATAGGTCTTCACACCAGCCTCCGAGAGCTTTCGGACGGCGTTGAGACGCTTTTCCGGGTGCGGTGCACGCGGCTCCAGCGTGCGGGAAATATCAGAGGATAGGCTGGTGACGGAAATCGCGACCGCCACCAGATTGTTCCGCGCCATATCGGTCAGTAGATCGAGATCGCGCAGGATACGGTTCGATTTAGTGGTGATGACGAGCGGATGTCGAGCCTCGGCCAGCACCTCGATGCATTGCCGCGTGATCTGCCATTGCGCCTCAATCGGCTGATAGGGATCGGTATTGGTACCCATAGCGAGCGGGCGGGGTGCATAATGGCGCTTGTTCAGCTCTGTACGCAGCAAGGAAGCGGCTTCAGGCTTGGCGAATAGCTGCGTCTCGAAATCAAGGCCCGGTGACAGATCATGATAGGCGTGGGTCGGGCGGGCAAAGCAGTAGATACAGCCATGCTCGCACCCCCGGTACGCATTCACGGAACGGTCGAAGCCGATGTCGGGAGACTGGTTGCGGGTGATGATGGTCTTGGGATGCTCGATGGTGACGGTCGTGCGCAGTGGCGGCAACATGCCGTCTATGTCAGGTAGCGCGTCCAGCCAGTCGCCATCCGCCTCGCGCTGAGGCAGGTTAAAGCGCGCGCTGCCCTCGTTATGAGGGGCGCCCCGGCCCTTGATCGGCTCATGGTTTTTGCGCTCTTGCATGCCCGTAGGATAGGAGGTAAATTGGAACAAATAAAGAACATATTGGAGATTCGTGATGAAGGCGCGGCTGAATTATCTGGAGCTGACTAGCGCAGATATGGCGCGATCGAGAAAATTTTATGCCGGTGCTTTCGGCTGGGAGTTTACCGATTTCGGGCCAGAATATAGTGCCACTATTACGGATGACACCGCTGTTGGGCTGACGACTGAATCGGACCTTGATAGTGCGCCGATGCTTCCGGTGATCGAGGTTGAGGGGCTGGATAAGGTTGCGGAGGCTTTAACGGCGCAAGGCGGGATCATCGTGAAGCCGATCTTCGCCTTTCCGGGTGGGCGGCGCTTTCATTTCCGCGATCCCGCCGGGCATATTCTCGGCGTCTGGGAACGCGCCGCGTATGAATAGTTCAGTCTGAGAGCCTAGCATCGAATAATTGTCGGGCTGCCTCTATTTCCGCCAGATTGGCGAAGCTCCACGTCCCAAGCGCCTGCACCGGTTCGGCAAGCGAGTGGCCGAGCGGTGTCAGCTCATAGTCGACACGGGGCGGGATCGAAGGCGTAACCGTGCGGCCAATGAGACCATCTCGCTCCATATTACGGAGTGTGAGCGTCAGCATACGTTGCGAAATGCCATCTATACCCCGCTTCAGTTCGTTGAACCGGTGCGTCCGTTCACGCAACATCATGATGATGAGCACCGTCCACTTATTGCCGATGCGTGCCAGAATTTCTGACACCTTGAGGCACTGCGAAGTGTTGGGTGGGGGTGTGGCAGTTACAATCATGTGCCTCCGGTAACATATTTGTGCGTTCTTGTGCCTTGGTAAATGCGCAATACATAGCCTGGCAGTTACAAACGGGAACCGAGGAACAATATGAAACTTCTCCACATCGATTCAAGTATATTGGGGCAACATTCGGCATCGCGCGAGGTTGGTAATGCCATAGTCACCCATCTCGCCGGAACCGGAACGGACGTGGAAGTCATCCATCGTGATCTTGCCGCCGATGAACTTCCGCATCTGACCCTTGCCACTTTACCGAGCGCGCACGCTGCTGCGGTTCCGGCAAATCAGCTGGACGCGACCCAAACCGAAGCACGTAAACAGAGCGATGCAGTTCTCAAGGAATTTCTCGCTGCGGATACAGTGGTTATCGCTGCGCCGATGTATAATTTCACCGTTCCTTCGCAATTGAAGGCTTGGATCGATCGCATACTTATTGGCGGTGTGACCTTCCGCTATGGCACCAACGGGCCAGAGGGGTTGATCACGAAGAAGCGTGTCATCATCGCTGTCGCTCGTGGCGGGCTTTATGGGTCGGATAGTCCGGCGGCGTCCGCAGAGCATGCCGAGCAATATTTGCGGACGGTGTTCGATTTCATCGGCGTTTCCCCGGAGTTTGTCATTGTGGAAGGTCTGGCGATAAGTCCGGAAAGCCGGGAAAAGAGCATGGCTGACGCAGTAGCATCTGTCAGCAAATTGGTGGACTGATCCCTTACGGCTAGCGACGGCGGGGTTCATGCTCCGCCGTTCTCCATGGGTCAGATGTGGGCTTCAGTGCTCCCGAAGGCGCGGCATCAGCTCGACAAAGTTGCAGGGGCGATAGCGGCTGTCGAGCTGTGTTTTCAATATGCCATCCCACCCATCCTTGACGGCGCTGGGGCTGCCCGGCAGTGCGAAGATATAGGTGCCCTTGGCGACGCAGGCGCAGGCGCGGGACTGGATCGTCGAGGTGCCGATCTTCTCGAAGCTTAGTAGACGGAACAGCTCGCCGAAGCCCGGAATATGCTTGTCCGCCACCTGCGCCAGCGCCTCGGGCGTCACATCGCGCCCAGTGACGCCGGTGCCTCCCGTAGTGACGATACAATCGACATTGGGGTCGTCGATCCATTCCTTGAGGCGTTCGACGATCCGCTCGATGTCATCAATCTCGATCACGCGCGCAGCCAGCTCATGCCCGGCGTCATGTATGCTCTCAACCAGCGCTTCGCCGGAGCGGTCGTCACGCAACGTGCGTGTGTCGGAAATAGTCATCAGCGCAATACGTACCGGCAGGAACACCGCATTCACATCGATCGGCATGATTAGCGGCTGATCCGGTAGCTGACTTCGACAGGCCTGCCGTTCTTGAGTGTCGGGAAGGCGGGCCATTTGCCCTGCGCCATCGCGGTCAAGGCATCCGCCTTGCCCTCATCGCGTAATTCATACATCCAGTAGTTCCGCATCACGATGTTCACATAGGCGCGGGTTTCGTAATAGGGAAGCGATTCCATGAATAGCAGCGGATCGCCATTGTCCTGAACCTGGGAATTCCAGCGCTCGACCGGCAGCGGCCCGGCATTATAGGCCGCCATTACCTTGGGCAGTAGTCCGCCGGTCGCTTTCATGTCTCGCAACGTTTCGAGATAGCGCTGGCCATATTCAAGGTTGGTCGATGGGGTGGTGAGGCGCGCCAGAGGAACGGGCTGGCCATCCATCAGTCGTGCCGTGCCGGGCATCACCTGCATCAATCCGCGTGCACCAGCAGGGCTGACGGCATCGACACGGAATACAGACTCTTGTAGCGCATGGGCATAGACCAGCGCCGGGTCGACGCGCCAGCCGCCATCGGGTTTCCAGCTTGGGCGCGGAAAGCGACCAAATGCGCCGCCGTCATGGCCGGCAGGGCCACGTTGGGCGAGCCAGATCTGGGTTGCGGGCAGATCCATCGTGTCGGTGAGGGAAATGAGCGAGTCATAGTCGCGTATCGTCCCGATCGCCGCCTGATGGCGCAGCAGTTGATCCGCGAGATCGTCTTCGCCGATGTCATGCAGAGCGAGTGCAGCTTTCACGGCCGGCTTGTCGAGAATGGCGGCGGAGCGCATCGGGTTCATTGCTGCCTGTGGTGCGTCTATGCCCAACGTTTCGCGCGCAAGCATGCCATAGAAGCTGTCGGACCGCTGCGCTGCGCGCTTCAGCAAGGCTTCGACCTTGGCTGGCTGGCCAGCATTCATCCACGCGCGTGCAGCCCAATAGGCACCTGCCGAACGCATGTCGTCATTGGAGGCGACATTCATTACCTGCTCAAACGCGGAGGCGGCGGCCTTGGGGTCGTTCTGCCGCCAGCTGGCTAGGCCAATGGTCCAGTGTGCCTGCATCACCCAGTCACAGGCGGCGCCAGTTGCGATCACCTGATTGGCGAGGCGCAGCGCGCTGGCGTCATCATTGTTGACGTAATGCGACCAGGCAATGCGCTGGCGTGCCTCGGCAAGACCATCGGGCGTAAGTGTCGTCTCAACTTCTGGCGTGATCAGTCCTTCTGCCGAACTGGCGGTGTTCGCCTTGATGAAAGGCTGGATCTGCGCCACCAAAGCCTGCGCGGCGGCATCCTGCTTCACGGTGGCGATATATTGGCGGCGGGGCGCAGAGCCGAGCCACATCAGCTTCTGCACCTGTGGGCCATCTGGCAGCAACTCAGCACCGCGCTTCTTTGCCATGCGCGAGAGCTGGTCGGCGTCCGGCAGCCAACTTGCCTTGTTCAGCAGGTCAAGGAGGTCGAACAGCTCAACCTTGGGGGAATTCTTGGCAGTATAAAGCTCGGCGAGGGCGACGGAACGGACGGGATCGTCCTTGTCCAGCGATGCTATCCGGCTCTGGGCTTCCAACCAGTTGGATGCGCGCAAGGCTGCGAACAGGGCGCGATAGGTGTCCTGCGCAGAAAGGGGAGAAACGGCGGCCTCAGCATCGATGCTGCCCTGTGGCGCAACAAGCGTCGGGTCCGCATGCGCGACCCCCATTTGCAACGCCATCACGCTGGCCGCTATCGCCAGAAAAGAAGCTCTCACTGTCCCCAACCCTTGACCAGTTCCTGCAAAACCCGCCATGCGCCCGCTTTCGCCAGCGGCTGTCCCAGCATCAGCCGGGGGTGCGCAATCGCAGCCGCAGGAACGATGCCGCCCGAATGGTTAACAAAAGGTAAATTTCGTGACGGATCAAGCCCGCCGGTCGGATTGAGAGCACGGTTCACCTGATCACCGAGCAAAATAAGAGATTCTGGCGCAACGAGGCTGATATGATGGCGCATGCGTGCGGTGAGGGCTTCTAGGCTAGCCGTATCCAGCATTCCGCCAGCTGGAGCGACTATACTGAGCGATGCAACATAGCATTCGGACAGTTTCAATCCGATCGCTTGCACGATGCGCTCCAGCAGGCGCATGCTATCGGGCGCGAGTGGTGCGCCAATCTGCATCGCCTCGGCGTCAGGTGCATGGGCGAGGATCATCACGCGTGGCTCGCTTGGTCCTCTGGGCAATATACGTGGGCCGGGCCATGCAGCTTCTGTGATGTCAGTGGCATGTTCCAGCCAGTCATGAAACGCGTCGAGTGTGTCGGGAAAACCGGCTTGGACTGATGGCGCGACACTTGGGCGCGGCGCCGCGAGCTGCGGCTTGAGCCAATTGACCGACGTTTCCGTAACGGCGCAATCGACACCCGCTAGCGCCCACCACGCCAGCAGCCCCTCGACATGCGCCTCTACGTTTGGCCCCCCGGCCATAGGATATTCATTCCCCGGCATAAGCTCTCACTAGACGCATGCCTTGACGAACGCGTCAAGAAGGGTCATCGCGCCAGAGTGATGAAATGAGATAAGCGCACGCCAGCCGGAGGGAGCGGTGAGGGCATGCGCGAGGAAGGGTGGAAAAGACCATGAGCGAACGCGAATCGATGCCTTATGACGTCGTGATTGTCGGCGGCGGCCCTGCGGGCCTTTCGGCGGCGATCCGGCTGAAACAACTAGCAAACGATGCAGGGAAAGAGATTTCAGTCTGCATCCTCGAAAAGGGTTCAGAAATCGGCGCTCATATCCTTTCCGGCGCGGTGATCGATCCCAAAGCGCTGGACGAATTGCTACCGGAATGGCGGGATATGGGTTGCCCTCTGGCCGAAGTGCCGGTGACGGACAACCAGCACTGGTTCCTCACCAAAGGCGGCAAGTTTTCCATGCCGCATATTTTCACGCCCAAGTTCATGCACAATGATGGCACTTATACCGCCTCGCTCGGCAATCTCTGCCGCTGGCTTGCGGAGCAGGCCGAAGGGCTGGGCGTCGAAATCTTCCCCGGTTTTCCGGCGGCAGAAGTGCTCTATAACGAAGATGGCTCCGTGAAGGGCGTCGCGACCGGCTACATGGGCGTTGCGCGCGATGGCGAGCATAAGGGCGATTATCAGCCCGGCATGGAGCTGCACGGGCGTTACACTTTGTTTGCAGAGGGCGCGCGCGGGCATCTTACCAAGCAGCTGAAAGCGAAATTCGATCTTGAAGCGAATTGCGAGCCGCAGGTCTATGGCCTCGGCATGAAGGAGCTGTGGGACATTGACCCCGCCAAGCACAAGCCCGGCCTCGTCATTCATACGCAGGGCTGGCCGCTGACGGACGCCTATGGCGGCGGCTTTCTCTATCATCAGGCAAACGGGCAGGTCGCGCTCGGTTTCGTCGTCGGCCTCAGCTATCGTAACCCGCACCTGTTCCCGTTCGAGGAATTCCAGCGCTGGAAGCAGCACCCGGAAATCCGCAAATATCTGGAAGGCGGCAAGCGCGTCTCCTACGGCGCACGCGCCATCAACGAGGGCGGCTGGCAGTCCGTGCCCAAGCTCGAATTCCCCGGCGGCGCGCTGATCGGCTGCTCGGCCGGCTTCGTCAACGTCCCGCGCATCAAGGGTACGCACACGGCGATGAAATCCGGCATGCTGGCGGCGGAAAGCGTGTTCGATGCGGTGACGGCAGACCGCTCCGGCGATGAGCTCGGCAGCTATGAAAGCAGACTGCGTTCGAGCTGGATCGCGGACGAGCTTCAACTGGTGAAGAACGCCGAGCCCGCTGTCTCCAAATTCGGTGGCACCTTGGGCACGATCCTTGCTGGTATCGACATGTGGATGCGGGTGCTCAAGATCGGCCTGCCGATAACGATGAAGCATAAACCCGATTATACCAAGCTGTGGCGCAAGGAGCATTGCGCGAAGATCGATTATCCCAAGCCGGATGGCGTCATCAGCTTCGATCGACTGACGTCGGTGTCCTTCTCCTTCACCAATCATGAGGAGGATCAGCCATGCCACTTGCAACTGAAAGATCCTTCGGTCCCAATCCGCTATAACCTGCCGCTCTACGATGAACCGGCGCAGCGTTATTGCCCGGCGGGCGTATATGAGGTGGTAGGTCAGGACGAAGGCAATCCACGCTTCCAGATCAACGCTCAGAACTGCGTCCACTGCAAGACTTGCGACATCAAGGACCCGACCCAGAACATCAACTGGGTGACGCCAGAAGGTGGCGGCGGCCCCAATTACCCCAATATGTGAGGATGAAGTGCCGCCGGTGCTGAAACGACAGATCGCTTTGGTGCCGGTACTTGGGCTGTTGTTAGCCGTGCCAATGGCTGCTTATGCAGCGGGCAAACCTGCTAGCGAGGATCAGCGGCTTGATGCCTATGTCACCGCGCGCATGGCCGAGGGTGATGGCGCATCATTAGCCGCAGCACGCGCCTATGCGCAGGCGATTGCACTCGATCCGGCCAGCCCGGATGTGGCGAGCCGCGCCTATCGTCAGGCGGTGCTCGCAGGCGACAGGGCACTTGCGCTGAAAGCCGCGCATACGCTGGATGCCGTATCCATGCTGCCGCCCGATGGCACAGTTCTTTTGCTCGGCGATGCCTTGGTACGTGGCAAATGGAAAGAAGCCTCAGCATTGCTCGAGCGGATTGAGCAAGAGGGCAATTTCGCGTTCGTCGTGCCATTCATGCAGAGCTGGATCTCGATGAAGGCCGGACCCTATGACCCGCCTGTGGTGCCGGTCGCAAAGCCCTATGCGGTGTTCGCTGTGCGCTATACCGAGGAGCAATTACTGCTCCAACGGCTGGCCCTGGGAGATGCGGCGGGTGCGGCGGATACCTATGCACAGGCGCGGGCGCGCGGCACCGCCTTTGGGCCGCAGCAGCGCGCGGCGATGGCGGTCCGTTTTTATGCTTTGGGGCGTGGCGATCTGGCGCGCGATCTTGCCGGTGATATGGTGAGCATGAAGGGATGTGCCGCCACCACTTATGCCTTCACACCCAGTGCTGGTCTCGCCCGACTGCTCGCGCGCCTCGCGCTCGATCTTATGGGGCAGGGCGAACCAAACGCAACCTTGAGCATCGCGCGCCTCGCCAGCTTTGCTGATCCTGCCGATGATGATGCGCGCCTGCTGGTGACGCGCGCGGCGCTGGTAGGCGAGATGGCGCAGGCTGGCCGAACCGAAGCAGAAAAAATCGGCCCTTGTTCGCCCGCCTGGCCCGATGCGCAGAACCTCCGTCTGCGCGCGATGATCATGGCGGGCGATGGCGATGAAGCCGTGGTACAGGCCCGGCGCATGGCGGCGAGCTTAGATGTGCGTAGCCTGCGTCTGCTCGGCGATGTGCTGGTGCAGACCGGCGATAACAATGGTGCAGTCGCCGCCTACAGCCAAGCGCGCGCTTTGCTTGCGGAGAAGGACGAGCCTTCCCTTTTGCTGCAACTCGCGAGTGCGCTCGAGCAATCCGGGGACTGGGCGCAGGCCAAGCCGTTGTTGGAAAAAGTGATCGAACGCGCGCCGGACAGCGCCGCCGCGCTCAATTACATCGGCTATGCGATGGCCGACCGTGGCGAGGACCTGCCCCGTGCCATTGCCTTGCTGGAGCGCGCAAACCGCATCGCGCCGCGCGAGCCCGCCTTTATCGATAGCCTTGGCTGGGCGCTCTACAAGGCGGGCCAGTCTGACAAGGCGCTTCCCCTCATCGAGAGCGCCGTTTCCGCTGCGCCGGGCAATGCCGAGATCAACGAGCATCTGGGCGATATTCTCTGGGCGCTTGGGCGCAGGTTCGAGGCGCGTGCGGCTTGGCGCGCGGCGCTTGCCGGGCTGGATGACGACAAGACGGCAGACAAGGTACGTGTTCGAGTGATGCAAAAGCTCGATTTTGGTGTGGATAGCGCAGCGCTCAAGTCATGACTGTGATTGCCGAAACCGCCTATGCCAAGATCAACCTCGCGCTCCACGTCCGCGCGCGCAGGTCCGATGGCTATCACGAGATCGAAACTTTGTTCGCCTTTTGCGCGGATGGCGACGGGATCATCGTTAAACCCGCAAACGACCTGACGCTTTCGATCACCGGCCCGTTCGGCGATGCTCTGCCAGTCGATGAGGGCAATCTCGTGCTCCGCGCCGCGCAGGCGATCCAGGCGCATTTCGGGGTGGCGAAGGGCGCGCATATCACGCTCGACAAGCGCCTGCCGGTGGCGGCAGGGCTCGGCGGCGGCTCGGCGGATGCGGCGGCAACTGCGCGGGCGTTGAATAGCCTCTGGGGGCTGGGGGTAGACGACGCGCGGTTGATCGTGGCGATAGGATCGCTGGGCGCCGATGTCGCAGTATGCGTCGCGTCGCAATCCGCGCTTGGCAGGGGGCTGGGCGACCAGCTTTCGCCACCCCCCGCTGATATGCCGGAAGCGGGGACGCCGATCCTGCTCGTCAATCCGCTGAAGCCCTGCCCGACCGGGGCGGTTTATAAAGGCTGGGATGGGGCGGATCGTGGTTCGCTCGCCATCATGCGCTCAGGCTGGCGCAATGACCTGACACCGAGCGCGATCCTTCAAGTGCCTGAGATCGGTATGGCGCTTTACCTGCTCGACGACATCGGCACGGCGAGCCTGGTACGCATGTCGGGGTCCGGCGCGACCTGCTTCGCGCTGTTCGACGATGTGGCCGACCGGGACGAGGCGCAGGAAGAGATCGCGGCGATGCAGCCCGGCTGGTGGACCTGTGCGAGCGTGCTGCGGTGAGCGAGGCGTTTCAGATCATCAGGGCTGGCCCCGCACCGATCCTAATCGTTTCGGATCATGCGTCGAACCATGTGCCGGATGACATTGACCTAGGCATCGCGCCGGAGCTGCTCCACCAGCATGTCGCGCTCGATATTGGTGCGGCGGAAGTGTCTGAACTGCTTGCCAAGCGGCTAGGCTGCACAGCCATATTGGGCGGCATCTCGCGCCTCGTCTGCGACCTCAATCGCGAAGAAAATGCGCCGGGCCTGATTCCGCACATCACCGATGGGCATGTCATCCCCGGCAACGAGCATGCAGATCATGCGGAGCGGCTGGCGCGCTTTCACCAGCCCTATCATATGGAGGTCGCACGGCAGGTCGCGGCCATTGCGCGTCCGTTCATCGTTTCGGTTCACAGCTTCACGCCATGTCTTTCGACCCATCCCGATCAGCAGCGCCTGTGGGAAATTGGCGTACTCTATAACGAGGATGACCGCGCCGCGCGCATCGCTATCCCGTTACTGGCGGCTGAAGGGCTGATCGTAGGGGATCAGCAGCCTTATTCCGGGCGGCTTTTGAATTACACCATGAACCGCCACGCCGAGGCGAACGGGATCCCCTATCTCGGCATCGAGATGCGGCAGGATATTTCGGGGACAGCGGAGGGGAGGTGTCGCTATGCTGATATTGTGGCGCCCATCGTGGAGCAATGCCGCGCGCAAATAGGGTAATTCCCTAGAAGCGCGCCAGAAACAGCCCATTTTTCGCTTCGGTTGCGCCCCCTTTTGGAGTAGGCCCCGGCTCGATACATTCGAGTCAAACCGGAGTTGACAGTTATGCCCGCCTATCGTTCCCGCACAACCACACACGGCCGCAACATGGCCGGGGCACGGGGGCTGTGGCGCGCGACGGGCATGAAGGACAGCGACTTCGGCAAGCCGATCATCGCTGTCGTCAACAGCTTCACCCAGTTCGTGCCGGGCCATGTCCACCTCAAGGATCTGGGCCAGATGGTCGCGCGCGAGATCGAGGCGGCAGGCGGCGTCGCGAAGGAATTCAACACAATCGCAGTCGATGATGGCATTGCGATGGGGCATGACGGCATGCTCTATTCGCTGCCCAGCCGTGACCTCATCGCCGACAGCGTGGAGTATATGGTCAACGCCCATTGCGCTGATGCAATGGTCTGCATCTCCAACTGCGACAAGATTACGCCCGGCATGCTGATGGCCGCGCTGCGGATCAACATTCCGGCGGTGTTCGTCTCTGGTGGGCCGATGGAGGCGGGCAAGGTCATATTGAAGGGCAAGGAAGTCGCGCTCGATCTGGTCGACGCGATGGTCGCCGCCGCGGACGAGCATTATACGGACGAGGAAGTGCAGACGATCGAGCGCTCCGCCTGCCCGACCTGCGGCTCCTGCTCCGGAATGTTCACCGCCAACTCGATGAACTGCCTGACGGAAGCGCTGGGCCTTTCCCTGCCCGGTAACGGCTCGATGCTGGCGACCCATGCCGACCGGGGTGAGCTGTTCCGCGAGGCAGGTCGTCTTGTCGTCGATCTCTGCCACCGCTGGTACGGTGAGGATGATGCGAGCGCCTTGCCGCGCAACATCGCGAGCTTCGCCGCGTTTGAGAATGCGATGAGCCTCGACATCGCGATGGGTGGCTCGACCAACACTGTGCTTCATTTACTTGCCGCAGCCTATGAAGCTGGCGTGGATTTCACCATGACCGATATTGACAGGCTGTCGCGCAAGGTGCCGTGCCTGTCGAAGGTCGCACCCGCCAAGTCTGACGTCCATATGGAGGATGTCCACCGCGCCGGCGGTATCATGGCGATCTTGGGCGAGCTGGACCGTGCGGGCCTGCTGCACACTGATCTTCCGACCGTGCACAGCCGCACGTTGGGCGATGCGCTCAACCAGTGGGACATCAAGCGGACGAACAGCCCCAGCGTGCAGCAATTCTACATGGCCGCGCCGGGTGGCGTGCCGACGCAGACCGCGTTCAGCCAGTCGCGCCGCTGGGACGAACTTGATGTTGACCGTGAGGCTGGCGTAATCCGTTCGGCGGAGCATGCGTTCAGCAAGGATGGCGGCCTCGCTGTGCTTTCGGGCAACATCGCGCTCGATGGCTGTATCGTGAAGACGGCGGGTGTTGACGAAAACATCCTGAAGTTTAGCGGCCCGGCCAAGGTCTATGAAAGCCAGGACGCCGCCGTCACCGCGATCCTCACCGGGCAGGTCGTCGCCGGAGACGTGGTGGTGATCCGGTATGAAGGGCCGCGCGGCGGGCCGGGTATGCAGGAAATGCTCTACCCGACGAGCTATCTCAAATCGAAGGGGCTGGGGGCCGCCTGTGCGCTCATCACCGACGGGCGCTTTTCGGGCGGCACATCGGGCCTCTCTATCGGCCATGTCTCGCCGGAAGCAGCGGAGGGCGGAGCGATCGGACTGGTCGAAACAGGCGATAGGATCGAGATCGACATCCCGGGTCGCAGTATCAGCCTTGCTATCAGCGATGCGGAGCTTGCCGCACGTCGAGCCGCGATGGAGTTAAAGGGCGATGCGGCGTGGCAGCCGGTCAAGGAGCGCCCGCGCAAGGTGTCGCCCGCACTGCAGGCTTACGCCGCAATGACGACCAGCGCCGCGCGCGGCGCGGTGCGCGATGTGAGCCAGATTAACGGCAAACGCGGCGGCGCATGACAGCGCGCGCCCAACCTGTCCTCACCGCCGCTGAGATGCGCGCGGCGGAGGCGGCTTTGTTTGCCAGTGGCGTACCCGAATATGAGGTGATGCTTCGTGCAGGCAAAGCTGCAGCGGAGATTATCTGGCGTGCAGGCGCGAAGCGGAACACGCTGGTCGTCTGTGGCCCGGGCAATAATGGCGGCGATGGCTATGTGATTGCGCGGGCCTTGCGGGATTATGGTGTGCCGGTGCGCGTGGCCGCATTGGCTGATCCGGTGACGAAGAGTGCGAAGCATGCGCGTACTGACTGGGGTACGGAAGTTGAGGATCTCGATACTGCCGCCCCCGCGCATCAGCTGGTCGATGCGCTGTTCGGCACTGGTCTCACGCGTGGGCTGGATACGGGCGTGGCAGCGCGACTGGCGGAGCTGGTGAAGGCAGCTGACCATAGCTACGCCATCGATCTGCCGAGCGGCATCGCCACGGATGATGGCGCGTTACTCTCAGCCGTGCCAGTCTTCGATGTTTGCATAGCGCTCGGACACTGGAAGCGCGCGCATATGCTGCGCCCGGCTAATCGCCATTGGCGGCGTATGGTATGCTGCGACATCGGCATCGATGCGCCCGATGCGCATTTGCAACGGCTCGCCAAGCCATGCCTTTCCGCGCCAGCGGATGACGCGCACAAATATACACGCGGGTTGGTTGCGGTGGTGGCAGGCGAGATGGCAGGCGCGTCCGCCCTTTCCGCCGAGGCGGCGGCGCGCGCTGGCGCAGGCTATGTAAAGCTCATCGGCGCGCAGGCGATTGTAAACACCTCTCACGCCATCGTGCGCGCGTCGATAAAGGATGAGGCCGCTCTGGCGGACAAACGCATTACCACATTGCTGGTCGGCCCCGGTCTTGGGCGGAGCGAAGCAGCGGCGGAACGGCTGGGGCAGGCACTGATGCATAGCCACGCTGCGGTGCTCGATGCCGATGCGTTGTGGCATTTGTCACACGGCGCGATGGCCGCGCTGCCGGACAAGGCGATCCTCACCCCGCATGTCGGAGAATTCGCACAACTCTTCGCCAATACCAGCGGCCTCGATATTTCCGGCACGCCGATAGAGCAGGCGCTGACAGCTGCGAAAAGCGCGGACGCAGTGGTGATCTTGAAAGGCCCGACAACGGTCATCGCTGCGCCGGATGGACGCGCCGCTATTGCGGACAAGGCTACGAGCTGGCTCTCAACCGCAGGTACGGGTGATGTGCTTGCGGGGCTATGCGCGGCCCGTCTGGCGGTGAACGGCGACCCATTCCAAGCTGCCTGCGAAGCTGTCTGGCTGCATGGCGAGGCGGCGCGGCGCGCGGGGGCTGCCTTCGTGGCAGACGATCTGCTGAACTATATCTCTGCGGCCTTCGCTTCCTGCCTGTGAAGATTGAAAGCGTGACCGATCCCGGAACCATCGTCCGTATCGCCGGGAAGGGCGATGGTGTGACGGCGGATGGCCGCTATGTGCCGCTGAGCGCACCGGGGGACCGGCTGCTGCTCGATGGCGGGTTGGATTATGGCCCGCATCATGCCGAGCCAGCTTGCGTACATTATCCGCTCTGTGGCGGCTGTCAGCTTCAGCATCTGGATGACGAGAGCTTCACGGAATATGTGCGCGGGCGGGTCGCTGGTGCACTTGCCGGGCAGGATGTGGAGGCAGGGGAGGTACTGCCCGCGATAATTTCGCCATCATATAGCCGCCGCCGCGCAGCATTCCGCGTGGCGCGGTTCGGCAAGAAGACTGCACTCGGCTTTTCCAGTGAAGGCAGCCACAGGATTGTAGACCTCTCGATGTGTGCGGTGCTTCATCCGGCACTGTTCAAGTTGGTCGAACCACTGCGCGCGCTGCTAGGGCCGCTGGTGGGGGAGCGCCGCGCCGCGCATGTAAAGCTCAGCCAAGCCGATCAGGGCGTTGATGTGCTGATCGAGGGTGTGGAAGCAGAGGGTTTACAGGCGGCAGAGGCGCTTTCGGAATTTGCTGCCACCCATAAGCTCGCACGGTTATCGATTGATGACGGCTATGGCGTCCAGACCCGTTACGAGCCGGAGCCGGTGACGGTGACTTTCGGTGGCGTTGCGGTGCTGATGCCGCCCTTTGCATTTTTGCAGGCGACAATGGAGGGCGAGGCGGCGCTGGTGGATGCGGTGCGGCCCGCGCTGGCAGAGGCAGGGGTGTTGGCCGATCTGTTCAGCGGCCTTGGCACCTTTGCGCTGAGCCTCGGTGATGGCAAGCGCGTCTATGCCGCTGAAGCCGCGCGCGAGATGGTGATGGCCCTTAAAGGTGCAGCCAATCGTGCACAGCGCCAGCTCTTTGCCGATCATCGCGATCTGTTCCGTAGGCCGCTGACTGTAGATGAACTCAATCGATTCGAGGCGATTCTGCTCGATCCGCCGCGTGCGGGCGCGCGTGAGCAGGTGGCGCATCTCGCGGCTTCCGTCGTCCCCAGGATCGCCTATGTCTCGTGCAATCCCTCCAGCTTCGCCCGCGATGCGAAAACACTCGTCGAGGGCGGATATAGTCTGGAAAGCGTGCAGCCGGTCGGGCAATTTCGCTGGTCCACCCATGTCGAGCTTGCGGCTATATTCAAGCGCGCTTAATGGTCGCGCATGAGTAGCGAGCGCGAAGCGGGTCTGATCCTTGATCCCAAATATGACGCCAATGGCCTTATCACTGCCGTAGTCACGGACGTGGCGAGCGGCGATGTCTTGATGCTCGCGCATATGAATGCCGCGGCTTTGCAGCTCACGCGGGAAACCGGCATCGCGCATTTCTGGTCCCGCAGCCGTCAAAGCCTGTGGAAAAAGGGTGAGACTTCCGGCCATTTTCTTCATGTGGTGGAGATGCGGATCGATTGCGATCAGGATGCGCTGTGGATCGTTGCACAGCCCGATGGCCCTGCCTGCCATACCGGCGAGACCAGTTGCTTCTATAGGCGTGTGACTCCGCAAGGGCTCGAAAGGGCGGATGGCTGACCCCCGTCTTATCGTGCTGATTATGGCGGTGCTTGCCGTTTCGTGCGGCAAGCCTACTGCCCCGCTTGCCAACAACACCGAAGCGGATGCGTCCCTCGCAACATCGGCCCTGGAGCAGACGGCGCAAAAGGCGGGTGTTATTGCCGATACCAGCGCTTCGCCCGCTGGCCTCTACCGCAGCCGCCATGAAGCGGGGCAGGACAGTCTTTGCATCGTCAAGGGCAAGGATGGAGCCATGCGCTTCGGGCTGGAGGCGGCATTTGGGGAACATAGTGAGTGTCACGGGTCTGGCACTGTGCGCCGCTCGGGTGACAGGCTCATCATGAACTTCGATCGCTCCGCCTGTCTCGTTGTCGCGGATTATGAAGGGGACAGGGTGGCGCTGCCCGGCGCGCTTGACGTGGAGTGTGATCGGCTGTGCAGCGAGCGAGGAACACTGGAGGGCGTCAGTTTTCCTCGTGTGTCCCGCGATGAGGGTGTTGCGCGCGATGCGCGGGATAAAAAAGGTAATAGCCTTTGCACTTGACGTTTACGTGAACGTAAACTAAATGCCGTCACATGAACGAGATGAGCATGAAGCCGGGCTGGGTCGAACTTCCAGATGCCAAGGCACAACAAAATTATACTATTTCTGATCTCGCTGCGGAGTTTGAAATTACGCCGCGCGCGCTGCGATTCTATGAGGACGAAGGGCTGATCGCGCCCACGCGGCATGGATCGACGCGGATTTACGGCAAGCGGGATCGCGCCCGCCTCGCGTGGATATTGCGGGCGAAGCGCGTCGGCTTCTCGCTGGGTGAAATACGCGAGATGATCGATCTCTATGATCTTGATGATGGCCGCGCGACGCAACGTGAGGTAACATTGCGGAAATGCCGTGACCGGATCGCACTCCTGGACCGCCAGCGTGCGGATATCGAGGGTGCGATCGAGGAGTTGGCCGCGTTTGTAGCGCTGGTCGAAGCCGCGAAAGAGATTGATAAGCGTTCTTGAGCTATAAAGCTGGCATAACGATATCGAGAGGATTGCCTGATGCCCGTCTATAATCCGCCGGTGAAAGACACTCAGTTCGTTTATGATGCCGTGGTGCATCTGGAGAATTACTCCAACCTCCCGGGCTTCGAGTCGGCATCGCCTGATCTGGTGACGGCGGTGCTGGAAGAAGGCGGCAAGTTCGCCGCCGAGGTGATGGCGCCCTTGAATCAGGTCGGCGATCAACAGGGCTGTACCCGTCATGCTGATGGATCGGTGACAACGCCGGAGGGCTTCAAGGCGGCCTATGAGCAGTTCGTTGCTGGTGGCTGGCCGACGTTGCATGCTCCGGTCGAGTTCGGCGGGCAGGGTCTTCCCTCTGTCGTTGCGACGGCGGTCGGCGAATTTTTCTGCTCCGCCAACCAGTCGTTCGAAATGTATCACGGCCTCACCACCGGGGCGATCAACGCGCTGTTGGTAAAAGGTTCGCCGGAGCAGAAGGCGAAATATCTGCCCAAGATGGTCGAGTGCACCTGGACCGGCACGATGAACCTGACCGAGCCGCATTGCGGCACGGACCTCGGTCTCATCAAGACCAAGGCGGTGCCGAGCGCGAACGGCAGCTATGCTATCACTGGCACCAAGATCTTCATTTCGGCGGGCGAGCACGACCTTTCCGAGAACATCATCCACTTGGTGTTGGCGAAAACGCCCGATGCGCCCGAGGGAAGCAAGGGTATCTCACTGTTCGTGGTGCCGAAGATTCTGGTGAACGATGATGGATCCCTGGGCGCGCGCAATGCCGTGTCGTGCGGATCACTGGAACACAAGATGGGTATCCACGGCAACGCCACCTGCGTGATGAACTATGATGGCGCGACCGGCTGGCTGGTTGGTGAGGAGAATAAAGGTCTCGCCGCGATGTTCATCATGATGAATGACGCGCGGCTTGGCGTTGGCCTGCAAGGGTTGGCGCAGGCGGAGATCGCCTATCAGAATGCGGTGCACTATGCGCATGATAGGCGTCAGGGCCGTGCGCTCACTGGCCCCGCCGAGCCGAATGAGAAGGCTGATACCCTGTTCGTTCACCCCGATGTGCGCCGCATGCTGATGGAGGCGAAAGCGTTGACGGAGGGGCTGCGCGCGTTGATGCTCTGGGGTGCGTTGCAGGTGGATCTTGTACATCTTGCTCCGACCGAGGAAGAGCGGCAAGCGGCGGACGATCTCATCTCACTCCTAACCCCCGTCATCAAGGGCTATGGCACGGACAAGGGGTTCGAGACAGCGGTCAATTGCCAGCAAGTCTTCGGCGGGCATGGTTACATCGCCGAATGGGGCATGGAGCAATATGTGCGCGACGCCCGCATCACGCAGATCTACGAGGGCGCGAATGGCGTGCAGGCGATGGACCTTGTTGGCCGCAAGCTGGCTCAGAACGGCGGGCGGGCATTACAGGCGTTCTTCAAGATCATCGGTGAGGAAGTCGCCGCCGCCAAAGGCAACCCGCGCACCGCGAGTTTTGCCGAGGCGCTGGAAAAGGCAAATGGCCAGCTACAGGCCGCGACCATGTGGCTGATGCAAAACGGCATGACCAACCCAAACAACGCCGGGGCGGGATCGCACCATTATATGCACATCATGGGCATCGTCGCGGTCGGCTTGATGTGGCTGCGTATGGCGAAGGCCGCGGCGGAACGGCTGGACGCAGGCGCGGAGGATGCGGCGTGGCTTGAGGCCAAGCTCACCACTGCGCGCTTCTATGCTGAGCGCATCATGCCTGACGCGGGTTCGCTCCGTCGCAAGATGGAAGGCGGTGCGGAGAGCCTGATGGCCCTGCCGCCCGAGATGTTTGCCGACAGATAAGCTGCTGGGTTATTCCGGCAGGAAATCTGGCACGGAGAGATACCGCTCGCCTGTGTCGTAATTGAAGCCAAGCACCTTCGCGCCTGCGCCCAGCTCAGGCAGCTTTTGTGCGATGGCGGCTAATGTTGCACCGGATGATATGCCAACAAGCATACCCTCCTCGCGCGCGGCGCGGCGAGCCATCTCTTTCGCGTCCGCCGGGTCCACCTGAATCACGCCATCCAGCAATTGTGTGTGCAGATTGGACGGGATGAAGCCTGCGCCGATGCCCTGAATGGGGTGCGGCCCGGGTGCGCCGCCACTGATGACTGGAGAGAGCGTCGGCTCTACCGCGAACACCTTGAGGCTGGGCCATGCCCTTTTCAGTACTTCGGCCGTGCCGGTGATATGCCCGCCGGTGCCGACACCGGTGATGAGCGCGTCGAGCGGCGCATCAGCAAAATCTTCAAGAATTTCTTGCGCCGTCGTGCGGACATGCACATCGATATTGGCCGGGTTCTCGAATTGCTGCGGCATCCATGCGCCGGGCGTCTGCGTCACCAGTTCCAGCGCGCGCTCGATCGCGCCTTTCATGCCCTTTTCGCGCGGAGTGAGATCGAAGCTCGCACCATAGGCCAGCATCAGCCGACGGCGTTCGATCGACATGCTCTCAGGCATCACGAGGACGAGCTTGTAGCCCTTGACCGCCGCAACCATGGCGAGACCGATACCGGTGTTGCCAGATGTCGGTTCGACAATCGTGCCGCCCGGCTTCAAATCACCCGATGCTTCCGCCGCCTCGATCATGGCGAGAGCGATGCGGTCCTTGATTGATCCGCCGGGGTTAGAGCGCTCGGACTTGATCCACACATTCGCTGCACCGAACAGCCGGTTGATACGGATATGCGGGGTGTTGCCGATGGTTTCGAGGATGTTGGCCGCTTTCATGCCTGATTCTCCTGCGGTTGATCTTTATGTCCATTGTTCGCTGCGTCGAAGCTTCGCGCAAGCCCTATCTCGGGGAACAGGCGCGACCACAAAGCGACCACGGCGATCGCGCCGATTCCGCCCGCAATCACCGTCGCCACCGGACCGATCAGCGCGGCGACGAAGCCCGACTCTGCTTCACCCAGCTCATTGGACGCGGAAATGGTAAGCTGGGAAACGCTGCTCACCCGCCCACGCATTTCATCCGGCGTATAGACCTGGATCAGCGTCTGGCGCACGAACACCGAATACATATCTGTCACGCCGCACAGGAACAGGGCGGCGAAGGCGACAGGCATACCAATGGCAATAGGCATGAAGGCCGTGCTGCCGAACAACACGGAGGCTGCACCAAAGCCTGCCACCGCGAGCAGCATCTTGTTGCCGACATCGCACTTGGGTGGTTTGAATCCGAAAAAGAGCGCAGTCAGTCCCGCCCCGATCCCCGTCATTGCTGCCAGTCCGCCCAGCGCATCCGGCCCGGCATGGAAAATATCATGGGCATAGACGGGCAGCAGCGCGGTCGAGCCGGCGAGCAACACTGCCATAAGATCGAGCGTGATTGCGCCGAGCACGAGCCGGTTTGTGCGGACATAGACAAGGCCGTCCGCCATCTGGCGCAACGGATGGCGCCGCACGTCCGCCTGCGTCGGCAGGATGTGCGGCAGCAATAGCGTCGCGGTAATGGCAATGATAAACATGCCGACCGAGAGCATATGCGGCAGCCACGGGCGGATCGAATAGACATAGCCGCCCAGCGCTGGCCCCGTAATCATGCCCGACTGCCAGACCAATGCGCCCATCGCTACCGCTGCGGGTACCAGCTCTTTGGGCAACAGGCGCGGCGCCATGGAGCTATAAGCCGGGCCACCGAAGCAGCGGGAAACGCCCAGCAGTGCAGCGATCGTGAACAGCAATGGCAGGGACACCCAGCCCTCATAAGTCGCCATGCCCAGAATCCCGGTGCAGATCATTTGCAGCAGGACGGCGGAGATTGCTACCTTGCGTCGATCGAAATGGTCCGCGACCCACCCGGAGACGGGAGTCAGCAGGAAGAGCGGCAGAAATTGCATCAAGCCGATGAAGCCGAGTTGAGCCGCCGCCGCCTTGGTATCCATCGTCAGTCGCGCCGTGGAATAGGCCTGCCAGGCAATGACAAGCAGCAGGCCATATTGGCCTATGATCGTAGCGAAACGGGCGATTAGATAGAGCTGGAAATCGCGCACATGTAAAGGATGGGTAGGGGTGGCTGGTGTGCTCATGTCTTTCATGTGCACGCTGATCGTTCTTCCGGCAACCGCCTAAATCTTGGGTCGGCGCGAGAAAATCTTCAGGCGATGCTCACAAAGCTGTCGATCACCCTTTTGCGTCCGGCGGTCTCGAAATCGATTTCCAGCTTGTTGCTGTCTTGAGCCGAGATGATGCCATAGCCGAATTTCTGATGGAAAATTCGCATGCCGATGGAGAGGTCGTCCCGTGCCTTTGCGGCGACGGATGCGGCGGGGTGTGCTTCGCGCGCATGAACATCCGGCCTGCCGACGCCGCCAGCCTGCGCCGCGCGCTGCCAGCCAGGGCCGCGTGCCCCGCTCATCGCGATATTGGCGAAGGGATCGGGGCGTTCCATCCAGTTGGTGCGCCACAGGCTCGCGCCGCCCGTGACGCTACTCTGTTCCTCGATATGCTCGCTCGGCAGTTCGCCGATGAAACGCGAGGGGATCGAGCTGGTCCATTGCCCATAAATGCGCCGGTTGGCGGCGTGGAGGATCGCGCAGAGCCGCCGCGCGCGGGTGATGGCGACATAGGCGAGGCGGCGCTCCTCCTCCAGCGCGGTGACGCCGCCCTCGTCGAGCGCCCGCTGCGAGGGGAACACGCCCTCCTCCCAGCCGGGCAGGAACACATGGCCGAACTCCAGCCCCTTCGCAGCATGAATGGTCATGATCGTGACCTTGGCGTCGTCCTCCGCCGCGTCGTTGTCCATCACGAGGCTGACATGTTCGAGGAACGCGCCCAACGTCTCATATTCCTCCATCGCGCGGGCGAGTTCGGAAAGGTTCTCAAGTCTTCCTGCCGCCTCGGTGGTCTTTTCCGCCTGCAACATTGCGGTGTAGCCGCTCTCGTCAAGCAGCACACGCGCCAGCTCGGCATGGGGCAGCGCGGAGGCCATGTCGCGCCAGCGGGCTATGCCGGAGACAAAGTTACCCAGCGCACGTCGCGCCTGCGGGGTCAGTTCGTCGCTGTCCAGTATCCGCGCGGCGGCGGTGAGGAGCGGCGTTCGCTCCGCCCGCGCGAGGCGATGGATCTTTTCCACCGCCTTGTCGCCCAGCCCGCGCTTCGGCACGTTGACAATGCGCTCGAACGCCAGATCGTCCGCCGGTTGCGCGACGAGACGGAGATAAGCGAGCGCATCCCTGATCTCCGCCCGCTCATAAAAACGAAAACCGCCAACGATGCGATACGGTAGGCCGATCTGGAGGAAGCGCTCCTCGAACTCGCGGGTCTGGAACTGCGCGCGTACAAGGATCGCGAACTCATCGAACGCTTGCCCATCGAGATGGCGCTGTTCTATCTCTTCGCTTACAGTGCGGGCTTCCTCCGCGCCGTCCCATACGCCGAGGACGCGCACCTTCTCGCCCTTGTCAACCTCGGTCCACAGCGTCTTGCCCAGCCGTTCGGCATTGCCCGCGATCACGCCGGACGCCGCAGCCAGAATATGCGGGGTGGAGCGGTAATTCTGTTCCAGCCGCACGGTCTTCGCGCCGGGGAAATCGCGCTCGAACCGCAGGATGTTCGCCACCTCAGCGCCGCGCCAGCTATAGATGCTCTGGTCGTCATCCCCCACGCAGCAGATGTTCTTGCGCTCCTGCGCGAGGAGGCGCAGCCACAGATATTGCGCGCTATTGGTGTCCTGATACTCGTCCACCATGATATAGCGGAAGCGCTGTTGGTATGCTGCAAGCACCTCCCGCTCCTTCCGTAGAAGGCTGAGCGGCAGGAGGAGCAGATCGCCAAAGTCGCAGGCATTGAGCGCAAGGAGCCGTGCCTGATAGAGCGCATACATTTTCTGGCCCCGGCCATTGGCGTAAAGCTCGCCCTCTGCTGGGCCGATGTCGTCCGGGCTCAAACCCTTGTTCTTCCATTGGTCGATGAGTCCAGCGAGCTGGCGCGCGGGAAAGCGCTTTTCATCCAGTCCCTCGGCCTGAATGAGCTGCTTCAACAAGCGCAACTGGTCGTCTGTATCGAGGATGGAGAAGTTCGATTGCAGGCCGACCAGCTCTGCGTGGCGGCGCAGCATCCGTGCGCCGATGCTGTGGAATGTGCCGAGCCACGGCATCCCTTCCACCGCCTCGCCGATCAGGCGGCCTACGCGTTCCTTCATCTCGCGCGCCGCCTTGTTGGTGAAGGTGACGGCGAGAATTTCGGATGGATAGGCCCGCCGCGTCGCGATCAGATGCGCGAGCCGCGCGGTCAACGCCGCTGTCTTGCCTGTCCCCGCGCCCGCCAGCACCAGCAGCGGGCCTTCGGTCGTCAGCACAGCCTCGCGCTGAGGCTCGTTGAGGCCGGAAATATATGCGGGTTCTATGTTTGTGGGCGAGGCGGTCATCGCTGAACAATTAGGGAACAAATCATCGCTATGCAACCGGGCGCAGCAGATGGAGCCGCGCCTTGCCGATGTCACGCACCGCCTCGACCTCGAAGCCTGAAACGCGCACATCCTCCTTGCGGCTAGTCTCGATGCTGATCCAGCTTTGCGCGCCGACCCAGCCGAGCCGGTTGAGCTTGTCGAGCGCCACCGCACCTGCGCCACTGTCATAAGGCGGGTCCATCAGGATCAGGTCGAGCGGGGCGGGGGCCGGGCCTAATGCCAGCACCGATGTCGCGTGGATGTCTGGCCGGGCCAGCCCCAGCCTCTCGGCATTGGCGCGCAACGCATCGAGCGCAGTTTTGTCCTGCTCCACAAATACGCAACTCTCGGCTCCGCGGGACAAGGCTTCCAGCCCCAAAGCACCTGACCCGGCAAAGAAATCCCCCACGCTCAATCCCTCAAAGCTGCCGAGGCGGGAGTGGAGCATGGAAAAGAGCGCTTCTCTGGTGCGGTCAGCTGTCGGGCGCGTGGTGTCACCCTTCGGCGCAACCAAGGGCCGCCCGCGCCACTCGCCCGCGATGATCCTCATTTAGCGTGTTTCTTCAATTCGCCAAGGAAGCGGTCGAGGTCGCCACGCTTGATCTCGACCAGTGCGCCGGGAGCGCTGTCCGCGAGGTCGAACGGGCCATAGCGGGTGCGAATGAGGCGGTTCACCTTGAGGCCGAGAAATTCGAGCACGCGCCGCACCTCGCGGTTCTTGCCCTCGGTGAGCGTCATCTCGATCCACTTGTTGTGGCCGGTGCTCCGCTCCAGATTGGCGTCGATGCGGCCATAGCGCATGCCCTCTATCTCGACGCCCTCGATCAGACTTTCAAGCTGCTCCTGCGTGACCGGCCCGAAAGCGCGGGCGCGGTAGGTGCGCTCGATCCCGCTCGAAGGCAGCTCCAGCGTGCGCTTCAGGCCGCCATCGTTGGTGAGCAGCAGCAGGCCCTCGGTCGTCATGTCGAGCCGCCCGACCGGCATCAGCCGCGGCAGATCCTTGGGCAGAAAATCATAGATCGTCTTGCGGCCGGAAAAATCGCGCTCGGCGGTGAGGCATCCGGCGGGCTTGTGGAATAGGAACAGGCGCGTCTGCTCGGTTTCGGATATGGGAGCGCCATCAACGGTGATGCCCTGCAACGAGGTCAACAGCGTTGCAGGCGTGGTCAGCACCTCGCCGTTCACGGCGATGCGGCCTTCCGCAATCATCCGCTCGATCTCGCGGCGCGAGGCGACGCCGGCGCGGGCCAATAGCTTGGCGATGCGTTGCTCACCGCTGGTTCGTTCGGGTTGTTGTTTAGCTGGACGAACGGGTTGCGGCCTGTTGGATTTGCCTGTTGGATTTGCGCGCCGCGCCGGTTTGGCGGGGGCTGACGTGGTCGTCGGCTTGCGGGGCGGGCGTGAGGGTGGCTTCATCGCACAGCCCATGCCCGATCAGCGCCGCGCGCGCAACAGGGCTGGTCTTGCGCGCCGAGGTCGCTACAACGGCGTCAGCACTAAAAGGAACGGGACAAGATGGCGACAGCCGCAGCAAAACCATCGGCACTGGCGCGCGCGCGGCTGGTCTTGGCGAACCCCAAGACGGGCTACATGACGCTGTTCGGCTTCGGTTCCGGCCTGCCTTATGCGCTGCTCTTGGGCACGCTCACCGCATGGTTGACGGACGCCAAGGTGGACCTTGAGACGATGGGCGTGATCTCGCTGATCGGCCTCGCTTACGCCTTCAAATTCCTGTGGTCGCCGCTGCTCGACCGGCTTTCCCTCCCCGGCCTCGCGAAGCTGGGCCGGCGCAAGCAGTGGATCGTCACCGCGCAGTTCATCCTCGGCATCATGTTGCTGGCGATGGCGCAAATGGACCCGTTGAACGCCATCGGCCTATTCTCTCTCTGCGCGGGGATCGGCGCGTTCGCCTCCGCGACGCAGGATATCGTGATCGACGCATGGCGTGTCGATGTGGCGGGCGAGGACGCGCCGGTCGATACGCTCTCGACCGTCTACCAATTGGGCTATCGCGCGGCGGTGCTGTTGGGCGGCGCGCTGGCGCTATTCATGGCGGATGCGTGGGGCTGGGTGCCGGTCTATTCGCTGATGGGCTGTGTGATGCTGGCGCTCGCCGGGCTAAGCATTTTCGCGCCGGAGAATGACGTGGTTGCCGCCGTGGTGGCGCATGATGCCGATGCGCTGCGCCAGCCCGGCCATCTTAACCCTAAAGTCCGCGCGGCCGCGCTGGGGCTGGTCGGCACCTTCTGGGCCGTGTCGCTTGGGATCGTACTTTATTACATGATCGCCTCGCTTGCCCTGCCCAAGGATCTGCGGCCGGACAGCACCGCCTTCATCAAGGGGCAGGGGCCGGTGATCGTGCTGGCGACGGTGGTGATCCCGGCGATCATCGCCTTTGTGCTCGCCAAGTGGGAGCGCGAGGGGAAATATGTGCTCCGCGCGGTCGAGCCATCGCGCACCACCGCAGACCGCGCGCTCGATCATGGCTATCGCGCGCTGATATTGCCGCTGATCGACATCATGGGGCGCTTGGGCTGGGCGGCGGTGCTGGTGATGGCGCTGGTGCTGACCTATCGGCTGACGGACACGATCTGGGGCAGTTTCGCTTCGCCCTTCTACCTCGACGAGCTGGGCTACACCAAGAGCGAGATGGCGGTGGCGTCGAAATTCTTCGGCGTCGGCGCGCTGATGCTAGGGGTGACGCTGGGTGGCGTGTGCATGGCGTGGCTGGGGCGCATGGCGACGATGACGCTGGGCGCGTTGACGGCGGCGCTGACGAATTTGCTCTATGCGGACCTGAGCACGGGCGGGCATGTGATGGCGGCGAGCGCGCGGCTGACGGGCTTTACGTGGATCGTCGAGCACCTCGGCGGCGACGAGCGTATGGCGAAGCTGATGCTGGCGATCGGCGGCGAGAACATCGCAGGCGGATTGGCGGGCACGGCGCTGGTGGCGTATCTCTCTTCGATCACGTCCAAGGGGTACAGCGCGGTGCAATATGCGCTGCTGTCCTCACTGACCTTTCTGGTGGGGACGCTGGGGCGCGGGGCGCTGGGCCAGATGATCGAGACGCAAGGCTATTATGCGGTGTTTATCTTCACCACATGGCTGGGGTTTGTCGCGGTGGTGTTGTGTGTGTTGGAGTGGGTGCGGGAGCGGCGCGTTTTATAGGATATTTCCGATATGACAGCAGAACACAGCAAAAAGCGGTATCTAATTAACTAATCCAAAATCAACCTGAGCTACCGTATATCGATGAAACGTCGACATTATGGGAAAATTGTTTCAGCCCTAATACTTGGGCTACTTGTTTGGCGTTGCTCTGATCTGTCTCTGCCTCCGATAGCGCGTGATCTCCCGCTCAAGTATTCAGAAGCACGCCCGATATTCAATCAACGTGTTATCGCCCGTTATCCTGTCGGTATGTCCGAAAAAGTTTTAATAGCAGCTCTTGAAGATCAGGGCTTTAAAGTTTCCCAAAGTTCAATGCGCTCGATGGCTGTCCTTTCGCGTTTCAACGGCTGCGGGGCTAGTGTATGGCGTATTCACTGGTCGACTGATGCTTCCGGGCGCATCAGCAAAATTGGAGGGATATATGGAGCTGATTGCCTCTAGAGCATCATCATCTGCTCGGCACGAAGCCTGACAGCGCCTTCAATCCGGCAGTTGATCGTTTGCCTTTAGCACTTCGCCCGCGAGATAGAGCGAGCCGGTGATGAGCAGGGGGCCGTCTGCCTCCGCAACCGCGTCCGCCGCCGTGTCGATGTCGGCGTGGCCGTGATGCGCGATGCCCCATTCCCGCGCCAGCGCCGCGAAAGCCTCCGCCTCATGATGCGCATGGCCCTCGACAGGAACCGAGTGGATCGCGCCGATGCGGTCCTTCAGCGGGGCGAGGAAGCCGGTCATATCCTTATTTGCCAGCATGCCGATGAGCAAGGTCAGCTTCTCGCCGCCCAGATGCTCGGCATCGAAAAAGCGCGCGATGGCCTCGCCCGCCGCCGGGTTGTGGCCGCCATCGAGCCAGATTTCGCGCGCCCCATCCGCACCGCCCATCCGCTTCACCAGCGGGCCGTCCGTCAGCCGTTGCAGCCGCGCGGGCCAGTGCGCCCACAGCGGCGCGGCGGAGAGTGCGGCTTCCCCCACGCTCAGCGTATCCTGATGGCGCAGCATGGCGAGCGCGAGGGCGAGGTTGGTCGCCTGATGCGGCCCGGCGAGGCGCGGGGCAGGCACGTCGATCCGCCCGGTTTCGTCGCGATAATGCAGCCGTCCGCGATAGAGCGCGGCGTCCCACGCGCCCTTCATCGGCAGCCAGCGCGCGCCTGCCTCCGCCGCCTTTTGCGCGATGACAGTGGCGATGGCAGGCTCATACTCCAGCGTCACCAGCGGCACGCCGGACTTCGCGATCCCGGCCTTTTCGCCCGCGATGGTCTTGAGGTCAGACCCCAGAAACGCCTCATGATCCATGCCGAGTTGCGCGATGCCGCAGACGGCGGGTGCGGGGATGATGTTGGTGGCATCGAGCCTACCGCCCAGCCCTACCTCGATGATGCAGGCGTCCGCCGGGTTTTCGGCAAATGCGAGGAAGGCGGCGGCGGTGGTCGCCTCAAAAAAGCTGGGGCCGATGTCTCCCGCGCTGTCCAGCACGCGCTTCAGATAGGAGGCGAGCCGCGCGTCGTCGATCAATACATCGTTGAGGCGGATACGCTCGTTGAAGCGCACCAGATGCGGCGAGGTGTAGGCGTGGACGCTATAGCCCTCGGCCTGCAACGCCGCGCGCAGGAAGGCGCAGGTCGAGCCCTTGCCGTTGGTCCCCGCGACGTGGAATACGGGCGGCAGGCTGCGTTCCGGGTTGCCAAGCGCATCCAGCAGCCGCGTGATCCGGTCCAGCCCCAGCACATCCGCGCCGGGGGAAAGGCTCGCCAGCCGGTCTAGCTGCGCCTGCACGGCGGGCGAATCGGATACAGCGTGATCCGCCATCAGAGGCGCTCGAAATTCAGCCCATGCGGGCCTGCGAACGGTAACTTTCTGCGCTTCCGGTGCTCACGTACCTTTAAGTACGCTGCGCGCCGGTTCTCGAAATTCACCATTCTCGGCTCCACCTGAACTGAATTTCGAGCTCCTCTATCAGCACCGCGGAACTGTTAAGCCGCCTTCTTCGGCATGAGGTACGCCGCGACCTGCGCGATCCGCTCCTTCATCTCGCTCCGATGCACGACCATATCCAGCATTCCATGCGCGAGCAGATATTCGGCGCGCTGGAAGCCTTCGGGCAGCTTCTCGCGGATCGTGCTCTCGATAACGCGCTGACCCGCGAAGCCGATCAGCGCATTCGGCTCGGCGATCTGGATGTCGCCCAGCATCGCGTAGCTCGCGGTGACGCCGCCAGTGGTCGGATCGGTCAGCACCACAATATAGGGCAGGCCCGCATCATGCAGCTTCTGGATCGCTACCGTAGCGCGCGGCATCTGCATCAGCGAGAGAATGCCCTCCTGCATGCGCGCGCCCCCCGCCGCGGTGAAGATGACATAGGGGCATTTGCGCTTGATCGCTTCTTCCACGCCCTGCACGAACGCCGCGCCAACCGCGACGCCCATAGATCCGCCCATATAGGCGAAATTCTGCACGCCGATGACGATCGCTTGGCCCTCGACCTTGCCGTGCGCGTTGATGAGCGCGTCGTGATCGCCGGTCGATGTGCGCGCGGCCTTGATGCGGTCGGTATATTTCTTGGTGTCGCGGAATTTGAGCGGGTCTTCCTTCACCTGCGGGGTGGGAAGCACTCGCGCGCTGCCTTCGTCGAGGATCTGCTCGAAGCGCTCCTTCGCGCCGATGCGGCCATGATGATCGCATTTCGGGCAGACGGAGAGGTTTTCCTCCCACTCCTTGGTGAAGATCATCTGCCCGCAGCCGGGGCATTTGTGCCACAGCGTATCGGCGGTGGTTTCCTTCTTCGCGATGAAGGGTATCGCCTTGCGGACGCGGCTGATCCAGCTCATTGCGCAGTCTCCTTGGCATTGAGGGCCGCGCGGAGCGAGCCGACATAGTCTTTTACATGAGAGGCGGCGTTCGTGCCATGCAGGCCGACGATCTCGACGATTGCGCTGCCGACGACAACGCCATCCGCCACCTTGCCGATGGCGGCGGCCTGTTCGGGCGTGCGTACGCCAAAGCCGACGGCGATGGGCAGGTCCGTGCCGGATTTGAGATGCGCGACCGCCTGCTCGATGCTGGTCTGCGCAGCCTGCTGCTTGCCGGTGATGCCCGCGACTGAGACATAATAAAGGAAGCCGCTGGAGCCTTCGAGTACGGCGGGTAGGCGCGCGACGTCCGTGGTGGGTGTCGCGAGGCGGATGAAATGCAGCCCCTCGGCGCGCAGGGCTGGGCCGAGTTCTTGATCTTCTTCGTTCGGGATGTCGACGCAGATCACGCCATCGACACCGGATTGCGCGGCGGCCTTGGCGAACCATTCCGCGCCGCGTCGGATCATCGGATTGGCATAGCCCATCAGGATCAGCGGGGTTTCAGGGTGGCGCGTGCGGAAGGCGGTGGCGATGGCGAGGATGTCGGCGGTCTTGGTGCCCGCGCCAAGGCTGCGCAGATTGGCGAGCTGGATCGCCGGGCCGTCCGCCATCGGATCGGTGAACGGCATGCCGAGCTCGATAAGATCCGCGCCGCCCGCGACCAGCGCGTCGAGCACGGCGGCGGTGTCGGCTGGCGTTGGATCGCCGCCGGTAACGAAACAGACCAGCGCCGCGCGGCCCTCGGCGCGGCATTTTGCATATGTTGCAGAGATACGGTCGCTCATATCTCCACCCCCAGTGCTTTCGCCACCGTGAAGATGTCCTTGTCTCCGCGCCCTGAGAGATTGACGACGATGATCTTGTCCTTGCCCATCTCAGGCGCAAGTTTTTCCAGCGCGGCGAGGGCGTGGGCGCTCTCCAGCGCCGGAATGATGCCCTCGAGACGGCAGAGCTTCTGGAACGCTTCTAGCGCCTCATCGTCCGTCACGGAGATATAGCGCGCCCGCCCGCTCTCGTGCAGCCACGCATGCTCCGGGCCGATGCCGGGATAATCGAGGCCCGCAGAAATGCTGTGCGCGTCGGTGATCTGGCCATCCTCGTCCTGAAGCAGGAAGGTCTTGTTGCCATGAAGCACGCCCGGTGCGCCGCCCGCGATACTCGCGGCGTGATGACCGTCGCCCAGCTCAATGCCGCGCCCCGCCGCCTCGACGCCTACGATTTCGACGTCTGGGTCGTCAAGGAACGGGTGAAACAGGCCGATCGCGTTCGATCCGCCGCCTACCGCCGCCACCAGCATATCGGGCAGGCGTCCTTCCGCTGCCATGATCTGTTCACGGGTTTCCCTGCCGATCACGCTCTGAAAATCGCGCACCAGCTCCGGGTAGGGGTGCGGCCCAGCGACCGTGCCAATGATGTAGAAAGTGTCGTGCACATTCGCGACCCAGTCGCGCAGCGCCTCGTTCATCGCGTCCTTCAAGGTGCGCGTTCCGCTCTCCACCGCGCGCACCTCGGCGCCCAAGAGCTTCATGCGGAACACATTGGGTTGCTGGCGCTCCACATCGAGCGCGCCCATGAAGATGGTGCAGGGGATGTTGAACAGCGCCGCGACGGTCGCGGTGGCGACGCCATGCTGGCCCGCGCCGGTCTCGGCGATGATGCGCGTCTTGCCCATGCGCTTGGCGAGCAAAATCTGGCCGATGCAGTTGTTGATCTTGTGTGCGCCTGTGTGGTTCAATTCCTCGCGCTTCAGGTAAATCTTCGCGCCGCCGAGGTCTTCGGTCAGCCGCTCGGCGAAATAGAGCGGGTTGGGGCGGCCGACATATTGGCGCAGGAGATACTGGAATTCCTCCTCGAACGCCGGGTCTTGCTGCGCCTTCCGATACTCTTTCTCAAGGTCGAGGATCAGCGGCATCAGCGTTTCGGCGACATAGCGCCCGCCGAACTGGCCGAAATGCCCTTGCGCGTCAGGCTGGGTACGCAGGGAGTTGGGAATGGGTGTACTGATGGTCATGGCAATGATCTTCTTTCAGGCAGCAATGATGTGTTCGCTTCAATCCTTGAGGAGAGCGATCAGCGCCATCGTGCCGGTAGGAATGCGTTTCTGTCCGTGGTCATGACCTTGCCGCTTTACAGAAGGCGGCGATCTTGTCCACATCCTTGATGCCGGGAGCGCTTTCTACGCCTGAAGAAACATCGACCAGCGGCGCGCTGGTGATGCGGATCGCCTCCGTGACATTGTCGGGATCGAGACCGCCTGAAAGCCCCCACGGGCCGGTGGCGCGATAGGCCGAGAGCAGGCTCCAGTCGAAGCGCAGGCCCATGCCGCCGGGAAGGTCGGCATGATCGGGAGTCTTGGCATCGAACAGGATCATGTCTGCGATGTCGGCATAGCGCGCGGCAGATGCAATGTCGGCAGTGGTCTTGACCGGGATCGCCTTCCAGAGTTTCAACCCCGGAAAACGCGCGCGGATCGCCGCCACGCGCTCGGGCGGTTCGGAGCCATGCAGTTGCAGAGCATCGAGACGCCCGGCCTGCATCAGTTGCTCGATCTGCGCGTCTTCCGGGTTCACCACCACGCCGACCTTCTGCACATGCCCCGGCACGCGCGCGGCAAGTGCGGCAAGCCGCTCCGCCTCCACATGGCGCGGGCTTTTCGCGAAATGCACGAAGCCGACATGGCTCGCGCCGCCTTTCAGCGCGGCATCCAGCGTTTCGGGCGTCGAAAGTCCGCAGATTTTGACAGCGATTCGGGACATCAGCGGGCCTTAGCCGCCGACGGACGATCAGGCGAGGTTTTTTGCCAGCTCGACCATGTAGAGCGGCGGTTCAACACTGGTCGGGAAGTCGACCCGTGCGCCGGTGCGCACATAGCCGCGCCGTTCATAATAAGCGATCAGCTCAATACGCTGCTCAATCACCGTCATGACGATCCGCGTCGCGCCGAAATTGTTGCGCGCTGCACTCTCTGCCTGTTCGAGCAGGTTCCTGCCCATCCCACCCGCCTGCACCGCCGGATCGATGCAGAACAGGCCGAGATAGACTTCGCCTGCGCCCCGGTTCGTTAGCTGGACGGAACCAATGGGCGCGCCCTCCCGCTCGCCAAGCAATAGCAGGCTGGCGGGATCGTCGATGATCGCTGCAAGTGCCTGTGGCGTGATGCGCTCATCGTCAAGCAGGTCGGCTTCATGGGTCCAGCCTTGCCGAGCGCTGTCGCCGCGATAGGCGCGCTGGATGACGGCGTGAAGCGCAGGCACATCCTGATGCTGGGCGGGGCGGACACGAAAACGCGTGTCCGACGCAGTGGTCACGACGCGTTGGTCACAAGGTCGCCTCGATCTCCCGCGCGGCGAAATCGGGATTGTCGGACTGGGTGATGGGCCGACCGACGACGATGATCGACGCGCCCGCATCAATCGCGGCGCGCGGGGTGACGGCGCGCTTCTGGTCGCCCATCGCGCCGCCCGCCGGGCGCACGCCGGGGACGACGAAAAAGCCATCGTGCCACCGCTTGCGAATGAGGCCCACTTCTTCACCGGAGCAGACGATGCCATCCAGCCCGGCATCCTGCGCCAAGTCCGCAAGGCGCTCCACCTGCGCGGCGGCATTGCGGGCATAGCCGATTTCATTGAGGTCGCTCGCATCGAGGCTGGTGAGCACCGTGACCGCTACGACCTTGGTGTTGACGCCCGCCGCGGCCTTTGCGTCTTCCAGCATCGCCCGCCCACCGGAAGCATGCACGGTAAGGATTGCAGGCTCCAGCACGTGCAACGACTGCACCGCCTTGGCGACGGTGTTGGGGATGTCATGCAGCTTCAAATCAAGGAAGATCGGCAGGCCGATTTTCGCCATTTCATGCACGCCATGATGCCCGTTGGCGCAGAAGAATTCGAGGCCGAGCTTCAGACCGCCGACATGGTTGCGCACGCTTTTCGCAAGCTGTTCGGCGCGGGCGAGGTCTGGCGTATCGATGGCGACGTAGATCGGGCTTTTCATGAGTGGTCCGTAAGTGAAGGGGAAGCCGAAGGTGCAGAAGCGGATTCTGCGGAGCTGGTGAGCGACGTATCTGGCGAACGCTGCTGTGCCGTCACGCTCTCCAGCGCGCGTTCGGCACTGGAGAGTCTGCGCCGCAGCCGCCATTTGACCGCGCGGCCCCATGCCCATGTCGGCACCAGCCCCAGCAGGAAGGCCCACAGGATAAGCACCGGCAGCCGCGTTTCCATCACCGCATCGCCCCAGAGCTTCACCGCTACCCGGCCCGGAATAACCGGCGCGGCGGCTTCCCAGTTGGCCTTGGTGAACAACGCCAGCGCGACGGCGATCACGACCCAGAAGATGGTCTTCAGCAGTTGCATGCGATACCCTTAACTCTGCGAAAGGCAAGCTTAGGCAATTTCTCGGGCTATTGCCAGAGCCGGAATCGCGTCAGCCTTGGGGCCGGTGAGCTACAAAAAAATCAGCCCGCCGCTCCCTCGCTCTAGCCGGTGGCTGGCGGAAGGGAGGGCGGGCCGAAACCTGCCAAATCTATGGCGCTGATTACATCAGCTTGTAGGTCAGCGGCAGCACCACGGCTGCTGCGCCACCCGGAGGGGCCGGAAGCGTGCCAACCTTGGTGGGCAGCGCGAGAGCTTCGCGGTCAAGAACAGAGGAACCCGACGGTCCGACCAGCTCGGTCTTCTCGACGGCGCCCGTTGCGCTGACATAGACCTTCACCTTCACGGTGCCTTCGTCGCCACGCATCTGGGCGGCGCGCGGATAGGTCTGCTTGGAAGCGATCTGGCGCGCTACGGCCTGCTGCCATGCGGCGGGCTGAGCGAAAACGGGGGTTGCGGCTGCGACGGCAATGGCGGCGACCATGATTTTGCCAGAGAGTGTCTTGAACATTATTACTTTTTCCTTCCTCTGCTTCATTTTGCGAAATGAAGTTTTGAACCTGAGTGGGCCCTGTATAGGAGAGAGGAAATAAGATGGGGTTTATGGCTATGGTAAAATATTGATTAAAATGATAAATATCAGTGTGATCGTCATTTCGCCATCAAGCCACAGCTTTAGCACGATAATCTGAAAACCTAAAAAAACCGGCCCGACATCACGGGGATGCCGAGCCAGTTGGGGGTGATAAAACTTGGGCTGTGAGGGTCAGAATTCTGCCCAGTCGTCCTCATCCATGCTGAGGGCGAGGTTGCCGTGGCTCACCGGCGCGGAGTGCGCCTTGTGGCTTACCTTCGGCACTTCCTCATAAGCGGATACCGAGACCCCCAGCCCGCCGGTGTAGCCGCCCGTGCGGCCCAGCTCGAAGAAGGAGAGCTGCTCGAACAGGCGCTCCGTCTCGTCATTGAGGTTGCGCGAGCTGGCGGTGCTTTCCTCGACCATCGCTGCGTTCTGCTGCGTGGCGGTATCCATCGCGGTGACCATGTCCGAGATCTCGGTGAGGCCGCTGGCCTGACGTGCGGCGGCCTGTGCGATCTCATCCATGAGATCGGACACTTCCGTCACTTCCGTGACGATCTGACGCAGTGCCTCTCCGCTGTTTTCCACCAGTGACACACCATCGGTGATCTGCGCGTTCGAGGTGGCGACGAGCTGGCGGATCGAGTTCGCCGCTTCCGCCGAGCGCTGCGCCAGATGCCGCACCTCGGTGGCAACGACCGCGAAGCCCGCTCCTGATGCACCGGCACGCGCCGCTTCCACGCCTGCGTTCAACGCGAGAAGGTTGGTCTGGAAGGCGAGGCCGTCGATGGTCGAGATGATCTCGTTCATCTCCTTCGACGATGCCTGGATGTTGCGCATCGCGACAACGGCCTTCTTGGCGGTTTCGTCAACGCGCTCCGCCGATTCGCGGGCCACGGTGAGGCGGCTGCTGGTCTGCTTCGCGTTATCGGCAGCAACCTTCACGGAGCTGGTGAATTCACCCAGGGTCTTGGAAGTGTGGGCAAGCGACTCGGCCTGACGCTCCGTACGGAGCGACAGATCGGAAGACGCCGCCGCGATTTCGTTGGTGCCGTTCTTGATCGTGTTGCAGCCATCGACGATGTGCGCCATTGCGTCCTGAAGATGCGAGAGCGCATCGTTATAGTCGTTATAAAGCTTCGCGAGCGGGCCATTGGCATTCTCGTCCACGCGATGGGTGAGCTTGCCCTTGGCGAGCGCGGAGAGACCGGCGCCGATGGCGTTGATCGTCTCTTCCGTTTCGCGAGCGCGCATGGCTTCCGCTTCTGCGCGTTGCTTGTCTGCCTCGAACAGCGCCTTGAAGCTGTCGAGCGCGCGGGCGAGACTGCCCAGCTCGTCCTTGCGGCGCATGCCGGGGATTTCGACCGAGAGATCGCCATCGACCAGCAGGGCGACCGAGCCAGCCATTTTCTTGACCGGTTTCGCGATGGTCTGCATCAGGATGCCGGAGAGCAGCAGCGTGATAACCAGTCCGAGGCCCACTGCACCGATCAGCATGCGGCGCGAGTCGGCATAGATGCTCTCGCTCTTGGCGCTGATCGCCTGGCCGCTCTTCTGGTTAAGATCGATGAGCTGGAGGATCGAGTCCTCGACTGTGTAGAACATGTCGAGCGATTCGCCTTCGAACATGGCGCTGGCGCCAACAGCGTCGCCACTCTGTGCCAGAATGATAAGCTGATCGGTCTGTTGCTGATACTGTGCCCAATTGGTCTTCAGCGTCGCGAAGAGATCCTTCTGCTCCTTGGTGCTGAGCAGCTTTTCATAATCGTCCATCATGCCCGAAATCGCGTTGCTGGCGTTGCGGATCATCTTTTCCGCTTTGGCCTTCGACTCTGGCGTAGGAGCGGTGATGATACCGCTCTGCTGGATGCGATATTGCGACGTATAGGCGTGGATGTCGCCAATCAGCTGGGTGGCGGGCAGCGTATTGCTGCGCATCTGGGCCGAAAGCTGGTTGACCTCTCCGATTTTCATGATGGCGAAACCACCGATTGCGGCCACGAGCGCCAGTAGCGCTGCGAAAGCAAACAGCATCTTCGCTGATATGGTTATACCCTTGGGCACGGCATTTTCCTTTACTGGAACCTCTTTGGAAGAGGGTCATAAGGGCAAAGGCTTGAAAAATGGTAACTAAGCCGGAAACCAAGCATTACGTATAATTCGCGCGGCATAGGCGAGCCGATGGAAGGCCGTAACATTACAAAAACGTCACGCGCCTGACATGAAAGCTACTTCAATCTCACATCAGAGAGTCAAATTCCCCGGCTAACCGCAGGCTCACATTTCAAACGGGAGCGTGTCATGGCTATCGGACCTTCTACCTCAACTGCGCCTTATATTCTGGGTTACGAACCTAATGTGCATTTCACATCCATCGCCACGGTGGGCGATGTGCTGGATACCAAGGCTGATGGCTCGCCCTATCGCATGGTCGGTATTCCTGATGGTCTGGGTGCGTTCGACAATGGCGACGGCACCTTCACGCTGCTGATGAACCATGAGCTGAGCAGTTCGCTGGGCGCGGTGCGCGATCATGGCGCAACTGGCGCGTTCGTATCGCAGTGGGTCATCAACAAGGCGGACCTCTCGGTGCTCAGCGTCGAGGACGCGATCAAGAGCGTCTGGCTGTTCGACGACATCAGCGGCACCTTCCAGCAATCCGCCTATGCGATCAACCGCCTGTGCTCGGCCGATCTCGCCCCGCAGTCCGCCTATTACTGGGTCGATCCCTCTGATGGCACCGCTTATGGCACGCAGAGCCATATCTTCATGACCGGCGAGGAAGGCAGCACCGAGGGCAAGGAATTCGCGGTATTCGTTGACGGCCCGGACGCAGGCAAGGCGTTCGAATTTGCCGATGCGGGCCTGTTTGCGTGGGAAAACAATCTCGCCAGCCCATTCGCGCAGAAGAAGACCATCACCATCGGTCAGGACGATGGCCAGAACGGCCAGCTCTATGTCTATGTCGGCGACAAGCAGGCGACAGGCACCGAGTTCGAGAAGGCGGGCCTCGAAGGCGGAAAAGTATACGGCATCAAGGTCGAAGCGCTGGTGAACGCGCTCACTCCGGCGCTGAGCAATGAGACCGACGCCACTGCGGCTTCAGGCCGCTTCAGCATGTTCGACGAAGGTGCCGTCAGCAGCCTGACCGGCGTGCAGATCGATGCGCAGAGCGAGGCGAATGGCGTCACCAGCTTCCAGCGCCCGGAAGACGGCCATTGGGATACGACCAACCCCAATGTCTACTGGTTCGTCACCACAGCGTCCGCCACCGGCCAGTCGCGGCTCTACAAGATGACATTCGACGACATCACCCACCCGGAGCAGGGCGGTACGATCGAGGCGGTGCTCTCCAGCAGCGACGCGGTGGTGAACAGCAGCATCGGCGTGCGGATGATGGACAACATTACCGTCAACGGCGACGGCAAGGTCATCATCGAGGAGGATATCGGCAACAACGCGCATCTCGGCCGGATCCTCGAATATGATCCGGCGACGGATACGGTCACGGTGATGGGTGTCCACAACGCCGACCAGTTCGTCAGCGGTGGCGCCAACTTCATCACGCAGGATGAAGAGGCTTCGGGCATCATCGATGTCACCGATCTGCTGGGCTACACCGGCGGCCGCGCCTATCTCACCTCGGACCAGATCCACGCCAGCGCCGGTGATACGGAGCTGGTCGAGAAGGGTCAGCTGGTCATCATGTATGTCGACGATGTCCAGACCGAGGGCAGCAAGGACGACGACGTTCTCAACGGCAGCGCCGCCGATGAGCAGTTCAACGGCGAAGCGGGCAACGACATCATCAATGCGGGTTCAGGCAATGACAGCCTGAATGGTGGCAAGGGCGACGATACGCTGAATGGCGGCGCCGGGAACGACACGCTCGAAGGCGGCAATGGCCACGACATTCTCAACGGCGGCGCGGGCGATGATGTGCTGAATGGCGGTCAGGGCGATGACGTTATGATCGGCGGACTGGGTATCGACCTGTTCAACGGCGGTGCGGGTGCAGACACATTTGTGTTTGGTGCTCTGGACAGCCTCTACGCCGCGCAGGACAAGATCCAGGGCTTCAGCAGCGCGCAGGGCGACAAGATTGACCTCACTGCTTTCCATATCACGGCGGCCGATCTGGTGATCAGCCACGGTCAGGGCAACGCCTACACAGCGGCGGTCGATTTCGATCATGACGGCAGCTTCGATTTCGGGCTGACGGTCATCACCAAGGCGCCGCTCAGCGTGGCGGACTTCGTGCTCTGATTCCTTCTGATTGTAACTGGGAAGGGCGTCGGAATTTCCGGCGCCCTTTTTTATATTCCAGCGAAGCATGCACGGCCCACTGTTCTCGCTATGCGATAAACTTATGCAATGAAATCAGTGAGATTAAATCTCCGTAAACCAATTCCATAGTATTAAGAGACCTGTGCGCGGGTGGGTGTAGGGTCCTGAAAAGTGGTATTTTTGGCCTATTGTGCGATTGTTCTCGGGTGCGCCGCGGCGCTGGGAAAGTTGGTGGCAACTTTCATGCCGCTACGGTGAGAATATTCATGGTGCGCTTGAGGTTGTAGGCGATGGCGGTGAGGTGGACTTGGGCGGTGGCTTTGGCGAGACCTCGCCATCGCATTCGCCTGAGGCCGTAGCATCGCTTCCATGTCCCGAAGATTTTCTCGATCCGGCCCCGCACGCGATGGATTGGCTGATTCCATTGGCGGAGCCATGCCTGGGCTTCCTCTTCGGTGCGTGCCCAAACGCCGGTGGCGACAATGCGGGGAATGCCGCCCTTTGCCCGCACGGCGTCGCGAAAGTGATTGCCGCGGTAGGCGCTATCGGCAAACACCTCGCCGGGATTATCCGGTAGTGCTTCAGGGCCTGCCTTACCGTCATTGATATTAGCGGATGTGACCGAGACTTCCTCGACCAACGCCGTATCGGCATCGGCGCCGACATGGGCCTTGAAGCCGTAAACAGCCCGCTTTCCTTTGTGCTTTACCCAGCGCGCATCGTCATCGCCCTCACTGGCGGACGCAATGATGGTGGCATCGACCAGTGTTCCGGTCTTGACCGTCACCGCCTTGGACTTGAGCTGCATGGTGACAGATTCAAACAATGCCCGGTCAAGCTTGTGTGCAACGAGCAGCCTGCGAAATCGGACGAAGGCGGTACGTTCGGGCGTCGCTTCATTCGCGGCAAACCCGCAAAAACGGCGAAAGGAGGCTCGATCGTCGAGCGCCTCGGCCAGCTTCACGTCGGACAGGTCGTACCAGATCGAGAGCAGCAGGGCTTTGAACATCGCCAGCGGCGGCCAGGCCGGCTCGCCCTTGACAGCCGGATAGAGCGGATCGAGCAGCGCCGCGACCTGGCCCCAGTCGATCAGCGATACCAGCGCGTCTAGCGACGAAGCCGCTCGCTCGCGCCCTGCAAAACCAAACTGCTCTTGTCCAATAGAACGCTGCGCCATCTGCCGCTCTCCTTCTCGGAAAGCCTATAGAATCAGCAATCAACGCCCCTGTCTACACCCACCCGCGCACAGGTCTCATTAACACACTCAGAGAAGCGAAACTGATTCCGGGAAAAGATTTCGCTCGTAAAAATCCGACATGATCACTCTGGTTTCATAAAGGAACGGCAAGCATGACCGCGCCCGTTGTTGGTTCTATTCGCGAGCAGGAATTCGTCACTCTCAGCGACGATAATTACAAGGCGTTCCCGAAAATTCGCACGCTGATCGAGAATACGGCACGCAAGGCACTCAAGACCTTATATGCCCGCATTGCTGCCCATCCCGTCACCGCCAAGCTGCTGCCCAATGAGGAAATGCGCAATCATGCGGCGGGGGCCCAGTTCACGCACTGGATCAACCTCTATTCTGGCGAATTTGATGCCGCAGCGCGTGGGCGTTCCGAGCATATCGGCGCTGTGCATGCGCGGATCGGGCTGTCGCCGCATTATTATATCGGCGGTTATGCGTTGGTGCTTGAAGAGCTCATCCACGCTGCGACGACCAAAGGTATCCATACCCGGTTGAACGGACGTGAGCTTGGCAACGTCATCGCTACGCTGGTCAAGACTGCCCTCTTCGATATGGAAGCAGCCCTCAATGCGTATTTCGCCGCAGAGGAAAAAAACCGGGCGGCTGTTATCCATGCGCTTGGCGACGCGATGGCTAAGGTCGCGGAAGGCGATTTGCGCGCGCAGCTCGAGAATTTGCCGCCTGCCTATGGCAAGGTGCAGGAAGACTTCCACATGATGCGCCATCGCATCAGCGAAATCATCACGGAAATGTCCGACGCGGCAGACAACATCAACACAGGCTCCAACGAGATCAGCGCTGCTGCGCATGACCTCGCTATCCGTACGGAGCAGCAGGCGGCATCGCTTGCCTCTACCACGGACGTCATGGGCACTATTACCGAGGGCATGATCGCCTGCGCCGCCAATGCGAAGCAGGTTAATCATAGCGTGTCTCAGGCCAGCGTCGAAGCCTGCAAGGGCGGCGAGATCGTCGACAGTGCCGTTAACGCGATGGACAAGATCAAGGGGTCATCGGTCGAAATCGCCAAGATTACCGAGGTGATCGAGGCGATCGCCTTCCAGACCAATCTTCTGGCGCTCAACGCCGGTGTCGAAGCCGCGCGCGCAGGCGAAGCTGGCAAGGGCTTTGCGGTCGTCGCGAGCGAGGTGCGGGCGCTTGCCCATCGCACCACCGAATCGGCGAAGAACATCAAGGAGCTGATCGGCAAATCTGGCGCGGATGTCGACGAGGGCGTCGATCTGGTTGGCAAGACCGGTAAGGCGCTGGAGCAGATCATCCAGCAGGTGACTGTAGCGACCCAGCAGGCTCAGGAAATCTCGGAGTTCGCCGAAAATCAGGCCAACAGCCTGCAGAAGGTCAGCCGCTCGGTTGCAGAGATGGATGTCACCACGCAGCAGAACGCGGCGATGGTGGAAGAGTCCAACGCTGCGTCGCGTACGCTGAAGGGTGAAGCCAATGCCCTGAAGGATCTGGTCGATCGCTTCTTGCTGGAGCGTCGCGATAAACTGCGCCCGTCAGCGGACAAGGGTACGTGGAAACGCGGCCTTCAGGGTAAGCAGGCGGCCTGACTAGGTCTTCACGTAGGAGGCTGATCGCCGCTCAGTCTCCGAATACGCGGGCGAAGATCGTGTCCACCTGACGGTAGTGATAATCGAGGTTGAACTTGTCCTCGATTTCCTGCGCGGATAGCGCGGCGGACACATCCGGGTCGGCCTTCAGCAGTTCCATCAGCGAGAGCTGGCCGTCCGACTCCCACACCTTCATCGCGTTGCGCTGAACATAACGATATGAGTCCTCGCGCGAAACGCCTGCTTGTGTCAGCGCCAGCAGCACGCGCTGCGAATGGACGAGGCCGCCCATCTTGTCGAGATTCTTCATCATCCGCTCGGGATAAACGAGCAGCTTGTCGATCACGCCGGTGAGGCGTCCCAGTGCGAAATCCAGCGTGATGGTCGCGTCGGGGCCGATGAAGCGCTCGACTGAGCTGTGCGAGATATCCCGCTCATGCCACAGCGCGACATTCTCCATCGCGGGGACGACGGCAGAGCGCACCATGCGGGCGAGGCCGGTGAGGTTTTCGGTCAGCACCGGGTTGCGCTTGTGCGGCATGGCGGAGCTGCCCTTCTGGCCGGGCGAGAAATATTCCTCCGCCTCCAGCACTTCGGTGCGCTGCAAGTGACGCACCTCGATCGCGAGGCGCTCAATGGAGGACGCGATGACGCCCATAGTTGCGAAGAACATAGCGTGCCTGTCGCGCGGGATCACCTGCGTTGAAACGGGTTCGACCGCGAGGCCGAGCTTCGCCGCGACATGCTCTTCGACGCGCGGGTCGATGTTCGCGAAGGTGCCGACTGCGCCAGAGATGGCGCAGGTGGCGATGTCCGCCCGCGCCGCAACAAGCCGCGCCTTGCAGCGGGAAAACTCAGCATAGGCTTCCGCCATCTTGAGGCCGAAGGTGACAGGTTCCGCGTGGATGCCGTGGCTGCGCCCGATGGTGGGCGTCATCTTGTGCTCGAACGCGCGGCGCTTGATCGCCTCCAGCAGCGCATCGAGATCGGCCAGCAATATGTCGCTCGCCTGCGCGAGCTGCACCGCGAGGCAGGTGTCGAGCACGTCGGAGCTGGTCATGCCCTGATGCATGAAGCGCGCCTCGCCGACATAGCCCGCGGCATCGACCTGCTCCGCCACCCAGGTAAGGAACGCGATCACGTCATGCTTGGTGACGGCCTCGATCGCGTCAATGGCGGCCACGTCGATCTTCGGGTTGGTCGCCCACCACGCCCACAGCGCCTTGGCTGCGGACTGTGGCACCACGCCCAGCTCGGCGAGCGCATCGGTAGCGTGCGCCTCGATCTCGAACCAGATGCGGAAGCGGTTTTCCGCCTCCCAGATGGCGGACATTTGCGGGCGGGCATAGCGCGGGACCATGAGGCGACTCTCTTCAGGCTGAATATCAGGAACGCGCGGCGGGTAGCAGCATGAGGTGCGTGCTGCAATGGCTTCAGCGGGGTAGCAGCAGCCTTTACGTGGATAAGCTGCGGCACGGCGCATCCCGATTGGAGAACAATTATGGGGCAGGGCGCAGCCTGAGATGGACAAGTCGTTAGGCCTGAAAATCCTGCACTTGCGGGACAGGTTTTGCTGTCTCATGGTCGGTAGCGGCGGGGGAATGAGCTATTTAACCGACAAGGAAGTTAGAGCATGAACCGTATGACCTACCTCGGAATGGCGCTGGCCGTTTCGATCTCCGCAGCCCCGGCCATAGCGCAGCAGGCCGCAGCGCCCGCCGACCCTGCACCGGCATCTACTCCAGCCTCCGCTGACGCGGCGGCCACGCCCGCCTCGGCCAATGCGGAGCAGGTGGCGGCGCTGGTCGACAAGGATTTCCCCACTTATGATGCGGACAAATCCGGTCAGCTCGACAAGGCTGAGTTTTCCAAATGGGTGCTGGCTCTCAAGGACAGTGAGCTGAAGGCCAGCGGCAAGACGATGGCGCAGGCCGATCTAGCCGTATGGGCATCCGCAGCCTTCAAGAGTGCAGACAGCGACAAGAATACAACCGTCAGCAAGACGGAGATGGGCAAGTTTCTCGGCGCATAGACATCTCCCTCCCATAGATTTGCAAGGCAGGGCGCATGGTGGAGTGTCACCGTGCGCCCTCTTTGTGTCAGAATAACCCCATAGCGCGCATGCTGCTATAGCCCTCAGTGCCGATGATCAGATGATCGTGCACGGAGATGCCCAGCCTTTTTCCAGCCTCCATGATATTGCGGGTAATCTGAATGTCCTGCTTACTTGGCTGTGGTGAACCGCTGGGGTGGTTATGAACGAGGATGAGAGCTGACGAGCCGAGGTCTATGGCACGGCGGATCACCTCCCGGGTATAGATCGCCGCCTGATCGACCGACCCATCGCCCATATGCTCGTCGCGGATCAGCATGTTGCGGGCGTTCAAATGCAGCACCCGCACACGCTCGATCTTGAGGTGCGCCATGTCCGCGCGCAGATAATCGAGCAGCGCCTGCCAGCTGGAGAGGATCGGTTGTTCTGCAACAGGTGCGCGCAACAGCCTCAACGCCGCCGCCTGCGCGATCTTCACCGCCGCTGTGCTTGTCTCGCCCATGCCGGGGAAGCGGGAGAGCGCCTCCCAGTCTGCCGTCAGCACTCCATTGATGCCGCCGAAGTGCTTTAACAGCGCCTTCGCGAGCGGCTTGGTGTCGCGCCTCGGAATGGCGAGTGCGAGCAGATATTCGACCAGCTCATGATCGAGCAGTGCCTCCGGCCCACCCTCTGCAAGCCGTTGGCGCAGGCGGGCACGATGGCCGGTGCCGTGATGCGGCTCGGGCTTCTCGACTGGCGAGGCTGCGGTTTGATCCGGCAGATCGACGAACAGGCCAGACGGCATCGGCGGCGGAAACGCGGCATCTTCAAACCGCTCGCCCTTCTCATCCTCTTCGGGTAAGTCGCCGTTCATCCAGACAGGGCTAGGCGTTGCCAAATCGCCCCGCAAGGATATTTACAACCATATGCGCGTTCTATCCTTCATGAATGGCCGGCCAGTATGAAATACCGGATAGCCGCAGCGCTTCTGTTGGTGGCGTTTGGCATGTTTGCTCTCGTCTGGTTGCAGCGGGGGCAGATTGCGCAGCATTATGTCCAGAGAACATTGGCCGCGAAGGGTGTGCGCGCGAGCTACGACCTTCGCCAAGTCGCTTTCCGAACCCAGCGGATCGAGAATCTGGTGTTGGGCGATCCTGCCCGGCCAGACCTCACCGCGCGCTCGGTGGAGGTCGACATCGGCTATGGGCTGGGCCTGCCTTATGTGGCGAATGTGCGGGCGCGCGGGGTGCGGGTGTTTGGATCGGTTGATACGGGTGGACTGCATCTGGGCGAACTGGACAAGTTTCGCGACCGCACCTCCACCGCTCCATTCAATATGCCCGATATAGACCTGACGCTGGATGATACGCGCGCGCAGCTTGTCACGCCGCTTGGGGTGCTTGGCCTCTCGATCAACGGCACGGGCAATCTGCAATCGGGCTTTGCGGGCAAGGTTGCCGCGCAGATGCGCGATGTTGCGGCGGCGGGGTGTGTGACGCCGCAGGTGACGGCTTATCTCGATGTCGCGATGAAGGATAGCGCGCCGAGGCTCTCTGGCCCGGTGCGTGCGCCTGGGCTGGGCTGCGGCGGCGCGAAGAATGATATGGTGACGCTGGCGGGGGTTGCGCTGAAGCCCGATGTTACCCTCTCCCCGGCGCTTGATAGCTGGCGCGGCACAATTGGGGGCGGCGCGCAGGCGATGCGCGCGCCGGGGGTGCTGGCTTCTGTGCCTGCTCTTGCGGTGCGCTTTTCGGGTGATGCGAACAAGCTGGATGCCGATGGCTCGCTCGATGGCGCGAATGTGAAGATTGCGGCGCTCGATCCTGCCGCGCTGCGGAGTGCAGCGCGCTCTTCGGCGGAAACGCCGGTCGGGCCGCTGCTGGAGAAGCTCTCTGGAGGACTGGCAGCGCTGGAGCAGGATAGCCGCTTCAAGAGCCGGTTCGCGTTCAGCAAGGAAGGTGCGGGCTCGAAGCTCTCCGTCAGTGCGCTGGAGCTGTCAGGCGCGCAGGGCAGCCGGGTGGCGCTGAACAACGGCGGTCGGATCGACGTCTCGCTTCATGATGGGCGCTGGGCGATGAGCGGCGGTATCGCTTCGGACGGCGGCGGTCTGCCGGAGATCGCTGTGCGCCTCAACCCGGCGGCGGATGGAGCCGTCTCCGGGCAGATGTTCATGAAGCCCTATGCGGCGGGTACTGCGCGGCTGGCGCTGGAGCCGGTTCGCTTCACGGCGGCCGCGAAGGGCATCACCCGCATCACTACCCTTGCGCGCCTTGATGGGCCGATGCCGGATGGAGCGCTCAAGGGGCTGGAAATGCCGCTCGCTGCGCAGTTCTCTGGCGCTGGGCTGACGGTCAATCCGGGCTGCGCTCCGCTCAGCCTCGCCGCGCTGAAAACAGGCGCAGTCAGTCTCGGCAATACCCGCCTCACCGCTTGCCCGGTCGATGGCGGCATGATGACGCTGCGCAACGGGCGAATGGGCGGCGGTGTGCGCGTGGCGGATATGCGGCTCGCGGGGCGGATGGGCGATTCGCCGATGCGGCTGGCCGCCTCGTCCGCGCTATACAGCTTAGCCAGTGGCTTTGATCTTAATGATGTCGATATGCGCTTAGGCCCGCAGGACGCGCCGGTGCTGCTTGCGGCCAAGCGGCTGGATGGGCGCGCGCTGGCAGGTGGGATCGGCGGCGCGGCGAGTGGGATCGAGGCGAAGATCGGCACTGTGCCGCTGTTGGTGCGGGAAGGGACGGCAAGCTGGGGCTTTGCAAAGGGCGCGCTGGCATTGAAGGGGCGTATCCTCGTACTCGATGATGCAAACCCGGATCGCTTCAATCCGCTCGAATCGAATGATTTCAGGCTCACCCTTGCCAATGGCCTGATCAATGCGGGTGGCACTGTCCATCTGCCGGGGAAGGAGCGGACCATCGCGACTGTCGCGATTCGCCACAATCTGGATGACGGCACCGGCGACGCGACGTTCGATCTGGGCGACCTGCGCTTCGATTCGGCGCTCCAGCCCGATCAGATCACCCATATCGCGCTCGGCGTGGTCGCCAATGTCTATGGGCGCGTGAATGGCTCCGGCGAGATTCGCTGGAACCGCGATGGCGTCACCAGCACCGGCACCTTTACGGCGAAGGATATGAACCTTGCCGCCGCCTTCGGCCCCGTCACAGGCCTGTCGACCACCGTGCGCTTCACTGACTTGCTCGGCATGGTCACTGCGCCGCATCAGGAAATGCGTATCCCTCTCCTCAACGCAGGCGTCGAGGTGCGCGATGGGGTGGTGCATTATGCCCTGCTGCCGGGCGAGCGCGTCGCGATCGAGGATGCGTCATGGCCGTTCGCGGGCGGCACGCTTTCCATGCTGCCCACGGTGATGGACATGAGCGCGGAAAAGCCGCGTTACCTCAGTTTCCGTGTTGTCGGCTTGCAGGCTGGCGATTTCATCCAGCTTATGGAGCTGGAGAATATCTCCGCGACCGGCACATTTGATGGCCTGTTGCCGATGGTGTTCGATGCACAAGGCGGCCGGATCGTCGGCGGCATATTGACCGCGCGGCAATCGGGCATGCCGCCTTTGGTGCTGGATCATGTCGAGGGCGTGAACATCCCCTGCGACCGTACGCGGCAGGGCGGGCGGCTTTCCTACATCGGGCAGGTCTCGAACGAGAATCTGGGCTTCATGGGCAAGCTCGCCTTCGATGCACTGAAGGATCTGCAATATAAGTGCCTCACTATACTGATGGATGGCGCGCTGGATGGCGAGGTGGTGACGCAGGTGACGTTCAACGGCGTCAACCGCGGTGAACTTTCCACAGTGCCGAAGCCGATTGCCCAGCAGTTCGTCGGTCTGCCGTTCATCTTCAACATCAGGATCGCGGCGCCTTTCCGCGGCCTCATCAACACCGCGCGTTCGTTCACCGATCCGTCCCTGCTGATTCGCCAGCATATGGGAGACGGTTTTGAACCAGTGAAGCGGAATACGCTTGCCGTTCAGCCCGGCGAAAGCCAGACTATGCCATCAGGGAGCCAGAAATGATCGACGTGAAAGCTGAGAGCGATGCCGGTCGGAACACAGGAAAGGTGCTATGCGTTGTTGCAGCGAGTTTGCTTATGAGCGGCTGCATCACCGTCAAGGCGCCGGACAAGCCGATCGAGATCAATCTCAATGTGAAAGTGCAACAGGAAGTGATTGTGCGGCTCCAGAAGGACGCGCAGGATCTCATCCAGAATAACCCGGAGTTGTTTCCGCAATGACACGCAAAACCCTTTTCATCGCAGCCGCTCTCTCTGCATTGGCCGCAGGCGCGTTTCTCGCCGCCCCGGCAAGCGCGCAGGGCTTGGTCGCGCAGGCGCTCGCTTCCGGCAGCGTGGGCGAACAGTCCGACGGCTATCTCGGCATCGCGGGCACGGTGAGCCAGGGCGTGCGCGACGAGGTGAACGCGATCAACATCAAGCGCCGCGCCGCTTATACCGATCTCGCTGCGAAGCGGGGCGTAACGGTGGCCGATGCCGCCGCCGCCACGGGTTGCCAGACATTGAGCTCTCGCGTGAAACCGGGGCAGGTCTATCGCATCGGCACCGGCCCGTGGCAGACCAAGGGCGCAGGCCCGATTGCCCTGCCGGACTATTGCGCGACTGCTGGTTGATTTTGCCGCACCGGCCCCGTGGTCGAGGCGCGTGACTCGCCCACGCCCCACCCAACCTCCCATAGTTTACCATGTCGGAAGGCTGGGTGGGGGAGCGGGCTGAATAGCCCTCGGTTTTGCACCGCAACAGAGAAGTGCGGGCTAGACTATCAGCCCGGTTGACTTGAACCTTTCCCCTTTCTAAACGGGCCGCGCCTTGACGGGTGCGGCTTTTGCGTTTCAAGCGTTGTCTGGTCCTTGGAAACTCTAGGAAAGGATGGCGGAAATGGCGGAAAACGAACCCGGGCAAGACCCTGTTGGCGAAGATCCGCGCGTTGCCTCGCTTAAAAAGCGAATCGAGCAAGTCGAGCGGGCCGAGCGGATCAGGACCGGCGAGCGCGATGAACAGGCGGATGCAAACACCCGCCTCGGCAATCGGGTTCTGGCGGAGCTGATCGGGGGGATTGCCGGCGGCGCGCTGGTGGGATGGGTTTTGGACCGCTTCCTCGGCACGCAGCCTTGGCTCCTGCTGGTGTTCCTCTTTCTGGGGATAATCGTCGCCTTCAGGAATATTTACAGGATTTCGATGCAGCGCCCGAAGCAATGAGGGCGCTTTCGTCGCAGGTAGTAGTGAATTTTAGGGGCTAAGCGTGGCAGCAGAATCCGGCAAAATCGACCCGATGCACCAGTTTGCGATCGAGCCGCTGTTCGGCACCGATCATCTCGCGGTGGGCGGCTACAACATCGCCTTCACCAACAGCGCGTTGTGGATGGTCATCACCGCCGTCGTGCTGTGGATCTTCGTTGCAGGCGGCATGAAGCGCCAGCTCGTTCCTGGCCGTTGGCAGATGGCGGTGGAGTTCTTCACCGGCTTCATCAACAAGCTGCTGCTGGAGAACGCAGGCGAGGCAGGCAAGAAGTACGTTCCTTACGTCTTCTCGATCTTCATGTTCATCCTGCTTGCGAACCTTCTGGGCCTGCTGCCCATTGGCATTTTCGGCCTGCATCCCTTCACCTTCACCAGCCACTTCACGGTGACCGGCGTGCTCGCGATCATGAGCTTCTCTATCGTGCTCGCGGTCGGCTTCTGGAAGCATGGGCTACACTTCTTCTCGCTGTTCGTGCCGCATGGCACCCCGCTGCCGATGATCCCGGTGATCTTCCCGATCGAGCTGGTGTCGTTCATGGTGCGTCCGTTCTCGCTCGGCCTGCGACTGTTCGTCGCGATGACCGCGGGCCACGTGCTGCTGAAGGTGCTCGCGGGCTTCGTCATCAACTCGACCAACGCGGGCCTCGGATATGGCGCGCTGGTCGGTATCCCCAGCTTCACGCTGATGATCGGTATCAGCGCGCTTGAGATGCTGGTCGCCTGCATCCAGGCCTATGTTTTCGCCCTGCTCACGTCGCTCTACATCAACGACGCCGAGCATCTCCACTGAGTTTTCAACCCCATCTGTAAGACAGAGTTTTAGAAAAGGAGTTATCATTATGGACGCAGAAGCCGCAAAGCTGATCGGTGCCGGTCTCGCTGCTATCGGTGCTGGCATGGCCGCACTCGGCGTGGGCAACGTCTTCGGCTCGTTCCTCGAGAGCGCGCTGCGCAACCCTTCGGCCGCTGACGGCCAGCAGGGCCGCCTGTTCATCGGCTTCGCCGCTGCCGAACTTCTCGGCCTGCTGGCGTTCGTTGTGTCGATGATCCTGATCTTCGTCGCCTAACACGCGCACGAATTTAAGGTTATGCGTGGCGGGCTGGTTGTGCCCGCCCGCTCATGGTTCGATCTAACGGGACGGGTGCAATGCCTCAGATAGCCCAATTGGCCGCGACATACAGCTCCCAGATCTTCTGGCTGCTGCTGACGTTCGGTTTTGTATTCTTCGTTGTGGGTCTGGGCATGGTGCCCAAGGTCCAGTCGACGGTCGAGGCGCGCGACGCCAAGATCGCCGAGGATCTCGCGAGCGCCAAGGCGAGCTTCGCCCGCGCGGACGAGCTGGAAGAACAGAACCGCGCTCGCGAGGCAGAGGCCCGTGCTGCCGCGCAGGCGATCGTTGCCGAGGCCAAGGCCAAGGCGGCGAAAGACACCGAAAAGAAGGTCGCGACCGAGGACAAGAAGATCGCCGCCAAGCTCGCGGACGCAGAGGCCGCCATTGCTGCCGCTTCGGCCAAGGCGCTGGCGGAAATCGAGTCTGTTTCGGTTGATGCTGCTCAGGAAATGGTTGCCCGGATTTCCGGCGCGGCTGTGACTGCTGCGGACGCCAAGAAAGCTGTGAAGGTGGCGCTCAATGGTTGATAATGTGAGCCAGGATAGCGCGGCTGTCGCGAACAACCTCGAGAACGCCGACAAGGTGCAGAATATCGAGGGCAATGTCCACGCCACCACTGAAATGGTTGGCGGCCCTGAAGAGCATCACACCCCCGATCCGGCAATTGGCGGTGCAGGTGGCTATATGAATGCTACCACCATCGTCAGCATCGCGATGGCGATCTTCATCCTGCTGCTGATATGGAAGAAGGTGCCTGCCGCGATTGGCAAGGCGCTCGATGGTCAGATCGCGGGCATCCGCACCCAGCTCGACGAAGCGTCCAAGCTGCGCGCTGAGGCTGAGGCGCTGAAAGCCGAATATCAGAAGAAGATCGCTGGCGCCGAGAAGGAAGCCGCTGCGCTCAAGACCCGCGCCGAGGAAGAGGCCGCGCTGATGATCGCGGAGGCCAAGACCAATGCGACGGCGCTGGTGAAGCGCCGCCAGAAGATGGCCGAGGACAAGATCGCCGCCGCCGAGCGCAGCGCAATCGACAGCATCCGCGCCAAGGCCGTAACCGCCGCGACCGCTGCCGCTGCCGCGCTCATTGCCGAGAACCACGACGCCAAGGCCGACAAGGGCATGGTCGACAGCGCGATCAAGGGGCTGGGCGGGCTGAACTGACGCGTCGTCTGATCCATCAAAGCATTTAGAAGCGGGTCGGGTAGCCAGCAGGCGCTCGGCCCGTTTTTCGTTCTGCTCGTTGGCTTTGCTTTATGCCGGGTCTTGCTCTGATACGAAGATAGGTTAGCCTCCCTCTCTCCGAGGAGAGAGAAGGCAAGCCGATGTGCGACGAACATACTGAATCCGAAAATGCGGCTTGGATGGCGCGGCAAGGGATAGGTCGGCGCGAATTTGGGCAATTGGGCGCGGCCGTTTCCGCCGCCATGCTTCTCCCCGCCTGCGCGCAGGGCGAAACATCGGCCAGCGGGCAAATCGCGGTTGCCTCGCGTGAAGTGACGATCAGCACAGCAAACGGCAGTGCGGACGCCTTCTTCGTCACTCCCGAGAAAGGCAGGCACCCCGCCATCATCCTGTGGCCAGACATAGCCGGTCTGCGCGAGGCTTACAGGGTGATGGGCACGCGGCTGGCGCAGGCGGGCTATGCGGTGCTGGTCGTCAATCAATATTACCGCTCCGCCAAGGCGCCGATCCTCAATTCGCTCTCTGAGTGGCGCACCGACGAAGGACAGGCAAAACTGAAACCGATGATCGCGGCGATTACGCCCGCCGGAACCAGCTCCGACGCCGCCGCCTTTGTCGATTGGCTCGGCTCGCAGCCCGAAGTCGACACCAAGCGCAAGATCGGCACCAGCGGCTATTGCATGGGCGGGCCGTTCACCTTCCGCACCGCCGCTGCAAGGCCGGATCGGGTGGGTGCGCTGGCATCCTTCCACGGGGGCAACCTCGTCAACGATACGCCTGACAGCCCACATCTGTTGTTGCCGAAGATGAAGGCCGCGCTGCTGGTCGCCATCGCGCAGAATGACGATGCGCGTGAGCCTGCCACCAAGGAGACGCTACGCGAAGCCGCGAAGGCCGCTGGACGCAAGGCGGAGATCGAGGTCTATCCGGCGCAGCATGGCTGGTGCACCATCGATGCGCCTGTCTATGACAGGCAAGCTGCCGAAAAAGCGTGGGACCGGATGCTGGCGACCTTCCAGCAATATCTGTAAGCAGGACTGGATTGCCCGGCCCGGCCTTTCTACATATCCACGATGTCGTCCTCCTCGCCGCCCCAAATCCCTGACCGTTTCAGCGAGGACAAGGCTGCCTATGCACTGCGGGGCATCGGCCAGCCGGACATAGAGGCGGGCGTTGCCGCGATCCGCGACACGGTGAAAACCCTGACGCTGCAACCCGGCGTCTATCGCATGGTCGATGCGCGCGGCGATGTGCTCTATGTCGGTAAGGCGAAGGCGCTCAAGAACCGCGTCACCAACTACACACAGATCATGCGCCTGCCGAAGCGCTTGCAGCGCATGGTGGCGCAGACGCGCTCCATGACAATCGTTACGACCAGCACCGAGGCGGAGGCGCTGCTGCTGGAGGCGCAGCTCATCAAGCGTTACCGCCCGCCCTACAATGTGCTGCTGCGCGACGACAAGAGCTTCCCCTATATCCTGCTGCGCCACGATCATGACTTCCCGCGCATCCAGAAGCATCGCGGGTCGCGCAAGATCAGCGGGCGCTATTTCGGACCCTATGCCAGCGGAGGCGCGGTCAACCGCACGCTGAATGCAATGCAAAAGCTGTTTCTGCTGCGCAGCTGCACCGACAGCTTCTTTGCCAATCGTTCGCGTCCGTGCCTACTGTATCAGATCAGGCGCTGCTCCGCGCCGTGCGTCGGGCGGATCGATGCGGATAGCTATGCGGAGCTGGTCGCGGATGCGGAGGCATTTCTCGCGGGCAAGGGCGGCGGTGTGCAGGCGAAGCTGGCCGAGCAGATGCAGGCGGCGTCCGAGGCGATGGACTATGAGCTGGCGGCGGTGTTCCGCGACCGGCTGAAGGCGCTCACCTTCGTGCAGACGCATCAGGCGATCAATGGCGAGGGGCTGGAGGATGCGGACGTGTTCGCGCTGGCCGCCAAAGGTGGGGCGATGTGCATCCAGGCCTTCTTCATCCGCGGCGGGCAGAATTGCGGCAGCCACTCGATCTTCCCAGTTCACACCGCCGAGGTGGATGAAGAGGAAGTGCTCGCCGGGTTCCTCGGCCAGTTCTACGAGGAGGCTCCGCCGCCGGTGCTGGTGCTCGATCGGGCGCTGGGCGAAGCGGCGCTGCTGGCCGAGGCGTTGACGGTCAAGGCCGGGCGCAAGGTGCGGATCGAGGTGCCGAAGCGCGGCGGCAAGGTGAAGCTGGTCGAGCAGGCGCGACGCAACGCGTCCGAGGCGCTGGACCGGCGACAGGCGGAAAGCGCGGGGCAGGCGAAGCTGCTACGCGGGCTCGCCGACCTGTTCGACCTGCCCGAACCGCCGGAGCGGATTGAGATATACGACAACAGCCATATTCAGGGTAGCCATGCGCTCGGCGCGATGGTCGTCGCGGGGCCGGAGGGGTTCCGCAAGAACCAGTATCGCAAGTTCAACATGCGCGAGGCAGATACGAACGACGACTTTGCGATGATGCGCGAGGTGTTCACGCGCCGTTTCGCCCGCGCGCAGGAGGAAGACCCGGATCGGGAGAAGGGCGACTGGCCCGATCTGGTGTTGATCGACGGCGGCAAGGGGCAGCTCTCTGCCGTGCGGACGATGCTGGAGGAAATGGGCGTCGAGGATGTGCCACTGGTGGGCGTCGCCAAGGGGCCGTTTCATGGGCGCGATGGACGCGAGATTTTTCACTTGGCCGACGGGCGGGAGATCAGCCTGCCCGTCAACGACCCGGTGCTGTTCTATATCCAGCGTCTGCGCGACGAGGCGCACCGCTTCGCCATCGGCGCGCATCGCAACAAGCGCAGCAAGGCGATCACCACATCATCGCTGGATGAGGTTCCCGGTATCGGCCCCGCGCGCAAGAAGGCGCTGCTGATGCATTTCGGCACCGCAAAGGCCGTTAAGGACGCGCGCTTGGAAGACCTCCAGCGCGCTCCCGGTGTTTCCGATAAGGTTGCGCAGATGATTTACGACTATTTTCACGCCGAATAATGCTGCGACGCAACATACATTCTTGCATTGTGTTCTGTTGCTGATACGAAGAGCGGCATGGAACGCAAATTGAAGATTTTTGAAGCAATCGCTACGCAGACGGCCATCACGTCCAATTATAATCGGGGCGAGGTCCTGCTCGCGCCGCACATTCTCTACACCAAGAATGATGCACTGCACATCGATGCCATCACGCTGGAGCGAGATGGTCAGCCGCCGCGCGAAGAGAAAATTGGCACCTTCAAGCTCGACGGGCTGAAGGATATCGCGCTGAGCGAACGAGCCTTCACTATCTCCGGGCTGTTCGACGCCAATGACGCCAAATATGCCGATGTAACCTTGTTCAAGGTCGAACCTGAGCCGGTGGCTGGCTGAGCGAGCCGCTACCGAACCTCGGCTGGCATAGCAGGACGCAATCGCCTATCCTCCACCCGGACCTGCTGCATCACCGGGACGGAACTTGGCGAACCTCATTACACCCGCAATCATCTGTGCCGTGCGTGCGCATGGCGAGCATGGCGCGGTGGTGCGGGCGTTGACGCCCGATAATGGCCTGATGGCGGGTTATGTGCGCGGCGGGCGTTCACGCACGATGCGCCCGGTGCTGATCCCCGGCAACCGGGTGCAGGCGGAGTTTCGCGCCCGCACGGCGGAGCAGCTTGCGTCGCTCTCTGCTGAACTCTCGCATAGCCTTGCCCCGATATTGACCGAGCCGCTCCCCGCCGCCGCAATTGAGTGGGTCTGCGCGCTCACCGCCGCCGCGTTGCCGGAGGATAATGCCTATCCCCAGCTCTATGATGCGCTGGGCGGGGTGCTGGATGCGGTCGAGGCTGCGCCCGCCGCACGCGGGTGGGCTGTGGCGCTGGTGCGTTATGAAATGCTGCTGCTCTCCTGCCTTGGTTTTGGGCTGGACCTCTCCTGCTGCACCGTGACAGGAGCTGGCGAGGAGAGTATCGCCTATGTCTCGCCGCGCACGGGGGCGGGCGTCAGCACGGCAGGTGCGCTCGGCTATGAAGCGAAGCTGCTCGCCCTGCCCGCATTCCTGCGCGACGGCGGCATGGCGACGGAGTGGGAGGACATATTCGCCGGGTTCGCGCTGACACGCCATTTCCTCGAGCGCTCCGTGCTGACGGAGCGCCGCGCCGATGTGCTCGCCAGCCGGGATCGCCTCGTGGATCGGTTCAAAAGAGCGGTTGCGTGAAGGTCGGTTCCGCCTCTATGGCGGCGCCAGCAAAATTCATCATCTGGAGCAGACATGAGCAAGCTGGTTGCGGTATTGGCGGGGGACGGCATCGGGCCGGAGATCATGGTGCAGGCGCGCCGGGTGCTGGATGCGCTCGATCTCGATCTCAGCTTCGAGGAAGCGCTGGTCGGCGGTGTCGCCTATAAGGCCAAGGGCCATCCGCTGCCGCCTGAAACGCTTGATGTCGCGAAGCGCGCGGACGCGATCCTGTTCGGCGCGGTGGGCGATTTCGATTGCGACCATCTGGAGCGGCATCTGCGCCCGGAGCAGGCGATCCTCGGCCTGCGCAAGGAGCTGGTGCTGTTCTCCAACCTCCGCCCCGCCAAGGTGTTCCCGCAGCTTGCGGGCGCGTCGGCGCTGCGGGAAGAAGTTGCCTCCGCGATCGACCTGCTGATCGTGCGCGAATTGAACGGCGATGTCTATTTCGGCGAGAAGGGCATGCGCAAGACGGCGGATGGCCTGCGCGAGGGCTATGATGTGATGTCCTATAATGAGGCCGAGGTGCGCCGCATCGCCCACAGCGCCTTCAAGGCGGCGCAGGCACGGCGCGGAAAGCTCTGCTCGGTCGACAAGGCCAATGTGCTGGAGACGAGCCAGCTCTGGCGCGATGTGGTGATCGAGGTTTCGGCGGACTATCCCGATGTGGAGCTAAGCCACATGTATGTCGACAATGCGGCGATGCAGTTGGTGCGCAATCCCGGCCAGTTTGATGTGATCGTTACCGGCAATCTCTTCGGCGATATCCTCTCCGATCAGGCGAGCATGTGCGTCGGCTCTATCGGCATGCTGGCGTCCGCGTCGCTGGATGCGAACGGCAAGGGCCTCTATGAGCCGATCCACGGCTCCGCGCCGGATATTGCCGGGCAGGGCAAGGCCAATCCGCTGGCGACCATTCTCTCGGCGGCGATGATGCTGCGCTATTCGCTGGGCATGGCCGAAGCGGCGGACCGGATAGAGGCGGCGGTGGGACAAGCGCTCGAAGGCGGTGCGCGCAGCTTCGACCTTGGCGGCACGATGACGACCGAGCAAATGGGTGACGCTGTTCTTGCGGCGTTGTAAGGAACAGGCATGAAACGCGATACAGGACAGAACCGCGCCATAACGCAGAAATGGCGGCCCGCGACGCAGGCGGTGCGTGGTGGTACGTGGCGTAGCGAGCAGGGCGAGACGTCCGAGGCGATCTATGTCACCTCCGGCTACAGCTATGACGACGCGCAGACGGTAGCCGCGCGCTTCGCGGGCGAGCAGGCGGGCATGACCTATTCGCGCACGCAGAACCCGACCGTGCAGATGCTCGAAGAACGCATCGCGCTGATGGAAGGCGCAGAGGCGTGCCGCACCCAGGCGAGCGGCATGGCGGCGATGAGCGCGACGATGTTGTGCTATTTGTCAGCGGGCGATCATCTGGTCGTCGCGCGCGCTGCCTTTGGCCCGACACGCTGGGTGACGGACAATCTACTGCCGCGCTTCGGCATCGAGGTGACGCCGGTCGACGGGCGTGATCTTGATGCATGGCGCAAGGCGATCAAGCCCAACACCAAGATGTTCTTCTTCGAGACGCCCGCCAACCCGACGATGGACATCGTGGACATCCGCGCGGTGAGTGCGCTGGCGCGGGAGCATGGCATATTGTCTGTCGTGGATAATGCTTTTGCCACCTCTGCGCTGCAACGTCCGCTCGATCTCGGCGCGGATGTCGTCGCCTATGCCGCGACCAAGCTGATGGATGGGCAGGGCCGTGTGCTCGCGGGCGCGGTGTGCGGTTCCGCCGATTTCATCAACAACAAGCTGCTGCCGTTTCAGCGCAATACCGGGCCAACGCTGTCTCCGTTCAGTGCATGGGTGGTGCTGAAGGGGCTAGAGACGCTGGAGCTGCGCGCGGTGAAGCAATCGGAAAACGCGCTGGTCGTTGCGGATTTTCTGGAGAAGCGCCTCGGCACGGTGCTGTTCCCCGGCTTGGCCAATCATCCGCAGCATGATCTTGCAATGAGTCAGATGCGCTATGCCGGGCCGATCTTCTCGTTCGAGATCGACGGCGGGCGCGAGAATGCGATGGCGATGCTGAACGCTCTCACTCTGATCGACATTTCGAACAATATCGGCGACTCAAAGTCGCTGATGACGCATCCGGCGTCTTCCACGCACAGCAGCCTGACGCCCGAAGTGCGCGCCGATATGGGTGTGACCGAGGGCATGGTACGCATCAATGTCGGCCTCGAAGACCCGCAGGATTTGATCGACGATCTGGATCAGGCATTGACGACGGTCGGGCTTTAGGGGAGTTTAGAGCGGCATGAAGGCGCTCTTCCCCTATTATTCCGCGACCGACGACATCATTGTGCGTGTGTCGGTAAGTTTTCTGCCCGAACAGTCCGAGCCGGACCGGGGCCGCTGGTTCTGGGCCTATCATGTGCGGATCGAGAATGAGGGCGATGCGCCGGTGCAGCTCCTCTCACGTCGCTGGGCGATTACCGACGGGCGCGGTACGATCCACCATGTCGAGGGAGAGGGCGTCGTTGGTGAGCAGCCGGTGATCCACCCCGGCAGCTCCTATGATTATGTCTCCGGCTGCCCGCTCACCACGTCCACCGGGGTGATGGAGGGGCATTATAACATGGTCACGGCGGAAGGGCATATGCTGCGCGTCGCGATCCCGCGTTTCGCGCTGGTGGCTCCGGCGGAGGCGCAATGAAGCGCACGCATCTGCCGCTGAATGGACTGCGTGTGCTCGATGCGGCGGCGCGGCACCTGTCTTTCACCCGCGCGGCGGATGAGCTGGCGGTGACGCCCGCCGCCGTGGGGCAGCAGATCCGCGCGCTGGAGGATATGCTCGGCGTCGTGCTGTTCCGCCGGACGCCCAAGGGGCTGGAACTGACGCCGGAGACGGAAGGCGCGCTCGACGCGCTGCGCGGTGGCTTCCTGATGTTCGAGGAAGCGGTGCAGGCGATGCAGGCCGGGCAGTCGTCCAACGCGCTTGCCATAGCCGCGCCAAGGGACATTTCGGCGGCTTGGTTGCTGCCGAAGCTCTCAGCCTATGCGGCGGAGCATGAGGAGCTGCATTTCACCCTGATCGGCGCCGATACCCCGCCTGATTTCACCGAGGCCAATCTCGATCTCGCGGTCGTGCTGGCGGATGGACCGGGCGAGCATGAGGGCGTTTCGCTCGACAGGGCGGAATTCGTGGTTGTCGAAGCGACGGCGGGTGGCGCGGAGGGCTGGATCTGCTGGCCGGGTTGCCCGGAAGAGGGTGGCACGGGCTGCATCAGCGTCGCGGATGCAGGGCTTGCCCTTGCGGCAGCGATTGCTGGGCTTGGCCGCGCTTCGGTGCCGCTGCTCCTCGCACAGGCAGCGATAGACACGGGGCGCGTGCGGCAGGTTGGCACCCCGGTCGAGCGCGAGCAGGGCTATTGGCTCATCGCCCCCACCCCGCAATGGCGGCAGAAAAAGGTGAAGGCGCTGGTCGCGGCGCTGACCGCCTGATCCGCATACGGTCATCTGCCTGCAATATGGGCGTGGCAGTTTGTCCCAGTCATTCTGGAGTGCCGCTTATGCGTACTGTGCCGGGATTTAATCGACTGATCCTCGCGGCGCTGATGGTAGGTGTCGCGCCGACCTCCTTTGCCCAAACCGCAGCCAACGCGCCTCGCGTGGCGCAGGGCGACCTGACTGAAGCTGGCGGTGCGCGGCGTTTGCAGGAGGACAGGCCTGCCGCCTATCGTGGCCTCGTGACCGAGGGCAAGGTGCGCAATGTCATCCTGATGATCGGCGATGGCATGGGCGATTCGGAGATCACTATTGCCCGCAATGTTGCCGAAGGCGCAGGCGGTTTCCTGAAAGGCATCGATGCACTGCCCGTCACCGGGCAATACACGCACTACGCGCTCGACAGGAAAACCGGCAAACCGGACTATGTGACGGACTCCGCTGCATCCGGCACCGCATGGGCAATCGGCGTCAAAACCTATGACGGCGCTATCAGTGTTGATATTCACGGGAAACCGCATCCCACCCTGCTGGAAATGGCGAAGGCGGCGGGGCTTGGCACCGGCAACATCACCACCGCCGAGATCGAGGATGCAACACCCGCCGTTCAGCAGGCGCATGTGACGGAGCGCCGCTGCTATGGGCCGGATGAAACCAGCGCGAAATGTTCCGGCAATGCGCTCGAAAATGGTGGCTCGGGTTCGATTGCGGAACAGATGCTTGCGAGCCGCGCCGATGTGCTGATGGGCGGTGGAGCTGCGACATTCGATCAGCGCGCCAAGGCGGGGGAGTGGAAGGACAAGACCCTGTTCGAACAGGCGCAGGCGCGAGGCTATGTCATTGCGCGCACCGCTGCGGAGATGGAAGCGATCAGCACAGCGGACCAGAAACGCCCACTTGTCGGCCTGTTCGCGGCGGGCAATATGCCAGTGCAATGGAAAGGGCCGCTCGCCGTCCATCATGGCAATATCGACATTCCGCCAGTGACTTGTGTTCCCAACGAGGCACGCACGACTGACATCCCGACCCTCGCGGCGATGACGAAAAAGGCGATTGCGCTCCTGAAGACCAAGCCCAAGGGCTTCTTCCTTCAGGTCGAAGGCGCGTCAATCGACAAGGAGGATCACAAGGCCAATCCCTGCGGACAGATTGGTGAGACGGTGGGTTTTGACGAGGCAGTGCAGGCGGCGCTGGAGTTTGCCCGCGCGGACGGCCACACGCTGGTGATCGTCACCGCCGATCATGCGCAATCGAGCCAGATCATCGAGGCTGACGCCAAGGTTCCCGGCCTCTCGCTCGCGCTGATGACCAAGGACAGCGCGCCGATGGGTGTGAGCTATGGCACCGCGGAGGAAGGCTATCAGGGGCATACCGGCACACAGGTGCGGGTGGCGGCTTTCGGCCCGCACGCGTTCAATTTCGCTGGCCTCACCGACCAGACCGACATGCATTATGTGATCAAGGACGCGCTGGGTCTGAAATAGCGCGCTTGCGGGCGGTAATTTGACGCTGGATCTTCACCAACTGACGATCAGTCAGTGCCAGAATATGAACCGATCCGCGATTTCAAGCTCACCGCGCGGGCCGCAACAAAGTATCACCTCATGAGTGATGAGGAGGAGATAAAATAGCGATGAGATTAAAAACAGGCCAGCAAAAAAGTAGAAAAACTTGTCGTTTTCATATTGTTCAATCCCAAAAAAATCAAAAATGAAAGATATTGATTTTATTATAATGAAAGAAATGGTACTATAAGATAATATATTCAAAATGAATGGTATAAAATAAAGTGTATATTCCAATGAAACGGCACCTGAATTATGTATATATATTAATGGCAATCCATTTAAATCTTGGATCATGGCGCCATCATAATAATATGAATAACCATTCAGGAATTTGAAGAAAAAGGCCGATAGAAAGCACAGCTTTGAAATTTCATGGCTTTCCAACGGAAGTTTCAATTTCATCTGGCTTTAAACCCTATGCCCAAAGGGATCACCCGCCGAGTGCTGATTTGATTTCGTCGGCGCTGGATGCGTAAGCCTAATCGGTGTTGCGTGGTTTACGCTTGGCAGCGGCTTTCAAAATATCCTCCATTTCTAGGATACAATCCCTGCCCTTGACGCAGTCTCCCGTTTTATTCTCCGGGTCCGCTTCAAAGTGCGCACGCATCTTGTCCGATAGTGCAACCAGCGCCTGATAATTTTCCTCTCCCACCTTCTTGCGAATGGTCTTCAGGCCTTCGTTGAGCGCGAAAAACTCGGAATCGATATTATGTTCGGGAAAAAAGCCACTTGTATCCTTGAAAGTGGGCGCAGTGAGCATCATCGCGCCGAGAAAATCCCAAATTTCACTCATGCCTTGGGGTATATAAGGTTTGTCTGAACGGTATGATGACTTGAACATGTCATTCCCCCGGTTTGGCTATAGCGTAAGTGCTGTTGGGGCCAAGCTGGCTTGGCCGGATAATGATTACGGCATTCGGCTTGAAATCACTATTAAAGAAACCACGGATTTGGGGTGTTTTCGGCGTTTTGCGCGTGAGCGTAACGTCGAATGCTATATTGCCGACCCGGGCGTCAGGAATTCTGAATGTGAGATCTCCGCCAGAGCCGTCATATTCCCTCCCGTTTACACGGATTTTCTGCCCTCTCGAATGGTCAATGTTCTCTAGATTGTACACCCTACGAAGCTCGCGTCTCACCATGCGATCGACATAATTGCCAATCGCTTCTTCGCGTGACAGACGAGGTTGGAGATGGCCTGTTTCAAAAAGTGCCTGGCCCTCGATGTATGCGCGGTCTGCTCTCTCCTGCATCAAACGTAATGTCTCGACTTGCAGAGGGCGGGTCTCTCCTTTCATTCGGTAAAAGGCCGCCGCCCGATCGAACTGGAGTTGACGTATGAGGTTCGTCTGCCCGTCAAACGTGGTCGGAAAACCGGCAGTATCGAGATGGTAGTTCGGGTCAATAGCTTTGATATCGCGTATCAATTTATTGGCATGTGCCGCCGTCAGTTCGGTCGTAAGCCGTTGGCCCGGGCCGCTGATGTCGAGGATATTATCCGCGATTGCGACCAATGAACCACCGGGTGCATTGTTGAGTCCCGGGAAGACCCGTTCCAGCGTCATAGGATCATTCAGTGGCGGTCCGTTATTCCCTCCCATACGGACGCGCGGGTTGGGGCGATATTGCGCCAGCTGGGCGTTTGCGACTGGCTCTCCATTGGTCCGGGCCGCTTCGCCCGGTGCGGGTGTGGATGATTCGGCTGTAGCCGACGTAGGTTCCTTGACCGTGCGTTGCTCAGAAAGGTACCGACCATGCCGTTCGGAAATAACGGCATTGCTCAGCGCATTGGGATGTCCCGGCGCGAATGTGAACTGGCCGTTGCGCGGATCATGATAGGGGTTGAACTTCACCCAATATCCGCCCGCAATATCCTCGCCGAGCGCCGACTTGATCTCAACCGGCACGCGGCCGGTGCGCAGATAGTGATTATATCCGATCCGCCGCAATTGGTCGCGGTGGGTATCAGCGGCTTTCATATTCATAGCGTGTGCCCCGTTCGATAGATCGAGGCCGAACCATATAACCATATAGGTTCGTGTAGGACAGTCTTTCCTGCTATAGTATCTAGGGGCGTCATGTAGTGTTTGGTCAATCCAGCCCCTTGCGCGCCGGACTCTCCTCCCCCTATAGACAGTGCATGTCAGATGACCTGTTCGCTTCCGCGCCCTCTTCCTCTTCCGGCAATTATGACGCTTCCTCGATCGAGGTCTTGGAGGGGCTGGAGCCGGTGCGCCGCCGCCCCGGCATGTATATCGGCGGGACGGATGAGCGCGCGCTACATCATCTCGCCTCCGAAGTGCTCGACAACGCGATGGACGAGGCGGTGGCGGGCCATGCGACGCGGATCGAGCTGGTGCTCGAACCCGGCAACCGCCTGACGATCACCGACAATGGCCGCGGCATCCCGGTCGATCCGCACCCGAAGTTCCCGGACAAGTCGGCGCTGGAGGTGATCCTCACCACGCTGCACTCTGGCGGCAAATTCTCGGACAAGGCCTATTCCACTTCGGGCGGTCTGCATGGCGTTGGTGTCTCGGTGGTGAACGCGCTCTCCGTGGACACGACTGTCGAGGTCGCGCGCAACCGCGAGCTGTTCCGCCAGCGTTTCTCGAAAGGCCATCCGCAGGGCGGGCTGGAGAAGATCGGCGCTGCGCCCAACCGGCGCGGCACGTCCGTCAGCTTCGTGCCGGACAGCGAGATTTTCGGCGCGCTGCATTTCAAGCCGACGCGGCTCTACAGGCTGGCGCGGTCCAAGGCCTATCTGTTCGCAGGGGTCGAGATCCGCTGGCGCTGCTCGCCCGAGCTTATCATTGATGACACGCCTGCCGAGGCGGTGTTCCAGTTTCCCGGCGGTCTTGCCGATCATCTCGCCGAGCAGGTCGGCCAGCGCCAATGCGCGACGCGGGACTTCTTCACTGGCACGCAGGAATTCGCGGGCGCGACCGGTCGCGCCGAATGGGCGGTGGCGTGGCCGCTCTGGTCCGATGGCAGCTATAGCTGGTATTGCAACACGATCCCGACGCCCGATGGCGGCACGCATGAGGCGGGTATCCGCGCGGCTTTGGTGAAAGGCATCCGCGCCTTTGGCGAGCTGGCGGGTGTCAAGAAGGCGAAGGATATTACTGCGGATGACGTGATGACTGGCTGCGAGCTGATGCTCAGCGTCTTCATCCGCGATCCGCAGTTCCAGAGCCAGACCAAGGACCGCCTCACCAGCCCGGAGGCATCCGGCCTCGTTGAAAAGGCGGTGCGCGACCATTTCGATCACTTCCTCGCCGACAATATGGAGCGTGGCAAGGCGCTGCTCTCTTATGTGATCGAGCGGATGGACGAGCGCCTCGCGCGCAAGGCCGAGAAAGAGGTAAAGCGCAAGACGGCGACCTCTGGCCGCAAGCTGCGCCTGCCCGGCAAACTCACCGATTGTTCCGCCGATGACCCGGCGGGCACGGAGATCTTCATCGTCGAGGGCGATAGCGCGGGCGGCTCAGCCAAACAGGCGCGGGACAGGAAGACGCAGGCCATTCTCCCCATTCGCGGTAAAATCCTCAACGTCGCATCTGCTACCTCTGCCAAGATTCTCGCCAACACCGAGATCGCGGACCTTATTCAGGCGATTGGCTGCGGTACGCGGAAGGACTGCAACCCGGACAATCTCCGCTATGAGCGCATCGTCATCATGACCGACGCGGATGTCGACGGCGCGCATATCGCCACGCTGCTGATGACCTTTTTCTTTCAGGAGATGCCGGAGCTGGTGAAGCGCGGGCACCTCTACCTCGCCCAGCCGCCGCTCTATCGCCTGACGGCTGGCGGCAAGAGCGTCTATGCACGCGACGACGCGCACAAGGACGAGATTCTCGCCACCGAACTCAAGAACAAGAAGGTCGATGTTTCCCGCTTCAAGGGGCTGGGCGAGATGAACCCTGCGCAGCTCCGCGAAACGACGATGGACCCCAAGACCCGCGGCATGATCCGCATCACTTTGCCGCAGGAATATGAGGAGCAAGCGGGCGTCAAGGATCTCGTCGATCGGCTGATGGGCACCAACCCGGCGCACCGCTTTGCCTTCATTCAGGACAATGCGGCGGCACTGGATGAGGATATGATCGACGCTTGAGGGCGCTTAGGCAGGGACCATCGCCGCGCTGTTGAGACGCGCGGTATAGCAAGTGCCGCCGGGGCCGGAGTCGCAATGCAGTTCAGCCCGCGCCGTGCTCGCGAGTGCGCGCAGGAACGTGGTGCCCTTGCCGTTCGTCTGGGCCGAAGTATCGAAGCCCGATCCGTCATCGCGCACCATCAGATTGGCAGAATTGCCATGGGCGCGCAGCGTGACGTTGATCGTGCCCTTGCCGCTACCGTTGAAGGCATGTTTCACCGCATTCGTGACCAGCTCGTTCACCAGAAGACCCACGGCCCCGGCATGCTCGCGGTCCAGATGCCAGATGTCGGCCTCGGTCTCGATGGTGATATCCTCGCTTATGCCGGAGCTGCGAATGGCGTCGATCAGATTGTCGAGAAAGGTGCGCATCTCGACATGATCATCCGCCGTGGCGCGCAGGTTGAGATAGTCATAAGCCTTGGCGAGGCTGAATATGCGGCCCCGCGCATCCTCCAGTGCTTCCTGAACTTCCGGGTTTTCGGTCTTGCGCTGCTGCGCGGAGAGCATGCTCGCTAAAATCGTAAGATTGTTCTTCACCCGGTGATCGACCTCGCGCAGCAACAGCTCGCGCTTGCGGATATGTTCTTCGCGTTCCTGCACCATGGTTCGCACAGACCTGCGCGCGAGTTCCGTGATCCCGATGACAATTGCCATCATCGCCACATTGACGATGATGCGTGGCCCGTCGCTGGGGTTGGCCAGCACGAAGCTGTGATCATAGGGCAGAATGTAATACCAGGTGAGGAGCATGGTGCCGACCAGAGCGATAACCCCCGCGAGCCAGCGGCCCATCAGCGTTGCTATGAGGATGGCTGGAATATTGACCGCAAAAGGGCCAGCGCTTGCCGCCATCATATCCACGGCAATGCGCGTGGTCCAAGCAATGCCTATGCCAACTGCGCCCGCTCCCACCGCGACCAGTGGCGCGGGTATCTGTGGCAAATGATCAATCGCGTCGAGCTTGGCTATGCGGTGCATCGGGGTCGTCCTTCTGAGCCAGCCACCTCAGCCGGTCCTTCAGGGCAAATGCGCAAAGCGGGGACCGATCATGCCGTTGCCTGTGCAAAGGCTATAATAAAGCGCGCACTATGTAAAACGGAGAACGACGAGTTGAGATGGGCCTATCCCTGAGGCTCGAGCCCCGTATCGCTGAGCCAGCCGCGCCGGTGGGCAAGGGCGAATACCGGGTTTAGTAGTGTGTTGCTCCAGCCCGAATTGGTGGCAAAATCGCGGCGCAAGGTGTCGTGGTGGAGCTGGTGCGCGGCAGGCGTCATCAGCAGGCCGACCGTGCGCATCGTGTTCACGATCCACGGATTGTCCGCACGGTGGAGGGTGCCGTGAAAATATTGCGCGAAGGTGCCGCCGACGAGCAGGCTCAGCATCCCCGCCACCGCCCAGCCCGGCACCGGCCAGACGAGGCACGCAAGATTGAGCAGCAATGACAGCGGCAGTGATCCCGCCACAATTGTCGAGCCAATCTGGCGCAGCATAGTCCTCCGCCCGAGCGCATCCGGGCGCGGGTGGTGGTTCTTGAAATCATAGACCAGCCGCTCGAACGGGTTGAGCTGGCGCATCGAGGCGCGGAACATCCCCAGATACTCGTCGCTCTCACGTGATCCGGCGTAGAAATAGAGCTTGTCCAGCCCCACGCCAAGCCGCGCCGGGTGATAATCCATCACCATATGCACGATGCCCGAGATCATATCCGCCGCGTACCATCCCGCGAGCATGGCGGGGATCATCCACAGACTCGGATCGCGCGCAGCGAAGCCGAGATTGGCGAGGCCGGAAAGGAGGAGCGCAAATATGGCGAGCCGCATCAGCATGACCGCGCTTGTATCAGCCGGTGAGTAACGGGGGCAAGCTGCTTGTCTTGTGGCAGAACTGAGGCGCGGGCGGATCGGGTCCGTCTATTCAGCAACCGATCATCTGACGCCCGATAAGGAAGATTATGCCCATGACATGCCGGTCCCTCCTCGCTCCTGCTTTTGCCACCGCCCTGCTCGCCGCCAGTGGAAGCGCCCCCGCCCAGACCAGCAAAGTTCAGCCCGGCCCCGCCTCGCTGGACGTGACGGTGACGGGCCTGCATTCCGCCAAGGGAATGCTACTGGTGTGCCTGTGGAAGGAAAAACCCGGCTTCCCGACCTGCCAGAAAAGCCCGAGCGCGGTGCAGCGGCGCGTCGCCATCAACGCGACGACGATGCGGGTGAACTTCACCGGCATCAACCCGGGCCGCTACGCGGTGACGGCCCAGCATGATGAGGATGGCGACGGAAAGCTCAAGACCAACTTCATAGGCATGCCCAAGGAGGGGGTGGGTATCTCCAACAATCCCGGCGGCATGCCGGGGTGGGACAAGTCGCTGGTGCAGGTCGGCCCCGGCACGGCAATCGAGGTGAAGATCAAATATCTGTTTGGGGGGTGAGGAAATAAGGGCTCCACGCTTGGGAATATGGTTAACAGCTTGTTAGCCAATCATCGGTAGTTTTTCGGCCAGTCATCAATCCTGTTCCCAGAGGATGTATCAATGGCCGATGCAGCATCATTTCCATATTATGCCGTTCCGCGCGAAGCCCGCTGGGGAAAGATGGTGGTAGGCCATGCACCTCAGGATATAGACCCGCATTATAACAGTCGCCTCCATATCGAGCGGACCGACAAGATCGCATCGGCGGGAAGCTGCTTTGCACAGCGCATCTCGGAAGCACTTCAAAGCAGCGGCTATACCTATTTCGTGACCGAGGAGGGGCCGCCCTTTCTCTCCGCGGAACGCAAGCACGAGCTGGGATACCGCATCTATTCGGCGCGATACGGCAATATCTATACGGTGCTCCAGTTACTTCAGCTTTTTCGTCGCGCCTTTGGCCGGTTCGAGCCGGAAGAGCCGGTGTGGCAGCTCGCTGACGGCAAATATGTCGACCCCTTCCGCCCGTCGGTCCAGCCGGGCGGGTTCCAGAGCGAGGAAGAGTGCATGGCTGACCGCGCCGCCCACCTCGCAGCAGTGCGGCGCATGTTTGAGGAGGTCGATGTCTTTGCCTTTACGCTGGGCCTCACCGAAAGCTGGGTCAGCACGGTCGACGGCGCGGTGTTTCCATCTTGCCCCGGCTCAGCCTTGGGTGGCCTGCATGATCCTGCGCGGCATGCCTTTCACAATTTCAGCGTCCGCGAAGTGACCGAGCATCTCGATATGTTCATCGCCGAGTTTCAGGCCGTGAACCCCAATGCGCAGATCATCCTCACGGTGTCGCCGGTGCCGCTGCTCGCCACCTATGAGCCGCGCCATGTGTTGCAGGCGACCGTCTATTCCAAGTCGGTGCTGCGTGTGGCGTGTGAGGAGGCGGTGCGGAAACACAGCCATGTCCACTATTTCGCGTCCTATGAGATCGTGACGGCGACGGGAGACAGCAAAAGCTATTTTCTCGACGATCGCCGCGCGGTGTCGGATGTCGCCGTTGCCCATGTGATAGAGTGCTTCCATCGGCAGTTTACGGGGGCGAGCGCGGAAGAGCGCGCCGCTTACGCCGAGCATGCCGCAACACCGGAAATCGCGACTGCCAAGCCGATGTGCGATGAAGACCTCGTGATGGCCGCACTCGCCAATCAGATCGCCTCAGGAAATAATTGATGAGCATTGAGCTTTTGGGTGCCGTCACCCCCATTCATATGGTGGGGGAAAGCCACAGCCTCGTGTTCAGCAATCTGCTGTTCCGGCCGGAGTGGGCGCAGGAGAGCTATCTCTGCAAGACGCGCTTTCTGCCCGTCCTCAAGGCGGCGGAATATTCAGCGGGCAATGACCTGAGCGCCGACTATGTCCATGCCCTCATCGCCGAGGGCATTGTGGATAGTTCCCTGCGTCCGGCTTTTCTGCATGCGGAGCCTTCGGCAGCTTTCCTTGCCGGGATGCCGGTGCTGTCTCCGCCGATGGTTCTGTTCGCGGGCGATCTCGATATGCATCAACTCTTCCGCCAGATTGGCGGCAGTTACGATTTCATCCTGCCTGATGACCCCTGCTATGGCACGGACAAGGCCAAGCAGATTTTGCCATACAGCGATGTGGAAGGCCATATATCCGGCTTTCTCAATCCGTTCTTCAATGCGGTGCGGCTGCTCAAGAATGTGGGCTTCAGTCGCATGATGATCCACTGTCTGCCACCACGCACGCCGGATAATGCGGCGGCCTCGCACTGGACCGGCGGGATCATCATCGACGCCGCCGTGCGGGCCAAGCTGACGCTGCTCGCCAATCGCCAGATCGCGGCATTCTGCGCCGAGGCCGGGATTGCGTTCATCGACACATGGCCTGATCTCACCGAGAATGGATTGTTGCGCCCGGAGTTCGAACTGGATGGCGCGCATATCAATCGCCAGTCTGCGCTGATCTCACTGGAGAAGATCACGGCGCATCTGTTCGATCATACGGCGGGTATATGGAACAGCGCGCGCTATGCGAATGCGGCGTCGCAGGCGGAGTTCAACCCGCCGTCGCCGGAGTTTCCTGCCTATGAGCAGCAGTGGCGGCAGTCGTCGCTGGCATATGGCAACCTTGGCGAGGGCTTTGCGGAAATGGCGCTGACAGGTCTTTCCTTCGATATCGAAGGCGAAAACCCGCATGCTCGCCCGGACTGGATCGGAAGGCCGCGAGGCGGTTGCGAGGGGGTAACCCTCGCGGAGCCTTCAGAGGTGCTGTTGGAAGAAGCTGCCGAACTGCTGGGGCAGGGGGAAAGGCTGGTCATGCTACAGGCCGGTTCCAAATGCGAGCTGACGGTCTCCAGCTTCCGCCCTGTCCGCTATGCCGCCGATGTGGAGAGCATGGAGTTGCTTGCCTGCCCGGAAGAGGTGCGCCGCGCGGTGATCCTGCTTACGGCCACGGATCGCATAGCTTTTGAGACTGTGGAGGGCGCGCCAATTGCGACGCCAGCACTCATTGCGGGGCAGATGATCGTCTATGATCCGCACAAGGTCCAGATGAAGGTGGCAGCGGGCAGTGCGGAACTCGAATTGTTCGAACTCACCCTCATACCGCGCCTGTCGGGCCAGCCTTTCAGGATCGTCTCGGCGGGTCTGTGCGACTTTCCGGCAGACCCTTATATCTTTTCGGTTGCGGGTATGAAGGCTTGTCCCGAATTCAAAGAGTCAGTATTTCGTGCGCGCTAAGCGCCCCTAATCCCCCACCCGCCGCAGCAACCCCTTCGCCGTCAGCCTTTCCGGCTGGTCGCGCCAGATGCCGCGGGTGTCGTAGACGGCTTTGCCGGTGCGCTCGTCCAACGGCACGGATTTGAACACGTCATGGTCCACCAGCACAATGAAAATGCCGCATTGCTCGATGGCGGCATCGATGTCGATCAGGCTCGCGTCCGTCCCGGCGAATTCCATCGGCAGCGCAGTGGCGTATGGCTCGACCAGCTTCACGCGGCGGCCATAGCGGCGGGCGAGGCGGTGGGCGACTTCAACTGCCGGGCTTTCGCGGAAATCGTCGATATTGGGTTTGAAGGCGAGGCCCAAGCACGCGATGTCCTCGCCCGGGAACTGGTCGATCAGGTCAGACGCGCGGGCGACGACATGGTTGGTCTTCGATAGGTTCACCTCGCGCGCGGTGCGGATCAGCTTTGCGTTCTCCGGGTCGGCATGGACGATGAACCACGGATCGACCGCGATGCAGTGGCCGCCGACGCCGGGGCCGGGCTGGAGGATGTTGACGCGCGGGTGGCGGTTGGCGAGCGCGATAACCTCCCACACGTCGATGCCTGCTTTGTCCGCGATCAGCGAGAGTTCGTTGGCGAAGGCGATGTTGACGTCGCGAAAGCTGTTCTCGACCAGCTTCACCATTTCCGCCGAGCGCGCCGAGGTGGTGATACACGCGCCGCGCACGAAGCCGCGATAGAAGGAGAGCGCCTTGCGCGCGCACCGCGGCGTAATGCCGCCGATGCAGCGGTCATTGCCCATCAGCTCGACAAGGATGCGACCGGGCAGAACGCGCTCCGGGCAATAGGCGATGGCGATGTCCGCCGCCCCGTTCCCCGCATGGGGCATCTTCAAATCCGGGCGCAGCTCGGCAAGCAGGTCGCGCATTGCCTCGGTGGTGCCGACGGGGGAAGTGGATTCGAGAATGACGACATTGCCTGCTGTGAGCACCGGCGCGATGGTGCGCGCGGCGTTCAGCACATAGGAGATATCCGGCGCGTTATCCTCGCTCACCGGCGTCGGCACGGCGATGACGAACACATCGGCAGGCTCTACCGCGAGCGAGGCGCGCAGGGTGCCGCGCGCGACCACGCCCTGCACGAGGCCATCGAGATCGACCTCCTCGATATGGACTTTGCCGGAATTGATGGTGTCCACCACATGCGCCGAGACATCGACGCCGAGCACTTTCGCGCCGCTGCGCGCGATGAGCGCCGCGGTGGGCAGGCCGATATAGCCGAGGCCGATGACGGCGACCTTCTGCTCAGTGTCTGTGGGCATCGGCAATGATCCTCGCAATCTGTGTCCCCGCCGTGCCGTCGCCAAACGGATTGTGCGCTTTCGCCATGGCGGAATAGGCCTCGCTATCGTCCAAAAGGCTGAACATTTCGGTAACGATCCGGGCGCGATCGGTGCCGACGAGGCGCGCGGTGCCCGCCGCGATGCCTTCGGGGCGCTCGGTCGTCTCGCGCATAACGAGGACGGGCTTGCCCAGCGAGGGCGCTTCCTCCTGCACGCCGCCGCTGTCGGTCAGCACGATCTCGGCCATATCGAGCAGGCGTACGAAATGCGGATAGTCGAGCGGGTCGATCATCGCGACGTTATCGAGGTTCGCGAGCGCACTGTCCATCACCGCGCGCACATTGGGATTGGGGTGGACCGGGAAGATGATGGCTACATCGGGGCGTGCGGCGATATCCTTGATCGCCCCCGCGATAGCTTCCATACCGCCACCGAAATTTTCGCGCCGGTGCGAGGTGACGGCGATGATGCGCTTGCCCGCGAAACGCACGGCAAGCTCGTCTAGGCCGGAGGCAAGCGCGGGTTCTGCGATAATCCGCTCTCGCGTCGCGAGCAGCGCATCGATCACCGTGTTGCCGGTGATGTGGATCGAGGCCGCGTCGCGATTTTCGGCGCGCAGCGCATCGGCGGCGGTCTCGGTCGGTGCGAAGTTCAAATCCGCGATGCAGGCGACGACACGGCGATTGACCTCCTCCGGCCATGGGTGGTGGATGTCGCCCGAGCGCAGGCCCGCCTCGACATGGCCGACCGGAATCTTGCGATAATAAGCGGCGAGGCTCGCGACCATCGTGGTGAGCGTATCGCCATGCACGATCACACGGTCGGGCTGCTCGGCGTCAAGCGCTGCGCCGATGCTGGTGATGAGCCGCGCGGTCAGCGCGTCGAGGCTCTGGTTCTCCTGCATCACGTCAAGGTCTATATCCGGCTCGATCCCGGCGATCTCCAGTACCTGATCCAATAATCCGCGATGTTGCGCGGTGACGCAGACGCGCGTCTCCAGCTCTGGCAGCGCGCGCAGGGCGTGCACGACCGGGAACAGCTTGATCGCTTCCGGGCGGGTGCCGAAGATGAGGAGAATTTTCGCCATGGCTGCCTTGTGGTGTGTCTCGATGCGTATGTGCCACGAATAGGTAACCATGTGCTGAACGCACTGGCAATCTATGGTGATAGGGGCGGCATGTCTTGATTATGGTTAATGAACCATAATGGACCAAACTCGTGAAACGCTTGGAAAAGCAGCAATAATTCCTGAAAATGCCGATTAGCGTAAACTTTTGGCAACCATTTTTGTCTATGGGTTTTGATCGGATCAGAAGGTGCCAGAAAGCCGTTAATGGCCTCAGAACACACAGGTTTATCAACAAAAGGGCATAAGCTCGCGCGGTGGATTTCCGCCGCTGACGCTGATTCGACCCCGATGCTGCGCCAGATCGGCATGGAGCAGGCGCGCGGCGCCAGCAAGGGCGTGGCGCGTACTGCTCTGCCGGTGATGGTGCTGGCGATAACGATTGGCAGCTGTTTCTCTAATCCGGTTAATGGAGCCTGGCTCTGGTCATTGACTGTGATGCAAATCGCCATCGCGATTGCCGCGCAGTTCCTGATGCCGTTTACGCGCTTCAGCCGTATTCAATATCGCTCAGTTGCCGCGTGCTTCCGTGCTTTCACCATCTACACCTTCTGCATATCGATGGGATGGGGCCTGCTGTTCGTTACCGCGAGCCAGGGGTCTAATGTTGATCAGAAGATGGTGCTGCTTGCGACCCATGTCGGCGTGATCTGCGTCGGCGGCCTGACCTTCGCGATGGTGCCGCGTGCATCGCTGGTGTATATATTCAACCTCTGCCTGATGGCCGAGGTGCACATTTTCAGCGTCTCCACCGACAAGCTGTTGCTGCTCAACGCGCTGGTGCTGCTGTTTTCCATGATGCTGGCGCAGGCCTATCTGCAGATGGCGAAAGCCTTTATCGACCGCATGAAGGCGGACATGGAGCGTCGCGAGACGGAACGCCGCATGGCCGAGGCGGAGCGGCAGGAGATCGAGCGCAGCTCTGCGGCGGCGCTGGCTTCCCGTGTCCAGCGCGAGCAGGACAAGGAACGCGCGATGGCCGAGCGGCAGGCGGCGATGGTCACGCTAGCCACGCGCTATGAAGAATCAGTCGCCGCTCTCGCCGAGCATCTCGATGAGGCGATCAGCGCACTGGCGATTGCGACCGAGAATATCAGCGACATCAACGCCAGCGCGCGCGAAAAGGCGCAGCATGTGCTTGATCTTGCCACCAGCACCACCGATGCGGTGGAATCGGTTGCGCACGCAACCGGTGAACTGAATGCATCTGCGGCGGAAATCTCGACCGAGGTCGATGAGCAGGTGACGATCGGCAAGGCGGCGCGCGCGGCAGGCGATAACGGCCTCGTAAGCCTTGAAGCACTGGCTGAGCAGACCGATAATATTGGTGAAATTGTCCGCATGATTCAGGATCTGGCGAGCCAGACGGGTCTGCTGTCACTCAACGCCACGATTGAGGCGGCGCGGGCGGGCGAAGCGGGGCGTGGCTTCGTGATTGTCGCCAACGAGGTCAAGCAACTCGCGACACAGACGCATAATGCCGTCGCGCGTATCGACGAGATCATCGAGGGCACGCGCGAGAAAATGGGCGTAGCGGATGACGCGATGCGCACAGTTGCGGAGACGATCGCCAAAATGTCTGCGCGCGGTGGGCATATTTCAGATGCCGTCACGGGTCAGCGTAAGGCCACATTCGAGATCAGCGAGGCTGCGGCGCGCACGGCGTCTGCGTCGCAGCAGGTGCGCACCACGGCGGATCAGGTGGCGAAGAGCGCGCGCGAGGCGGATGTGCTCGCGGAAGAAATCAGGGCGATCATGGCCTCTCTGCGGGCGCGCTCCGAGGCATTGCGTTCGACCAGTAACGACTTCCTCGCCTCACTGCGCAACGACCGCGCGGCCTGAGCGGTGGTGTCGAAATCCCGCAAAAAGCCACAATAACCACTTCCCAAAATCCAACACGGTCCTTATAAAGAACGCAGACGGTGCCGCACTTGTGCGGTGCTCCTCTCCCTTGCCCGGGCCACGGTTTGGTTGGCGATCAACCGCGACGAATGGGGCAAATGAGAGGTTTTCATACGCTGACAGTGTGGATCGGACAGCCCCGGCCCGCACTTTTTTGCGTTGTGGAGGACTTCCTCCATCATCGCGAATCGGCTGATTTTTCGCTGCAATGCGGAAATATTTTTGATCCAGACGTCCGAAAGGCGAAGGCAGATTATGGCGACCAAGGCGGCCCCAAACCAGACAGCGAAGAAGCGCATCCGCAAGGTGTTCGGCAACATCCACGAAGTGGTGCAGATGCCGAACCTGATCGAGGTGCAGCGCGAGAGCTACGAGCAGTTCCTGCGCTCCGATCCCAAGATCGGCTATGTCTCCGGCCTTGAAAAGACGCTGCGCAGTGTGTTCCCGATCCGCGATTTCGCCGGCACTGCCGAGATGGACTTTGTTCATTACGAGCTGGAAGACCCGAAATACGACGTCGAGGAATGTCGCCAGCGTGGCATCACCTATGCCGCCCCGATGCGCGTAACGCTCCGCCTCATCGTGTTCGAGGTCGATCAGGATACCGACACCCGTTCTGTGCTCGATATCAAGGAGCAGGATGTGTACATGGGCGACATGCCGCTCATGACCGAGAACGGCACCTTCTTCATCAACGGCACCGAGCGCGTTATCGTGTCGCAGATGCACCGTTCGCCGGGTGTGCTGTTCGACCATGACCGTGGCAAGACGCACTCCAGCGGCAAATATCTCTTCGCCGCGCGCGTCATCCCCTATCGCGGTTCATGGCTCGATTTCGAGTTCGACGCGAAGGACATCGTCAACGTCCGTATCGACCGCAAGCGCAAGTTGCCCGTCACGGCGCTGCTGCATGCGCTCGGCCTCAACGACGAGGAAATCCTCGGTGAGTTCTACAACAAGGTGACCTTCCTGCGCGGCGAAGGTGGCTGGCAGATTCCGTTCGTCGCCGAAGCATGGCGTGGCCTCAAGCCCGCGTTCGACGTGGTCGACGCCAAGACCGGCGAAGTTGTGTTCCCGGCAAGCCAGAAGATCAGTCCCCGTGCCGCCAACAAGGCTGGCAAGGATGGCCTTGAGACGCTGCTTATCCCGACCGAAGAAATCTTCGGCCGTTACAGCGCGTACGACCTCATCAACGAGACCACCGGCGAGATCTATATCGAGGCGGGCGACGAGGTCAGCCCCGAGAACCTCGAAAAGCTCGACAAGGCGGGCATCGACCGCATCGAGCTGCTCGACATCGACCATGTCACGACCGGACCGTGGATCCGCAACACGCTGAAGGCCGACAAGGCCGAAGACCGCGACCACGCGCTCTCCGACATCTATCGCGTGATGCGCCCCGGCGAGCCGCCGACGCGCGAAACCGCCGAAGCGCTGTTCGCGGGCCTGTTCTTCGACGCCGAGCGCTATGACCTCTCCGCCGTTGGCCGCGTCAAACTGAACATGCGTCTTGCGCTTGAGTGCGAGGACACTGTCACCACGCTGCGCCGCGAGGACATTCTCGCCGTGGTCAAGGAACTGGTGAACCTCAAGGACGGCAAGGGCGAGATCGACGATATCGACAATCTCGGCAACCGCCGCGTCCGCTCGGTCGGTGAGCTGCTGGAGAACCAGTATCGCGTCGGTCTGCTCCGCATGGAGCGCGCGGTGAAGGAGCGTATGTCGAGCGTCGACGTCTCGACCGTGATGCCGAACGACCTGATCAACGCCAAGCCCGCCGTGGCCGCCGTGCGCGAGTTCTTCGGTTCCTCGCAGCTCTCGCAGTTCATGGACCAGACCAACCCGCTTTCTGAAGTCACCCACAAGCGCCGCGTGTCGGCGCTCGGGCCGGGCGGTCTCACCCGCGAGCGCGCAGGCTTCGAGGTGCGCGACGTGCACCCGACGCACTATGGCCGCATCTGCCCGATCGAGACGCCGGAAGGCCCGAACATCGGCCTTATCAACTCGCTCGCGACTTTCAGCCGCGTGAACAAGTACGGCTTCATCGAGACGCCCTATCGCAAGGTTGTCGATGGCAAGGTGACGAACGAGGTCGTCTACCTCTCCGCGATGGAAGAGGCGAAGCACACGATCGCGCAGGCGAACGCAGAGCTGAACGCTGACAAGAGCTTCGCCGAGGATCTGATCTCTGCGCGTGAAGCAGGCGAGTTCCTGATGGCGCCCAAGGACCACATCACCCTGATGGACGTCAGCCCCAAGCAGCTCGTCTCGGTCGCGGCCTCGCTCATTCCGTTTCTGGAAAACGACGACGCCAACCGCGCGCTGATGGGATCGAACATGCAGCGTCAGGCGGTTCCGCTCGTTCGCGCCGAGGCGCCGTTTGTGGGCACCGGCATGGAGGAGACGGTGGCGCATGACTCCGGCGCCGCGATTGCCGCGCGTCGCACCGGCATCGTCGATCAGGTCGACGCGACCCGTATCGTTATCCGCGTGACCGAAGATGTCGAACCCGGCCAGTCCGGCGTCGACATCTATACGCTGATGAAGTTCCAGCGCTCCAACCAGGATACCTGCATCAACCAGCGTCCGCTGGTGAAGGTAGGCGAGCTGGTGCAGGCTGGTGACGTGATCGCTGACGGCCCGTCCACAGAGCTGGGCGAGCTGGCGCTGGGCCGCAACAGCCTCGTCGCGTTCATGCCGTGGAACGGTTACAACTACGAGGACTCGATCCTTATCTCCGAGCGCATCGTGAAGGACGACGTGTTCACGTCCGTCCACATCGAAGAGTTCGAGGTGATGGCCCGCGATACCAAGCTTGGGCCGGAGGACATCACCCGCGACATCCCGAACGTAGGCGAGGAAGCGCTGCGCAACCTCGACGAGGCGGGCATCGTCTATATCGGTGCGGAAGTTGAGCCGGGCGACATTCTCGTCGGCAAGATCACGCCGAAGGGTGAAAGCCCGATGACGCCGGAGGAAAAGCTGCTCCGCGCGATCTTCGGCGAGAAGGCGAGTGACGTGCGCGACACCTCGCTGCGTCTGCCGCCGGGCGTTGCGGGCACCATCGTTGAAGTGCGCGTGTTCAACCGCCACGGCATCGACAAGGACGAGCGCGCGATGGCGATCGAGCGTGAGGAAATCGACCGCCTCGCGAAGGACCGCGAGGACGAACGCGGCATTTTGAACCGCGCGACGTTCAACCGCCTCAAGGACATGCTGATCGGCCAGATCGCCACTGCTGCGCCGAAGGGCGTCAAGAAGGGCGAGGTCATCACCGAGGAGCTGCTCTCCGAGGTCGAGCGTCACGAGTGGTGGAAGTTCGCCGTGCAGGACGACACTCGCCAGTCCAACCTCGAAGCCGTCAAGGCGCAGTATGACGATGCGGTGAAGCTGATCGTCGAGAAGTTCGAGGATCGCGTCGACAAGCTGCAGCGCGGTGACGAGCTGCCGCCGGGCGTGCTTAAGATGGTCAAGGTGTTCGTCGCGGTGAAGCGCAAGCTGCAGCCGGGCGACAAGATGGCCGGCCGCCACGGCAACAAGGGTGTCATCTCGCGTATCCTCCCCGTCGAGGATATGCCGTTCCTTGAGGACGGTACGCCGGTCGACATCGTGCTCAATCCGCTGGGCGTGCCTTCGCGCATGAACGTCGGGCAGATCTTCGAGACGCACTTGGGCTGGGCCGCGCGCGGCTTGGGCCAGCAGATCAAGCACGCGCTGGAGGATTGGCGCGAGGCTAATCCGGGTGCTGCTGGCGGTGCGATGCCCGAAGCGGTGAAGGAGCGTCTCCTGAACGTCTATGGCGAGAAATATGCCGCCGACATTCAGGCGCGCACGCCGGAGCAGATCGTCGAGTTGGCATCGAACCTCGTTACCGGCGTGCCGATGGCGACCCCGGTGTTCGACGGTGCGAAGGAAGCGGACGTTGCCGACATGCTCAACCTCGCCGGGTTGCATGAGAGCGGCCAGAGTGACCTGTATGACGGACGCACGGGCGACAGGTTCGACCGCAAGGTGACTGTCGGCATCATCTACATGCTGAAGCTGCACCACCTTGTCGACGACAAGATCCACGCCCGTTCCATCGGCCCCTACTCGCTCGTCACCCAGCAGCCGCTGGGCGGCAAGGCGCAGTTCGGCGGACAGCGCTTCGGTGAAATGGAGGTCTGGGCGTTGCAGGCATACGGCGCCGCCTACACCTTGCAGGAAATGCTCACGGTCAAGTCCGACGACGTGGTCGGCCGCACCAAGGTCTATGAGGCGATCGTCAAGGGCGACGACACCTTCGAGGCTGGCATCCCGGAGAGCTTCAACGTGCTGGTGAAGGAAATGCGCAGCCTCGGCCTCAATGTCGAGCTGGCCGCATTGGAAGATCTTTCCGACGATGACGCTGCCGGTGAGCTGCCGGAGGCCGCGGAATAAGGGACGCGGGGGCGCGGCGTATCACGCGGCGCTCCCCCCTCATCCGCCCCAAGACTTTTCACCTCTGAATGAGGATTGATATATGAACGAACTGACCAATTTCGCAAACCCGATGCAGAAGCCGGAGACCTTCGACCAGATCCAGATCGGTCTGGCCTCGCCGGAGCGCATCCGCTCCTGGAGCTTCGGCGAGATCAAGAAGCCGGAAACGATCAACTACCGCACCTTCAAGCCGGAGCGTGACGGCCTGTTCTGCGCGCGCATCTTCGGCCCGATCAAGGATTATGAGTGCCTGTGCGGCAAGTACAAGCGCATGAAATACAAGGGTATCGTGTGCGAAAAGTGCGGCGTGGAGGTTACCGTCTCCAAGGTCCGCCGCGAGCGCATGGGCCATATCGAGCTGGCCGCGCCGGTCGCGCACATCTGGTTCCTGAAGTCGCTGCCCTCGCGCATCGGCCTGCTGCTCGACATGCAGCTCAAGCAGCTGGAGCGCGTGCTCTATTTCGAGAGCTACATCGTGATCGAGCCGGGCCTTACCCCGCTGGATCGTTATCAGCTCCTCACCGAGGACGAGCTGATCGACGCGCAGGATGAATATGGCGAGGACGCCTTCACTGCCGGTATCGGCGCGGAAGCTGTGAAGCAGATGCTGATCGCGCTCGACCTTGAGGGCGAGAAGCAGGCGCTGCTCGACGAGCTCGCCGTTACAAAGTCCGAACTCAAGCCCAAGAAGATCATCAAGCGCCTGAAGGTGGTTGAGAGCTTCCTCGAATCCGGCAACCGCCCGGAGTGGATGATCCTCGACGTGGTGCCGGTCATTCCGCCGGAACTGCGCCCGCTGGTGCCGCTGGATGGCGGCCGCTTCGCGACGTCGGATTTGAACGACCTCTATCGCCGCGTCATCAACCGTAACAACCGCCTGAAGCGCCTCATGGAGCTGCGCGCGCCGGACATCATCGTCCGCAACGAAAAGCGCATGTTGCAGGAAGCGGTTGACGCGCTGTTCGACAACGGCCGCCGTGGTCGCGTCATCACCGGCGCGAACAAGCGCCCGCTGAAGTCGCTGTCCGACATGCTGAAGGGCAAGCAGGGCCGCTTCCGCCAGAACCTGCTCGGCAAGCGTGTCGACTATTCCGGCCGTTCGGTGATCGTGACCGGTCCTGAGCTGAAGCTGCACCAGTGCGGCCTGCCGAAGAAGATGGCCCTGGAGCTCTTCAAGCCGTTCATCTACGCCCGTCTCGACGCCAAGGGTCTCTCAATGACCCTGAAGCAGGCGAAGAAGTGGGTTGAGAAAGAGCGCAAGGAGGTCTGGGACATCCTCGACGAGGTGATCCGCGAGCATCCGGTGCTGCTGAACCGCGCGCCGACGCTCCACCGCTTGGGCATTCAGGCGTTCGAGCCGGTGCTGATCGAGGGCAAGGCGATCCAGCTTCACCCGCTGGTCTGCTCCGCGTTCAACGCGGACTTCGACGGCGACCAGATGGCCGTCCACGTGCCGCTGAGCCTCGAAGCCCAGCTCGAAGCCCGCGTGCTGATGATGTCGACCAACAACATCCTCAGCCCCGCGAATGGCAAGCCGATCATCGTCCCCTCGCAGGACATGGTGCTCGGCATCTATTATCTCTCGATGGAGCGCGAAGGCGAGCCGGGCGAGGGTATGCTGTTTGCCGACATGGCGGAAGTGCATCAGGCACTGTTCACCAAGTCCGTCACGCTGCACAGCAAGATCATCGCGCGCGTGCCGCAGACCGACGAGAATGGGCAGGAAGTGATGAAGCGCTTCGAGACCACGCCGGGCCGTATGCTGATCGGCGAGTGCCTGCCGAAGAGCCACAAGGTGCCGTTCCCGATCATCAACCGCCTTCTCACCAAGAAGGAAATCGGCGACGTGATCGATCAGGTCTATCGCCACACCGGCCAGAAGGACACGGTGCTTTTCGCCGACGCGATCATGAGCCTCGGTTTCCGCCACGCGTTCCAGGCCGGCATCAGCTTCGGCAAGGACGACATGGTGATCCCGGCCTCCAAGGAAACCACGGTCGACGAGACCAAGGCGCAGGTGGCCGACTATGAGCAGCAATATCAGGACGGCCTCATCACCCAGCAGGAAAAGTACAACAAGGTGATCGACGCGTGGTCGCGCTGCGGTGACGTGGTTGCGAACGCGATGATGGACGAAATCCGCGCCCAGCCCAAGGATCCCCAGACCGGCCGCATGGCGCAGATCAACTCGATCTACATGATGGCACATTCCGGTGCGCGTGGTTCTCAGGCGCAGATGAAGCAGCTCGCGGGTATGCGCGGCCTGATGGCGAAGCCTTCGGGCGAAATCATCGAGACGCCGATCATCTCTAACTTCAAGGAGGGTCTGACCGTTCTTGAGTACTTCAACTCGACCCACGGCGCGCGTAAGGGCCTCGCGGATACGGCGTTGAAGACCGCGAACTCCGGTTACCTGACCCGTCGTCTGGTCGACGTGTCTCAGGACTGCACCATCGTCGAGGAAGATTGCGGCACCGATCGTGCGCTGGAGATGAAGGCGATCGTTCAGGGCGGCTCGGTCATCGCGTCGCTTGGCGAGCGTATCCTTGGCCGCACCACGGCGGAGGACATTGTCGACAGCAAGGATGGCAGCATCCTCGTTGCCGAGGGCACGCTGCTCGACGAGGCGCTGGTCGCCGCGATCGAGGCGATCGGCATCCAGTCGGTCAAGATCCGCTCACCGCTGATCTGCGAATCGAAGATGGGCGTGTGCGGCAAATGTTATGGCCGTGACCTCGCACGCGGTACGCCGGTCAACATCGGTGAGGCGGTCGGCGTTATCGCCGCCCAGTCGATCGGTGAGCCGGGCACCCAGCTCACCATGCGTACCTTCCACATCGGCGGCGCAGCGCAGCTCAACGAAACCTCGAACCTCGAAGCGGTTTCGGACGGCAAGATCGAGCTGCGTGACATGCCGACCATCGTCGACAGCCGCGGTCGTCGCCTCAGCCTCGCCCGTAATGGCGAGCTGGCGATCATCGACGACGAGGGCCGCGAGCGCGCGGTGCACCGCCTGCCTTATGGTGCGGTGATCCTCGGCGCCAATGGCGACAAGGTGGCTAAGGGCGACCGGATCGCCGAGTGGGATCCGTACACCATGCCGGTGATCACGGAAAAGCCGGGCGTCGTGAAGTATCAGGATCTGATCGACGGCAAGACGCTGACCGAGCAGGTTGACGAAGCGACCGGTATCGCCCAGCGCGTCGTCACCGAGCATCGTGCGTCTGCGCGCACCAAGGAGGATCTCCGTCCGCGCCTCACCCTGCTCGACGACGAGAGCGGCGAGGCGGCACGCTATATGCTTGCTATCGGTGCAATGCTCTCGGTCGAGGATGGGCAGCAGGTTAATGCAGGTGACGTTCTCGCCCGTGTCTCCCGCGAAGCCGCCAAGACCCGCGACATCACCGGCGGTCTGCCGCGCGTTGCTGAACTGTTCGAGGCGCGCAAGCCCAAGGATAACGCGATCATCGCCAAGGTGTCTGGCCGCGTCCAGTTCCTCAAGGACTATAAGGCGAAGCGCAAGATCGCGATCCAGCCAGAGGACGGCGGTGAGGCGATTGAGTATCTGATCCCCAAGTCCAAGGTGATCGACGTTCAGGAAGGCGACTATGTGAAGCGCGGCGACAACCTGATCGGTGGTTCGCCGGATCCGCATGACATTCTGGAGGTGCTCGGCATCGAGGCGCTGGCCGAATATTTGGTCAGCGAAATCCAGGAAGTCTATCGCTTGCAGGGCGTGAAGATCAACGACAAGCATATCGAAACGATCGTTCGTCAGATGTTGCAGAAGGTCGAGATCACCAACGGCGGCGACACCACCCTGTTGCCGGGCGAGCAGCTCGACGCCGAGGAAATGCACGAGATGAACGCCAAGCTCGAAGCAGGGCAGCAGCCCGCCGAGGGCAAGCCCGTTCTGCTTGGCATCACCAAGGCCTCGTTGCAGACGCGTTCGTTCATCTCTGCGGCGTCTTTCCAGGAGACGACCCGCGTGCTCACCGAAGCCGCGGTGCAGGGCAAGAAGGACACGCTCATCGGCCTCAAGGAGAACGTGATCGTCGGCCGTCTGATCCCGGCAGGTACCGGTGCGGGTATGAACCGCCTGCGCGTCACGGCGAACAGCCGCGACGCCGCGCTCCGCGCTTCGCTCCGCAGCCTTGAGCAGCACCTCATCGCGCCGCAATCGGCCGCCGAGGAGCATGCCTATGAGCTGATGCAGGGCCCGGAAGCGGCGATCGGCGACGATCCGCTCGCCAAGGTGCAGGGCGACGATTTCACCACGGAAGATGTGGAATGAGATCATCGCTCGGCTGAGCTGAGTTGATTATAAATGCCCGCCCGGAGGTTCGCTTCCGGGCGGGTTTGTTTTAGGGTGGTGCGGATATGCACATCAGCGCGCTTACGATCTTTCCGGTGAAGAGCCTTGGGCCGGTGGCGCTGGAAAGTGCGGAGGTGACGCCGCGCGGGCTATGGGGAGACCGGCGCTGGATGCTGGTGGACGAGATTGGCCGCTTCGTCACCCGGCGCGAGCTTCCTGCGCTGGCGCGGATCGGGATGCGTATTGGGACAGGAGGCTATCATCTGCGTGCAGCGGAAGGCGAAGCGGTGCTGCCTGCTTCCGTTGAGGGCAGCACGCTTTCTCCCGTCACTGTCTGGCGCGATAGTGTTCCCGCCCATGTGGTGGAAAATGACGCCAGCCGCCTTGTCTCGGAAGTTGCGGGGCGGAAGCTGCTTCTCGCCTTTATGCCGGAGGAGACGCTGCGCCCGGTGAACCCGGATTATGCGCGCGCCGGGGAGAAAGTCAGCTTTGCGGATGGCTTTCCGATCCTCGTGACCAGCGAGACATCGCTCGCCGCGCTCAACTCCACTCTTGAAACACCGGTCGAGATGGCGCGGTTTCGGGCGAACATTGTGCTCTCTGGCGTAAGCGAAGCATGGGCCGAGCGAGGCTGGGCAGGGCTGACGGTGAGCGCAGTGCCGATGCGCTTCGCCAAGCCCTGCTCGCGCTGCATCGTCATCACGCAACAGCCGGAAACGGGTGAGCGGAATGAAGGTAACGCAGTGCCGATGACGTTGCGCCGCCTTGGGCAGTTCAATGCGGAAGGCGCGCTGTTCGGGATGAACGCGGTGCCGGAGGGGGTGGGAATGTTAGCGGTGGGGGATAAGGTGGCGGTGGGCTGATCCTTAACCGCATTGTGCGCGGTGGAGCAGCTTCTGGTCCGCGAGCACCAGCGCCATCATCGCCTCGACCACCGGAACGCCGCGAATGCCGACGCAGGGGTCATGCCGCCCCTTGGTAATGATTTCGCTCGCTTCACCTTCGCGCGTGACCGTCTCGACCGGGATCAGGATCGAGCTGGTTGGCTTGAACGCGACGCGCACCTTCACCGGCTGGCCGGTAGAAATGCCACCGGCGATGCCGCCTGCGTGGTTTGCCTCGAAAACCGGTTTGCCATTCTCACCGGGCCGCATCGGATCGGCGTTCTGCTCGCCGCGTAGCGCTGCTGCTGCGAAGCCGTCGCCAATTTCGACGCCCTTCACCGCGTTGATGCTCATCATCGCGCTCGCGAGTTCGCTGTCGAGCTTGGCGTAGAGCGGCGCGCCCCATCCGGCGGGAACGCCAGTCGCGACGCATTCCACCACTGCGCCAAGGGACGACCCATCCTTGCGGGCGGCGTCGACCAGTTTCTCCCAGCGCGCCGCCGCTTGAGCGTCCGGGCAGAAGAACGGGTTCTTGCCGATCTCCGCCGCGTCGAAATGGTCCATGTCGATCGCGTCACCGCCGATGGCGCTGACATAGGCGAGAATCTGCACTTCCGGGATGACGAGCCGCGCCACCGCGCCCGCCGCCACGCGCGATGCCGTCTCGCGCGCGCTGCTCCGCCCGCCGCCGCGATAGTCACGAAAGCCATATTTCGCATCATAGGCATAGTCGGCATGGCCGGGTCGATAGGCCTTGGCGACGTCCCCATAGTCCTTGGAACGCTGGTCGACATTTTCGATCATCAGGCTGATCGGCGTGCCGGTGGTCTTGCCCTCAAACACGCCTGAGAGGATGCGGACCTGATCCGGCTCCTGCCGCTGCGTGGTGAACTTCGATGTGCCGGGGCGGCGCTTATCGAGAAAGGGCTGGACGTCACGCTCGGTCAAGGCAAGGCCCGGCGGGCAACCGTCCACCACCGCACCGATGGCGGGGCCGTGGCTCTCCCCCCAGGTCGAAAAGCGGAATACGCGACCGAATGTGTTGAAGCTCATTACTGTTCATCCTTTGGACAGGCCATTTTGAGCGTTGATTCAATAACAGAATCCGGTGGTGCGTATTTATACGAGGGATAATTATATTGAAGTGAGTCGATTACCTGACCCTCGGCATCATATGTAATGTCAGTAAGAGTTTGATATTTTAGCGCTTGACAATCAAATTTGATTAGCGACTTCGTTTCTCTGTATTTGACAGATTTATCAGAAGAATGATCAAGTTTTACCCATATTTGCGGGTAAAAATTACTCTTATTAATTAGGTCGGAAAACCTAATCGACCAAACTGTACCTGTAGAAGATTTAGAGACCGGCAACCAAGGATTAGGGTCTTCAGCATTAGCAGTGTTAGGCGCTGTGGCAACGCCCAACAAACTACTCAAGATGATAACTCGGATATTCACTCTGGCTTAGTCCAGCGTCATGTCCGGCGCGTCCTCGGCCTTCATACCGATGACGTTGTAGCCCGCGTCAACATGGTGGATTTCGCCGGTAACGCCCGAAGCGAGATCGGAGAGCAGATACAGCCCCGCGCCGCCGACATCCTCGATGGTCACATTGCGGCGCAGCGGCGAATTATATTCGTTCCACTTCATGATGTAGCGGAAATCGCCGATGCCGGATGCCGCCAGCGTCTTGATTGGTCCGGCGGAGATGGCGTTGACGCGAATATTTTCTGGCCCCAAGTCCATCGCGAGATATTTGACGCTGGTTTCGAGCGCCGCCTTGGCGACACCCATCACGTTGTAATGCGGGATCACTTTTTCCGCGCCATAATAAGAGAGCGTGAGCAGCGCGCCGCCGTTCGGCATCATCGCGCGAGCACGTTTCGCCACCGCGACGAAGCTGTAGGCCGAGATGTTCATCGTCAGCAGGAAATTCTCAAGACTGGTGTCGACATAAAGGCCGCGCAGCTCGTTCTTGTCCGAAAAGCCAATCGCGTGGACGACGAAATCGAGCGTGCCCCAGCGCTCCTTCAGCACATCGAAGCTCGCATCAAGCGCGGCCATGTCAGAGACATCGCACGGCAGCAGGAAATCGGACCCCAATTCTGCGGCGAGCGGGCGCACGCGCTTCTCCAACGCCTCACCCTGATAGGAGAAAGCCAGCTCCGCGCCCTGCGCGCTCAATGCCTTCGCAATGCCCCAGGCGAGCGACTTGTCGTTGGCGAGGCCCATGATCAGCCCCTTCTTCCCTGCCATCAAACCCGTCATGCGTGGTCCACCTCTTGTTTGCCCTGTCTATCCTGATCGTCCAGCGGCGGCAAATCGGCCAACGCGGCGTTCAGCTCCGCGCCAATTACCACGCCAAGCCCCACGACAAAGAAAAAAATGAGCGTAATCATCACACCGGCGAGGCTGCCATAGGTCATATCGTATGTGGAAAGGTGCGAAAGCACCCACGGCAGCACCATCACCGTGCCATACCACCACAAGGCGGTGAGCACTGCACCCGGCCATTTGGGGCATGGGGAGAGGCGGTATTTCTTGGGCGTCAGCGTGTAGAACAGCCCGTAGAGCGTGAGGCACAGCACCACGAGCGGCACGAGCCGCGTCGCCTGCACCAGATAGATCGCCTGATCCGCAAACGGAAAGACGCGCTGGATGAACTGGTCAATGCCTGCAATCGCCACCTGTGCCGAAAAGGCGATCATAGTGCCGATCACGCTCAGGATCACGATGGCAATGGCGCGCAGGCGGTGTTGCCAGAAGGGCGCGCCGCTATGCGTGCCATAAGCGCGGCGGAGGATGTCGCGGATCGTCTCGATCAGGCTGCCGCTGGTCCACACGCCCACCGCGACGCCGAGCCAGACGATACCGGAGCCGGTGCGGGCGTGGATCACATCGTGAATCGGCTGGCGCAGCGCATCGGCGACATTGCGCGGCACCGCCATGAAGAAGGCGTTGACCGCCTCCGTGCCGTCCTGCGTCTGGCCGAAGACGCTGGCGATGGACGCGGCGACGATGAAGAACGGAAACAGCGCGAGCAGCGAGAGATAAGCGAGATTACCTGCGTGAATGAAGCCGTCATTATAGACGCCGACCGCGACACGCTTCGCGACGATCCAGACATGGGTGAGGATATGCGCGCGGCCCCGCTCATCCTGCCATGGCAGCCGCCTGCGTCCCCGGCCGGAAACGCGGCGCGCCTCTGGAGAGATGGGAGAGCTTTCCTTCATCTGTTTCTCTCCCGGTGCTGGACCCAGACCCTATCCGCCCAGCGCGCTGCGGATCGGGCGGCGGTCGCTCCAGCGGGTGAGGAATTCCTTCAGCTCTGCGTCGTCTGCGGGCAGGTCGATCATCAGGGTGACGAGTTGGTCGCCACGTTCGCCATTCTTGAGGCTGAAGCCGCGTCCCTTCAAACGCAGCGTCTTGCCCGAGCTGCTGCCCGGCGGCACCGCGAGCATCACCGGCCCCTCGACGGTCGGCACTTTCACCTTCGCGCCGTTCATCGCCTCGTCGAGCGTGATGGGCAGGTCAAGCCGCACATTATGCCCATCCTGCGTGAAGAAGGGGTGGGAGCGAATCTCGATGGTGATGATCGCGTCGCCATTGCCGCCCGGCCCCTGCTCGCCCTTGCCGGCGAGGCGCATTTGCGTGCCCTGCTCAAGGCCAAGCGGCAGCTTGACGTCGATGGTCTTGCCATCCTGCAATGTGATGCGCTGGGTGGCGCGGGTGGCGGCGTCGACGAAGTCGACCGCGAGGCGATAATTGACGTTGGCGCCTTTCGCCGCCCGCCCGCCGCGTCCGCGCCCCTGAGCGCCGCCGAAATCGCCGCCAAAGCCGGATGCGCCGCGCTTGCCACCGCCGAACAGCCCCTCGAACAGATCGCCAAGGTCCGGTCCGCCACCCCCGCCGAACTCAAAGCCTTCTGGTCCGCCATGCCCGCCAGAGCCATAGGCTGTATAGGCGTTGCTGTTGCCGCCGCGCCCGCCAAATCCGCCGCCGCCATAACCAAAGGGCGAGGTGGGGTTGCCGTCGGCGTCGATCTCGCCCCGGTCGAAGCGGGCGCGCTTGTCCTTGTCCGACAGCAGGTCATAGGCGTTGCTGACCTGCGAGAAGCGGTCCGCCGCCTTGGGATTGTCCTTGTTCTTGTCAGGGTGCAGCTCTTTCGCGAGCTTGCGATAGGCGGATTTGATCTCCGCCTCGCTCGCGCCGCGCGCTACGCCCAATATGCTGTAAGGATCAGCCATGCCCGTCCTGAAATAAACCTTGCGCTTTTGATGTGCATCATGTGGCGCACCGCGCCTCATGCTTCAAGACAAGAATGTTGTGAAATATGTGTGACCGCTCGACTCATACTGCGCTGCGGGGTAGGAAAGACGCATGACTGACGAACCATTTACGCTGTTCAATGAATGGTATGCCGAGGCGCGTACGAGCGAAATCAACGACAGCAACGCGATGGCGCTGGCGACGGTGGATGCAGATGGCCGCCCCTCGGTGCGCATGGTGCTGTTGAAAGGACATGGGCCGGATGGCTTCATCTTCTATACCAATTTCGAGGGGCGCAAGGCGGGCGATCTGCTGGTCAATCCCAATGCGGCGCTGCTGTTTCACTGGAAGTCGCTGCGCAAGCAGATCCGTATCGAGGGCGCGGTGGGGCGGGTGGATGACGCGACCGCCGACGCCTATTTCGCGACCCGAAGCCGCGACAGCCAGTTAGGCGCCTGGGCGTCCGACCAATCCCGCCCGCTGGACAGCCGCGCAACCTTCATGAGCCGATATGCGGATATGAACGCAAAATTTGAGGGGCAGGACGTTACCCGCCCGCCGCACTGGTCGGGCTTTCGCCTGATACCGCGCCGGATCGAATTCTGGCAGGACCGCGAGCACCGGCTGCACGAGCGCTGGCTCTACACGAGCGATGGCAAGGGCGGCTGGAGCAAGGGGATGCTCTATCCATGAGCGAAGATGCGGCCACATTTGAGCGGCGCGGCAGGCTGACGCGCAACGCGGCGCTGGCGAGCGTTGCGGTCGCGAGCATATTATTGCTTCTGAAGGCTTATGCGCTCTGGCGCACGCAGTCGGTCGCTGTGTTGGGTTCGCTGGCGGATACGACGCTCGATCTGGTGGCGAGCGTGGTGACGCTGCTTGGCGTCCACTGGGCGGCGCAACCGGCGGACGAGCAGCATCGCTATGGGCATGGCAAGGCGGAGGCGCTTGCTTCGCTGTTTCAGGTGACGCTGATCGGTATGGCGGCGCTGGGGCTGGCTGGCGAATCGATCCATCGGCTGATGACGGGCGTCCATTCAACCGCCGGGGCCAGCGAAGGCATCGGCGTTTCGCTCATCGCCATTGTGTTGAGTCTCGCGCTGGTGCTTTATCAGAAGCGCGTGATCGCGCGCACAGGCAGCCTCGCCATTGGCACGGACAACCTGCATTATAAATCGGACTTCTATCTCAACCTCTCGGTCATCGTCGCGCTGGTGCTGGATCAATATCTGCGCATTTCTGGCGCGGATGCGCTGTTCGGCGTCGGCATCGCGCTGTGGCTGGGGCGCAGCGCATGGGTGGCGGCGGGCGAGGCGGTCGATCATCTGATGGACAAGGAATGGTCGATCGAGGAGCGGCAGCATTTCATCGAAGTCGCCTCACGCCATCCGCAACTGCATGGCATCCACGATATGCGCACACGCTCTTCAGGCGCGCATCGCTTCGTGCAGTTTCATGCCTCGGTCGATCCCAATATGACGATCCGCGCCGCGCATGACGTGATGGACGAGATCGAGGCGGAACTTGCCAAGGACTTCCCCGGTGTCGACATCTTGATTCACCCGGACCCGGAAGGTCATGTCGAGGGGGGAGACGATCCGTTGCGCGGGCTCGCGGCAGAGGAGTTGCTGGCACGGGAAGACGGCCACGGCAAATAATCGGGCGGAATTCAGCCCTGCGGGAACAGCTCGATCAGCCGCACCAGCGCACGCCTGACGCCGTTATATTGTTCGTCAACCGACACACCGATACGCAGGATGACGAGGCGCCGCGTCGGGTCGATCACCAGATATTGCCCATGATGCCCCACGGCTGCGAAGATGCGGCTGGAACCACGACCAGGAAATAGTGGATTCATGGCCCCCTCATGATTGAGCCAGAGATGGCCGCCATAACCCGCGTTGTGCGGGGAGGGCGTCTTCATGAATTCCACCCAGCGCGCGGAGAGCAGCTGATGGCCGTTCACGCGCCCGTTGTTGCGCAGCAGCTCGCCAAAGCGCGCATAATCCCGCGCCGTCATATAAAGCATCGCGCCGCCCAGCATCGTGCCGCGCGCGTCGAACTCCGGCGTCAGGCTGGAAAGCCCCACTGGCGTTATCAGGCGTCCGCGGATGAACTCCATCATCGCATCGCGCCGCCGTTCCGGTTCGGTGCTGGCGGTGAGCATCCGGGTCATGAGATCGGACAGGATTGTGGTGTCCGCTGTCGAATAATTGAAGCGGCTGCCCGGCGGCGCGGCGATCGGTTTTGCCTCGGCATAGGCCGCAGCATCCTGTGCGCCGTCGGTGAACAGCATCCGCACCGTATCCGCCTCATAAAGCGGTGGGCCGTCCTCGCTGTGCTCCAGCCCGGATGTCATCTGCAAGAGGTTGCGAAGCGTAATCTCGCCGCGCGGATCGCCGGGCTGGGTCCATGCGGGGACAGGGGCCGGACTATCGAGCGCCAGCCGTCCGTCAGACACCATTAGGCCGATGAGCGCCGCCGTCACTGTCTTTGCAACGGAGCGGGAGAGCAATTTCGTATCCGGCTTTATGCCCTCGCCATAACGCTCGGCGACGATCTTGCCGTCTCGCATCAGTATGAAGGCCTGCGTTGTGCCGGAGGCGTCTGCGTCGAACAGCCCTTCGGCGGCGTCCGCGATCTGTTGCGCGCTGGCCGGGCCGGCGTCGGTGATCATGGCGTAGCGTCTGACATCCCCCGGTGGCGGCGCGGCGTCCTGCGCCCCGGCGTGGCGGTGCCACAGCCCGGCGAGGGCGAGCAGCGCCAGCACGAGCAGCACACTTGCCGCGAGCCATTTTTTGCTGTTGATGGGGCCGGTCATCGGTGGGCGTGTACCACATCATTTGCAAAAGGGCAGTCATGGTTCGCATGAATTTGAGCACATCTGGGCGCGTCGATTGGGCGCGCTGGCTGCTCGTGGCGCTGCTGCTCGGGTTTGTGGGTTACGGCGCATGGCACTGGTCCGAGTGGCGCCGCGCGGGCGAAACGGGCGCGGCCTATGCGGCGCGCATCACCTGCTCGTGCCGCTATGTTGGCGGACGCGACGCGAAAAGCTGCGCGCAGGATGTGCGCGACGACGCATGGATGGCCTCGGTGAACGATATGCCGGAGGAGAAGGCGGTGCGGGCATCCGTGCCGCTATTGGGTAGCGCGCGGGCGGTGTTCAAGCCGGGCTTTGGGTGCCTGCTGGAGTCTCAGCCTTCGCGCTGACGGTTTCCTTGATCCAGCCGCCGCCAAGCACGCGGTCATCATCATAGAGCACTGCCGCCTGACCGGGAGCGACACCAAATTCTGCTGCCTCGAAGATCAGCCGCTCACCTTCCAGCTGCGCGGGTACGGGCTTCGCCAGCGAACGCACCTTGGCGCGGAGCGGCCCTGAGAAATCGCCACCGAGCCAGTTGATGTCGCTGAGCCGCGCCTCGCCCACCGCGAGCGCGCGCTTCGGTCCGACGATCACGCGACGCGCTTCCGCATCCAGCCGAACCACATAGAGCGGTTCCCTGAGGCCGCCCAGTTCCAGCCCCTTGCGCTGGCCGACTGTGTAGTGGATCAGCCCCTTGTGCTGGCCCAGCACAGCGCCTTCCATATCGACGATCTCGCCGCCCTCGTCAGCATCGGGGCGCAGCTTGCGGACCACGCTCGCATAATCGCCATCCGGCACGAAGCAGATGTCCTGACTGTCCGGCTTCATCGCCACCGGCAGGCCGATCTCCGCCGCGATCTCGCGCACTTGATCTTTGGGCAGACCACCCAAGGGAAAACGCAAGTAATCGAGTTGGTCCTGCGTGGTCGCGAAGAGGAAATAGCTCTGGTCCCGCGCCGGGTCTGCCGCGCGGTGCAACTGAGCACCGCCGTCCGCGCCCACCACGCGCCGCACATAATGGCCAGTGGCGAGGCAATCCGCGCCCAGATCCCGCGCCAGCGCGAACAGATCGGTGAACTTCACCCCCATATTGCATTTGACGCAGGGAATGGGTGTGCGGCCCGCCATATATTCGTCTGCAAAGTCGGCGATCACCGAGTCGCGGAAACGTGTCTCATAATCGAACACATAATGCGCAATACCGATGCGATCCGCCACCGCACGGGCATCGCGAATATCCTGCCCCGCGCAACAACTGCCCGCGCGCTTAACCGCTGCGCCATGATCGTAGAGCTGAAGCGTGACGCCGATCACCTCCGCGCCGGTGCGCGCGGCGAGCGCCGCGACCACGCTCGAATCGACCCCGCCTGACATGGCGACGACGATCTTTCGCGCGGAAAACGGCCCTTCGAGCTGGAAATCGGCGTTAGCGGACAACTGGGTCATGCGCGGCATATAGGGGCGCGGGAGCGGGGATGCATCCCTTAATCAGCTCGTCATCGCTGTCGCCAATCTCTCTCTCCAACGCGTTAGGGAAAGATAACAGCTTACAAACGCCCAGTTTACCGAGCCTTATCCATTTTTCGCTACTGTCACGCGCATGGATTTGAGTTTCACCCTGAGTCCGCCTTCTTCGGCGCGCCAGCCTCTGCGGGTTGCGTCGATGGCGGATATCATGGTGGCGGCGGAAAAGCGGCGCGCTTTATGCGGGCGCGCAATCGCCGAGGGCTTCCTGCGGGGGCAGGAATATGGGCCCGACCCAGTCCACATTCTGGCATGTGCCATCATGTCGGAAGGCGACGGTCTGATCGAACCCGTTGTTTTGGGCGGCAGCTTCAATCCGGCTGTCGCGCATCAATTGATGGTGGGGAAAAGAAGGTGAAGATGGCGTTTACCAACGCGCTTTAGCCGATGTTGAAGGCTGATCCGTAGAAAGGCGCTGTCTAGAGTTAAGAAATAGGCCCCAAGCCGTTAATTGAGGTAGGAATGATAGAGAACCAGAAAATAAGACCTGCGCAAGTGGTCGGTCCGCTCGGGGAACCGCTGACGCTGGAGTCGCTCCCCCCCCCGGGAACGACCCGCTGGGTGGTCCGTCGCAAGGCTGAGGTGGTAGCTGCCGTTAACGGTGGTCTGCTCACGGTCGATGAGGCGTGTGAGCGCTATACCCTGACCCTCGAAGAATTCGCCGGATGGCAGCGCGCGGTCGATCGTTCCGGTATGCCGGGCCTGCGCGTGACCCGCATCCAGCACTACAAGTCACTGTACGAGCGCCAGCAGCGCTATTGAGGCTTCGGGCCGGAGGTTGAAGCGTGACGCGCGGCATGAGCCGCGCTGATCCCCACCGGCCCAAACGCAATTGGTTGTGCGACGACTAACCGTCTGTCTCCTGTGAGGCAGGCGGTTTCTTTGTGTCTCTGCTCTCCTCCAAATCATTTCCATTAACAGGGTTAATGGAACCGAAATAGCCATCGGGGGTTTTACAGAAACAGCGATGTTACGCGGGGCGCATAGCGAAACGAGGAGGATATTATGGGACTCATTATTTGGCTTATCGTCGGCGGTGTTATTGGTTGGCTTGCCAGCATCATCATGCGTACGGACGCGCAGCAGGGCGTATTGATGAATATTGTTGTTGGTATTGTCGGCGCGTTCATCGGAGGACTTATCTTCAGCGGCGGCACGATCAATCAGGTTATTTCCCTGAGCAGCGTTATTATTTCGTTGATCGGCGCAGTCATCTTGCTGGCGATTGTCAACCTTATGCGTCGTGGGGTTGCGAGGTAAATGTTGCCAGCGACCGGTAACGAGCAGGTCTAACCCGCTCGGCCTGCAATCTCACAGCAACTCAGGCGAGATGGCTCGAAACGGGTCATCTCGCTTTTTTGTTTCGCGTTTGCAGCAATTCGGATTCTGTTCAGGCTTGATTTATCTTCACCCCGGCACCATCATTAGCGGGGCTGTTGCATGTGTCGGGCGAAATTTTGGGACAGCCGAAGAAAACACTATGACAGGGACGTCATAGCGGGCATTGCGCCTGCGCGGGAAGGCTGACATGAATTTCGAGACCAGGTTCACGGGCGACAGCCTCGAGGCGGGGCAGGCGTGGGTGCAGCAACGCAAGCGCCTTATCCTTATCACTGTGGCCGTTTTGCTGGTGCTGATCGGGATATACTGGTTCACACACCGTAGCACGGTAGATGATCGCAATCTTGGCGGTGACAATCTGGTGCCGAGTGTCACGGTGATCCAGCCCGGTCTCAGTGCGGTGTCTCTGGCTATCAACGGCACAGGCACACTCGCCGCGCGGCGGGAAATGCCGGTCGGCGTGGTTGGCGAAGGCGGTGCTGTGTCCGCGGTGCTGGTGGAGCCGGGTGACTGGGTGCGACCGGGTCAGGTTCTGGCCCGGGTGGAGCGGTCGGTGCAGGCGCAGCAGGGCGCTTCGCTGGCGGCGGCCATTCAGGTGGCGCGCGCCGATGCCCGCCTGGCCCAGAATGATCTCGATCGCGCCAGTGCTCTTGTCGCCAATGGTTTTGTCAGCAAGGCGGATATCGACCGCCGGACTGCTGCACGCGATGCGGCTCTTGCCCGCGTGCGCGTCGCAGAGGCGCAGTATAACGAACAACGCGCACGCATTGGTCGCCTCGATATTCGCGCGTCTGCGGGCGGCCTCGTGCTCACCCGTACGGTTGAACCGGGGCAGGTAATCGGCGCAGGCAGCGGCGTGCTGTTCCGCCTCGCCAAGGGTGGCGAGATGGAGCTGCAGGCGAAACTCAGCGAGGGCGATCTCGCGCGCCTCTCGGTTGGCGATACCGCACGCGTGACGCCGGTGGGCGGTGCGCAAAGCTATGAAGGGCATATCTGGCAGCTTTCGCCAGTGATCGACCCGCAAACGCGCCTCGGGGTGGCCCGCATCGCACTCTCCTATCACAAGGATATTCGTCCCGGTGGCTTCGCGTCGGCGCAGATCGTCAGTGGCTTGGCCCAGTCGGCTGTGTTGCCGGAATCCGCGATCCTCAATGATGAGAAGGGCAGCTATGTCTACATCGTCAACGCGAAGAATATCGTCGAGCGGCGTGACGTGAAGATAGGGCAGGTGTCTGCTGCTGGAGTATCTATCGCAACGGGGCTTAGTGGCAGTGAGCATGTCGTGGCGCTGGCGGGCGGATTCCTAACCCCGGGCCAGAAAGTGGAGCCTAAGCTGGAGAAAGCTGCGCAGCCGGGACAGAAAAAGTGAGCTTCCGCAACATATCGAGCTGGTGCATCCGCAACCCGGTGCTGCCCTTGGTGTTGTTCTCTGGCTTGCTACTTGCGGGCATCGTGTCCTTCATTCGCATGGACATCAACAATAACCCCGATGTCAGCTTCCCGGCGGTGCGGATTGAGGTTACGCAGCCTAGCGCTGCGCCGTCCGAGCTCGAAACGCAGGTCACACAGCGCGTCGAGGCGGCAGTGCGCGGCATCAGTGGCGTCGACGAAATAATCTCCTATGCCCGTGAAGGATCAAGCTTCACGATGGTGCAGTTTGTCATCGGCACGCCGGTTGACAGGGCGATGAACGATGTGCGCAACGCGATCTCTCAGATCCGCAGCGATCTGCCTGATGGTATCCTGGAGCCGCAGGTGACGCGCATCGATATCGATGGCGGACCGATCGCCTATTGGAGCGTCGAGGCGACCGACATGACGCTGGAGCAGCTTTCCTGGTTTGTCGACAATACGGTCGCGAAGCGACTGCTTGGCATTGAGGGTATGGCGGCCGTCACGCGCGGCGGCGGGGTCGATCGCGAAATCAGGGTGATCCTGAAGCCTGACAGGTTGCAGGCCTACGGCGTCAGCGCCGCCCAGATCAACCAGCAGATGCGGGCGATGAATATCAATGCCGCGGGTGGCCGCGCGGAGATTGCGGGCGCCGAGCAATCTGTCCGCGTGCTGGGCAATGCGCGTACTGCTTATTCTCTCGGCCAGACGCAGATCCAGATCGGCAATGGCCGCACGGTACGGCTGGATGAACTTGCCGATGTGAAGGATATGTATGCCGAGCAGCGCTCCGTCTCGCTGATGAACGGCAAGCAAGTGACGAGCATCCAGCTGGAAAAATCCAAGGGATCCTCAGATGTTACTGTCTATGAGGCCGCGAAAAAGGAGCTGGCGGCGCTCTCGAAGGAGCATCCCGGCGTCCGCTTCAAGGAGCTGTTCACGACCGTCGATTACACCAAGGTCCAGTATCACAGCGCGATGACAGCGATGGTAGAAGGCGCGATACTGGCCGTCATCATCGTGTTCCTGTTTCTGCGGGATTGGCGGGCTACTTTCATTTCGGCTCTCGCAATCCCGCTTTCGGCTATTCCAGCATTCTGGCTGATGGACCTGATGGGCTTTACGTTGAATGGCCTGTCGTTGCTGGCCCTCAGCCTTGTCGCGGGCGTGCTAGTCGATGACGCGATCGTCGAGATTGAGAATATCGTGCGGCATATGCGCATGGGCAAATCCGCTTATCAGGCGTCTATCGACGCGGCGGATGAGATCGGTCTCGCGGTGCTGGCGACCACCATGTCGATCGTCGCGGTGTTCCTGCCGGTTGCCCTGATGCCGGGCATTTCCGGCCAGTTCTTCATCCAGTTCGGTATGACCGTCGTTGTCGCGGTGCTGCTCAGCCTTGCTGTGGCGCGCATGATTACGCCGATGGTCGCAGCCTATTTCCTGGAGTCCCACGGCGAAGAATCCCACGGCGAAGGCTTGCTGATGGATAATTATATGCGCCTCCTCAAATGGTCGCTCGAGCATCGTTACAAGGTGGTGCTGATGGGCGGCGGTGGTGCGCTCGCGGCGACGGTACTCGCTTTCTACACTTTGCCCTTCACCTTCCAGCCGACGCAAAATGTCAATAACAGCCATGTGAAGATAGAGCTGGTGCCAGGCACCACGCTGGCGCAGGCGACCAAAGTGACGCAGGAAGTCGCCGAGTCACTGATGCGTGACAAGGAGTTTGTGGAAACCGCGTTCAGCAACATCCAGACTACCAGCGCCGACATCTTTCTGACGCTGCGCAAGGATCGGCCGACCAGCAGCGTGGATTGGGAAAGGCGGACGGCGCCCATGCTGGCGCGCGTGTCGGATGCGCGGGTTTATTTCCAGTCGCAGGATCAGGGTGGCGCGCCTTCGAGTGGACGCGACATTACGATCATGCTGGGCGGAGACGATCCTGAACTGCTTGAGCGGACGGCGCACACGCTGGTCGATCAGATGGCTACGATACCCGAGGTACGCGCCCCGCGCGTCAATGGCGATATCAAGCGCCCGGAAATCATCATCAAGCCGCGCATGGATCTCGCTGCAGATCTTGGTGTGACGACTGTCGCCCTCAGTCAGGCGGTGCGCGTGGCGACGCTGGGCGACATCGACCAGAACAGCGCGAAATTCTCACTCTCCGATCGTCAGGTGCCAATCCGCGTATCGATGGAGGAGGATGCGCGTAAGGACATTTCCTCGATCCAGAACATGCCGGTGCCAACAGCCAATGGCGGCTCTGTACCCTTGAAGCTGGTGGCGGATATCAGCTTCGGCGCGGGGCCGACCGAAATAAGGCGCTATAATCAGGTCCGTCGCGTCGTGATCGGCGCCGATCTCGCGCCGGGCGTGGTGAGCAGCGAGGCGACCGATAAGATCGACGCGCTGCCGATCCTTACCAATATGCCCAATGGCATTCGCAAGCTCGATGTCGGCAACGCGAAATGGCAGAAAGAGCTGGTAACCAACTTCATCATCGCCGTGATTTCTGGCATATTGCTGGTGTTTGCGGTGCTGGTGCTGCTCTACAAGCGCGCAATGCCACCATTTGTGAACCTGAGTTCGCTGGCGCTGGCGCCATTGGGCGGAGCTTTGGCGCTGCATCTCACCAATATGCCGATTTCCCTGCCCGTGCTGATCGGCCTGCTGATGCTGCTCGGCATTGTGGCGAAAAACTCGATCCTGCTCATCGACTTCGCGCTGGAGGAGATGGAGAAGGGCGTTTCCAAATATGACGCGATCATGGATGCTGGCCACAAACGCGCGCAGCCGATCATCATGACGACTGTGGCGATGGTGGCGGGCATGGTGCCGACGGCGCTCTCGCTCACTGGCGACAGTGCATGGCGCGCGCCTATGGGCGTGACGGTGATTGGCGGCTTGATCCTCTCCACCATGCTGACGCTGCTGATCGTGCCGTCTGCCTTCAGTCTCGCGATCGGGTTTGAAGCAAAGATCGGGCCGAAGCTGCGCAAGGCGTTGCTTACCTATGATCCTGACAAGCATGGCGAAGGCGCGGCGACTCAGCCTGCCGAATAATAGCCGGCAAGGCCTTGCGCTCGGCACGCGGATCGTCTTGAACTCTGCGTCATGAAGTTTGCATTGTCACCGATGGCGGAGACGGACCGGCAGGATCGTGCGGTCTATCGCGCGGCGACCGGCCTGCTGCTCGCGATGGCGGCGCTGTTTTTCGTGGCGCGGGCGCTGGATCATGTGCACCCGGCGATGGGCTTCGTACAGGCTTTCGCAGAGGCGGCGATGGTCGGCGGCCTGGCGGACTGGTTCGCGGTGACGGCGCTGTTCCGTCATCCCTTGAAGCTTCCTATCCCCCACACCGCAATCATCCCGCGCAACAAGGACCGGATCGGCGATACGCTCGCCGCCTTCCTGCGCGACAATTTCCTCGTACCGCATGTGGTGGCGCGGCGGATGATGCGGCTGGATGTCGCGGGCGCGGTGGGGCGGTTCCTCGCGCGGCCCGCGCTGGGTGTGGAAGGTCGCCTGCGGCAAGGCGCGTCGCGACTAGCGGCAGATATGCTGGAGGCGATGGACGAGGAGCGCCTCGGTGGTATGGCGAAGGGCGCACTGAAGCAGCGCCTCGCCGCGCTCAACCTCGCGCCGCTGGTGGGCCAAGCGCTTGACGCCGCCATGCGCGAAGGGCGGCACGAGGCGGTGATCGATGCGGGCATAAGCTGGGCCGCGCGCACGCTCGAATCGCAGGCCGACCTTATCCGCGAGATGGTGAGCCAGCGTGCGGGGAAGATTTTGCGCTGGACCGGACTTGATGAGACGCTGGCCAATGCGATCCTCGACGGGTTGTTGAAACTATTCGCCGAGATGGCGGAGGACCGCGAGCATCCGGTGCGTCTGCGCGCGCTGGAAGGGCTGCAAAGCCTTGCCCACCGCCTCCAGCATGACCCGGAGATGCAGGCCAAGGTGGCGCGGGTGCGCGATGAGATCATTGCCAACCCGGCGATGCAGCGCTGGATTGACGGGCTGTGGGAGCAGGCGCGCACCGCGCTTCTCAAGATGGCGCGCGATCCCCAAGCCGTAATGGCGGGCAAGTTTGGCGAGATACTGAAATCCATCGGCGCGAGCATGGAGAGCGATCCCGCGCTGAAAATGGTCATCAACCGCTTCGCCCGCCGCGCGGTCGTCGGCCTCACCGCCAGCTATGGCGACGGTATCGTCAAGCTGGTGAGCGAGACGGTGCGCGGCTGGGATGCGCAGACCGTGACCGATCGGCTGGAGGGCGCGGTAGGGCGCGATCTGCAATATATCCGCATCAACGGCACCTTGGTCGGCGGGTTGGTGGGGCTGGCGCTGCATGCGGTTGACATGTTGATGTAGTATTACACCAGTAATGAAATATGATTATGTTCTATTTTATAGAACCATTTTGGATATTTATTTTACAATCATCACAAAATAAAAATTAAACAAGATCATTTTATGATTTCCTCTGTGTTTTGCGGAGGATTTTAATGTCGCGGTTTCTCTTCATGTATGCCCCGTTAGGAGGCTTGGCGCTGTATTTTTCAGGCGTCTTTGGTGGTGATTACAGCAGGGTAGTCGACAGGCCGCCTGCAGTGGTCGCTGAAGCGCTCCAGAATATGGATTTTGATCCCGCCGCAGGTGCTCCAGACAATGCGTCTCGTCTCATGAAATTTTCTCGTACATCGAATGAACTTGTCTGGTCGGTCATGAGTGGTGGAGAAATTGCCACAGAGATGATCGTCGATCTTGAGCCTTTGGAGAACGGCACGAAAACCAGAGTGACCGCCCATGTGGAACGGGGTGCTGCGGCAGACGACAAAATCACTCCCGTTTTTCGGTCGGAAGGCGCGACGCTCGGATTGCTAGCTGTTTCTCTCGAAAACCGTCTTGATCGGCTGACTTCTCTGTCGATAAGTCCGGAAAAATGCCAAGAGATTATTGATTCAATGAATCGCGGCGCGCCCGAATTTAGTGTTCAATCCAATCCTAGGAATCTTGGTGATGCAATCGGAATGCACGCTGAACAAACCGTTAGGCTCAACGCTCTTATGAGTGAGCTCAAACGGAATGGTTGTCATCCTGGCTTTAAGGATACACCACCGATCCCACCAAAAGAGATGGTTGGTCCTGGGCAGCCAGCGTCAGACCCGAATATAAATTTCACAGCGGGCCAGCCTATGATCAATCCAAATAATCGCAATTGATCCGGCATCTGTGCTGATGAAGGCGCGGATGAAGGATGTGATGAGAGTCCCTTGCCGCGTTCGCCATTGCCGCCTAAAGGGCGCGCATGAGCGCATCCACACCACTCGCTGACACCGGCCTCTTGCCCGAAGGTCTGTCGGACCGTCTGCCGCCGCAGGCAGAGGCGTCGGCGCGGCTGGTCCGCAATGTGCTGGATAGCGTCGCGGCGCATGGCTATGCGCGGGTGATGCCGCCGCTGGCGGAGTTTGAGGATACGCTGCTCGCGCGGCTGCAATCGGCGGGGGCGCAGGATCTCCTCCGCGCTATCGACCCCGCCTCGCAGCGGATGCTGGCGCTCAGGCCCGACATCACCGCGCAGGTGAGCCGCATTGCCGCCACGCGCCTCGCGAAAGCCACGCGACCGTTGCGGTTGTGCTACGCCGGACCGGTGCTCCGCCTGCGCGCGGATCAGCTCCGCCCGGAGCGCGAGGAGATGCAGCTCGGCGCGGAACTGATCGGCACGGATAGCGACGCCGCCGCGACCGAGATTGTCGGCGTAGCGATAGAGGCACTTCAGGCGGCGGGCGTCACCGGCATCACGATAGATTTCACGCTACCCGATCTGGTTGATCGCCTCGCGGCTGGGCCAATGCCCTTGGCGGCGGAGCTGATCGAGCCGGTGCGCGCGCGCCTCGACGCGAAGGATGCGGGCGGCCTCGTTGCGCTGGGCGAAGCGGCTGCGGCCTATCTGCCGCTCATCGAGGCAACCGGGCCATTTCACCCCGCGATGGAACGGCTGGAGGCGATCGATGCCACGCTGGGCGGCGCTCTCGCCGATCGCATTGCGGCATTGCGTGCCATCGCCAAGCCGATCGGCTGGGACATCACGCTGACGCTCGATCCGACCGAGCGGCATGGCTTCGAATATCAGAGCTGGTTTGGCTTCTCGATTTTCGCGGAAGGATTCGTGGGCGAGCTGGGGCGCGGCGGGGGCTATCGCATCGCGCATGCGGATGGCAGCACCGAGGCGGCCATCGGCTTCTCGCTCTATCCCGATCCGCTGATCGACGCGGGCTTCGGCGCGGAGGCAAGCCGACGCATCTTCCTGCCGCTGGGCCATGATGCGGAGCGGGCGAAGATGCTACGCGCGGAGGGCTGGCGCACGGTTGCAGCGCTGTCTGATGCAGATGATGGCCGCGCGCTCGGCTGCACCCACCGTCTCGATGGGTCGGAAGCGCTGCCCTACTAAATCTCGTCGATAATCTCAGCGAGCGCGGCGAGGCAATCCTTACCCAACTGCATCGAGCGTGCGGGCGACCAGCCGAACTCCGCGTCTGGCAGGTCGTCATGATCCTTGAACGGCATTTCCAGCGTCATGCTCACCGCGCCATAACGCTCGGCAAGCTGCGCGGTGGACATAGAGAGGTTGGCCTTGCCCGGCGGTGATGTGGGATAGCCCACCGCCGTCTGGAAATCGGGCGTCCGCGCGGCAAGGATGTCGCGATATTTGTTATACAGCGCGAGTTGTCCCTCATCGAGCGACGGAATGCCTTCGAACCCGGCGATGAACACATAAGGAATAGCTTCGTCGCCATGCACATCCATCGCGAAATCGACGCCGGTACGGTCCATCTCGGTGCGCACATTGAACACTTCCGGGCTGCGCTCCAGCGAGGGTTCATGCCACTCGCGGTTCAAATTCACGCCCACCGCATTGGTGCGCAGATGCCCCCGCCTGCTGCCATCCGGGTTCATATTGGGTACGATGTGGAAAGTCGCTTTCTGCCGTAGCAGCCGCGCGACCGAATCCTCAGGCTCACACAGCCGCTCGATTACGCCTTCCATCCACCACTCAGCCATCGTCTCGCCGGGGTGCTGGCGCGCATAGAGCCACACCTGTTTTGCGCCTTCGCCAATAGTCAGCATATCGAGCGGCTGGCTGTCCAGCGTCAGCCCCAGTTCCTTGTGGGTGACGCCCGGCTGGACTGCGGCCCATGCGACGAGATCGTGGTGCCGTTCCATCGAATAGGGCGCGAAATAGGCGACCCACAGCGCGTTCGTCTCCGGCGTCGCGCGAATGATGAGGCGGCCATCGACATAGGCCGTATCCAGCATCCGCCAGTTTTCGCGGTCCTCGCTGCCCCGCGCTTTATAGCCCGGCCAGCCCTGCGGATAGGCCGCGCCCGCGCAGTTGGAGATAGTCAGCTCCACCTCGCGCCCCGCCGCGCCCGATACGCGGAAATGGAACCACTGGTAGAAATCGCTATCCTGATCGCGCCGGATTTCCAGCTCGGCGCGCCATATGTCGCCGCTGATATCTGTGGAGAGGACGCGAATATTGCCAGCGTCGAAGCCGCTGCTGATCGAAAATGAGGCCGTCATTTGACGGTGATAGTCTCTCCGGACTTTCCGGGATAGCCGCTAAATAAGGCGCTCGCGAGTTTGGCGGCGGCGAGGCCCGGCTGGGCGGCGGGGCTACCGTCCTTCGCCTGTGTGGTGGCGCGGCCTTCCCAGATCGCGCTGTTGTCCGCGCGCTTGCGGATTTGCACGGCGAGGGATGTGGTCACGATGTCTTTGGGCTTGCCGGAAAGATCGATGCCAATGCCGAGGCCAAGCCCACTGCCATAACTACCGGTCGATCCACCGACGCCGACACTGACCGGAGAGCGATTGGAATAGGGGGACTGCACATTGCGCTGCACATCCATCTTCACGACATATTGGCTGGCAGCGAAAGTCTGCTTGCCCGACTCGTCTGTAAAGCCGACGCGCTGCAATTCCTGGCTCACCGCAGCCGCGTAGGTGATGAACTCCATGCTGCTGTCCCCGCCAGTGATCATCGGCTCGATCAGGAACCCGCCGGATGCCGGAACAGGATCGGGCGTATGGAAGCGCGTCACTTCAACCGGGGCGACAGAGGTCGCGCAGGCGCTCAACAGGAGCACGGCGGGCAGCGCCAGTCTGGCTTTATGGAACAGATTGGTCATCGCGCTCTCCCTGTTGGCTTGTATGGCACCCTGACATAGTATCGCTGCATGGAATATGAACAAGGGGATGCGGTTTAAAAAGCGCCCTGTTGGCCTTGACTTTGGCGCCGCCCCGCCATAGGGGCTGCGCTTCGTTTTTCGCAAAACACAGAATCACTTGAACAAAGGCTGAGCCATGAAGATCCGCAACTCGCTGAAGTCGCTGAAGGACCGTCACCGGGATAACCGCGTGATCCGCCGCCGCGGCCGCACCTATGTCATCAACAAGACCAACCGCCGCTTCAAGGCGCGTCAGGGCTGATCTATCCGATCGGCTACGCCTCAGGGCAATGAACGACCCGGCTCTTTCAAGCCGGGTTTTTTATTGGCTCCAGAGGGTAACGCGCCGCGCTGAGTCTTTTACTCTGCCGCAACAACAGCAGGCGCGGCCATGTTGCTTTCCATCACGGCGCGGACATGGGAGTCGATCACGCGGGAGCCTTTTGGTCCGTGCAGCACCATGACGGTGTCACAGGTCGCGACGCATTCGCCCTGCTGAAACGCGGCGGAATAGAGTGTCCAGCTCGAATTGCCGATCCGCCCGATGCCGCTGTAAATGGCGACGTCATAGGGGAAGTGCGCCTCCGCCACATATTTCAGGTCCACCGCCGCGACCAGCCAGCGCACGCCTGAATCGGATGGATGATGGCCCAACAGATGATGAAAATGAACCCGCGCCGTCTCGAACATCGCCGCCAGCGCGACATTGTTAATGTGGCCGAGTGTGTCGAGATCCGCATATCGGGGTGGAATAATGATAGAGACAGGATAATTGCCTGCCTCCAGCCGCCATGCTTCCGCTTTTGCCATGATATAACCCGTATGAACTGCATTATGGTTGTCTCGATCCCTGCCGGAGGGGCAACGGCAGAGGGCGATGCGGTGAGACTATGGCAAAGCGGCGGGTAGCACCAGAAGTAATTGCTGGTTCGCGGCTTTATTCCTCAGGCGGAGCCGCCCTTGCCGAGCGCGGAGCGGATGAGCGCCATCTGTTTGCGATAGAGGCCGGTCATCGCGGCATAGTCGGCCTGGATCCGGCCCATCTTGAGCACCTGATCTTCCAGCGTGACGGTGTTGCCATCGGGCTTGACCTCAGAAATGTCCGGGTCCGCGATGATATGACCGCTCGCAAGCGGTTTGGCGCCGAGGCGCCGCATGCCATCGCTCAGTGAAACATTGGGCCGCGCCACGCCGATCCTGCCGTCGACCATCGCCGCAAAGCTCTGTGGCGCGTCCGCCAATTCCTGCGCGCGGTATCCCGGCGTGTCGCTGTTGGCGATGTTCTGGGCGATGATGCGCTGGCGCTCGCCCAGATGCCGCATCGCCTGCGCGATTGCGTCGGTAAGCTTTGGCGTGTTCTGCATCGTCATGGGTTAATAGATACCCGTGATGCCGCTGATGCGGGTAAGCGCGTCCTGATAACGCGCGAGCTGCGCCTTTTGATAGGCGGAAGGTCCGCCGCCCTTGCCATTGCCAGCATCGGCGAGCGCGGCCTTGCTGTCATCCCAATAGAGCGAGCGATAGGCGGTCTGGGCGGTGGAGATCGCGTCCTTGATGGATTTGAGCGCAATCGCGGCGTCCTTTGCGGAGCCGATCGAGAGCGCGTCGGTGAGCGCGAGGCCGAACGTTCCGCCGGGGCGCACGCGTGGCTCGCGCGGGCCAGCTATTGTGGGGACGGTGAGGCGCTGTGGTTCCAGCCCCAGCTTGGCGAGTGCGTCACTGCCCGCTGGCCCGGCGATCAGCTCAATATCCGCGCCAGCCTTGGCCTCGATGCGCAGCAGCTTGTCGCCGTCGACCGTCGGGGTGCTGAGCGCCGCCTTGCCGGAAAGCGCGGTCTTGAGGCGGCTCATCAGAGAAGCCATCGTGTCGTCCGCCGCGATGGCGATCTTCTTCACCGCGCCGTCGTTCAGCCGCACCGAAAAGCTGTCGCCCGCGCGTAGCGAGGTCTGCGTGGTGAGCAGTTCCGAATCCTGCGGGGTGAGGTTGCCGCTCGAAAGCCCCATCGCGCCGAGCACGCTGGCGCCATTGGGTGCTGCGGCGATGCGCACCGCGCCGGTCTGTTCGGCCACGCGCCCGAACTGGCGGGCGGAAAGCTCTGCGCCGGTCGCGGGATCGAGCGACACGACAAAGCCGTCCGTCGCACCGGTGCGCGTCTGGCCGGTGAGCGCGCCGCTGGTGCGCCCGCCCGCGTAAAGGCGACCATTCAGGAAGGCGAGGCTGTCCACCTGATCGGTGCCGGAGGTGGCGATGTCTGTGGTGGATGCGCCGGTGAGATTGGCGGAGAGCCGCGTGACGAAGCCGTCGCGGCCATTCGCCCCGCCATCCCGCGTGCCGCCCACCGCGATGCTGCCATCGGATGCTACGGCAAGCGCGCGTGCATCGGCGACACCCAGATCGACGCTGGCCGTATCGGTAGCAAGCGTGGCGCTGTCGATGACGCGCAGCACTGCATGGCCGCTTTCGCCAGTGAGCGCGAGCAATGAGCCATCCGCCGCAATACCCAGCGCGTGCACCCCTTCCGATCCGCCCGCGTCAATCGTTCGCCGCGCGGTGACGAGGCCGTTTGCGTCGAGCTTCGCAATCACCGCATCGCCGGAGCCAAAGCCGCCAACACCCTTCGCGGTACCGCCGACATAGATCGAGCCGTCGCTCGCGGTGGTGATCGCGCTCGCCTGCTCGACGCCGATGTTGCGGACGAGCGAGGCAAACTTCTCGTCGCCATTGCTGCCATAGCGCGCGACCAGCATGTCGCCGTCGCTGTTGGCACCATCGAACGCGCCGGAAACTGTGCCCGCCACCACGACATCCCCATTCGCCGTGATGCTCACCGCTGCGCCCGATGCGTTCGTGGAAGCGCCCAGCATCTGCTGCCACAGCACGCGGCCTTCGCTGTCGATCTTGGTGAGCGTCAGATCCTGACTGCCCGCGGGTCGGTTTGCATCCAGCTCGCCTGCCGTGGCGCCGACGACATAGGCGCTGCCATCGGGCGCGGTGGCGATAGCAGCAGCGCTGGTCGGCGCGAAGACCTGAGGTGTGGAAAGCGTCACGCCCTTCGGCGGAGTGGTCTTGGGCGCGGAGAGCTTTGCCAGTTCCGTACCAAGCCTGTCGAACCCCGCAATCGTGCCATAGCTGTGTTGTGCGCCGCCATTGGCGGGATCATCGAAGCGGAGCAACTGCACCCGCTCCGGCGCATCCAATGCGGTCTGCCCCGCCGCGACCATGATCGCGTCTGGCGCATTATCCTGTGCGATCGACACCTGCTCCAGCGCCGGGTTCTTGATCGCGAAGCCCCATTTGTCGGTGCTCTTGTCCGGCACGAAATGCGCCAGCCATTTGGGCGAGGTCTGCCCCGTCACCGGGTCGATATGCAGGCTGCCGTCCGGGTTGCGCAGCGGGATTGCGCTGATCGCAGCGTTGATCGCGTCCGCAACGCTGTCGAGTGTTGGCGGCTGTGGTGTGCTGCTCAGGTCCACCTGCACGGTATCGTTCGTGGTGCTGTTGGGCTTGTTGAGCGTGATCGTGAACTGCTCGGTGCCGGTCATGCCGGGGATGGGGTCAGTGCGCTGCGCCAGCACGCCTTCGCCCTTCACCTCGAATTGCGAACGGGCAGGAACGCCTACAGTGTCCGCGCGGCGGGTGGGAATGCCGAAGGCGAGGTCGAGCTTGTCCGACGGCGCCTGCCCCAGATAGGACTGGAGATCGGCCAGCCCTTGTTTGAACAAAGCATCGAGCTTGGTCCGCTCGGCGCTGCCGGTCATCGCGGCGGCAGCAGTTTGCGCCAGCACCCGCAGCCGGTCCAGCGCCTTATAGGCGGTGAAGCTCGTCTGAACGTCATCCGGCAGCGCGCCGATACCGCCCGAAGCCTTGTCGATAATACTTGTGAGCCGCTTGATCGCGGCAAGCTGGGCGCTGTCGGTGGTGGTCGCGGCCTTCTGGTCTTTCCACGGCGGCGTGGTCGGTGCGAGCGTGAAGCCTGCCTTGGCGAGGCGTACGGCGGCGGATTCGATCTTCTGCGTGCCGCCCAGGGAGGCAAAGCCGTTCGCGCCCGTAAGTAGGCTCAAACCAACCAGACTGTTCGAAATCGTCGTCGTCACTGCGCTATGCCCTTAAGTCTGCTCCGATCCGAAAAAGCCGCATCCTTTCTCCTATAATAGGCGGAAGGGAGGGCATCGCGTGCGCGGCCCGGCCAAAATTCGTGGTTAACGGAGTCTTGCCACTGCCATGCAGCCGATGGTCGAACCCAGCGAACTCAAGAAATTTTCGGGCATGCAGCGCGCCGCCGCGCTGATGCTGGCGCTCGGCAAGGAAAATGGCGCGCAGATCTGGCAGCAGCTTGGGCTGGATGAGGTGAAGGAACTTTCGACCGCGATGGCGCAGCTCGGCCGGGTGCCTGCGCATGTTGTGGAGCATCTGCTCGTGCTTTTCTCCAGCGAAGTCAGCACCATTTCCTCGCTCCACGGCAGCTTCGAGACGACGGAGCGCTTGCTCGAAGGTCTGCTGCCCGACGACAAATTGAAGGAGGTGATGGAGGATATTCGTGGCCCCTCCGGGCGGACGATGTGGGACAAGCTCTCGAATGTCTCCGAGACCGTGCTCGCTGCCTTCCTCAAGAATGAATATCCGCAGACCGTCGCGGTGATCCTCGCCAAGCTTAAACCGGAGCACTGCGCGCGCGTGCTCTCCGCCCTGCCGCGCGATTTCGCGATCGACGTGATCCAGCGCATGCTGCGGATGGAGCCGGTGCAGCGCGAGATCGTGCTGGAGATCGAGAATACATTGAAGAATGAATTCATGACCAATCTGTCGCGCGCGCAGCGAAAAGACCCGCATGAGTCTATGGCCGATGTTTTCAATGCCTTCGACCGCGCGACCGAGGAGATCATTCTGGGCGCGCTCGATGAGAAGGCGCCGGAATCGGCCGAACGCATCCGCGCGCTGATGTTCACATTCGACGATCTCGCGAACCTGATGCCTGCCGCCATCGCGGTATTGGTGAAGAATGCCGACAAGCGCCAGATGGCGCTGGCGCTGAAGGGCGCGCCGGAGGAGATGCGCCAGATCTTCCTCGCGGCGATGACCGAGCGCGCGGCCAAGATGCTGCGCGAGGACATGGCGAGCATGGGGCCAGTGCGTGCGCGCGAATGCGAGGAGGCGCAGAGCGGCCTCGTGCGGATGGCGAAGCTGCTCGCGGACCGAGGCGAAATCGTGCTCGTCGATCCCAAGGACGACGAGACGATGATCATATAATATGGACCAGAGCCACGGCGCCAAACCCTTCCGGTTCGCGACCGAGTTCGCGGTAGTGCCGCCGCGCCAGCGGGGCGACATGCACGCCACCGCGCTGGAGGTCGCTGCCTTGCGCGCGGAGCTGGAGGCGCTGCGCTCCGATCATGCGGTCGAGCTCGCGAAGGCGCGCAGCGAGGGCTATATGGAGGCGCTCGCCCAGATGCGTGCCGAGCGGGAGCAGGCGATGCTCGCCGCGCTGGATGCGCTGCACGCCGAATGGGAAGAATTCACCGACACGCGCGATGCGATGATGGAATTGTTGCGCGAGGAGGCGGGTGCACTCTCCCTCAGTATCGCCGAGGCGCTGGCGGCGCGGGCGCTTTCCGATGCGCCCGGCGAGGCGATAGATCAGTCGATCGGCCGGGTTCTGGGTCAGGTCGCGCGCGGCCAGGAGGTAACGGTGAGCGTCCACCCCGACTTGGCCGAAGACATCGAAACACGCATCGCCAAGCGGCAGGCGGGGGATAGGCGCAAGCTCAACCTCGTCGTGCTGGCGGATGAGGCGCTCACACCCGGAGACGCGCATCTGCGCTGGGAAATGGGCGGCTTGCGGCTGGAGGCGGAGGCGCGAAGACAGGCGGTGATCGAGGAGTTGGTCTCGATGGGAATAGTCTGACCCGGCAATTTTTGCCGCCGCTCGGAAAAACCTGCCTAGCCATCATCCTATAATGAGCAGAGCGCGGCACTGCGCTGCTTAAAATAGGCTTCGGGTCGGCACTTGGAATTTTTGCAGACATTGCTGGCGCAAATGGGCCGCGGGCGCGCGCTGTTGAACGGCGGGGTCGGCCTCGCGCTCGTCGTCGGCCTTGTGATGCTGGCGATGCGGCCCTCGTCCGCTGGCCTCGCCTATCTCTATACCGATCTCGATCCGTCCTCGGCTCAAGCGATTACGGAAAAGCTGAAAGCGCAGAATGTAGAGTTTCAACTCTCGGCGGACGGCAGCGCGATCCTCGCGCCGCAGGATCGGCTGGCGGAGCTACGCATGAGCCTCGCGGGCGATCAACTTGGTGGCAAGATCGGTTACGATGTGCTGGATGCTGAGCAGCCGTTTGGGCTTTCCGCAAGCCGCGAGAAGATGAACGAAACGCGGGCGATAGAGGGCGAGCTGGCGCGCTCGATCTCCACACTTCAGGCGGTATCAAGCGCGCGCGTACATATCGTGATGCCGGACAAGGCGATCTTCGCGCGCGAGGAGCGTAAGGCGTCCGCCGCCGTGACGCTGAAAACACGCAGCCGCCTCTCGGCTGAAAATATCGAGGCGATCCGCAGTCTCGTCGCCGCGTCCGTGCCCGATCTGTCGTCTGAAGCCGTCTCGATCATAGATGCTCAAGGCCGCCTGTTGGCGCGCGCAGGGCAGGAAGGGGCGACCGGCTCGGGCGAGATCGACGAGCGGCAACTCGCGACCGAAGACCGCCTCCGCACGGACATTGAGCAGCTGCTGGAGCCGATTGTCGGCGCAGGCAAGGTGCGCGCGGAAGTCTCGGCGGAGCTGGATCGCGCACAAAAGCGTGAGGAATCGCATGTTTTCGATCCCGACAAGCAGGTCATCTCCCGCCAGATCAGCGTGGAGAGCGGCAAGCAGGATCAATCCAATGAGGCTGGCGATGGTGGCGTCACCGTCGGTAATCAGCTCCCCACCGGTGGCGCGTCCGGCACATCCAGCCCCGGTACGCAGAGCCAGTCCCGCGCCAATGAGACATCCGAGGACACGACCTATGACAACAGCCGCACCGACACGGTGAGCGCCACCGCGCCGGGCGCGATCAAGCGGCTTTCGGTCGCGGTGACGATAGACCCCGGCGCGAAGAAAACTTTGCCCGCCGACCAGATGCAGAAGTTCACCCGGTTGGTGGAAAACGCCGTCGGCTATGATGCCGAGCGCGGCGACAGCGTGGTCGTGGAGGCGATGCCGTTCACGCCTGCGCAAGAGGATGAAGGCGCGGGGCTGGACATCATGCGCTATGTACCGACCGCGCAAATCCTTCCGCTGATCGAGCTGCTTGTGGTCGCCGCTGTGGGCCTGATGGTATTGAAGATGGTGCGCAGTGGTGCATCGTCCTCCGCCACCGAAACGCTGCTCGTCGGTCGCCGCGCCGCCGACAGCCTTGAGCCGGATGCGAACGGCGACACGATGCTCCCGTCGCTGGAGGGTGATCCGGTCCTGCTCCCCGGTGCCCCGCCGCCGCCCAATCTCGCCAACCCGTCGCACATGGCCGCGCTCGATCAGGAGATCGCGCTCGCGCAGGTCGAGGGCGGGATCAAGGCGAGTTCGCTCAAACGCATCGGCGAGACGATTGCCACCAACCCCGCCGAGTCCGCCTCGGTGATCCGCCAGTGGATGAACGCATGAGGACGCGATGATGGACAACCCCGCCGATCCGCCCGAAATTCCGCCCGAAGAGCCGGAATTCGTACCTCCCCTTTCAGAGGGAGAAGTGCTGCCGCCCGAAGGTAGCGAGCCGGATTTCAACATGGGGACCGAACTGGCGTTCGACGATCTGCCCGATCCGCCGGGCATGGATATGCCGCTGCGCTCCGCCTTTGCGCCCGAGGAGGAGGATGGCGGCCCGTCGTTGCAGGCGGTCTATGACGTGCCAGTGCGCGTGCAGGCGGTTTTGGGGCGTGCGCGCATGCCTATATCGGAGTTGGTCTCGATGCACCCCGGCCATGTGTTTGAGCTGGATCGCCGCGTGGGCGAGCCTATCGATGTGCTGGTCAACGACCGCCTCATCGCGCGCGGCGAAATCGTGATGATCGACGGGTTGCTGGGCGTGACGCTGACCGAGATCGTGAAGAGCGACGCATGAGCCGCCCAATACCCACCAAATCGCTGCGCCTTGTGCTTGCGGGCGAACCGGGGAGCGAACTCTCTCGCGCAGCCGAGATGGCGCTTTCCGCAGGCGCGGGCGTGACGCTCGCCGCAAGCCTCGATGGCGCGCTCGATAATCTGCGCGAGCATGGCGCGGACATTGTGATGATCGACGTGCGGCTCGATGCGCCGCGCCTCATAGCTGCGATGAAGGCGGAACGGATCGTCACGCCGGTTGTCGCCTGTGGGGTGGAGGCCAGCGCCGAGCTGGCGGTGGCCGCGATCCGCGCCGGCGCGCGGGATTATGTGCCGCTGCCGCCGGACCGGGAATTGATCGCCGCCGCGTTGTTGCTGGTCGCTTCGACTGAGGCGGACGACGCGGATGCGCGCGGCATAGATGCGCTCGTCGGCCAGAGCGTCGCGCAGGTGGAGCGGGAGCTGATCCTCAAGACGCTCGACAAATGCAGCGGCAACCGCACGTCTGCGTCGGCTATTCTCGGCATTTCGGTGCGCACGATGCGCAACAAATTGCGCGAATTCGAAGGTGCGGGCTTCCGGGTGCGCCGCGCATGATGGAGAGGGTGCGGGAACTGCTTCAGCGCATCGGCGGCGAGCGTGATCTTGCGCTCGCCTTCACGATCATCGCGATCATCGGCATGCTCATCCTGCCGATGCCGCCGTTCCTGCTAGACATTGGATTGACGCTCTCGATCACGCTTTCGGTGATGATCCTGATGACGGCGCTCTTCATCGAAAAGCCGCTGGAGCTCTCCGCGTTCCCGACGATCCTCTTGATCGCGACGATGCTACGCCTCGGCCTCAATCTGGCTTCCACCCGGCTGATCTTGGGCCATGGGCATGAGGGCGTGCATGCGGCGGGCGGCGTGATCGCCGCATTCGGAGAGTTCCTGATGGGCGGGCAGACGGTGATCGGCATTACCATCTTTCTGATCCTCATCGTCATCAATTTCATCGTCATCACCAAGGGCGCGGGCCGCATCGCCGAAGTCGCGGCCCGCTTCTCGCTCGACGCGATGCCCGGCAAGCAGATGGCGATCGATGCAGACCTCAACGCAGGCCTCATCGACGAGGCAGCGGCCCGCGCGCGGCGTGAGGAGTTAGAGGCGGAGAGTGGCTTTTTCGGCGCGATGGACGGCGCATCGAAGTTCGTAAAGGGCGATGCGGTGGCGGGCCTGATGATAACCGCGATCAATATCCTTGTGGGGCTTGTGATCGGCGTCGCAATCCACGGCGTCGATTTCGCTACCGCGTTCAACAGCTATACGATCCTCACCGTGGGCGACGGGTTGGTGAGCCAGATCCCAGCGCTGATCGTCTCGACTGCCGCCGGTCTGCTCGTTTCCAAGGGCGGGATGAGCGGGCGCACTGGCATTGCGCTGGGCGATCAGCTGGGCCGCTTCCCCAAGGCCTTCGGCATGACGTCTGTGCTCTTGGGCACGCTGGCGCTGCTCCCCGGCCTGCCGTTCGTGCCGTTCGCATTGCTCGCCGGAGCGACCGGCTGGGCTGCGCGCGAGCTGGGCAAGCGTGCCGAGGCGCGCACCATAGCGCGTCATGCCGAGGAAGCGGCGGCCTCCGCTCCTCCTTCGATCACCGAGGAGCCGATTGCCGAGACGCTCGCAATCGATCCGGTGCGGGTCGAAATCGGCTATGCGCTCCTTCCCCTCGTCAACGAGAGCGGCGCGGAGCAGCGGCTCGACGATCAGGTGCGGGCGCTTCGCCGGCAGATGGCGCTCGATTATGGCTTTGTGCTGCCGCCCGTCCGCATCCTCGACAATATGGCGCTGGGCGCGAACGATTACGTGATCCATGTGCGCGAGGCGGAGCTGGGCCGGGGCGAGGCGCGGATCGACCGGCTGCTCGTCATCAACCCCGACGGGCGTGACTTGGGCCTTTCCGGCGAGGAAACGCGCGAGCCTGTGTTCAACCTGCCCGCGCTGTGGATCGGGCGCGAACTGCGCGAGGAAGCGGGCTTTCGCGGCCTCACCGTGGTCGATCCGGGCACTGTCATCACCACGCACCTGACCGAAATCGTCAAGGACAATATCGCCGATCTGCTCACATACGCCGAAACATCGAAGCTGCTTTCGGAGCTGCACAAGGACATGGAGAAGCTGGTGGCGGACATCGTGCCGTCGCGCATCTCGATCTCCGGCATACAGCGGATTTTGCAAAACCTGCTCTCGGAAGGCGTTTCGATCCGCGACTTGCAGACGATACTAGAGGGCATCGCCGAGGCCGCACCGCTCACTCACAACCTCACGCAAATGACCGAGCATGTCCGCGCCCGCCTCGCGCGCCAGATCAGCACATCGCATATGCGCGAGGGCGCGATCCCGATCCTCACCCTGTCCGGGCGGTGGGATCAGGAGTTTACCGAGAGCATCGTCGGCGATGGCGACGAGCGGCAACTGGCGATGGCGCCGTCATCGTTGCAGGGCTTCATCGCCAATGTGCGCGAGGCGTTTGACCGCGTGGCGGGCGAGGGCGAAATCCCCTGTCTGCTCACCAACCCGACGATCCGGCCGTTCGTGCGCTCGATCATCGAGCGCGTGCGCCCCGCGACGGTGGTGCTCTCGCAGAACGAGGTGCATCCGCGCGCGCGGATACGGACATTGGGGATGATCGGATGACGCGCGCGTGCGACGACCGGGCAGAGCGGTTTCACCCTATAATAAGGCTTGGGGCATGACGAAGGCACAGGAACCTATGACCAACCAGCCGCTGATGATCGCGCTGCCAATATTGGGCAGCGCCGCAGCCGTAACGACCATGACCGCCGCGCCGGTATCGGGCGATTTCGGCGGCCTATTATCCACAACGGTTCAGCAGGATGCACCGTTTGCATCGCCTATGCTCGTCGGGTCGGTCAAATCCCTGCCGGATCAAAATCCCACCGAGCCAACGGCCAGCGATGGCCTCATCGTGGTGACAGGTAAGCCGGTATTACCCTCGGTCTTCGTGGTAAAAGCAGAGGCTGAGGCCACTAATACGCTCCCTGCCGCCGATGCCCCAGCTTTAGCCGCGCATTCGGTCGCTTCGCCTGAAATGAAGGGTGCGGCTCGCTCAAAAGATGCGCTTGCAAAGGATAAGGAGGATCAAGCCGATCCTGCCGAAGCTCCGCCGCTTACCGATGCGGCCATATCGCTCCTCCAGATGCCGCTTGCCGCACCAGCGCCTGCTGTCGCCAGTATGGGCCACACGCATCCGGGCGAAAAGGCCTCTGCCGAAACACCGGAGAGCGATGCCGCTCCAACGATAACCACAAAAATTGGTCTTGAAGTTGCGAAGCACGAGGCGCTCACGGATCAGACCAACGATCCTTCAGCACCACGAATAAGGCCTGACACGGTGGTCTTAATACCGGGCGAGAAGCCCGCGGTCGCTCCCGATATGCAGGCCGCCAGTGAAGGCGATCCTGTTATAGTGCAGGCGTCTACCCCCGCCCTGCCCGAACGCACGCCGGAAGTGCGCCACGCCGCCCAGACCTCGCTTTCAGTCCACTCCCCTCGCTTTGGGGAGGAGCTGGGCATCGCCATCGCCCGCCATGTCGCGCACGGCGAGGAGGGCGCGAGAGAGACGATGACCGTGCGCTTGGATCCGCCCGAGCATGGGCGCATCGAGGTGAGTCTTAGCTTCGAGGATGGCGGGCCGCTGCGTGCGGTGGTCGCCACGAGCCACAGCGCGACGCTCGATCTGCTGCGGCGGGACAGCGCCGACCTCGCCCGCGCCCTTGCCCAGGCCGGTGTGAGCACCGACGCGCAGTCGTTCAGCTTCAGCGCGCAAACACAGGACGGCCAGCGCGGACGACAACAAACACAACCCCAATTCGCGACTGCGGATGTGGATGGCACTGAACCCGCCCCACAAGACTATCGCAAGCTGCACACGCGCGGTTCGCTGAACCTTATCGCCTGAGAGGAGTGCACCCATGGCGACCAGCCCGATCACAGCAACGCAAAACCCGGCAGCCGCGCAGGACAATGGCCTCGCCAAGCTTTCGAGCGACTACACGCTATTTTTGCGCCTGCTCACTACCCAGATGCAGAATCAGGATCCGTTGTCGCCGATGGACAGCAGCCAATATACGCAGCAACTGGTGCAATATAGCCAGGTCGAGCAGTCGATCCAGCAGACTGGCGCGCTGAAGGATATTCTCTCGCGCCTATCCGCGCAGGATATGATGCAGGCGAGCGCGCTGATCGGCAGAGAGGCGCATTATGACGGCCCGGTCGCCGGGCTTTTGACCAGCGCCGCAGCACAATGGAACTGGTCGCTACCCGCCAAGCCCGCAAGCCTCACCGCAATCATCAGCGACGCATCCGGCCATGAGATCGAGCGGCGCACGCTCGCTCCGGATGCGACATCACTAAGCTGGGATGGATCGCTTGCCTTGGGAGGCACCGCGCCCTCTGGCAGCTACACGCTCGCGCTCGATGCACGGGACGCTAGCGACAACCCGCTCACCGCGCAGCTCGGCGCGGCTGGTCTGGTTTCATCTGTGAGCCGTCGGGACGATGGCACCGTTTCGCTGTCGATCAACGGCGCTGCGGTCCCGCTTTCCGCCGTACGCGATTTTAGCCTCAGCAGCGCCGGGGGATAGCCCGCTCATCCTATAATAGGAGTGGAGCACCATTCCAGCCAGTCCAGTCCCCACGAACGGGATGCTGCTCTTCCCACGCTCTGACATAGCGTTCAGAGATCGTGCACAAGAGCCAGCGGGCCTGTCCCCCCACATCGCCCGCTGGCTCATACGCGTACAGGCTCAAGACAAAAAAATAGCCCCTTTCGCGCAAGGATGGGCATCGCGAAAGGGGCCGAGGCGGCAGCGCGGATAAGGGGTTGCCGCTACCTGCTGGGGGGGTATGATATTTCGCGGCCCGACAGCGCGAATGGAACGAAATTTTTCCCTTTGATCGAGGACGCAAGGGCCGCCTTGTAGCGAACCCCGGGCAGTTGCCTTGGGCCGAGCAACAGGCTGAGGCACTCGGCGATCTCCGGGTCTTCGCAGGGGCCGATCAACTCAATCAGTTCTTCCTCCCCCTCTATGCCCGCGCTCAGCAGGTGCGCCGCAGCCGTGCGCCACAGCAAGTCCTTGTCATCCACCGACACGCGGATCGTAAACATATAATCCTGACCGGAATCCGCGCATTCCAGCGGCTGCGATCCACGCGCTTCCGGATGATGTATCATGTTCATGCGAACGCTCTCCCCTGTTGCCTCCCCCGAAATTCTGCGCCCGAAGGGTTTCCGGCCAATTGCGTCCTTGCTCCAGAGTGCGCCTCTGCCGATTGGTTGCCAATCAGTGTAAACTCGCTACGGCATAATACGTATGCTGCTGGCTATGCTCGCGCCCATGGGCGAGCACGAGGCACAGCTCGGCATAGAGCCGGTCCCACAATCGCGCGTCGATGGAGAGCGGAAAGCGATCTTCCTGCTCGATCAGCACACGGGTTCCTTGATCACAATCCAGCTGGAAATGGGCGGGATAGGGTGAGCCGGTCGTCTCGTCAGGCAGCGGCTTCGGCACAGAGAGCCGCGCGGCCATGATGAAGCCGTTCAAAACCTCGGCGCCATAGAGGCTCAGGCGCACTGACGGATGATGGTCCAGGTCGCGCCGCTCGAGCGTCACAGTGGATGCTGCCGGGGTGATACTGAGGCTGATGCGCAGGCTGATGCGCAGGCAGGTGCCACTATTGTCCTCAATGTCTCGTATGCGTGAAAACAAGGTTGTCTCGCTTTCTGGTCAGTCAGTCTAAGCCGAATGGAGGAGCCGGAACGATGACCGACCCCTCCACGGGTGACCTGATAGGTCTGGCGGGGGCGGAAGGAAGCGCCCGCGCCAGTCTCGGTATCGTTGTTCTCCGTGATTTCCGAGTCGGCAGATGTTCATCTGCCTCGAAATCACTTTAACGGAACAGCGAGATGATCGTCGAAGGCGCCTGATTGGCGATCGAGAGCGCCTGCACGCCAAGCTGCTGCTTGACCTGAAGAGCCTGCAACTTCGCCGATTCCTTCGCCAGATCCGCGTCGACCAGATTGCCGATGCCGGCCTCCACGACGTCGCTCAACTTGTTGGTGAAGGTGAGCTGTGACTCGATCTGGCGTGAGCCTGCACCCAGTGTCGAGAGCGAGGTGGCGAGGTTCGACTGCGTGGTGGTGAGCGTATCGATCATCGTCTGCGCATTGGCCTGCGTGTCGACCTGACCGGTCGCCGCCACGGTAACGACCGAGCCGCCGAGATCGAGCGCCTGGTTGGCGATAGAGAGCGAGTCCGGGTCATAGGTCGCGGTACCGGTGTTGCCGTCTTTGAGGGACTTCAGCGCCGTCACCGTGCCGCCGCCTGATTTCAGCAGGTTGGTGCCGTTGAAGTCAGAGCTGTTGACGATCGTGGTGATCTGGTCACGCAGGGCCACGAAGTCGGAGTTGATCGCCGCGCGGCTGTTGGCGTCGATACCGGCGTCGGCAGACTGATAGGCCTTGGCCTTCATCTGGTTGATGACGTCGGAAATCTGCTCCGCACCGGCGACAGCTACGTCCGTCACGCTCTTCGCGCGGGAGAGCGAACTGCTCACCGCCTTGAAGCCGCCGACATCGCTGCGCAGCGACTGGGCGATGGCGTAGGACGCCGAGTCATCCTTGGTGGACGAAACGGAGAGGCCGGTGTTGATGCGGGACTGAACCTGGGCCAGGCCGCGGTTGGTTTCGTTCAAAGACTGCAGCGCAGCCATTGCGCCGAGGTTGGTGTTTACTGAAAAAGCCATGTGCTTCCCTTTCTAGGAGTTCGGCATCGCTTCTGCGATCCGGGGCCGGAACCGCCGACCCACGATGTGCCGCTCTGCGCGGCTCACAGGCTCATTCTGGGAAGGGAAACGGGTGCGCCAAAATGGACGGTGCATTATTCGTGGTTAAAACACCAGTTACTTTGTTTGGCGTTTCATGCCCGTTCCGCCTGGGTGACGCGGCGCCGATAAAATTAGCTTATTCCAAATATTTTTCTAATTATTTTAGAAAATATGTTCAATTCTTCTCTTTCATTGTTCAATAAATTAGAAATATTTGCAATATATTTGTCAAATGATACGATCAAATCTATCTTCGACAGATCTTTAATTGCAATATTATCTGTGGAAATGCCGATATTTGGTCCATCATTCATTAGATCAATTTCTGTGTATTGATCCATGCTGGCTGCATATGTTGCGCCAATGAACCTCAAATCTTCAGAACTTATGGAGAAAGATTTACTTCTTATATAATTCGCGATCTCATCCCAGTGAAATCCTTCGCCCACCGTGCGGCCTTGTTTGATGCTCAGACTATGGCTGCCAAGAATGGCTTTTCGGATTATCTGGCTCGAGCTTCTCACAGGAACATGCTGCAGTGTTAATGGCAGCGCGACAGGTTTGCTGTGCCGCCCTTTGCTCTTCGCAGCGTGATTTCCTTCGTAGACAATGCAATTTTTTGCAAACTCCCGCCCGAGGACTATTTTGTAATATTGTTCGGGTTCGCTTTTTCGCATCCGGAAAATGGAGAATAACGGCGTGTCCTGCTCAAAATAATCGTCAGATGTCGGGCAATATGTGCGCCACGGCATTGCTCCCACGCCTGATAGAGGTAGGTGCTGCTGGAGAATGGTCAACAAGGAGGATTCCCCGTCGTCTACAGCGAGAAATTCGTCAGCATCCAACGGGATAATATAATCGAAGTTGCCTGATCGGGCTATTTCCCGCACCTGCCTTGTGATCAAATCCGATTGCCGAAACTCCGGCGAGGAATTGGACAGCATTGTTATTCTGTCATCGCCCTCTGCCATGCGTCTCACGATTTCAGGGGTGCTGTCATCGCTATTGTGGTCGATGATAAAAATATGATCGAGCTGCCGAAGATTTATGGTTATGAAAAGTTCGATGATATCGCACTCATTGCGAACCATCGAAACAGCGGCAATCTTACCGGTCACACACTAAACCTTCCTGCTGGAAACCTCAGGCCAGACGCATTTCACACATCAGGGTGAGCCGCAAGGGATCATCGGTACCCGGTAAGGGTGTGAAGTCTTTGGTGCGATCAGAAAGGCGAGAGCACATCCATCAACTGCTGGCCCCAGCGCGCCTGTTGTGCGTCGGTGAGCTGGCCTTTGCCGCCATAGCTGATGCGCGCTTCGGCGATCTGGGTGTGGCGGATCGAGTTGTCCCGCGCTACATCCTGCGGGCGGACGATGCCGGTGACGACGAGCTCGCGCAGCTCGAAGTTGACGCGCGTTTCCTGCCGCCCCTTGATGACGAGATTGCCGTTGGGCAGCACGGCGGTGACGATCGCGGCCATCGTCATGCTGATCGTCTCGCTGCGGCTGGTGGAGCCTTTGCCGTCGTTTGAGGAGGAGGTGCTGCTGCCAACGAGGCTGTTGCTGTCGATCCCGGCGGCTTTTTTGAGGATTTTCTCAAGGCCGAAGAAGGCGCTCGCGCCGCCTTCCTCCGATCCGGTGCGGGATCGGCTGGTGGCGTTCGACACATTGGCCTTGTCGGCGATGTCGATGCGGATGGTGAGGATGTCGCCCACTTTCGATGCGCGCTGGTCCTGAAACAGCGCGCCCGCGCCGGTGCGGAAGAGCGAGGCGGAGGGTGCGGTTTGCGGCCCGGTGGAAGCATCGCCGCCACGTTGGGCGGTCGAAAGCTGGGTGAGCGATGGTTCCGTTTGCGGGGCAGGTGGCGCTTCGGTCTCGCTCAGCTTCGGCGCGCGGCCTACATCCTTCAGCCGCCCCACAGTGCCGCAGGCAGAGAGCGCGAGGAGTGGGATGAGCAGTGCGACCCGCCTCATGGCGCGACTACCTCAGCCGTTCCGGCGGAGAGCACGCGCGCATCCAGCGTACGGTCACTCGCCAGATTGACGATGCGGATCGGCGCGCCCGCGCCGCCATCGGATAGCGCCTTGCCCGGCGTGGTAATCGTCAGCAGCCCGTCGCGATACACTAGACTTATCGCGTCGCCGCGTCGGATCAGTGTTGGAGGGCCGATGTCGCTCGCGCGCAAAGCTGTTCCGGCAGCTATGGCGCGCTTCGCCTCCTTGCCCGCCGCGTCCTCGGCGCGCAGCGAATAGTGCGCGGCGGCTGGTGTGGTGCTCTGGCGGATAAAATCCTCCCGTGCCAAAATCTCACCGCGCGAAACGGCACGCACCAGCACATCCGCATCCGCGCTGCTACTCGCAACGGTAGCCAACAGCGCCAGTGCGATCACCGGAGCTGGCTCGATGTGGCGAGCATATCGTCCACCGTTTTCACGACGCGGCTGTTCATCTCATAGGCGCGCTGGGCGGAGATGAGCGCGGTGATCTCCTCAACCGGATTGACGTTCGATCCCTCGACAAAGCCCTGTTGCACCGTGCCGAAGCCGGGCTCGCCGGGGTTGGCGAGGCTCGCCTGCCCCGATGCCGCGCTCTCGATCAGCAGGTTGTCGCCCTGCGCCTGCAAACCCGCGTCGTTGATGAAGGTCGCGAGCTGGAGCTGGCCGACCGTCTGCGGCGTGGGGTTGCCGGAGGTCGTCACCTGCACCTCGCCGGTCTTGGAAATCGTCACTTGCAGCGTGTCTTGCGGGATCGTGATACCCGGTTGCAGCGGATAGCCCTGCGCCGTCACCATCTCGCCCTGATCGGAAAGCTGGAAGCTGCCATCACGCGTGTAGGCGGTGTCTCCGCTCGGCAAAGTCACCGGGAAATAGCCGCGCCCCTCGATCGCCATGTCATAGCGGTTGCCGGTTTGCTGCAATGCGCCCTGTTGCTTGATGCGATAGACCGCGCCGGTCTTGACGCCCGCACCGATCTGGATGCCCGATGGCGCGCGGGCACTGTCGCCCCCCGCACCGGGCGGGATTTCCTGCTGGTAGAGCAGATCCTGAAACTCGGCGCGTTGACGCTTGAAGCCGGTGGTGTTCATGTTGGCGATGTTGTGGGAGATGACGTCCACATTGGTCTGCTGCGCCAGCATGCCGGACGAGGCGATGGAAAGTGAGCGCATGAGAAAACTCCTTTTTATCCAATCCTGCCCAGCCGACTGATCGCATCTTTCCGTAGATCGTTGATCGCGTTGCTGATCGCCATGCTGGATTGATAGCTGCGTAAAATGTCGATGAGTTCGGTCGTCTCCGCGATCGGCTGGACGTTCGAGCCTTCGACGCCGCCGCTTTTGATATGCGTTTCGGTGGCGGGGAGAGGGGTGCCGCCAGTGCCGTTCGTCAACCCATCGCCGCGCGGGGTGAGCGCGTTCTCATCGGGAAAAGTCGTCACGGCGATACGGGACAATGTGCCATCCTTATAGGAAAGCGTCCCATCCGGGCCGATGGCGAGCGTGGCGAGTGCATCGGGCGGGATCGTGATCGGTGCGCCGCCTTCATCGAGCAGCTTCTGCCCGCCGGAAATGACCAGCTCGCCGCTATCGTTGACCTTGAGGAACCCCGCACGCGTGTACGCCGTCTCGCCATTCGCATCCTGCACGGCGAGCCAGCCCGGCCCATCGATCATGATGTCTAGCGGATTGCCCGTCGCCTGAAATGCCCCTGCGCGCGTGTCATGCATCGCGCGATAATCCTGCACGAAGTTGATGTCGCGGCTTTCTCGCGGCAGCTCGGCGGGCGGGCTGCCCTGCATCTTGTCGACATAATCGTGGAACACCGGGCGCTCGCGACGAAAGCCCGCCGTCTCGCTGTTCGCCATATTGTTGGCGGCGACATCGAGCCTGCGGCGCAGCGCCTGCTCATGGCTCAGCAGAACATAGGTCGAGTTGTCCATAGCGCCTCGGCAAGATTTGCTGGGTTCGGATGTGAGGACCGGAAATTTTTGCCGCCCTCGCTCCTATAATAGGAAGACGACAGGCCCGCCCGCGCGTGCCGCGCAGTTTTTTAGGACAAGGACTGGGCTTCTCATGGCTCCACGCAAGAAACCGGAAGATACAGCGCCTCCGCCCGCTTCACCGGAAGAGGAGGCGAGCGGGTTGGTCGATGTCGGCCCGGATGCGCCCGCGCCACCGCCCAAGCCCTCGCTGTTCAAGAGCAAAAAGATGCTGATCATCGGCGCGGCGGCAGCGTTGTTGTTGCTCGCGGGGGGAGGCGGCGCGGCGTTCATGCTGTCCGGCGGCGAGGAAAAGCCCGCGCAGGGCGAACAGGCGAAGGAGAGCGAGGCACAGGTGGAAGAGGAAACCGCGTCGGAAGAAGAGGAAGCCGAGGGGGAAGGTGAGGGCAAGGCGGGCGAGCTTCCCCTCGTCGATGTGCCGCCGATGATCGTCAACCTGCGCACCACCAACGGTCAGCCGCGCTATCTCAAGATCCGTTTCATGATCGAGGCCAAATCGGCGGAGAAGGCGGAAAAGCTCAAGGCCAAGCTGCCGCTCATCATCGACGCCTATCAGCCTTTCCTGCGTGAGATGCGGCCCGAAGACATTTCCGGCTCTGCGGCTGTGTTCCGCATCAAGGAAGAGATGCTGATCCGCGCCACCCAAGCTGCCGGCAAGGGCATGGTGAAAGACGTGCTGATACAAGATCTGGTGCAGCAATGATGTCATTCCGTCCATGCGGGCCTGCAAAGCACGGTCTCCTCCGCTTCCGGTGCTCACGTACCATTAGTACGCTGCGCTCTGGTTCTCGGAGTCCGCTCTTATCGGCTCCACCTAGACGAAATGAGGAGTCCGGTGATGTCTGACGACGATTTCGAGGAGTTTGTAGAGTTCACGCTGCCCGATCCGCCCGCGGGTGGCGAGATGGACCTTGGCACGTTCGATCAGGCGAGCATCGACGCGCTGTTCGGTGGCGGCGGGTCTACGGACGCGCAAAAAGTCGGCCTGCGCGCCGTACTCGAATCCGAGATCATCAACCATGAGCGCCTGCCGATGCTGGAGGTGGTGTGTGAGCGCATGGTGCGCGCGCTGTCCACCTCGATGCGCACGTTGACGTCCGACAGCATCGACATCAGCCTCGACGATGTGACGACCGCGCGCTTCGGCGACTTCATGGACCGGGTGACGCTGCCCGCGATGATTGCCGTCGTGCGGGTCGAGCAGTGGGAGAATTATGGCATCGTTACAGTCGATTCTGGTCTCATCTATGCCATTGTCGATGCGCTGTTAGGTGGCAAGCGCGGTAGCCAGATCATGATCGACGGGCGTGACTTCACCACCATTGAGACGGCGCTGGTCGCGCGTGTTTTGAACCTCGCGATCTACGAATTTTGCGCTGCCTTCACCCCAATCGCGACCATTTCCATCAAGCTGGAGCGGATCGAGACGAACCCGCGCTTCGCCGCCATCGCGCGGCCGAGCAATATTGGCGCGGTCTGCACCTTCCGCGTCGATATAGACGGGCGCGGCGGGCGCTTCTCGATGATGTTCCCGCAGGCGACGATCGAGCCGGTGCGCGACAAGCTCGCGCAGCGTTTCATGGGCGAAAAGGCGGGTGCAGAAAATATCTGGCCCGATCATATGCGGCAACAGATGCTCGCTACCGAGGTCGAGCTTGCCGTGCTTTTGGGCGAAATCGGCATGACGCTGGAGCAGGTGCAGGCGCTGGAAGTGGGGCAAAACCTCTCCTTCCACACCGAGGCGGCGCAGCTGATGGATATGCAGTGCGGTGGCTTGAAGCTCGCGCAAGTGCGCGCGGGCCAGCGGCGTGGCAGCCTCGCCGTCAGCCTCGCCACGCCCGTCAGCAGGGAGACTATGCGATGACTTATGCGATCATGAGCCAGCTGCTGCTCGGTATATTGTGCGTCGGCGTGATGGTGCAGACGGTGCGGCTGATGCGGCGGCTGGCGCTGATTGCCGATGGGCGGCTGGGCGAGGCGGTGTCCGCGCTCGACAGCGCGACGCGCGAGGCGCGCACTGTGCTCTCCGGCTTGCGGCAGGCGCTGGGGGGAGATGGCGCTGCGGTCGCGCGCGAGGTGATGGCCGCGCGCGCCTTGAGCGAAGAGCTGCGCGTGATGATCGGCATAGCGGACGCGATGGCGGAGCGTCTGGCGGAGAGTGGTAGTTCTTCAGAAGCGCCACCCACGCCCGCACCGCGCAAACGCACACGCAAGGCTATCATAAAGGAAGATGCACCCGCATGATCCGCCGCCACCCGCCTCTGTTGCTGGGGATAACAGTCGTCGCCGCGACGATGACGTGCGCGGATGCGTTCGTCTCTGCGGGCGCGGCGATGGCGGAACAGGCGAAGGCGTCCCCCGCGCCAGATACGCGCATGGGCGTCATGCTGGCGGATGACATGGCGAAGCGCGATGCGGCGGCGCGCGCGCGGGCGCGGGCGATGGACTTGCAGGAGCAGGTAGCCAAGGCGGCGACCGCACGATTGCAGGCCGCACTCAAGGCCAGAGCACAATCGCCGGAAGGCGCAAACCCCGCAGCCTCGCCAACCGCACCTGCAGCCGGGGCTGGCGCGTCGCCGCAGCCCGATCAGTTCGATACCCTCGCCCGCATCTATCAGGCGATGAAGCCCGCCAAGGCCGCGCCCGTGTTCGAGCAGCTCGATCTCGAAGTGCAATATCTCGTCGCGAAGAAAATGCGCGATCGCTCCGCCGCGCTGCTGCTCGCCGCCATGTCTCCAGACGCCGCCGCCAAGCTCTCCATGCGCATGGCGGGAAGACTGCCGCGCGGGAAAGCAGAGGTTGTGCAGGCGGGCGGCAAGCCGTCCGACAAGCGGAGATAGCTGCATATTTTAAGGAGGCGAATGACTGCTTTGTTGGGGTTAACTGACATTCCTTCGGCCTGATCGAGCGCGCTTAATTCTTCGTAGGTTACGCTTGTAGTCTAGCTCCATAATCCAACGTGATACTGCTCCTGCGCCCAGCAAAAAGCCTGACATCAAAACTACGCGATGCAAAGGTGGAATGGCGTTCTGCAATATCTCATTTGCATATCCCACATAGGCACACGCAACCAAGAACACTACACAAGCAAATGATATTGTAAGTCGGGTTCGTGAGAACATTTACGCAATATGCCCGGGTTTTTTAGCGTCCTCAATGTTGTCGTCAGAAGTCGATCCGTTTTGGCTCAATTGTTGGGGGTGACCTCTGTATCCAAAATGGTGCAATTGTTATGGAGTGCAGGCAAAAGTTTGACTAAACTCATTCGATGTCAAAGCTGCAATTAGCCATTGGTATCTGCCTATTGCTTTTGTTCCTCATGATAGGAATTGGCTGGTGGCGCTATTCCGCGCTTTTTCCTGAGCCATCGAACGAAATTGTGTTCTTGGACAATCCTAAGCGCGATCTATTGATCGGACTTCGACGGGAACACAAATTCGAACCGCATCATTATCCACCGTTAGACTATACTGGCGTAGCGACAGAAGAAGATGGCATCATAGCGAGAGATGCAGTCAACCGTGTATTGAATAGTGTCCTTTCACGCAGCAATGGCCCGGTCTCAGCAAAATTCGTTTCTGACCAAATCGCTGCGGGCATGAAGGAGGTTAGAGGTCTCGAAACTGAAGATCGAGATAGAACATCAGACTATATGGTTGAGATATGGTATTTTATGGGCTTCAAAGGTGCAACTGGTCGTTTTGCCTATGGCGCAGCTTATCCAATACCACCCGGATATGGCGAGCCATTACCACCGGGCTGGAAGTCTCCGACAGAACATCGGCCATTCAATCTGCAATAGGCAATGTCCGCTAAGTTGTCGTCAGCGATATATCCAGTTTGGCTCAATCGTTGGGGAAAGCGGACTGTCAATTTTAGAGCAATCTTCCTGGCGATACGAGCAAGGTGATACTGGACCAAAGTGGAAAGGGTGAGCTTTATTGGCCGAGAGGTTTAAACATCATTCCATTCCGGCTTCATTCACAGCGCGACAGCCGGAACTCATACCCTTTCCCGCTTGCTATTGCAGCGTAAACATGACCAATGGGGGTTTGTCGCTCCTTTCCTGAGCGATCATTCAGCACCATCGGGATATTTGTGAGCAGGCACCAGACAGATAACGGATGCCGCGAGCGGGCGTCCCATGCGCTTCCACTTGTCGAGTTGATCGATCATGCGGATATTCCGGGCGGCGGGCAGTTGCACCTCATGAAGCGGGGCAACCACTATTCGATCCAGTTCGAGACCGAAGAATTGATGGGAAGCCAAGATCATCTCTCGGAAAAGGCGCTCGCGACGATGGCGTGCGATCGGCTTGAGAGCACGCATGGGACTGTGCTCGTCGGCGGCTTGGGCATGGGTTTCACGCTTGGCGCGGCATTGAAAGCGTGGGGAGTTTCGTCCAAGATTGTGGTTGCGGAACTGGTGCCTAAAATCGTCGATTGGGCGAACGGGCCGCTGGCGCATCTCTTCGGCGCGCACCTGTCCGATCCCCGCCTGTCGGTCCGCGTCAACGATGTGTACGACGAAATCCGGCGCGTTGAGCAATATTACGACGCCATTCTTCTCGATGTGGACAATGGCCCGGAAGGGTTCATCAAGCCCGAGAATGACCGCCTCTACTGCGCCTGGGGACTGCGCGAAGCCTATCGGGCACTCCGCCCGAGCGGTGTGCTCGCGATATGGTCAGCCTTTGCCGACAGCGAATTCGTAAAACGGCTGAAGGCAATCGGCTTCGATGTCGATGTGCACAAGCTTCCAGCCTATGCCGGGTGCGATGACCAGTGGCACACGCTCATATTTGCCATGAGGCCGGGGCGATCGGCTGAGGTCCAACCGGCCGAGGCGATGCATCAATTATAGGGCACAGGGTATCTTGAGCGGTAGAGCCCCGAGCGGGTTACAGACCCGCTGATGAGATGTGCCTTGGCGATGCGGTTCAATTTGACCGCCCCTTCGCTACTCGCAACAACGATGCGCGTGCCGCCGGAATCGAGTGGTTCGATGGTTGAAATCCTGATGTCGTGTTTTTCGCACAGGCTGGTGGTTTCAGCCATATTGATGCTGAGGTTGAGGGCGCGGCTCATGCAGACATAGCCGCAAATGACGCTTGCATCTCTATTCTGCGGAAGTCTTGCATTCTATAATTCCTTTGAACCGAGCGGGAGAATGGGGCGTCAGGAAATATCAGCCCTCTAAATCGCGCTGAATTTTATCCTGAGCGTTGCGCGCTTTCATTTTTTCAACATCGGTCAGCCTGTCCGCCATTGCCCGCCAGACCGCCTCTGAGCGGAGGCACCGTTCACGAACATTCTCGAGATCGGTTTGCTTGGCGGCAAAGGCGCTTTCCTCTGCGCGAGCCAGATAGAACTCCACTGTGGCAGACATGGCGGTATCTCCTCCTGATCGGTTGTCAGTCGACCATCTGGGCAACCAGCTGGCTCAACTCCTGCCGTGTGAGCGTTGCCTGCGGAAGCGGCTGTGCGATAGAAATCTGATGATTGCGAAAAATTCTATGGATGTTCGAATTACGTATTAAAATATTGATATATTTCATGATATTCCTGTGAGACACGCCAGTTTGCATGCCTTATGATATGAGCGAGTATGCCTGTGCCTATATTGCACTTGGCTGCACCCTAAAGGGTTGCGCTCGCTGTATATGATACGCCAATTTCCAACCCTGTGGGGTTAGTTTGGCGGCTATCTTCGTAGCGAGATGACAAGCATCGCGCCGTAAATTCTCTTCGCCCAGAGCATACCGGGCGAAGAGACATTCCCTGATAAAAACCTCAGGCGGATTCGAGCTGCGTCGCGGACGAACGGCCACGCTGGTCGGTCGATACTTCGTAGCTCACGCGCTGATCTTTCTGGAGCGTCGCCATTCCGGCCTGCTCTACGGCGCTGATGTGAACGAAACTGTCATCGCCGCCGCCATCGGGCGCAATGAAACCATAGCCTTTATCGGCATTGAAAAATTTTACGGTGCCTACGGGCATGATTATTTCCTTAGAAAACAATAACAAGAAACCCGCCAAAACCCTGTGTCTTGGCGGCGCTGGCCGGGTGTCTAAGGAAAAATTCGCCCGCAGGCGTCAAAATCCGTCGCAAGCGACGATAGCAGTCTGGATATGGGCTGCATTAAGTGAAAAGTCAATGAATGCCTCTCGGCTTTGTGCTTCCGATAATCACGGTGAATTTGAGACGCGCATGTTCCGCTCCATTCAATGTCCGCAATGTTGTCGTGTCCGGACAGTCCGCTTTAGTGCCTCACAACCCCTCCGGCGCGGGGATCCCTTCGCGCATGCACGCCGCCACCAGCGTATTCCGCAGCAATACCGCGATGGTCATCGGGCCTACACCGCCGGGCACGGGGGTGATCGCGCGGACGTGGCTGATTGCTTCTGCCGTCGCGACGTCTCCGACGATCCTGGACTTGCCTTCTTCCTCGGCGGGTACGCGGTTGATGCCGACGTCGATCACCGTCGCGCCGGGCTTGATCCACTCGCCTTTGACCATCTCCGGCCTGCCCACAGCGGCGACAACGATGTCCGCGCGGTGGACGACGCTCGCCAGATCGCGCGTGCGGCTGTGCGCGATCGTCACGGTGCAATTCTCCGCGAGCAACAGCTGCGCCATCGGCTTGCCGACGATGTTGGAGCGGCCGACTACCACCGCCTCCAACCCCGAAAGATCGCCCAGCTCATCCTTCAGCAGCATCAGGCATCCCAGCGGCGTGCACGGCACCAGCGCGGGCAGGCCAACAGCGAGGCGGCCAGAGTTTATCACATGAAAGCCATCGACATCCTTCGCGGGGTCAATCGCCGCGATCACCGCCTGCTCGTCGAGATGCTTAGGGAGCGGGAGCTGCACAAGGATGCCGTCCACGCGCGGGTCGCCATTCAGCTCCTCGATCAGTTCCAGCAGTTCGTCCGCGCCTATGCTTGCCGGGCGGCGATATTCGAAGCTCTCCATGCCGACTTCGACCGTCATCTTGCCCTTGGACTTCACATAGACAGCGCTCGCCGGGTCTTCGCCCACCAGCACCACCGCGAGGCCTGGCTTGCGTCCCTGTGCCGCCACGAAAGCCGCGACGCCATCCGCCACCTGTGTGCGCAAATCCGCTGCGAATGCCTTGCCGTCGATCAGCTTGCCTATGGTCATGTCCGTTCCAGTTCCTCTGATATGCGGTCCGCCGCGCTCGCGTGTCCATGCAAACGCAGCCGTTTCAATCTGCTCGTATCGCCCGATTCGAGAGCGATGTCCTTTGGCGCAACTTTGAGCCGTTTCGCAATGCTCTGGGTCAAGGCGGCGTTCGCTTTGCCTTTTTCCGGCACTGCGCGCACACTTGCCTGTAACCAGACCGCGCCTTTCTCATCCTGCCACACGCCGCCGATGCTGTCCTTCGCAGCCTTGGGCGTCAGGCGGATGGCGAGCAGCAGATCGTCGCCATCCTCGCGCAGATAGGGTGCGCTCACTGCCTCAGATTATGGAGGCGAAAAGCGTCGGCAGCACCGTCTGCAAGATGATGATGATCAGCAGTACGACCATCGGTGACAGATCAAGCGCGCCTAGATCGGGCATCACCTTGCGGATCGGGCGGTACAGTGGCTCGGTCAGCCGGTCGAGCGCGACCCAGATCGAGCGCACGAAGTCATTATGCGTGTTGATGACGTTGAACGCGATCAGCCAGCTCATGATCGCCTGCACGATGATGATCCACCACAAGACGTTGAGCAGAATCATGATGATCTGAAAAAGCGCGAGGACCATGCATACTCCTGATTAGCGGTTGCCCCGCTTTAGCCCAGCCGCACCGCGCGGCACAAGCCGCTTAAATCTTATGCGTGAACCAGCGTACCCGCACCCTGTCGGGTGAAGATTTCCAGCAGCATCGCATGCGGCACGCGGCCGTCCAATATCACCGCCGCATCCACGCCGCCTTCCACCGCATGCACACAGGTGTCGAGCTTGGGGATCATGCCGCCGGTGATTGTGCCGTCGGATTGCAGCTCGGCGATCCGCGCGGGGTTAAGGTCGGTCATTAGCTCTCCCGCCTTGTCGAGCACGCCCGGAACGTCGGTCAGCAGGAAGAAGCGCTTGGCCTTCAGCTCCGCCGCAATCGCGCCCGCCATCGTGTCGGCATTCACATTGTACGTATGCCCGTCCGCGCCGATGCCCACCGGGGCAACGACCGGGATGATGCCGTCCTTCGTCAGGCTGTCGAGGATGCGCCGGTCAACCTGCACCGGGTCACCGACAAAGCCCAGATCCACATTGCGCTCTATACCGGAGTTGGGGTCCGCCTCGCGCTTGCCGCCTACCTTCTCGCACAGCACGAGCCCGCCGTCCTTGCCCGATATGCCGACCGCGCGGCCACCGGCCTGAGAAATCCAGCCGACAATTTCCTTGTTGATGCTGCCAGCGAGCACCATCTCCGCGATTTGCGCGGTTTCCTTGTCCGTCACGCGCAGGCCGCCGACGAACTGCGACTCCACGCCCAGCCTTTTGAGCATCGCGCCGATCTGTGGGCCGCCGCCATGCACGACGACGACATTGATGCCGACCGCCTTCATCAGCGCCACATCCTCGGCAAAATCGCGCGCCGCTTCGGGATCGCCCATCGCGTGGCCGCCATATTTCACCACGAAGGTCTCGCCCGCATAGCGCTGGATATAAGGCAGCGCCTCGACAAGCGTTTCGGCCTTCGCCAGCAGGGCGGGTTCGGGGGCGTATTTGTTGCTCATGGCCGCGCCCCTTAAAGGATAATTACGAAAGGATAAAGTGCGCTGTCGCGACTGCCTTTGCGCTCTGCGTGCGCGGTTATCCCAATATTAAATCATCAATGCGATAACAGCCCCGCCGGAGAAAACAGAAAGTCATCGGGTTGGGCGAAAAAACAACGATAAAAGCGGCTCTGCGCATGCCCGCCGTGCAGGATGCACTCATCATCCTCTTATGTTCGACACTCCTGTGGTTCGCCATCGAGGAGACCGAGCTCTGTACGCATTTTTTCGCCTGGGTAGCCGCCAACCCGGAATATGAGATCGACAGCCTCATTCTGCCTTTCATCCTCTCCTCGTTCGGCATCACCATCTATGCCGTGCGGCGATATCGCGAGGCGAGGCTCGCGATCAGGGAGCGCAAGACTGCCGAAATGCGCGCCACCGAAATGGCCTATCATGATCCGCTGACCGGTCTGCCCAACAGGCGCGCACTCATCGATACGCTGGACAAGCACATGGGGGAAGGCGAAGGCACGAGTGCCCCTTTCGACCTAATGTTCATCGATCTCGATCGGTTCAAGGGCATCAACGATGTGTACGGCCATCTGGCGGGCGATCAGGTGTTGCGCATCGTGGCGGATCGGCTGCGGGATACGCTCGACAAGGGTGAGAAGATTTACCGCATGGGTGGCGATGAATTCGCTGTAGTTCAGTGCCATAAAGCCTGCGAAGTCCATGATGTGGAGAAGCTGGCGCGCAGGATTATCGTCTCGCTTTCCCAGCCGATTGAGGACAAGGGCATATTGCATCATATCGGCGCGAGCGTCGGCATCGCGAAATATCCGGTCGATGCGAAAGACCGCCTCAACCTGATGCGGCGCGCGGATGTGGCGCTCTATCGCGCCAAAGAGAACGGGCGCGGATGCTTCTATGCTTTCGAGAAAGACATGGACGCGCATCTCAAGCGCCGCGCCAGACTGGAAGGCGAGTTGCGCAGAGCCTTGGAGCAGGACCGCTTCCGCCCTTATTTTCAGCCGATCGTCGATCTCTTTACGGGTGAAACCAAGGCCTATGAGATGCTTGCCCGCTGGGAGCGCGAGGATGGAGAAAATGTTGGCCCGGATATATTCGTGCCGATTTTCGAGGAAATCGGTTGCATCAACGACCTGACGGTCAAGCTGCTGCGGCGCGTCTGCGTGGAGACGAAAAACTGGGATCCCTCGCGTCCCATCGCGATCAACATCTCACCCGTGCAGCTGAAAGACCCGTGGCTGGCGCAAAAGATTCTTGGCGTTCTGACGGAAACGAATTTTCCGGCGCAGCGCCTTTCGATCGAAATCACCGAAAGCGCCCTCATTCAAGAAGCAGAGAATGTCGAACGGCTGATCCGGTCATTCAAAAATCAGGGTATGACCATTGCGCTGGATGATTTCGGCACCGGCTATTCCTCGGTGCAGCATCTGCGCATGCTGCCGTTCGACAAGCTCAAGATCGATCGCAGCTATGTGCAGAATATCACCAGCGATCCTGAAGCGCGCAAAATGGTCTTCGCGATCATCAATCTCGGTGCCAATCTTGATCTTACCGTCGTTGCTGAGGGTATAGAGTCAGCCCATATCGCTGAGCTGTTACAGCACATGGGCTGCGCAGAAGGACAGGGATTTCATTTCGGACGACCACTCTCAGCCAACGCAGTGGAAGGCGTTGACGAGAGTGTCGCGGTCGATGACAAGGCCGCCCAGAGCATCAGGTTCGGCTGATTAAGAGCCGATTTACTCAGAAGCTCGGCACTGGCTCCGGCCCGGAATAATCATAAAAGCCCTTGCCGGTCTTGCGGCCGAGCCAGCCCGCCTCGACCATCTTGGTGAGGATCGGCGCGGGGCGGTATTTCGGGTCGCCGAAGTCCTCCTGATAGACTTTGAGGACATTGAGGCACACGTCGAGGCCTACCATGTCGCCAAGCGTTAGCGGTCCCATCGGGTGGCCGAGGCCGAGCTTCACACCCTTGTCGATGTCAGGGATCGAGGCGAGCCGTTCGCCCGCCGCAAAGAAAGCTTCATTGAGGAGGGGGAGCAGGATGCGGTTCACAACGAAGCCGGGGCTGTCCGCCGCGACGATCATCTGCTTGCCGAGCTGGTCGCCATAAGCCTGCGCCTTTTTGGTCGTCTCCGGAGCGGTCGCGAGGCCGTTGATCAGCTCGACCAGCGGCATCAGCGGCACAGGCGAGAAGAAGTGGATGCCGATGAAGCGGGCCGGGTCCGCAGTGTAGCTTGCAAGGCGGGTGATCGAAATCGAGGACGTGTTGGAGGCGAGGATCGCATCTGGCGCCAATATCTTGCCGACCGCCTCGAAAATCTTGGCCTTGATCTCCTCGCGCTCGGTCGCCGCTTCGATGATCATGTCTGCTTTCGCCATCGGCGCATAGTCCGCCACCGGCTCGATGCGGGCGAGAACGGCGTCGAGGTCCGCCTGGCTCATCTTGCCCTTCTCGACCTGCTTGCCGAGGATCTTGGCAATGCCAGCCTTGCCGGCCTCTGCGCGTGCGAGGTCGATGTCGGAGAGGAATACATGATAGCCTGCCTGCGCCGAAACCTGGGCGATGCCCCCACCCATCAGGCCTGCGCCGATAACACCGATTGCGCTCATCATTCTTCCCTTCCGTTTGCGTAAACGTCAATGCCGTTAGCGTTGTTTATGCTGCACTGCAATCATCATGTAGTGCCTAAGAGTCAACCTGCGCTTTTACCTAGATGCGCCGGGAACCCACTTGATGTCGCCGGTGCCGCCGAGCGATGGCGCGTTGTTCAAATGTCGCGCCAGCACGAACAGCAGGTCAGACAAGCGGTTGAGATAAGTGCGCGCCGGAGGATTGAGCGGGCGCCCTTCCGCCGCTGCTACCACGCTCCGCTCCGCTCGCCGGGTGATCGCACGGGCGAGGTGAATGGCTGCTGCCGCCTGGCATCCGCCCGGCAGGATGAAGCTGTCCAATGCAGGTAGAGCTTCATTCAGTCGGTCGATCTCGCGCTCCAGCCGTTCGACCTGTGGCGCTGTAATGCGCAGCGCCCATTCCGGGTCCGCATTATCCGTTACTGGCGTTGCTAGGTCCGCGCCCAGATCGAACAGATCGTTCTGGATGCTCTGGAGCAGCCTGGCTTCGTCGCTTGCTGCCAGCGCGACGATCGCCAGCCCAAGCGCGCTGTTTGCTTCATCGACATCGCCGACCGCCTGCATGATCGCATCATGCTTTGCGATGCGTGAGCCGTCGACCAGCCCGGTCGTGCCGTCATCGCCCGTGCGGGTGTAAATCTTGTTGAGCTTTACCATGTGGGAGGCGGCTTAATGCCCGCGCATCATCAGCAGCAGCGCTATGATGAGGATCGCCAGCGCCTGAAATATGATGCGGCCCATCATCGCCTTGTTCTGCTTGAGACCGGAGGCGCTGGGGCCGTTCTGGCCGGATTTCAGATCCTCCTCGGTGGTCTTGAGGAAAGTGACGATGCCCTTGATGAGCATGAACAGCGTCGCGCCCATGGCGGCGATCAGCAGCAGGATGAGAAGTACGTTCATGCTGCCACTTTAGGCGCTTGCCAGCCGGATGCCAACCGGAAAGCGATTGCCGCGCAGGTCGTCGCGCAGGCGGGCCGGGTCCATGCCTCTGCCGCGCAACTCGGCGAGGGATATTCCGCCACTGCGCTTGGCGAGGCGATTGCCCTCTGCGTCGACCAATAGCGGGTGATGGCTGTACAGCGGCGACGGCAGATCGAGCAGCGCCTGAAGCAAGCGGTGAATATCGGTCGCGGCAACAAGATCGTCACCCCGCAGCACATGGGTGATACCCATGTCGGTATCATCCAATGTGGCAGCAAGATGATAGCTCGTTGGCGCATCCTTGCGCGCCAGCACGACATCGCCCGCCAGCTCTGGCCGCGCCGTGATCGGGCCACGATCCATATCCTGCCATGTGAGCGGCCCGGCGCGCGCCACTGCCTTGTCCATATCGAGCCGCCAGCAATGCGCGTCGCCCAGAGCAATTCGTGCCGCCCGCATATCCGCATCGAGATGGCGACAGGTGGCGGGATAAATCGGTCCATCATTGCCATGTGGCGCGGACCCGCTCGCGGCGATCTCGGCGGCAATCTCGGCGCGGGTGCAGAAGCAGGGATAAACCAGCCCTTCGTGCCTCAGTTGCTCCAGCGCGGTGTCGTAAAGCGAGAGGCGCTGCGATTGAAACACCACCTCGCCATCCCATTCCACGCCAAGCCAGCGCAAATCCTCGATAATGCCATCGACATGCTCCGGGCGGGAGCGTGCGCCGTCTATATCCTCGATCCGTAGCCGCATCACGCCGCCCGCGGCCCGCGCCAAATCCATCGCCTTCAGCGCCGACCATGCATGGCCTATATGCAGCCTGCCCGTAGGACTGGGCGCAAAGCGCGTAACAATATGCTGTATGTCGGCACTCATTGTCACACAGACTCTTGACGGGACGATATGGTTAATGCTGTCATGGCGTTGTCATGCTTATCGGCGAATAGGCGGAGACAACAAGGGGGACAGTGAGCATTTATGTATCATCCCGACCTGATAAGACCGGAAGAGCATTGGCATGTGGAGCGATGCCCCGCTCTGGTGCTGAATGCAGACTATACCCCGCTGAGTTATTATCCCCTGAGCCTCTGGCCCTGGCAAACCGCCATCAAGGCGGTTTTTTTGGATCGGGTGGACATCGTATCGAGCTACGAGCGGGAGGTGCATTCCCCCAGCTTCCAGATGAAAATCCCCTCGGTAATCGCGCTGAAGCAATATGTGCGGCCCAGCCAATATCCCGCCTTCACCCGCTTCAACCTGTTCCTGCGCGACAAATTCCAGTGCCAATATTGTGGCAGCCCGAAGGATCTGACCTTCGATCATGTGATCCCGCGCCGCGCGGGCGGGCGCACCACATGGGAAAATGTCGCCACCGCCTGCGCGCCGTGCAATTTGCGCAAGGGCGGGCGCACCCCGCGCGAGGCGCACATGAAGCTACATGTCGAGCCGATCCGCCCGACGACATGGCAGTTGCAGGAGCATGGCCGCGCCTTCCCGCCCGGCCATCTGCACGAGAGCTGGCATGACTGGCTCTACTGGGATGTTGAGCTACAACCCTAACCATACTTGCGCGCGGCGCGTTAGGCATTAATAGCTGCGCGATGGATCGCATCATCATTCGCGGCGGCAATCGCCTCAAAGGCCGCCTTCCCATCTCTGGCGCCAAGAATTCGGCTCTCGCGCTGCTGCCCTGCGCGCTGCTGACCGATGAGCCGGTGACGCTACGTAACTTGCCGCGCCTCGCGGATGTGGACAGCTTCGGGCATCTGCTCAATCAGCTTGGCGCATCGACGATGATCGAGGGCGCGCGGCCCGAAGATTTCGGCCGGGTGATGACTATGCGCGCCGGGCGGATCACATCGACGGAAGCGCCCTATGACATCGTCCGCAAGATGCGCGCGTCGATCCTTGTGCTGGGGCCGTTGCTCGCCCGCGCGGGCGAGGCGACCGTGTCGCTGCCTGGTGGCTGCGCAATCGGAAACCGCCCGATCGACCTGCACCTGAAGGCCTTGGAAGCGTTCGGCGCGCATATCGAGCTGGCGGCGGGCTATGTCCGCGCTTCCGCGCCCGATGGCGGGCTTCCCGGCGGCAAATATGTGTTCCCGGTCGTCTCGGTCGGCGCGACCGAAAACGCGCTGATGGCGGCCAGCACCGCGAGCGGCGTCTGCATCCTCGAAAACGCCGCGCGCGAGCCGGAGATCACCGACCTCTGCCGCATGCTGATCGCGATGGGCGCGGAGATCGAGGGCGTGGGGACCGACCGCCTCACCATCCACGGCAAGCCCCGCCTGCATGGCGCGACCTATGCCGTAATGCCGGACCGGATCGAGGCGGGCAGCTATGCCTGCGCGGCGGCGATCACCGGCGGCGATGTCGAGCTGGTCGGTGCCCATGCGGATGACATGCAGGCTGTGCTGACGGCGCTGCGCGATTGTGGCGTACATGTCGAGACGGAGCGCAACTCGATTCGTGTCGCGGCGGAGGGGCGGTTGCTGCCGCTGACGATCTCGACCGCGCCATTCCCCGCCTTCCCGACCGACATGCAGGCGCAGTTCATGGCGATGCTCACATTGGCAGACGGCGCGAGTGTGCTCACCGAGACGATCTTCGAAAACCGCTATATGCATGTGCCGGAGCTGGCGCGCATGGGCGCGGATATTTCCGTGAATGGTCGCACGGCGGTCGTGCGCGGGGTCGAGAAGCTCACCGGCGCGCCGGTGATGGCGACGGACCTCCGCGCCTCGATGAGCCTCATTCTCGCTGGCCTCGCAGCAGAAGGGGAGACGCAGGTCAACCGGGTCTATCACCTCGATCGCGGCTATGAGCGGCTGGAGGAAAAGCTGCAGGCGGTCGGCGCGGATATCGAGCGCGCCAGCGACGGTTAAACGCGCCGTCGCTTGATCATCATGGTTGCGCGGTCGTCGGCGCAGCGCTGGTTAAAGAGGATGCCGGGCCACCATATTGTGCCTCCCACGCGGCTAGATCGCTACGATATTTCCCATAGCTCACATAAAAATCCTGATAGAGCTTCTCCAGCTTTGCGAGTTCCAGCGGAGCCTGCGCCTCGAGGCTTTTCGTGGGGACAGTGCTCAACCCTAGCCCAACCGTCAGCATCGCGTCGCAAAAGGAGGGGCGCACCGGCGGAAACGCGAAATAATTATACACCTGCGTCTGATACACTTCCCGCTTCTGGATGTAGCCCGAGCCGTGAACCTGTTTGAAGTGACTATCGAGATCCTTGTATACTGCGGCCAGCAACTTCTTGTTCGACTTGAGGAAAGTCGCATAGTTTTTCGCCATCGCAACGTGCTGCGGGCTCTGGCAGTTCAGCGCCGCGACATTATAGGCAGAGCGCAGGTTCCACAACGCCTGCTTGCTGGATAGCGCCGTATTGACCGTAAGGCGCGTTCCATCTGCGGCCAGCGGCGGGAGTACAAGGTTCGGCGCCGCGCCCATTGGCGGATAGGGCTTTGGCGGTATGACGATGGCGACCGGCGGAGGAGGTGGCGGCGCTGGCGGTGCCTTGGGCGTACATGCGGCAAGCGCGGCAACAGCGCACGGGGCAGCGATATACCGGGCAGATAGGGTCAAACCGCGCCTGTTCATCTCTCTCCCTTCGGCATGCCTGTTTTCATGCCCGATATTGAGACTATTTCGCCGCATCGCCTATAGCGCCTGCACTGAAACGGGATCAGCGCCCCGAATATTCCGATGATATGAGGCCGCCGCGCTCTTCTAAGGTCAGGCGGCGGGCTTAGCTCGCTTCCGGTGCCTTGCTGTTGAGCTGGATATAGTTTTGCAGACCCATACGCTCTATCATGTCGAACTGGGTTTCCAGCGTATCGACATGCTCTTCCTCATTTTCGAGAATGCGCTGGAATATGTCCCGGCTCGTATAATCGCGCACCGTTTCGCAATGGGCGATGGCGTCCTTCAGCAGCGGGATTGCCTCATGCTCCAGCGCGAGGTCGCACTTCAGGATTTCCTCAACATTCTCGCCGATCTTGAGCCTGCCGAGCTGCTGGAAATTGGGCAACCCATCGAGGAACAAAATGCGGTCCGCCAGCATGTCGGCATGTTTCATCTCATCGATGGATTCGTGACGCTCGAACTCAGCGAGCTTGGTTACGCCCCAGTTGGCGAGCATGCGATAATGCAGCCAATATTGGTTGATCGCGGTCAGCTCATTGAGCAGTGCCTTGTTGAGGAATTCGATAACCTGAGCGTCGCCCTTCACTGCCTTATTCCTCCGCAATTACCGTGTCGTAATTATGAGGCAGCGGCTAGCGCGAAGCAACCCTCAGATGCACGGGCACGGCAAGATTGCCGCGCATCATGCACAATATCCGTCGCGTCATCGAGGCACTGGCCGCATTGTATGGCATGGCCCAGCCGCGCGTAGAGCGTTTCGGCGCAACCACCATGTTGGCGCGCCATTTCGCTCAGTTCCCGTTCCCTGATCGCATTGCAGATACAGATGTACATGAACAGACGACTCCATTCTCTGTCTCCGTTTCTAATGCAAATCATTCTCAACATCAAGTGAAGAAATTGAGAGTGCGGCTGGTGGTCATTCGCGGTCGATAGGGATTACGGTCGTGGCCAATCGATCAATCTCGGCGCGATCGTGGCTCACATAGAGGATAGGCAGCTTCATCTCGTCGCGGATGCTTTCTATCACGGCCATGATCTCGCCGCGCCGCGCATTGTCGAGCGAGGACAAGGGCTCGTCCATCAGCAGGAATTTTGGGCCACTCAACAGCGCACGGCCAATGGCGACGCGCTGCGCCTCGCCGCCCGAGAGGGTCGCGGGCCAGCGATCGAGCAGATGCGATATGCCGAGGAAGTTCACTGCCTCATCAAGCGACATCCAGCGCGCCTGTGGCGGCGCGAGATTATGACCGTAAAGCAGATTGGCGCGCACGCGCTTGTGCGGAAACAGCCTGGTGTCCTGAAACACATAGCCCAGCCGACGCTGCTCCGGCGGAATGTTCACACGCGCTTCGCTATCGAACAGGGCCACGCCATCGACTTCTATCCGGCCATCGTCCGGCGCGATCAGCCCGGCGATCATGTTGAGGATCGAGGTTTTGCCTGCGCCCGATGGGCCAAACAGCGCGGTGATGCCCGCGCCTGCCTCGAACCGCGCCGCGATGCGCGTGTCGCCAAACCGGTGACTAATATCGACCTTAAAGGACATGCGGTCGCTCCGCCTGCCTGTGGCCGCGCCGCATCATCAGCTCCGATGCGACGAGCGCGCCAAGGGACAGCGCGACCGAGATCAGCGCCAGCCGCGTCACGGTATCTTCGCCGCCGGGGGTCTGCAACGCGGAATAGATCGCGATGGGCAAAGTGCGCGTCTCGCCGGGGATGTTGGAAACGAAGGTGATCGTCGCGCCGAACTCGCCGATCGAGCGCGCGAAGCCCAACACCGCACCGGAAAATATACCGGGTAGGCTCAAGGGCAGGGTGATGCTCGTGAACACATGGAGAGGACTCGCGCCCAAGGTGCGCGCTGCCCCCTCCAGCCTCCGGTCGACCGCCTCGATCGAAAGGCGCATCGCTCGCACCATGAGAGGCAGCGCCATCACCGCGGCGGCAATCGCCGCCCCGGTCCAACGGAACATCACGCTGACGCCAAACCAGTCCGAGAGCCAGCGCCCAATGGGGCCGTTATTGCCGAACGCGAGCAGCAGCAGCCAGCCGATCACCACCGGCGGCAGCACGAGGGGCAGGTGGACGATGCCATCGAGCAGGATTTTGCCGGGAAAACGCCCGCGCGCCAGCAGCCACGCCAGCACGAACGCAAGCGGCAGCGTGAGGAGCACGGCAACCATGCTCACTTTCAATGACAGTGCGACAATTTCCCAGACGTCCACCTGTTGCGCCTAATCTTTATTTTGGCGCGAAGCCATAGCGCGCGAAGACGGCCTTGCCCTTGTGCGAGAGCAGGAAGCGGCGGAAGCCCTCTGCTTCACCGTTGGTCGATGTCTTGAGGCGGGCGAGGGGGTAGATAATCGGCGGGTGGCTGTTGGCAGGGAAGATGCCGACCAGTCGCAAGCGCGCGGACGCCTTCGCGTCGGTGGTGTAGACGATACCCAGCGGCGCTTCGCCCCGCTCGACCAGCGCGAGCGCGGCGCGGACATTCTCCCCGCGCGCGATCTTGTCGGATACGCTCGGCCAGACCTTCAGGCTCTCCAGCGCGGCCTTGCCATATTTGCCGGCGGGAACGGCATCGGGGTCGGCCATCGCCAGCCTGCCATTGCCCAGCGCGCGGGCGAGCGGGAAAACAGGTTTGATGCTGAGCGAGACGCGGCTCGATGCGGGCGCGATGAGCGCGAGGCGGTTGGTGAGGAAGGAGACGCGACTTTTGGGCGCGAGCAGGCCTTTTTTGTCGACATAATCCATCCACGCTTCGTCGGCGGAGATATAGAGGTCAGCGGGCGCGCCTGCCTCGATCTGCCGCGCGAGCGCGGAGGACGCCGCGAATGAGATCACCGGGCGCGGGTGGCCGCCCGCCGCCCATTGGTTCGCGCAGGCATCCAAGGCTTCCTGCAAGCTTGCCGCCGCCAGCACCAATGGCCCGGAAGGCGCGGCAAGGGCCGCGGGCGCGCCTATCGCGAGCGTAATCGTAAGGAAGGTGGCGAGAAAGGAGTATATACGGCGTGTCATCACACCTCTATATACATAGAAATATAACGCTGGATAGCCCGCCCGTTTGGCCAAACATCAACCCAAACTAAGCTTCGTAATAACGCTCCAGTCCGTAACCCAATGTACGCCCGACATGCGCGGTAATCTCCACAAACCGGCGCTTGTCCGCCTCGCTCCATTCCAGATCACTAAGCTTCAGGAACTTGGTCAGGTCACGATCCTTGTTCGCCTGCGGGCGCTGGGACTGGAGATAGCTCTCGACAAAGCCGATTTCATCGGCATCCAGCCCCAGATACTTACCGATCCTGGCTGAAACACCTGCCGGGTCTTCGGCCATCTCGTAGAAGTTCACCTCCAGAAAATCCCGACCCCTGTCCGTCAGGATTTGCCGCGCCTTGAACCAGGCCTGATGGCAGTCCGTCCATTCCCGCGCATGATTCTCTACCGTTTTGTCCGGGAATTTTTTCACCTTGGACTGAATGTTGTCCAGATGACGTCGCGAGCAATGGATGAATTTCGCGTTGCTGTGATAGGCGGCAAGGTCTGGCGCGGCGAGGATCGGCGCGATCGTCGGCGTCTTGTCGACGATGTGCGTGGCGTGCAGCTGGTCGGACAGATATTGCTCATAGCCCGCGAACAGTGTCTTGATGAGTGCATCCGGCTTTAGGCCTGATAGGCCATTGCCAGGCACCTCCGCGCCGAGGCCCGTCTTCGCATTACGGCGCACCGAATCGATGATTTCCGACAGGATCGGAACGAGATGTCCCTCGCCAAATCCCTTGTAGCGCGTGCCCGCAATCGCATTGCGGAGCGCCGAGGTGCCCGACCGCGTCGAGCCCAATATGTAAAGGATCGTTGTCATCCGTTTATCCTCTCTCTCATCCGGCCAGCGCTATCTTGGGCCGCTCTTGGGTGGCGGCCATCAATGATTGCGCCAGATCGACATGGCGGCGCCAGGCGAGGTCGAGCGAAATCTCGTCTTCCACCTGTGTCGAGATTGACTCCCACAACCCGGCGTTGCCAATACATTCGGTCATCAGTTGCGCGAGGCCGGACACGCTTCCGGGTGGAAAGCTCAAACCATTCTTGCGGTCCTCGATCCGTTCGATGAGACCGCCCGCGCGGGAGGCCAGTATCGGGCGGCGCGCTTCCCACGCCTCGGACACCACCAGCCCGAACGTCTCCGGCCAGACGGACGGTACCACCACCCAGTCGACGCTGTTCATCAGATCGAACACATTTTCGCGCGAGTATGCGCCCATTTCTGTGACGCGCAGATTAGCAGGCGCGTCTGCCAATGCCTGCTCGATCCGCGACAGATAATCCGGGCTGGCATGGCTTTTGTTGCCGCCGAAGATCTTGACCTCGACCGGCTTGTCTGACCCTTCCGCCACCGATCGCGCTGCCTGAAGCAGTACGTCGATGCCCTTCGCATCCACAAACTGACCGAAATAGCCGAATATGTTGAGCTCCTCACTGTGCGCGGGCTTCCAGTCCGCTGGGCGGCTGGTGCGGTGGCCGTTGGCGATGACCGACATCTTCGCGCGCGGGATGCCCCATTCTATGAACCGCTCGGCGAGATAGGCCGAGGGCGAAACGAAATGATCGACCTTGTCGAACGCGCGCTGGAAGAAGCGCTTGCGGAGGATGAATTCCTCGACGGACCGACCGGGGAAGCATTTGACGCACTGGTCGGGAGCGGGCTGATGGCAGATCGCGCGCTCATGATAGCGGAACAGCTGGCCCTGCGAGTAACACATCGCAAGATATTCATGCAGCGTGTAGATGATCTTCGCGTTCGGCAGCACCTTCTTGCACAGCTCGATAAACTCCAGCCCCACCCACAGCGAGTGGTGGATATGGATTACATCCGGCTGGTGATCTTCCAGAAAGCGGGCGAGCATCTTGTTGCGGCGGGGATCGTGGACGACGTGGTAGAAATCGTCGAACTTGAAGCCGCCCAAGATATATTCGTTCTCGGTTTCGGGAAGCGCGGTGATGACTGAGCCGGTCTTCACATATTGCGGGAACATGCGCCCATCGATCCCGGCGAGCAGGACGGCGTCGAAGTCGTCGCCCGCGTCCGCCATGTCGTGCAGATCCTTGGCGACATATTGCGCGCCGCCCTTCATGACGCGGGGGTGATAGAGCGCGACGGTGAGAAGTTTGGGTTTACGTACTGTCATAACAAGGAGAGATCCAGCTGGGTGTCGACGACATGGGGTTTACGAGCATAAGCCATTGAAAAATATGATCTATTGAGCCACATGAAGCTGCGCACATGCGGTGGCATGGATTTGCCGACGCCTTCCATGTGTATCCAGCGTGCGCTGGTGTCGATCATGACCGGAACGCCCTCCGCCAAAGCATCCAGCCCCAGCGCTGCGTCCTCGTAATAGGCGTAGATATAGTCGGTCGAGAGGCCGCCCATCTTCGCGAACTGCTTCTTGCGGATCTTCCACAACGCAGCGCTCGGTATGCAGATCTGCTGCGGGATGCTGGCGACGGCCTTGCTCACATCGCCACGGTCCGCATCGATGTCGAGCGTCAAGCCCTTGCCGAAATGTTCGACGCGAAGAGCAAGGTCGGTAGCGCCCTTCGCGTCGAACACCCTATCCTGCACCACGTACATGCCGGAGTGCATCAGTAGACCGTCCCCATAATAGAGCATCGCGCCGTGCAACCCGTCGCCTGGATCGCTCAGTAGATAGCCCAGCGACCCCTCGGCATTTTCCAGCGGCGGGAACACATCCGGGTTCATGAACACCAGCACGCTGCCGCGCGCCACGCTGGCGCCGAAATTATTGCCGGCGGAAAAGCCCGAATTGCCGCTGCATGCGTAGATCGAGATGCTGATCGGGTGGATCTGGCAGAAGGCCATCACTTCCTCGACCAGCACGGAGGCATTCGCGACATCGTTCAATACGACGATCACCTCGACCGCAGCGCGCTCCAGAAACTCCGCCAGCTCGGACAATTGCACCAGCAGCATGTCCGCCTTGCGATAGATGGTGATGACGACGCTGCTGCGCACTTTCCGCTCGGCGTCGACCGAAAGCACCTTCGCGAACTTCATCCCCTCTTGCACGCGCTGCCAGATGGGGAGGAACTGGCGGTGCAATATTTTGCCCGATGCCAGCGTCTCACCAATCGGCCGGTCGGCAAGGATCGCGCAGGCGCCCAATGCGTCCTGCATGAAGCGCTCGGACGACAGCCAGCGCGCAACGTTCTGCCGATGCAGCGGCACGCCGTTGATGAAGACGGACAGCGCGGAATGGACGAGGAAGGCTTCCGGGTCGTCGACGCGGAGCAATGCGATGAACCCCGAAGGCTGATCGTGATCGCCCAGCACCGCGTTCACATCGGTACGGTCGTACCAACAGGGCTGCGCGTCCGCGAAACGATATTTGACATAGCCGACCTGCACCGAAATCTCGATGGTCGGGAAGATGCGGCGGTCGGCCCAGCCGGTGACGAAGAAATCGCCCCTGTCCGAGCACAATACGGCGTCGATGTAGAGATAGTCATTGAGGTGGACGCCACGGCGCTCCATCATCCCGAACTCGCGGAAATGATTGTAAATTTCGTCCTTGTCCTTGTCACTGAAATGCTCGGCGAGGTCGGAGTTGGTCGAGATATATTCCTCGAAGCTGAATTCCTTCAATGCATTCGTCACCATATTCACGCGATCAAACTCCCCAAAGCTGCCTGTGCGCCTTCATGCCCCTGCCGCGCGGCGCGCTCGTACCAGTGCATCGCCTTTGCTTCGTCGCGGTCCACGCCCTGCCCGCGAAACAGCACATCGCCGAGCCACGCTTGCGCGAAGACATGCCCGGCCTCGGCGGCGCTCTGCATGTGGCGGAAGGCGGCGGCTTCATCGCGCCCGGTGTTTTCGCTTTCGGCCAGCTTCAGCGCGAGGCGGACCTGCGCTTCGGTTTCGCCTGCTTCGGCGGCCTGAGTGAGCCAGTGGTGCGCTTTGGCATCGTCCTTCGCGATATATTCGCCGTCCGCATAGAGATTGTGCAGCGCCCAGAGGGCAAGGCGATGGCCCTGCGCCGCCGCATCTTCCAGCAGGGCGACACCGCTGCGCTCGTCGGCGGGATTGGGATCGAGCGCGCGGAGGCGGAGGAAGGCGAGGTTGAAAAGGCCATCCGCGGAGCCGAGTTCTGCCGCCTTGCGATAGAAGCGCGCGGCCTTGCCATAGTCCTGCGGAAGGCGCTCGCCACTGGCGCAGAATATGCCGAGCTGGATGCAGGCGGCACTGCTGCCGCGCGCGGCGGAGTCTTTGAGGAGCGCGATGATCGTGGTTGTGTCTGTGGAGGTGTCTTCGGAGCCGATCATCAGCATGGCCTTGTGATAGGGCGCATCAACGCTGCCTGCTTCCGCTGCCTGCTCGAACAGTTCCATCGCTGTGGCAGGATCGGCTTCGACGCCACGCCCGCCAGCATAGAGTGCAGCCAGCGTTTCAACCGCCTGCATGAGGTTCTGCTCGGCGGCTTGGGCCAGCCAGCCCGCTGCTTTCTCGTCATCCTGCGGCACACCGAGGCCGGAGAGGTAGAGCTTGCCCAATATATATTGCCCGACCGGATCGCCCTGCTCCGCCGCCTCGCGGAACACGCTCGCGCCGGAGATATAATCCTTTGGTTCCAGCGCCTCGATGAGGAGAAAGCCCAAGGAGAGCGTCGCGTTGCGGTTACCGCGCACTGAGGCGCGGCGGAACCATGTCTCGGCGGCGCTGAGGTCGGTTTTTACGCCGAGGCCGTCGCGATAGAGGCTGCCGAGGTACAGCATCGCGTCTACGTTGCCTTCGTCAGCAGCTTTGCTGAGTAGCCGGTGCGCGTCCTCATGCGTGCCGCTGCCCGCATGGCCGTTGATGATGAGCTGTGCGAGCGCCATGCAGGCGGAGGCGTCTCCGCCCTCGCTCGCCTCGCGGAACCAGCGCTCGGCAAGATCATATTGCGCGGTCTCGTCCTCGCCGCCCGCATAGAGCATGCCGAGGCAGCGCTGGGCGATGACGCTGCCTTTGTCTGCCGCCGCGAGGAATAGCCGCTCCGCTTCAGCCCGGTCTTTCTCGATGCCAAGGCCATAGACATATTGCAGCGCGAGGTGCGCCTGTGCCGCGGGTTGCCCGGCCTGCGCCGCCTTGCGGTTCCAGTGCAGCGCTTTCTCGTGATCGGGCTGGACCGAGAGCATATCGAGCAGGCGGTTCGCGCCCGTCTTGTCAGCGCTCTTATCCTCGCCGCCTCGCGTGCCACGGCCCGCGAGATAGAAATCACCGAGCTTGGTCCATGCGTTTTCGAAACCCGCGTCGGCGGCCTTTTCATACCACTCCAAAGCCTGCCCGAAGTCTTGCAATACGCCGAGGCCATGTTCGAACACCTCGCCGAGGCGGTAATGCGCGGCGGCGTTGCCAGCGTCGGACAGTTTGCGCGTCAGCACGATTGCTGTGGCGAAATTCTGGCTCGCGAAGGCGGCGTCCAGCTCGGCGAGGGTCGGCAGTGGTTCCGGCCGGGTGCGGCGGAGCAGCAGGTCTTTCAGGTTCACCATTATTGCGGCTCCCGCATTGCTTCGGAGGAGGCGCGCTGTGCGCCGCTCAACAGGTAGGAAAGGATCGTGCGCTTGCCGACGAGGATGTCGCCGGTGAGCGTCATGCCGGGGATCAGGCGGAAGTCAGCGGGCACGTTGGTGAGTTTCGTCTCGTCGATGCGCACGCGCACCTTGAAGAAGGGCGCGGTCGGGCGACCATCGGCGTCCTCGGTGAAGCTGCCTTCGCTCACTGAGGTGATGACGCCCTGCGCCGAGCCGTGGCGGAGGAAGTCATAGGCGTCGAGCTTCAGCGTCACCTTCTGGCCGCGCTCGATGAAGCCGATGTCTTGACTGCGCACGGACATTTCCGCCTCGAGCTTGCCCCGCAACGGGGTGAGGGTGAAGAGCGGCTTGGTGCTGCGGTTGGGGTCGATGATCGAGCCGATGGAGGCCTCGCCGATGTCGACCACCACAGCATCCTCCGGCGCGACGAGGTTGATATAATCGCTGAACTTGCGCGCTTTGGTCGCTTCGCCCTTGTCGTCGTTGAACTGACGTCGCGCGGTGGCAAGCTGGAGGCCAGCGTCGTTCTTCCATTTGCTCACAAAGGCGTCGCGCTGGGCGCGGAGTGCGGCGATCTCGCTCCTGATCTGGCTCGCCTCGTGCTGGCTCTCCTGCATCTGGCGCTGGACCGAGGTGCGGTCTGACGTCGCGATCATGGTGTTGAGCTTGGAGCCGAAGCCCTTCGCTTCCAGCTCGCTGCGCATGTCCTTGATCCGCGTGGCGATAGCGAGCTGCTGGCTGTAGTTGCTGGCGTTGGTGGAGGCGCGGCCTTCCGACGCCTGCAAGGCCATGATGCGCGCGTCGAAATCCGTCACCGACTGGCGGAATTCCGCCTGGCGCTGGTTGTAGATGCTCATCTGGAGATCGGAGTCCGCATCCCTTTTCGAGGGGACATAGGCGCGGCCATCGACCTCGGCCTGAAGCCGCTCGACCATCGCCCGGTTGGCGACGCCGCGCAGCTCGTATTGATCGAGATTGGCCTTGGCGAAGGTGGGGTCGAAGGTGGCGAGGATCTGGCCCTTGCGCACCACATCGCCCTCGCGCACCCGGATTTCGCGCACGATGGCGCGGTCCAAAGGCTGCACGAACAGCGAGCCTTCGACCGGCGTTACCTTGCCGCCGCCCTCGACAACGCGGTCGAGCGATACGACCGCCATCAAGAGAATCGAGAGCAGCAGCATGCCCGAAAGCACGTACATGAAGCTGAACGAGCGCGAGGGCAGCGCGCGGGCCATCACGGCCTGCGTTTCCGACTGGAATACCGCGATCTGGTTCGCGGCCCCGCCCGAACTACTGATGATGAGGGATTGCGATGCGGTCAAAGTTCGTCACCTCGGTTGAGCGGTTTTGCGTGTGCCACATATGCTGGTAGATCTCGTTGCGGTGCATCAGCTCATGATGCGAGCCGATGTCGTCGAGCCTGCCCTTTTCGAGCACGAGTATCTTGTCGGCGGCGACCAGCATCGCGAGCCGGTGGGACACGCAGATGATGGTGCGCCCCTGCGCGATACGCATCAGGTTGGCGTTGATGATGGCTTCGGATTCCGCGTCCAATGCCGACGTGGCCTCGTCCAGAATGAGGATCGGCGGATCGAGGATCAGCGCGCGGGCGATGGCGAGGCGCTGGCGCTGGCCGCCGGAGAGGTTCGCCGCGCCTTCGGAGAGGAAGGTGTCATAACCCTGTGGCAGGCGCTCGATAAACTCCTCGGCCCCGGCAAGCTGCGCGACGCGGACGATTTCGGAGAAGCTCGCATGCGGTTTCGCAATGCCGATATTCTCGCGGATTGTGCCGCTGAACAGGAAATTCTCTTGGCCCACGACGCCGATGCAGGTGCGGAGGTGCTGGATATCGATCTCGCGCAGGTCCATGCCATCGACCTTGATGATGCCTTCATATTGCGCGTTCAGCCCTTGCAGCAAGCGGGTGATCGTCGTCTTGCCCGACCCCGAACGGCCCATCACGCCGAGGAAGGTTCCGGTCGGCACCTCGAAGCTCACGTCGTTAAGCGCGAGCGGCGCGCCGGGGGCATAGCGGAAGCTGACATCCGCGAAGGAGAGATGGCCGGAGATCGGCTGGCGCAGGCCGGTGCCGATGCGGGTCAGCTCCGGCTGGGCGTTCACCACCGAGCCGACTTCGGCGACTGCTTCCTGTATCTCGCCATAATCCTGCATCAGCTGCGCAAGCTGGATGATCGGTTGCGTCGCGCGGTTGCCGAGCATGATGAACGCCATCAGTGAACCGGCCTGAAAGGTATTGGGATCGACGAGCGTCAAGTAGGCGCCCAGCAGGAACGTGCCGGAGAAGATCAGTCGCTCGAATGGCAGCGAGATCGTCTGCGGAATGTTGGCGGTGCGGCCCAGCTCGAACCGGGCGTCCACCGATTGCGCGACGCGCGCATCCCACTCGCCGCGCCTGCGCCCTTCCAGCGCCAGCGACTTGATCGTCTTGATGCCGTAGATGCTCTCGACCAGGTGCGTGTTCTTGCGCTGCTCCGCCGCGACCACCGCCTTGAAGCGTTTGCCGACCACATCGGCATAATAATAGACGATGAACGCGAGCACGCAGGCAAGCGACAGCACCGTTAAAGTGAGCACCCAGTTCAGCACGAACAGGATCGGCACCACGATAGCGACGACGACGAGATCGAGCCCGGTCGACAGCAATTTGCCGGTGAGGAAGGTGCGGATCTGGTAGATTTTGCTGAGCTTAGCCTGAATAAGCCCGGTCGGGTTGCGCTCGAAGAAATCGAGCGGGAGGCTTAGCATCCGGTCGAGAAGATAGAGGCTCAGGCGCCCGTCGATCCGCGTCGCCATCACCTCCATATACATGCGCCTCGAATAGCCCGCGATCATCTCGAAAACGATCAGCAGCACCACCGCGCCGCACATCACGGTGAGCGTGGAGTAGCTGTGGTTCACCATCACGCGGTCGAGCACGATCATCGAGAGAACCGGCGGGAACAGCGAGAAGAAGGTTGTGATGATGGAGGCGAGGCCGATGTCACGCAGCACGGTCTTTTCGAGCAGCAGCTGCGAGATGATCCAGCGCATGCTGAACGGCTGCACGCTGTCCGTCATGCGATATTGCCGCTTGGCGAGGATCACGTCGCCGGAGCAGAGTCGCTCGAAGCGTTGCTGATCGAGCGCAATGTCTACCGCGTCCGCGCCCGCATCGGGATCGCGCGCGAGTATGATCGGGCCCTGCGGCGTATCCGCGACCATACCCTCTGCGATCAGGAAGCTGCCGTCGCGCATCATCAGCATCGCCGGGAATGCGCCCTGCAACTGCGTGATCGAGCGCCACTCGATCTGCATCGGCTTCAGGTGAATTCCCAGCTCCCGCGCCATGCCGATCAGCGTGTCGGCGGGGATTTCCGCGTCGATCAGCGCATAGGCGCGGCGCAGTTCGTCCTCGGTGGTCTCGATGCCGGTCCGGGTGGCGATCTGCACGAAGGCATTGAGGAAATGGGAGCAGATTAATTTCATGCAAGAAAACTCAATGAGTTAAGCCGTTTTTAACACGACATTTGACCCGGAAACGCCAGCATTTGAGCCATTTTCTACGGATCAAACCTTAGGAATTTCCTCGATTTTAATCTTAATTTCCATTGGTGATCTTTATTCAGCACGAATGATCAGAACTGAGCCGCAGCGAGGCTTTGCGAAGCTGTTTTCGAAGGGCGCGGGGCGACCTTCGCGCGGCGTTTTGGGGCCGGTTGCGGCAGCACGCTGACCTTCGGCGGGGTCTCCGCGATTTGCGGCCGCCTGCCCATCACCAGATCGGCGATCAGGCTTTGCCACTGCGGCAGGATGCGCGTTTTGAGGTCGTAATTCTCGACCACGGTCGCGCGCGCATTTTCGCGCATCGCCGACATAGCCTTCTTGTCGACAAGCGCCCGGTCGACCGCCTCCGCAATCTCATGCGTGGAGAAGAAATCCACGAGCAGGCCGTTTTCGCCATCGCGGATCACTTCTTGCACCGGCGCGGTGGCGGAGCCGATCATCGCGCACCCGGCGGACATCGCCTCAAGAAACGACCACGACAAGACAAACGGATAGGTGAGATAGATGTGCGCCGAGGAAATCTGGAGCACGCTGAGGTACGTGTCGTACGGCAGCTGGCCTAGGAAATGGACTTTTGAAGTGTCGATGCGTCCGCCCATTTCGCTGAGCATCTTCGCGCGATAGGTCTGCCCACCGGGCAGCGCGCAGCCATAGCTCACTTCGTCGCCGCCAACGATGAGGATATGCGCGTTGGGCCTACGCTTCTGGATCTCCGGGATCGCGCGCATGAAGATGTGGAAGCCGCGATAGGGTTCGAGGTTGCGCGCGACATAGGTGATGACCTCATCCTCTGCGGTGAGGCGGAGGTTGCCCCGGTCGATCTGAAGCCAGGCATTGGCGTCGGGACGAATAGCGTCCGTGTCGATCCCCTCATGCAGCACGGATATGCGCGGGCGCATTTCCGGCGGATAGAGATTGCGCTGCCATTTGGTTGGCGCATTGCCCCAGTCAGTCGATTCGAAGCTCAGCAGATTGATCGCGTTGCGCATCCGCAGGCGGCCGCCGTCATCCGCCGTGCCGGGAAATTCGGGGTCGAAATCGGCGTCGACACCGGCATGATGATAGAAGAATTCGAAATAGCTCAGCAGCGGGGCGTCGGGATAGACGTCCTTGACGAACAGCGTCTCGCCCCAGCCGCTGTGGCCGATGATGATGTCCGGCGTCACGCCCTGCGCCTTCAACATGCCGAGCGATTTCGCGACCGCCTCGCCATGCCGCACCGCGACTTCGAAATCGACGGTGTACCGGTGGCACTGGATCGGCGAGGCGAGATCGGGATAATAGACGAGCTTGATGACGCCCTGCATCCAGTTGGGGTTGGGCTGGGATATGAAATAGACGGTGTTTTCCGGGTCATCCGCCAGATGCCGGATCAGATGCTTGTATTGTCCCGGAAAATTCTGGTGGATGAAGAGGTAGATCATAGGGCCATCGCGTCGAGCAGGCTGCCCATATGGTTCTGGTCATGATGCGCGGTCTTGCGGCCGACGCAGGCCAGCTCCAGCCCCGGACGGCGGCGGATCGCGATGTCGGCAAAGCCCGCATCCTGCATCGCGGCGATGATGCTCGACGGCGTGAACGCGGTCTTGTGCGCCATGTGGAGGTTGCCCTGCTCGATCGAGTCGCCATGGCCGAAGAGGATGTCATGCGCGGTGATCGGCCCGGCGGGGGACTCATAGAGCACCTCGTGCAGACGGTCCTCCGCCACATAGCGCGCGATGATCTGGATATCGGGCACGAGGATGACGGCGAAACCATCCGGCTTCAGTACGCGTAGGAACTCGGTCAGTGCCTGACGCACCTGATGCTGGAACAGGTGCTCGACGCAGTGCGACGTCCATAGCGCGTCGGCGAAATTGTCATTGAAGGGGGTGAGATCGGTAATGTCCGCGACAACATCGGGCTGGGCGGCGGGGTCGATGTCGACGCGCATGTGGCGCCAGCTGCCGAACATCGGGGGCAGGCGCTCCGGGCCGGATTGGCCGCATCCGGCGTTGAGGATGATGGGTTGCACAGGGTGTTCCTTGGCTTGGGGTTAAGCGTAGGCGATCAGACGCCGACTTCGCGGAAGCTGCTGAAGCGCGGGCCGCTCTGCGCGGTGCGCGCCATTGCGGGCATGGGCATAGCGCTCATCGCAGGGTGCTGCGCGGCGTGGTCGGTGATGTTGACCCAGACGTTGACGAGCCGGTCATTGGCGAGCGGGCTGACGCAGAGTGCGCCGTCGCGCATCGGGCCGACGATCCGCCCGGAGGCGAAGCGTGCAGAATATTCGCAGGCGAAACGCGCGGCGGCGTCCGGCCGCTGGCGGATCGCGAAGCCCAAGAGCGGCGTCGCCCGCCCGCGCGTGCCGCAGGGCCGGCCCTGATCGGTCCATGGCGTTTCCGCGCCAGACGCGCTCAGGGTTTTATACTCGATGGCGGCGGGCGCGATGTTGGTCATTGGCGTGATCGAGAGGCACTCGATCGCCTTGTCGCCCTCCGGCGCGCCGACCCACGACTGGTCCATGCCGATCACGTCACCCATATATTCGACATGCGCGACGATCTGCGCGCGGAGCAGTGCAGCTCCGGGTGCCGCGACCGGCGGCTGGCCGGGGGCGATGATCGGTTGTTGTGGCGCGCTGTCCGCAAAGGCAGTGGCCGCCTGCTCGCCATCCAGTTTGCGCACATCGATATGCAGCGGCGACAGGCCCGGCGCGGTCAGCGACATCACCACCACCTTCACGCTGTCGTTGTTGACCTTGAGGATCACGCTGTCCTGTGCGCTGCGCAGCCACTGATGCTCCGACCCCGGCGCGGAGACATACTCGACGGCGTTCTTCTGCTGACCCGGCGCGGTGACGATCTGCAACGCGGGCAGCATCGGCACCTGCCCCGCTGCGGCTTCGCCCGACGGCATGACCGAGAAATGATAGAGGCCGCGGGCGAGGGTGAGGAATTCCGCGGTGGAGGTGAGGGCTTTGCCGGGGTCGCGCATGATCGAGCCTTTTGGAGTGTGGAGGGTGAGAGAGATTTCGGGCAACCCCGAAGCGGTGGTGGTGGTGGGCCGGGGCGCGGGGGTGTCCCGCTGGGTTTCTTCTGGCTGGTTGCCCATCAGGAGTTCGTTGATCTGCGCGGCTTGTGTGTCGAGCGGCAGCAGATGGTGCGAGCTGGCGCTGCGGCGCAGGCGCTCGGCAATCGCGCCGAGATCAAATGCGACGATGGGCAGCCCGGTCGCCATCGCGTGACTCAGCGAATAGCTCCATGTCTCCGGCGTGACGGAAGGGAGGAAGATTGCGGACGGCGCCTCGCGTTGCAGTAGGTCGGGCAGTTCGGCCTCGTCATAACGCCCGGTGATGAAGACCTTGCCGGTGGCAAGCAGCGCCTCCTCCTCGTCCGCAAAGCCGATCAGCACGAATTCCAAAGGCAGGTCATGCAGCGCTGCGTGGCGCGCGCAGGCGAGCAGCACCGCGCGGCCCTTTTGCTCTCCCACCGCGCCGATGATCGCGACGCGATGCGGCGTGGGGTTGGCGATGGGGCGGGGGTCAAGCGGCGTATCCTCCCAGCGTGCAAGGGTGAACGGCACGCCTGAGAACATGCGCCTGTAACGCTGCGCCACATCCTCGCAGGGGACGAAGATGTGGCGCGCCCGACGGAGCCATTGGTCGCTACGCTCCTTCAGGCTATCGGGATCGAGCCGGTCATGCAGCTCTGAGCCGTTCTGCACGATGCAGCTCTGGCAGGCCGCCGCGCCCGGCTCGCCGCAATAGGTGCCATTGGCGCCCAGCAGGCTGAGGCGCGGGCAATACCAGCTATAATCATGGATGAAGATGTCCGTTGGCGCGTTGAGGGCGAGGCAGGCATCGACGAACGGCGCATCGAGGCCGAGGAAATGATGCAGCTCGACATGCTCTATGGGGAGCGCGTCGAGCAGGGAACGGAACGCCTCGATGCCGTCATCGGCGCGGAACGTGAGATCCTGAAATTCTTCATGTCCTGGGAGGGTGAGCCGCGCCTGTTTGTGGTCAGCATCGGGCCGCAGCAGGATCGGCTGATAGCCCTGATGCTCCAGCGCGGCGATCCGCGCCTCGACATGCTTCGCCACGCCGCCCGCGAGCGCCAGTGACACCAGCAGCGCGATGGGGCGCTTGTTGTCACGCAATACGGCGATGTCGATCTGGCGGCGCAGCGGGGCGAGCGGCTGTTCTTTATGGAAGGCAGTGACGAGCGCCTTGTAGCTCGGGTGGCGCTGATCCAGTATCGCCTCGTTGCGCGCCATCCAGCCATTGCGCGTGCTGCCGAACGAGGTGCCATTGCGGTGGAGAACATACACATCACCCGCGATCACATGCCGCCAGCCATGTGCGCTCGCCCGCATGCAGAAATCATTCTCCTCGCCATAGCCGCGCCCGAACAGTTGCTCGTCGAACGCGCCGACTTGGGCGAGGCAGGCGCGGCGGACGAACAGGCAGAAGCCGACGCCGGTCGGAGCATCGACATGTTGTCCCGCATTGGCTGCCGCTGCTGCTTCGTCGCGCAGCCGCGCCATCGCTTCGGTGCAGGCGCTTTCCTCTCCGCCGGGATAGCTGGCGATGGAGCCTGCGTTGGAGAGCGGCGTGACGGTAGCGATAGTGGTGTCCAGAGCCGCGTGCGCGGTGAGGCGTTCATACCAGCCGGGGAACACCAGTGTGTCGGAATTCAGCAGGATCACGTCATGATCTGGCGCGGCGGCCATGCCGCGATTGGCCGCGCCGGGGAAACCCAGATTGCGCTCGTTGGTGATGACCGTGATGCGCGGGTTGCGCGCATGTTCGCGCATCAGCTCGGTGATCGCCGCTTCCGGGCTGGCGTCGTTGACGAGGATGACGGGTGCGTCGGCGGGGACTGTTTCCAGAACGCTTGTCACACAGGCGCGGGTTTCCTCTGCGCCGCGATAGACGGGGATGACGATGGCGGTGCCGCTGGTTTCGATGGTGTGGCGCTTGGCCTTTTTGGAGGCACGATAGGGCTTAACCGGTGCGAGGCTGATCGGTGAGCCGGGGAAGGGGGTGATCTTGCCATCCGGCAGCGCAACAGAGAGTGCGAACGATGCGCCGGTTAGCCTGTCGAGCGTGCCGAAGGGCAGTTCGAAGCGCCAGCTTCCGGGGGCCTCGTCATCCGGCAACAGTATGACCGGCTGAGGGCCGGACTTTTTTTCTATCAGAAGTTTCGGTTGCAGCGTGGGCGACCATGCGAGGCTGACGCTGCCGGAAATGGATGCAGGCTTGATGGTCGCGATGCCGTTAAGGCCGAAGTTCGCCGGGAGCGCGATACTGCTGCCAATGAGGCGGATGTCGGTGCCGAGAGCCTTTATGGTGAGCCCATTTACGGCGCGCAGCTCTGACAGGTGGGTGCTGATGTTTTTGACTGCGAGACTGACGGTTTCGCGCTTGCCGCCGGGGCTGCGCAGTTCCAACACAAGCGCCTCCGCATGGGCGGGCGCGGGAATATGGCCGGTTAGTTTGAGATCGGGTGTAACGCCGACCCAGCCACACTGTGCGCGCTCTGCCATCAGTGCGTCAGCAGCTTTAGCAAGCGCGCCGTCGCGCTCGATGGCGAAGCAGGCGAGATAGGTGCCGAGCGCCGCGCTGGCCGCATCCCAATCGCCGGAGAGCCGCAATGCGTCGACATGGAGCGCGGCGAGGTCTGCATCGACATGGCGCGGTTCAAGCTTGGCGAACACCTGCAGTGCTCGGTTGGCGTTTCCGTCCTTCAGTAGCAGTGTCATCAGGATCTGGCAGACCAAGGGCGTTTGCGGTGACAGGCGCCACGCCCGGTCGGCATAGCGCAATGCAACGTCAAAGCGGCCATCGGCAATGGTGGTGTTCGCCATGTCGATGACCGCAGACAGGGAGGATATATCCCGATGCCGGTCGGCTGGAGCCTCTGTAATGGGTTCTGGGATCGGCAGGGGCATTCTGTCCTCATAAAAAAGCCCGGCCACAGCCGGGCTTTTCAAGGTTGCTCAGGGGATCAGGTGAAATCCGACGCAGAGAGGTTGGTGAAGTTCTTGAGCGTGATCTGCGTGCCATCGGAGAGCTTGATGATGGTGGAACCGGCCTTGATCGTCGCCGAAGTGATGTCCGCCATCGTGTAGCCGCCGCCGGAGAGGTCGATCTTGTCCATGCCGTGGGTGAAGTCGGTGATGACATGGGTGGCGCTCGATGCGCTGCCGGTCTTGACGAAGCGGAAGCTGTCTCCGCCCGCGCCGCCGGTGAGCGTATCCTTGAAGCTGCCACCGATGAGCAGATCCTTGCCGTCGCCGCCGTCCGCCTTCATCGCGCCAGAGCCGCCGATGATGGTATCGAAGCCGCCGCCGCCGAGGATGGTGGCAGAGCCGCTGCCCGCCATGATCGAGTCATTGCCATGGCCGCCGCCCTCGAAGTTGAGCCTGCCGCTGCCGCCGAAGACCGTCGTACCCTTCGAGTTCGTGATGTCGACATTGCCCGCGCCGAGATAGACGGTGTCGTTGCCGTTGAGCTCGAACTCGTGATGACCGGCGCCCATCTGGTGGATCGTCATGTCGCCCTTCAGATCGTAGCTGCCGCCGACGGTCGAGTTGAGCGTCAGATCGAGGGTCGATGGGCCGCTCTTGACGATATCGACCGAGCGTCCGGTGACGGTGATGTCGTTGTCGCCCGCGCCGGTGACGGTGAACTTGCCGCCTTCGGTGACGATGGTGTTGTTGCCGCCGTTGATGTCGAAGTTCGCGCTCTTGTCGACAACCACATTGTTGGTGCCGCCGTTGAGTTCGATCTCGTCGCCCACGCGGGAGCCGACGATGGTCGCGTTGCCGCCCCACATGCGGACCGTATCGTTGCCCGAAGAGAGCGAGATGTAAGCGTTGCCGCCGGCCTGGCCGTTGTTGGCGAGCTGGATCCGGTCACCGCCGCCGCCGCCGGTGATGGTGACGTTGGCCGCGCCCGCCGCGTTGATCGTATCGGCACCGCGTCCACCTGCGATGAGCTGTACTGTCGAGTTGCCGGTGATCTTCGTGCCCTCGCCGCCGGTGACGACGATGGCGTCGAGATCGGGCGTCGCGTTGATATTGTGGGTGTAGCGGCTGTCGACGTTCAGCACATCGAGCACCGTGGGCGAGCCGGGGAACAGGGGGATGCCCTGCACGCTCGAGGATGCGAACTGGCTGGAAAGAGCCGCGAGCGCGTTCTTCGCGGTAACAAGGTCTGTGCCAGATAGGCTGAGCGAGACATTATTGCCGCCGGTAACTGTTGCAGTAGCCATGGTAGGTCCCTTTGGTTGTGCGTTCTGGCGATTTTTAAGGTCGGGAACGCTTGGGTGATTGCTATCGGGTGTCGAATTAAAATTGCTTTAATCCGACGTAGCAGTCAAACGTAATTTCAAATAGAGTTTAATGCTATTTAAGTAATAAATTGCATAAAAAGCAGCGTATTCTAAAGTTAATAAGAAATTAACTTGAATTGATGCGGAATGATTTTTTGAATTTTGTGATATTAAAAACAAATTTACCATTATTACATGGAATCTGCGGAATTTCTGCCTATTTCAATGAAATTGCGCAGCTTTTATCTGTATTTTCTAATTCGGGTAGCCGGGGAGGGTCTCATCTGAAGGGGCCGATATGCGAATCACTCATCTGTTCATTCGCCTGAACGGCTCGTTATTTTCTGTTCATGCAACGCACTGTATCTTCGGGCGTTCAACCCCTGTCCCAAATGGAAAGAGGAGACAGATTATGAAAAGCTTGTTGAACCGCGCCGTGCAGACTGCCGCGCTGGGCGCGAGCGCGCTCGCCCTTGTTGCATCCCCCGCTATGGCTGATCCTGGCCATCATGGCAAAGGCAAGGGCCATGAGAAGCATGGCGACTGGCATGACGACCGCCGTGGCGACTGGCGCGATGATCGCCATGATGACCGCCGCGTGGTAGTGGTCAATCGCCGTGCGCCGGTGCGTGTTGTCCACGTCTATGACTATAACCGCCCGGACCCGCGCTGGCACGGATATTACGCCAACCGTTATTATACAGGCGGCTATGAGCCGGTTCGCGTCACGCGCTATACCCGCATCTATCGCGGATCGGACGACCGCTATTATTGCCGCCGTTCGGATGGCACCACTGGTCTCATCGTTGGTGCGGCATTGGGTGGCGTGATCGGCAACCGGCTGGATCGCGGTGGCTCGGGCGTACTCGGCACCTTGCTGGGTGCTTCGGCTGGAGCCCTGATCGGGCGCGAGATTGACCGTGGCGAGCTCGTCTGCCGCTAGAGCGCGCTGCGTTAAATCTGACGCAGGTAGCGCGCTCTATACTTTTGTTATCGCATCGTTTGTTGCCAAAAACCGGTTCCCACTTTTTGGCACGATGCTCTAAAGCAGGTGGATAGAAGAAAAGGCGGCGTCATCCGTATTGGGTGGCGCCGCCTGTCTTTATAATGGCGTTGTACTCAGCGCGCGTCGACGAGCACCAGCTCCGCGTCGTCCAGTGCGGTGATGCGATAATCGCCGCTGCGAAACGCAACGCCGTCGCGCGGCCCAATCCGCTCGCCATCGATCTCGACCGCGCCGGATGCGGGGACGAGGTAGCCATGACGGCCCTCGCCGAGGCTGTAGTCGATGCTGTCACCAGCCTTTACGCGTGCGCCTAGCACCCGCGCTTGGGTGCGAATGGGCAGTGCATCTTCATCGCCCGCGATGCCGCTGGCGAACAGGGTCCACTCACCCGCGCTGTCATGTTGCGGAAACTGGCGCGTGCCCCAGCTTGGCTCACCGCCGCGCTCATCGGGGATGATCCAGATCTGGAACAGCCGCGTTTCCACATGCTCGCGATTATATTCGGAGTGGCGGATGCCGCTGCCAGCGCTCATCACCTGCACGTCGCCCGCTTCGGTGCGGCCCTCGTTGCCGAGGCTGTCCTGATGGGTGATCGCGCCCTCGCGGACATAGGTGATGATCTCCATGTCTGAATGTGGGTGCGGTGGGAAGCCGGTGCCGGGCGCGATCTGATCGTCGTTCCAGACCCGCAGCGCGCCCCAGTGCATGCGCGCAGGGTCCTGATACCCGGCGAACGAGAAATGGTGGCAGGCGTCGAGCCAGCCGTGATTGGCATGGCCCAGAGTATCAAAACGGCGAATATCGAGCCGACTTGTAGTTGCTGCGTCTGTCATGGGAACCTCCTGCTGGAGTGATGGTCCCAAGATAGGAAGCCGCAGCCAGAATGAAAGGGTGGAGCGCCGCAAGGGGCACTCCATGCGGCATAATGCGCGGCTCCTTACTTCTTGATAGCCTTCTCGCCTGCGCTACCAACAGATTCGATGTCGCGACCGACACCTTTCACGGTGTTGCACGCGGAAAGCAGCAGCAATGTGCCGCCGAGAGTAAAGATGATCAGTTTTTGCATTGGTCCTCCTTGTGGAGCAAGGAATGCTCTCCATGTTGAACGCTGTATTAGTGCATCTCGTTCACGGCTACGACAAGCCCTGCCCGAGATTTTCATTTGATATTGCAGCGCAAGAAATATTCGGTATTGCCTGAATGGGCGATGACCGCGTCTGGAAGAACAGGCGTTACTCATTGCGGGTTAGATTAAACTTTCCTTAGCCAATTTGTTGCATTCGGTGAGGCGGACCACCGATTGGGGGAATATAATGTCGCTGGGCGACCATAGCACGGATGTAGCGATCATCGGCGCGGGGCCTGCTGGCCTTACGGCTGCCTATCTGCTGTCGAAAAGCGGATACAAGGTCACCGTTATCGAGAAGGACGACCATTATGTCGGCGGCATAAGCCGCACTGTGGAGCACAATGGCTTCCGCTTCGACATTGGTGGCCACCGCTTTTTCTCCAAATCGAAGGAAGTGGTCGATCTCTGGAACGAGATCCTGCCCGACGATTTCATCCAGCGCCCGCGCATGAGCCGCATCTATTATGAGGGCAAGTTCTACAGCTATCCGCTCCGCGCGTTCGAGGCGCTGTGGAACCTTGGCATCTTCCGTTCGACGCTCTGCATGCTGAGCTTCGCCAAGGCCAAGGTTTTCCCGAACAAGAATGTCCGCAGCTTTCAGGACTGGGTGGTCAACGCTTTCGGCTTCAAGCTGTTCTCGATCTTTTTCAAGACCTACACCGAAAAGGTGTGGGGCATGCCGTGCGACGAAATGTCGGCGGATTGGGCGGCGCAGCGCATCAAGGGGTTGGACCTCGGCGCGGCAGTGCTCGATGGCCTGAAGCGCAGCCTCGGCCTCAACAAGAAGCCGAATGACGGCATGGAAACCAAGACCCTGCTCGAGACCTTCCGCTATCCGCGCCTTGGGCCGGGTATGATGTGGGAAGCCGCGCGGGATCATGTACGCGCAAAGGGCAACCATGTGCTGATGGCCCACGCGCTCGAAAGCCTGAGCCAGGATGGCGGCAACCGCTGGAACGTGACCGCGCGCAAAGAAGATGGCTCTCTCGTCACGATCAACGCAACGCACGTCATCAGCTCCGCACCGATGCGCGAACTTGCAGGCCGGATCGAGCCGAAGCCCGAGACGATCGTAGAAGCGAACAAACTCAACTATCGCGACTTCCTCACCGTTGCGCTGATGATCCGCTCCGAGGATTTATTCCCGGACAACTGGATCTATATCCACGACAGCAAGGTGCTGGTCGGTCGCGTGCAGAATTTCCGTAGCTGGTCGCCCGAAATGGTGCCGGACCCGAACATCGCCTGCGTCGGCCTCGAATATTTCTGCTTTGAGGGTGACAAGCTCTGGGCCTCGGCGGACGCCGATCTCGTCGAACTCGCCAAGAAGGAAATGGCGATCCTCGGCCTGTGCAAGCCAGAGGATGTGATCGGCGGCGCGGTCGTGCGTCAGGAAAAGGCCTATCCGGTCTATGACGACAGCTATGCCGACAATGTCGCCGCGATGAAGGACGAACTGGAGGCGAAATATCCGACGCTTCACCTCGTCGGTCGCAATGGCATGCATCGCTATAACAACCAGGATCACGCGATGATGACGGCGATGCTCACCGTCCGCAACATCGAGGCTGGATCGCGCGTCTATGACACATGGCAGGTCAATGAGGACGCCGAATATCATGAGGCAGGCGACGAGGGCGAAGTCTCGAACTCGGCGCTTACCGCAGGGGAACGTGCCGCGCTCTCAAGCGTGCGCGACGTGCCCAGTCGAATTAACGAACCGGTAACACCTTGAAGTGTAGCCTGCTGACATGATCGCTCGAGCCGCAAACCTTGTCTGGCGCATCACCTACGCGCGCTACATTATGGCGAGCGCTTTGGCGCTTGCTGCGGACCTGAGCTTTTTCATGGCACTGTTGCGGGTCGGCATCCACGCGATTCCGGCATCGATGGCAGGCTATTGCCTTGGTCTCGTGGTGCACTGGTTCATTTCTTCTCGGCTCGTCTTCGCCGAGCAAACGCTCAGCGGTAGCCAGCGCACGCGCCAGAAGGCGTTGTTCGTACTCTCAACGCTGATCGGCCTTGCGATTACCAGCCTGATCGTTGGTGCGGGAACCCATTTCGGCCTAGATCCGCGCCTTGCCAAGCTGGCTGCTGTCGCGGTCAGCTTCCAGACCACTTATCTGTTGCGCCGGTCCGTGGTCTTTGCGTGAACAAACCCGCCTTTTCGCACCAGTTCGCGCCTGACGCGACGCTCCTCTCCGCGAGCGCTCTAGACGCGCAGCGCCCATGGATTGAGCGCGGACATAACGCGCTGTGGTTGATAGCGGCATTATGGATCGAATGTGCGCTAGTACTGCTTATCAGCAACTGGAGCCGCTTTCCCGGCCTTGTTTTTTCGGATCCCGATGACGCCCTGCGCCTGATGGAAGTGCGCAACTTCCTCGCGGGACAAAGCTGGTTTGATGTGAGCCAGCCACGCGTCAATCCGCCCTTCGGGGGGCCGATGCACTGGTCGCGCCTTGTCGATCTGCCGATTGCGGGGGTCATTGTCGCCATGCGTCCGCTCTTTGGAGACCGGATGGCGGAGATCATCGCCTGCGCAAGCGTGCCTGTTCTGACGCTCGCAGCGATGTGTTTCAGCCTCTATTTTTCGGTGAAGCGTTTCATCGGCACGCACCGCGCGGTTTTGACCGTAGCGCTGCTGGTGACCTCATTCCCGATTATGGCGCAGATGGTGCCGCCCCGTATCGATCATCACGCGTGGCAGGTGGTTGCCTCCGTGGGTGTGCTTGCCGGGCTTTTGACACTCGATCCGCGTAAAGGTGGCTGGATCGCGGGCGCATCGACGGCGCTCTGGGTGCATATCTCTGGAGAGGCGCTGCCCTACATCGCCATTAACGGAGCTGTCTTCGGTCTGCGCTATATCGCTCGGCCAGAGCAGGAATGGCCGCGCCTTATTCGTTATGTCGGCGCTCTGACTCTATGCTCAGCCGTGCTCCTGTTCGGCGTCAAGGGGCTACCGGGGCTGGAAACACACTGCGACTCTATGTCCCCACCCTATCTTCTGCCGCTGATGGCGATTTTCCCAGCGATGTGGATCGGCCATAAAATGCTTGGCGACGCAACTGTGGCCCGCAGGCTCGCTCCGTCCATAGTGGCCGTGGCCGCTGCCTCAGCAATATTCCTGGGCTATTCCCCGGAGTGTTTGCATGGCCCGTTCTCGGCGCTTGATCCGCTGGTGTATCGGGAATGGCTGCTCGCCATCCCGGAAGGTCAGCCTCTTTGGAGTCAGGAGCCCGCGACGGCACTGATAGTGCTGATGCCGTCCTTGATAGGCCTAGGCGGCCTTATAGCCGCTGTATGGACCGAAAAGGATGCGGATCGGCGCTTCGACTGGCTTTCGATCCTCGGTATGGCGATCGGGGCATTTGTTGTCTCCGTCATGGTGCTGCGCGCGATGGGTGTGGCGCATCTGCTCGCATTGATAGGTAATATGTGGATCATCGCCCGACTTTACCCACGCATTGCAGCGTTACCGAGTATGGCGATGCGGGTGCCGCTCACCGTGTCGCTCTGCCTGCTGACGCCCTTCGGTGGCGCGGCGCTATCTAGCAAAGCCGCATCTATACTCACAAACACCCCCGACGACGTGCCTGAGAAGGATAAATCGACTGGCCGCGAGAGTGATATCGTTGCTCTGGATACGCTGCCGATGTCTACCTTGTTCGCGCCGCTTGATATCGGGCCGGATATTTTGTTGCGGTCGAAGCAATCTATCTTCGCCACCGGCCATCACCGCAATCTCGATGGCATTTCGAAAACAGTGCGTGCGTTCCTTCTTCCCCCTGATGAGGCACGCAAAATTATTAAATCAACGCATGCGCGCTATCTCATCTACATGCCAAAGCTGCGCGAGATTGAGCGCTATGCCAAGATTGCACCCAATGGCCTTTCTGGACGTATTGCAGCAGGCAAGCCGCCAGAGTGGCTGGTTCCCGTAGCTGTGAAGGGCGCGCGGACGTTCAGGGTCTATCGTATAGATTAGCCTTTCGCGCTTCCTATCCGTTGCTATAGGGTGGCGCGCTTATGATCCGCCTCGGCTTTGAAAAACGCCTGAAAGACAAAGCCCGTGAACTGGGCTTTGCCGCCTATGGTATTTGCGATGCCGACGCCGCGCCGGAGGCGGGTGAGCGGTTGCGCGCGTGGCTCAAGGATGGCTGTCATGGCGAAATGCTGTGGATGGAGGAACGGGCGGGACAGCGCGGCTCGCCCAAGGGGCTATGGCCGGAGGTGCGCTCGGTCATTGCATTGGGCATGAGCTACGCACCCGCCGCCGATCCGATGGCGCTGGCGCAGCAGCCATCGCGTGGGCGCGTCTCGGTCTATGCGCAGGGGCGGGATTATCATGATGTGGTGAAGTCCGCCTTGAAGGCGCTCGCCCGCTGGATGGTGGAGAGCGAAGGAATGGGCGCGCTCAAGGTGTTCGTCGATACCGCACCGGTGATGGAAAAGCCCTTGGCCCAAGCGGCCGGGATCGGCTGGCAGGGCAAGCACACCAATGTCATCAGCCGCAGCCACGGCAACTGGCTATTCCTCGGTGCGATTTATGTCGATGCGGCGCTGACGCCGGACGCCCCGGCAAAGGACAAATGCGGCTCCTGTTCCGCTTGCCAGAGCGTGTGCCCGACGGATGCTTTTCCTGCGCCTTATCGGCTCGATGCACGCCGCTGCATCTCCTACCTCACGATCGAGCATAAAGGCCCGATCCCGGAAGAACTGCGCGCAGGCATCGGCAATCATGTCTATGGCTGCGACGATTGCCTCGCTGTCTGCCCGTGGAACAAGTTCGCGAAGGCTGCGCAGGCGCACAAGGCGTTTCTGCCGCGCGCAGAGCTGGCCGCACCGCGCCTTGCCGATCTGCTTGCCCTCGATGACGCGAGCTTCCGCGAGATATTTTCCGGTTCGCCGATCAAGCGCATTGGGCGAGGCCGCATGGTGCGCAACGCCGCCATTGCGGCAGGGAACAGCGGTGATCGCTCACTCATTCCTAGGCTTGAGTCTCTAGCCCTTGATGAGGATGCCGTCGTGGCGGAGGCTGCCCGCTGGGCTTTAGGTCAGCTCAGTTGATTCCGCAGGCGGCAGGGTCAACGTCCGAGCCGTCAGTGCGGCGCGTGTCGATATAAGTGACGGTCGGCTCCTTCCCGCGCGCCGTGGTGTAGAGATAGGCATCAAGCACGCAATCGCCCGTCATGAATTGCAGCTTGCGTACCGTGCGGTCGCGGATGTCGAGGCGCGGCTCGCCGAAGCGGGCAATGAGGCGTTTCGCGTCCAGCCCGACAAGCGGCTTGGGTGGGCCATAGGCGCCGGCCATAGGCGGCGCGGGCAGGGCGGTTTGTGGCGCTTCGGACGTCGGGCCGCAGGCGGTGAGGGCGAGGGGGCCAAGCAGGGCAAAGGGCAGGATACGCATCGCCCTCCCTCCTAGCGCGCCCGCATGATCTTGCACAAGGCCCGCCCCCCCGCTACGGCCAGAGCCAGCAACCATTCACCGCCAAGGAACCTCCGCTTGACCCAGCCCAGCTTTGATGTCGTCGCCATCGGCAACGCGATTGTCGACGTGATCGCGCCCACAGACGATGCTTTCCTTGCTTTGCATGCGCTGCCCAAAGGCGGAATGCAGCTCATCGACGCGGCAACGGCAGATTTTCTGTATGCAGAGATGGGGGCGGCACGCGAAACCAGCGGTGGCTCGGCAGCAAACACGCTCGCAGGGCTGGCGGCGCTGGGCAAAAGATGCGGCTTTATTGGTCAGGTGGCGGACGATCAGCTTGGCAAGATCTTCACGCATGACATCCGCGCGCTAGGGGTCGATTATCGCACCCCGGCAGCGAATGGCGGTGTCCCCACCGCGCGCTGCTTGGTGATGGTGACGCCAGACGCGCAGCGCACGATGAACACCTTCCTCGGCGCGTCGCAACATCTGCCCGCTTCCGCATTGGACCCAGAGATGATCCGCGCGGGCGGCATCCTCTATCTCGAAGGCTATCTCTGGGACCCGGAGGAGCCGCGCAAGGCGATGCGCGCGGCAATCGAGATGGCGCGTGCGGCGGGCCGCAAGATCGCCTTCACCCTCTCCGACGGCTTTGTGATCGAGCGTCACCGCGACGATTACATGGAGCTCATCAACAGCGGCCTGATCGACATCCTCTTCTCCAATGAGGCGGAGATACAGGCGCTCGCCGAAGTGCATGATTTCGAGAAGGCGGTTGCCGCCATCGCCGCCAAGGTGCCGGTGCTCGTCTCCACCCGCAGCGAAAAGGGCGCCATCGCGATAGCAGAGGGTATGCGCTACGAGGTCTATGCCGCTGCGGTCGAGGAAGTGATTGACACGACGGGCGCGGGCGATCTGTTCGCTGCCGGGTTCCTCGCCGCTTATGTCGAGGGCGAGAACATCACCCAGTGCCTCAAGCTGGGCGCGGTGTGCGCGGCGGAAATCATCTCGCATTATGGTGCGCGGCCAGAGGCAGACATGAAAGCCTTGCGCGCACACTCCGGGCTGTAATATCCAGCATTCATGGCTCGCACCCGGAACATCGCCAAGACCTCATCCGGCTTCTCGCTGCGCGGTCTTGTCCGCTGGCTTGGACGGATCATTGGTGGCTTCCTCATCCTCTCGGTGGTGATGGTGGTGATCTACCGCTTTGTACCGCCGCCGGTGACACTCACCATGCTGTTCGACAAGAACGGCATCACCAAGGACTGGATGAGCCTCGACGAGATCGACCCGGATATGCCCCGCGCGGCGATCGCGGCGGAGGACGCCAAATTCTGCCAGCATCATGGCTTTGATGCGGAGGCAATCGAGAAGGCCTATCTGCATAACGAGCGCGGCGGGCGCATCCGTGGTGGCTCAACCATCAGCCAGCAGACCGCGAAGAATGTGTTCCTGTGGCAGAATGGCGGCTTCTTCCGCAAGGGGCTGGAGGCCTATTTCACGCTGCTGATCGAGGCGCTCTGGGGCAAGAAGCGGATCATGGAGGTCTATCTCAACGTCGCGGAGACGGGGATCGGCACCTATGGCGTCAACGCGGGTTCGATCCGCTATTTCAACCATGACGCCAGCACTATGAGCCGCGCCGAAGCCGCACGCATAGCCGCTGTGTTGCCGCTACCGAAGAAGCGCGCGGCGGTTGCGCCTTCGGGCTTTACCCGCCGCTACGGCAACAGCATCACGCGGCGCATCGGCTCTGTGCGCGTGCAAGGGCTGGACGACTGCCTCAAATAAGCGCCGCTCCCGCTTGCCAATCCGGCCGGCATCGGGGATATGCGCGCACTGAAATCGCATATTCAGGGAACCCATCATGACCGATCACGCCAGCCTTATCGCCACCATTGATGCCGCGTGGGAGGACCGCGCCAATGTCTCCACCGCTACCAAGGGCGAGGTGCGCTCGGCAGTGGATACGGCGCTGGCGCTGCTCGATGCGGGTAGCGTGCGCGTGGCGGAGCCGAAGGACGGCGGCTGGCAGGTCAACCAGTGGGCGAAGAAGGCTGTGCTGCTCTCGTTCCGTTTGAACGACAACCAGCTCATCCCCGGTGGGCCGGGCGCGAGCTTCTGGTGGGACAAGGTGCCGAGCAAGTTCGCGGGCTGGGGCGAGGCAGAATATCGCGCCGCCGGGTTCCGCGCCGTGCCGGGCAGCATCGCCCGTGCGGGTAGCCACATCGCGAAGAACGTCGTACTGATGCCGAGCTTCGTCAACATCGGCGCGTTCGTCGACGAAGGCACGATGGTCGATACATGGGTGACGGTGGGCAGCTGCGCGCAGATCGGCAAGAATGTCCACCTCTCCGGCGGCGTCGGCATCGGCGGGGTGCTGGAGCCGTTACAGGCCGACCCGGTCATCATCGAGGACGACTGCTTCATCGGGGCGCGTTCCGAAGTTGTCGAGGGCGTGCGAGTCGGCAAGGGCGCGGTGCTTTCGATGGGCGTTTTCCTCTCCGCCACCACTAAGATCATCGACCGCACGACGGGCGAAACCTTTGTCGGCGAAGTACCGCCTTATTCGGTGGTGGTGCCCGGCTCGCTTCCCGGCAAGCCGCTGCCTGATGGCACGCCGGGGCCGAATTTGTCCTGCGCGGTTATCGTCAAGCGCGTCGATGCACAAACCCGTTCAAAAACAGCGATTAACGACCTGCTGCGCGACTGAGAGCGCAAGCTTGTCAAGCGCAAAGTGCATATATTCAAGACGTTAATCACTTAAATTAACTGCTTTTTTTGTAATTTTCGGTCTTGCGACAAGTTCGCAGTCGTGACATCCCTTGTGCCCGCGGCGCACCTCCAACCCCACTCGGAGTTGCGTCGCTGGGCTGTTTTCGGACAGCCTGCCTGGGCCGGATATGGTGAACCCCACAGCAGCCATGTCCGGTCCGGGCGAATCAGCAGAGGCCGCTTGGAAAAACGGGCGGCTGTCCCTACATGGGCGCTGATGCCTCCTGACAATCCCGCCGCACCCGATAAAGCCATGCCGCCCATGTGGACAACGCTCAGGCGGTTCCTGATCTATCTGTGGCCCAAGGATGCACCCGCATTGCGTGCACGCGTCGTGGTTGCGATGTTGATGGTGGTTGCGTCGAAGGCAATCACACTCATCATGCCGTTCGCCTACAAGGGCGTGATCGACCGGATGGCGCCGGGGATGCAGGCGGGCGCGATGCTCGCCATCGCTTTGGTCTGTGCCTATGCCGGTGCGCGCTTCGGTGGGGTGTTGTTCGATAACCTGCGCAATGTCGCGTTCGAACGTGTGGGGCAGGAGGCTACGCGGCGCCTTGCCGAGCATGTGTTCATCCATCTGCACCAGCTCTCGCTGCGCTTTCACCTCAATCGCAAGACCGGCGCGGTCACCAAGGTAATCGAGCGCGGCACCAAGAGCATCGACACGATGCTCTATTTTCTCCTCTTCAACATCGCGCCGACAATCATCGAACTCACGGCTGTTTGCGTCATCTTCTTCGTGAAATTCGGTCCCGGAATGGTCGCCGCGACTTTGGTGATGGTGGTTGCCTATATCCTGTTCACCCGTACCGTCACCGAGTGGCGCAACCAGCTGCGCCGGGACATGGTGGACCTCGACACGGACGCGATGGCGCATGCGGTGGACAGTCTCCTCAATTTCGAGACGGTCAAATATTTCAGCGCAGAGGAGCGCGAGGCGCGACGCTACAGCAGCGCGATGACGAGCTATGCGCGGGCAGCAGTGAAGTCCGAGAACAGCCTTGCTGCGCTCAACATCGGGCAGGCGCTCATCACCAATCTGATGATGGCTGGCGCGATGGGCTACACCGTCTGGGGTTGGAGCAAGGGACAGTTCACCACTGGTGACGTGGTGCTGGTGAACACGCTGCTCGCCCAGCTTTTCCGGCCACTCGACATGCTCGGCATGGTCTATCGCACGATCCGGCAGGGGTTGATCGATATGGAGGCGATGTTCGGCCTCATCGACACGCCGGCGGAGATTATGGATGCACCTGGTGCAAAACCGCTGCAAATCCGCGCGGGCGAGGTGCGGTTCGAGGATGTGCGCTTCGGCTATGATGCGGATCGCGAGATATTGCATGGCCTCTCGCTCGCTATCGCACCGGGCACGACGCTTGCCATCGTTGGGCCGACAGGCGCGGGCAAATCGACCATCGCGCGGCTGCTTTACCGCTTCTATGATGTGCAGGGCGGGCGCATCAGCATCGACGGGCAGGACATCGCCCAGGTCAGCCAGGCAAGTCTGCGTGCGCAGATCGGCATCGTGCCGCAGGACATGGTGCTGTTCAACGACACCATCGCCTACAACATCGCCTATGGTCGCGAGGGTGCGGGGCAGGCGGAGATCGAGGCAGCGGCGCGCGGTGCGGCGATCCATGATTTCATCGTCTCGCTGCCCAAGGGCTATCAGACGCGGGTGGGCGAGCGTGGCCTAAAGCTCTCGGGCGGTGAGAAGCAGCGCGTCGCCATTGCACGCACGCTCTTGAAGGATCCCCCGATCCTGATCCTCGACGAGGCGACCAGCGCATTGGATAGCCGCACCGAGGCGTCAATCCAGCAAGTGCTGCGCGATATGGCGCAGATGCGCACCACGATCATCGTCGCGCACAGGCTCTCGACCGTGGTCGATGCCGACGAGATCATTGTGCTGGAGCAAGGGCAGATCGCGGAGCGCGGCACGCATGCGGCACTGGTGGCGCGCGGTGGCCTTTATGCGCAGATGTGGGCGCAGCAGGCGCAGGAGCGGGAAGCCGGCGAGGATGAGAGCGAACCCGTAGACGCTTGATAGGGTCGGGCTTGAACTTGGCGGCGCGCGGCGTATGAGTGGGCGCGTTTTTCAAGGAGTCCATTCCATGTTCCGCCAGCTCACTGATACCGTCCTTGTTTCTCCGCAGATCAGCGTGGAGGATGTGGCGCAAGCGAAGGAGCTGGGTGTTTCCTTCATCCTCAATAACCGGCCTGAAGGCGAATCCCCGGATCAGACGCCGGGTGACGCCATCGAGGTGGCGGCGAAAGCGGCAGGCATCGGCTATGCCGCTGTGCCGGTCAATCACAGCGGCTTCGCGCCATGGCAGCTTGACGGGATGGACGCGGCGTTGGGTGAAGTAGAGAGCGGCGGGAAGTTGCTTGCCTATTGCCGCTCCGGCACGCGGTCGACTTTGCTGTGGGCGCTTTCCCGCAGTCGCGCCGGGGATGATCCCGATGCTTTAAGCGATACCGCAGCGGCGGCAGGCTATGACCTTTCGCCCGTGCGCCAGATCATGGATGCGCTCGCTGCCGACAAGGGCTGAGCGCAACCTGTTCCTTACTAATACATAAGGGCAAAAATAGAGCCGGTACAAATGTACCGGCCCAAGGTTGTGTTCGCAGGAGGAACAACGGAAGGCGGGGCCTAAAAGCCCCGCCTAATTTCTTACATGTTGTAGGCGCGCTCGCCGTGGCTGGAGAGGTCCAGACCCTGCTGCTCGTCTTCAGCGCTCGGACGCAGACCGATGGTCTTGTCGATGATGAAGAAGATCACAGCCGAACCCACGCCAGACCACACCAGCGTCAGGGCGACAGCCTTGATCTGGGTGATGACCTGCGCCGCCATGTCATAGGCGCCAACGCCAGCTGGGAACACGGTGTAGTCGAAGAAGCCCTGACCACCGAGCGCCGGATCGGCAACGATGCCGGTCGCGATCGCGCCGACGATGCCGCCGACGCAGTGCACACCGAACACGTCGAGGCTGTCGTCATAGCCGAGCATGCCCTTCACCTTGGCGACGAAGAGGTAGCAGATCGGGGAGACAACGAACCCGAGGATGATCGAGGTTACCGGTGCCGCGAAGCCCGAAGCCGGGGTGATGGCGACGAGACCGGCGACGGCACCCGTGACCGCACCCAGCATCGAAGCCTTGCCGTGGTGGAACTGCTCGATGATTGCCCAGGAGACCGCAGCCGCGCAGGTGGCGACCATGGTGTTGATGAAGGCAACCGCAGTGACGCCGTTGGACTCGAGGTTGGAACCGGCGTTGAAGCCGAACCAGCCGACCCACAGCAGGCTGGCGCCGATCATGGTCATTACCAGCGAGTGCGGCGGCATCGGTTCCTTGGGGAAGCCGATACGCTTGCCGATCATGATGGCGCCGACGAGGCCAGCGATACCTGCGTTGATGTGAACGACGGTGCCGCCGGCGAAGTCCAGCGCGCCCCAGCCCCAGAGTAGACCGTAGTCGGTCGGCGCGTCAGCGAGGAAGTCTGGGCCAGCCCAGTACCACACCATGTGCGCGACCGGGTAGTACACAATGGTCGACCATGCGAGAACGAACACCATGACTGCCGAGAACTTCACGCGCTCCGCGAATGCGCCGATGATGAGCGCTGGTGTGATCATGGCGAAGGTCATCTGGAAGACAACGAACACGAACTCAGGCAGATAGACGTTGTTGCTGAACGTCGCGCCATAGGTCGTGCCGCTTACGCCGGCCAGAAATGCCTTGGAAAGTCCGCCGAAATAGTGGTTTTCCCCGCCGCTGGTGAAAGCAATCGAGTAACCCCAGCCGACCCATGCCAGGCCGCAGACCGCGACGATCATGAAAACCTGCATGCAGATGCTCAGCATGTTCTTGGTGCGGACGAGGCCGCCATAGAACAGCGCGAGGCCGGGAATGGCCATCATCAGAACGAGGGCAGCCGAGACGAGCATCCAGGCAACGTCGCCCTTGTTGACCATGGTCGCCATCTGTTCGACGGTCGGGTTCTTGACCATATCCTGCGCCCAGACGGGCGTAGCAGCGGCAAAGGCGGTCAACGCCCCGGCCACGCCGTAAAGTTTTTTGGAAAAGCTCATTATTTCCCCTTTCATCACAGCGCGGTGTCGCCGGTCTCGCCCGTACGGATACGGACGGCCTGGCTGACATCCAGAACGAAGATCTTGCCGTCGCCGATCGCGCCGCTGTTGGCGGCCTGCTGAACGGCTTCGACCACGCGAGGAGCGAGTGCGTCATCGCACACGACCTCAACCTTGATCTTCGGAACCATGTTGGTGCTGTATTCGGCGCCGCGATAAATCTCGGTTTGCCCTTTTTGACGACCGAAGCCCTTGACTTCGCTCACCGTCATGCCGGCGACCCCGAGAGAGGACAGGGCGTCCCTCACATCGTCCAGCTTGAACGGCTTAATGATTGCCATGACTAGTTTCATGCTACCCCCTTATTTTGGTGTGCGGGGTTACATACGCAAAAGCCGTGCCAATTTATTAAGAACGGGTTAACGCGGGCTTTTTCTGAGTCAGGCCGTGTGAAGGCGCTACAATTTTGAGCAGCGGACCGACTCTGCCTAATAAACAGGCAGTTCGTCAGATATCGTGCTGATCTATTCCACGCTGTTGCCGGAAAGTGCGGTCTGGGTGTTTTCGGCGCGGGCATCGAGCATGGTCGCCGCCTCGTTGAGCGCCCGCGCTTCGTCCGCAGTCACACCACCCGGTCCCTCAGCGCTGTCGTTGGCACCGCATGCGCCCAACAGGAACGGGATCATCAATATGGGAACGGGTAGGCGCTTGTTCATCAAGGGAGCTCCAAATGGAAAGGGGGCGCAAGCCTTGTGGCTGCACCCCCCTCGAAACACGCTATGAAGCGCGAAATCGCTTTGCTTAGGCTGCGTTGTTGGCAGCGTTAGCAGCGTTGTCAGCGGCGTTGCCAGCGTTCATCGCGGCGTTCATGGTGTTCTCGGCAGCGTTGGTGACGTTCTCAACGGCGTTCGCCATGTTGTTGCCTTCTTCCTTCTTGGCGCAAGCGGCCATGGCGAGCGAAGCAACGATAACGGCGGAAAGTGCGATGGTCTTTTTCATGGGTAAACCCTTTCTCTGAGATACAATATTTGCAGGCATCTCTCGGAGAAAAGCTCACCCCCCTGTTGAGCCTGCGAGGCGGATAAATACTGCCTTGATTCGGCGAACGCAAGCATCTCGTTCGGAAAAGCCTCAAAATTGGTTGTATCAAACGGCGGCAATCGGTCTTTTCGCACGGTACAACCAAGGATGGTTGACCTATATAAAGATTTCTTTATATGAAAATTCAATGGCCGATTTGCTCGATATTTTCCGCGCTGCAGCGGACCCAACCCGGATGCGCATCCTGCATCTTCTGGGGGTGATGGAGCTGTCCGTTGGTGAACTGGCGCAGGCGGTAGGGCAGAGCCAGCCGCGCGTGTCGCGCCATGTCAAAATCCTCGCCGAGGCTGATTTGCTGGACCGGCGCAAGGAAGGCAACTGGGTGTTCCTGCGCCTCGCGTCATCGCCCGCCTGCCAGAAGCTGATGGCCATGGTCGCAGATATCCCGGCCGAGAGCAGCGAGGGGCTGTGGCTTAAGGCGGACCTGGCCCGCCTCGCTGCGATCAGGGCGGAACGGGTGCGTGCGGCGGACTCCTATTTCGCCGCCCATGCCGAGCAATGGGATGCACTCGGATCGCTTTATGTGCCGGAGGCGGAAGTCGATCAGGCGGTATTGCGCGCGCTGGGTGACGAGCGTTTCAGTTACCTCCTCGATCTTGGCACCGGTACCGGGCGCATGATTGCGCTGTTGGGGCAAAGCGCCACACAAGTCAGTGCGATCGACCGCAGCCCGGACATGCTGCGCCTCGCCCGCGCCAAGCTGCCGCCGGAGAGTGCGGACAGGGTCGACCTGTTGCTGGGTGATTTCTGTGCGTTGCCGCTGGACGACGCCTCCGCCGATCTCGTCACCGCGCACCAGATCTTGCACTATAGCGCGACGCCGCACCTTGCGATTGCAGAGGCTGCGCGCGTGCTGAAACCCGGCGGGCGTATACTGATCGTCGATTTCGCGCCGCATGACCGCGAGGAATTGCGTTCGCGCGACCAGCATGAGCGCCTCGGCTTTTCGGACGAGCAAATCGGGGAATGGTTTGCGGAGGCCGGGCTGGAACTGGAACAGACGGACACGCTGCCCGGCGGCGAGCTGACCGTGAAACTGTGGCTGGGGCGTCGTAAATCCGCCAATATCCTTACCATCAAGGAACGAAAAACATCATGAATGCCGAACGTCGCGCGCTGGAAGAGGCGCGCCGCATCCTCGATACCCCGCTTTATGCGGACCTCGGCGGCGATGCCGAAGTGAGCTTTGAATTCTTCCCGCCCAAGAGCGAGAAGATGGAGGCGCAGCTATGGGAGAGCATCGAGACGCTCGCCCCTCTGGCGCCGCGCTTTGTCTCTGTCACTTATGGCGCGGGCGGATCGACGCGGGAGCGCACGCACAACACCGTCGCCCGTATCGCGCGCGAAACGACGCTCCCCGCCGCCGCGCATTTGACTTGCGTCGCGGCGAGCAAGGCCGAAATCGCGGAAGTGGCGGATGCTTATTGGCAGGCTGGTGTGCGGCATATCGTAGCATTACGTGGCGACCCGCCGGAGCAGGGCGCGAAGTTTGAGCCGCATCCGGAGGGCTACAGAAGCGCGGCGGAGCTGGTGAGCGGCCTCAAGGCGCTGCATGACTTCGAGATCAGCGTAGCGGCTTACCCGGAAACGCACCCTGAGGCGCTGTCTGCCGAGGCCGATCTCGATAATCTGAAGCGCAAGATTGATGCGGGTGCCGCCCGCGCGATCACGCAATTCTTCTTCACGCCGGAAGCCTATTTCCGCTTTGTGGACAAGGCGCTGGCGGCAGGCATATCGGCGGAGATCCTGCCCGGTATCATGCCCGTCACCAACTTTGCGGGCGTGCTCAAGATGGCGGCAATGTGCAACACCGAGGTGCCGAGCTGGATGGCGCGGCTGTTCGAGGGGCTGGACAATCACCCCGGCTCTCGCCAGCTCGTGGCCGCCACGATCACGGCGGAGCTGTGCCGTAAACTCTACGCGGGTGGCGTGCGCAGCTTCCATTTCTACACATTGAACCGCGCCGAACTGAGCTACGCGATCTGCCATCTGCTCGGTCTGCGCCCGCAAGGACTTGCCGCATGACCGCTCTCACCCCCTCCGCCGCCGAAGCCGAATTCCGCGAGCGCGCCGCGCAGAAAATCATGATCTTCGACGGCGGCTATGGCACCTCGATCCAGAAATATGGCCTCACCGAAGCGGATTATCGCGGCGACCTGCCGCTGGAGAAGGACCAGAAGGGCAATAACGACCTTTTGTGCCTCACCCGGCCAGACATCGTGAAGGCGATCCACACCGCCTATCTCGACAATAAAGCGGACATGATCGAGACCAACACCTTCTCCGGCACGCGCATCGCGATGGCGGATTATGGCTGCGAGCATCTGGTGCATGAGCTGAACTTCACCGCCGCGCGGCTGGCGCGCGAATGTTGTGATGCGGCGGAGGCGAAGGATGGCGTCAAGCGTTTCGTCGCGGGGTCCATCGGGCCGACCAACAAGACGCTGTCGATCAGCCCCAAGGTCAACGACCCGGCCTTCCGCGAGGTCGATTACGACACGCTGAAAGAACAATATCGCGAGCAGTGCGCGGCGCTCATTGAGGGTGGGGTCGATTTCCTGCTGGTCGAGACCTGCTTCGATACACTGAACGCCAAGGCGGCAGGTATGGCGGCGAAAGAGGCGGAGGCGGCGTCCGGCCGCTCTGTACCGCTGATGATGAGCTTCACGATTACGGACATGTCCGGGCGGAACCTCTCTGGCCACACGATTGCGGCGTTCTGGTATTCGCTGCGGCATTTGAAGCCCCTCACCATCGGCGTCAACTGCGCATTCGGGGCGGACAAGCTGCGGCCCTATCTCTCGGAGCTATCCAAGATCGCGGACACGTTGATCCTCGCTTACCCCAATGCGGGCCTGCCCAACGAGCTGGGTCAATATGACGAACTGCCGGAGCAGACCGCGAAGCTGATCGAGGTGTGGAAAGAGGAAGGGCTGGTTAACATGGTCGGCGGCTGCTGCGGCACTACGCCCGCGCACATCGGCGCGATTGCGAAGGCGCTGGAAGGCGCGAAGCCTCGCGAAGTCCCTACCCTGCCCGTCATCACCCGGCTTGCGGGCCTCGAACCCATGCACATTGCTGCCTGAAACGAAAAGACAATGAACCAACAATCCACAGCAACTTTCGTCAATGTCGGCGAGCGCACCAACGTCACCGGCTCCGCCGCGTTCAAGAAGCTCATCATGGCGGGCGACTATGCCAAGGCCGTGGAAGTCGCTCGGCAGCAAGTCGAGAACGGCGCGCAGATCATCGACGTCAACATGGACGAAGGCCTGCTCGATAGTCTGGAGGCGATGGAGCAGTTCCTGAAGCTCATTACTGCCGAGCCGGACATAAGCCGCGTGCCGGTGATGATCGACAGCTCCAAATGGAGCGTGATTGAAGCGGGGCTGAAATGCGTTTCGGGTAAGCCCATCGTCAATTCGATCAGCATGAAGGAGGGCGTGGAGCAGTTTCTAGAGCACGCCCGCAAGTGCATGGCCTATGGCGCCGCCGTGGTCGTGATGGCGTTCGACGAGGTTGGGCAGGCGGATACACAGGCGCGCAAGGTCGAGATCTGCGAGCGCGCCTATAAATTGCTCGTCGGTATCGGTTTTCCGCCCGAGGACATCATCTTCGATCCCAATATCTTCGCGGTGGCGACCGGGATCGAGGAGCATGATAACTACGCGGTTGATTTCATCGAGGCGTGCAAGGAGATCAAGGCGCGATGCCCGCATGTGCATATCTCGGGCGGGCTATCGAACCTCAGCTTCTCCTTCCGCGGCAACGAGACGGTACGCCGCGCGATGCACAGCGTGTTCCTCTATCACGCGATCCCCGCTGGCCTCGACATGGCGATCGTCAATGCGGGGCAGCTCGATGTCTATGATACGATCGACCCGGAGCTGCGCACCGCCTGCGAGGATGTGGTGCTCAACCGCGACGCGGACGCCGGAGAGCGCCTCGTTACCCTCGCGGAAAAGTTCAAGGGCAAGGACGCCGCCGCCGAAAAGGCCGCCGAGGAATGGCGCGGCTGGCCGGTCGAGAAGCGGATCGAGCATGCGCTGGTGAAGGGCATCGACGCGCATGTGATCGCGGATACCGAGGAAGCGCGGCTTGCCATCGCCGCGCGCGGCGGCCGACCGATCGAGGTGATCGAAGGCCCGCTGATGGACGGGATGAACGTGGTCGGCGACCTGTTCGGCTCGGGCAAGATGTTCCTGCCGCAGGTGGTCAAATCCGCCCGCGTGATGAAGCAGGCGGTCGCGCATCTCTTCCCCTATATCGAGGCGGAGAAGGACGCGAATGCGAAGGGCAAGGGCCGCATCGTGATGGCGACGGTGAAGGGCGACGTGCACGACATCGGCAAGAACATCGTCGGTGTGGTTATGCAGTGCAACGGCTTCGAGGTGATCGATCTCGGCGTGATGGTGCCGTGGGCGACGATTTTGGAGGCGGCGAAGGAGCATGACGCCGACATGATCGGCCTTTCGGGTTTGATTACCCCCTCGCTCGACGAAATGGTGACGGTGGCGGAGGAGATGCAGCGGGCGGGGTTCACGATGCCGCTCCTCATCGGAGGCGCGACGACATCGAAGGTGCATACGGCCTTAAAGATCGACCCGGCTTATGACGGGCCGGTGGTGCATGTGCTCGACGCCAGCCGCGCGGTCGGCGTGGCGACGGCTTTGGTGTCGGACACGCAAAAGGACGGCTTCGTCGGCCAGACTGCGGCGGAATATGAGCATATCCGCGAGGTCCGGGCCGGCAAGGGGCAGAGCGCGCTCATCAGCATTGAGGATGCGCGCGCCAACGCCTTCACCATCGACGAGGCGCTCAAGCCGCATGCGCCGAAGCAGCCCGGCCTACATGCGTTTCCCGACTGGGATCTGGCGGATTTGCGGCAGTATATCGACTGGACGCCGTTCTTCCGCGCGTGGGAGCTGGCCGGGAATTACCCGGCGATCCTCGACGATGCGATTGTGGGGGAGAGCGCGCGCAGCCTGTTCGCGGATGCGCAGAAGATGCTCGACCAGATCATCGCCGAGAAATGGATCGTCGCCAAGGGCGTCGCCGCGCTGTGGCCCTGCAGGCGTGAGGGCGACGATGTGATCATCCATATCGAGGACGAGAAGCACATCCGCATGCCGTTCCTCCGCCAACAGATCGCGAAGCGAGAGGGCCGGGCCAATATGTGCCTCGCCGATTTCATCAGCCACGACGGCGACTGGATCGGCGGTTTCGCGGTGACGGCGGGGCATGGCATCGAAACGCACCTCGCCGCGTTCAAGGCGAAACATGATGACTATAACGACATCCTGCTGAAGGCGCTGGCGGATCGCCTCGCCGAAGCCTTTGCCGAGCGGCTGCACCATCATGTGCGGACAGAGCTGTGGGGCTATGCCGAGGGCGAGCAGCTCACCAACGAGGCGCTCATCAAGGAGGAATATCGCGGCATCCGCCCGGCGCCCGGCTATCCCGCCTGCCCGGATCACAGCCAGAAGCAGCTATTGTTCCCGATGCTGGACGCACCGCGCCATACCGGCATTACCCTGACCGACAGCCTGGCGATGTGGCCGACGGCGTCGGTGAGCGGCTTCTATTTCGGCCATCCGCAGTCAGAATATTTCGGCGTTGCGCGGATCGGGCGCGATCAGCTGGAAGACTATGCCCGCCGCCGCGACGTGGACATCGCGGCGGCAGAGCGATGGTTGCGTCCTAATCTCGACTAAGGGTCAGGAAGGCTTCAGAACTCGCCTGCGCTGCATGGCCGTGGCGAGCCGGTCCTTGATCCGCAGCTTCAGCCGCTTGAGCTTCTGTAGCTTGGTAAAATCAGGGGACGGGCGCCTCTGCTCCACGCGCAGGGCATCGTCCAACTGCTGATGCTGAACCAGAAGGCGGAAAAAACGATCACTCATGAAAATGGTACTCCTCGATTGGAACAATCCAAATCGGGTGCCCGGCGCGGTGCGGCAAAGGTCTGGGGGTGAGATTGCCAGACATCGCACCGGTCACCCGATGCGGTCCGACATCACGATCACAGGGAAGATCGCCAGAGGGGCCCGGCCCGCTCCATCAATATGGCTGATTCGTTGCGATGTTCAAGGGCCGAGAAATCAAAATTGGCCGCTTGCGCGTTAAACGGATGTCAGGCGGCTCCCTAACTGATAGGATCAACGGCATGAAGCGTATCGCATTTCCGTTCGCCTTGATGATGAGCGTTCCTGCCCTGATCGGGGCAGGGCCGAATAGACCGGACGCTTTCTCGGTGATGGAAACAGGGCGTAACTATCCCCGGCTGGCGGACGCGGTGGCGGCTGTCGGCGACCGCAGCGGCACGATTGTCATCGCGCCGGGGCTGTATCGGCAGTGCGCGGTGCAGGAGGCGGGCGCGATCACCTATCGCGCGCAGCAGCCGGGCCGCGTCACCTTCGATGCGACCACCTGTGAGGGCAAGGCTGCTCTGGTGCTGCGCGGGCGCGCGGCGCGGGTCGAGGCAATCATATTCCAGAACATGCGCGTGCCGGACGGCAATGGCGCGGGGATAAGGCTGGAGCGCGGCGATTTGACCGTTTCGGCGAGCCTCTTCCGTAACAGCGAGGAGGGCATCCTCACCCATGACGATCCGCAATCGACGATCCGCATCGAGCACAGCATCTTCGGCAAGCTGGGCCGGTGTGATCGCGATTTGGATTGCGCACATAGCCTCTATGTCGGACATTATGGGCAACTCATCGTCACCGCGACGCGGTTCGAGGCTGGGCAGGGCGGGCATTATGTGAAGAGCCGCGCGGCGCGGGTGAGCATCACCGGCAATGTTTTCGATGACCGGCAGGGGCATCTCACCAATTATATGATCGACCTCAGTAATGGGGCGGCGGGTCTTATCGCCAACAACATCATGGTGCAGGGCAGGGACAAGGATAATTATTCCGCCTTCATCACCATCGCGCCGGAGGGGCGGGAGTGGGACAGCAATGGCCTTGCAATCCGTGACAATCAGGCGAGCTTCGGCGGCGACTTCGGCAATCGTCAGAGCACTTTCGTTGCCAACTGGACCAACGACCGCCCGCAGATCATCGGCAATCAACTCGCACGCGGCATCAAGGTAACCGACCGGCGTTAGCCCCTAGTGCGGGAAGCGTGGAACGTGCGGCACACTCATCGGCATATGTGGTGGGTCTATCCCGGTTTTCTCCGACATATACGTCAGACCCGCAATGGCGGCGAGGGTGCCAACCAATATCACCAGCGCTGTCCGCCATGCCGCGAAAGGATGCGGCTTGATAACCGGCGCTTGTTGGTGCGTCTCCATGATGCGCGCTGCGGCGATGTTACTCGCTTTGTCCCACCACACTTCCAGCCGGTCGGTCACGTCGCCAAGCGGGCCTTCCTCGTCGGATTCGTCGAGCGAGTTCATGGCGATGCGATAGCGGTCCGCCACGAGATCGAACTCCGCGAACAGATAGCCGGGCGAGCAATAGCGCCTCAATCCCAGCCACACATAAGCCTCGCGCGGATAGGAAACCTGCGCGTCCCAATCGGTGCCGAGCATATTGCACAACACCTGCCCGTCCGAGACGCGCACGACGCGCGGTGTCGCCGCAAACTGGCTCGATGCCCATTCGACCGGGTGAATATCGACACGGATGCTGCCGTCCGGCGAAAATTCCTGATGCGCGGGTTGGGAGATGCCCGCAGGGATGATGCGCGGAGCCGGGCGGGAGAGTGTTGGCTGTGGTGGGGGCGCTGCTGTTGCAGCCAAGGGTTCAGGTGGCGGGTTCCTGCGCCGAATCCGGTAGCCGATTGCAAAACCTATCGCGCACACCAAAGCCCATGGGATCACCGCGAAAATGCCGATCAGCATCACCGCGAAGGCGAGCTGCGAGAAAGGCGAATCATGCGCGGGAGAAAACAGCGAGCCGATCCCCAGCACTAAGGCCATCAGGATCGCCGGGGCAAAGGCGAGCAGCGCCATGTTGCGCACCAGCCGGGCACCACGAGAACGGGCGACAATCGCCGCCGCGCCTGCGATCAGCGGCACGGCCACCATCATCAGCCCGATGATCTGATTCGCCAGTTCCATCCGCCCCATTCCCCCGATATTTGGCCCTGCATCCCGCGAAATCGACGCGGGGTCAATCTTGGCGAGTGCGACCCGTTGACTTTTGCGGCCGCTTTCCCTATCGGCACCCGTCTGTTTGGCGGCGGCCAGCGGGAAACCGCGTTTTGGTGGCGTTTTGCCATTTGTGATTCGATTTTTTGAGGAATGAGCGATGAAGCGCACCTTTCAGCCGAGCAACCTGGTCCGCAAGCGGCGCCACGGCTTCCGCGCCCGTATGGCGACGGTCGGCGGACGGAATGTGATCCGCGCCCGTCGTGCACGCGGCCGCAAGAGCCTGTCGGCCTGAGCCATTCCGAGGACGGGGCGGCGAAGATCGCCCCGATTCGCAAGCGCGCCGATTTTCTCGCCGCCAACAAAGCGCGGCGTCAGCCCATGCCTGGCTTTGTGTTGCTGCTGCGTGAGCGCCATGATGGCGACCCGGCTATGCGCCTCGGCATTACCGTCACCAAGAAGATCGGCAATGCGGTGGTTCGCAACCGCATGAAGCGGCGTTATCGTGCGCTGGCGCGTGAGCTATTGCCGACACAGGGCATTGCTGGGGCGGATCATGTGTTGATCGGCCGGGAAGGCGGGATCGAGCGGGATTTCGCGCTGTTGCAGCAAGAGCTGGAGAAAGCACTGCGGAAAGTGCGCGCCAAATGATTTCCCGCCTGCTCATCCTTCTCGTGCGCTTCTGGCAATGGGGGCCATCGCGACTTATTCCGCCGACCTGCCGCTACAGCCCAAGCTGTTCGCACTATGCCATCGGCGCGCTGCAAAAATATGGTCCAATCAAGGGTAGCTGGCTGGCTCTGAAACGGCTATTGCGCTGCCACCCATGGGGTGGATCGGGCTATGACCCGGTGCCTTGAGGGCAAAACCAGAGTAGATACGCGCCGAAAGTGGCGGGGAGCAAAGTGACGTGGACGACAAGCGCAATCTCATAATGGCCGTGCTGCTGACGGGCCTGATCCTGTTCGGCTGGCCCTATGTTGCGGAGCGGCTGTTCCCCGGATCGATGAAGCCTGCCGCCCAGAGCGCGCCCGCGTCGGCGACTGGCGCGCCCACAGTGGCACAAGCTGCGCCCGTTGCGTTGAAGCCGCGTGAGGCGGCGCTGAAGGATAGCCCGCGCGTGATGATCGAGACGCCGAAGATGCGCGGCTCGATCGCGCTGAAGGGCGCGCGGATCGATGACATCACCCTGCCCACCTATCGCGAGACGCTCAAGAAGGACTCGCCGGCCATCAAGCTGTTCTCGCCCGCTGGCACGCAGGACGCCTATTTTGCGGGCTTCGGCTGGGCGGGTGACGGCTTCAAGGCGCCGGATGCGGCGTCCGTGTGGCAGGCGTCGGCGCAGAAGCTGACGCCGACCTCGCCGGTTACGCTGCGGTGGGACAATGGCGCGGGCCAGACATTCGAGATCGCGCTCTCGGTGGACGAGAATTATATGATCTCCGCACGCCAGAGCGTGACCAACCGGGCGACTGGTGCGGTCGCGGTGCGGACCTATGGCTATATCAGCCGGGTCGGCCATTCGAAGGACCCTTCGACCTGGACGATCCACACCGGCCCGATCGGCGTGTTCAATGGCGCGGCGAACTACAGCATCGATTTCAAGGATCTCGACAAAACCGGTACGTCGGACCGTCTCGCTTCCACCGGCGGCTGGATCGGCTTTACCGACCATTATTGGCTAGCGGCTTTGGTACCGGACCAGAAGGCGAGCTTTGACGGCCAGTTCCGCAAAGGCGCGGGAGAAACCTATCAGGCGGATTACAGCGTGCCGCCGGTCATCCTCGGCCCCGGCAAGAGTGTGAGCCAGAGCACGCGTCTGTTCGTCGGCGCGAAGGAAGTGAAGACGCTCGAAGCCTATCAGGATAGCGGCATATCGCTGTTCGACCGCGCTATCGACTGGGGCTGGTTCTACTGGTTCGAGAAGCCGATTTTCGCGCTGCTCCACTGGCTTTTCACCCAGATTGGCAACTTCGGCGTGGCGATTATCTGTCTCACCTTCATCGTGCGCGGGCTGATGTTCCCGATCGCGCAGAAGCAGTTCGCCTCGATGGCCGCGATGCGCGCTATCCAGCCCAAGATGAAAGCCCTGCAGGAGAAGCACAAGGACGACAAGGCGACGCTCCAGCAGGAAATGATGGACCTTTACCGCAAGGAGAAGGTCAATCCGTTCTCCGGCTGTATGCCGATTTTCCTGCAGATCCCGATTTTCTTCGCGCTCTACAAGGTGCTCCAGCTCACCATCGAGATGCGGCACCAGCCGTTCGCGCTGTGGATCAAGGATCTCTCCGCGCCCGATCCGCTGCACATCCTCAACCTGTTCGGCCTGTTACCGTTCACGCCGCCGGCATTCCTGGGTATCGGTATCCTTGCGATCATCCTCGGCATTACGATGTGGTTACAGTTTAAACTGAACCCCGCGCCGATGGACGAGACGCAGAAGCAGATCTTTGCGCTGATGCCGTGGATCATGATGTTCGTGATGGCGCCGTTCGCGGCGGGATTGCTGATCTACTGGATCACCTCCAACCTGCTGACCATTGCGCAGCAGAAGTGGCTCTATAGCCGCCATCCGCAACTCCAGCAGCCAGCGGTCATTGCGAAGTGAGCGATGAGGCGGACCGCGAAGAACAGATAGAGCAGGCCCGGCGCATCTTTGCCGGGCCGATCGCGTTCCTGCGTTCCGCCCCGTCATTGAAGTTCCTGCCTGATCCGGTCGTAAAGGAAGTGGCGTTTGCGGGACGCTCCAATGTCGGCAAGTCGTCGCTGCTGAATGCGCTCACCAATCGTACCGGCCTCGCGCGCACATCGAATACGCCGGGGCGCACGCAGGAACTGAATTTCTTCGATGTGGGTGAGCCGCTGCAATTCCGCCTCGTCGATATGCCGGGCTATGGCTATGCTAAAGCGCCCAAGGACGTGGTGAAGCAGTGGCGCTTCCTGGTGAACGATTATTTGCGCGGGCGCGCGGTGCTGAAGCGCACGCTGCTTCTTATCGATGCGCGCCATGGCATCAAGGATGTCGACCGCGACATCATGAAGATGCTCGACGAGGCGGCGGTGAGCTATCGCATCGTGCTCACGAAGGCGGACAAGATCAAGGCATCCGCGCTGGAGGAAGTGACCGCGCGCACGATTGCCGAGGCGCGCACACGGCCTGCCGCGCATCCTGAAATCATCGCCACTTCATCCGAGAAAGGCATGGGGATAGCGGAGCTACGCGCGGCGGTTGTTGAGGCCATTGATTGAGGAGATGACGGCATGTTGAAAATCATCATCGGCAACAAGGCCTATTCGAGCTGGTCGCTGCGCGGTTGGCTGGCAGTGAAGCAATCCGGCCTGCCTTATGAAGAAGTGGTCGTGCCGATGTTTGAGGCAGGATGGCCCGAGCGCAAGGCGCAGCCGGATCTCGCCGTCTCTCTCGGCAAGGTGCCGACCCTGTGGGATGGCGATACGCCGGTGTGGGACAGTATCGCCATCGTTGACTATCTGAACGACATCACCGGCGGCACCCGCTTCTGGCCGAAGGACAAGGCCGCGCTGGCGCTGGCGCGGAGCATGGCGGCGGAGATGCACTCGGGCTATGCGCCGCTGCGCAAGGCATGCTGCATGAACGTGCGCAAGCGTTTCCCTGCCGAACCGATGAGTGCCGAGGTGGCGGAGAATGTCGCGCGGATCGATGCGCTGTGGAGCGAGGCGCGGGCGCGCTTTGGCGCAGGAGGGCCGTTTCTTTTCGGAGAATTCGGCGCGGCGGATATCATGTTCGCGCCGGTGGTGTTCCGCTTCTGGGGCTATGAACTGCCTGCATCCCCGGCTGCGCAGGCTTATATCGACGCGATGCTCAAGCACCCGTGGATGGTCGAGTGGGTTGAAGCCGGCAACGCAGAAAGCTGGGTGCTCGATCAGTATGAGGGCGGGCCGGTTTACGAGTAGAGCATCGTGCGGAAAAGTGGGCGAGCCAGAGGCGCGTGACTCTGGCTCGGGTTTTCCGCGAAACGATGCGACAATAAAATTCGGTCCGGCCTTCGGGCCTCAAACGTCCAGATTGGCGACGTTCAGCGCATTATCCTGAATGAACTCGCGGCGCGGCTCGACGATGTCGCCCATCAGGCGGGTGAAGATATCATCCGCTGCATCGGCCTGATCGATGCCGACACGCAGCATCGAACGCGCTTCGGGATCGAGCGTCGTTTCCCAGAGTTGCTCTGCGTTCATTTCGCCCAAGCCTTTGTAGCGCTGGATCGCGAGACCCTTGCGCCCTGCGGCGAGCACAGCGTCGAGCAGCTCGCTCGGCCGAGTGACGAGAGCAACGCCCTTGGCAAGCGGTGCGGCGGGCAGGTCGTCGCCGTCGTCGGTTTCCGCCACTGGCTCCGCAGCGGCGCTTTTCAGTGGCACTAGACGACCAGCTTTCGCATAGGAGCCAGCATGCTCGGCGGCGATGCCATGGAGCTTGCGCGCCTCGGCGCTACCCAGGAATGCGCCCTCGATCATCATATGATCGGTAACGCCGCGCCAGTGGCGCTGGAAGTGGAAGCCACCCTCAGCACCCGGCTCCGCTACCCACGCGCCTTCGGCGTCATGCGCGTCGATCCAGCGCACGGTCGCCGCAAGACGATCCTTCCGGGCGGCTTCATCCAGCTCCACGTCAAGCGCGCCGTTCAGCGCCAGCGCCTCGATAATCCGCGCGTCATAGCGGCGCGGGACATAGCGCATAACCGCCTTCATCTTGCGCGCATGCTCGATAAGCTGGCGTAGATCCGCGCCAGTGCGCGTGCCTTCCGCGCTCTCCAGAGCCATCGTGTCGACGCCGTTATCGACCAGATATTGATCGAGCGCCGCGTCGTCCTTGAGATACACCTCGGAGCGCCCGCGCGTCGCCTTGTAGAGCGGCGGCTGCGCGATATAGAGATGTCCTGCCTCGATGATCTGCGGCATCTGGCGGTAAAAGAAGGTGAGGAGCAGCGTGCGGATATGCGCGCCGTCCACGTCCGCGTCCGTCATGATGACGATCTTGTGATAGCGCAGCTTTTCCAGCGTAAAGTCGTCGCGGATGCCGGTGCCCATTGCCTGAATGAGCGTGCCGATCTCGCGAGACCCAAGCATGCGATCAAAGCGCGCGCGCTCGACGTTGAGGATTTTACCGCGCAGGGGCAGGATCGCCTGAAAATGCCGGTCGCGCCCCTGCTTGGCGGAGCCGCCTGCCGAGTCACCCTCGACCAGGAACAGTTCAGACTTGGCCGGGTCGCGCTCCTGACAATCGGCGAGCTTGCCGGGCAGCGAGGCAATGTCCATCGCGCCCTTGCGCCGGGTGAGTTCGCGGGCGCGCTTTGCGGCTTCGCGGGCGGCGGCGGCGTCGATCACCTTCTGCACGATGGCTTTTGCGTGGGCCGGATTTTCTTCCAGCCATTCCGCCATTTTGTCCGCCATCAGGCTTTCGAGCGGCTGGCGCACTTCGGATGACACCAGCTTGTCCTTGGTCTGCGAGCTGAATTTGGGATCGGGCAGCTTGACCGAGACGATGGCGGTCAGCCCCTCGCGCATATCCTCGCCGGTGAGGCTGACCTTTTCCTTCTTGAGCTGCCCCGATTTCTCGGCGTAGTTGTTCAGTGTCCGCGTCAACGCCGCGCGGAACGCCGCAAGGTGTGTGCCGCCGTCGCGCTGGGGGATGTTGTTGGTGAAGCAGAGGACGTTTTCGTAGTAACTGTCGTTCCACTCCAGCGCGACATCGATGCCGATATTGTCCCGCTGGCCCGTCACCGCGATAGGCGAAGGGATGAGTGCGGTCTTGTTGCGATCCAGCCACTGGACGAAAGCCGCGATGCCGCCCTCGTAGAACAGCTCGATCTCCTTTTTCTCCTCGTGCCGCGCATCGACGAGGAACAGCCGTACGCCGCTATTGAGGAACGCGAGTTCACGATAGCGATGCTCCAGCTTCTCGAAATCGAACTCGGTGATCTTGAAGGTCGCGGGGGAAGGCAGGAAGGTGACCTTGGTGCCTTTCTTGCCCGCAGGCGCCTCGCCGACCATTTTCAGCGGCGCAACCGCATCGCCGTGGGCGAAGCGCATATAGTGCTCCTTGCCGTCACGCCAGATGGTGAGGTCGAGGAACTCGGACAGCGCATTCACCACCGAGACGCCGACGCCGTGTAGGCCGCCGGACACCTTGTAGGCGTTGTCGTCGGACGTGTTCTCGAACTTGCCGCCCGCGTGGAGCTGGGTCATGATGACTTCGGCGGCCGAAACGCCTTCTTCCTTGTGGATGTCGGTAGGAATACCGCGGCCATTATCTTCGACGCTGACGGAGCCATCGGGATTGAGCTGGATGACGATCCGGTCGCAATGCCCGGCCAGCGCCTCGTCTATCGCGTTGTCCGAAACCTCGAACACCATGTGGTGCAGGCCGGAGCCGTCATCGGTGTCGCCGATGTACATTCCGGGACGTTTTCTCACCGCATCCAGGCCTTTCAAAACCTTGATGCTGTCTGCGCCATATTCGTTGGAATTCGGGGTGTTTTCTATCGGTTCATCACTCATGAAGAGTGTATAGAGAGGCGTGTGTAAAAGGGGAAGAGAAAGATCACATTTGGATCAGGATAGCAGGGGGTAGCGTTGCGCTGGGCAGCCATTGCGTTATCGTTCATAAACTCACGTTAGGAAGTTTAATGCGATGCGCATATTATCATTGATGGCGGTCCTATTACTTGCGGGTTGTGATGAGAGAAGGAGCCTTTGCGAAAAGGCAGTTGATAAGCATATAGCTAAGTTTGGTTCCTATAAAATTACGAGATTTGCAGAAGAGGATGGAGAAGGAAAAGGTATATCTGTTTATAATGTGGATTATACAATTAAAAAAGACAATCTGAACCCTGTATCAAAATCTCTTGAATGTCATTATGTTGATGGTCCCCCTTATATATATATTTATGACAACTAGTTGGACAATAAATTTTTAACGTAAGACCATTTCATAAGATAATCTTTTCCAGCTTTCGTATTGCTCATTACGTCTTTGACCGATTTCTCTGGGCCGTATTTATATCGCGTGGCAATGACAAGTAACTGATCTCTCGTCAGATCCTTGCCTGCAACGCCGGCAAAATCCTGATCCCGCAAATCGGACAGATGTTTTGCCAGCATGAAGGTCGCTGCAACTGGGTCGCGAGTTGTGGAGACAAGCTGTCGCCGTGCTGTCTCGGGCATGGTGTTGATATCGCCATAGCCCAGGATTTCCGCGGCGCGGCGTTGCTGAATATTATACGGGCCGAAAGACGTCTCAGCGCGGGGTTTGTTAAGATCGCGAATTAATTTTTTGCCATCCGCCGTGACGCCAAGACTTTCCGGGATATTGCGCCCGCCTTCGGCGCGAAGAGAATAGGCGACATCGTTTGATGCATTATCGTTGCCGAGTTCCCTATGGGCGACTGACGCTGCCAACTCAACCGGTATGTTGTATTGTTTCGCAGCGGCCTTAAAGACATTGCTATGGCCTGAAATATACTGATCCTTGAAAGCCTGCTTGTTTTTGTCAGGATTGCCTGCCCGTCCACGCCCGCCTGAGTTGACCCACACATCCCGCGTACCCGGCTTGGCTGGAAACTTGTCGGAATATGAGAGAAATTCCCGATGCGTCCGCGATAACGATGTTGCCGATGGCGATTCATGCGGTGGGGTCTTGCTGCCCGCTCGCCGTGTGTTTGCACGATCCGGCTTGGCATGAGGGGCAGAGCTCATTCGTTCGCCGGCTTTGTGCTTTCCCCATGACGTTGTGACATTCCCCAACGCTTTCGGCCCGCCCGGCGCGAAAGTGAACTGGCCGTTGCGGGGATCGTGATAGGGGTTGAACTTGGTCTCAACCAACGGATCGACAGATGCTTCCTTGACCTCTACCGGTGCGGAGATAGTAGGAAAAGTGGCTGCGATTGGTCAGCGGGGTACGGCGATGAGCGGACATGGCGAATCTCCTCGATTCGCATGTGCTGCAAAATCATATCCTACATTACAAGAAAAATAACCAATTAGGTTATAATTTAGAATGGGAAAAATCCTATTCGTCAAATCTATTTGGAGTGGGGCTTACCGCTCACTCAAATAGTACCGGTCCGTGGCATTGAGCGCATCGTCGAGCTGATAGACGATCGGCTGGCCGGTCGGGATTTCTAGGGCCGTGATCTCGTCGTCGGGGATGTTGGAGAGGTGCTTCACTAGTGCGCGCAGCGAGTTGCCGTGGGCGGAGATGACCACGCGCTTGCCTGCCTTTAGCTCTGGCGCGATGCGGCTCTCCCAATAGGGCAGCACGCGGGCGATTGTGTCCTTGAGGCTCTCGGTCGCGGGGATCGCGATGCCCGCATAGCGGCGGTCCTTCGAGAGATCGAATTCGCTACCCGCATCGAGCGGCGGTGGCGGCACATCGAAGCTGCGGCGCCAGATGTGGACCTGCTCGTCGCCATGCTTCGCCGCCGTCTCCGCCTTGTTGAGGCCGGTGAGGCCGCCATAATGGCGCTCGTTCAAGTGCCAGTCCTTCTCCACCGGCAGCCACAGGCGGCCCATTTCCTCCAGCGCGAGATTGAGCGTCTTGATCGCGCGGGTCTGGACGGAGGTGAAGCAGCAGTCGAAATCGAGGCCCTTTTCCTTCATCAGGCGGCCCGCAGCACGGGCTTCCTCTGCGCCCTTTTCGGTCACGTCGACATCCCACCAGCCGGTGAAGCGGTTTTCGAGGTTCCATGCGGACTGGCCGTGGCGGATGAGGACGAGGGTGGGCATTGGGATCGGCTCTTTCGGTTGATGCGGAGTGGATGCGCGCCTCCATAGCGCGAAAATTGCCACATGCAACTTGCGCGCGCCAGCGCATCATGGAAAACCCCGCGCCATATCAGGACATATCGATGGAGATTCGGACATGGCGATCGCGCAGCACATCATCCTTCATGAAGGCCCCGGCGGCCCGTTCGAATCGGTTGCGGTTTATGATGACGCGGCAGGTAGCCAGCCCGGTCTGCTGCTGTTTCCCAATTTCTTCGGCCTGAAGGAGTGGGACATCGACAAGGCGCATGCGCTGGCGATGCAGGGCTATAAGGTGCTGGCGGTCGACTATTATGGCAAGGGCAAGCGTGGCACGGACATGGAGAGTTCCGGCGCGCTGATGCAGGAGTTTACCGCAGACCGCGCGGCAATGCGTGACAGGTTGCTTGGTGCTCTGGCGGAACTGAAGAAGCTGCCCGGCGTGGATGCAAACCGCTTGGGCGCGCTCGGTTTCTGCCTTGGCGGCAAGTGCGTGCTCGATCTTGCCCGCGCCGGGGCGGATATCAAGGGCGGCGTGGTGTTTCATGGCGTTTATGACGCGCCGCCGTTCCCAAATGCGAAGATGACTGCGAAGCTGCTCGTCGCGCATGGCTGGAATGATCCGCTCTGCCCGCCTGAGGCGATGAACGGCCTCGCCAAGGAGCTTACCGACTCGGGCGTGGACTGGCAGATCATCTCCTACGGCCACACCGGGCATGCCTTCACGACGGATACCATACCGCTCAACGAGAACAGCACCTTTGGCTTCCAGCCCGACACCAACCGGCGCAGCTGGCAGGCAATGAAGGATTTCTTCTCGGAAATCCTGTAAGACAAATCAGGATTTCTTCTCGGAAATCATTTGAGGCGGACCGAAGCTTGACGCGCGGCGGCAGCACAGCTAATCCGCCGCCCGCAATCCGGGGCGATTCCGCTCCAAATATTCCGTCCGCGCGCCGAGTCCTGTCGAAGGGCGCGCAGGATGCACCCGGCAGGTGGAGTCCTGTATCCAATGGCGAATGTAACCGTGATCGGCGCCCAGTGGGGCGATGAAGGCAAGGGCAAGATTGTCGACTGGCTGGCGGAGCGCGCGAGCTGCGTCGTGCGCTTTCAGGGCGGGCACAATGCCGGCCATACGCTCGTCATCGGTGACAAGACATACAAGCTGGCGCTGCTGCCGAGCGGGGTGGTGCGCGGCACATTGTCGGTAATCGGCAATGGTGTGGTGTTCGATCCATGGCACTTCCGCGACGAGGTCCAGAAAATTGCCGCACAGGGCGTGAACATCACCCCCGATGTGCTGCATGTCGCGGAAACGGCACCGCTCATCCTCCCCATCCACCGCGATTTGGATGGGATGCGCGAAGATGCGTCCGGCGCGGGCAAGATCGGCACTACGCGACGCGGCATTGGCCCCGCCTATGAGGACAAGGTCGGCCGCCGCGCGATCCGCATCTGCGACTTGGCGCATCTGGACGAACTGGAGCCGCAGATCGAGCGCCTCTGCGCGCATCATGACGCGCTGCGCGCCGGCTTCGGCCAGCCGCCGGTCGATCGTGCGCGCCTGCTTGCCGACCTCAAGGACATTGCGGGCTTCGTCCTCCCTTACGCCAAGCCGGTGTGGGTAACGCTGAACGAAGCGCGCAAACGCGGCGACCGCATATTGTTCGAGGGCGCGCAGGGCGTGCTCTTGGATGTCGATCACGGCACCTATCCGTTCGTCACCAGCTCCAATACCGTTGCAGGCACGGCGTCGAGCGGCACCGGGCTGGGGCCGAAGGGCGCGGGTTTCGTGCTCGGCATCGTCAAGGCCTACACCACGCGCGTCGGCTCCGGCCCGTTTCCGACGGAGCAGGACAACGAGATCGGCCAGACGCTCGGCACGCGCGGGCACGAGTTCGGCACCAACACCGGGCGGCAACGCCGCTGCGGCTGGTTCGACGCCGTGCTGGTGCGCCAGTCTGCCGCCGTATCGGGCATCACCGGAATTGCGCTCACCAAGCTCGATATCCTGGATGGCTTTGACGAGATCAAGATCTGCACCGGCTATATGCTGGACGGCAAAAAGTTCGATTATCTGCCGCCGCATCCGCAGGATCAGGCACGGGTAGAGCCGATTTACGAGACCATGCCCGGCTGGCAGGAAACGACGGCGGGAGCCCGGAGCTGGGCCGATCTGCCCGCGCAGGCGATCAAATATATCAAGCGCGTTGAGGAATTAATCGAATGCCCGGTGGCGCTCGTCTCCACATCGCCGCAGCGGGACGACACGATCCTCGTAACAGACCCGTTCGCGGATTAGCCTCGCTCAACGGAATACGAATAAATACAAAAGGATGATGATCGGGATCGGTATCCCGATCAGCCAGAGAAGCAGTCCTTTTCCCATAGTCTTTCTCCTGTCTTTCACAGGAGTGAGCGTTTGGCGCGCTCTAAGGTTCCACTAAAAAAGCCCGGCGCTCCTTCGAGCAACCGGGCTTTCCTCCCCTCCTGTTTTGGGGTCAGCGGTGGCGTTATGTCAGACTTTTCGATTTTGGTTCAAAATCGCAGTCTGATCGTTTGTTGACCGTGATTTCCGAGCCGTGAAATGTTCCATTTCACTCGAAATCACTCTTAGTCGTAGTCGCCACCGAGATTCTGGTTACGCGGCGGAGCGGCAGCCGTGAGGCGCAGCGCTTCGGCCGACTGGGCAATGTTGCCGATTTCGTCCGGCATATCGTCATCGTCGATGCGGACCTTCTGCAGATCGCCAACCAGCGCATCGTGCAGATCTTCGGGCAGGATGGTCTCGTCCGCGATCTCGCGCAGCGCGACAACCGGGTTTTTATCGCGGTCGCGGTCTACCGTCAGCTCGGCGCCGCCGGAGATTTCACGGGCGCGCTGCGCGGCAAGCAGTACGAGGTCAAAACGGTTCGGAACCTTGTCGACACAATCTTCGACAGTAACGCGGGCCATCGGGCCTCCTAAAGCATTGGGAAAAACAGGCGTGCGCCCTAGCAATGCTGCGCGATTGAGTCAATATTTCCATGCCGGCCGCTTCTGGAACTTCGCTGCAGGCCATGCATTGTCCCCAGAGATGAAGACTATGGCGCAACTTGAGCCACTGATGCAGGATGGCGCGATGTCAGAGGAAGTCTCATCAACGGGCTGCCCGGGTCCGTTCCGCATCGACCATGAAGCGGGAGGCAATCGCCTACATGTGCGCGGCGATGGGCCGGGCCTACTGGAAATGTTGCTTGCGCTGATCGATGGCGCGGAGACCAGTCTCAAGCTCTATTATTATATCTTTGCATCGGACAAGAGTGGTCGTCTTGTGCTGGCGCGGCTCATTCGCGCGCTGCGGCGCGGGGTTTCCGTCACCTTGATGGTGGACAGTTTCGGCTCCATCGATGTCAATCGCGCCTTTTTCGACCCTTTGGTTCGCGCCGGCGGCGAGATTGGGTGGTTCGGAGCCAGTTGGTCGACCCGTTTCCTGATCCGCAATCATCAGAAGATGGCTATCGCAGACGATCAGCGCGTCGTGATTGGCGGATTTAATGTGTCGGACGCGTATTTTGGCAAGACAGAGGATAATTGCTGGCGAGACATGGGGCTTCTGCTCGAGGGGCCGGAGGTCGAGACGCTGACGCGCTGGTATGCGCTGCTCTGGCAATGGGTGTCTGGCACGCGCCAGAGTTTCAGGCATTTGCGGGCGATGGTGATGGCATGGCATGATGCGCGCGGCCCGTTCCGCTGGCTGGTCGGTGGGCCAACCTATCGCATGAGTCCGTGGGCGCGCACCGTGCGCTACGATCTGGAACATGGCAGCAGGGTCGATATGGTCGCGGCCTATTTCTCGCCCGGCAACAGCATGCTCGCGCGGCTGAAACGTGTCGCGCGCCGGGGGACTGTGCGGCTGGTACTTGCCTCCAGATCGGACAACAGCACGACGATAGCGGCTGCGCGCCTGCTCTATGGGCCGCTGCTGCGTTCGGGTGTCGAGATATATGAGTATCAGCCCTGCCGCCTGCACATGAAGCTGCTAGTGATTGACGATGCGGTCTATATCGGCTCGGCCAATTTCGACATGCGCAGCCTGTTCCTCAATCTGGAGATTATGCTGAGGATTGAAGATGCAGGCTTCGCGTCTGAAATTCGCCGTTTCATTGATCGCAATGCGGATGAGAGCGAGCAGATCACCTTGCAGGTGCACCGCGCTCGCCGGACACCGTTTCGGTTGATCAAAGGCTGGCTAAGCTACTTTCTTGTCGGTGTGCTCGATTACAAGGTTACGCGCCGCCTCAACTTCCGTCTTTGAGTCGGCTTGCGTTGCGACGGACTCGTCGGTCCGCGCTTCGGCAATCACGCAGGGCGGGATGTTGCGCCAGACGAGACCACGCTCAATCCGCCCGAACCATGGTTCCAGCAAGCGGATGAACCAGCCTGAGTATTGGTAGACAAGGAACGATCCGCCTGGTTTGAGCGCCCGCGCCGTCCCCTCTGCGATCTGCTCCGCAACGCCCGATGGCAGGGTCGAGAGTGGCAGGCCGGAGAGGACATAATCGGGCCGCTCGCCGCCATTCTTTACATTCAGGATCGACTCAACATCTGCGGCTGACCCGTGCACGACGCTGAGGCGAGCGTCGTTGATCGATGCCTTGAGATGCGCGACGAAGCTGGGGCAGGTGTCGATCACCACGAGGCGGGCGTCAGGGCTTAGCTTCTTCAAGATCGGGCGGGTAAATGTACCCATGCCAGGCCCATATTCGACAAACAGCTTCGTCTCCGCCCAATTCACGCGGGCCAGCATGGCCTCGATCACGGTGTCCGACGTGGGGATGACCGAGCCGATCATTTTCGGGTGACGGAGGAACTGTGAGAAGAATTTCAGCTTATCGGCAAAACTGTGCATGGAAAACTATCGGCATCCTTATGTCGGCGCGAGCGAAGATGCTGCGCGCCATTTGTAAGCTATCTTTAGCGCGGTGCGGACATTCCTGAAATGGCAAAAGCGAACTGCAGGCCAACAGGGCAAAAAAAGGGGCCAGCCGAGGCTGACCCTTGAAAGTTTTAGGAGAGGATGCCTGAAAGGCAGGTTCTTTTTGCGCTTGCAGCATATTTATTGCAAGTGCGAATTGCCTCAGCGTGATTGCAAAATTTGCATTAGCAGCGCGATGCAGATTTTAGCCCCCTAAAGCCATCTTATGTTGTCGGAATCCAATTCTTCAGGCATGTTCCCTGATAACAAACACACAAACACAACGAGGATGAATGCGGCGGTTGCCCCCATTGACGGCTTTGGAGGCCTTTATTCAGGTCGCGCGACTGGGCTCCGTAAAGGCGGCAGCGGAGGAGCTTGCGCTTTCGACACCGGCATTAAGTCGTAGAATTCAAGCGCTTGAACGCTATGTCGGGCGCCCCTTGTTTGATCGCAAGCATCAGGCGCTTGAGATCAATGAAGATGGCACGGCGTTGCTCAACGACATTGCGCCTGCGCTCGACTCAATCGCTGTATCGGTGGACAAGCTTATCAGTGGAGGCAACCAGTTGCGTCTCCGCTTGGGCGTTATGCCACTTTTTGCGTCGCAGCGATTGTTGCCGATGCTGGGCGATCTGCGTCAGTCTTTTCCGCTGCTGCATATCGATATCGAGACGACGCCGCATCCCGTATCCCGCCTAGGTGAAGGGCTGGACGCCGCGATCAATCTGGGCCGAGAGCCAGACCCATCGCTACATGTCGTGGATTTGGGAAAGGAATATATTCACCTCTTCGGCAGCCGGGAGCTGTTGGACAAAAAGCCCGTCAAGACCCCGGAAGACCTTGCGAACCATGTCTTGCTGATCCATCGCGATATGCCGACCATCTTCGATGACTGGAAAAAGGAACTCGGCAAGGAGGATCTGGAACCGGCGGGGGTGGACACCTACGATTCGGGTCCGTTGATGCTGGAAGCTGCCGCGCAGGGATTGGGGGTGGCGGTCATGCTCGCGAGCCATTTCGCTCTCGCACATGACCCTCGGCTGGAAAAGATATTGGATTTCAATATTGAAAGTCCATACCGCTATTATTTCCTCTGCCGCCCCCGTGCATTGCAAAACCGGGCGGTCAAGATATTCCATGATTGGCTGGCGACCCATCAGGTTTGAAAACGGCGGAAAATCTCCGAAAATTTGAGGAATTAACGCCCAAGTTAACTAAAATTTTGTCTTCTGCTGTCTTAATGCGCCCCAGATGCCTGCAACGAAGCGGGACAGAATTAGAGATGGGCAGTTGAGATGAATGCACAAACGGGATTGACCACCCGCATCGCGCGGTGGGCAAAAGGCATTTCCTCCGCAGAGGAAGAGGGGCAGGTTTCTGCTGACCAAAGCCCGCGCGAGGCAAGCAAGGCCGGCTTTTCCCGTGAAGTGGATCGCCGCCGAGAGCTGTATAACGACATTGGTTCGTTCCTGTTCGCGCATGATCTGGACCTGACCGTCGTCAATTTCGGCCTCGCGCTCGATTATCTGTCCGGCAACGATCACCAGATCGAAAAGGCCGTGCGGGCGATTCTGTCCGAGAAAGGCCAGCTCACAAACGGTGTGGTCGAGCAGATCGTGGCGGAGCGCCACTCCGGTGAAATGACCGCCGAGAACCTTGGCCAGATGCTGGCGACGGTGGAGCAAAATCTCGACAAGTTCACGACATTGGCGTCCGAATCGACTGCATCCGCGAGCGATTATGGCGAGGCGTTGCAAGCCAAGGTCAAGGACATGGATGGCAAAGCTGCGCCGGATCAGGTCGTCTCCGCTCTTATTGGTCTCACCCGCTCGATGGTCGAAAAATCCCGCCAGATCGAGGCGGAGATGCGTGAGAGCCAGAAGAAGACACAGGCGCTACAGAAAAATCTGGAGCAGGCGCGCAAGGCCGCAGAGCAGGATCACCTGACCGGCCTGCCGAACCGTCGTGCGTTCGAAGCGCGCCTCAACGAGGAAGCGACGCTGGCAAAGGCGAATGGCGAGGCGCTGAGCGTAGCTTTCTGCGACATCGATTTCTTCAAGCGCATCAACGACACGCATGGTCATGACACCGGCGACCGGGTGCTGAAGTTTGTCGGCTCGCTGCTCGCCAAGATTTCCGGCGAGAAATGTCATGTCGCCCGTCACGGCGGCGAGGAGTTCGTCATGGTGTTCCGCGGAAAGACTGCCGCTGAAGCCTGCGAGATCGTCGACCAGACCCGCGCAGATCTTGCCGCGCGCAACCTTGTCGATCGCAACACCGGCGAGCGCATGAATCAGGTCAGCTTCTCCGGCGGCGTCGCGGATGCCTTCGCCTATCCCGATGTGCGCGACGCGCTGAAGGCGGCGGACCAGGCGCTCTATCTCGCCAAGGAACATGGCCGCAACCGCGTCTACATGGCGAAGGGCACCAATCAGATCGACGATTAAGCGGGCTGGTTCGCTTTGCTGCGCCGGTCGAGAATATTCTCGATCCGGCCATCGAGCATATCGACCCGAATATCCGCCAGCTCGGCAATGCCGGGATCGTGCGTGACGCAGACCACGGCGCGGCCTTCCTCATGCGCGAGGCGGCGCAGATCCTCCACCACGCGCGCACTATTCTGGCTGTCGAGATTGCCGGTCGGTTCGTCGCCAAGGATCAGTACCGGATCGTTGGCGAGTGCGCGGGCGATAGCGACGCGCTGGCGTTCTCCGCCCGAGAGCCGATCTGGTGTCTTGCCATGCTTCTCCGCCAGCCCCACCCGGCCCAGCAGGTGCATGGCACGATCCCGCGCCGCAAGTTCGTCTAACGCGGCCAGTCGGCGGATCGGGATCAGCACATTCTCCAACGCCGTGAATTCCGGTAGCAGGAAGTGGAACTGGAATACGAAGCCGAATTTTTTAAGGCGGATCTGCGCGCGTTCGTCGCCGCTCAAATTGCTCACCTCGCGGCCTTCGAGCAGCAATTCGCCCGATGTCGGTCGGTCGATAAGGCTCAGGAGGTAGAGCAGCGAAGATTTGCCGCAGCCAGATGGGCCGACAATGGTGGTGAAGCTTCCCGGCTCGATACGGAGGTTTGCTTCGCGCACCAGCGTGACCGGCGGATCGCCCGGCAGTACCCGCCCCAGCTCGCGCGCCTCGAGCAGCGCGCTCATACCGCGCCCCTTAGAATATCTACCGGGTCGACGCGCGAGGCCTTGCGCGCGGGGAGCCACGCCGCAATCGCACCGGCAAAGAGAGAGGCGGCGGCGGCGATCGCATATTGGCGCGGAGAGCGATCCAGTGGCACATGCTGATCCTCCCCCGCGATGGGAAAGTTCAAGGAACCAAGAATTTCCATAAGGCCATAGCCCAGCGCCCAGCCGCAAAAGACGCCGATCACCGCCAGCATCAGCCCTTCCATCACGAAGATGAACTGAAGATCACCCTCCGAAAAGCCTATCGAGCGCAGGATCGCGATGTCACGGCGCTTGTCGGCCACGCTGTTGGAGACGACTGTGTAGATACCGAAGCTCGCGACCAGCAGGATTGCGGAGACGACCGAATACATGATGACATTGCGGGTGACGAGCAGCGAGAGGAAATCCGCCGAGCGCTCCTGCCAGCTTTCCGCCTTGTAGCCGAAGCGCTGTTCCAGCCGCGCGGCGACATCCTCCGCCTGATAGGGATCGGGGATGCGCAGACCGATGCGGTTGATCACAAAGGGCCGTCCGAGCATCGATTGGGCCTCGCGCAGCAGCACATAGCCTGAGGTCGAGCCGAGCTGCGATTGGCCGCGCTTGAACAGCCCGACGACGCGCATGGAGCGGGTGCGAGAGGCAGAACTGGCGGCGATGATGTCGCCCATGCCGACGCCGAGGCGCTTCGCCATCTCCTCGCCGATAATGATGCCACCCTGCACCGTTTCCAGATCGCGCAAATTCCCCACGCGCAGCTTGTCGGCAATATCGCTTACCCGGCTCTCGATCTTGGGGTCGACGCCGACGATGGCGAGCGCCTCGTCATGCCCGCCAAGACGCAGGGTAACGCCGCCGGTGAGGCTGGGCGAGGCGACCGCGCCGGGAACCGCATTCGCCGCCGCCAGCACAGCCTGCCAGTCCTTGATGCCGCGCGCCTCGGTGCGGACCTTGTAGCCATGAAGCTGGACCGCGCCGTCTTTATAGACGCGCGCTCCGGGCTGCGGTGTGGGGCTGCGTATTTCATCCGAAATAACGATATGCGGCGCAGCGTCGATCAGCTGGCGCACGAAATCGGTCTGGCTGCCGATCATCATCGCCGAAACCGCGAGGAAGAAGCCGACACCGACCGCGACCCCACTCACCGCTACTAGGGTCTGACGCCGCCTTCTGGAAAGATGCCTGAGCGCGATGCCGGTGAGGAAGCCCAGCCGGGTCATCAGCCCCGCACCTTTTGGCCTTCCTCCAGCTCCTTGGGCGGATTGACGATCACCTTGTCTCCGTGTGCAAGGCCGGAGAGGATTTCCGTCTTGTCCGTGCCGGAAACCCCGGTGCGGACCGCGCGGCACTTGGCCCGTCCATCCTCCACCACCCAGACCTTGCCGTCCGCCACCGCGCCAGACGGCACTAGCAGCGCATCCTTGTGCTCGCGCGTGACGATATTGACCTCCAGCGTCAGGCCGAAGGGCAGGTTTTCGGGCTTCTCAAAGCCGATGCGGACACGGAACGCGCGCTGGTTGGGGTCACCGCCCGGTGTGATCTCGGTCACGCGCCCGCGCACCACCTTGCCGGGCAGGCCATCACTGGACATGAGCGCCAACTGCCCGCGCTGGATGCGGGGAATGTCGCGCTCGTCGACCGTAGCCGTTACCCGCGCGCTCGCGGGATCGCCGAGCTGAAGCAGTAGCTTGCCCGGCGTGACGAGGTCGCCCGGTTCAACATCGCGCTTGAGCACCACGCCCGAAATTCCGGCGCGCACTGTCAACTGATCGAGCCGCGCGCGGAGAGCCCCTGCTGACGCGCGGGCGGCCTGCGCGTTATAGACCGCCTCGTCGCGCGCCTTTCTCGTCGCCCAGCCATCCTTGTAGAGCGCCAAAACGCGTTGTTCGGCGAGGCTCGCGCCCTGCGCCTGCGCGTTTGCTTGGGCGAGGAGGCCCATCTGCTCGGCATTGTCCTGCACGATGAGCGCCTGTCCGCGCGCGACCCTGTCCCCCTCCCGCACCAGAACATCGCGCACCGGCGCAGTTATGCGCGCGGAGACAGAGACGGGATGCTCCGCCTCGATATAGCCCGTGGCATAGACCATCTCTGCCGCCGGGCCTTTTTCGACCGACGCGGTCTCAATCGTTATGGGGCGTCCCGCGAATACCAGCCACCCGACAAGCCCCAGCGCCAGAAGGGCTATCGGTATGATCCATCGGAGAGGGAGGCTGCGCAGTGTCACTGCACCGTGCCATGGTGGGAAGGGGGGCACCAGTCATTGATATCGGTCATGGTCCCCCGCAGAATCGGCCTCATGCTTCGCGCCGGAACTTTGCGCCGAAGCGGGCCGCCGTCAAGCGGCGAGACGGGAGCGGGTTATCCGAGGCCTGCGATCATCCCGTCGCCGATCCATCGACCGAGCATTGCGCCTGCCTGCGCGGCGGCGGCTTCCTCGCCATGAAAGGGAATGAGGCTTTCGCATATATCGCCAAGCGTCCGGCCCTCGCGCAAGGCGGACAGCGCCTGCGCCTCTGCCTCCACCAGCACCCGAAAGCGCGGTTGCAGGCCATCGCGCCAGACGATGAGCGTAGCTGAAGTATCCAGCAACACCGGATCGGGCGCTTCACCTTGGGCCGCGATGGCGCGCCAGATGTCGGCGCAGCGGGTGTGGATAGTATGGACAACAAGCGAGGGTACCAACGAAAGCCTCAGTGCGGCCCAGTCATCTTCACTGAAGTCCGTTGTGCGGGCGGCGAAGGAGGCGGCATTCAACGCTTCTGAATCGGGTGCGGTGAAGGCAGTTTGCATGGTCCACTCCAGCCATGCCAGTTCGGAGACTTCGGGATCGTCTGGGAACAACTCGGCAAGGGTTGCATCGAAGCCCAAGCCGGCATCGTCCAGCGTCCAGCTTTTGGGTGGGTTCAGGATCAGGTGGTGCGCGGCGGCGGCATCGAATGCTTCGTCGCCGATCCATGTCCACACCCGTTCGTAGCTGGTGCGGAGCGCGGAAATCAGCCGCGCGCGATAGGCGTTGCGATAGACATCCAGCCCGGAGAGCATACGCGGGCTATCCCAGGCGGCGGGCAGCGGAGCGTCTTCGGTCAAAATCTGCGCCTGAAACGAGCGCTGGGTTTCGGCTAACCCGATCATGCCGCGATGCTCATATGGGCGGCGGCGATAGTGCGGGCCTGATCCAGCTCGGTGAGCAGATCGTCGAGCGGGGGAATGTCGTCGTCGCGCTCGATCATGGTGGCGACCGGACCAAAGCGCGCGCAGGCATCGGCATAAAGCGACCATACATCGTCGCACACCGCGCGGTCATGCGTGTCGATCAGGATCTCGCCCGGCGTATGGCCCGCGAGGTGGATCTGCCGTACTCGCTCTGCCGGGATGCCAGCCAGAAACGCCTGCGCATCGAAGCCATGATTGACTGCGCTGACATAGACATTGTTGACATCTAGAAGTAGGTAACAGCCGGTGCGGCGGGCGAGTTCGGCGAGGAATTCCCACTCGCTCATGTCCGCATCCGGGAAGGTGCAATAGCTCGACGGGTTCTCGATCAGTATCGGGCGGCGGAGCGCGTCCTGCGCTTGGTTTATATTGGCGCACACGACATCCAGCGCTTGGCTTGTATAGGGCAGGGGCAACAAGTCGTGCGTGTTGTGCCCATCGATGCCTGTCCAGCACAGATGATCCGACACCCACAGCGGTTCGATCCGGTCGGCGAGGGACTTGAGACGCGCGAGGTAGGCGCGGTCGAGCCCGCCCACCGTGCCGATCGACATCGAGACGCCGTGCATCGCTACAGCGTGGCGCTCACGGATCGCGTCCAATGTGGCGAGCGGGCGCCCGCCATCGACCATATAATTCTCAGATATGATCTCCACGAAATCGACCGGCACATCGCGCTCAAGATAATCGGCATAATGCTCTTTGCGGAGGCCGAGGCCGAAGCCGGTGAACGGGGCGATGTGACTTGTCATGGATGATCCTTGGTAAAGGGGTTGCGCGGCCCGGCGGGGTGGGGGCGTGCCGGGCCGCGCTGGGGTCAAGCCGATGGGGTATATCGGCTCGAGGAAATCATCAGGCCGCGAGATCGCCGATGGTGCCGCCTTTGGTGAGGCACTGGCCTGCCTTCATCGCCTTGAAGCCGTGGCCCTTGCAGACGTTCATGCCCTTGCAGCTGTTGGTCGTGGTCTTGCAGTCCGCCGTGCCCTTGCAGCTGTTGACGCCATAGCAATGCACGGTGTCGTCAGCATTGACGGCTGCGCCGGTGCTACCGTCCGGCGCGGTGGCGGCGGAAGCCAGCGTGGACATCGCGAAGAAAGCGGCGGCGGAAGCGAGGCCTGCGCCCTTGATGCGGTTCGAAATCATGAGGGAACTCTCCAAATTTGAAATCTGCCGGTGTTGGCATCGGGGAGTTCGCGGGTCTGTGTCGGAAGGTTACATCAGAGAGCAAAAATAATTTTTTCGACAACCGATGTAACCGCTCGCGCTTCCGACGCGAAATAGCAGGCAGCTTCGCCAAGACCGGCAAGCATCCTATTCGCAGAATAAAGGGAGAACCATATGTTTAAGCCACTGATCGCAGCCACCCTCTCCGCCGCCATCGCTGCGGGAGCCGCGCACGCCGCTGACAGCAAACCCGCTGGCAAGATGGCGATGGAAAAATGCTATGGCGTCGCCAAGGCGGGCCAGAACGACTGCGCCGCCGGTCCGGGCACGAGCTGCGCCGGCACCGCCGCCAAGGATTATCAGGGCAATGCGTGGAAGCTGGTGAAGGCGGGCACCTGCACCAAGATCAAGACACCCAAGGGCTTCGGCTCGCTCAGCCCCGCGCAAGGATAAGGGCGGTGCGCGCCCTTGTTTCGGCCTATGACCGCGCGGTGGCGCTCGCATCCAGCCGCCTGCCCGAAGGGGTGGCGCTGCTGATGACGCGGATCGCGCTGGGCGGTGTGTTCTGGCGCTCTGGCCGGTCCAAGGTTGAGCCGGACACATGGTTCACGATCAGCGACGGAACGCGTTATCTGTTCGAGACAGACTATAGCGGCGTACCGCTGCCACCCAATATATCGGTGGTGATGGCGACCACAGCGGAGCATGTGTTTCCGGTGCTATTGCTGCTCGGCCTTGGTACACGCTTCGCGGCGCTGGGCCTGCTCGGCATGACGATGACGATCCAGTTCTTCGTCTTCCCCGAAGCCTGGTGGCCGGTGCATTCGCTCTGGACAGCGATGTGCCTTATGCTCATGGTGCGCGGCGGCGGGATTTTCTCCGCCGATGCGCTGATCGGAAGCAGGATGCACCAGCCGCGATGATCGCCGACGAAGCCACCCTCGCGCGTCTTGCCGCCGCCGCCCAGAAGGGCGAGCGGCAGGGCTATGCCGTGCTGCTAAAGCAGAGCGAGGGCTGGCTGCGGCGTTATTATTCCCGCCGCCTGCCACCCCAGCACCTTGATGACCTTGTGCAGGAGACGCTGATTTCGCTGCACGCCAAGCTCGCCTCATACGATCCCGCCCGCCCGTTCCTGCCGTGGCTGGCGGCGATTGCGCGTTATCGCTGGGTTGATCATCTGCGTCGGGTCTATCGCGCCGAGGAAGTGGCGCTGGAGAACGATATTCCGCAGGCCAGCGATGAGGATGAGGCCATTGCCCGTATCAGCCTCGAGCGCCTGTTCGCGCAACTTCCCGCCGCACAGGCGCGCGCGATTGAACTGGTCAAGATCGAGGGCCGCTCGGTCGAGGAAGCGGCGCAGGGTTGCGGGCAGAGCGCGTCGCTGGTCAAGGTCAATATTCACAGGGGGCTGAAGAAGCTGGCAGCCCTTATCGAAAGAGCAGAATAATGAGTCGCAAAACGGACAATCTGATCGAGAGCCTGACGGCGGAACTTAAGCCGGTGCGGGCGTTACGCTTCCGCGAGGGTGTGGCGCTGGTGCTGGCGTCGGTAGTACTGACGGTGATGCTGGTCGCGCGGTTCCTTGGTCTGCGCGACGATGTGATGGCAGGCGAACCCGCTCCGCTTTTCCTCATCTCCAACGGCCTGTTCCTGATGCTGGGTCTCGCCGCGGCGACCAGCGTCGTGATGATGGGCAATCCGCAGGTCGGCAACCGCTATGACGGCTGGAAATGGGCGCTAGCGACCGCCGGGCTGCTGCCATTGGCGGCGGGCGTGAGCGCGCTCGCCAGCTGGTCCGGCCACCCTGATGTTATCTTCCCGCAGCATGACCCCGCCTGCGTTTCTGCCGGCGTGATGTTCGGCGGACTGACGGCGCTGGCCTTGATCTTCTGGTTGAGGCGAGGCGCACCAGCCTCTCCAGCGCGGGCTGGCCTGCTTACAGGTATTGCGGTTGGCGCGATCGGTACTTTTGCCGACGGTCTCTGCTGCCCATTGAACAGCGTCTATCATCTCGGCTTTGCCCACAGCGTGCCGGTAGCGATCTGCGCGCTGCTGGGACGCATCTTCGTGCCGCCACTCGTGCGCTGGTAGGTTGCACATCCTCACCAAAACGGCTTACTGCATCCTTCGCATAACTGTTTGTGAAGGATAGAGCCGGATGGCGAAGGCGAAAAAGGGCGGGGTCGACTGGAGTAATGTCAGAGATCTGGCGCTGTTCGTTTTTGCTATAGCACTGATTGCGGGGGCTTATGGCTATGCCGCCGCGCTCCACAACTGGTTCCCCGCCAGGCAGGTTGAGCAGGCGGGCGTTGTCATCGACAAGATCAAGGAAGAGCTCGGCTGGAAGCTGCCCTGGTATTACAAGAAAGTTGGCAATCTTCCCGCGATCAAGACTTATCAAGCCGGAAAGGTCGCGCCGGGGCTAGTGCTTGTCACTGGCCTGGGTAGCGAAAACCACCCCGAAGCGCGCGTGATCGACAGCCAAGGCAAGGTTTATCAGCGCTGGAGCATCGACTGGTTTCAGCTCTGGCCCAATGCCACCCATATCGCCGAGCAAATTCGCCCCAAAGGCGCACCCGGCCCCAATATTCACGGCGTGATGATCGCGGACAATGGGGACCTTGTGTTCAACATGGACTGGGCGGCGCTGATCCGCATGGATGCGTGTGGGCATGTGCGCTGGAAGCTGCCGCATATGACCCACCATTCGCTGTTCCGCGATGACGATGGCAATTTCTGGGTGCCGGACCTCAAGATGGGCAAGATGCACGACCCTCATTTCCCCGGCTATGTCGAAGGCACCTATGACTATAGCGTCACCAAGGTTTCCCCCGACGGCAAAATCCTCAAATCATGGCGCATCTTCGACATATTGCTGAACAACGGACTGGAGAGCTATCTCTATCTCAGCCCGCAGATCAGCGAGGAGCCACATATGAAGGGCGACACGCTGCATCTGAACGATGTGGAGGTGTTCCCTCGCAGCATGGCCCCCGGCATTTTCCAGCCCGGCGATGTGATGATCTCGCTGCGTAACATCAACATGGTGCTAGTATTCGATCCCGCGACCGGCAAGGTCCGCCATGTGTTCAATGGGCCGTTCATCCACCAGCATGACCCGGATTTCGTGGACGGTAACAGCATCACGGTGTTCGACAATTACAGCCACACGCTCGACACGCCGCAGCAGCGTAGCCGGATCGTACAGGTCTATGCCGATGGCAGCCCTGCGCGCATCCTGTTCGAAGGCAGCAAGGCGCATCCGTTCTTCACCGATATTATGGGTAAGCAGCAGCTACTTTCGAACGGTGACAGGTTATTGACCGAAACGGTGAACGGCCGTGCGCTAGAAATCGACGCGGCGGGCCATCCGGTGTGGGAATATCGCAATTTCGTGAAGCCGGGTGTGGTCGGCATGATCGACGAGGCGCAGCACCTGCCGCTTTCGATGAATGCGTCCTTCTTTGAGCGTGCGCGGGAAACCTGCGGAGCGAAGAGCTAGGGCTGGACAAGCCTGAAGCGGATTTTGTCCATCGGGTGGTGCAGCACGAATTCGCCTTCACCCTTGGCCTCAAAGAGGGTGTGCTCAAACGCGGCTATGCCCAGATCATTGGGTATGAGGGTCACCTTCATGGTGCGTGTAGCGTTGCCGATCATGAAGCGTGGTGAGATCAGACCGTGGATCGGTTCGACGAGTTCGATCCACAGTGGAGTGCCAAGCGCAGACTGGCCCAAAGTCCAGCCATAATCCTGCGTGTAGCCGGTCATTATGGCACCACTTTCAAAACCAAGCCGGATATCGACACCCGCTATGCCTTGCCCGTTCGGTCCAAGCACGAGAATGTGGAACGGCGCAATCCCTTCACGTCCTTCATGATCGAGCCGGAAAACGGGCGGTTTGGGCTTGGGCAGCGTGGTGAGCGCTATGCCTTTTTCCGTAGCAGTCCATGTTCCCTCCGCCTGTTCATCGAGCGCGCCATAAGCGAGGAAGTAGCTGAAATGCCCGTCAGGCCTGATCTCCAGCTGCGCCGTAAGTTCTGGCCCCTGGGATGCACGGTAAAGCCCGGGTGCGACGGATTGCGCATGGGAGGGCAGAGGGGCGAACAACAGCAGGAGCATGAGGAGTGCGCATAGGTGCTTCGTCATTTTGCTTTCCTCATCGAGCTGCTGGCTCATCAAGCATAGCCCATTGACGTGGCAGGTGAAAGCGGGCCAAACGGGAGGCCTGATGACCGACACCTTATCCCGCCTTGAACAGACCATCCGTTTGCGCCGCTCCGCCGACCCGGAGACGAGTTATGTTGCAAAACTGACCGCTAAGGGCCGTGCCAAGATCGCGCAGAAGCTGGGCGAGGAGGCGGTTGAAACCGTGATCGCCGCAATTGCTGACGACAAGGCAGAGGTGGTTAAGGAAGGGGCGGACCTGCTCTTTCACCTCACCGTGCTGCTCGCAGACATGGGCTTGTCGCTCGATGATGTTTATGCGGAGCTGGACCGGCGTGAGGGGCTTTCCGGTATCGCCGAGAAGGCCGCACGGACTAAGGATTGATCCGCACCGGCCCGCTCCCCCACCCGACCTCCCAATCAGGATAATGGCTTGGGAGGTCGGGTGGGGGAGCGGGCCGGTGCCGCAAAGGAGACAAAAATGCCGATCGACCCGACGCTTCCCTATGACGACAATAATATCTTCGCGAAGATATTGCGCGGCGAGATCCCATGCAGCAAGGTCTATGAGGATGAGTGGGCGCTCGCCTTTCACGACATCAACCCGCAGGCGCCAAGCCATATCCTTGTCATCCCCAAGGGCCCCTATGTGAGCTGGGACGATTTCTCCGCCTCAGCGCCCGCCGAAGAAATCGCCGGGTTCGTTCGCGCAGTGGGCGCTGTGGCGCGAGCGGCGGGGCATGTCGAGCCGGGATATCGGCTGCTCGCGAATATCGGCATGGATGCGCATCAGGAGGTGCCGCATCTTCATGTGCACTTGTTCGCCGGGCAGCCTTTGGGACCGATGCTGGTCCGCTCATCAGAATAGCTGCATCAATAGACCGGCGACACCCGCCCAGATCGCAAGGCTGATCGGGAGGCCGATCGCGACGCCTCGCCACAGCCCAAGGCCCGATTTGCGAATCTCGCTTTGCGCCTGAAGTGGCGTCTCCGGCAGAAACGAAGGAGACCAAGGCGATGCCCGATGGGCGGAAAATGAGCTGAAATTCTGTATCATGGCGGCTTCCTGATTGTTGGTCCATCCAGAGAAAGCCCCCTCTCCGGTATGCTCGATATATATCAACTTATTTAATAGACAATAGGGAAATGCGACATGTAAATTCGATGTGCGGTGAAGCGACACTCTTGCGCGATCAGTTTTTGCCGATAGTCTCCCAACCCCATGAGAAGCGCGCCTACCCGGACGCGCCACCTGACGAGGGACAACTTCATGCTCTTTGACCGCATCAAACCGCTGGATGCCATATTGGCGACCGCGGAGAAGAAATCGCTGCATCGTTCACTGGGGCCTGTGCAACTGACGTTGCTGGGTGTGGGCGCGATTATCGGCACCGGCATTTTTGTGCTGACCGCTGCTGCCGCGCAAAAGGCCGGCCCCGGCATGATGTGGAGCTTTGTGATCGCGGGCTTCGTCTGCGCGGTGGCGGCGCTCTGCTATTCCGAGATCGCCTCGATGGTGCCAGTTTCCGGCTCCGCCTATACCTATAGCTATGCGGTGATGGGCGAAATCCTCGCCTGGATGGTCGGCTGGGCTCTGATCCTCGAATATGCCGTGGCGGCAAGTGCCGTCTCGGTTGGCTGGTCCGGCTATTTCATGGGTTTGCTAAAGAGTTGGACGGGGTTTGAGTTACCAGCCTTGCTACAGGCCGGGCCATCCTGGTCGATGAACGGCTTTATCCCTGTTGCGGATTTCAGCCACGGCCTCATCAACGTGCCTGCGATTTTCGTGGCGCTAGGCGTTACATGGCTGCTGATGATCGGTACCAAGGAGAGCGCTAACGTCAACGCCGCATTGGTGGCGGTTAAGGTGACGGCACTGACGATGTTCATTTTCCTCACCATTCCGGCAATAAGCGGAGAGCATTTTGCTCCCTTTGCGCCCAATGGCTGGTTTGGCCCGGCGGGCTCGAGTGGAATGGGCATCGTCGGTGCGGCGGCCTCGATCTTCTTTGCTTATGTGGGTTTTGATGCGGTTTCAACCGCCGCCGAGGAAACCAAGAACCCGCAGCGCAATGTGCCGATCGGACTCATCGGCTCGCTTGCTATCTGCACCGTGTTCTATCTGCTCGTTGCAGCGGGCGCGATCGGTGCGATTGGTGCGCAACCGACCGCAGTCGGTGTGCAGCCCGGTACGGCAGAGTTCGCAGCTCAGTGCGCGGCGCTAGCACAGGCCGGCAATGAGCCTCTGGTTTGCTCCAACGAGGCGCTGGCGCATGTGCTACGCTCAATCAACTATACCTGGGCGGGCGACATGATCGGTCTAGCCGCCAATCTGGCGCTCCCCTCGGTCATCCTGATGATGATGTTCGGCCAGACGCGTATTTTCTTCGTTATGGCGCGCGATGGCCTGTTGCCGGAAAAGCTCGCCAGCGTGCATCCCAAATGGAAAACCCCGCATGTCGTGACGATGGTGACGGGCGTTTTCGTTGCCATCGCTGCCGCTTTGCTGCCGGTTGGCCAGCTTGCCGATATTTCTAACTCTGGCACCTTGTTCGCGTTCTTCATGGTCGCTGTGGCGGTGATGGTGTTGCGCGTGCGCGAGCCGAACCGGCATCGTCCGTTCCGTACACCACTGGTATGGGTGATCGGCCCGGTCGCCGCTATCGGCTGCGTATTCCTGTACTGGAATCTGCCGATTGACGCCAAGATGGTGCTGCCGCTTTGGGGCGGCCTCGGCCTGATCTGCTATTTTGCCTATGGTTATCGCAAGAGCCATGTCGGTCTCGGCCTTGTCGAGACGCACGAGGAGGACGCCGATGTTCCTCCGGTTCCTGTACCACCACTTCCCGGCGCGCATACGCCGGGCGGGAAGGACGCCTGACGGCTCAACGCGCGGGGGGCTGACTCCCCTCGCGCAAGTGCGCATGGCCGGGGCGGGTGAAAAGCCTGCCCCGCTCAGCCCACAATATGGTTATCATCGTCAAGATACCGAAGCCCAGAAATCCGAGTGCGATAGGAATGGTGGAGCCATCAAAAGACGCTCCGATCATCCCGCCCAGCAGCGCTGAAATCAAGGTCGTCAACGCCGCCTGAAGCGAAGAGGCGAAGCCCGCGCCACGGGCAAACGGCTCCATCGCGATTGAACTGAAATTGACCCCTGCAAACGAGAAGCACAGGGTTGTCATTCCCTGAATAAGGATAAATATCCAGATCGTTTCCCACTCGGCACGAGTGAGCAGATAATGGATGATCGATAGCAGGATCACGCCGATCACTGCGCTCTGGCTCATGCGCCGCGCTCCAAAATGATGGACCAGACGTCCATTGAGCAGGTTTCCAGCTGCCATCCATGCGGAGATCAGTGCAAAACCCATCGGCAGCATATCAGGCTGGTGGAATACGTCGAAAAATATCTGCTGCACCGATACCAGAAAACCGACCAGCCCGCCCATCATCACACCGCTCGCCACCATATAGCCGATGGAGCTTCTGTTGGTGACGATGCGCAGAAAGGTCTGGGTCAGCTCGCGCGGATGAACACGGATATGGTGTTCAGGGTCCAGCGTCTCCGGCAGGCGCAGTGTCACCCATAGCATCATCGCGGTGATGAGGCCGGTCAGCATACCGAATATCCAGCGCCACTCTGCGACAAGCAGCACCGCGCTGCCCAGCGAAGGCGCCACCATCGGCACAATCATGAAGATGAACATGATGAGCGACATGATCCGCGCCATCATGTCGCCTTTGTAGCAATCCCGCACAACACTCAGCACGATGACGCGGCAGGAGGCAGCACAAAACCCGGCCAGAAAGCGCCCCACCAACAATACCGGGAAAGACCAGGCAAAAGTGCAGAGCAAGGTAGCCGCCAGCAGCAGGCCCATTGCGCCGAGCAGCACCGGCTTGCGACCATGATGGTCCGAGAGCGGCCCATAAATCAGTGCGCCGCCCGCCAGCCCCAAAAAGAAGACGCTGATGATCGATTGGCGATCATTGTCATGAACTATCGCAAGATCCCGCGCGATGTCTGGCAGTGCGGGCAACATTGTATCGATCGACAATGCTGTCATCGCGATCAGCGCGGACATCAGCGTGACGAACTCCTTGAGCCCTAGCCCGTCGGGTAGATGCGTGTGCAGGCTGTTATTAGTGCTGGCGTCAGTCATGCCTTGTGCATATGGATGGTGACAGGAGAACGCCAGTAGATTGTCTGTCATTGCGGTGATTGACCTGCTTTGATGGATATAAAAGAAAAAGACTCGATCCGGACCGAGGATAATGATAATCGTTCGCAAAATATGAGGTTCGATATTGCGTCTTGATCTATTGCCCGCCGGTCGCGCGGCCTATATCGATAGTATAGAGTGGGAAGCACTCTCTCCCGGCGAAGCGCAGCGTCTGCGTGAATTTGGTGTCGACGAAGGTTCTACCATCGAGACCCTGCATCGCGGCGGCCTGATGGGGCGCGGCGCGCTTGCCTGCCAGATAGGCCGTATGACCATTGCGATGCGGCGCGAGCATGCCGCAGCTATTCATGTTCGCACTGGCCCCGAGGCGCCCTCCGCGAACATGGCCGGAGTGCAGCAGAGCGCATGACCTCAATCCCGCTTGTTGCGCTGATCGGCAATCCCAATGCTGGCAAAAGCGCCTTGTTCAATGCGCTGACCGGCGCGCGGCAAAAGCTTGGCAATTATCCCGGTGTGACAGTCGAGCGTAAATCAGGGCGTTTGAGCCTCGCCGATGGCCGCCCGGTCGAGCTGGTTGACCTACCCGGCACCTACAGCCTCACCCCTACCAGTCCGGATGAGCAGGTGACGCGCGACGTGGTGCTTGGGCGTCAGGCCGGGGAGCGTCTGCCCGATGCGCTCATTATAGTCGCCGATGCCTCCAATCTTGAAAACCATCTGCGTTTCGCGCTGGAAGTACTGGATCTGGGCCTGCCGACGATCATCGCCTTGAACATGGTCGATCTCGCTGCGCGCGATGGGCTGGAACTGAGCCCCGAGGCGCTTTCCGAAGCGATTGGTGTGCCGGTCGTGTCGACTGTCGCCGTCAGGAAGCGCGGGCTGGAGCATTTATTGGGTATGCTCACCCTGTTGGTCGGGCATGACGCAGTACAGCTGCGCCCGAGATCGGCGCCGATGAGCTTCGATGAGCGGCGGACGATGGCGAAGGATCTGGCGCGGCAGACGATTGTCAGCGAAACACCCTCGCGTCGTCTGACGCATGCGGTGGATAAAGTGGCGCTGCATCCTGTCATTGGACCGCTACTGCTTTTTGCGCTGCTGTTTGTGATGTTTCAGGCTGTATTCTCATGGTCAGCCGCGCCACAGGACACGATTGACGGTTGGTTTTCTGAACTGGGGGATGCCGTTACCGCGAATACGCAGCCCGGCTATCTGCGCTCCTTCCTTGTCGATGGCGCAATCAATGGCGTCGGATCGGTGGTCGTGTTCCTGCCGCAAATTCTGATCCTGTTCTTCTTCATCCTGATGCTGGAGGCGACGGGCTATATGACCCGCGCCGCCTTCATCATGGATGGGCTGATGGCGCGAGTGGGCTTGTCTGGCCGCGCGTTCATTCCGCTGCTCTCCTCTTTCGCCTGCGCGGTACCGGGGATCATGGCGACGCGCTCCATCTCCGACCCAAAGGACCGGCTGACGACGATCCTCATTGCTCCCATGATGACCTGCTCGGCGCGGCTGCCGGTCTATGCCGTCATCATCGGCGCGTTCATCCCGGCGCGGACGGTGGGATGGGGCGTCGGCCTGCAAGGGCTGGTGTTGTTCGGCCTCTATGTCGGCGGGATTATCGGCGCGATGATCGTAGCGCTGGTGCTGCGGCGCACCGTCACCAGCGGGAAATCGAGTGGCTTCCTGATGGAGATGCCCAAATATCAGTGGCCGAGCATATCCGACCTCGCGCTTGGTCTGTGGCAACGCGCGGTGATCTTCCTGAAGCGCGCGGGCACCATCATCTTCACTTCGACGATCATTCTCTGGGTGCTGCTAAGCTTCCCGAAACCGCCCGCAGGCTCCACTGAGTCCCCGGTGAGCTATAGCGCGGCAGGGCGGATCGCCTCTGGGCTCCATATCATCATGGCGCCGATCGGCTTCAACCGCGACATTTCGCTGGCGCTGATCCCGGCGATGGCCGCGCGCGAAGTCGCCGTCTCCGCGCTCGCCACCACCTACAGCATCGATGCGGGAGATGACGAGGCGAAGCTGGAGCAGTCGCTGGGCGATCGCCTTAGCGGAAGCTGGTCACTGCCCACGGCGCTGGCGTTTCTCGCCTGGTTCGTATTCGCGCCGCAGTGCATTTCGACCATCGCAGTCACGCGCCGCGAAACCAATGGCTGGAAATGGCCTGCGTTCATGGTTGGCTATCTTTTTGTGCTCGCCTACGTCGCGGCGGGCGCAACTTACTGGACGGCGGTGGCGCTTGGTTTATAAGACTCGGCTCATTCCAGTCTCATAAGAAAGTTAAGTAATGGCAGGCAGCGTCAACAAGGTCATTCTGGTCGGCAATCTGGGTGCGGACCCGGAAGTGAAGAGCTTTCAGAACGGTGGCAAGGTCTGCAACATCCGCATCGCGACGTCCGAAAGCTGGAAGGATCGCATGTCCGGCGAGAAGAAAGAGCGCACGGAATGGCACAATGTCGCGATCTTCTCCGAAGGTCTTGCCGGCGTGGCCGAGCGCTACCTCCGCAAGGGCAGCAAGGTCTATCTCGAAGGCCAGCTCCGTACCCGCAAGTGGCAGGATCAGTCCGGCAATGACCGTTATACCACCGAGGTTGTGCTGCAAGGACCGTCGGCCGTGCTGACCATGCTCGATGGCGCGCCGGGTGCTGGCGGGCAGGGCGGCGGTCGTTCGTCCGGCGGCGGTGACTGGTCTGGCGGTTCGTCGGGCTATGGCGGCGGCGACTATGACGACTTTGGTGGTTCCAGCGGTGGCGGTCGCTCTGGCGGTGGTGGTTTCCGCGATCGCCAGCCCGAACCCAATTTCAGCAATGATCTCGACGACGAAGTGCCGTTCTGATCTGTAACGGCGTGTAGGTTTCCATCTGATGCCCGCAACGCAGGCCAAGCTCATCATCCGTGAGGCGCGGGCAACCGATGCGCGCGCCGTGGCTGCGCTATCTCGCAAGGTCTATGGCAAGACGGAAGGCTTTTCTGCCGCGCAGATCCGTGGGCAGATCAACAATTTTCCGGAAGGTCAGTTCGTCGCCGAATATGAGGGTGAGATTGTCGGCCATTGCGCCACGCTGATCGTGGAGAGCGATCTCGCTTTCGCAAACCACAGCTGGGATGAAGTGACAGGCGGCGGCTTCGCCACGAGGCACGATGAGGATGGGGACATTCTCTATGGTATGGAGGTGTGCGTCGATCCCACGTACCGTAGATTGCGCATCGGCCAGCGTTTCTACCGGCGGCGGCAGGAATTGTGCCAGTATTTCGAGCTTAAGGGCATCGTTTTCGGTGGGCGTATGCCGGGCTATGGGCGACGCAAACGCGGCTATCCGACGCCGGAAGATTACCTCGAAGCGGTGGTCGAGAAAAAGCTGCGCGATCCGGTGATCCAGTTCCAGCTCGCGCAGGGCTTTGAGCCGCGTGGCGTTCTGCATGGCTATGATCCGACCGACCGCGACAGCCGGGGCAATGCGGTGCGCATGTTCTGGCCCAATCCGCTCGCGCCGGAAGAAGCGAAGACGCGCAAGGCGCGTGGGGCAAAGCTGCCATCCTCCGTGCGCGTCGCGACCGTGCAGTGGCAGATGCGCAAGATCAGCAGCATCGACGAGTTCGAGGAGCAGGTCGAATATTGGGTCGATGTCGCGGCGGATTATCGCGCCGATTTCGTTGTGTTCCCGGAGCTGTTTACTCTGGAGCTGCTCTCGATCGAGGGCGAGAAGCTGGCACCCGCCAACGCGATTGAGAAGATTACCGAATATACCAAGCGCTATTGCGCGTTCATGGAAAAGCTCGCCGTTAGCTATAACATCAACATCATCGGCGGGTCGCACCCGACGAAACAAGACAATGGCGACATCCGCAACATCGCCTATGTTTTCCTGCGCGATGGCAGTGTGCACACGCAGGACAAGCTGCACCCCACACCATCAGAGCGGCAATGGTGGAACATCAAGGGCGGCTATGGCGCGAGTGTGATCCCGACCGACTGCGGACCCATCGGTGTGATGGTGTGCTACGATAGCGAGTTTCCGGAAATGGCGCGGCACCTCGTCAATCAGGGCGCAATGATGCTGTTCGTGCCGTTCTGCACCGACGAGCGGCGCGGCTATTTGCGGGTGCGCTATTGCTGCCAGGCGCGCGCTGTCGAGAACCAGTGCTATGTCGTGACGTCAGGCGTGGTCGGCAACCTGCCCAATGTCGAGAACATGGACGTGCATTATGCCGAGAGCGCGATCCTGACTCCGAGCGACTTTCCGTTCGCGCGCGATGGCGTAGCGGCGGATACTGCGCCCAATACCGAGACGATTGCGATTGCCGACCTCTCGCTCGATGACCTTCTGACCAGCCGCCAGCACGGCGCGGTGCAGAATCTGAAGGATCGGCGGTTCGATCTCTACCGCGTGATGTGGCGCAAGGGGTGACCCCAAAGCCTTTTCCCGTCATCCCGGAAGTCGATTTTCTCCAAATCCATCAGGATTTGGCCAGAAAATCGCGCTATCCGGGATCCCGCTGTAGCTAATAAGAGCGGGATCCCGGATCAAGCATTGCCACGAAAAAGCTAACGCTTTTCCGGGCAAAGCTAAGTCCGGAATGACGAAGAACGGATTCCTGCGGCCTTAAAAAGCCTCCACACCCATCGCCAGCATCGGCTCCGGTCCGGCCTTGATTTGGCTGGCGAGGCCCTCGACCTGTGGCAACATGCGGGTCGCGAAATAGCGAGCTACTTCGGTCTTCGCGGCATGGAATGGTGTATCACCAGCAGAGGCAGCCGCCGCCATCTTCGCCCACATCCAGCCGAAGCTCACCAGCGCGAACATGCGGCATGTATCGACTGCCGCCGCGCCGAGCGTGTCAGTATCAGCGCCGCGCAGGCTAGTCGTCACCTCGCGGAGCAACGCCAGTGCCGCCGTGGTGCGCTCCGCGATCAGGGACGCGCTCTCGCTCTTTCCTGCCTCAGCGAGTTCCGCCGCGACGAGATCGAAGAAGCCATCGACCACCGCGCCGCCAGCGAGCGAGAATTTGCGCCCTACGAGGTCCATCGCCTGCACGCCATTGGTGCCCTCATAGATTTGGGCAATGCGGGCATCGCGCACATATTGCTCCATGCCCCATTCGCGGATGTAGCCGTGGCCGCCGAATACCTGTTGCGCCTGCACCGCGCTCTCGAAGCCGAAATCGGTGAACCCTGCCTTGACGACCGGCGTCAGCAGCGCGACCAGCGCATCAGCCTTGGCCCGCTCACCCGGCTCGGCGTGGTGGTGAGAGCGCTCCATCTGTAACGCGACCCACCCGGCAAGCGCACGAGCCGCCTCGACAAATCCGCGTACATTGAGCAACATCCGCCGCACATCGGCATGTTCGATAATCGCCACCGGCCCGCGTGCGCCATCCGCGCTGCGGCCCTGCAAGCGATCCTTCGCATAACCGACCGCCTGAATATAAGATGCGCCCGCGATGCCCAACCCCTGAATGCCGACCATCAGGCGTTCAGCGTTCATCATCGTGAACATTGCCATCAGGCCGCGATTGGGTTCGCCCACCAGCCAGCCGGTCGCGTCGTCATAGTTCATCACGCACGTCGGCTGCGCATGAATGCCCATCTTCTCTTCCAGCGACCCGACCGACATACCGTTGCGCGCGCCAAGCGAGCCGTCTTCGTTCACTAGGAACTTCGGTACCAGAAACAGGCTTATGCCTTTGACGCCTTCGGGCGCATCGGGCAGGCGGGCGAGAACCAGATGGATGACGTTTCCGCCGAAATCATGATCGCCGGTCGAGATGAAGATCTTCTGCCCGGTTACAGCATAACTGCCGTCGCCCTTTGGGGTGGCCTTGGTCTTGAGCAAGGCGAGGTCGGTGCCCGCGCCGCTCTCGGTCAGTGCCATTGCGCCGGTCCATTCGCCATTGACGAGCTTGGGCAGATAGGTCTGCTTAAGCGCGTCGCTGGCATGCGCCGCGATGGCCTCCGACGCGCCGCGTGACAGACCCGGCACCAGCCCGAACGACAGATTGCTGGCGGATAGCATCTCGTCGAGCCAGAGCTGGAGGATGAAGGGCAGACCCTGCCCGCCATATTCCGGATCGGCGGAAAGCGAGGTCCAGCCACCCGCGGCGAACTCCCGATAGGCATCAGCGAACCCGGCGGGCGTTTTTACTTCGCCGTTAACGAGATGAGCGCCTTCCTCATCCATGCTGCGGTTGATGGGGTGAAGAGTGCCTGCGCAGAACTTGCCTGCTTCCTCCAGCACGGCGCCAGCGAGATCGGCATCCACATCCTTGCCGAGCTCCTGCATCTCGGCATCAAAGCCCAGCACTTCACCCAAGAGAAAGCGGTAATCCTCTATCGGCGCAACATAATCCTGCATTGCATCTCTCCCTAGCGCGGCTGGTGACCGAGCGCACAATACCAAACACTTGTTACAGTCTTAATTCAAATACCGTCGCCCGTCAAATTCTGCGCGATAGTGCGACATTGTCACTGCGCGTCGTGACGAAATACCTGCACGATCTGTCGCGCGACATCCGCTGGCGAAAGGCGGCCGGGCCGATACCAGCTGTTGATCTCGTTAAGCAACGAGAGCAGCAGATTGCGATAGATAGAGCGGTCCATCTCAGGCGGCAGTGGCAGATCATTCACCAGATCGCGAAACTGATCCTCGAATGCATCGCGCCGCGCGACGAGTTCCGATCGCACATCATCAGGCACCTCGCGAAAATCGTTCATCAATGGCTGAGTAAGCGAATCCGGCGCGAGCTGGATTTCCAGCAACGCACGGCAGGCCGCCTCCAACCGTTCCCAAGGGCTATTTTCTTTTGCAACGGCTTCCGCAATCAGCGCCTCGGCCCGGTCGAGCGCGCTATTGTGCAGTTCTATGAAAAGCGCATCCTTGGACTTGATATGGTGATAAAGCGAGCCGCCCAGTATCCCTGCCTGCTCGCCGATCTCGCGGATAGATGTGCCGCGATAGCCGTTGCGCGCGAACAGGCGCGCGGCGATATCCAATATCTGTTGCTTGCGTGCGCTGGTGCGTTCGGACGTTGCTTGAGTTGCCATTATCGTAACATCCTAGAGGGCGCTTCCCCATATCTCAACCGGCAATGGTACTAGTCATGATGGGCATTAACCCTCCGTCGCCATGGTCCGTTAACAAGGAAATGCTATCCCAGTCGCTATGTTCAATATGTCTCGTCTGTTCCGAAGCCGCTGGTCGGCCCTGTTGTGGGCAGCGGGCGTGCTGTTCACCGCGTGGCAGTTCGCGGACAATGCACCGGTGCCGGATGATGCTGGTGCGGATCAGGTCTCGGCTAGCAACGTGACCAGTCCCTCTTTGTAATCCCGATAAAGCGGACGCCAGTCGAGCAGACGCTTAGCCTTGCCGTTCGCTACACGGCGGTTTTCGGCGTAGAAGGCGCGGGCCTGCGTGGATAGGTTGGCTTCTTGCAATGAAAGCAGCGGAGGCGGCATTAGGCCCAGCAGACGGCAGGTGTAATCGATTACGTCATTCTGGGAACAGGGTGCATCGTCTGCGATATTGTAAACGCCGGTCGGCCCTTCGAAGCTGGCAAGTATCGCAGAGACAATGTCTTCGACATGAATGCGGCTGAATATCTGACCCGGCAGGTCAATGCGGTGCGCCTTTCCTTCCCGCACACGATCCAGTGCGCTTCGCCCCGGCCCATAGATACCGGGCAGGCGGAAGATGCACATATCGGAGCGGAGCGCCTGCCAGCCCAGGTCGGCTTCTGCACGGGCGCTGCGTCTGCCGGTACCGACAGGCGCACTTTCATCGACCCAGGCTCCTCCGACATCGCCATAGACACCGCTTGACGAGAGATAGCCGATCCAGCGCGCGTTGCTTGCAGCTATATCCGCGCCATAGCGGGTGAGCACCGGATCAGCTCCCTCCCTGTCTGGGGGAACCGAGGAAAGGATATGGCTTGCCCGCCCGATGGATGCGCGCACCGCAGCCTCGTCATCAAAGGATAGGCTTTCGGAATCTCCTGCGCGCTTTACGCCCGTAACAGTCCAGCCTTGCTCCCGCAAAGCCGCCGCTAGCCGAGTGCCAGTGTAGCCCAGCCCTAATATCAGCATTTCTTTCGCCATATCGGCACTAAATAGCACGCGGAGCGTGATGCAAGATGATTGTGCACTGCCGCACAGCGTCCTAGATAGATTCCATGCTTGATATCCAGACCGCTGAACCGCAAACCGCCACCCCAACTGTGATCCGCCGCAAGGATTATCGCGCGCCGGACTGGCTGGTGCCGGAAATCGCGCTCGATTTTGTACTCGATGCTGAACGGACGTTTGTGACGGCGCGGCTTTCTGTCACCCGCAATGGCGAGCATGATCGACCGCTTGTGCTGGATGGCGAAGGACTGGAGCTGCTCTCCGTTTCAGTTGATGGCGCGCCACTTGCGCAGGGGCAGTGGCCCAAGGGTGATGACGCGCTCAGCATCCCGCTCGCAGGCCTTGCACATGTCGTGGAAACCAGCGTAGCCATCAGCCCAGCCAAAAACAGCCAGCTCATGGGGCTTTATGCTTCCGGTGGGCTGCTCTGCACCCAGTGCGAGGCGGAAGGCTTTCGCCGCATCACCTATTTCCCGGACCGGCCCGATGTCCTCTCACGCTATGTGGTGCGGATGGAGGCGGACAAAACACTCTACCCGGTCTTGCTGGCGAATGGCGATCCGGTGGAAAGCGGCGAGGCCGAGAATGGCCGCCACTGGGCGCGCTGGAATGATCCTTTCCCCAAGCCCTGTTATCTGTTCGCGCTGGTGGCGGGCGATCTCGCCTGCAATGCTGACAGCTTCACGACGATGAGCGGGCGGAAGGTCGATCTCGGCATCTGGGTAAAGGAGGCAGACCTCCCCCGCACGGAACACGCGATGAAGGCGCTGAAGGACAGTATGGCATGGGACGAGCGCGTCTATGGCCGGGAATATGACCTCGATGTCTTCAACATCGTCGCCGTGAGTGATTTCAACTTTGGCGCGATGGAGAACAAGGGGCTCAATGTCTTCAACAGTCGCTATATTCTCGTCGATCCCGAAACCGCGAACGACCTCGATTATGATGCTGTAGAAGGTGTGGTGGCACACGAATATTTCCACAACTGGTCCGGCAACCGCGTTACCTGCCGCGACTGGTTCCAGCTAAGCCTGAAAGAAGGCTTCACCGTCTATCGCGACCAGTGTTTTTCCGCTGATATGGGCAGCGAGCCGGTGAAGCGGATTGAGGATGTGCGCACCTTGCGCGCCGCGCAGTTCCCGGAAGATGGCGGGCCGCTCGCCCACCCCATCCGCCCGGAATCCTATATGGAGATCAGCAACTTCTACACCGCGACCGTTTATAACAAGGGCGCGGAGGTGATCCGCATGATGGCGACTATGCTGGGGGCGGAGCGGTTTCGGCGCGGCACAGACCTCTATTTCGAGCGGCATGACGGCGAGGCGGCGACATGCGAGGATTTCGTCAAGGCGATGGAAGAGGGCGGCGCGACAGACCTCAAGCAGTTCCGTCTGTGGTACAGTCAGGCTGGTACGCCGCATGTTGCAGCCGTGCTGTCGCACGATCCAGCCAGTCGCAGCGCAACACTCACGCTCTCGCAATTTGTGCCCGATACGCCGGGTCAGAGCGACAAGGAGCCGATGGTGCTGCCGCTGCGCACCGCGCTGTTCGACAGGCAATCGGGCAAGCGGCTCGACGAGCAACTGTTGACGCTTAGCCAAGCCGAGCAAAGCTTCCGCTTCGAGGGCGTGACGAGCGCGCCGGTGCTCTCGATCAACCGCGGCTTTTCAGCTCCGGTCATCCTCGACATGCACCGCAGCGCGGATGAACTGGCCTTCCTCGCCGCGAACGACGACGATCCGTTCGCCCGCTATGAGGCGATGCAGCTCCTCATGGTCAACGCGCTCATCGGCGCGGTCAACACCGGCCATCTGGAGAGTGGTGCGGTGATCGATGCGATCCGCACCGCCGCCACCAACCCGGCGCTGGACGACGCGTTTATCGCTGAGGCGATCAGGTTGCCGAGCGAAGCCTATATCGGTGATCAGATGGCGCTGGTGGACCCGGATGCGATCCACGCCGCGCGTGAGAAGCTGATGGGCGCGATTGGCAAGGCGCTGGAGCCACTATGGCGCGATCTTCATGCGCGGAGCGAGCGTGCACATTTCTCGCTGAAGCCAGAGGACAAGGGCGCGCGCAAGTTGCGCAATGTTGCGCTGTCATACCTCTTCGCGAGCGGTGCGCAGGACGCGGCGGGGATTGCCCTCACCCAATATGAGACCGCGCACAATATGACCGAGCGGCAGGGCGCGCTCATCACTCTCGCCAATCGCCATGGCGCGGAGCGGACGCGTGCGCTTGATGATTTCTATGCGCGTTATTCCAGCGACGCGCTGGTGCTGGACAAATGGTTCCAGACGCAGGCGCTCGCCTTCCATCCCGATACGGTCGAGATCGTCAAGGCACTCGGCAAGCATCCAGACTTCACGCTCTCTAACCCCAACCGGGTGCGCTCGCTCTACGGCGCGTTCGGCGCGAACCAGTGGGCGTTCCACAAGGAAGGCGGCGCGGGGTACGCTTTGCTGGCGGACCTCATTCTCGCGCTTGATCCGGTGAACCCGCAGACAGCCGCGCGGATGGTGCCGCCCTTGGGCCGCTGGCGCCGCTTTGCCGAACCGCGCGCTGCCCTGATGCGTGCGGCGCTGGAACGTATCCTTGCCCAGCCCGGCCTCTCGAAAGACGTGACCGAGCAGGTGAGCAAGAGCCTCGCGGGTTAGAGCTGTCCAAGCGCCGCAAGCGCCTGATCCATCCGCCCTTCGGCCTCGGCATTGCGCAGGAAGAGAACGGCGGGCACGCAGACTTCCGGGCCGGGCGCGCCGCTTTCGAACTGCGCCATTGTCTCGTCAATGAACTGATCCAGCGGCAGATAGCCCTCGCGCGTGGATTGGCCGGGGGTCAGCTCGGTCTGCACGGCGGGCGGGGCGATCTCGATCACCTCCACCTTGCCCGCGAGCTTTTGCCGCAGCGACAGGGTGTAGGAATGCAACGCCGCCTTGGTCGCGGAATAGGTCGGCGCCTTGCTCAACGGGACGAAAGCGAGGCCGGAGGTGACGTTGATGAGCGCGGCGTCAGGCGCGCGGCTCAGATGATCGACCAGCGCATCAATGAGGCGGATCGGGCCGAGCAGATTGGTGGTGATCATCGCTTCGGCATCGGCAAGATCGCGCGACGCCGTGGCGTCTTCGTAGATCATGATGCCGGCATTGTTGACCAGCACGTTGAGCGCCGGATGCTGCGCGATGATCGTCTGCGCGAAGGCGGAGATCGCCTGCGCATCGGTCATGTCCAGCGCATAGGGATGGATATTGGCGCGGCCCTGCGCCGTCTCCTCCAGCGCGTCCAGCCGCCGCCCGGTGATGAGCACGGTGTTGCCCATGTCATGCCAGCGCTTCGCCATCTCGCGCCCGATGCCAGAGCCGCCGCCGGTGAGCAAAATCGTGTTGCCAGAGGTCTTCATGGGTGGTTCCCTTCGTGGTGCGTGGCGACGAAGGCTTAAGATAGGATCATGCGGCCTGATATAAAGGGCGCGGCGTGCAGCTTTCGGGGAGGCAGGAGGGCTGGCGCCCCGAAAGTCACGCCCCGAAAGTCATGAAAATCACGCCACGTAGGGGGGGCATGAGGGCGGAAAAGCGCCCGCGCGCTACCAGTTGCGGACGCGGTTGTGGGCGAAGGAGCGGAACAGCGCGTCGGCGGCTTCGCGCGCGGCGACGACTTCCGGCGAGGGCGGCGGATTGCGGTTTATGATGAGGCCGGCGTCGAGCATCCGTTCCCACTCGGCGAGCGCGCGCTCATCCGCCTCGGTCCGGTTGATGTCCGTCTCCACGACCGGAGAGCGCAGCGGATAAGCGTCATAGGCGACGCCGGTGGGGGTGGTCTTGCGGGTCATAATCTGTCCTCCGTTTTCTTGCGCGCCGCAGTGGGCAGGCGCAAGGGGTGGACAGACCATATATGCTAGAGGTGGGGGCGTAGGACAGGGGGATTAATTTCTATTCTACGATTTCTACACTTTGATTGGGCTGATCATTTCTTATTACCGCAATTGTATTTTCAATTATCTGCTTGAAATGTGGGTCGTGATATAGTGATTGCATCATACCTAGAGTGTTAGCTGCTGGTCCAGAAGTGTTGAAATCACATTCATTGAATATGCAATCCGACATCCAAAATCCCATATATCCAGAAAATACAAGATTGCATTTAATGAAATGCTTAAAACGGAAGCTTTTTCCATCTAAGAATATAGTTTGGTTTTCTATCAATTCGTGCATAAATTCACTTCTACATTAGATGTTTCATATGAAAGAATCTAGAAATTCTAATATTGTTCTCTATAGCATATCCTATACCTTCAGGAGAGCTATACATCATTGAATTGTCATTAATATCGCCTTTAATATTGGAGTGATTCCAATAGAAAAATGTATTATGAATAGTTTGATAATGAAGTAACTGATCGTAAAAATTTTCATTTAAACTTTTTCTATAATAATAGAAATGAGAATCAAACTTTGGAGCATGATGAATTATGTTTTGATTTAATAAACCTCTGATGTCACCTTGATAAAATCTTGTTAGAGTTAAGTATTTATTTTCTGTGATTTTTAGGACTGCTAGGTGATCAAAATTAGCTGTATGCGCTCTTTCGTTAGGATGAAATCCTGTAATACCAATCGAGATCATCACCGCATCAGAAGGGTGAGTACAATTGAGTTTTATATCTTTATCTTTTGTTTTTTCTCTTAGAATATCCCAGTTTGTTTCCGTAGTAAAAAGTAATCTTCCTATTGTAACAAACCCATTCTCATAATTGTCTGTTAAGGTGGCATGTGATAAAGGAGGGCGTGGTCCCTCAACATTTTCTGCGAACCTCTGTTTCATTGAGGAATGAAGCGAATGTTTAACATTTTTCATTTCACGACATTGATAATAACATTCTTCTCCCTGCTTCCAGACTTTAAATGATAAGCTCTTCCAATGAGCTTCGCCAATACCAATCCGTATTTCCTTCGCATAATCTGTCGTCATTGCTATGCCTATGTTTAAAATTCTGGCTTATCATTCCGCCGCTTCCGCCTTCTCGCGCGATAGCATGGGTTTCATGTATTTTCCGGTGTAACTGCGTCCATTTTGGGCTACCTGCTCCGGCGTTCCCTCGGCAACGATCTCGCCGCCTTTCACGCCGCCTTCCGGCCCCAGATCGATGATCCAGTCCGCCGTCTTGATGACATCCAGATTATGCTCGATCACGACCACGCTGTTGCCCTGTTCGACCAGCGCGTGGAGCACTTCCAGCAGTTTGCGGACGTCCTCGAAATGGAGGCCGGTGGTGGGTTCGTCTAGGATGTAGAGCGTGTTGCCGGTGGCGCGGCGGGATAGCTCCTTGGCGAGCTTCACGCGCTGCGCCTCGCCGCCGCTCAAGGTCGTCGCCTGCTGGCCGACCTTGACGTAGCCCAAGCCGACCTCCGCCAGCATCGCCATCTTGTCGCGGATCGGCGGCACCGCCTTAAAGAACTCGACCGCGTCCTCCACCGTCATGTCCAGCACGTCGGCGATGCTGTGGCCCTTGAACTTCACCTCCAGCGTCTCGCGGTTGTAGCGTTTGCCGTGGCACTCCTCGCAGGTGACGTAGACATCGGGCAGGAAGTGCATCTCGATCTTGATGAGCCCGTCGCCCGCGCACGCCTCGCAGCGGCCGCCCTTGACGTTAAAGCTGAAGCGCCCCGGCTTGTAGCCGCGCGCCTGTGCTTCGGGGAGGCCGGCGAACCAGTCGCGGATGTTGGTGAACGCGCCGGTGTAGGTCGCGGGGTTGGAGCGCGGTGTGCGGCCGATGGGCGACTGGTCGATGTCGATCACCTTGTCGAGATGCTCCAGCCCCGTCACCTTGTCATGCGCGCCCGCAACTACTCTGGCTCCATTGAGGGCGCGTGCCGAGGCGGCGTAGAGCGTATCTATGGTGAGGCTGGATTTGCCGGAGCCGGAGACGCCGGTGATGCACGTGAAGGTGCCGAGCGGGATGCTCGCGGTGACGCCAGTGAGATTGTTGGCGCGGGCGTTGTGGACGGTGAGCTTTTTGCCGGAGCCTTTACGGCGCTTCTTCGGCACCTCGATTTCGCGGGTGCCATTGAGGTAATCGGCGGTAAGCGAGCCGTGGGTGGCGAGGATGTCCGCGAGGGTACCTTGCGCCACCACCTCGCCGCCATGCACGCCCGCGCCCGGCCCCATATCGACGATATAGTCTGCCGCGCGGATCGCGTCCTCGTCATGCTCGACCACCAGCACGGTGTTGCCGAGGTCGCGCAGGCGCTTCAAGGTCGCGAGCAGCATGTCGTTGTCGCGTTGGTGCAGGCCGATGCTGGGTTCGTCGAGCACATAGAGCACGCCGGAGAGGCCGGAGCCGATTTGCGAGGCGAGGCGGATGCGCTGGCTCTCGCCGCCGGAGAGGGTGCCGGAGGTGCGATCGAGATTGAGATAATCGAGGCCGACATTGTTGAGGAAACCCAGGCGCTCGATGATTTCCTTGAGGATGGCCTTGGCGATCTGGTTCTGCTGATCGGTGAGGTGGCTGGGAAGCGTTTCGAAGAAGGCGAGCGCGTCGACCACACTGCGGCGGGTGGGGATGGAGATGTCCTCGCCCGCGATCTTGACGCTCAATGCTTCGGGCTTCAAGCGTGCGCCGTGGCAGGTCTCGCAGGGTTGCGCGGTCTGGTATTTGGACAGCTCCTCGCGCATCCATGCGCTGTCGGTGGAGAGCATGCGGCGATTGAGGTTGCCGATCACGCCCTCGAACGGCTTGTTGACGCTATATTGCTTGCGGCCGTCCTTGAAGGTCAGCTCGACCGGCTTGCCGCCGGTGCCGTGGAGGATGATAAGGCGGACCTCGCCGGGGAGGTCTTGCCACGGCGTTTCGATCGAGAAGCCATAGGCGCGGGCGAGGCTTTCGAGCACCTGCATATAATAAGGCGAGGGCGGGTTGGATTTCGCCCATGGGACGATCGCGCCCTTCTTGAGGCTGAGCGCCTCGTTGGGGACGACGAGCTGCTCGTCGAACAGCAGCTTTTCGCCGAGGCCGTCGCAGGCGGGGCATGCGCCTTGGGGGGCGTTAAAGCTGAACAACCGCGGTTCGATCTCCGGGATCGTGAAGCCGGAAACGGGGCAGGCGAATTTCTCGCTGAATACGATGCGGTTGGCGGGGATGCCTGCGCCCTTCATCGCGCCGCCGTCCGCTGCTTCATCCTCGCGGCCCGGCACAACACCATCCGCGAGATCGGCATAGGCGAGGCCATCGGCGAGCTTGAGCGCGGTTTCGAAGCTGTCGGCGAGGCGGGTGGCGATATCGTCCCGCACCGCGATGCGGTCTACCACCACCTCGATGTCATGCTTGTATTTCTTGTCGAGCGCGGGCGCTTCCTCGATATTGTAGAACTCGCCGTCGATGCGCACGCGGGTGAAGCCCGCCTTCTGCCACTCGGCCAGCTCCTTGCGATACTCACCCTTGCGCCCGCGTACCACCGGCGCGAGCAGATAGAGCCGGGTGCCTTCGGGCAATTGCATCACCCGGTCGACCATCTGGCTCACGGTCTGCGCGCTGATCGGCTCGCCGGTCGCAGGGGAATAGGGCACACCGACCCGCGCCCACAGCAGGCGCATATAGTCGTAGATCTCGGTGACGGTGGCGACGGTGGAGCGCGGATTGCGTGACGTCGTTTTCTGCTCGATGCTGATCGCGGGCGAAAGGCCGTCGATATGCTCGACATCCGGCTTCTGCATCATTTCGAGGAACTGGCGCGCATAGGCGGATAGCGACTCGACATAGCGGCGCTGCCCCTCGGCATAGATGGTATCGAAGGCGAGGCTCGACTTGCCCGAACCGGAAAGGCCGGTGATGACGATCAGCTTGTCGCGCGGCAGATCGATGTCCACGCCCTTGAGATTATGTTCGCGCGCGCCGCGCACTTTGATGTGAGTCAGCATAAGGGTCCGTAAATGGGGCAGGCGGGCAATCGGTTCCCCGACTCCCGGCGATTGTATCTGTTCGATATATGTTCCATTCGGGGCAAGCGCAATCGCGCAGTGGCGCATTTATAGTGCACACTGGCAAGGGGCGGTCCGCTTGACGTTACGGAATAGCGGATGTGACTGTTTTTTACATTTTCCGCTCGCGTGCTATAATGCTTTGCGCTACGTAAACCGCGATTCGCTGGCATGGGAGTGCTGGTTGGAAGTGGCCGGGGGGCTGTTTGGCGAATACTGGGTTTTTTGCCAGATACGTCTGCTTGAGCGAGTTTGTACATTAGAGATATCCTGAAGTGCCCGACAGCATACAGGATGCGCCCCCGGACATCCCTTGCTCCGGGGGCGCTTTTTATTTCTTTGGCCGCAAAGATCGATTTTGCTGCGATGCAACATTTTATGTTGCGTCGCGATAAATCTTGAATATGAATATCCTATAACAACTGCTTAATGCTTTGCTAACCGATTATAGTGCATGGTGCGACAGTTCCGGGTTATAAGGGTTCGGAGGCAAATTCGATGGGTACCAACGCCAAGCCATCTGACGGCACTATCACCCTCGCTGAAATGCGGGAGTTCGCGAGCTTTCCTGCCGCGACCCAACGCTATATCCGCCGCTCTCTTGACGTCGCCTTTCATCGCGCGGACGCGATGGACCTCTGGTGCCGCGATGTGGTGGAAGCAGCAAGCATCCGCGCCCAGTCCCGCATTTATGAGCGCATCCAGGATCTTCGGACGATGGTGCCGGACGATAGCGGCCTCGATCAGGTCGAGCCGTTCATGGCGCCGCTGATCTCGATCTCGGCCTTCGATCTTGGGCAGGAGCGCTTGTCGAGCTTTTCCGCTTACCGTTTCCTTTATGAGCGCCTGCTTGGCGCGGGTGCTCGCCCGTGGCTGCCCGGTGCGTTCTGTGCAGCTGCAAGCCTGCCTAACCTCCATCCGGAAAAGCGTCGTGCGTTGCTACAGTCGATTAGCGAGGCAGCAGCGACAGCGATCGGCTGGTCGAGCCGTGAACCCAGCTTCTATCCGGAATGGGTCGAGAAGGTCGATATTACCAAGCCTGCCAACTGAGCAGCTTGAGGCTGTAGCTCGAAGCACTATGATGCTGGCTGTAACAGTCAGGATCGGTAATTATGGGTAAAGGCCGGCTCGAGGCGTTCAGCGATGGCGTTCTCGCCATCATCATCACTATTATGGTATTGGAGCTGAAAGTCCCGCACAATGCGGAGCTTTCGGCTCTTTTCGCATTATGGCCGGTATTTGTAAGCTATGTGCTGAGTTTCCTCTATGTAGGGATATATTGGAATAACCATCACCACATGATGCATTCTATAAAGCGTGTGAATGGTGCGGTGCTATGGCGTAATCTGCACCTGTTATTCTGGCTTTCGCTTTTGCCCTTCACGACCGGATGGATGGGGGAAAACCATTTCGCGCGGTGGCCGACCGTCGTTTATGGGCTCAATCTTATGCTCTGCGCGATGGCCTATCAGATATTGGAGATGAAGCTCATTGCCGTCGATGGACGCGAGGGATTGCTCGCTAGCGCGGTGGGAAAGGATCGGAAAGGACGCCTATCCTTGGTGCTCTATATCGCGGGTTTAATTGTTGCGGCTTTCTTTGCGCCGTTGTTAGGCATGGTTTTCTTTGTCGCGGTGGCGCTTGTCTGGTTCGTGCCGGACAGGCGGATTGAGCAGAGGCTCACGTCCAAGGAGCGCTTGCGATAGCGGAAATACCAGACCTCGTGGCCTTGCTTGCGGGCCTTGGCTTCGTAGCGCGTTTCGGGCCAGCCGCCGGGGCGTTTGAGAAAATCCTGCGGCTTCTCGCATAGCCACTCGAAATCTTCGCGTCCGTTCATCACCATCAGCGCCCAGCGTAGATAGACCGGATGATCGGTTCCGAAGCGAAACTCTCCGCCGGGTTTGAGCTTGGCAGAGATGAGATCGACTGGCCCTTTGTTCATCATCCGCCGCTTGGCATGGCGCGCTTTGGGCCAGGGATCAGGGTGCAGCAGATAGACGAAGCTTAGCGTGCCATCGGGGATGCGCGCGAGTACATCCAGTGCATCGCCATGATGGATGCGTACATTGGGGATGCCGGGCTTTTGTGCGTCGCCATGTACATGCGCAAGCGCCGCAGCAACCCCATTGAGGAAAGGCTCGCAGCCAATGAAGCCATGATCGGGTAGCATGTCGGCGCGAGTGGCCATATGCTCGCCGCCGCCGAAGCCGATCTCGAAATGCAGCGGTCGGGAATCGCCAAACAGCCGCTCCGCCGTCACTGGCCCCTCTTCTGGTACGGCGATCTGCGGTAGCAGATCATCGACCAGAGATTGCTGGAAGGCACGCAAGGGCTTGCCCTTGGCGCGGCCATAGAGGCGGTTCAGTGTCGTCGGGTCGCCGGATTTGTGCGCGGTCATCCGCGCGCCGTTAGCGGGTGATGGCGAAGACGGCAAGCGCCGCACTCTGAAGCAGGGCGGTTGGGCGAATATTCCTCCCATGGCGCCCTGATGTATTTAGTCAGCCACCCAGCGCATATTCCTCGGCTGTGACTGGATCCCCATTGGCGGGCCGTTGAGACATGGCGCCGGAAATCCAGATGACGGACATCGCAGCCACCACCATCAGCAGGCTGAGGATGAGGATATAGCGCAGTATATGTGGCGTCTCGCCGGAGCGCGCCTCATCGGTGTGCAGGTGCATTTCATTGCCAATTCTTTGCATCATTGCTCTCCTGACTTTGCCGTCGTGCGGAGCTTGGACCAGTCCCAGAGATGCTCCGGTTCGCGCTGTATCTCGCCAACGGCGGTCTTCATGAGTGTATTGGCCCGTGCCATGTGCCTCTCGGCGTCCAAGTTATCATCAGACGACAGCGCGAGGAGGATTTCCTCACGCGCAAATTTCAGACGTTGGGGTGCGCTTGCGTCGTGCATCATTCACTCCCATCACAGGGGATAGTGCCATACACTCTCAAGGCACCATACACCCGATGATCGAGTCGCGCCAAATATACCGCTATTCCTATGGTTTGGCGTACGTTGGCGTTGCTGAAGTCTTATGGTCGACAGGCCTTGCCTTCATAGGCGAAGCGGTGGCGCATGTAGGCTTTGCCGTTCCAGCGCATCACCGGGAAGCAGAAGCCGGGGCCGCCTACGGATATATCCGGCCAGCCGCCAATGCCTTTGGTTTTCATGAATTCCGCCATGCCGACTTCGCTGTAGACCAGCTTCCACGCGCCACTCACCTGCTTCGAAAGGAGCCAGAAGGCTGTACCGGTGTTGCCATAGCAATAGGAGCCACCCTCGGTGACGATAGCTTCCGGGCGGCCGTCACCATTCAGGTCCTTAACGTCGCTAATCGTGCCGGGTTCATAATATGCGCCCGCGCTTGGGTCGTTGCAGCCGCTTTCCCAGTGACCACGCATCTTCTTGAAGCCCGCTGCCTTGAAGACGGCGGCCTGATCGAGCGGAGACAGGGCAGGGGCAGCACTCGCTCTTTCAACGCCGCATAACGAGGTGAGAAGGATGAGGCAGGGCAAAAAGCTGAATATTCGCATGGCTGTTCCCTATGGATCGAATCACATTATGCGGGATCACAGGAAACATGAGCCATTCCCAGGATATGTCCAGCGGTTGTTGGCAAACCGGGAGCGCTGGAATTGGGCGGGGTTCGATGTTAGCCTGTCTCAGCCAGCGCAGACTGGCGAAGGAAGGAGAGATTCATCATGCGGATATGCGGTATCAATATTGTCGCGACGCTGGTGGCGGCAGTTGCAATCTATGCGGTGGGTGCGCTGATTTATGGTGTGTTGATCGATCCGGCGGTCTGGATGGCTAATGCGGGTATAACCAAGGAGCAGATGGACGCGGTCGGCATGTCGCGAATGCCCTATAGCCTGGTGATGCCGCTAATGACGGCGTTCGGCCTGGCGTTTCTGTTCAATTGGGCGGGCGTGAGCGGACTTGGCAATGGCGTCAAATGGGCGCTGCTGGTTGCGTTCGCTTCGGCGGTGCCTGCGTTGCTCTATGGCTGGGTCTATGGTGTAGGGCCGCTTAGCGGTACGCTGATCGACATCGCACATCTGGTGATCGGCCACAGCGTGGCAGGCGCGATATTGGCGAGCTGGAAATAAGGAAAGCTGGGGGCGAGATGAACCCCGCCCCGTATTGTACTGGTTTAGGCGAGCGCAGCTTTCAGCGCGTCGACAAGATCGGTGCGCTCCCACGGGAAATAGTCCCCGTCCGGCGTGCGGCCGAAGTGGCCGTAGGCGGCGGTGCGCTTGTAGATCGGCTTGTTGAGGCCGAGGCCAACGCGGATGCCGCGCGGGGTGAGGCCACCGAGCTTGGCCTTCGCGACCGTGGCAACGGCGGTTTCGAGCAAATCGTCAGCAACCGAGCCGGTGCCGTGGGTATCGACATAGAGCGAGAGCGGCTCCGAAACGCCGATCGCATAGGCGACCTGAATGGTGCAGCGTTTGGCGAGGCCCGCCGCGACGATGTTCTTCGCGAGATAGCGCGTAACATAGGCGGCCGAGCGATCCACCTTGGTCGGATCCTTGCCGGAGAAAGCGCCGCCGCCATGGGGCGACGCGCCGCCATAGGTGTCGACGATGATCTTGCGCCCGGTGAGGCCCGCGTCGCCATCCGGCCCGCCGATCTCGAAGCTGCCGGTGGGGTTGATGTGATAGACGGTCGCGTCGGAGAGCAGCGCTGCGGGGATGATGTCCGCCACCACCTTCTTCACATAGGCGTGGAGTTCGGCTTCCTTGTCACCCGTGTCATAGCCCGGTGCGTGCTGGGTCGAGACGACGATCGCGGTTGCAGCGGCGGGAACGCCATTCTCGAAGCGCAGCGTCACCTGGCTCTTGGCATCCGGCTCCAGAAACGGCGCGGCGCCGGAGTGACGGTCCGCCGCCATGCTTTCGAGGATCTTGTGGCTGTAATAGAGGGTGGCTGGCATGAGGTCCGGCGTCTCGTCGCAGGCGAAGCCGAACATGATGCCCTGATCGCCCGCGCCTTCATCCTTGTTGCGTGCCGCGTCCACGCCCTGCGCGATGTGGGCGGACTGACCATGGAGATTATTCTCGAAGCGCAGCGTTTCCCAGTGGAAGCCGTCCTGCTCATAGCCGATCTCGCGCACGGTGTTGCGCACGGCGACCTCGATTTCCTCCTGCGCGCCCGGCGCCCATGCGCCATCTTCATAGACGCCCTTGCAGCGGATTTCGCCTGCCAGCACGACGAGCTGGGTGGTGGTGAGCGTTTCGCAGGCGATGCGCGCTTCCGGGTCTTTCGAAAGGAACAGATCGACGATCGAATCTGAAATCTGGTCCGACACCTTGTCGGGATGGCCTTCGGAAACGCTTTCGGAGGTGAAGAGATAGTTGGAACGCATGGTTTTCCCAGTCACTAAGGTGTTGCTGTATCTGCGTATAAAGAAATCTTTATGTGCGAGGCCGCATTAGCGACGGCGCGATGATCTTGCAAGTAACATCGCGGTTAACGCGCTGAAGCCGAGCAGCAGCGCGGCGAAAAGCATGGGCAGCAGGTTGCCGAAGCTGGCAAAGAGGGTAGGCGGCAGGGCGGGCGGTAGCTTGCTGTGGATCGCGCCCATCTGATAATGCGGGATGGAGGCGATGACGCGGCCATGGCCGTCTATCACCGCCGATATGCCGGTCGGGGTAGAGCGGATGACGGGCATCGCCTCCTCGATCGCGCGCATGCGGGCCTGCGCCAGATGCTGCGGCGGACCCCATGCGCCGAACCACGCGTCGTTCGAGGGGTTGTAGAGGAAGGCGGGGCGGTTCTGACGATGGATAACCTCGCCGGAAAAGATGATCTCGTAACAGATCTGCACGCCCATCTTGAGCGGCGGGCGATTGGATGCAGATGGCAGGTTCAAAGAGCGTGGCCCCGGCCCCGGCCAGAAATCCGCATCCCCCGGCACGAGGCGGGAAAGGCCGAGCGGCGCAAGCAAGTTTCGCATCGGCAGATATTCACCATAGGGGACGAGGTGCGCCTTGTCATAGCGGGCGATGAGCCGCGCGTCGGGCGTCACCACCCACGCGCTATTGTTCGCACCGATGAGGGTGCGATCCTGAAAGAAGCCGCGCCCGCGTTCCTTGAAATAGACCTTCGCGCCGCCGGTCATCAGGAGGTCGCCGGGTTTTTCCAGATCGGCGACGCGCTCCAGCCATTCCGGCTCCATATCGAGCCAGGCGGGGAGGGCGGCTTCGGGCCAGAAGATGAGGCGGGGGGCGGAGGAATTTGGCGAGCGGGTGAGGGTGGAGAGCTTGGCGAAATTCACCTGCTCCAGATCGGCATTATATTTTTCGTTCTGGTTTATGTTTGGCTGGACGACGGTGATGGCGATGTTGGATTTGCTGTTGGAAATGGCGGGTAACTGCGCCTTTCCGTAGATCGCCAATCCAACAAGCACGACGACCAGCGGCAACACTGGCCGCCACCGCCGCCGCGCCAGCGACAGCAACGCCCCCGCCGCCAGCACCGCGAGGCCCGATAGCCCATAAGTGCCGATCCAGCGCGCCGCCTGATCCACCCCGGTATCGAGCCAGATCATCCCCAGCGGGTCCCACGCGAAGCCGGTGAAAATGGTCGCACGGCCATATTCGGTGACGATCCACAGTGCGGCGAGCACATCGGGCGCGGGCATCCCCGGCCATCGCCTCCGCAGCAGATGCAGCCCCAGCAGCGCGAACCCCGGATAGACCGCGAGATAGAGCGCCAACGCAACCACCGCGCCATAGCCCAGCCAGTGCGGCATCGCATCCTGATAGGTGAAGGCGTGCGCGATCCAGTTGTTGCCGAGCGTGAAATGCCCGAGGCCGAAACACCATCCCGTAAGGAATGCGCTCCTGCCCGTGCTCGCCGCCTCCGCCAGCACCATCAAGCCCGCGAGCGCGACGAGGCTCAAAGGCCACCAGCCCAAAGGCGCAAAGCCGCATGCCGCCAGCGCACCCAGCAGGATTGCGCTCACAGCAGGATAGCGGCGGAGCGCCTGCATATCCCTCAGCTATGCACCGATGCCGAAACGGCGGTGGGCGCGGAGCAGGCGTCTGTCTTCGCCTCGCCCTTGCCGCCATCCCACATGCCGATGATGACGAAACCGGAGACGATGAGCACCAGAAACGCGGCGGAAAGCATCGCCAGATATTTCTCGATAAACGCCTTGATCGGCGCGCCGAACTTCCAGAACAGAAAGCCGACCAGCATGAACTGGAGCCCGCGCGAGACTATGCTCGCCCAGATGAAGGTGAACAGGCTCATGCCGATGAAGCCCGCAGTGATCGTGACAAGCTTGAACGGGATCGGCGTTGCGCCCTTGATGAGGATGATCTCCGCGCCATATTGCCGCAGATAGCAGGCGGCGACCGGGAATTTCTCGGTGAGGCCGAGCGCGGAGAGCAGCTGCGCGCCCACGCTCTCATAGAGGAAATGGCCGATCGCATAGCCGAACAGCCCGCCCAGCACCGAGGAGAGCGTGCAGACGAAGCCGAACCACAAGGCGCGCTGCGGCTTTGCAAGGCACATCAGGCCGAGCAGGGGATGCGGCGGGATCGGGAAAAAGCTCGATTCCATGAACGAGATGGCGAACAGCCACCGATCCGCGTGGCGATGCGCCGCCTTGGCGAGCATCCATTGGTAGAGGCCTGTGAGCATAGGAAGCTACCGACTTTCAGTTGATGCGGGGCTGCGAACAGCGGATTTCTGCGCTTCCGGTGCTCACGACCCTTGAGGTCGCTGCGCTCCGGTTCTCGAACTCCACCATTTTGACCTCCGGTCGTCTCACGACTCCACCTCCGCCTGAACTGAAACTCGCAAAGCTTCCGCAGCGCAGCCCCTAGCGGAAAATGCTGCACCGCGCCAGAGGGGAAGGGTGGGGTTTGTGGTGGAATGAGGTGGGTTGAATTTAACCTATATGGAATATTTATATTGACATCGCGATGATGATATGGTGCATGTGATGCACTCTGGGTCGAGTTGCGGTATATTTACTATGCAACGTAGTCTGATCCCAATCTTTCCGGAACGAGTTTTCCCGACGAGGATATTCTCCCGTGCAGCCACTCTCTGCAACTGCGCGTAATTTAGTTGACAAGCATTGTGGCAGCAGATATGCGGCGCGCCGCATACACTGATTCAAGGCAATGTCAAGGTAATTGATGAGTTTTTCAACACGGTTCGTCGCAAAGGTGATTGCGTTCATCGTGAGTCAAGCCCATAATGTATAATACAATTTGATTCAAATGGAACGTATCAGGAACTTTAACGGATATTTAGTTCATTTGAGTGATTAGGAATGGGGTGTCAAAGCGGTAAGAGGTGGAGTGCGAGGTGCTACACTTGATCTTACAGCTAAGGTTTGAACGGCTGCTAACGCAGCTAGGTGGAGTTGACGATGAGCGAACTAGGCTTCTTGAAACAAGAGCTGTTCGGTAATCCGGACAGCGCCATATCTGACATCAAATTTTACCCTGGCGAGCGTCGGGAGTTCTCGCTTGACGATATAGCAGAAACGATACGTGCGGCTATACATGACGTTAAAGCTGGAAATGGTCGGGATATTGACCTATCCTTCTGAAGGACTTAAAGTCTTTTATCTTGTTAACAGAATGATAGACATCAATTGCCCTACAAAACGCTATATAAACGGCGGCAGAGCGAACCGGAATTTCTTGTTCGTAAATGGTACATGGACGATGCCCTAGAGCTATCATGGGTTTCTGGCTTAACAATTAAGGTGTCAAAGAGACTTGATAAAGAACGGGTTCGTGGCCTAATAATTAGCCACGGCCCTAACTTTATTAATGGGCTTGAGGCAAACTATACGATTATTGTGGCTGAAGACCTTGCTCCAGAAATGGAGCGGTTCATAATTATTAAAGAAATAATGCATTGTTATTTTGGACCAAATGGTGGCTCATGGGCTACCGATACTTCCATGTCATTAGATAACCATATGCGTAAATTCTTCGGAAATTCAGCCACGGTGATATCTGCAGCAGATGAAGCCGAGAAGAAAGCGCTATGGATGGCAATCGGCGTTTTGTGCCCGGAACACACTAGGTTGGAATACCAAAGGGCCGTTATGCACGATCACTCAATGACATATGATGATGTTGCACGCAAATTAATGATCCCACTTCATACTGCTAAGGCATTGCTTTCAAAGCAATTTGAGGACGAAATCACACATATTCTAAAATGAACTCGCTTAGAGAAGGGCGTCGAGTAAAGATTACATATAACCCATTTGGAACATTTATATTGACATCGTAACGCTGATATGGCACAAACATGAACACTGAGAAAATCTGAGTCGCGCCGATGCGGTGATGACGGAGGGCCGGAGCCGATGGGTTCGCGGCCTTTTTTGTTGTCCTGTGTCGAGGCGCGGAACGTGAGGCGGAATGACGCGGAAAGGAATGGACGAGCAACAGGAAAAGGCTGGCGCGGCGGATGAGGCGCGGGAAGGCGTGGGTGTGGGGGCGTCCGATGAGGCGCAACATTCCGGCCTGCGCTTGATGCGTGGGCGGCGCGGGGCGGGCAAGGCGGCGTTGCCGCAGCTTCGCCGCGTCGGGCGTCGGCTGTGGGACGAGGAACTGAAGCAACAGTTTCTGGAAGTGCTCGCCGCGACCTGCAATGTGCGGGAGGCGTGTCGCGTCGTCGGCATGACCGACACTGGCGCGTACAAACTGCGCCGACGCGATGCGGGCTTTGCCGCTATGTGGGACGAGGCGCTGGAGCAGGGCTATTCCGAGCTGGAGATGCTGCTGCTGCGCCAGTCGATCCACGGCAGCACGACCACCGAAACCGTGGTGGATGGCGCGGGGCAACGCAAGCAGGTGAAGACCGTGCACAGCTATCCGCATGGCATGGCGATGCAGCTGCTCTCCGCCCATCGGAAATCCGTGGCGGATGTGCGCGCGGCGCAGACCGGAAATCAGGCGGGCAGCGAGCAGATCCGCGCCGAGATTCAGGTGAAGATCGCGGCGATGCGGGCGCGGGTGGTGGAACATGAGCCGCACGAAGAGAACGGAGGCACCAGTGCATGAGCCGTTCGCAATGGGAGGAGCTGGCCGACTGGCCGAAGGATCGCCTCTCCGCGCTGCTCGACGCGCTGGGCGAGGCGGGGCGCGAGGCGCTGCTGCATGACTGGGCGGTGCAGGCGCGGCCGGAGCAGATGCCGCCGCCCGGAGACTGGCGCATCTGGCTGATGCTCGCCGGGCGGGGGTTCGGCAAGACCCGCTCCGGCGCGGAATGGGTGCGCTCTGTTGCGGAGAAGGACGGGAAGGCGCGGATCGCGCTGGTCGGTGCGAGCCTGCATGATGCGCGCAGCGTGATGGTGGAGGGCGAGAGCGGCCTGTTGGCGATAGCGCCGCGCTGGGACAGGCCGATCTGGCACCCGGCGCTGAAGAAGCTGATCTGGAAATCGGGCGCGCAGGCGATGCTGTTCGGCGCGGCGGAGCCGGAGGGTTTGCGCGGGCCGCAGTTCAGCCATGCCTGGGCGGATGAGCTGGCGAAATGGGCTTATGCGGACATGGCGTGGGACAATCTGATGATGGCGCTGCGGCTTGGCACGCATCCGCGCGCGCTGGTGACGACGACGCCGCGGCCGGTGCCGCTGGTGCGGCGGCTGGTGGGGCAGGCGGGGGTGGTGTTGACCAAGGGCCGGTGCGCGGACAATCGCGCGCACCTGGCCGCCGGGTTCCTCGCGGCGATGGAGCGGGATTATGGCGGCACGGCGCTGGGGCGGCAGGAGCTGGACGGCGAATTGATCGATGAGCCGGAGGGCGCGCTCTGGACGCGCGCGCTGATTGAGCGGGCGCGGGTGCGGCGCGAGGCGTTGTGGAACGATGGCGAGAGTCCTTTCTCTCGGGTGGTGGTGGCGGTCGATCCGCCGGCGACATCCGGCGGGGACGCGTGCGGCATTGTCGTTGCGGGGCTGGGGCTGGATGGCTTCGCTTATGTGATCGAGGATGCGAGCGTTGAGAAGGCCAGCCCGGAAGGCTGGGCGGCGGCGGTGGTTGGCGCGGCGGCTCGGCACGGCGCGGACCGGGTGATCGCGGAGAGCAATAATGGCGGCGAGATGGTATCCTCCGTGTTGCGCGCGGCGGAGGCGGGGCTGCCGGTGAAGCTCGTCCATGCGAGCCGAGGGAAATCCGCGCGGGCGGAGCCGGTCGCGGCGCTGTATGAGCGCGGGCGGGTGAAGCATGTCGGCGCGTTCCCGGCTTTGGAGGATCAGCTTTGCGGCATGATGATCGGCGGTGAGTATCAGGGGCCGGGGCGCTCGCCCGACCGGGCCGATGCCTGCGTATGGGCGATCACCGAGCTTATGCTGGGGCAGCAGTGTGCGCCGGTCGTGCGGAGCTTTTGACTCGCCCATCGCGGGTAAGCGCATGAGATTGCTCCATTTTGGCACAATTGGTGATGTTCTGTTTACGAGTACGGGTATATTGATGGGCATCCCGAGGTCGGCAACCCGACCAAACTTAGAGGCGACCTGTTTTTGGGCCGCCTCTTTTTTATGCATTTTCGTTGCCTATGTTGCGCCGGGTAGGCGCGCGGCGATTAACGGGGTATAGCTGCGCGATTGGATAGAATCGACAAAGGCGCAGCGTGAACCTGACAGTATCAGAGATCAGCGCAGTCGAAACCCCTGCAGATTTGTGGCGGGTGGCGCGGCTTTATTATCGTGCGCAGGGCTTTATGGCGCTCGCCTATTTCATGGCGAGCCGTGGTGGATCGGGCGCGCGGGGCGGGTTCAACATCATCCATCGCGGTTTTCCGCGCGCGGTGAGCAAGGTCTATGTCGATGAAGGCTGGGGCGAAAAGGATCCGCTGCCGCCGCTGGTGATTGCGCGCGGGGTGCCGGTGCGCTGGACGGAGGCGTGGGCGCAGATCGCACCGGACGAGGAGCAGCAGGCGTTTCTGGACCGGATACGCGCGGTGGAGATCGGCGATGGCTATTCGCTCCCCGTGTTCGGGCCGAGGGGGTGCAATGGCTGTATCTCCGTCGGCCGCCCGGTGAACGAGCAAGTGCTGGAGAATGCGCCGGTCGAAGAAATGCACATGGTGGCGCAGGCGACGCATATGCGGCTGTGCCAGTTGTTGCCGGACAAGGGGCAGCTCGAAAAGCCGCTCTCGGCGCGCGAGCTGGAGATATTGGACTGGGTGGCGCGTGGCAAAAGCAACAGCGTGATCGCGGACATCCTCTCGCTCTCCGGCGCAACGGTGGATACCTATTTGCGGCGGATATATGAGAAGCTCGACGTGTCTGATCGCACATCCGCGGCGGTGGTGGGCGTGGGGATGGGGCTTATCGCCGCCTGAGTGGCTAGCGCATTCAGCCCTGACGGCCTGCAAATGCCGCTTTTCCGCGCTTCCGGTGCTCACGTACCTTTAGTACGCTGCGCTCCGGGGCACGGAAAATCACCATTTTCGCCTCGTCATCTTCTGAATGCGGGTTAGTCTTATGGCCCGGCGCATGCGCTGCATTCGGCGAAAGGCTGGAGCGGTAGCGGGAACCACAAAATAGCGGAAATATAGCAGTATTATGATATTGATCGACTATCCGTTCTACTACATACCCCCAATCATACCCCCAAATGTTTCAACTAGAGACGATCTGCAGGCTCATTGCAACCACATCGGGGGCAAAATCTATAGCCAGTATCAGAGCAGTAAACTATGACCTTTATCGGCATCAATATTCGAGATTATTCTGGTGGCGACGATTACAGGCACAAATGGCGATGACACCCTGAGCGGTACAGGCTCGACGGACACCATTTACGCCTTGGATGGCCGGGATATTATCGACGCTTCAGGCGATGACACTGTCATTGGTGGCGATGGAGAAGATTACCTTCTGTTTGGACGCATAGGCGCTCTCGGTAGTTTCACCGCAGATGGTGGCAACGGTTATGACACATTGGGTATTTATCTGAGTGTGCCAACCGCGAACCCTTACTTCTCGTTTTCGGATTTGCTCGCAAACGGAGCGAGCTTTCAGAACATCGAATTAATTGCAATCCAAGGCAGCAATTTGAGTGATGGCGAGATTTATGGTTCATCCTATGATGAGTCAATTTACGGAAATGGCGGAACAGATTTTCTATTTGGATTGGATGGGAATGATGTTCTTTGGGACGACGGCGGCGCCAATACACTTTCGGGCGGCAACGGAGACGACTGGCTAATTTTTAATCTGGCCACTGCTGCCATGCCTTTCTTAGGCGATGGCGGCGCGGGTATGGATTCGATGACCATCCGGCTTCAGGATTCATCAGCCCCTTACTACTTTTCGATTGATGCTGCTCTTGCCGCGGGCTCTACCGCTAGCGGCATAGAAAGATTCACGATAGAAGGTTCAACAGCCAACGGCACGATCCACGGTTCCCAATTAGATGATGCCATTGGTGGCGGCACCGGTAACGACCTTCTGTACGGAGAAAATGGCAATGACACCATCACAAATGGAGGTGGCGCTGACCAAATTTTCGGCGGTAGCGGCGACGATACCGTATACTATACCGTAGCTCAAATATCAGACCTGGCTTTTGTGCTGGATGGAGGTTCGGGCAATGACTTGCTGTCGATAGACCTGTCAAATTCTAGTATTACTCAATTTGATATGCGACCCATTTTATCGTCTCATCTCATATCGAACTTTGAGGAGATAGGAATTAACGGAACGCCTAATGATGACACAATTTATTCATCAGATTTGTCCCTGCACATAGGCATAAATGGTGGACTGGGAAATGATACTATTTATGGTTCCGTAAACACTGATTATCTTGGTGGAGCGTGGGGTAACGATCATTTATACGGCTATGACGGAGATGATTTTTTACAGGGTGATTGGGGTGATGACTATTTAGATGGTGGTGATGGTAATGACGAATTGTGGGGATGGGACGGCGACGATTTTCTAGCTGGTGGTGCAGGTGGAGACACGTTTATCGGTGGAAGTGGAATAGACACCGTTAGTTATGCCTCCGCTTCATCCAGTATTACTCTATATTTTTGGTACGCAGGCTACGTTAGTTCGCCAGATAACACCGGAGACGCCTTGGGAGATTTCTTTCTCTCCGAGATTGAAAAATATGAGGGCACGAATTTTGACGATTTGATTGTTGGATACGCAGGTGGAGCAATATCGGGAGAGAAATATGATGAAACCATCTATGGTCTCGACGGTAACGACACCATATCCGGCGGCATCGGCAACGACGTTTTAGACGGTGGCATGGGTTCTGACACGGTTGACGGGGGCGTCGGTGACGACCGGATAGTATATGATGCGGCGGATACGCTGTGCGGCGGCAACGGCAATGACATACTGGTGATCGCTGCAGGCACCGCGCTGCCCACAAGCTTTGATTTGTCGGCCCATAGCTTCGAAGCAGCACAGCAGGTGGTGCAGGATAATGGCAGCAACAGCTGGGCCTCGATCACCAACAGCTACAACGGCCTGTGGCATTTGACGCAGGCAGATACCACGAACGATGACAACACGCGCGTGGTGGTGGACCTCGATCCGGAGAATGTTGCCGCGACGAGCCAGGTGTGGAGCGTGTACGACAGTCAGAACCGGCTCGACAGCATCGACCAGATCTTCGATGCGGGCGGGCATACATACACCAACTTCGATCAGGCAAACGCTTCGTCTCTCGCATCCGACTGGTTCGTCTATGACAGCCAGAACCGTCTCGACAATGAAGACGTCTATTATGACGACGGAACACGGACGTTCATCAATGTGGACGAGGCGAGCAACCAGGCATGGACGCAGGACTGGTTCGCCTATGATGCCCAAGGCCACCTCTCCAGCGAGGACGTGCTCTATGACGATGGTACGCGCACATTCATCAACCTCGATGAAGCGAGCAACCAGACATGGACGCAGGACTGGTTCGCCTATGACGCGCAGGGCCATCTCTCCAGCGAGGATGTATTCTACGACGACGGCACCCGCACCTATATCAACCTCGACGAGGACAACTCACAGGTCTGGTCACAGGCGTGGTTCACTTATGACAACCAAGGCCGCCTCGATACGCAGGACGTGTTCAACGACGACGGTACCCGCATCTACTACAACTATGACCAGGACAACAGCCAGGCCTTCACCATATCGGCAATTCGTTATGACAATACGGGCCATGCGTTCCGACAAATCATTGCGTGGGACGACGGAACGACAAGCTATGTGAATCTGTGAAAGCAAGACTAAGTAAAATTTTCTTATTTAGGTTAACTGTCGTCTGGTTGGCAATGCTCTAGCAGTGGCTCTGCGTATCCGCCAAGCGGGAAAGATCAGGCCCGGCTGGAAAGCTGCTCCATTAAGGCTATGACCTGCGCGGCGATAGCAGGATCAACCGTGCTTCCCGCGCGGGCTACGCCCATGCCCCGGATCAACTCTGCCTGCCTGTGTGACGACACTTGGCCGTAACTGGTAAGCGTTGTCAGCATACCCTCATGGCCCAAATTCTGTGACCATGCCTTGAAACTTTCAGGTGTAGTGCAGACTTTCTCGCCGAGCTGCACCAGCGTATCGCGAAAGCTGTGCGGGTTGAAATAGGGCAAGTTCGCCTGCTCAAATGGACTGCCAGCGATGACTGGTCCGGTAGCGTAGTTAGTTGATAATTGCCTCGGATGCCAGTGTGGGCGGGAGGCGGAGCGTAGCGGAGCCGAGTGGCCACACTGGCTTGACTGTTTCTGGGGCCGGTGGACGGTACCCAAGGCTGCTGTGTGGCCGCTTTCGGTTGTAATGTTCGCGCCACCAGCCGGTTACGATCCGCACCTCCTGAAGGCTGTAGAAGATCTCCCCATTCAGTAGTTCATCACGCAGACGGGCGTTGAAGCTCTCGATATAGCCATTCTCCCACGGGCTTCCCGGTTCTATGTAGAGCGTGGTGACACCGAGCCTGCCCAGCCATTCGCGTACCGCGTGAGCAACGAACTCCGGGCCATTATCGGACCTGATGTGCTCGGGTGGCCCATGTTCGATAAACAGGTCGGCCAACACGTCGATGACGTCGTTCGATCGGAACCGCCGGAGCGGCACCATCGCCAGGCATTCCCGGCTGAACTCGTCGATGATGTTGAGCATGCGGAACTTCCGGCCGTTGTGTGTCCGATCTTCGACAAAGTCGTAGGACCACACATGCCCGCGATATAGCGGGCGCAACCGGATGCATGATCCGTCACCCAACCACAGCCGTCGTCGCTTTGGCTGCTTCTTTGGTACCTTGAGTCCCTCCCGCCGCCATATCCGTTCCACGACCGACAGGCTAACTTGCCAACCTGCATCACCCAGCAGCGCATGGATCCGCCGATAGCCATATCGGCCATAATCCTTCGCCAAGGCAATGATGTCCGCCGTCAGACGCTGCTCTTCGGCATCATCCTTCGGAGGGTGGCGCTGGGTCGAGCGATGCTGACCCAGAACGCGGCAGGCCCGCCGTTCCGATATCGGCAATACACGACGGACCTGATCAATCGCCTCGCGGCGACGGGAGGGACTCAAAAAGTCAGCTTCGATGCCTCTTGCAAAATCGCCTTGTCCAATGCGAGGTCTGCGACAACACGCTTGAGCCGCGCGTTTTCACGCTCCAACTCTTTCAGCCGTCGCGCCTGATCGACCTTCAGCCCACCATATTCCTTGCGCCATCGATACAGCGTTTGCTCCGCAATGCCGATCTGACGACAAGCTTCAATCGCTGTCCCCCCACGGCCCACAATCACATCGACCTCTCGTAGCTTCGCGATGATCTGTTCAGGCGTAAAACGTTGACGTCCCATATCTTCCTCCAATTCCTGTACCCCGAAAGGCTCTCTTCAGAATTGGACCAATTTTCTCAAGGCAGACCAGCTCGCAACAGCTCGCCTACGCGCTTAGCGTCGGTTATCGCCCCATAATGCGTGACCTTGGGGGCAGTGAGTGCGCCGCGCAGATCGCGCGTAGGATCAGACCGCAGCCGTGCAGTCGCCACCGCATAGCGAAAGACCATGCTGGCGAGTTGCAGGGTGCGCCGCGCGCTTTCCAGATTGCCTTTGCCCTCAATCTTGCGGACAGCCGCCAGCACGTCCGCAGGTTCAATCTCAACTATGGGCAAACGTCCTATGCCGGGGGCTAGTAAGGATAGCAGATATTCGCTCCGGGTTGCCGTGGCTGGCGACCAGCCCTTTTCGCCATCCCGCTTTCGCTTGTCGCAATACTCTTTGACGATGGCGGCAAACGTATCCGCCGATTCCAGCCGTGAGCGGGCCTTGGCCTTCTGCTTTTCTCGTGAAGGGTCTTTGCCCTCGGCAATCATGGCGCGCGCTTCATCCCGGCGCTTGCGTGCATCGCTCAGGCCAATCTCAGGATAAGACCCAATTGCCAGCAGCTTCTCACGCCCATCCATCCGGTATTTCAGCCGCCAGAGCTTACCACCGGCCGGGGTCACATAAAGAAACAAACCACCACCGTCCGCCATCTTGGCTGGCTTCGCGGCTGGCTTGGCGTTTCTGATCGCAATATCTGAAAGGGGCATTTCCTATCTCCACATACCCCCATCAGTGGGGGTATCGAATTGACCGCTTTCAACATACCCCGAAAAAATACCCCCACAGCGAGGTGACTGCTACTGAACGGGCATGAACACAAGCGGCCTGTTATCCGCAGAAATAGCGCATTTCTCTGGCAAAGGCCAGACACATACGGACAGCGATGAACAGGAAATTGGAGCGGGTAGCGGGAATCGAACCCGCCTAGCTAGCTTGGAAGGCTAGAGCATTACCACTATGCTATACCCGCATCAGGCGAGCCGCGCCTTTGCCATGATCGGGGACGGTCCGTCAACGGGTGATGTGGGTGGGGGTGGGAAAAGAGGTTGTAAGCCTGGGGAATGGAATGAGTATCAGGGCTCGAAAAATCGCCAGTCGAGGCTCAAGGCTGCTTTGACACTCGCTTGCCGGGCCTATGTGCCCATTGCAGCGCCGGTCGCTCAATAAGCGTCCAGCTTGCCCAGCCGCAGATTGCAGCTAGGAACAATGTGCCTGCGCCAATTACAAACAAATTTGTTGTTCCAGAATATTCGATCATTAGACGTTCAATGGGCCATGCATAGAGATACAACCCATAAGAGATGTCATTCTTGTCATTGATATAGGATAGCCTTGTGCCGCTGGCATAATGCGCAGCAGAAAAGATGAGATATCCGCCGAGGATGTCAAAGCCTATCGAAGCGGTCGTTTCGTATCTGATAAAATATACTAATGCTATTGCGGCTACGAATGCCCATTTTGGGCTGAAGAATATGTGCTTGCGAAACAGGTAAAAGCTCGCACCAGTAAAGAACAACCCAACCATGTTGGGTAATGCCTGAGGTAGACCAGGGAATAATTTGGCGTGGCACAATAACGACAAAGTTTCTGTCGGTATAACAAGAGCAATTCCGAACAGAAGCGCGGCGATGCACACAATGAATGCCGGTTTCCGTAAACCTCCGGTCACTCCGATCAACGCGATAAGAATATAACAGGTAAATTCGTACTGAATTGTCCACATCGCGCCATCTAGGGCGCTATATTTATCCAGATGGTGCTGCCCCACAAATACGCCATCGAACTTTGGGCGAGCCAAAATCAGAATATTAATTATGCTTTTCCCGATTTTACTAAATACACCGTCTTCAAAATGACCACCGCCCAATGGTGCAACGATCAATACGCACACGAGGGACGCCACCGCAAACGCCGGATAGATACGGAAGATTCGTTTAGTGAAATACGATGCCAGGCTCTTGCTGTTCAGAAAGCTACCAGTGATGAGATATCCGCTGATAACAAAGAAACCGCTCACTGCCAGCGATCCGAAACTCAGCGTGCTGCCAAGCATCGTCAGAAGCTCTCTACTTCTATCTCCGTCAACAAGTTCCGGTGTGTGGGATACAATCACCAGCGCCGCAAATAATAGACGCAGATAACCGAAAGCATCACGATCACGGCCTGGTATTGCGCTATTGCTGATCAATTAATGCCCTCATTAGATCTATAAAGAGCGCATATCGGCCATATTACGAAATCGCAATGTGTAAACAGCCGCCAGTGCGCGCCGGGCTATCAGCCCAACAGGAGTAAGATCATGAAATTGTTTGGATGGAAGGGTGCGGCGGTGGCGCCGCGCCCGGTGTTGTCGCGCGCCAATATCGTCGGCGGCGCGGTGCTGGGCGAGTGGCCCAATAATTATGAGGCGCAGGTGCGTGCGGCGGTGGTCGCGAACCCGGTGGCGCAGCGCGCGGTGCGGCTGGTCTCCGAGGCGTGCGGCGGCGCGGCGATCATAGCAAGCGGCGCGAGCGCGGCGGAAAACGCAGAGGCGTTGGCGCTGGTGCGGCATGTGTCCGCCGGGCAATCGCTGGTGGAGACGCTGGCGCTGCATCTGCTGCTGCACGGCAATGGCTATGTGCAGATTTTGCCGGATGCTGAAGGAGAGCCTTCGGAGTTGTTCGCGCTGCGCCCGGAGCGGGTGAGCGTGGAGCTGGACAATAATGGCTGGCCGGTCGCTTATGCCTATCGGGTGCTCGACCGGGTGACGCACCTCTGGGCTGAGGATGGCCGGGGGCATACCGCGATCATGCACCTGAAGGCGATCAATCCCTTGGACGATCATGCCGGGTTGGGCTGTATCGGCGCGGCGTCCGGCCCGGTTGCGATCCATAATGCGGCGACGACCTGGAACAAGGCGCTGCTCGACAATGCGGCGCGGCCATCGGGCGCGCTGGTCTATGAGAGCGGCAAGGATGGTGCGGTGCTCTCCGCGGAGCAGTTTGCGCGGCTGAAGGCGGAGATGGAGGCGGCGTTTGCCGGTGCGATCAATGCGGGCAAGCCGATGCTGCTGGAAGGGGGGCTCAAATGGCAGTCGCTCTCGATGACGCCTGCGGAAATGGATTTCGTGGCATTGAAGGCGTCTGCCGCGCGGGAGATTGCGCTCGCTTTCGGTGTGCCGCCGATGATGCTGGGGCTTCCGGGCGACAACACCTATGCGAACTATCGCGAGGCCAATAAGGCGCTGTGGCGGCAGACGATATTGCCGCTGATGGCGAAGATATTGGGCGGCATCGCGCAGGGGTTACGGCCCGCTTTTCCGGGGCTGGAGCTGTCAGTGGACCTCGACAAGGTGCCGGAGCTGGCGGACGAGCGCACGGCGCTGTGGGAGCGGGTGAGCGGCGCGGGTTTCCTTTCCGATGAAGAGAAGCGGGCGATGCTGGGTTTAGGTGTGTGACAGTCTGATCCGAAACGGGCTGCTTCGCAGCGTTTCGGATGAGCCGCACCAGCCCTCTCCCCCACCCAACCTCCCAATAGTTTACCCTGTCGGGAGGTTGGGTGGGGGAGAGGGCTGGCACCGTAACAAGGAGAAAAACCATGAGGGATAGCGAGATGCTTGCGGGCCTTGTCGCGCAGGCGCAAGGGCGCGGCGGCGATCTGGTGACGATCCGCGCGCTGGTCGAGGAAGCGAGCGAGATTGGCGCGGGCCGCGCGCTCGACCGGCTGGGCTTGAGCGACAGGGCGGCGGAGAACGATGTGCGCGAGTTGCGCGAGCTGCTCTCGGCGTGGCGCGACGCGAAGGCGGCGGCGAAAAATGCGGTGATCGGCTGGGTAGTGCGGGTGTGTCTCGCTCTGACCTTGCTGGGGGTCGCGGTGAAGACGGGGCTGCTTTCTCTGGTGCGCCCATGAGCGTAGGGGAGAGCGGAGTGCGGTTTGCGGGCTATGCGGCGCTGTTCGACAAGCAGGATCGCGGCGGCGACATCATCCGCAAGGGCGCGTTTGCGCGGGCCATAGCGTGGTGGAAGGGACGCAAACTCCCGCTGTTGTGGCAGCACAAGCCGGACCAGCCGATCGGCATCATCGAGAGCATGGCCGAGGACGAGCGCGGCCTGCGCGTGATTGGGCGGGTGCGCGCCGATGCGCCGGGTGAGGCGGCAGTGCTGCTGAAGGGCGGGCAGGTGAATGGGCTCTCGTTCGGATACCGTGTGACCCGTGCGGATGGGCGGTACCCGCGGGTATTGAAGGATCTCGATCTGGTTGAGGTGAGCCTTGTGACTTTCCCGATGCAGCCGGGAGCGCGGGTGCACGCGGTGGAGTGAGAGTATTGAAACTGTCATCCCGGACTTGATCCGGGATCCAGAGTTCCAGAAGCTGGATTCCGGATAGCGCGATTTCCTGGCCGGCTTTTTCAAAGCCTGAGGAAATCGGCTTCCGGAATGACGGATATTTTCGGGCGGTCCTTTGGGCCGCTTTTTTTGTGCCTTTTTCCAAGAGTGAAACGCAGGAGAAGCCTATGTATGAAGTGAAAGCCGATGCGCTGGAGGAGAGCTTTGACGCGCTCGCCCAGACAGACAAGATTGCAACATTGGAAGCGGATGTCGCCGCGCTGAAAGGTCAGGTGGCGGCGGTGCAGAGAGCACCCGTCATCCGCCCGGCGCTGGATGGCGTGAAGGGCGCGGAGGTCGATCCGGCCCGCGCCGCGTTCGTCGACAAATATATCCGCCGGGGTCTTGAGACGGGTCTGGAGCTCAAAAGCTTCACTGGCGCGTCGCCCTCGACCGGCGGTTATGCCGTGCCGCGCGAGATCGATCAGATGATCGAGACGTTTTTGAAAGCCACCTCGCCGATCCGCAGCATCGCCAATGTGGTGAAGGTCGGCAGCGCGGGCTACCGCAAGCTGGTGACGACCGGCGGCACTCCGTCCGGCTGGGCGGCGGAAACCGCCACCCGCCCCGAAACCGGCACGCCGACCTATAGCGAAATCGTGCCGCCATGGGGCGATCTTTACGCCAACCCGTCCGCCAGCCAGTCGATGCTGGACGATGCCGCGTTCGATGTCGAAAGCTGGCTCGCGTCCGAAGTGGCGATGGAGTTCGCCCGCGCCGAGGGTGCGGCGTTCGTCAACGGCACCGGCACCAGCCAGCCCAAGGGCTTCCTCACCTACACCACCACCAACGAGATCGACAGCATCCGTGCATTCGGCACGCTGCAATATGTGCCAGCGGGCGCGGCAGGCGCGTTTGTCGCGTCGAACCCGCAGGACAAGCTCATCGATCTGGTGCAGGCTTTGAAGGCGCCCTATCGCCAAGGGGCGGCGTGGGTGATGAATGCGGGGACGCTCTCGGTCATTCGCAAGTTCAAGACTTCGGACGGCGCCTTCATGTGGCAGCCCGCGCTGGCATCCGATCAGCCTGCGACGTTGCTCGGCTATCCGGTGATCGAGGCGGCGGACATGCCGGACATTGCGGCGAACAGCCTCTCGATCGCGTTCGGCAATTTCCGCCACGGTTATGTGATCGCCGAGCGCGCCGAGACCAGCGTTCTGCGCGATCCCTACAGCAACAAGCCTTATGTGAACTTCTATTCGGTGAAGCGGATCGGCGGCGCTGTGGTCAACAGCGAGGCGATCAAGCTGATGAAGTTCAGTATTTCGTAAAACAGGTCTCCCCGAAACTGGCCTCCCGGTTTGTTGCCGGTCGTTTCGTGCCCCGAAACGACCGGTATCGGTGCCAGCTCTCTCCCCCACCCAACCTCCCGACATGGTAAACTATGGGAGGTTGGGTGGGGGAGAGGGCTGGTGCGGTAAGCCCGCGTGAGCGGGCCAAAGGCCGGGAGGTCGTTTTTTGTGCAGGAATAATATGCGGAGACGCAGGCCATGAGTGTGAATATGACAGCGGTGGCGCAGGCGATTGTCGATGCGGGCGTTACCGAGACGAAAGAGTGGCTGCGGATCGAAACCGCGAGCGACGCTGCTACGCTGGACGCGCTGGTGCGTGCGGCGATAGGTATGGCGGAGGATTTTTGCGGGCAGATGATGTTCGCGCGCGCCGGGGTGGAGGTGCTGGCGCTGGGCTATGAATGGACGCGGCTGCGCGCCTGCCCGGTGAGTGCGATTACCAATGCGCGGGCTTTGGCGAGCGACGGCACTGCGACGGCGCTAGCGGTTGGGACTTATTCCACAGATATATCCGGCGATGGCGACGGCTGGGTGCGAGTGATCGCATCGCGGACCGAAACGCGGCTGGAGCTGGACATTATAGCGGGGATTGCGGCGGACTGGCCGAGCCTGTCGGATAGCCTGCGGCAGGGTATCGTCCGCCTCGCCGCGCATCTCTTTACCGAGCGCGAGAGCAGCGATCCGCCGCCTGCCATTGTGACGGCGCTGTGGCGGCCGTGGCGCAGGATGCGGCTGGCATGAGGGGCGCGGTGGAGCGGGCCGCGCGGCTGGGCGAGGTAAGGGCGGAAGTCAAACGCCGCGCCATTGCCGATGAGGCTGAGGCGGTGCCGGGTGTTGGTGCGACAATTGAGGGTGAAGCGGTGGTGCTCGAAGGGCGCAGGCTGCTCGACCGCTGGCTGCGGGATGCGAGCCTGCGCACCATCGGGAGGGTAGGCGCATGAATGCGGATAGTGACATTCGCGCGGCGCTGGTCGCGCTGTTACAGGCCGATGGTGCGCTCAATGCACAGGTGAACCGCGTCTATGATGGCGCGCCCGCCAAAGCCAGCCCGCCGATGGTGGTGGTGGGCGATTGTATCGGTAGCGATTGGGCGACCAAGGACAAGGCCGGGCGCGAGCTGCGCCTTGGCGTGCAGATAGAGGATGATCGCGAGACGCCCAGCCGGATCAGCACGATCATGCCGCTCGTCGATGCCGGGGTGCAGGGCCTAACCGGCGTGATCGGTGCATGGCAGGTCGGCAGCCTCGTGATGATCCGCTCCCGCCTCGTGCGTAACAACGCCGGACGGTGGGTTGCCGTGATGGATTACCGTGTGCGGGTGTTGGAGGTGTGAGAGTTAGCCGCCGCTGGTGAAGTTATCGGTCATCTGGTCGATATAGCCCTGGACCTGATCGTTGACGTCGGCTGTGGCGTCCTTGTCTGACATGCCATCAGCCTTGTCGGCAGCGGTCAGCGCGGTGCGGAACTTTGCTTCCTCGTCGGCGCACTTTGTCTTCAGGCCAGCAAGAAACTCGTCCTTGGCCATTTTCTTGTCGACGGCACCATCGGTGTATTGATGCAGGCACGAGGCATAAGCCTGCCGCGCCTTGGGAACGGCATCCGCTGGAGTTGCGGCAGCGAGAATCAGTGCAACGAACATCATAACAGCCCCTCCATACCCCAATTTGGCTGCATGCAGGCTGAACGCCTGCGCAGCTTTTTAACGAAAGGAAGTTTGCGCCATGAGCGTTGAAAAAGGAAGCGCATTTTTGCTGAAGATCGGCGATGGCGGCTCGCCATTGGCTTATACCACTATCGCGGGCTTGCGCACCACGCAGCTCTCGGTGAGCGGCGAGGCGGTGAACATCACCAACAAGGATTCTGGCGGCTGGCGGGAGTTACTCTCCGGCGCGGGCGTGCGCGCGGTGAGTGTGTCTGCGGCGGGCATCTTCACCGGCTCGACCGGCGAGGTGAATATCCGCAACCGCGCGCTCGCGGGCGTGATTGACGATTATGAGCTGAGCTTCGAGAGCGGCGAGCGCATGCAGGGGCGGTTCCTTGTGACGCGCCTCGAATATGCGGGCGATTATAATGGCGAACGCACCTACACGATCAGCCTTGAAAGCTCCGGCGTGGTGGTGAGCCTGTGAGTGTGACGGAGCCTAATGCGCTGCGCGGTGAGGCGGCTTTGTTCGTGTGCGGCGAGCGGCTGATGCTGCGCCCGACCTTCTCGGCGCTGGTGGCGGCGGAGGAGGAATTGGGGCCGTTGTTCGCGCTGGTCGAGCGTGCCGCGGCGGGCGGGCTGAAGCTTGCGGAAATGGTGGCCCTGTTCTGGCATTGCCGCTTCCAGTGGCCGGATGCGGTGATGCGCGAGCAGGTCGGTGAGGCGGTAGCGTCTCAAGGGCTGGCGGCGGTGACGCCCGCGCTGAAGGCGGTTTTGGGTCAGATTCTCTCCGGCAAATCATGAGCCAGGCGCGTTTTGCGCAGACCGCTTTGCGGCTCGCAGGGCTGGCGGGCTGGCATCTGGGCTGGAGCGCGGAGCAGTTCTGGGCGGCGACGCCTGCCGAGATGGAGGCCGTTGTCGCTGTAATGCTTGGGGCGGACGGCTCCGCTGAAGGCGGGGCGCTGACCCAATCCGACATGGCACGATTGCAGGAGATGTTTCCCGATGGATGAGGAAATCGACCGGCTGATTATAGCCGTGCGCGCGGATACGAAGGCTTTCGAGAAGGATGTTATCGATATTCGTGCTGTGCTGGACGGGCCGCTTGCTGCGGGTGCGGAGAAGGCCGGGAGGATGATCGAGGCGAGTCTGCTGCGGGCGATCCGCACCGGCAAGTTCGGCTTTGAGGATCTGGCGCGGATCGCGCTCTCGGTGCTCGATCAGATCGCGAAACAGGTGATCCATGCCGGGCTGGACAAGATTGGCGTATTTGGCGGCGGCGAGGGAGGCGGCGGCTTTCTCAGCAGTGCATTGAGCATCGCTTCAGCTGTGTTCGGCGGCGCGCCGGGCCGGGCTACGGGTGGACCTGTGACCGCTGGCCGCGCTTATCGTGTCGGCGAGAATGGGCCGGAGCTTTTTGTTCCCGGCAGCCATGGGCGGATCGTTGCGGCGGGTGCGGGTGGAGCGGGGCGCGACGTACGGGTGACGATCAACGTCAATGCGCCGCAGAGCGGAGCGCCTGAGGCTCTGGCGCGCAGTTCGCGGCAGATTGCGCGCAACGTCCGTTCCGCCCTCTCCGAATAGGATTTCACAAAATGGCATATTGGCTGGCGTCCGCGCGGGGCGGGCAGGAGAGGGGCTTTGTGAAGCGCTTTTCGCCCGCGTTCTGGACGGTGAATTTCCCGCGCCCGATGATGGCGAGCGTGGTGACGACCGCGCCGGATGCGCTGCGCGTGGACGCGGTGTTTTATGGCTCGGGCGATCTGGGCGGATTGATCTGGGAGGCTGTGGACCAGTGGGATCATCCGCTGCTCGCCTATGAGACGAAGCGCGATTTCAGGAATTGTAGCTTAAGCTTTCATTGGCGCTCCTCCGGCATCCGCGCGCTCGATCTGGTGAACGGTCCCACGCTGACGATTGAGGGGCGGGATGCGTCCGGCAATCCTCGCAGCTGGTATGTGCGGCTTTGGAACTATGCCTCAGGTTCGCCGACCGACGCGCAGATCAACCTCGATTTCAACGCGCTGAATGGAGGCTATTTGCTGCCCGCCGAGGCCGATCCGGTCTGGGCGGGGGATGTGGACCGGATGTTCATCTCGCTCATCCCGACCGGCTATGACGCGGGTACGACGCAATATGCCACCGGCCAGGAAGGTTGGGTCGAGCTGACCGGCATCGCTTGCTCTGGCTCCGGCGCGGTGCTGGAGATTGGCGACGTCATGCTGCCCGAACATGGGCTTTCGATCGCCACCGGCTATGACGACGCCTATAACCAGACGCCGGAGCGCGTGCTGCGGCAGATACAGGCATTGGGCTATCGCGGCGACATTCTGCATTATGTCGGGATGAGCCATTATATGCGGCTCGAGCTGAATAGCGGCGCTTATTATGCGAGCCTTACGGGCGGGGTTTTGTGCGCCCCATGCGCGGCGTGGCACGCCGATTTTGCTGCAAGGGCCAAGGCGGCGGGGTTCGGCGTTATCTGGTCGCTGTCCTACGAACTGCTCGATCAGCATTGCTGGGGCAACTGGAAGCAGCGGGCGGAAGATGGCAGCCCTGCGCTTACCGGCTGGTCGCCCCCGTCCACCTTGCTCTCGCCAGCGGAGGCGGGCGCGATGGGCTATCTGCACCAGGTCGGCGCGGCTTTCATCGGCATTGCTGTGGCTGCAGGGCTGGCACCGAAGCTTCAGGTCGGCGAGCCATGGTGGTGGGTGATGAGCGACGGGCGCATCTGCCTTTACGATGCGGCGGCGGTGGCGGCGTTCGGCGGCAGTCCGGTGTCGATCCCTGATGTGCGGGGTTCGCTCTCATCCGCGCAGACGGCGTTGCTGGATCAGGCAGGCGCGCTGCTCGCAAGTTCGACGGCGGCGCTGGTCGCGGCGGTAAAGGCGGTTGCGTCCGCGTGCGAGACTCATCTGCTGACCTATTTGCCGACTGTGCTCGACAACCAAGCGCCAGAGGCGAAGCGCGCGAACATGCCGACCGGCTGGGCCAGCCCCGCGTTCGATGTACTCCAGCTTGAGGACTATGACTGGGTGACGGGCGGACATACGGCGCTCAGTAAGGCGGGTGCCGCGGCTGCGGAAGCGCGGCTCGGCTATGCGCCATCCGCGCAGCATTATCTCTCGGGTTTCGTGCTCAATGGCGCGGACGCGGACACACAATGGCCGTTGATTGAGGCGGCGGCGCTGGCCGGAGAGACGCGCGGCGTGGCGCGGACCTTCATCTGGGCGCTGCCGCAAGTGGCGCGCGATGGCTTTACCATTTTCACACTTGGTGCAGGAGACGATATGCAGGCGTTTGACGATGAGCTGTTTCCGCTGTCCATCGGCAAGCAATCGAGCGTGACGCCCGCCTTCTCGACCCAGACGGTCGAGAGTCTTTCCGGGCACGAACGGCGGACATCGGATTGGGCGGATGCGCGCCTGAAATTCGACGCAGGGCCGGGCGTGCGTTCGGAGGCGGATCTGGTGGCGCTGGTGGAGTTTTTCCGGGCGAGGAGGGGCGCGGCGCGCGGCTTTCGCTTCACTGATCCGTTTGACAGTTCCAGCGCGCCCTTGGGGCAGGCGGTAAGTGCGGTCGATCAGAAGCTGGGCGACGGAGATGGCGCGACGAGCGAATTCCGCCTGGCCAAATATTATGGCAGCGGGGCGGACGCGCAGCAGCGGTTCATCACGCGGCCGGTGGCGGGGACAATCCGCGTCGCGGTGAATGGTGTCGAGCAGATGAGCGGCTGGCTGCATCTGGGTGGTGGGGTGATTACGTTTGTGGCGGCTCCGGCGAGCGGCGCGATCCTGACCGCAGGGTTCGAATTCGATGTGCCGGTGCGGTTCGCAGAGGATGTGCTGGAAGTGAACCGCGCGACCTTCGCGGCTGGCGAAATGCCCTCGGTGCCGTTGGTGGAGATCCGCGAATGAGCCTCGCCGATACGATTTTGGCACAGGATCTCGCCACGCTGGCGTTTTGCTGGCGGCTGGAGCGGCGCGACGGTGTGACGATCGGCCTCACCAGCCATGACCGCGATCTCTCTGTGGGCGGGGTGGTCTATAAGGCCGCGCCGGGGCTGGTGCCGTCGTCCGTCACGCGCGGGATCGGGCTGGAGCCGGAGAGCATGGACCTGAAAGGTGCGCTCACCAGTGACGCTATCTCGGAAAGCGACCTTACGGCGGGGAAGTGGGATGGCGCGGCATTAAGCCTTGCCGTCACCGAATGGACCGACCCCGGTACGATGTGGCTGGAGTTGATGCGCGGCGAACTGGGTGCGGTCGAGCAACAGGGCGAGGCTTTTTCGGTCGAGCTTTCGGGGCCCGCGGCGGCTTTGCTGAAGCCTGTCGCGCCGGAGACATCACCCGGATGCCGCGCGCGGCTGGGCGACAGAGCGTGCCGTGTGGACCTTGCGCTGTACCGGCGGGTGGTGAGCGTTTCCGGCGTGGCGAGCGAGGTGGTAAGCATCAGTGGCGGCGGACTGACGAGCGGGAATTATGTGTTCGGGCAGCTCCGCTGGCTTGAGGGAACGAATTGCGGCTTGAGTCAGGGCATCGTCGCCAATGATGCGACGAGCGTGACCTTGAATGAGCCGCCCGCATTTGCGCTGGTGGCAGGGACGCGCGCGCTGATTACCGAAGGCTGCGACAAACAGATGGCGACCTGCTCCGCGCGGTTCTCCAATGCGGTGAATTTTCGCGGTGAGCCTTATCTACCGGGTATGGACCTTTTGACCCGCTATCCGGGAGCCGGTGGATGAGACGCGCGGATAAAATCGTCGCGGCGGCGCGCGGGATGATCGGCGTACCGTTTCGGCTGCATGGGCGGAACGGCGCGCATGGCCTCAATTGCATCGGGCTTGTAGCTCTGGCGCTGGAACGTGGGGGGCATACAGGCTTGGGCGGTGACATTGTGCCAGTCGCCTACTCTGTGCGCGGCGGGACGGTGGCGCGCTTTGCTGCGGCAATGCAGGCGGCGGGGCTGCGGCGGGTGCGGAAAGCGCGGGCAGGCGATCTTGTATTGGCGCAGGCGGCGGTCGCGCAGTTTCATCTGATGATTTTTACCGGCGAAAGCCATGTGCACGCCGATGCGGGGCTGGGCCGGGTGGTCGAGATGCCGGGGCCACCGCCCTGGCCGGTGATCGCGCATTTTCGTTGGGGCAGATAATTTATGGCAACACTGGTTCTCACGGTGGTCGGTACGGTGCTGGGCGGCCCGATTGGTGCGGCAATCGGCGCTACGATCGGGCAGGTGATCGATCATGCGGTGCTGTTCAAGCCCAAGGGGCGGGAGGGGCCGCGCCTTGCGGACCTGCGCCCCCAGACTTCACGCTATGGTGATCAGATACCGCAGCTTTTTGGCGCGATGCGGGTGGCGGGGACGGTGATCTGGGCGACGGACCTGATCGAGCATCGCTCCACATCCGGCGGCGGCAAGGGTAAGCCCAAGACGACAACGTACAGCTATTCGTCGAGCTTTGCCGTGGCGCTTTCGGCGCGGCGCATCGGCAGCATCGGGCGCATCTGGGCGGACGGCAATTTGTTGAGGGGGAGTGCGGGCGATTTTAAATCCCCGGTCACTTCCTTCCGCGTCTATACGGGTGGCGAGGATCAGCCCACTGATAGCCAGATCGCGGCGCATCGGGGTGTGACCACCACGCCCGCACATCGCGGGATCGCCTACGCGGTGTTTCAGGATCTGCTCCTTACCGATTTTGGCAACCGCATCCCTTCGCTTACGTTCGAGGTATTTGCGGATAGTGCGGCGGTGCCAGTGGCGGATCTGGCCTCGGAGCTGAGCGATGGTCTGATTGCGATGGATGTGGGATCGGGCGTTCCTTCCGTACGCGGCTATGCGGCGAGCGGCCGCTCGGTTGCGGATGCGCTTGTTCCTTTGGTGGAGGGTTATGCGCTGGGATTGCGTGACGGGGTTTCGGGCATCAGCTTGCTGCCCGCTGGCGCGATAGAGGGTAATGTTGACGCGGAGATGATCGGCGCAGCGTTCAATGCGCGGCGTGAGCGTGGTGTGAAATCCACTCGCGCCCGCGCCGAGGATGTGCCGGTAAGGATGTCAGTGCGGCATTATGACCCGGCTCGGGATTATCAGGCAGGGTTGCAGACATCGGAACGCGGTGGAGCGGGCCGAGCGGAGCGTGACCTCGATCTGCCTGCTTCACTCTCGGCGGGAGAGGCGCGAGCAGTTGCCGAGGCGCAATTGCAGGCATTGTGGACCGGCAGGCGCGCGCTGGAGCTGCGTTGCGATTGGCGCGCATTGACGCTCGAACCCGGCGCGGTCGTAACGGTCGATGGGCAGAGCGGGCGCTGGCGTATCGAGCGCAGCGAGTGGGAGGCGATGGGCGTGCGCCTGTCGCTGCGGCAAGTCGGCGGGGCGGGTGTGATTGCGCCGGCGGCGGATGCGGGCACGGGCATTTCGCAGGCGGATGTGCTGCATGGGGCGACGTCGCTTTTGGTGGCCGATCTGCCGATGCCCGGCGATGAGCTATTGACCGCGCCTTTGGTGGTTGCGGCGGGGGCGGGCAGCCAAGCGGGTTGGCGCGCGGCGGAGCTGTTCGTCGAGGATGTGGTAACGGCGGGTTTGACTTCTATTGGCGGCACTGCGCCCTCTGCGATCATGGGCACGGTGCTTTCCGCGCCTTCCGCTGTGGCCTCCCCGGCGTTGTTCGATACGCTCTCGGCACTCGATGTGCAGTTGCTCAACGGCGCGATGATGTTGGCGAGCGCGGACGATGCATCCTTGCTGCGCGGGGCGAATATAGCGCTGGTAGGCAATGAGGTGATCCAGTTCGGTATCGCGACCCAGACCGGGCTGGATACATGGCGACTTACCCGGTTGCTGCGCGGGCGGCGCGGCACCGAATGGGCGATAACGGGGCATGGTGCATCGGAGCCGTTCCTGCTGCTCGATCAGACGAGCCTGTTTGCCGTGCCTTCAAGCTATGCGGTGATGGGATCAACGCTGCTGATGGACGCGATCGGTATTGGCGACACGACACCCGCAACCGCGAGCGCAATTGTCACAGGGCAGGCGGTGTTGCCGCTCTCCCCGGTGCATGCGCAGGCAGTGCACAGCGGCGGCGATTGGCAGTTCGGCTGGGTGCGCCGCAGCCGCATCGGCTGGCAATGGCTCGATGGTGTCGATGCGCCACTCGGCGAGGCGCAGGAAAGCTATCGTATCGACCTGAAGCATGGCGGCACCGTGTTCCGCACCACCACCGTCAGTGCGCCGACATGGACCTATGCCGCCGCCAGCATCGCCGCTGATAATCTGGCGGGGATCACTGGCGCTGTGACGGCGGAGATCTGTCAGATCGGAGATTTCGGGGCGGGCAGGCCCGCTATCCTTACATTCTCAATTTAATAGGAGTTTGCTCCCATGAGCACAACCAACAGCGACCGCTTTGCTTTTCCTTTGTTGCAGGCGGGGCAGGCTCAGAAAGAGCTGACCCATAACGAGGCGCTGGCGCTGATCGACATGCTGCTCCACGCTCAGGTGGAGAGCGTGACTGTCGCGACGCCTCCTGGTGGGGCAACTGTGGGGCAATGCTGGGTTGTCGCAACCGGCGGCACCGGCGCATGGGCGGGACAAGATGGCAAGCTCGCCTGTCTCACGACTGGCGGCTGGCGCTTCGTTATGCCGCGTAATGGCACACAGGTTTTCAATGCCAGCGACGGCAACAACTATATCCATAATGGAACCAGCTGGCAGGCGGCGCAGATGCGAACTGACGGGGTTTATATCGGCGGAAGCCGGATTATCACCACCCGCCAGTCGGCCATATCCGATCCTACCGGTGGCGCCACGACAGATAGCCAGGCGCGCACTGCGATTACCGCGATACTGACCGTACTCAGGAACCATGGGCTGATTAGCTGATAAACGGGCAGAGTGTGAAGTGGCTCGATCCGTTTGAGATAGAGTCGGCTGCCTACCGACAATTACTGAAGGGTCCGTGTAAATTATTGTTCATCTGGCTGACGCAATTTTAAGATTTGCTCCAGATTGATCTTTACTAATCAGATATTCACGCTCTTTTCTGCGAATCTCGCCTTCAGAGCTTATAAAACCGGTCTTGCCATGCAACTTTCCAACGAGTAGGGAGTTTCTGCAGTCCTTGCGACTATTTTGGAAAGGGGAAAAGATATGCGGAAGCTAGCTCTCGCGGCAGCTCTTGCGACAACGGCGATGGCGTCTCCCGCTCTCGCGCGTGATGATGCCTGGTATATCGGCGTGCATGGCGGTGCCATGAAGGTTGAGGATATTGACCTCAAGCCTGCTGATGGCCTGTCAAAAGCAACAGCCAATTATAACACCGGCTATGATGTTGATGGTGTGATCGGTTATGACTTCGGCATGTTCCGTCTGGAGACTGAAGTCGGTTTCCGTCGCGCTTGGACCGACAGCGTCCTCTATGTTCCGGATTCTTACAGCAGCACCCGCGGCAATGTCCGTTCGCTTAGCTTCATGCTGAACGGCTTGCTGGATTTCGGACCGGATGATGGCCTTCAGGGCTTTGTCGGCGGCGGTGCGGGCGTAGCGCGCACGCATATTTACTCGCTGACGACCGATGATTCCGATACCGGTTTCGCATGGCAGGCTCTGGCTGGCGTGCGTATGCCGCTCAGCAGCCACCTCGATGCAGAACTGAAGTATCGTTTCTTCAATCACCGCAGCGTCGACATGGTCACCAGCACCTCGCCAAACGCGAACTGGTCACCAGTTGGAACGCCAGTGAGCGCGAATGTGCGTACGCACAGCTTGCTGGTAGGTCTGGTGTACAACTTCGGTGAGAAGGCTCCGCCTCCGCCGCCACCCCCGCCACCCCCGCCGCCTCCGCCGCCTCCGCCTCCGCCGCCTCCGCCGCCGGTGGTTGAGTGCCAGACGGGTCCGTACATCGTGTTCTTTGAATTCGACAAGTCGGACATCACGCCTGACGCGGCAACCATTCTGGACAGCGCGGTTTCGGCTTATGCGAACTGCAACAACGCGCAGGTGATGCTGGCTGGTCACGCCGACAAAGCTGGTCGCCCCGCATACAACGTTGCGCTGTCTCAGCGTCGCGCCGATGCGGTCAAGGCCTACATCGTATCCAAGGGTATTGGCGACAGCGCCATCTCGACCAAGGCTTACGGCGAAAGCATGCCGAAGGTTGAGACCGCTGACGGCGTTCGCGAGCTGCAGAACCGTCGTGTGGAAATCACCTACGGTCCGGGTTCGGGCATGTAATAGCCCAACCGGGTTGATGAATGAGGGGCTGGCCAGCAATGGTCGGCCCCTTTTCATTTATGAACAGGCGTTCAGGCTGGCGAAAGAATGGCTGGCCTAGCGTTGCGCGCTGAACCACAACCGCACCGAAAGGACGCCCTGATGATCCTCCGCTTTTCTCCCCTAAATGATGCGAGCCGCACAGCACTTGCCGCGATGAGCCTGTTGGCGGCGGCCGGTATCGTTCCTGCCGCACACGCCCTCACGGCATCGCCAGTGATGGCGCATGCCGGGCTGGTGGATGCGCAGGGCGCAAGCAAGGGCAGCGTCGAGATCATAGAGAAAGGCGGCCTCGAAGTTACCGTCAAAGCGATCGGCCTGACACCGGGCGTGCATGGCGTGCATATCCACACCGTCGGCACCTGCACTGCGCCCGATTTCGCTAGTGCGGGCGGCCACTGGAACCCGACCGCGAAGCATCACGGCATGGAAAATCCTGATGGCGCACATATGGGTGACTTGCCCAATATCACCATTGGCGCTGATGGCACTGGGACGCTGACCTTCACCGTGCCGGGCGCCAGCCTCTCCGGTGGCGATACTCCATTGCTCGATGCGGATGGCGCAGCGATTGTGGTTCATGCCGGGCCGGATGACATGAAGACCGATCCTTCCGGTAACTCGGGCGGACGTGTGGCGTGCGGAGTCATTGGGGCCCATTAATGCTCGCGACTCTCGGATATCCGGTTTTTCTTGAATCTTAACCCCGAACACCCGATATTGTGTGCTGTTGGCACTATCGCCAATGACAAGGAGTTGATTGACAATGGCTAACTGGTCTGACCCCCGGACAGGTGGCGTGAACTTTGGCGGAACCGCTACGGTCACCCAGGCGTCCTATGACGCGGGGCTGCGGTCCTACATGCTGTCTGTTTATAACTATATGGCGAGCGGCGTGCTGCTGACGGGTATCGTCGCGATGCTGTTTGCGGGTAGCGGCGCCGTATCGGTGCTGTTTAACGAAATGGGGCGCCCGTCGCTGCTCGGCTGGATCATCATGTTCGCGCCTTTAGGCTTCGTGATGACGCTGAGCTTCGGCATCAACCGTCTTTCCACTGCGGCTGCACAGGGCATTTACTGGGCCTATGCGGCGGTGATGGGTCTGTCGCTCTCGACGATCTTCCTCGTCTATACTGGAACCTCGATTGCGCAGACATTCTTCGCTACGGCGGCGGCGTTCGCGGGGCTTAGCCTCGTGGGTTACACCACCAAGAAGGATCTGTCGGGTTTCGGCACGTTCCTGATCATGGGTCTGGTTGGCCTGATCGTGGCATCGCTCATCAATATCTTCCTGAAGTCCAGTGTGATGGACCTCGCGATCAGTGCCATCGGCGTGCTGATTTTTGCGGGTCTGACCGCCTATGACACGCAGAAGATCAAGAATATGTACAGCTATGTCGCGGGCACGGAAATGGTCGGCAAGTCCGTGGTGATGGGTGCGCTGTCCCTCTACCTCGACTTCATCAACCTGTTCCTGATGCTCCTGCGCTTCATGGGCAACAACCGCAACTGAGGGCATTTGGCCCATATGAGCCAAATGTAGTACGATACTCAAAGCCCGGCAGAGGTAACTTGCCGGGCTTTTTGTTGTTAGCAGCACCGTCTTTGCGCTTTTCACGCCAGCGCTTCATTTCGTCGCTATCTTTTGATAGCTCTTCGCAAGTGAGTCTCTGGGAACGCCTTCGCCGCAGGGTGCGATATAGCACCGCAGATTGCCGCATTTATGCGATCGGCGACGTGCATGGCTGTTTCCCGCTGCTAGTCAAGCTGCTTCAGCTCATCGAGATCGACCAGCGCGAGCGCGAACCGATGGAAACCCATGTGGTGCTGCTCGGCGATTATATCGACCGTGGCCCACAATCCCGCGACGTGTGCGAATTGCTATATGCGATGCGCGATTCCGCCTATTTCCACTGCCTCATGGGCAATCACGAAGAAACAATGCTGAAGGTGCTCGATGGCAACCGCATGGCGCTGCGTTTCTGGCTCCAATATGGCGGCGAGGAGACGCTGCTGAGTTGGGGAGTCGAGCGGGATCTTGTCGAGCGCGCTCCACTCAGCGAGGGTGGGCAATGGCAGGTTATCGAGGCGTTTCGCGAGCGGGTTTCTCCTGCGCTGACAGAGTGGATGCGCAACCTCCGCTCGCACCACAGGCATGGCGATTATCTCTTCGCTCATGCCGGCGTGCGACCGCGGCTCAAGCTTGAGGAGCAGAGCGAAGAGGATATGCGCTGGATCCGCGAGCCGTTTCTCTCCAGCAACGCAAAGCATCCGTGGCGCGTGGTGCATGGCCACAGCCAGACCGACAGCGCAGAGATCCTCCACAACCGCATCGGCATCGATACCGGCGCCTATCGCACCGGCATGCTGACCGCGATCGGCATTGAGGATGACGACGCCTGGCCGATTGTAGCGGCGGGCTAGAGGGCGGAGAAGCCGCCACTATCGACAACGCTTCTGGATCGGGTGAATGATCGAAATGTTGGTGGGCGGCCCTTCAGCCTCGGCGGCAGTAATGACCGCACCAGCTTCAGTAGAGTGCAGCCCAATTTTACCTAAAGCTAGCAATCTCGGTAAACATGATATTTCCGGTTGAAATCTGCTCAGGCTACTGACCTTCGTACACGATCTAGTCTGCAGGATTATATTTAGCTAGAAATGCATCCAGCCGATCATACCAGATCTGAGCGTTTGCGGCAGTTGATAGACCGTGCCCCTCGTTGGCCAAGCTGTAATATTCATATGGTTTCCCTGCCGCCTTCAGCGCATCCGCATAGAGTCTGGATTGTTTGATCGGCACGGTGCTGTCTTTGTCACCGTGCACCAGCATCACAGGAACCTTCAGTCTGTCGATATTAAAAAGTGCTGAAATACTCTTGAGATCAAAGTTGATGTCGCCTTGCACACGCGCGCGCCACTTCTCGCGCGCCTGCTTGCTGTCGCCAGAAATCTGATATTTTAGTTGTCGTGGCATATCCGAAATGCCGGCGAAGCTGACTGCACAGCGATAGCGCTCGGGATTGCGTGTGGCCCCCCATAGCGCCGCGTAACCGCCATAGGACGCCCCCACGATGCATACGCGGGAGGCATCCGCCACGCCCAATTTCACCAGCCAATCCATCCCATCGTCAATATCGTCCTGCATCGCCCGGCCCCATTGGCCCTCGCCGAGTTTGTCGAACCCTTTGCCATAAGAGCCCGATCCACGATATTGAGGCTGTAGGACCGCGTAGCCCCGATTGGCGAGAAACTGCACGTCATCGGAATAGCCACCATCGTCGCGGACCCCATAAGGCCCGCCATGGGGCATGATGATCAACGGCAGACCATTTGCCTCCCGACCCATGGGCAGGGTCAGGTAAGCCGGAATCTCGGTCCCATCCCGCGCGGTGTAATGTACATACTGGCTTTTGGCCAAATTGGCCTTATTCAGGTTTTCGGCCAGCTTCGCCAACGGACTCATCCGTCCCGTGGCCTCCTGGTAGAAGTAATAAGTGCCGGGATCGTTGCTGGCTCCGACCCAGACGATCATGCGAGAGGAATCCCGGCTGCGCGAGACAACCCAGGCTTGACGCTCTCCAACCGCCTTATCGACATCGGTTTGAAACTGCTCCCGTGCGGGCTCGAACCACTTGATACGCTCACGGCTGTCCGTCCACCATGCGGCCAGCAGATTTTTGCCATCTTCGCTCAGCACGGCGTCATCTATGTCGGCGTCGGGAGCTTCAAACACCAGGTCGCCATATTGGTGGGTTGCGTAGTTGTAACGATAGACGCCTTTCAGGCCATTGAGTTTGCTCACGCCATATTTAAACCCCTCATCGCTGCCATCGATAAGGCTGAAGGCTTTGTCTTCGTGAAGCGTGTCTTCATCGTCGCTATCCTTGTCGCTGCCCTTGGCGACCACCTTGAATGGCTCGTTGGCGTCCTTGCGGTAGATCATCTGCCAGTGATGGTCGTCTGGCCAGCCATAGGCATAGCGAACAACCCCCTTATTGTCGGCATACCAGTCCCATATATCGGTGCGTTGCTTCACCACTTCAGTATTCTTGTTGTTGCTCAGGTCGACAGAAAACACCGAGGGATAGTCGTAGATGGTCTTCTGATAGGCGATCAGGATCGTCTTGCCTTCTGGGTCGACCCAGAGCACATCGTCCCCTTTTAGTCCCTCCGTTTTGCCGCCTATCCACTGGCCTTTACCCGTAACGATATCTATAACGATTAGCCGCGTCGAATAGGCTTCATCGTCATACCATGGGACTGTCCGACCAAAATCGACGAGTAACCGACTGTTGCCCGCCCAAAAATAGCTGATGAGATCCCATTTATCTTCGGTCGGTATCAGTCTTGGCGCATTCATTTGGCTAAAGTCGAAAATCGCCAATACCTCCTTGCCCTGCACTTGGGTTCGCGCCGCAAAGTGCGTGCCATCTGGAGAGAGTACCAGATTGGTGGTAAAGGGGCGTGCAGCGAATACACTGGTGGCGATCCGTTCCGGCTTCGGTCGTGCATCACCGGTGAGCACAGGCTCTTCCGCCCCGGCCGGAACCCGTATTTTTGCCGCCATGGAAGGTCCTGCGGCACTGGATTTTGCAGCCTGTTCTCCCTCGGAGGGCATAGCCCAGATGTTCTCCGTTAGCGCCAGACTAAAAAGCCCAGTCGCCACCACTGCTCCCAGTGCGGTCCATCTCGAAATATCCATTGTTTCCCCCTCGGTAATATTTTGTTCGATCCGAGGGTGGATGGCAATGTCGTTAGAGCAGTTTAGACCGATATGGGTCATTCTCGTGGAAACTGATTTGGTCCATTATGATGGGCTGAAGGCCGTTGAATTGAAACAAGGGAACGCGAAGCTAGCGGGTTCTGACGCCCGCTATATTGTCATGTCCGGAACGACAGATATGGGCGACAGAAAACTCATCCTTGCTCAATCCCGCGACTTGGCGGGTGACCAGGTCTGATAGGTTTTTCCGCGCAGGGCATCGATCACACCGAGAAATGCCGCTCCGATCGCCGCTACAATCCCCATCAGTACGGCGCAGGGTTTCAGCCCTGCAGCAGCGCCGAGGGCTACCAAAGTTGCACTACCCCATAGCGCACCTAGCAGCACGGTCTGACCATCAAGCCACAAGGCTAGGCTGAGCGTTGAGCCGGAGAGGATCGCCAGCGGCGCGCCGAACCAACGGAGCAGCTTGTGCGAGAAGAATTTGTATCGGTCGGCCAGCGAGAAATGCTGCTTTATCTGTGGCGCGAGATGGCGCCAGGACGCGTAGGAGCGGCAGGCGATGCGGCGTTTGCGGCGGAATTCGTCTTTGGGGTCGGTGGTGTTGCGCTCATAAGCGATCACGTCATCGGCGCTGATGAGCCGCTTACCATGAAACAGCACGCTCATGGAGACGATCATGTCGTCGAGCAGGTGTGGCGGCACTTCAGGATAGAGTGCGCGCCGGGTGGCGAAAATTGCGCCGTCTGCGCCCATGATCGAGCCGCAGCGGGATTCGAGCGCCTTGATCTTTTCCTCCAGCCGCCAATAGAGGCCGCCGACGCTGGCCGTCGTGCCGTCTGCATCATTCACATAATGCAGCGTGCCGGAAACGCCGCCGATCTCTGAGTCGCGGAAATAATCGAGCAATGTTCCCACTGACTCAGGTTCTAGCATCACATTGGCATCGGTGAATATGCAGATCTCGCCCTTTGCCTCCGCCACCATGCGGCGCATGCCCATCGCCTTGCCGGTGCGCTCGCGCGTCGGGATGACACGGAGAAGGTCCGGGCGGCTTTCCAGCAGGGCGAGAGTGCCATCCGTACTCATGTCGGAATAGGCGAGGATTTCTAGGTCAGGGTGGAATGCCTTGATCGCTTCCAGATTGGCGAGCTTGGGCTTGAGCGCGCGTTCTTCGTTATAAGCGCTGAACAGCAGGGTCGCGCTGGGGCGGGGGGCGATGGAGTCGCCTGCCGCTACCCTCCTTACAGGTCGCGCCCGCATCAGACGCAGGCTAAGCGGATAGCTGATATAGGGATGGAGAAATGCTATCCCTGCCAGTAGTGCGACGAGAGTGAGCGCGAAGACCATAGCCTCCCGCTAGGATCAAAATGCCATGAGGACAAGGCCGCGCCTTTTGGTTGACGGAGATTGGCTGAACGGCTATGGGCCAGCCTTCGCGATTCAGGGAGCATGCGTGCTTCCGTGCAATTTGGGTATTCAGACAGGTTTTTTGAGGAACTTATGGCCAATACGCCGCAGGCAAAAAAGCGCATCCGCCGCAACGAACGTCGCGCCGAGATCAATGGCAACCGCATCAGCCGCATCCGCACGCTCGTAAAGAAGGTCGAGAGCGCTGTTGCCGCCGGAGACAAGGCAACCGCCGCTTCGGCGCTTGCCAATGTTCAGCCAGAGCTGGCTCGTGGCGTGGCCCGTGGCGTTCTCCACAAGAATACCGCCTCGCGCAAGTTCAGCCGCCTGACGAAAGCGGTCAGCGCGCTCGCCTGAGCCGAATCACTTCATCGTGAAATGAGCTATGACCCGTCGGGAATACCCGGCGGGTTTTCTCATGCCTGAAACGTTCCGGGAACATGGCCGCGTATGTTATTTTCGATCATCCGGGCTACATAAATCCGTCTGAAACAGGCGCTGGCCGGGAAGCAAGGACTTGTGCTGATTCGCTGTGAGTGCGAAATAAAAATCAGAAAAAAATCATTATAAATCAAAGTAATAAAAAAGTTTTTGAGAGTTCGACGCTAATCCGTCTGTCAAATAGTTTATTTCAGTTTTTTGACGGTTCGCCCTCTTGATCCAATCGTTAACTTTTCCCTAAGCCTTGTCTCCACCCGCGGAGCTGATTCCAGATTCGCGGTCATCATGATCCGCAGACAGCAGGCCACATTCAACCGTGAGTGTGGAAGGGGGATTGTTTGCGTCATGCAATGGGGGAGCGGGGGGCCGCTTCCCAAGAGAGGAAAGGCGGTCGCGTGTTCTCTGGGGGTGACAACATCGCTGTTTTGAAACAGGCTCCTGCCGCTATTGCGGCGACGGGATCGGAGTGTCCGGCGCATATTCTGGCAGGATGGGACAGCATCAAGGCGGGGCTGCGCAGTGCTGTTGGCGTGCGGATGTTTGACCAGTGGCTGAAGCCGCTGAAGCTGGGCAGCTATTGCGATATGAGCGGCACGCTGGAGTTGCTCGTCGGGTCCGATTTTTCCGCCAATTTCATCACTGGCCAGTTTGGCGACCGGATTCGCTTGGCGTTTCGTTCTGCGCAGATTGGGGTTGAGGACGTACGGATCATCCGGGCCGCACAAGAGGCAGGAGTGGTAATGGCTCCGCGCATGACGGAGCAGCGCCAACCGTTAGACATGGCTGCCACTGTGCCTGCACGTCCCACGACGCAGGATGGCCTCAACCTGCGCCACAGTTTCGCAGAGTTCATTGTGGGAGAGAGCAACCGGCTCGCCTGCACAGCGGCGAAGGCGATGGCGGCGCTCGGTGCGCCTCTGTTCAACCCGCTTTATATTCATGGCGGCACCGGGCAGGGCAAGACCCACCTGCTCCACGCGATTGCAAGCGACTATCGCGCCCACTTCCCCAGCCACATGATCATCTACATGTCGGCGGAAAAGTTCATGATGGAGTTCGTGACCGCGATGCGCGCAAATGACAGCATGGCGTTCAAGGCGCGGTTGCGGGCGGCGAAGCTGCTGCTGATCGATGACATTCAGTTCATTGCCGGCAAGGGATCGACTCAGGAGGAATTCCTCCATACGATCAACGAGCTCGCTGAGCATGGCGCGCGCATCGTCATCAGCGCGGACAGGGCGCCGCAGCATCTGGATGCAGTTGATCCGCGTATCCTTTCGCGTCTTGCTGGAGGTCTTGTGGCGGATATCCAGCCCGCCGACATCGAGCTGCGCCGCGCGATCCTCGAAGCAAAGCGCGCCACACTCTCCGATGTTATCATCCCCGACCCGGTACTCGATTTCCTCGCCCGCTCGATCCGCACCAATGTGCGCGAGCTGGAAGGCGCGTTCAACAAGCTCCTGGCTTATGCGCAGCTTACCGGCCGCGCGGTCGATATGGAGTTTGCGCAGGCGATGCTGGCGGACGCGGTGCGGGCGAACGCCCGACGTATCACCGTCGATGAAATCCAGAAGGCGTGCGCCGCGCATTACCGGATCGATCCGGCAGAAATGCGCTCCAAGCGCCGCGCACGCGCAGTCGCCCGACCGCGTCAGGTCGCGATGTATCTGGCGAAGAAGATGACGCCGCGTTCTTTGCCCGAAATCGGTCGCATCTTTGGCGGGCGCGACCACAGCACGGTGATCCACGCCGTGCGCACGATCGAGGAAATGCGTCAGACGAACTCCGAAATTGATTCGGATATCCGCAAGCTGCAGCGTCAGCTCGAGATGTAAGGAAAACAGGGGGACGGGGGAGCGGCTTTTGCGGCTCCCCTGATTTCGGCTTATTTCTTGTCTTTCTCAGGCCCCAAAGTGATCTTCACCGTCTCACCCGACTTGCCGGGGAAGTTGACGAACATCGCGTCGATGAGGTTCGGCACCAGATAGGTAGTCTTGTTACTGAGAGACTGCGCTTCTGCCTTGCCCTCGAACAGCCGTGTGCCGCCATTGGCGCGGTCGATCTTCAACTCCAGCGTACCGGTGTAAACCGTATAACTCTCGACGCTGTTGTAATTGGGGCCGAACAGGAATGGGTCATAGAAGCCCCAGTGATAGGGGTATCCCCAATAGCCGCGGGGGCCATAGCGTCCATAACCGTAGTAGAACGGATCTGGTGCAAAACCTGTGGAGCGCACCCGCTCGCGGCCGTTGTCGACGCTATAGCGCATCCGCACGATGAGGTCCGCCTTCGCTGGGTCTTCCGATGGCACATAGCCTACGCCGCCGAGCTTGTGCGCAACCTGCGAGGCATATTCGCCGAACTCGATCCCACCAGCGAGGCGCGGATCGTCGGCGACGATGGTGAAGCTCTGGCCCTGCGTTGCGGGGAGCTGCTGAAAGCGGGCGACGTTCGCCTGAAAGCGTTCCGCGCAACCCGCAGTAAGCAGCAATGCGGCGCTGGCGAGTGCTATGCCAAGGGTTTTTCTGGTTCTCATGATCCCGTCCTACCTCTCACGCCGCCTGTCATGCGCGGCGATGATCCATAATGCGCATGGATATAGCAAAGCGCAACTGAATGGCGATTGAACGAATGGGCGAAACGCCTCAGCGCATCAGTCCCATCGCGTCATAAGCGGCGCGCAGCGTTGGCTCGGCGGCGGCAGAAGCCTTTTTCGCTCCCTTAACGAGGATTGCGTCCAGCGCAGCGTGATCGTCCTTCAACGCCACATAACGCTCACGGATCGGGTGAAGGCTGCTCACCAGCAAATCCGCCAGCGCGGGCTTGAATGCGCCAAAGCCTTGCCCCGCGAACTGCGCGCACACGGCGTCAGGGCTGGTGCCTGACATGGCGGCATAGATGCCGACAAGGTTCTGTGCCTCTGGCCGCCCCTCCAGCCCCTTGGCCTCGCTGGGCAGTGGCTCCGGGTCCGTCTTGGCCTTGCGGACCTTCTGGGCGATGGCGTCGTCGTCGTCCGTGAGGTTGATGCGGCTCTGGTCCGACGGGTCGGATTTGGACATCTTGGCCGAGCCATCGCGCAGGGACATGATCCGCGCGGTCTCCTTGGGGATGATCGGATCGGGCAGCGTAAACACTTCACGCTCGAAATCGGTGTTGAACTTGATCGCGATGTCGCGGGTCAGCTCCAGATGCTGCTTCTGGTCCTCCCCCACCGGAACATGCGTCGCCTGATAAAGCAGTACGTCAGCCGCCTGCAGCACAGGATAGACATAGAGGCCGATCGAGACGCCTTCGCGGTTCTTGCCCGCCTTGTCCTTGAACTGCGTCATGCGGTTGAGCCAGCCGATGCGCGCGGTGCCATTCAGCAGCCAGCACAGCTCGGCATGAGCTGGGACGCGGGCCTGATTGAACAGCACCGAGCGATCCGGGTCGATCCCGCAGGCGACCAGGGCCGCCGCCATCTCGCGCACATTGGCGAGGCGTTGCTCGCGGCCTTCATGCACCGTGATCGAGTGCATATCCGCGAGGAAGAAGAAGCACTGGCTCTGGGCGTCCATCTCGTCCTGCATCTTCACCCAGTTGCGGATTGCGCCGAGATAATTGCCGAGGTGAAGATTGCCGGTGGGCTGGATGCCGGAAAGGACGCGCATGATACTCTCTCGTTCTACTTGCGGCGCGAGACGAGCGCCTTCAGTTCGGACAGGCGATAGGCGCCTAACCCAAAGATCGCGACCGCATAGACCAAAGCGCCCCCGCCGCACAACAGGGAGAGCGCGATTACGCGGGTTAGGAAACTGCCTGCCATATAGTGATCCGAATATGGCCCCATGAACCAGAGCGCGACTCCCATCACGGCGCTCGCCACGACGATCCGCGCGCCGCGCGACATCAAGCGGGCGTCGGCCTGCAAATGATCGTCGCGGTGCAGCAGCCAATAGAGGATGATGACGTTGACCCACGCGGAAAAAGCGGTCGCGGCGGCGACGCCGACATGGCCCAAGGGCCAGATCAGGATCAAATTGCCCACCAGGTTGAACAGCATGGAGAAGAGCGCGACGCGCACCGGCGTCTTGGTATCCTGCCGCGCATAGAAGCCTGGGGTCAGAACCTTGATGAGCACATAAGCGGGGACACCGAGCGAGAACACCGCGAGCGCCGAGGCCGCGCCGATGGTGTCGGCAGGCGTAAATACCCCATGTTGAAGCAGGCCACGGATCAGCGGTGTTGCGGCGACGCATAGCGCCACGGCAGCGGGGAGCGAGAGGAACAGCGCCAGCTCAATCGCACGGTTCTGTGTCTCCTTGGCGGCGCCTTCATTGCCGGAGCCGATCTGTCTGGAAAGCGCGGGGAGGATCGCGGTGCCCACCCCAATGCCGATCAGGCCCAGCGGCAACTGATTGAGCCGGTCGGCATAATAGAGATAGCTGACCGCGCCTTGCTGGAGGTATCGCGCGGCCAATGAGGTCGAGATCAGCAGGTTGAACTGGATCGCCCCCTGTCCCAGCGCGGCGGGCAGGATGAGGATCAGCATTTGTTTAACGCGCGGCGTGAGGCGCGGCATGCGCGGCCATAGTACGACGCCTTCGCGTGCGCAGGCCCACATCAGCCATAAGAGCTGCATCGCGCCGGAGACGGTGACGGCGACCGCCTGCGTGTAGCTGGTTTCATAGGGCGTTGCGCCGCGGAAGACCAGCACCGCGACGATCATGCAGATATTGAGCAATATCGGCGCGGCGGCGTTGACCCAGAAACGGTCGAGTGAGTTCAATATGCCGCCCAGCAGCGAGACGATCGAGATCAGCGCGAGATAGGGGAAGGTGATCCGCGTCAGATCGACCGCTAAAGCAAATTTCTGCGGCCCGCCATCGGGGAAGCCGCCGGTCATCGCCCAGACAATCTGCGCGGCGAAGATCATCATAATGATGGTGAAAATGACGAGGAACGGGAACAGGACAGAGAGCACCTGTTCCGCAAACAGCACCGCCGCCGCCTTGCCGGAACCCGGATCGTCCTTGTCCGCCTCCGCCATCGTGCGATTGAACATCGGCACGAACACGGCGGAGAACGCACCCTCAGCGAACAGGGCGCGGAAAAGATTGGGCAGGCGCCACGCGATCAGGAACGCGTCAGACGCCAGCCCTGCACCCAGATAGCGCGCGACCAGCATGTCGCGCACCATGCCGAGTACGCGGCTCACCAGCGTCAGCGCGCCGATCGTTCCAGAAGCGCGGATGAGGCTCATTGTGTAATGTGCCCCATCAAACCCATTTAGGCGTTGCCCAGGGCTTCTTCGCTCTGCGCGGCCTGTTGCGCCTGCAACTGCTGCATATAGAGCCCGTTGAAATCGATCGGATCGAGCATCAGCGGCTGGAACCCGCCGTCACGGATCGCATCCGCCACGATGCGGCGTGCGAACGGGAACAACAGGCGCGGCGCCTCGGCAAACAGAAACGGATGGATCTGATCGTCAGGCACGTTGCGGATGCCGAACAGGCCGGCATATGTGAGGTCCACGGCGAAGGCCGCACCCTGCGAAGACTTGGCCTTTACCTCGATCTTCAACGCAACCTCATAAACATCATCGGCGGGCTTATCGGAGCCGATGTTGAACTGCACATCGATCTCGGGCTGCTCCTGCCACTGATAGACGGTGGGCGCGTTCGGGTTCTCGAACGAGAGATCCTTCACATATTGCGTGAGCAGGCCGATAGCGGGTGCGGTATCAGCACCGTTGGCGAGGGGCTCTGTCGAGGTGGCGTCGTCTGCCATGTTAATGGTCTTTCTTCTGTTGAAACTGGTCTGTCACCCAATTCGGGCGCACATCAGCGGCGCGCTTAGCAGTACTGAAGCACAAGGGCAATGCGGGCGATGAAGGGAGAGCTGCGCTTTTTCGCTCAGGCGGGTTTGAAAAGTGCTGGCACTTTGCCTATGTTGATTGTTCATCTCTTTGTTAACCGTGACAGGCTATAACCCGTGTATATGATCGTCATACTGGCTCTGGTCGCCGCTTTCCTCGCATTGCGGCTTTATTCGGTGCTCGGCCGCAGGACCGGTCATGAGCAACAGCCCGCGCCATTGCAGGGTGACGAGCGCATGGCCAAGCCGGTTCAGGCAGAGGTTCAGCCCGGCGCAACTGCGGATCGCACCCGTTTTGCCGAGAGCATCATCGCCCCGGGAGCTGAGAACGGGATCCGCGCGATCATCGCTGCGGATCGCAATTTCGATGTACCGCAGTTTCTCGAGGGCGCGCGCTCCGCTTATGGCATGATCCTCGAGGCGTTCTGGAAGGGCAAGCGCGACGATCTGCACTGGCTGTGTGATTCGGACGTCGCGCAGTCGTTCGAGCAGGCGATCGACGAGCGCGAGGCGGCGGGGCAGGTGCTCGACAACCGTCTCGTGCGGATCGACAAGGCGCAGATCGTCGAGGCGTCGCTGGTGGGCCGCACCGCGCATGTCACCATACAGTTTGACGCCGACATTGCGGCAATTACTCGCGACAAGGACGGCCAGATCATCGCCGGAACGATGACCGACGCGGTGGCGACGCACGACCTCTGGACCTTCACCCGCGAAATCGGCCATGCCGACCCCAACTGGAAGCTGAGCGAAACCGACGAGGCGCAGTAATGCGGTTCTCATTCGGTGAGGCGATCACGGTGCGGCGCTTTTCCTCGTGGCGTGCGCTGCCGCTGATGGCCGCCTGTTCGTTGCTCTCTGGTTGCGCGGGCGGGATCATCCCTGAGGGACACGGCCCGGCGACGACGCCTGCGCCGACGCACAAGCCCACACCCGCCAAGCCACGCCCGCCGGTTTCACCTTCTCAACCTACGCCAGCTGCGCCCGCTGAAACCGCGCTCACCGCAGGAATTGCCGCCGGGCCATCGGTCAGTCAGGTCGTGCCACAGGATGCGCACACCGTCGCGGCGCTCGGTGCATTTCGTCTTTCTTGCCCCGCATTGATGTGGCGCACTGATCAATCGGGCCTTACGCAAGGGACTGACTGGGCGCAGGCGTGCGCCGCCGCCGCGAGCTGGCCAGACGCAACCGCCGCCGATTTCTTCGCGCGCTATTTCGAGACCGCGCAGGTCGGCACCGGCGCGACTTATGTTACCGGCTATTATGAGCCGGAGATTGCGGGATCGCGCATCCAGACCGGCATCTATCAGACGCCGATCTACAAGCGCCCGCCGGACCTCATCAATGTCGACCTCGCCCAGTTTAGCGATGCGCTGAAGGGCAAGAAGATCCGCGGAAGAGTCGAGGGGCGGAACTTCATTCCCTATTTCGCGCGGGCGGACATTGTTGACAGCAATGCGCTTGCCGCCAAGGGACTGGAGCTGGCATGGGCGGCCGACCCGATTGAGCTGTTCTTCCTTCAGATTCAGGGCAGCGGCCGCCTTCGCCTGCCTGATGGCTCCGTCATGCGCATCGGCTATGACGACCAGAACGGGCGCGATTATACCGGCATCGGCAAGCTGATGAAGGATCGCGGGCTGATCCAGGCGGGATCGATGCAGGACATCATGGCCTATTTGCGCGCCAACCCTGAAGAGGGCCGCAAGATCATGAACGAGAACAAGAGCTTCGTGTTCTTTCGCGAGCTGAACGGGGCGGGGCCAATCGGCGCGATGGGCGTGGCCGTAACGGGCGAAGCAAGCGTGGCGGCGGACCCTGCTTTCACGCCGCTAGGGGCGCCGGTGATGCTGTCGCTGGATCGTGGCGAGGCGAATGGCCTCTGGGTCGCGCAGGATACCGGCGGGGCGATCAAGGGTGCGAACCGCTTTGACACCTTCTGGGGCGCGGGCGAGCGGGCGCGGAGCATCGCGGGCGGCATGTCCGCGCGCGGGACAACGCTGCTGTTGCTGCCGATTGGGACGGTTGCGCGCATAAACGCATTACCAAAATAATGTCGCCACGCCGCCTCAGCGCGGAGGAGCAGGCGATCTGGGCGCGGCTGGCGCGCACCGTCAGCCCGCTGGAAGGCAAATCCGTTCCCGCTGCTGATGTGGTGGAAGCACCGGCGCAAGCGATGGCGCGGGTGATGGCGGCGCCGGGTGCTGCCATTCTTCCATCGCGCCCTCAGCCCAAACGTGCGCCGACCCCTGTCCTGGACACCAGCTGGGAGCGGCGGATCGGCAATGGCACTTTAGCGCCTGATGCGGTGATCGACCTGCATAACCATACTCTCGACGCCGCCCATGCCCGGCTCAATCAGGCGTTGGCGCAGGCGGTGGCGAAGGGCCAGCGCGTGCTGCTGGTGGTGACGGGCAACCCGCGCCCGTCGCATATTGGACCAGTGGGGCACAAGGGACGCGGGGCGATCCGCGCCGAGATCGGCGACTGGCTCGCGCTCTCCGGCTATGCCGAACAGATCGCCAGCGTCCGCACCGCGCATCCACGGCATGGGGGAATGGGCGCGCTCTATGTGATTTTGAGGAGGCGGGGGTAGAAGCAGAATGGGCAGCAGCTAAGTGCCAAGCAGCCTAAAGTTTTTCCAGTCAGGAAAATACATGCAGCCAGACACAATAATTTCAACAAACGGATCGTTGGTCATTGTTCCCGACCAATATTCTTTTGAATGATGCGGCCACTTTTCTTCATTGCAATTCAGCCATTGTGTGTCCACCCTTGCAATCTGAGAGCCATGGATTATCCTTAATTCGAGAATAGCTCGATCATCATTAAACCATTTTTTATTGGCAGCTTCGGCATTACTTCTATCCTCGAAGCAATAAAAAGATTTTAGACGTGACGGTAGTTGCGAAAAAGAAGCTGCTCTAACTTTTTCCCAGTATGCCTCTTTTTCCTGCTCGCTGTTGAAGGCAGCATAAGAGGTTATCGCTCCTGCTAGGCCCGGCATGTTAGCTATAGCCGATACCGAGAGTAATACGCCGCTACCTATACGTGCGTTGTGCATTACCAAGGAGTTCGACGCCTCAGTTAGGTGAAAAAACGATCCATCAATTAGATCATAAGTATTGCCATTCGAGTGATTGATCTGATCCAAGCTCACCTACCCCAACACGCACTTCACCACCGCCGCATAAATATCCCGCAGCGTTGACAGGTCCGCGACCGCGACCGCCTCGTCGAGCTTGTGCATCGTCGCGTTGCAGAGGCCGAATTCTACCACTGGGCAGAGCTTTGACAGGAACCGCGCGTCGGAGGTGCCGCCGGTGGTGGAGAGTTCGGGCGTGACGCCGGTTTCGGCCTCGATCGCCTCGCTGATGAGCGCGGAGAATTCGCCGGGTGGAGTGAGGAAGGCTTCGCCGCTGATCTTCGCCTCCAGCGTGCCGCCTTCGGCCTCCACAATCGCGCGGATGCGGCTCTCCAGCTCTGCGCCGCTGTGCATATCATTGAAGCGGATCGAGATGCGCGCTTTTGCTTCCGCCGGGATCACGTTGGTCGCGCTGTTGCCGACGCTGATGTCCGTGATCTCGATATTGCTGGGCTGAAACCAGTCATTGCCCGCGTCCAGCTCTATCGCCTCGATGGTGTTGAGGATGGCGAGCAGGCGCGGGATCGGATTGTCGGCCAAATGCGGGTAGGCGACATGGCCCTGGGTGCCCGCGACGCTGATCCACATATTGACCGAGCCGCGTCGGCCTATCTTCACCATATCGCCGAGCTGGTTCACGGACGTCGGTTCACCCACAAGGCAGAGATCGGGCTTGATGCCGCGCGCCGCCATCCGCTCGATGATCGCGCGGGTGCCGTAAACGGCAGCACCCTCCTCGTCGCCGGTGATGAGCAGCGAGATGGTGCCGGGGAGGTCTAGCAATGCGGGCAGGGCCGCGACGAAGCTCGCGATGCTGCCCTTCATATCGACCGCGCCGCGGCCATAGAGCAATTCCCCGCGCCGCTCCGGCTGATACGGATCGGTGCTCCAGCCATTACCCGGCGGCACGACATCCAGATGCCCGGCGAAGGCGAAATGCTTGCCCGCGCCATTTAAGCGCACCGCGATCAGATTCTCGACCGGGCCATCGGGCGCCTCGCCCGTCACCCAGCGGTCGACCGCGAAGCCAAGGGGAACAAGCGCCGCCTCCAGCACATCGAACACCGCTCCGCAAGCGGGCGTGACGGAGGGGCGGGCGATAAGCGCTTGCGCGAGGGCTAAAGGATCGTGCATTTCAGCATTGGACATCGTCATGCCGCTGCGATAGCCGATGACAGACCCAAGCGCCAGATGAGGGATAAGCCATGCCCAAGATCGACCTTGACGCGATTACCGCCGGTAACAAGACCGGGTATCCGCCGCCACATGATAAGCTGGTCGAGGGGCGCTGGGTGCGCAGGCTCGCGCCGCATTTCGGGTTGAGTGATTTCGGCGCGAGCCATGTGACGCTGAAGCCCGGCGCGGGGTCGTCGCAGCGACACTGGCATGAGGACGAAGACGAGCTGGTCGTGATGCTCGCCGGAGAAGCGGTGTTGATCGACGATAATGGATGCACGCCGCTGAAGCCCGGAGACGTGGCGGTGTTTCCCAAGAATGACGGCAACGGGCACCATATCGTCAACGAGAGTGATGCGGATTGCGTGTTCGTGGCGATCGGCAAGCCGCCTGTGGGTGACTGTCATTATCCTGACATAGACATGAAGTTTAGCGGCGAAACCGGCTTTACCCGCAAGGATGGCTCGGCTTTTTAAAGGGGGTGGAGATGCTCGATCAACTGGACGCCAACGCCGATCTTGCCGCGCTGGTGCGGACGATCCCGGATTTCCCGAAGCCCGGCATATTGTTCCGCGATGTATCGACGCTGCTGCTTGATGGGCCGGGCTTCCGCACCGCGATCGACCGGCTGATCGGGACGTTCGACGCGGACGGGGTGGATCTGATCGCGGGGATTGAGGCGCGCGGGTTTATCGTCGCCTCGGCGCTCAGTTATGCGCTTTCCAAGGGCAAGATCATGCTGCGGAAATCGGGCAAGCTGCCGGGCGCGGCGGTCGGCATCGATTACGCGCTGGAATATGGCACGGACCGGATCGAGATGCATGTGGGCGCGGTATCGGAAGGGGCGCGGGTGCTGCTGGTCGATGATCTGATCGCGACCGGGGGCACGGCGCTCGCGGGTGTGGAGTTGTTGCGGAGTGAGGGGGCGATGGTGGCTGAAGCGCGCTTTCTCGTCGATCTGCCGGATCTTGGCGGCGCGGCGCGGCTTGCTCATGCGGGTGTCAATGCTCGTGCGCTCCTCGCCTTTCCGGGGCATTGAGGCGCGTGAAGATTTCGATCATCACCGGGGTTCAGGAGGAAGCCGATGCTTTCCTGCCGGGGCAATATGAACGCGTTGAGCAGCATGGGCATCTCTCGGTGCGCTTTGTGGCTTTGGGCGCGCATGAGGTGGCGATTACTTGCTGCGGCGTCGGCAAGGTCAATGCCGCACTCGCTGCTACCTTGCTCGCGACCCTGACTCACGCAGAACTGCTGATGATTATCGGCACGGCGGGAAAGCTGTCCGATATATCTGGCGACTGCTTCCTGCTTCACGAGGCGGTGCAGGGGGATTTCGGCGCGCAGCGTCCCCAAGGATTCACACATTATACTGCCGGGAGCTGGCCGATTGGCCCGGCGAGCGTCGAGGCGTTCCGGGCGCATCCATTGCCCGATGTCGGTTTACCGCGTGCGCGGATCGTCACCGGCGATTGCTTCGTCGAGTGCCCGGATCATAGCATGCGGCTGCGCGATGGCCTCAGCGGTGATCTCGTCGATATGGAGACGGGTGCGCTGGCGCAGGTGGCGCAACGGCTGGGGCTACCCTGGGCTGGCATCAAGGCGACTACGGACGATGCTAACGGAGAAAGCGCCGGTGACTTTCAGGCGAACCTGTTGCTGGCCGCGCGCCGGGCGGCGGAGGCGGCGGAGCGCAGCATAGTCTTGTTGTGACAGGCGCAGTTGCGCTGCACCGCAAAATAAGCTAAGGGCCGCGCCGAACACCGGGGCAGCGGCTCTGGACCCCTCGAAAAACGAGACAGAGATTTATGAGCCTCAACCCCAACGCTCTTCGGAACGTGGCGATCATCGCGCACGTCGACCACGGCAAGACCACGCTGGTGGACCAGCTTTTCCGCCAGTCCGGTACCTTCCGCGACAACCAGCGCGTCGAGGAACGCGCGATGGATTCGAACGACCTCGAAAAAGAGCGCGGCATCACGATTCTCGCCAAGTGCACCTCGGTCGAGTGGCAGGGCACGCGGATCAATATCGTCGATACGCCCGGCCACGCGGACTTTGGCGGCGAGGTGGAGCGCATATTGAGCATGGTCGATGGCGTGATCCTGCTGGTCGACAGCTCCGAAGGCGCGATGCCGCAGACCAAGTTCGTGACCGGCAAGGCGCTGGCGCTGGGCCTGAAGCCCATCGTCGTCGTCAACAAGATAGACCGCCCCGATGGCCGCGCCAGCGAAGTGCTGGATGAGGTATTCGACCTGTTCGTCAGCCTTGAGGCGAGCGACGAGCAACTCGACTTCCCTGTGCTCTATGCGTCGGGCCGCAACGGCTATGCCAGCGACGACATCGAGGCGCGCGAGGGCGATCTGACGCCTTTGTTCCAGAAGATCGTCGATCATGTGCCGCCGCCGCACGAGGTGGAGGAGGACGCGCCGTTCACCTTCCTCGCGACGCTGCTGGATCGCGACAACTTCCTCGGCCGTATCCTCACTGGCCGCGTGCAGACCGGCGTGCTGAAGCTCAATCAGCCGATCCACGCGCTCGATGGCGACGGCAAGGTGATCGAGCAAGGCCGCGCCACCAAGATCATGGCATTCCGCGGGCTGGAGCGCGTGCCGGTGGAGAGCGCGAAGGCGGGCGACATCATTTCGCTCGCGGGCCTCACCACCGCGACCGTGGCGAACACCATCGCCGATCTTTCCGTCTCGACCCCGATCAAGGCGCAGCCGATCGACCCGCCGACACTCTCGATGCGCTTTGCGGTGAATGACTCGCCGATGGCGGGCCGCGAGGGCGACAAGGTGACGAGCCGCATGATCCGCGACCGCCTGATGCGCGAGGCGGAATCGAACGTCGCCATCCGCGTCACAGAAAGCGCCGACAAGGACAGCTTCGAAGTCGCCGGGCGTGGCGAGCTCCAGCTTGGCGTGCTCATCGAGACGATGCGGCGCGAAGGCTTCGAGCTGGGTATTTCCCGCCCGCGCGTGCTGTTTCAGGATGGGGTGAACGGCCGCGAAGAACCCTATGAAACCGTCGTTATCGATGTGGATGACGAATATTCCGGCACCGTGATCGACAAGATGGCGCTCCGGAAGGCAGAGATGACCGACATGCGCCCCTCCGGTGGTGGCAAGACGCGCATCACGTTCAGCGCCCCGTCACGTGGCCTCATCGGCTATCATGGTGAGTTCCTCTCCGACACGCGCGGCACCGGCATTATGAACCGGCTGTTCGAGAAATATGGCCCCTATAAGGGCGCAATCGAGGGCCGCCCCAATGGCGTTCTCATCTCCAACGGTTCGGGCGAGGCGGTCGGCTATGCGCTGAATGCGCTTGAGGATCGCGGCGTGCTGTTCGTCAGCCCCGGCGAACCGATCTACGAGGGTATGGTGATCGGCGAGAACGCCAAGCCGGAAGACCTTGAGGTCAATCCGATGAAGTCGAAGCAGCTCACCAACTTCCGCGCCAGCGGTAAGGACGACGCGATCCGCCTCACCCCGCCGCGCCGCATGACGCTGGAGCAGGCGATCGCCTATATCGACGAGGACGAGATGGTGGAGGTGACGCCAAAGTCCATCCGCCTGCGCAAGCGCCACCTCGACCCGCATGAGCGCAAGAAGGCGAAGCGGGTGGCCGAGGCGGCGTAACAGCCGCCCCGGAGTTTCAGTTCAGTCTGCCGCGAGCTGCCGCCCGTTCAAGGGCTGCACCGGGCGGGCATTATTGCCGATGATCGCATGGATCTCCTCGATCTGCGCCTTGCTTGCCGTGACGGGCGTCAGCGCGACATGCCAGTTCACGCCCTCTGTGCAGGGCGGTGTAGTGAGCGAACCGGCATAGCGATAGACATGCAGGTCATGCGGCAACAGCGCCGCAGGATTGAACTCTGCGTTGGCAATCTCGTGTGATGGCGTCTCGCTCTTCGGCGCATGCGCGATCAGTTTCGCCAGCTCGACATTGGGAGCGCCTTCTTCGAAGAGCACTCCTAGCACCGCGAGCTTGCCCGCCGTATCCTTGTGCACGAAATGCGCGACCATCGGATAATGTTCGCCGTTGAATGCTTCCTCGGACGGTGTGTGAAAATGTACCTGAACGAGGCCATAACTATGGCCGCCGCTGCTGAGCGTGGAGCCGGTGACGAAATTCGCCTGCACAGTATGCCCGTTGTTGAGCAGCATCAGCGGCCCGGCATGATAATCGGTGGAGACAGCAACGGCTTGTTTGGCATCGAAGCCGCCGTGATCGATCGGTGACTGGGTGTGGCCGGTGCCGCAGGTAGCGAATTCGGGCGAAAGCGTGCCCCAATGTTCCGGGCCTTCATGCCCCTGATAGCTCCAATGGGGTGGGCGGGTGGCGGATGTGGCCATCAGGCCGACCGCTGACGCCATTATGAGTAATGCCTGCATGATTTTCTCCCTGCTGAGGAAAAGCTGTTTTCCTATTGTAGGAAGATGCGGGCGGTTTCGGGCGGCAGCGGCTATTCCAGAAACTCCTCCCGGTCCGGGATGCGGGTGAAGGCGATCTTGGTGCCGGAAAAGCCGCGACCGGCGCTGGGCAACATGCCGATCAACACTGTGTCGCGCCCGAAGCGGTGATTGAGCCGGTCGAGCGCGCGGGAAAGGCGCAAGGAACGCGGGGGTGGGGGGATAGCAATCTCTGCGCCTGCTTGCTCGTTCGGGAACAGGGATAATTGGGCGCCATTCTCCGGCTCCAGCCCCAGCAGCACGACCGAGATCTTCTTCACCAATATGCCGGGTTCGCGCGGCACTACCGCGTCCCAGATATGCAGCATCATGGCGAGGAAGGTTGGGCTGTCCTGCGAAGGCGTGCAGCGCAGTTCGCCCCGCACCCGCCGTCCATCCTCCAGTCGCGCGGAAAAGCCGAACAGCCGCGCGGTATAGCCCATGCGGCGCAGGCGCGCGGCGGCTTTCATCGTCAGGCGGCGGGCGACGTTGATTGCTTGCGTCGGCGGCCTCAGCGCGGGGCCGAGGACGTGGCTATGCCCGATGCTGCGCCGCTGTGTCTCCAGCTCCGGCAGGTCATGCCCGCGCAGCAGATACCACATGCGCTCGCCCCAGATGCTGCCCCACACGGAGCGCATCCGTCGCCGGTCCAACGCCATGATGTCCGCCATCGTGAATACGCCTTTCAGCCACAGGCGTTTTTCCATATTGCGACCGATGCCAGGTAGGTCGCGCGGTTTCAGTTCTGCGATCAGGCGGCGCTCAATTTCGTCGGGCATCAGCACGGTTAGGCCATCGGGTTTTTCGAGGTCGGTCGCGACCTTGGCGAGATAGCGGTTGGGCGCGATGCCGATCGAGCAGCGCACCCACGGGCCGAGGCTTTCGCGCAGTCCCGCCTTGATAGATAGCGCTATCTGACGCGCGACTTCCGGCTGCGCTTCGTTGCTGAGCAGTCGCACTGCCATCTCGTCAATCGAGCATACGTCGTTCACCGGGATATGGCGGTTGATCTCGTCGATCGCACGGTGGTGATAGTCAACGTACAGCTCATGCCGCGCGAGCACGCAGACGAGGGTTCGGCACAGCTTCTTCGCTTCCCAGATTGGCGTGCCGGTTTTGATACCGAACGCCTTTGCCTCGTAACTCGCGGCGATGGCGCAGGTGCTGTCCGTCTCGACCGGCACCACCGCGACCGGCCGCCCCCGCAGATGCGGCTGCTCCTGCTGCTCCACGCTGGCGAAATAACTGTTGAAATCGACATAGAGCCATTTGAGTGGAGATGAGGGATAGTGTGAGATCATGGCCTACTCGCGATTCGGCTGGCCAGTATATGTTCTTATTTTGTTCTTTTAAAGGATGCGTGTGAGCGACCCCGATCTCCTCTTCGTTTACGGCACACTGCGGCGCGGATGCGACGGGGCCGAGGCGCGCATCCTGCATGCGCAAGCGGAGTGGCTGGGGAAGGCGCGGCTGCTGGGACGCCTTTATAGGGTGGACTGGTATCCCGCGCTGGTGATGGACGCAGAAGCGACGAGTTGGGTGATCGGTGATCTGTTTCGTATGACTGATCCGGACATGACGCTCGTGTGGCTCGACCGCTATGAGGAGTGCGGACCGGGTTTCCCCGAGCCACAGGAATATCGGCGAATGATTATGGAGGTGGAGGGGGTGGATGGCTCTGGCGCTGTGCGCGCTTGGGTCTATGTCTATGTGCGCGACAGGGAAGGCTTGCCGTGGATCGAGGGCGGAGACTGGCTGAACAACTGAGCGTGCAGTTGTTAGGCATTATAGGCTTACAAGGAAAAGATGCGGCGCTACATCTGCGGCTTGCCAGCGCGCTGATGAGCCGCTAGACGCGCCCCTTCCAGTGCAATGCGGAGCGGTGGCCGAGTGGTCGAAGGCGCTCGCCTGGAAAGTGAGTATACGTCAAAAGCGTATCGAGGGTTCGAATCCCTCCCGCTCCGCCAACATAAGTCATTGTTTTTGCTCATAAAATTTCTAACCCGCTCAGGATTCGAACCCTCGGTTCGGAAAGGGTGTTGCAGTTGTGCGGGTGGTCGAGGCGGGGGGTATTGGAGGTCATTTGTGTCTCTGCTCGACAAGCTGGAGGATATAGTGCCCACTATTCCGGGGGGGACTGTCAGTTTAACTTTTTTGGCGTGTAGTTTTCCGTCGACTGACAAATTCATGCTGCGACGGCGGACACAGCGTTCCACTCCACCATGGCTGCGGTTCGCATGTCTCGCATTGTGTTTCGAGAAGTAAGATGAGCCTGGATATTGAAGGTGTTGTAGATGGCTGAGTGGGTTGAAACGAAACGCTGGGCCTGACTCTGGGACTTGAACCGTTGCATCTTTCGTTCTCGTCGTCGGACTGGCAGGTGTGAGTTTTCAACCCGGTTGTTGTCTCGTAACCGCCCGGGTTGATGGAGGTGTTGGCAGTCCAGGACCTTCAGTGCGGCCCAGTAAGATGCCAGCCCGTCGGTCACAATTTGCCCGGGTGGCGCACCCTGATTTTTGAGTGGTTTCCGTAATAATTTCAGTGCTGCGGCTTTGTTTCTGCGTTTCTGAACCAGAACGTCGAGAACCTCACCTTCTTTGTCCACGGCCCTCCACATGAACATGCGCTCGCCTTTGATTTTCACTACCATTTCATCCAGATGCCACACGCAATCTGCACGCCCGCGACGCCGACGAATGTTCGCTGCGAAAGCCGGACCGAACTTGTTCACCCAGCATCGAACCGTTTCGTAGCTTACCAAATGACCTCGTTCTGCAAGCATATCTTCGACGTCGCGCAAGCTCGCCGTGAACCGGAAATAGAGCCAGACCGCCAGCCTGATTACGTCAGGTTTGAACCGATGGCGCTTGAAGGAAATGGGTTTCATACCGGTCTCTCTATGCGGCAAAATGCCGCATGTGGAGACCGGTTAGCATTAGACTGACAGCACCGTCGCGCCTGCCCGGATCGACTTCTCGAGTACCAGACCCGATTTGCGCAATCCCGTCAGCATCGCGCGAACCGAATGCTCCTGCCAACCGGTAGCGGTGGTCAGTTCCGTAAGTGTCGCGCCGTCCTCGCGAGAGAGAAGATCGCGTACAAGTGTGCCTTTGGTAGGAGGCTTGGGTAAAGGTGAAGGCGGAGGTAGAGTGGTGGCTGACAATCCCGCTTGTGCCTGATTTATGGAAGACGGCGGATCCGGCTGTTCTAATTTGTAATCTTGAGCGCGACTCGCATCTGTCGCGAAATCGGAAGTCGCACTATTTTCCTGCCAAGCGGTCGCTGAGAGGGAGGATTCCTGGTTGGCCTGCGAAATCTCACCGGCGAGCATTGCCGTGGAGGTTGGCGCGTCCATGGCTGCTTTTGATGATTGTGGCAACACTGATTTATCTGATTTTCTTAACATGGGTGGTACTCCGTTTACGGAGCAGCAAAATCGCCGCTCCCACCACCCAGAGCCCGGAAAGTCCTCGACTTATCCGGGCAGCGGCTCAACTCACGCCGCGGTTCGCACAACAACCAATGCTCAGAATCACAAGGAAGTCGAGAGAAATATGTCCATAAACCAATGTCATCGGGCGTGATCTCAACACTTGCACGCCGAACAGAGACCGTTGCTCACTGGTTTGGGCGCTCCCTCTGACTGCACCCACCCCGCCTACCCGTCCTACCCTTATTCCTTTTTGTGCCCACCCATCACAAACATTGGTTTGGGCGGACTGTTCGCTATTAATTTTCAAGGCCAACGGTCGAACAGGAGGCTAAAATTTCATGCCCGAGCGAGTCCAGCCCCCTTTAAGTCTGACACGTGGAAACGATCCTTCCTCGCGACCCGGTGTGTCTCAGCAGGGGGAGGATTTTGCCCTGGATGCCGTGCCCGATCACGCAGTCACCGCGGCGTATAAAATCGGCATAATGCTGCTGGCGGCAAATATCTCGTTGCCAGCGCTGATCATGGGCGGTCAGCTAGGAGTGGAACGGGGCTTTGCAGGAGCGGCGATCGCCTGCTTCTGGGGCGGCCTCGTTCTGGCCGCATTGGCGGGTGTCTGCGCCTATGTTGGCGCTCGCTCGCGCTTGACCACATATGTATTGATTATGCGCGCCTTTGGCGAGCGCGGAGGCGCCTGGATTAATTTCCTGCTCTCCTGGTCAGCCATCGGATGGTTCGGTGTGGTGCTTATGCTATTTGCCGACACAATGGTGCGGATGACCGCAGGCACCATTCCCATTTGGGCGGTCGGCGGCTTGTTGTTGATGGCATACACAACCATTATTGGTTTTCGGGCGCTGCAATGGCTGTCCAATGTCATGCTGCCGGCCAAGTTCGGGCTGCTGATTTGGGCGATCTGGGCGGCGGTTCGTATCCATGGCAACGATTTTCTGACTCCTATACCGGAACGGGCTACACTCGACGCCCGCACGGCCATTTCCTTCGTCGTCGGAGGCTGGGTAGTCGGCGCGGTCGTCGCGCCGGACTTCGCACGCTATGCCCGCAATGCGGGTCGCGCCGGCTTCGCTTGCGCTTTTGCGCTGGGCGTGGGCTATCCTTTAGTCCTGCTGGCGGCAGCCATTCCGGCTATACTGACCGGAGAGAGAGACATGCTCACTACCATGGCCAATCTCGGCATGGGAACGGCAGCGCTGGCGATAGTGCTCTTCGCATCCTGGACCAACGGTGCCAACAATCTCTATAGCGGATCATTGATGCTCGCGACGGTCTTCCGGCGCCGCCGCCGGGCGAGTCTGATCTGGGCTGCGGGCGGGTTGGGAATGATCATCGGTCTGGCAGGGATTACCGGCGCGATCATACCCTATCTTTCGCTTCTGAGCCTGATCGTGCCCCCGGTGGCAGGAGTCTATCTGCCTCGCTTCTTCCTCGACCAACGCCATGGCGCGCCCCTTCCGTCGCAGGCGTGGCAGCCCGATGCGTTCGCGGCCATGGCCATGGGGATCGCCGTCGGCGGGTTCGGACAGGCAAGTGGACACAGCATCTCGGGGATCATCCCCATCGACTCGCTGACGGTCAGTGCAGTTTCCTATCTCGGACTGCAAATGTTGCGACGACGTCCCATCAGGTTCGAACCGGCGTCCGGATAGCGGACAGCAACACATTGCGTCGCCGCTGAGCTTGGCATCGCGACGTCGTTCCCAGCAATTCCCTATTTGGAGGCGAAGTTTGATTAGAATTGGTATCGACGTCGGTGGAACCAACACCGATGCTGTCCTGCTCGATGGCAACCGGCTTGTCGGAACATGCAAGACAGCCACGACTGCAGATGTCGAGCAGGGTGTCTGCACGGCGATCCGCACCCTGCTGCGCGAACAAGCGCTCAACGTCGCTGCAATCGACGCAGTCATGATTGGCACCACACAGTTCACCAACGCCTTCGTGGAACGACGCAATCTGTCCAAGGTAGGCATGATACGGATCGGAGCGCCGGCAACGACTGGTGTCCCCCCGCTTTATGACTGGCCGCCCGCGCTGCTCGCGGCAATCGGAGACCATTGCCTGATAGTGCGCGGCGGCTACGATTTTGATGGCAGCGAATTGGCAGCCCTCGACGAGCTGGCAATCAGCCGCGCCGCACGCACTTTCCGCTCGGCCGGTATAGACGCGATTGCGATCGCCTGCTGTTTCGCTCCGGTCAATTCAGGGATGGAACATCGCGCGGCGGAGATCCTGTCCAACGAGCATCCCGACGCGCGGCTTTCGCTTTCGAGTGCGTTCGGCCGTCTTGGCCTCATCGAGCGCGAAAACGCAGCGGCGATGAACGCAAGCCTGAGCGCGCTGGCCCAGCATGTCGTCCAATCCTTCCGCAGGGCGATCTCGAATTTGGGAATCGAAGCGCCGTTCTTTATCAGCCAGAATGATGGCACATTGATGGGCGCCGATGAGGTGGAGCGTCACCCGGTGCTTACCTTTGCCTCTGGCCCAACCAACAGCATGCGTGGGGCTGCCTATCTCTCAGGCCTCGACGATGCTATTGTACTCGACATCGGCGGCACCACCGCAGATGTCGGCCAGTTGGTGAACGGCTTCCCGCGCGAGTCTTCGATTACAGTCGACATCGGCGGCGTGCGCACCAATTTTCGCATGCCCGACCTGGTCTCCCGTGGGCTTGGCGGCGGCAGCATGGTCGAGATTGGCGAGATCCTGCGCGTTGGCCCACAGTCGGTGGGGTACGAACTGACGTCTCGAGCGCTGGTGTTCGGCGGGGATCAGCTGACCGCGACAGATATCGCTGTCGCTGCGGGCGTTGCCGACGTTGGTGATCGCTCCCGTGTTGCCCATCTCCCAGCTGCAATTGTTAATGCTGCACTCGATGCGATCCACGCGCAAGTTGACGAAGCCGTCGACCAGATCAAGACTTCGCACAGCGATGTGCCGCTCGTGCTGGTCGGCGGTGGCAGTATCCTGGTGTCCCGCCCGCTCAACTCCGCGTCGGACCTTCGCCGTCCCGACAATTATTCGGTCGCGAATGCAGTCGGCGCCGCGATCGCCCAAGTCGGCGGCGAAGTGGACAGCGTCTTTTCCTACGAGAACGAGGGGCGCGACGCGGTGCTGGCAGCTGCCAAGCAAATGGCGTGCGACCGTGCGGTCGCCGCAGGTGCGGAGCGCTCTGGAATCAGAATCGTCGACATCACCGAAGTACCCATGGCCTATCTTCCGGGAAAATCAGTGCATGTCCGCGTCAAGGCAGTGGGCGATCTGTGCGCCACGGAAACGCAATGATGAGTGCAATCGCCACTATGGAGCCAACAATGAATATCTCACATGCTGATCTGGAGCCCTTGAGTGTGGGCGCTGCAATCCTGGGCACCGGAGGCGGTGGCGATCCTTATATCGGCGAACTTGCGCTGCGTAATCTCCTCGATGTGTCCGCAGATCCCACTGTGATCGACGTCGATAGTCTGGCCGACGATGCTTTCGTTGTGACTATCGGGATGTCTGGCTCGCCGACCGTAATGCTAGAAAAACTGATCGATCGCCGATTTGCGGACGCGGCGCTGCGGCGGTTCGAGCGGCTAGTGGGTCGACCCGCCGATGCAATCCTGCCGGTCGAAATCGGGGGGGTCAATTCCCTGATCCCGCTGATGACGGCCTGTGTCACCGGTCTGCCGGTGCTCGATGCCGACGGCATGGGGCGCGCCTTTCCTACGCTCGATCGCACCAGCTTCGGCATCGCCGGCATCTCGGCATTCCCGGTCGTGATGATCAACGAACGAAACGAAACAGTCATTGTCGAGGCGACCGATCACGCGCGTGGCGAACGCATTGCGCGCGGAGCCCTGGTGCCGATGGGCGCGTCGGGTTCCTGCGCGCTCTACCCGATGACTGGTCGCGAGGCCAAGGACACAGCCGTCAAGGGAACGATGTCGCTCGCCCTGGCGATCGGACGCGCCGTCCTGTCCGCGCGCGTTACCAAGAGCGACCCTTTCGCCGCGATTATCGAGACCGCCCGGAACGCGAAGCCCAGCCTCTTTGCCCGTATTCTGTTCGATGGCAAAGTAAGCGACGTCAGACGCGAGACAATCGGCGGCTACAATATCGGCAAAGGCACGCTCACATCGATGAACGACGGTCGCGAGGCCCACTTCGCCTTCCAAAACGAACTGCAATATTTGCGCAGCGAGGATCGGCTTCTGGCAATTGTCCCCGATCTCATCTGCATTCTTGACAGCGAGACTGCGCAGCCCATCACTTGTGAGACACTGCGTTATGGGCAGCGAGTGACCGCAATGGGCTTTGCCGCCACGCCGCATTTCCGAACAGCGGCTGGCTTGGCCGTGACGGGGCCGGCTTCATTTGGACTCGACTATCCCTATGTGCCGATTGAACAGCTTGCGACGCTCACGTGAATTATCGCAGCAGTAATCATGCGGATATCCGTTGTGCTTTGCTTAATCTCGGCGGCACGATCGGCGAGGTCTATACATCAGACGGAAGACTGATGCGCCTTAATGCCCGCGAACTGATCGAGGTCGCGGGGCTACCCCCCTTTTGGCCGACTCACGACATCGCGCAGGTCGATAGTGTGGATCTCTCTTTTGGTGCAATCTTTGCCGCTGCGCGCGTGATTGGCGAGGATGCAGACAGCGCCGGGTTTATTTTGTGCTGCGGCACCGACATGCTTGAGGAGGTCGCTTATGCCGCCGCGCTGCTCCTGCCGCGCGAGCGCCCGGTTGTCGTGACCGCTGCGGTGCTGCCGGCCTCGGATCCCGGCAATGACGGGCCAGCGAACCTCCGTCGCGCGGCGATGCTCATCTCCTGCGGGGCGCCGGGCGGTGTGCATATTGTGATGGGGGACATGATCTATGATCCGTTCGGCATAGCCAAACTCGAACCTCAAGGGTTTCAGCCCTTTGCGGCCGCCGATGGCCCGATCGGTCGTTTGCGTGCCGGTTTGCTGTACTTATCGCGTACGCCGCAATATGATGACCGGTATCGCGACTTGCAGCCGGAAGATTGTACGGCCAGCGTTGCCATTATCACTGAATGTTTCGGTGGAACGATGAGTTATGTCGATCCGGACAGGCTTGATGGCCTGGTGGTGGCAGGCGCTGGCGCTGGAGGACTCAACAGCCGAACCCTGGCCATGCTGCGCGAACATTATTTGCCGCTTATGCCTGTTGTCCTTTCCACGCGCTGCGCCTTCGGTTTTGTGGTCAATCCCGATCATCCCAAGCATGCATTCGTCCAAGCGTGTGCGGATGGTTTGCGCGTCGAAGGCTATACGCAACTCGGAGCGTTACAGGCGCGCATCCGCCTAATTCTCGAAATCGGTCTGGAGCGGGCACAGCCATGAACCCTGCACGCTATCTTAACCCGCGCACCGGCGCGACCTGGCCGACCGAAGCGGCGCTATCCGTCGCGCCGGATGATCAGGGCTATCTTGATCTCACTCCGGGCGAAGGCCTCTCGCCCACGATGATCGAGAAAAATGCGCCGGGTCTATGGCGCTATCGTGCTGCGATCCGCCTGCCATCGAACGCCCCGATCGTCTCGCTTGGGGAAGGCCTGACGCCCCTCCTGCAGCGTTCCTGGCGTGATGTGCCTGTCGCGATCAAGTGTGAGCAGATGATGCCCACCGGTTCGTTCAAGGATCGAGGCGTTGCCGTGCTGCTCAACTATCTCGCCCAGACCGGGATCAGGCGCTTCCTTGAAGACACCTCCGGAAATACCGGCTCCTCAATGGCCAGCTATGCTGCCGCGCTGCGAATGGAGGCTCGGATTGTGATGCCCGATAGTGCCCCAGAGGCGAAGCGTGTGCACCCGCGCTTCATGGGCGCCGAGGTAATTGAAGTTTCCGGTGGCCGGGAGGCGGCTGCGAGACGCATTGCCATTGAGAAGCAGTCGACCTTTTATGCGGGCCATAACTGGCAGCCCTATTTCATCGAGGGGATCAAGACACTCGCATTTGAAATTTGGGAGCAATGCGGCTTTGTTGCGCCCGACGTGGTTATAGTACCGGTGGGACAAGGCAGCAATCTGATGGGCTGCCATATCGGTTTCGGTGAGCTACTACGCTCAGGCCAGATCGACAAGATACCGCGCCTCTTCGGGGTTCAGGCCAGCCATTGCGCGCCCTATGCTCTGGCCTTTGCCGCGATAGATCATGCGGTGCCCGGGGATTTCGAGGCCCAGCCTACCATCGCTGATGGTATTGCCAGCGAAGTGCCGGTCCGCCTGCCCAACGTGATTGCCGCCGCAACACAGACTGGCGGGGTGATTACCACAACAAGCGAAGAGCATATTATCGCTGCTTGGCAGGAGATCGCCCAACTCGGTCTGTTTGTCGAGCCGACCGCAGCAGTGGCTCTCGCCGGACTGACCCAGCTGATTGACGAGAAACTGATCGACCGGGCGGAGCGGATCGTCGCGGTGACGACCGGAAGCGGGCTCAAGGCCGTGGCCAAAGCGGCCGCATTGCTGGACTGAGCTACCCCAGCGCGACGCAGATTGCCCTCAATAGCTGATGCGGTTCGCAATCGCGGCGGCCATCGCCCGGTTATTGATACCGAGTTTGCGGAATATATTCTTGAAATGAAACTTCACGGCATTTTCGGTGAGATCGAGCGCTCTGGCGATGACCTTGTTGGAAACGCCATCGCGCAGATGGGCAAGAACCTCGCGCTCGCGCTGTGTGAGCTGCTCAGCGCCCGAATCCGCCTTTCCCGCTGCAATAATCCGCAGCACAAGCCCAGAGACGAAATTGGCCTGCGTCGCGGACATGCCCGCCATTTCGCTGCGCTGAAAATCGCGCAGGAGACCTAATATTCGAGGACCGAATTCGAAAAACGGCTGGACGATGCCGTCGATCGCCGCGAGGGATATTGCATCCTCGAGCGCCGCGAATTTACCCAAAGAATTCTGGGCGGCATCGCAGGCCAGGGCCATCAAGATATAGGCACGAATCTGCGCCGAAACGCGGCCTCCTTCAAGGCACCGCTCGATCATCAGCCTAGCCATGTCGCGGGCCTCATCCAGGCGTCCGTGATGGAGGGCCAGCAATGCGTGGACCGGTGCCCAAAAGTCGAGCTCGAGCCAGCCCCCGTCCGCCGCTTCGATCGTCAGGCCTTGAATCGACGGGGCCATTTTTTCAGCCTCATCCCATTGCTCTGCATCGATGTGCAGGCGCGCCTGAAGACAATCAACCAGACGTTCGAGGCGCGGCAGGCCATGATAGAGCGACAATCGGCGACCCCGCTCGATCATCCGCATCGCCGCTTCATAGCCCGATGTCGCGAAAGCTGCCCGCACTGCGGCGTAGGTCGAGATGAAATACTGCTCGAAGCATCCCTCTGCCCGTTCTAGTCCTGCGAGCGCCAGTTGCGCAGCATTACCGGCCGCCGACAACTCATTGCGCTCATAAAGAAAAAGCGCTTCGACCGCTTGGGCTACACCGGCATAGGCGGAGGCCCTGTCGAGCTCTCCCTTGAAAACGGCGCGCACGAGCTTAAGCGCTTCGTCGGCGGCGCTGAGCCGACCTAGCAACAGGTAGCAGATCGCCAGGTTGGCAAGCATGAAGAAATGGCCTTGGGTTGCTCCGCCTTGCACGAAAATCTGATCGGCACGCGATAACGAAGCCACCGCGTCGGTTAACAGACCGCGGCGCATCTCGAGCCGACCTTGGACATTGTGCATAAGCCCCTCAAGCCACCAGTCGCTTCCGGCAAAATTCTCCAGTGAGCGGCGATAGGCAATCAGCTCTTCGGTCGACGGGCTCTTGTCGATGAAGCACTGGCGCAGACTTTCGACGATAAGCAGATCCCGTTGCAGCGCAGAATCGACGCTGTCCGATCCCAAAGTCGCCTGTAGTTCCGCCAGTGCTTTGCTCGCTTCAGCGATACTGCCCAGTTTGAGGTTAATTGCGGTGTGGGCCGCGCGCAATCGTGGGCGCTGGTGCACAACCTCCGTCGGAATGGCGTCCAGCAACGATCGCACAGCGGGCGCATCCGTGCGAATGCACAGGTCAACACAACCAGCATTTTCGATGAGCGAGATGGTGCGGCCCTGATTGCCGCTGCGGCTCGCCTGCTCGACGGCCTCGAAAAGCAGACCCTGGCTTTCATACCAGTCGGCTGCCCGACCGTGAAGCTGCGCGAGGCGTTTGGGTGAGATGGATTGGCGTTGGCCCTCGAGGAACTCGCAGAAAATTCGGGACATCCGATACCATTCATGCGCCTCATCGAGCGGGATAAGGAGTCCGAGAGAGGCCTTCAGCTCCTCGATAAATCGGGCTGAATCGGAACGTTGCCGCACTGCGTCGGCAAGACCGGCATTAAGCCGGTTGCAGACCGAACTCTCCAGCAGAAATTGCTGCAATTCAGCCGTCATTTCGGCAAAGATCTCGGCTGCCACATAGTCGGCCATGCCCTCGATCGAACCGAGAAACGACCGTTTAAGCGTGCTTAGCATCTCCTTATCGGTGGCCCAGAGTTGGGCCAATTGGAGAGCAATCGCCCAGCCTTCGGTCACTTCGGCGAGTTCCGCAATGGCGGTGGCCGGCCAATGGGCGGGCGTCATCAAAGCTTCAATTTCTTTCCGGCTAAAGCGCAGCTCGTTCGGACCGATCTCGACCAACTGTCCGGCGGCCCGCAATGCGATCAGGTTGAACTTTGGACGCTGGCGGCTTGATAGGGCTATGTGCCAGTTGACCGGCATCCGACGCAGCATCGCTTCGAGCAGCTCGGTGGCTGGACTGGCGTTGATCAGATGCCAATCCTCGATTACGAGCCAAGTCTCTCGTGAATATTGTTCGCCGCAGCGTATCAGGGCTTCGAGCAAGTCAGCGGGGTCACCATCACGAGCAGCCTCATGCAACGATGCTGGGATTTCCAAGCCAGCTTGGCTGAGCGCCGAGACAATGCACGCTGAGAACCTGCCGGGTTGGGCGTCAGCCTTTTCTAACCCGATCCAGGCAGCGCGCGCGCCTGCTGCGATAAGATATTTGTGCCACTGTGTGAGGAGCATTGATTTGCCATAACCGGCTGGAGCCTGGACCAGCAGCAGTCGCTTGTGCCGTCCCCGCTCGATAGTATTACGTAACTCCACACGCTCAACCAAGTCGGTGAGACAGAAAGGTGGTGCATGTTTTGCGCTGCTGAACGGTATATTAGTCAGGGTCCGGTGCCTCCGCCCGACGAAAATTCCTGAGTCTTATGCATCCCACAAAATGTATCGTTGCGAAAGCCCCTTGCAAGGTAGTGTTAGCGCAATCCCCTACTACCCGCGCGCGCGCTGCGGCGGCTACTCCAAATCCCGGGACTTTCTACCCCTCGGCGCGAATGCGCGCGAAGCCATGCGCATTACAACTCTAAGCCAAGATATTTCTAAAGGGGATACCAAAGGACGTATCGCACACGCGGAATTGTTGAAGAACTGACGCAAAATATAGAAGGGGCTTCAGATGACCAAGGGGATAACACTACGTTCGGTCCGCAGCCGGTTGGCTGTCGGCGGTGCATTAATAGCTTTTGCTGGGGTGGGTTTGGCGCAGTCGGCTTGGGCACAACAGGTCGACAAAGCCGGGAATTCCGGGCATGATCAAGCGCTCGACGAGATTATCGTCACTGCCCAGAGACGCCCTGAAAATCTCCAGCGGGTTCCTATCTCGGTCACAGCCTTCACGGCCCAGGACCTTGCGCAAAAGCAGCTCAACAGCGCTTACGACCTCGCACAATATACCCCTAATGTTCAGTTCAGCGGCGCGGGTGCTGCCTCGTCCACGGCGGGCGCCTTCTATATTCGCGGCGTCGGCCAGTTCAACATGCACTTTACGGCCGATCCTGCGGTCGGCATCTATTTCGATGGCGTCTATATGGCGCGCGCGGTCGGTTCCAATTTCGACCTCGGCGACATTGCTCAGGTCGAGGTGCTCAAAGGGCCGCAGGGCACCCTGTTCGGCCGTAACACAATTACCGGCGCCGTCTCGATCACGACAAACAAGCCGACTTTCGATTTTGGCGGCAGCATCGAGACCAGCGTCGGCAGCATTGACCAGCTGCTATCGCGTGCGACGGTCAATATCCCGCTCGTGGATGGCAAGCTGGCCGCGCGTATCAACCTTATGGGCCTGATTCGCAATGGTTACGGTACTGATATTGGCCCGACCGGCAAGGTGTGGCCGCTCGGCCGGGCACGCGAACTCGCAGGCCGCCTGCAACTGCTCTGGAAAGTGTCGGACAATTTCGACCTGCTTTTGGCCGGTGACCGGATGCGCACACGTGGCACATCACTACCGGGTGGCCTTACCCACTTCACCCCAACCGCCCAGACTGACGCTTACAATCTGACGGCTGCGGTCAAGATCGGGCCACAGTGGCTGACGCAAGGTTATACTTCCTATCTCTATATCACTCCCAATGACAACGTCGACACAGCCGGCGCCTCGCTGACCGCAACGTGGACGCCTGGGGATCTTACGATCAAATCGATCACCGCCTATCGGGATCAATCGGCCAACACAGCCCAAGACTTCGGCGGCGTGCCAATTTCGTGGATCGCGCAAGAGATGTCGCAGAACCAGTGGCAGTTTAGTCAGGAACTACAGGCGACCGGAAATCTGGCCGGTGATAGACTGAAATTCACCACGGGGCTCTATTACTTCGAGGAGCATTCGCACAATGATACATGGGCAGGACTGTTCGGCAGCACGCTGCTGATCCCCAATACCAACACGGTTAAAAGCATTTCGGCCTACGGCCAGATGACCTACGCGCTCACCGACAAGCTGAAAATCACGGGCGGCCTGCGTTGGACCGAGGAGCGCAAATCGATCGAAGTCGAGACGACGCTCAATGGTGCGATCATCCTGCCCCTCAGTTCGAATCGTGTGACATTCCATGCGACCACGCCGATGGGTAGCCTCCAATATCAGTGGAGCGACGGCGTGATGAGCTATGCATCGATCGCCCGCGGCTTTCGCAGCGGCGGGTTCAATGCTCAGCCGTTCTCACCGACCGACCTGATCCCGACCTTTCCAGAAGAGAGCACGACCTACGAGGCCGGCGTAAAGTTCATCAGCCCGGATCGCAGGGTGAGGATCAATCTCGCAGCGTTCTATAACGACTACACCAACATCCAGCTCGGAGCGACGACCCAGGTCGGCGGCGTATTCGTTTATCGCAATGCCAATGCCGCCAAAGCGAAAATCTATGGTGGAGAGGCTGAGATCAATGCCGTTCTGGCTGACGGACTGGAGGCTTATTTCAATGCTTCCTATCTCCATTCGAAACTGAGCGCGGTACCAGGCTTCAGCTTTGGTGTGTCGCAGCTGCCGATGGCGCCCAAGATCATGATCCAGAGCGGCATCAAATACGGCTTCGACCTCGGGTCAACGGGGCGAATGACGCTCGACATGGATACAAACTATCGAACCGGTGCCTATCCGCAGTTCAATCCTTCGCCGGAATCACGACAAGCGCCCTATGCTCTGGTCAACGCTCGCGTAATGTTCGAACCGGCCGGGTCGCCTTGGACCTTCACGTTCTGGTCGAAGAATATAACGAACAAGAAATATGAGGTATTCGGGCAAACGTCCGGCAGCGGCGACGTCACGGTTGGTTGGTTCGGCCGACCGCGGGAGTTTGGCGCCACGGCCGCTGTGAAGTTTTAGGATCGGGGAGTAATCGAGAAATGGTACATGTTCGTGTCCTGGTGCCGGTGACTTCAACGGTTCGAAAACCCGAAGATCTGGCTGCGCTCGCTAAAGAAGGCATCACCCTATCTTCCGCGTTCATCGCGGAAGGACCGCCATCGATTGAATCCCGCTTCGACGAGGTCTTTTGCGTGCCCGGTCTGATCGCCTTGGCGCTTGAGGCCGAGCGGGATGGCGTCGATGCGCTGGTCATTGACTGCATGGGCGATCCCGGGTTGGCCCCGGTACGCGAGGCGGTAGCGATCCCTGTGCTTGGTGTGGCGCAAACGGCAATGGCGGTCGCGGCCCTTTTCGCCCAGCGCTTCGGTGTCGTGACGGTACTTGATCGTACGACCACCATGATCAACGAACTGGTCGACATTTACGGACATCGTGACCATTATGTCGGTTGTCGTCCGGTGGGGATCCCGGTCCTGCAGATTCATGACGACATGGCGAGGTTGCAGGCCGAACTTGCACAGGCAGCACTGTGGCTCGTCGAGCAAAAAGAGGCCGCGGCGATCATTATGGGATGCACAGGCTTCCTCGGCTGCGCCGAGGCTATCCGGATGCACCTGGCATCAGCTGGCTATCGAATCCCGGTCATCGATCCGGTGCCTACAGCCATCGCAAGTGCCGCTGCCTTGGCAGGGCTCGGTCTCGCCCAGAGCCAGATTAGCTATCCGCGTTTCGATCAAGGCAAGCCAATCCTGGGGTTCGAACACATTTTCTCGACGCGGTGAGCGGAGAAGCCCTAACGAAGGAGGAGGCGGCCATGACCCGGATAACCCCGCTAGGCGAGGGGCAGGACTTAACCGCGCCTGCTGGACATTATTCGCCGGTAGTCGTCGGTGGCGGGCTGATATTCATCTCGGGTCAGTTGCCAGCAACCACTCTTGATCGTGACGCCTGCTTCGAGGCGCAGGTGCGTAGCGTGCTGGACAGTCTCTTGGGCGTGCTGAATAGCTGTGGAGGGCAACCGGAAGATCTCCTTAAAGTCACCGCCTATATCGTTGGCGTCGAACGCTGGGGAGAATTTAACGCGATCTATGGCGAGGTGCTCGGAATGGTGAAGCCAGCGCGAACGGTTGTTCCCCTCACCGAGCTACACTATGGATGGCAGATCGAAATCGACGCAGTTGCGCTGCACCGTGCATCCGTACCAAGGATCGAGTGTTGACTGTGCCTTCGCTTTCCTGAGATCGGCTGACTGGATCGCGCCAGCGCGGCTGCTTTCCGATCATAATGACCATTGCCGGGCCACTACCTCGCGGATTGCGCGATGCCGGCTCAAGAATGCAATCCCTGAAGTTATCATTCGAACGGAAAACGGTGCGATATGAGACAGCTGCACATTGAAACACCGGTGCTGGAATCGTCTATATGGCGCGCTGACGGTCGACCGGTTCTGTTCAAGATCGATGCAGTTCAACCCTCTGGCAGCTTCAAATTGCGGGGCATTGGCCTGCTCTGTATGGAAGCGGTTGAGAACGGCGCGCGCGCAATCGTCTGTGCCTCAGGAGGAAATGCGGGCTACGCTGCCGCTTATGCGGGGCGTCAACTGGGCGTCCCTGTGGTGATCGTCGTACCTGAATCCACCGGGCCCGAAGCCCGTGCTGCTATTATGCGTATGGGCGCGCGGCTTGAGGTTCACGGTGAGAATTTCGATGCGGCCGACCTCCACGCGCGAGCACTGGCCGCGTCACTGGACGCAGCCTACGTCCATCCATTCGATCATCCCACATTGTGGCGAGGCCATGCCACGCTTGTCGATGAAGTCGTCGCAGCCGGGTATGTATTCGATTGCGTGGTTACCAGCGTGGGTGGTGGTGGCCTTTTGCTCGGCATCCTGGAAGGTTTGAGACGTAACCAGCTTGGGCATGTACCCGTGATTGCCGTCGAAACCGAAGGGGCGGCCTCGCTCCATACCTCGCTCGCGCGTGGCAGCCTGACTACACTCGCAGAGATTTCTTCGATTGCGACTTCGCTGGGCGCGCGCACCGTCGCAGAGGCGGCATTCAACGCCGTGTCTACCCAGAATGTAACGAGCGTCGTTGTCTCGGACCGGGATGCGCTTGATGCCTGCATCCGTTTTGCTGATACCCATCGGCTGCTCGTGGAACCTGCCTGCGGCGCTGCCTTGGCCGCCCTGACGATCCATGAACAAGAATTTGCCGGATTCTCGCGACCTCTGGTGGAAATCTGTGGCGGCATTGGGGTCTCCCTCGCGCGCATAGAGGATTGGTGCCGTGAAATCGGAACGAAGTGATGCGGGAACGGCCCATGGTTTCCGCAACGGTGGCGCAGTCATCGTGTCCACCAAGGTTACAGCAACAGAAGCAATCGCCGCCCGCCGGACACGCTGATCCGTCGGAGAGGTCGAGGAGGCAATTTGGGTAGCAAAGCCATTGACCCGGGCCGACTCAAACGGTTTGTCGGCAAAATATGGGACGAGAGCATCCTGCCGACGCTGATCGACTATATCCGGATCCCCAATAAATCGCCGGCGTTCGATCCAGACTGGGCAGTGCATGGCTATATGGATCAAGCCGTCGATCTGTTCGAGGCCTGGGCGCGGGCGAGCATCGACGGCATCGCGGGTGCGACGCTCGACGTAGTGCGGTTGCCTGGGCGCACGCCGCTTGTCTTAGTCGACATCCCCGGTGCCGGGCAGGATACCGTCTTGCTATACGGGCATCTCGACAAACAGCCCGAGATGACCGGCTGGGAGGAGGGTTATGGACCCTGGGTTCCGCGCCTCGAAGGCGACCGGCTCTATGGCCGCGGCGGCGCTGACGATGGGTATGCGATGTTTGCTGCGCTTAGCGCCATCCTCGCGCTACGCGATCAGGAGCTTTCGCATGCCCGATGCGTGATCCTCATTGAGGCGTGCGAGGAATCAGGTAGCTACGATCTGCCATATTATGTCGATCATCTCGCCAGTCGGATCGGCAATCCGTCGCTGGTCATCTGTCTCGATTCCGGATGCGGCGATTATGAGCGGCTCTGGGTCACGACGTCGCTGCGGGGCATGATTGCAGGATCGTTGACCGTCCGAGTTCTCGATGAGGCTGTGCATTCCGGAGATGCTTCGGGCACGATCCCGTCGAGCTTCCGGATCATACGAAGCCTCGTGTCCAGGCTTGAAGATGAGATGACAGGCGTGATTCTGCCGCCTTCGCTCCATTCTGTGATTCCGCCTGAACGGATCGCGCAGGCGCATCAGGTCGCGGCATTGATCGGCGAGGAAGCCCACAGCAAATTTCCCCATGCGTTTGGCATGTCACCCCTCAGCGACGATCCCGTCGAGCTCGTGCTCAATCGCACATGGCGCCCACAACTGTCTGTGACGGGAGCGGAGGGACTGCCATCATTAGCCGACGCCGGCAACGTGCTAAGGCCTTTTACGGCGCTCAAGTTGAGCTTGCGCCTGCCGCCGACCGTAGATGGCGGCGAAGCTTGGCAGCTGGTGAAGACGCTGCTTGAGGATCGACCTCCCTATGGCGCTATCGTCGAATTCGCTCTCGATCAGGCGTCGACGGGATGGGATGCGCCCGCTCTATCGCCGTGGCTTGAAGAGTGCCTGGCGACGGCCTCAGACAGTGTTTTTGGCGCGAAGCCCGCCTTTGCTGGTGAAGGGGGCAGCATCCCGTTCATCGGAATGCTTAGCGAGCGGTTCCCGCAGGCGCAGTTCGTCGTCACTGGTGTCCTTGGGCCGCATTCCAATGCACATGGGCCCAATGAATTTCTCCATGTTCCGACCGGCAAGCGCGTATCGGCGGTGATTGCTCATGTTTTGAAGGCGCACAGTGAAAGGCCGGATGGTTAGGACGGCGGGCACTGTCAAAGCAACGTGGCATCCATGTCGGGACTGTCAGGTTAACTTTTCTGGCGCGTGATTTTCCTCCGACTGACGAATTTATGCTGCAGCAGCGGATGCAGCGTTCCACTCTGCCATGGCTGCGGTTCGCATGTCTCGCATTGTGTTTCGAGAAGTAAGATGAGCCTGGATATTGAAGGTGTTGTAGATGGCTGAGTGGGTTGAAACGAAACGCTGGGCCTGACTCTGGGACTTGAACCGTTGCATCTTTCGTTCTCGTCTTCGGACGGGCAGATGTGAATTTTCAACCCGATTGTTATCGCGCAGTCGCCCGGGTTGATGGAGATGCTGGCAGTCCAGGACCTTCAGTGCGGCCCTGTAAGATGCCAGCCCGTCAGTCACAATATGCTCGGGTGGCGCACCCTGATTTTTGAGTAGTTTCCGTAATAATTTCAGTGCTGCGGCTTTGTTTCTGCGTTTCTGAACCAGAACGTCGAGAACCTCACCTTCTTTGTCCACGGCCCTCCACATGAACATGCGCTCGCCTTTGATTTTCACTACCATTTCATCCAGATGCCACACGCAATCTGCACGCCCGCGACGCCTAAGAATGTTTGCGGCGAACGCCGGACCAAATTTGTTCACCCAGCATCGAACCGTTTCGTAGCTTACCAAATGACCTCGTTCTGCAAGCATATCTTCGACGTCGCGCAAGCTCGCCGTGAACCGGAAATAGAGCCAGACCGCCAGCCTGATTACGTCAGGTTTGAACCGATGGCGCTTGAAGGAAATGGGTTTCATGCCGATCTCTCTATGCAGCAAAATGCCGCATGTGGAGACAAGTTCGCATTAGACTGACAGGTTCTGTCAAAGCAACGTGGCATCCAGGTCGGCGCTCTGCTAACGGGCGCGGATGAAGCGCAAATCGAGAGCCAAGCCACCAAGTCCGTTTCGACGTTTTAACTCCTCACCCGAGGTGATCCGAATGGCAGTGATGCTGTACATTCGATACCCGCTCAGCCTTCGGAATGTTGAGGACCTGCTGTTCGGCTATGGGATCGACGTATGTCATGAAACGGTGCGGCAATGGTGGACTCGTTTCGGCCCGATGTTCGCCGCTGAAATTCGTCGCCGCCGCGTGAACCATATGCGTGGGCGCTGGAACGTTGATGAGATGGTTGTGAAGGTCAACGGAAAGCGGCACTATCTCTGGCGTGCAGTCGATCATGAAGGTGAAGTGCTGGAAAGCTACGTGACCAAAAAGCGGGACAAATCTGCGGCTTTAAAGTTTTTGAAGAAGGCCTTGAAACGTCATGGTAGAGCCGAGAAGATCGTTACGGACGGTCTTCGATCCTACCCTGCCGCGATGCGGGAACTTGGCAATCTCAACCGTCGCGAAGTTGGTCGCTGGCTTAATAATCGGGTCGAGAACAGTCATCTTCCGTTTCGACGACGAGAGCGAGCTATGCTGCGTTTCAGGCGGATGAAATCGCTGCAAAAGTTCGCTTCGGTTCATCAATCCTTCTACAATCTGTTCAACTCCCAGCGTCATCTCGTCAGCCGAAAGCTCTATAAAGAAATGCGCTCGGAAGCCCTCGCCGAGTGGCAGAATCTTGCTGCCTGAAGAAGGGAAACCCTTGCCCAAATTCCACCAAGTGGAGAAGAGTTCGCATTAGTCTGACAGCACCTAGCTGGGGCGCAAGGTGTTGGGGGTGGGCGCGCTGTTGCTCGAGCATCGCGGTGAAGCTGCCCTTGGGGATGAGCTCGCTGTCCTCGGCGAACATCGTGAACAGCACGCGCATCAGAAAGCCGCTGGTGCGCTCAGCATTATGGCTGCGCGCTTCAATCCGCTTGGCGACCTTGGCAAGCAGATCGGCAATATCGCGCGTGACCTTCGCCGAGCGAGCGGTGGGATCAAGGCTTTTGGGGTCGGTCCAGATCGCATGGAGGCGGTTGCGAACATCCTCGTCGCGCAAATCATCCAGCATGATGCGGTAGCGGGAACGATCTGGGAACTGAGCGTAGGCCTTTCCCGTGCCGGTGAAATCGGCGTAGACCTCTATGCAATAGCCAATGTCGGTGACGAGCAGAAACGGCGGCCAACCATGGTCGACGGGTAACGCCTTGGCATAGCGCTCAGCCTGGCCTTTGGCTTGCACCATCGCCTTCGCCCATCCGGGCGTGCCGCGCCGGGCGGTGCCACGCTTGACGCGTGCAGTGGCGGTCTGGCCGAAGAGATCGAGATCGTCTTCATTGCGCTCTGCGGCCGCACGATCCGCCTCGCTGCCCTGCTTGGCCTCCAGAATGAAGCAATTGCGTTTGTATGCGTCTATGCGGCCAAAGCTCTGCGTGCCGTCGCCATTATCCTGGAACACGCGGCGCTCGAACACATAATCGTTGGTGGCGTCATCGCTCTTGCTACCGTGCGGCTTTTCGACGCCCAGAAGATCACACAGGCCATTGATGAAGCTCTGCGTATTCGCCAGCTCCGATCCGCCCGTGTCGCGCCAGTGCGCGATGAAATTCTCGATAGCCCCCGCGTCCTTCATTGCTTCATCAATAGGTTGAGGGTTTGACGGCGGCAAGGCGGATTAGATCCACCGTTAATAAAGCGCAGAGATAGTCTTCTCTGCTTTCTTCCGCCACCCTCCCTGTATACACGGCGTATACACAGATCAGTGGTGCCTAATCCGATGACCTATCCCAAATCCCAAAAATGGCGTTTTTCTGCGGGTTTTGTGGTGGGCGATGACGGGCTCGAACCGCCGACATTCTCGGTGTAAACGAGACGCTCTACCAACTGAGCTAATCGCCCTTATCCGGCAAATGACCGGGAAGAGGCGCTGCTATCTAAGGCAATGCGCTCTGGGGTCAAGACGTTTTACGCGGTTTCGTTTCGCAATCGACCGCCTATCCGGTGGGTGTCGGGTGCAATGCGGCCTGAAAGTGGGACTGGCTCTGGTGAAACCAGCGCGTTACGGCCGCGCAGCCCGCTTCCGAAAGGCCGATGAAAATCCGCCGCCCGTCCCTTGGGTCCGCCTGCCGTTCGAGCAGGCCGCGATCCGTAAGCTGTCTGATCCATCGCAGCGCGGTTGTCGGAGGCACTGCCGCCGCAATACACAGGCTGGAGACGGAAACGCGCGCGTTTTCCAGCCGCGCCGCCATCAGATCGAGCAATATATCCCAGGCCGGATCGGCGAACAGGTCAGGCTCCAGAATCTGCTCGCGCAACCGCCGAGCGCGCAACAGGGCGCGCACCTGATGGGCATGAACCTTGTGAGCGGGAAAGGCTGCATCCTGCGCTTCGGCAGAATATCCGCGGCTGGGCGATTTTACTATATTAGTTGGATGCTCCCACAACCCATCCGATGGTTCCTCAGCCGTCTTGTTCTGTACAAGCGCTTCGATCATCCGGTTCAGCTTAAGGAGCTGGTCGCTCAAAACATCGAAACGGTTTGCTTCGGTCTCGTCATCCTTGCTGATGTCGTGCAAGCGCACTTCGTGGGCGCGACGTCCTCCAAGCGCCGTCAGGGCGGCGGCTATATCAATCGGCTCCGGTTCGCAGATGATGACGGTTGACCGGCTGTGCACATGTGCATGGACCTGATCCAAGCCTGTGAGGTTTGTAATGACCAACAGCGAAATGCTGCCTGCTTCCGCCATAGAGTCGAGGCGCGCCAGCAGTGCATCCAGCCCAGGCTCCTGACCCGAACAGGAGAGGATAACCGCATCCAGTGCGATCAGGCCGGAGAGATGCTCAGCGGCGGCGTGAACCGGTATCACATCCAGTACGCGGAGGCCTGCGGCTTGTGCCATGGCAGGGAGGTGCGCGGCGGAAAGAGGAGCGTCGTCATCACCGGCGCAGATCAATACGGATGTCTGCGCGGCCTGAGCGAAGTGGCTGCTCCAGTCGATAGCATCTGCGGCTGGTGCAGAGACCCCGCGTGCATCGGGTTGCTGTGATCGCTTCCCACGCCCGTCCGACGTGTGTGCGCTCGGAATATCCATTACTTCCCCCTCGGATATGATACGGCGCGACCCTGATTCTTTGCTCCATTATGTCGAAAATGGAGTCAATTGCGCGGGTGGCTCGGTTCAAAACGGAGGGAATTTCAATTGGCAGCCGATCTGCTCCGTTTGTTGTCGGGATCATTCTAGAGCCTGAAAAACCAAGACTGCTGCAAAACGCGTCAGCGATCGGCGGGCATTGTCAGTCCGTTTCGGAGACAATTCCGGATCAGCATTTCGCCGCAAACCGTTCATAACGCACCAAATGTGCTGTCAGGATGTTTTGCTGCGGGCAGATCGATCCAGGCACCATTGTATGATGATACAGGGCCGATTGCGGCATGACAGCGGCTTGTCCTGAAGGGCTTTGGCCCCTAAGGCGGCAGCGATGCCTAACGCCTCGCCTTGTCTCTCCAGCCCCTCCACCGCGCTCGATGAGTTCGATGCGCTGCTGCGAGCCAGTGGCAGCGCGACACGCACGCTGGAAGCATGGGTGGGGGTGCATCATGGAGATAGAGCTGCGGCGCTGACGGCCCATATCCGTGCGCTCAGCGCGCCATGCATCGATACGGCGATCATGGAGCGGCTTGGCGTCGGGCAATGGAGCGATATTCGCTATCGCCGGGTGTGGCTGGCTAGCGGGGGCAGAGTGCTTTCGGTCGCCGAGAACTGGTATGTTCCCGCGCGGCTCGATCCGGCAATGGCGGCACAGCTCTCGGACGGCGCAACGCCCTTTGGCGCGGTGATCGCGTCCTTGGTTCCCACGCGGGAGACACTAAGTGCCAAGCGTTTGTGGGATGGCCTTGGCAACGGATCAAAGCTGCCTGCCGCCTTATTGCGGCACCATGCGTTGGTGCGGGCGGGTGATGGCACGCCGCTATGCGAGGTCAATGAAATCTATACCCGCAATATATTGTTGTGAACCAAACCCCGTAAGTTGCGATTAGCATCAGGGTTCTGGTAATCTGCTCCATGTCCAATAATACGAGTCAGGCTTGCAGGTTTTGAGGTGCCTTGCCGCCTGACCCATATGCAATATGCACCATTAGTGCGCGGTCGCCAGTAGCTGTGCTCTGCCTTCAGCCTGAGCGATTACACGCGCACGCTGCTGGGCGACGGCATTGCGCTTGGCGGTTATGCAGTTCTGAATATTCTGCAGCCGCCAGACCTCGCGTACCGAGCCCGGATCTGTGCAGGCATTCTCGACTGCACGAGAAATCCTATGATCCAGCCGGGAAACCCCTTCGGCGCTGGCGAGGTTCAGGTCTTCATAGTGCACAATGATTTGGTCATTCTCTTCAGCCGCGAAGGCCGGAGAGTGAAGCGCCGCCGCAGCCAGCGCAAAGGCTAATACAGGTTTTAACATCATGCTCCTCCATAAGTGTCGGTGGCACTCCTTTGGCTCAGCATACTGCGAAATTCCAACAAAACGGTCGACATAATATACAAGTATAACTTATATATTATGCATGCCTGTATTACCCCCGCTCGCTGCTGTTCGCGTGTTTGAGGCCGCCGCGCGTCATGAGAATTTCAGCCGAGCGGCTGAGGAACTGGCGCTCACCCAAGCGGGCGTCAGCTATCAGATCAAGGTGCTGGAGGAGCGCCTTGGCGTGCAGCTGTTCCAGCGCAAGGGGCGCGGCATGATATTGACGCGGCTCGGACGGCAGATCGCCCCGCGCGTCAGCGAAGCCTTCACCGCGCTTGAGGATGCATTCTCGATGCTGCGTGCCGAGAATGAAGCCGTACTCACGATTACTGCGCCTCTCACTTTCGCGACCAACTGGCTCGCGGGACGGCTGGGCGAATTCCAGATGTTACGGCCTGAGTTGGCGGTCAGGCTCGATGTGCGCGACCGGGTGGTCGATCTGTCCACAGGCGAGTTCGATGTTGCGATCCGCGGTGTCGAGCAACCGGGCGAAGGCGTGGCGGCATATTTCCTGATGCACCAGTTTGTCACGCCAATGGCAACGGCCGGGTTCCTTGAGCAGAATCCAGTCTGCTGTCCCGCCGATGTGCTGTCGGTGCCACGCGTGTCGCCGAGTGATGAATGGTGGGCCGGCTGGCTCACCATGATGGGACTTGCTGACCCAGAGCTGCAAACTAGGCATGGCTTCAAATTCGACTCACAGTTGCTCGATGGTCAGGCTGCGCTGGCAGGGCGGGGTGTTGCCATGCTGTGCCCCGGTTTCTATCGTCAGGCGATAGACTCTGGCCAGCTGAAGCAGCTATTCCCTGAGCATATGCTTACCGACCGTCGATCATTCTGGATGGTTTGCCCGGAGCACAAGCGGCGCTTGAACAAGGTGCGTGCCTTTCACGATTGGCTGCGGCAAGCTCTGGCGGATTCATTCGGTGATGATCCGCTTAGTCCGTTACTCCAGAAAGGTTCCTGAACCGGAGCGTCTTAAGCCCGCTTCACCGCCCGCGCGCAGACGATGAGCTCATAATTGGGGTCATTATAGTCGATCTGATCGGGCCTGATCTCGCCCGCGCCGAGGCCATGCAGATTGGCGACGCAGGAAAGCACATTGCCATAGGTCTGCACGGTCAGATTCTCGCGCCCGAACACATCGCCAAACAGGCGGCGCTTCGATTGCGAGGTGAAGTGCCAATATTCGCCCCAGTCATCGACGCCCTCGCGACGCGCGACGCGTGACATGCCGTGCGAGGTGGCGAGCACCACGCCGCCCGGCTTCAGGATGCGGTGCAGTTCCTTGATGCACTTCTCGATCTCGAAGATCATCTGCAGCGTTTGCGTGATGATGATGCAGTCGAATGTATTGTCAGGGATGTGCGGCGCGTTGGTCAGGTCCGCGACGATGGTCGCCTTCGGGTTGCCCTCGACATAGTTGAGCACATCGGGCTGGGTAACACGGTCGCCGCCGAATTTGATCGTATAGGCAGGGTCGCCCATTTCCAGCGTCCGGCCTTTGACGTCTGCCGAATGCTCTCCCAAAAATTGCTCGATATAATAACGCTCGATCGTCAGCAGATCGCGGTCCTTGCCGAAGATCGCGCTGATCGGGTCGAGCCGGTCGAGGCTGCCGAAGGTGACGCTGCCTACCGGCACGGCCTGCAATCCCAGCCGCCGTTGCGCAGCGCGAATAGCGTCGCGCGTCGAAGCGGGCAGCAGCGCCACTGCCACGTCGCGCACCTTCTCGCTGATTTTCGCCATTATCGGCATAGCAAACCCCCTTTAAACTTCACGACACCGCCGCCAGCCAGCACAACCCCACCGCCGCGCCATGCAAGATGCTCACCTTGTCCTTCAATGCGAAGACCACCGGGTCATCATGTAGCAGCCCGCGATGCGCCTTCACCCAGATGCGGATTAGCCACGAGCCGAGCACCAGAGGCACGAAGAACAGCCGTTGCGGATGCGCGTAGAGCATCGTCCGCGCGGCATCGAACTGCATATAAAAGATCATCACGATGACGGACATGGCGGCTAGCGCAATGCCGAGCGAGACGGTGAGCGGCGTGTCCGACGCGAGATAGCCACGACCGACGACGGTGCGCCCGTCGGCAATCGCGCGGATCAGCTCCGCATGGCGCTTGGCGAGCGCGAGCGAACCGAACAGGATCATCGCGAAGGATGTAAGCCAGAGCGACTGCGGCTGATCCGCCAGCACCACGCCAGCTTGGACGCGGATCGTGAACAGCGCACCAATCACCATCACATCGAGCAGCGGTTGCGCCTTGAGCCACAAGGAATAGCTCACCGTCAGCACCAGATAGCAGAGCAGCACCAGCAGGAACGCCGGGCTGAGCAGGGCAGCACCAGCGACCCCCGCGATCAGCATTGCCGCGCCGATTGCCACGCCTTTCATCAGGGATAACTTGCCCGAAGCGAGCGCGCGGTGGCGCTTGCCGAAATGGCCGCGGTCCGCAGCGAGATCGTTCATATCGTTGAAGAGATAGGTGGCGGACGCAACCAGCCCGAAGCAGATGAACCCGGCGATCACGCTGAGCACCGTTGCGGGATCACGGAATGCCTGCCCCAGCACCAAAGGCACGAACAGCATCATGTTCTTCGACCATTGGTGGAGGCGCAGCGCCTTGACCCAATCCCGCGCCCTCATGCCGGGGGAGGGGAAGCGTTGGGCGGGTGTGATGTTATGGGCCTTGAGCGCGCGGTTAACGGACGCGGAGTTGCCCGCGACATAGGCGCATTGGGCTTTCTCCCACACCGCGACGTCCGCCGGTGCATCACCGATATAATCGAAGCCATTGGGAAAACGTTCGGCCAGTGCCGCCGCCTTGTTCGGGCCTTTGAGGTTATGCGCGCCGTCGCTGGCGATCACTCCGTCGAACAGCTTGAGATGATCCGCCACCCCATGCGCGATGCGTCCGTCCGCCGCTGTCACAAGCCAGACATGACCGCCAGCCGCTTTGCGCTTTTCGATGAAGGCGAGGATGTCCGGGTTATACGGCAGGGTAGCGCAATCAAGCTTGGCGGCATCGGCTAGCCCACGCTTGAACGCGGCGCGGCCCTTGGCGAGATTGGGCAACTGCGCGGCGAACTTCAAGGGCGCGCGCGTCGCGAGCAGCACCGTGCTCTCAACCAGCGTATCGGTGCGCACCAGCGTATCATCGAGATCGACGACGAGGGGAAGCGGCGGCGTGGTCATGGCGTCTCCTTCTTCTCCGTCGGTTGGCTGCGACCCGTCACATAATGCACCGCGCGGCCGGGATAGCGAGCGATGATCGCGGCGTTGGCGGCAGGGCCGAGGTCGCGCAGAAAGATCGTGCCGTCAAGGGTCGGGCTGTTGAGCATGAACGCGCTGCCCCAGTCGCCGACCTCATCGGTCTTCACGAACACCAGCGCATTGTCGACCGCGCCGGAGGCGACGAGTGTACGATAGTCGTTATGAAAGCTACGGAAATTCCAGTATTTCTCGCTCGCGCGCCACGGCAGGAAGGCGACGAGGGCGAGGGCGCCCATCACTATCGCGGGCAATGCTATGCGTTGCCGCGCCTCCTCGGCACCGATGCCGGAGAGCTTCGCGGCGGCGGTCTGTAGCCCTCTCGCCGAGAGAAATAGGGCAGGCCAGAGCGTCATGAACCAATAGCGTGGGCCGATGTAGAAACCGCCGTTGAACCAGTAGAGCCCATAAGTACCAATGGTGAGGCCGATCAGCGCAAACATTGCCCAGTCGGCACGGGTTTTCTTGCCCCAGAGCAGGTGAGCATAGAGCAAGGCGAGCGATCCCGTTACCCAGCCCAATAGCTCGACGTTCATGGATTTGAGATTAAACTGCCCCTCGATCAGCGCCTCCAATGGGCTATGGCCGCGCCAGATGTCTACCCCGCCCCAACTGTCGGGCGAGCCGATGTCCGCCCCAAAACCGAGCCGATTCGCGCCCTTGTGCCAAAGCAGGTCGAAATATTGGTCGATCGGTGTGGAGAGCGCGTTGCCGGTCAGTAAATGGTTATAGGGGAAGACCATCGCGCCGATTACGATGCAGCCCAGGCCATAGACCGCCACCGAGATCCACCCGGAGAAGGATTTGAGATTGGCGCGGCTCAAGGCCCATAGACCGGTTGCAAACCCGACGAACACGCCTTCCAGCGGGCGGGTGAGGAACAGTGCACCCATCAGCAGGCCTGCACCGAACCAGCAGAGCAGCCATGCGCCATCATCCTTGAGCAGCAGCAACCACGCGCCGAGTACGAGGACCAGCGTCAACGGATGGCTCATAAGTGAAGCACCCGTTGCCAGATACCAAGGCGAGACGCATAGCAGCAGCGTCACCATCGCGGCTAGGCGTGGGCTGGCGATACGCGACACGAAGCTGTGACTGAGCAATACCCCCAGAGCCGCGAGCAAAGGATTGACGATAAACGGCACGCCCGCCGCCACGCCCAATGCCAATACCGCAGGCCAGCCGGGCGGGAAAATCGAGAACCATTTGCCCCCCTCTATGCTGATCCAGTCATAGGCGAGGGCCGCATCCATCGCCCCGCCGGGTGCTGGCATGAAGAGGTGCCCACCCGCATACATCTTCGCCTGAAACAGATAGGAGACTTCATCCGGCAGGCGCGGCATCCGGTCGAACGCGGTCAAAGCCAGCGTGAGCGAAACAGCGAATACCCACAGTGCCGCCGCTTTCGGCAAGTGCCGCCAGCCTAGCAGAGCGTCGATCCGCGCGCCAAGGCCTACAAAAATGCTATAGGGCAGGGCCATCGCCAGCGCAGACAGCGCGCCCGCATGGATCAGCAACAACCCCGCATTCGCGACCACCTGCTTCGCGAACGGAAAATATTCATGCCGCAGCAGAAAGCCCATTGGCGAGACGGCGGAGGCGAGGAGCAGCACGAAGAGCGTTATGCTCCGCCCACTGCCCAGCGCCTGTGCGCCCTTAATGAGGCGCATCAACCTATCGTGACGCAGAAGCAGCACTCCCGCCACCGCAGCCTCATAAGCGATCAGCGCATAGCATAGTGGCGCAATTCCCTGTGGCTTCAGTTGTAGAGAACCGAACCACAGCGGGTCAGTGAGGCCGAGTTGCCCGGCATTGCCCGCGACGAAGGCACTCAGCACAGCCCACACCGCTTTCGGGCGCGCCAGTGCAGCAAGACCCAGCGCACCCGCCAGGCCCAGCATCAAGGCAAACCAGATTGGCAGGCCGAACGCCATTACGTGCCCCCCGACAACGGCGGCGGATCAGGCCGCGGCTTCGTCCTTGCCGGCGTCGGCGACAGGGGCAATGCCCATCGCGGCGCGCTGTTCGGCGATCACATCGTCGATGATCTGATCGAGCGACGTGCGCGGGCGATAGCCGATGAACTGCTCCAGCTTGCGCACATCGGGGATGCGGCGCTGCATGTCCTCGAAGCCGAAGCCATAGACCTCGCCATAGGGCTTCTTGACGATCTCGGACTTGGAGCCGGTCTTCTTCTTGATCTTCTCGGCGAGGCCGTAGATCGAGACTTCCTCGTCATTGCCGACGTTGAAGACGTGGCCGATCGCATTGGGCGCATTCAAGAGGCGGGTCAACGATTCGACCGCATCATAGACATGGCCGAAGCAGCGAGACTGATCGCCGGTGCCATGCACGGTGATCGGCTGGCCTTTGAGAGCCTGGCTCACGAAATTCGGCAGCACCATGCCGTAATAGCCAGTTTGGCGCGGGCCGGTGGTGTTGAACAGGCGCACGATGATGCAGCGCAGGCGCTTCTCGTAGGAGTAAGAGAGCGCGAGCGACTCATCGAGCATCTTCGCGACGGCATAGGACCAGCGCAGGTTCGCGGTCGCACCCAGCACCAGATCGTCATCCTCGGAGAACGGAACCTTCTCCGCCTTGCCATAAACCTCCGAGGTCGAGGCGATGATCACCAGCTTGTTGCCATGCGCGGCGGCGTGGAGGATATTCTCGGTGCCGTTAACATTGGTGTGGATCGAAAGGCTCGGCTTTTCGAGGATCAGCTTGACGCCGACCGCCGCCGCGAGGTGGATCACCGCGTCGCAGCGCTCTACCAGTTCATTGACCAGAGCCTGATCGCGCACCGAGCCGATCACCATCTCGAAATTCTGGTTGTCCTTCGAGTTGGCGAGGTTCGCCATGTCGCCGGTCGAGAGGTTGTCGAGCACGACGACGCCATGCCCCATGCCCAGCAGGCGCTCGGTCAGGTGCGATCCGATAAAGCCGGCGCCACCAGTTACGAGGATTCTCATGTCTCTGCCTCCAATGCGGAAATTACGTGTTTATTGCCCTTCGCGCGCGCAGCTTTACGCACAACATCCAAATATTCTGTTATGACGACGTCTTCTTTCCAATTTTCTTCATAGGCGGCCCGCGCTTGCTTAGCCAGCGCGTCGCGACGGGCTGGGGCGCTACCCAAATCTGCGATTGCGGCGCGCAAATCGGCCTCGGTCTCGAACAACAGCCCGCCGCCCTTGGCGATGATCTCGGGGAACGGGCCGAGCTTGCGCGCAATGACGGGCGTACCGCCGCGGAACGCTTCGATGATGATGATGCCGAAGGTTTCATAGCACAGCGACGGGACGATGAGCGCGCGGGCGTTGCTATACCATGCAGGCAGCGCCTCCGGCTCCAGCCGACCGGTGAAGATCACGCGCTCCATGCCTGCCGCTTGGGCGCGCAGTTCCGCCTCATATTCGCCCGCGCCGACGATCACGAGATCGGGTCCATCCGCCGCACTTCCCGAGAAAGCGGGGATGATGTCCTGCACGCCCTTGATCTTCTCCAACCGCCCGACAAACAGGAAATAGGGGCGGGGATGCGGTGGCGCTTCGCCTGTAATCGGTGGCATATCGGGCAGGAAATAGGGGACTACTTCCATCTCCGGCTTGAACCCGAAGGCCTTGTGCTTGTCGCGGCTGAAGCGGCTTTTGGCGATGAAGGCATCGACATGGTGCGCCTCGCGGTTGATCTTGTCGCTCCAGCGCCAGAGCTGCGGCGGGCGTCTATAGTCGATCTGGCACTTGAGGCAGGCGCGCTCCTCGCACACCTCCTTGTTTTCTTTCCATAACACATGCGTCGGGCAGATGAGCCAGTGCTCATGCGCTTCGTAGATGCGGACGGCATCTGGATCGCCCAGATTGAACAGCCCCGGCCCGCCAATGAGCGAGCTGTTATGATACCAGATAACGTCGAACTTACCCGGCGCCAGTAATTCCTTGAGCTGCGCAGTATGCGCCACCGGGCGGCCCAACTGGTGCACCAGAAGGTTGGAGAGCAGGCCGAGGTCAGACTTCAACCCCACCACATTTATGCGCGGGTCCATCTCTATCGGGGCAGGTTCCTTGCCTGCTTGCGTCACATAAGCGTCAATGTCATGCACCACGGTAATATTGTGGCCCCGGTCCGCCATCGCAGTTGCGAGACGCCGGATTCCGATCCCATCCCCGCCGAAATTATAGGGCGGGTAGAACGTCGTCAGCATGGCGATATTGAGCGGACTCATGCGCGTTTACGGTGCTTTCCGGGGCGTATATCTGTAGCGCGAACGATCTTCATGGCTCCAGCCAGTGGGACACATCGCGATCGATCATATCTTGCAACTGCGAAATGTCATCTTTCAATGCATTTATTAACCACGCTTTTGCCTGAGGCGACATTTGATCGCGGGAGAGATTACGGCGCGAGACCATATCGCGGATGGTGCGGCGGGCGCTTTCGGGCACCACCAGCGCCGCGAGGCTCGCAATGGGGTTGGGGCGCATCACCAGATTTTGCAGCCATTGATGCCTCGGCTGGCCGCCCATGTTCGTCTCGTGGCTCAAGTCCGGCACGAAAGCGGGATCGACGCCGATGAACTCATAGATTTGCGACAGCATCGTCTTCGGATCGCCGCGATAATCCTCATAAAGGAAAATCTTGAGCTGCTCCTTCGGAAACTCGGCGTAAAAGCGCTTCAATTGCTCGGCGTAGCGTGGAAAAGTCGAATATTGGAACAGGGGCTGCCAATGGTCGGCAAAACGTTTTGGTTCGGCCTTCAGCGCGGCGTCGAAATCGTCGAACGGCTCGACCATCTGCGCGCGGGCATAGAGATAATGCGAGAACGCTTGTTCAATCGGATTACGCAGCACAGCGATCATTTTGACGTCCGATAGCCGCGCCTTGATCCGTTTCGGAGCGTCCGGCGCCCAAAGATAGAGCGGCGACGCCTCGCCCATTGCCATGCCCTCCGGCGCGGGATCGAACAGGGCCGTATAGTCTTCCCAGCTATGGACCGAATTGTTGACGAACTCATTGCCCGGTCCGCGCCAATCCAACGGCTCACCCTCGAACGCGAAATAATTCGGCTCCTTGATCGCGCTCATGAACACCTGGGGATGTTGGCGCACGAGATCATAGAGCGCGGTCGTCCCCGCGCGCGATGCGCCAATAATCATGAATGTTGGCGTGCGTGCCATGAGTTGCGGTGCCCCTTTAATCTCTGCATAAGACCTAACAGGCTAAATATTCCGTTACAATTGCGGGGATGATTAGTTGAACGCACAAGACATCATCATTGGATCGGGGCCAAGCGGGCTGGCGGCGGCGGAGGCGTTAACCGCTAAAGGCCGTGATGTGCTGATGCTCGATGCGGGTCTGGAGATGGATGAGCGCGCACAGGAATTGCGCGCGCGGATGGGCGGTGCGGAGCCGGAGCAATGGTCCGAGGCGGATCGCGGCGCGATAGGCGCGGTGCGGCGCTCCGAAAAAAGCGACAGCATCCAGCCGTTCGGATCGGATTTCCTGTTCCGCCTGCCGGAAGAAATGGCCGCCTTTGCAGATCGCGGCGGCGTGCATGGCCTCAAGCCCTCGTTCGCGCGCGGCGGCTTGTCGAACGGCTGGGGCGCATCGGTGCTGCCCTATCACGCCAAGGATTTCGAGGGCTGGCCGATCGGGCTTGCTGATCTCGCTCCACATTATCAGGCGATTGCGCCCGTCATCGGCATGGCGGCGGCGCGTGATGGGCTGGCGGATTTCTATACCGGTGTGCAGATCGAGGAGGATCGCCCGCTGCCGCAGAGCACGCAAGCGCGGGAATTGCTCGGCCGAATGGAGGCAAAGAGCGACATATTTGCGAAACTGGGCCTGCATTTCGGCGCGTCGCGTCAGGCTATCGCATCGCCCTGCCGCGCCTGCGCGATGTGCCTTTATGGGTGCCCCTATCGCCTGATCTTTAACGCGGGCGATACTGTGGAGCAGATGGCTGCGGAGGGCGCGCTGCGCTATCAGGGCGGGGTGATAGTGAAGAGCTTTGCCGAGCATGCTGACGGCGTCACCCTTGCTACCAGCGCCGGAAAATTCGAGGCAGAGCGGCTGTTTATCGCGGGCGGTGTGCTGCCGACCACGCGGCTGGTGCTCGGCTCGCTGGGGCTGGTCGGGCATGAGGTCGTGATACAGGACAGCCAGCATTTCTATCTGCCGATGCTGCACCGCTGGTCGACGCCCGATCCCGCCGATGAACCGCGTCACACGCTGGCGCAGGCTTTCTGGGCCATTGACGATCCCAAGGTCGAGCGCCATGTCGTCCACGCCCAGCTTTACACCTATAACGACACCTATGCGCCGGATATGGCGCAGCGCTTTGGCCCATTCGCAGACGTTGCCCAGCCGCTGATCGAACGCCTGAGCCGCCGCCTCATCGTCGCACAACCATTCCTGCACAGCGCGGTCTCCCCCGCCATCGGTGTTCGACTGGTGGGGGACAGGCTGTTTTATCACCGCATTGACAACCCCCGCACCAAAGGCGCTATTTCCCGCGTCAAAAGCCGCATCGCGAAAGCCGCATGGGCGGCAGGGCTGGTGCCATTGACACCGCTACTCCGCCCCGGAACTCTGGGCAGCAGTTTCCACTGCGGCGGAAGCCTCCCCATGCGCGAAAGCCCGATCAAGGGCGAGTGCGACACTCTTGGACGGCCCAAGGGACTGAAGCGAACACATATCGTCGATGCCTCGATCTTCCCGACCATCCCCGCGCCGACGATCACCTTCTCGGTAATGGCGAACGCGCACCGGATCGCGTCGGACGCGTAACCTAACGGGAATATTTCGCGCGGATATAGGCCTGTGTGCGGCCCAGTCCTTCCTCAGCACCAATGCCGGGCGTGTAGAGGTACTTACGCATCTTCTCTGTGCTGGCGATGCCACGAGACAAGTAGAGCCGTGGGTTTTCGGCGGCAGGCATGAACACCTTGTTGCCCGGTTTTAATGCCATCAAGCGCGTACGGATTTTCTCCAGCCGCGCAGTGCCGATCACTCCGGCGGCTGTGGCGCTGGCATATTTTACCAGTGCGGATAGCTTCGAGGGCGGAGCAGGGGCGGACGGCACATACGGCGCGACCTTCTCATAACCCAATCGCGCACCACAGGCTTCCGCATAAGCCGCGAACAGCGCGTTCCACAGGAACGGTTGCGGCCCGGAAATGATGAACCGCTCCGCGTTGCCGCGCTCCAGCCCCGCCGCCATGATGAAAGCGTTGACCAGATCGTCGATATAGAGGCCATTGCATAGGCCATTACCATTTTCCGGCAGGACAGCGACACCACCGGCCATTTTCTCGACCTGCGCATCGACCCATTGCGGCGATCCGGGGCCGTAGACGATGGTGGGTTGCAGGATCACGGCGTCGAACTGCCCCGCAGCGACGCGGGCTTCAATGTCCAGTTCCATCGCCCGTTTGGCGATCTTATAGTCATGCCCCGGCCCGTCGCAGGGCGAAGCTTCGGTCACATCCTTCACCGGCCAGTCGTCATAGACAGCGATGGAGCTGGCCTGCACCAGCATTGGCACTCCCGCAGTCAGACAGTCGTTTGCTGTTTTCTCGTATAGCGCAATGTTTTCACGTGCCGAACGCCGGAAATCATAAGCAAGGTTGAAAACGACACTCACACCTGCAAGCGTGTTTGTTACTTCAGCGGGCGATGAGGAAAGCGGTGGAATATAATGAATATACGAGTGATCGCTCTTGCCAATTCGGCTCCGGTCCCGTGTCGGCACGATCACCTGTGCGCCGAGTTCTGCCAGCCGTGCGACCAGCGCGCCGCCGATGAACCCTGTCCCGCCGGTAACGAGCGCCGTGCGCTCGGCCCAGGGCAACGCGCTCATTTTCGCTCCAGCCATTCGGCGTAAAGCGCATCGAACGCGGCCTGTACATAGGGTGGGGAGAAGCGTTCGTCGCCCGCGCGTGCCAGCGCGTTGCCGGACAGGTGCTTGAGGCGCATCGTGTCCGATGTCAGCGCAATCAACTGCGCCGCCATCGCCTCGATGTCTCCGATGGGAACAACCGCGCCAACGCTTTCATCCACCAGTTCGGTCACGCCTGCGGTGTCGGTCGCGAGCACAGGTGTCGCCTGCTGAAACGCCTCAACGATAGTGATCGGCAGCGATTCCCAGCGCGAAGGCAGGAAGAACAGGTCCGCCGCGGCCATATAGAGCGGGGCGTTGTCGCTATGGCCGATGAAGCGCACCGCATCGCCTACGCCCGATTCCGAGAGCCAGTTCTTCGCCTGCTCGCGTTGCGGTCCATCGCCCACGACGACGAAGCGCAGCGCGGGATTGACCTTGAGTGCCTGTTTCGCGGCAAGGATCAGATGGTCAATCGCCTTCTGGTGCGCGAGCCGCGCCACGGTGACAATGAGCGTCTGGCCGTCCGCACCCAAAAGCTCGGACCGCAGCTTCTCGATCTCGTCCACCGGCGGTCGGGGCTTTTGCTGCACGCCAAGGCCCATGACCTTCACCTTGCCCTCGGGCACGCCGCCATGCTCGATAAGGTCACGCGCGCTGTTGTGACTCGGCGTGATGATGAGATCGGCGCACATGCGGGCGATCCGCCCAAACTCAGCGATCCGTTCCGGTTCTGCGCCGTGGAAGGTGACAAATACGGGAACGCCTAATCCCCGCGTCGCCACCCATGCCACCAGTGCCGGAGCGCTCTCATGGGCGTGGACAAGCTGGATGCGTTCTTTCTTCAGCACTTTACGCAGCGCTAATCCGCTTTTCAATGCAGTCCACAGGCGGCGCAGCGTCGATCCGCCTTCGCCCGCGACATTATGCACATCGATATGGCGGAATTTGGGGTCGATCTCCTCGCTCATCCACGCGCCGCGTGTGCCAGCGATCCACACATCCTGCCCGCGCGCGCGCAGACCAAGCGTCAGGTCAATCACATGACGCTGGATGCCGCCCGGTGGAAAGCGGGTGCAGAGCTGGAGGAGGCGCAATCGCTTACGCCTTCACCGCCTGCGCGGCATCAATCCCACGCTTGGCGAGCGCGTTGCGCGTATCGACGATGAGCTTCGCGTGGGCGGCGACCAGATTATAATCCACAGCCGCGTGATCGGTCGAGATCAGCACCGCGTCGTAACCGCCGAGCGTTTCCGGTGTGAGCGCGACCGAGGCGCGACCGGCCAGCTCGGCATGTTCGCGCGTCATTGGTACGACCGGGATATGCGGATCGTGGAAATCGACTTCCGCACCTTGCGCCTCGACCAGATCAATCAGCGTAAGCGATGGGCTTTCGCGCAAATCATCCACGTCGGATTTATAGGCAAGACCGAGGATCAGCACCTTCGCGCCCTTTAGGCCCTTGCCTTCCTGAGCGTTCAGCGCGCGCGCAAGCTCGCTCACCACATAGCGCGGCATGGCGGTGTTGATCTGGCCGGCGAGCTCGATGAAGCGGCTCTCGATGCCATATTCCCGCGCCTTCCAGGTGAGGTAGAACGGGTCGATCGGGATGCAGTGGCCGCCAAGGCCGGGGCCGGGATAAAACGCCTGATAGCCGAACGGCTTTGTCGCGGCAGCGGCGATCACTTCCCACACGTCGATGCCCATTTCGGCGTAAACGAGCTTCAGTTCGTTCACCAGCGCGATGTTGACCGCGCGGAAGATATTCTCCGTGAGCTTCGCCGCTTCCGCCACCGCTGCGCTGTTGACCGGCACAACCTGCGTCACCGTCTTGCCATAGAAAGTCTCGGCGAGCTTGCGCGATTGCGGGTCATCCGCGCCGACCAGCTTGGGGATCGTCTTGGTGTTGAAACTCTTGTTGCCGGGGTCTTCTCGCTCCGGCGAGAAGCCAAGGAAGAAGGTCTCACCAAGCACGCCGCCCGCCGCCTCAAGCACCGGCTGCACCACCTCGCGCGTGGTGCCGGGCCATGTGGTCGATTCGAGCACCACAAGCTGGCCGGGGCGCAGCGTCTTGGCGATCATCTCCGCCGTGTTGACGACGTAAGAGAGATCCGGGTCGCGGTTGCGGGTGAGGGGTGTCGGCACGCAGATGGCGAGCGCGTCCGGCTCGCCGAGGCGTGCAAAATCGCTGGTCGCCTCGAACTTGCCAGCAGCGAGTGCCTCGCGCATTTCGGTCGGGTCCATGTAGGAGATGACCTGTTCGCCGCCGTTGATCGCGTCGACGCGCGGCTGGCTGACGTCAAAGCCGATGACCTTGTATCCCGCTTTCACGCCCGCGAGTGCCAGCGGCAGGCCGACATAGCCCAAGCCGATGATGCCGATCGTGGCGGTGCCGTCCTCAAGTCGGGAGAGCGTCTGTTCGTAATGGGGTGAGGGCATGTGTCTGTCCGGTCCCTGTTAGCTGGCGCCTTCCGGCGCGGGTTGGTTGGTTTGTGCGGTAAAGGCCGTAGGCGGTTCGCCTTTGGCGAGATGGGTAAGCTCGTCGATCAGGTGATGATCGAACGCGAAGGCAGCGACGAGGAAGACCGCCATGCCTGCGCCGAGCGCAACCCATGGATTAAGCGCGAGCGCATGGGCGGCAAAGACGATTAGTGCGGCGGCAGTAATTGCGGGCAGGGCGGGGAGTACTGGCACATCATGGCCGCGAATATGGGTATAGATCTGCGACACGGCCCAAACGACGAGACAGGCGAGCGACATCGCGCTCGCCGCGCCCAGTGGCCCCAGCCCAGCCGGACCGATCAGCAACCAAGCCGCTGGTATTGCCGCCGCAACCCCTGCGATCTGAGAGATCAGCATGTCATTGCCATGTTTCGCCGCGATCAGGATCCAGCGCGCATGGCCGGAAAGCAATGTCAGCGGGAATGTCCAGACGAGAATGCTGAATGGCCCCGCCGCCCGTTCAAAGCCGGGACCGAAGAGCAGGCGCAGCAGCGGCTCGGCGCATAGGGTGAGGGCAAGGGCAAGGCCGATCCCGCCCCACGCAGTCGCGCGGATCGACATGCGGGTGAGCTTCACCAGCGCCTCCGGGTTGCCTGCGACGCGCCGGGAGATCACCGGATAGAGGTTGAAATGATAGAGCCAGCTGAAGGTGACGAGCGACACGCCAAGCCGGTGAGCCGCGCCAAAATAAGCGGTCTCGGTCATCCCCACCATCGCTGCGAGGATGAGCAGCGGCGCATATTGGAACAATGCCCAGCAGATCGCGCCCGCGCCGATTGCCGCGCCCTCGCGCAGCAGGTCGACAAGCTTGTGCATCGCAAAACGCAGCCGCAGCGGCGCGACCTTGCGGTGTTGCATCGTCATCAGATAGGCGGTCGCCATCGTCACCGAGGCAATCTCGACGAAGCCGACAAGGATCACTTCCGCGTTGTTGTGAACCAGCAGCGCGCAACCCAACATGAAGGTCGTCACGCGGATGCATTGCGCCAGCACAACCTCGGTCATCATGCCCTTGGCCTGAAACAGCCAGTCCTGCTTCCACGGCGGGATGAACAGGCTCAAGGCGACAAGGCTGGTGAGCTTCAAGGCATTGGCATCATTGGCATAGAAATAGGTGAACAGCACCATCGCCGGGGCCATCACCGCCGCGATGCAGAGCTGCGCCGCAGGGATCAAAGCCACAAGTTCCTCGGCGCTCTGCTGACCTTGTGTCAATCGACGTACGCCGACAGACCCCAGCCCTCCGTCAATCGCGAGGAGCGCCAGCATCGCCAGCCCCATCGCATATTCGACCGCGCCATAATCGGCGGGTAGTAGCCTACGCGCGAGGATCGCGAAGGCGAGGAATGCGATGCCCTTGGTGAGAATCTGCCCGACCCACAACAGCCCCAGATCGCGCGCCAGCTTTAGTTGCGGGCGCATCATGAACCGGCCGATATGGACGAAGCTACGCGTCATTGTGCCGCTGCGCCTTTCTGGCCGGGGCGGTCCTTGGAGATGAATGTCCAGATCGTGCCGTCGCCCAGTGTGCCGGGGAAGCTATCCATATCTGTATAGTTCTTGCCGATCTCGGCCTTCACATCGGGTCGCGCGGCAAGCGTCTGGTTCGGGAAGGCGACGATCACCCAGGTGTGGCCTTTGGTAGTCTCGCGCAGCTTCGCCAGCTCCGCGCCAGTTTCCACTACCTTGAAATCGGGCGCATAATAATGGCTATAGGCATAGCCCGCGAGGCCGACTGCGGCGACGCTGTCTCCGGGTTTCGTATAGTCATGCATGAAGTCCCGCGCGCCGATGAAATCCTGCTTGGGGTGAAGATAATTCGGCACCAGCAGCCCTATGGACACCACCACCATCGCAGCAACGCCCATGCGCGAAATCCAATCCGCCTCGAAAATCGGCTGCCCGCGAAACTGGAAGCGCGGCGCTATAATCTTGCTCCAGACGAACACACCTTCAACCAGCGCCATGAAGATGAAGCCGATGTCGACGAAGAAATAACGCGGCCAGATGCGGACGCCGACGATATAGAGCAGCAGCATCGCGAGTGGCACATGCACGACATAGATGGCGGTGAGTACCGGTGCGCGCTTGTAGAGCGCGGCAATGCCCGCCGCGAGCACCAGCACCGCGCCGAGCAATATCAAAGGCACCAGCGGTCCGGCGGATGAGATCGACTGGCCGATTTCCTTGACCGCACGAACGGGGTTGCGCCATTCCGCAAGCGCCGCGCCACCGGGAGCGGCGGATGCCTGCGACACCTCATGAATGGTCGAAAAGGCCTGGCTGATGATCGGCGCATAGAGAGCCAGCGTGACAAGGACGCTCAAGCCTATGCCAAAGATTGGTCCCCAATTCAGCAAGCCGGGGAGGCGCGTTTCGGTCTGTTTCTTCACCAGCCCATAGCCCAGCATCGCCGCATAGACGACGCCATGCGCGACGAAGAAGAACCCGGCGGACATATGGGTATACATCGCCGCCGCTACGGTGAGGCCATAGCCCGCCCATGTCTTCCAGTTGGGCTTTTCCAGACCTTTGAGGAACAGCAAGGTCGCGGCAGAGGTGAAGAACAGCAGCCCGGTATAGCCGCGCGCATTCTGCGAGAACCAGACATGATGATAGGAAAGTGTGAGCAGAAGCGCGACGATCAGGGCGTTTGTCGGCCCTGTCACTCGCCGTGCGATGCGCCACTGGATGAAGATGCTCCCAAGCCCGAACAGGATCGCAGGCAGGCGCAACGCTGCCGCGCTTTCACCGAACAAGCTAACGGTGATCTGCGCCAACAGGCTGTAAAGCATATGGTTGTTCAATGAATCGAACGTGCCGATCAGCTCCAGCGTCGGCAGACGCACGAAATTCACGACAGTGAAGATCTCGTCATACCAGAGCGAGGCATTGGCCTTGAACAGCCGCAGCGCCAGCGCGAGCACGAGAATCAGCGCCAGCGCGCCCCACTCCCGTCTTGTCGTCTGCTGCTCCCCGCTCATGCCTGCCTTAATCCGTTTATGGCCCCTGGTTGCGCTGCAACATCTATCTCTGAGCCGTGATGAATAGCAATCGCGTAAAGGATGTTTTCTTAAAACGCGCTAAATCTCAGCAAATTTTATCTATTCAGCAAATCTTTGCAGTGTAGAAGGATGTGGGCTCGGCGTTTGCCGGGGGGTAATGGGTGGCAATTCGACCTATGCAGACGGTCTCGATCAATCGTGTCTACTTGATACGCAGTCTTTTATTCGCGCTGCTGCTGCTATGGCCGCTGCTGCTGTTTGGCCGACCGGCCTATATGGTCGACAGTGCCGCATACCAGAATGGCGGCGAGCGCGCGGTGACGTTCGTGCTGCGTAAGCTGCATCTCGCAAAACCGCATCCGCGCAAACCCGCGCCTGTCGCGACTGAGGCGAGTGCCGGAAATTCCGCGAACGCTGCATCCCCTGCGCCCTCTGCCGCTCCGAAAGCTAAGGAAGAGGGCAAAGATACCAAAGTCGCCCGCTCGATCCTTTATAGTGTGCTTGGATACATCTTCGGTGGGCCGGGAATGACGATGATGTACATGGCACTGTTCCATGCCTTCACGGTCGCGCTGGTGATCGTCGCGCTGTTTGAGGGCATAGCGGGGTCGGGATGGAAGCCGTTCGCGGCGATGGCCGGTTTCGCCACCTTCGCCAGCCCGCTCGCGCCGACTGTCACCTTCATCATGCCCGATTGCTATGCCCCGGTGATGCTCGGCGCGATGGCGATCATGCCTTTTTACTGGGATCGGTTCAGCTGGCCGATGCGCGTGCTTATCATGGGCTTCGCGATTTTCGGTGTGGCCGTGCATACCAGCCATCCGCCGATTGCGCTCGGCACAGCACTCGCCGTAACGCCTTTGCTCTTTCTGATGCGCGGTAAATTGCCGGTGAAATGGCCGAAGGCATTGGGGATTGCCTGGGCGCCGCCGGTGCTTGGCCTTGTCTTCGTGCTGCTCACTGGCCTCGTCGGTTTCGGCAAGGCCAGCGTCGCGCCCAAACATCACCCGCTCGCGCTCGCCCGCGCGATCGATAACGGCCCGGCGCGCTGGTATCTGGTCGAGGAATGCAAGAACCCGAAGCGCTATGCGATCTGCGAGATTTACGGCACGCATATTCCCGAAACTGTGCAGGAATTATTGTGGAGCAAGACCAACCTCATCGTGCGCGCAACGCCAGATCAGCTTGACCGCATCCGCGCACAGGAAAACCAGATACTTATCGAGACGACCAAGCGCTACCCGGTTCAACAATTGCTGCTGGTCGTGCACGATGTGCCGGAGCAGTTCGTTCGCTTCAGCCTCAATTATTTCCGCTATGGCAGCGAGATTGTGCGCAACGCCAAGGGCGACATCATCCTGCGCAATCCGGGTTCGGGTGAAGACCCGGCGATCCTTGCTGCGCTCAATTGGCTCACATTGACCTCGGTCATTGCGGGATCGCTCGCACTCGTCTTCTGGTGGTGCGGCATGAGCATCGCCCAGCGCGGTATGGTGATGATCCTCGTGGTCGGCCTGCTGGCGAATGCGGCGGTATGCGCGATTTTCTCGGGCGTGGCGCCGCGCTATCAGGCGCGGCTCGTCTGGCTGGTGCCGTGGATGGCGCTGGCGATTGGTTTTGTGCGAGGTGGAGCAGTGGGCAAGAATAAAAACAAGGAAGCTGTGGAATGAATTTCTGGCGTAAATGGCACCGGTGGTTGGGCACAATCGCGGGTGTTTTGTTGCTGTTCATTGCCGTGACCGGCGTGCTGCTGCAAATCGATGAAGTTGGGCATATCAGCGAGGGAACATCGGCAAAGACTGCTGTAGTTCTGCCACCGCTTGATGCGGTAGCGCTCGCGGCGCGAGTGGAGGCGCTGTCGGGCGGTCGCAAGATCGAGATGCTGAAGCTTGAGTCTCACAAGAAACAGCCGAGCGCCATCGTGCGCTTTTCCGGCGAGAAGAAAGTGGTGCAGATAGACCTCACCACCGGCAAGCAAAAGCCGGCCAGCGAGGCGCCGAAACCGCCGAGTGGCATGCTGGCGAAGCTGCGGCTGCTGGTGCTTACGCTGCATACCTTTGGTATCGCCGGGATGGGCGGGCATATTGTCGGCGGTATCGCGGGTGTTGCGATGGTGATATTGACCGGCAGTGGTTTGTGGGTCTGGTGGGTGATGCGGCGCGAGCGTGTGCGGCGCGATGCAAAGGACACCTGGTTCTGGAAATGAATTTACGGCCATTGGCGAGTAAAGCCTGCCGATGGCCGTAAATCATGATAAACGAACTTGCCTCAAATCGCTTTTGGCCGATAGTTCTCAGGCAGGATATGATTCTTCATTGCTTGTAAAAGTGCGAAGTTGGGTCAAGCGTTAACCTTTCGACGATAAGGAAGGAGCGATTTCGATTGATCGAGGATGGGCCTTCCGGGCAGGGTTAACAGGGGTGAAAGCGTGAAAATCATTGTCGCGGGCGGCGCGGGATTCATCGGTTCGCACATGTGTGACCGGCTGATTGCCGAGGGGCATCAGGTCTGGTGCATCGACAACCTACAGACCGGCTCCGTCACCAATCTGGCGGAACTCTCCACGCACCCGAATTTCCATTTTATTCAGGGCGATATCCGTGATGAATTGCCGGATATCGAGTGCGACCAGTTTTATAATCTCGCCTGCCCCGCTGCGCCTATCCACTATCAGGCCGACCCGATTGGAACGCTGCGCACCTGCGTCATCGGCACATTGAATGTGCTGGAGTTTTGCCAAGCCAAGGGCGCGCGCATGCTTCAGGCCTCTACATCCGAGGTCTATGGCGACCCGACCGTCCATCCCCAGCCGGAAAAATATGTCGGCGCGGTGAGCTGCACTGGTCCTCGCGCCTGTTATGACGAGGGCAAGCGCGCGGCGGAAACCGCCTGCTTCGATTTCAACCGCCAATATGGTGTCGAAATCCGCGTCGCGCGCATCTTCAATACCTATGGCCCGCGCATGAGCGTCGGCGATGGCCGCGTCGTCCCGAATTTCGTGACGCAGGCAATGACCGGCAAGGGCTTGACCGTCTACGGCTCCGGTTCGCAGACGCGCTCGTTCTGCTATGTCGACGATACCGTCGATGGCCTTATCCGCCTGATGAACAGCGAAGGCTCGGTCGTCGGGCCGGTCAACATCGGCAATGACGAGGAATTTTCGGTCCGCGAGCTGGCCGAGATCGTCACGGTGATGACCAATTCCAAATCCTCGGTGGTCTACAAGGATCTGCCGCAGGACGATCCGCATATCCGCCGCCCGGACATCACCCAGGCGCGCAGCTTGCTGAAATGGGCGCCGACGCTGAAGCTGCGCGAAGGCCTCGCGCCGACCATTGCGTGGTATCAGACCCGTCTCGCCGCCACCTCAAAGGTGCGCAGCAAGGATAGTGCCGACGGCCGCCAGACGCTGGCGATTATCGGCGGTGGTCCAGCTGGTCTTTCTGCTGCCTACTGGATGCAGAAGAACAGCAATCTCTATCATGTGATTGTGGTCGAGGCGGACGATAAGGTAGGCGGCATCGCGCGGACCGAGAGCTACAAGGGCTATCGCTTCGACATTGGCGGTCACCGCTTCACAACGCGCTCGGCCCGTGCCGAGGCGCTGTGGAACGAAGTGCTGCCCGAAGCCTTCCTGCGCAGGAAGCGCCAAACGCGCATCTATTATCGTGGCAAGTTCTTCGATTATCCGCTGCGGCTGTTCAATGCCCTGAAGAACATGGGGCTGTATGAGTCTGCGCTCATCCTCGCGAGCTATGTGAAGTGGAACTTCATGCCGCACAAGGAAGAGGAGAATTTCCAGCAGTGGATCACCAACCGCTTCGGCGGTCGTCTATTCTGGTATTTCTTCCGCCCCTACACGCAGAAGGTGTGGGGCAAGCAGTTCAAGGCGATCCGCGCCGACTGGGCGATCCAGCGCATTCGCAACATGTCGCTCAGGAAGGCGGTAGTACGTGCGCTCTCCGGCTCGCATGATACAGATAGCATCGTCGAAACCTTCGATTATCCGCGCCTTGGCCCCGGCATGATGTGGGAAGCCTTCCGCGACCGGGTCGAGGCCAAGGGCGGCGAGGTATGGATGAATTCCGCCGCGACCCAGATCCACCGCGAGGGGGATATGGTGACCGCGATCGAGGTCGAGTCCGTGCAGAATGGCGAGACCGTGACGACCCGCCTCGAAGCCGATCACTTCATCTCGTCGATGCCGATCTCGACGATGGTGTTGAACATGATGCCGCCCGCGCCGCCCGCGATCCAGTCCGCCGCGAAGAAGTTGCGCTATCGCGCCTTCGTGGTCGTGGCGCTGATCGTCGAAGGCGCCGATCCGTTCCCGGACAACTGGATCTATATCCACGACCCGGAAGTGAAGGCCGCGCGCATCCAGAATTTCCGTTCCTGGTCCGAAGACATGGTGCCGGATGCCGACAAGTCGAGCATCGGCATGGAGTATTTCTGCGAGGAAGGCGACGAAATGTGGGCCGCGGACGATGCCGCCCTCATCGCAATGGCCGCCAAGGAATTCGAGATGCTCGGCCTGGGCAAGGCTGCATCGGTCAAGGATGGTGCCGTCATCCGCCAGACCAAGGCCTATCCGGTCTATGACGATGAATATCGCGAAGCATTGAACATGATCCGCGGCTGGCTGTCGGACTTCCGCAACCTCCAGGTAGTCGGCAGGGGCGGCATGCACAGCTATAACAATATGGATCACTCGATGATGACCGCGACGCTGGCCGTCGATAATATCCTCGGCGGTGCGAATGACCTCTGGGCGGTCGATGTTGATCAGGGCGATAGCGAGGACGTCGAGTCTTCCGCCGAAATCGGCAGCGAGGATACATCTGCCAAGCCTGCATTAAACGCCCCTAAGCATGAGATGGCGTGACGTTGAGGCCATGACAGCAAAACGCCCGACCGTCGCTGTCATCATTCCGGCCTATAATGCAGTGGCGACTTTGCCCGGCTGTCTGGACGCGATCAGCGTGATGCAGTGGCAGCCGGACGAGCTCATTCTGTTCAGCGACGGCTCGACCGACGAAACCGACGCAATGGCGCGCGCGGCAGGTGCGACCGTGATCCGCAATAATGGCAAGCCGATGGGGCCGGGGCATGGTCGCAACGAAGCCGCCAAAGCGGCGAAGTCTGACCTGCTGCTCTTCGTCGATGCCGATGTGGTGATCACGCCAACTGCGCTGGAGCTGCTGGTTGCGGATATGCAGGAACACCGCGCCAAAGCCGCCTTTGGTTCCTATGACGATGCGCCGTGGTCCCAGCGGGTGACGAGCCTCTACGCCAATCTGCGGCACCATTATGTGCATCAGCATGCCAAGCGCGAGGCCAAGACTTTCTGGTCTGGCCTGGGGTTGATTGACCGCGAGCTGTTCCTTTCCTTGGGCGGCTTCGATGTCGAGATGTTCAAGCATCCCAGCATTGAGGATATTGAACTCGGCGCGCGCGTTGTTGCCGCCGGACATCGCATCCGCATGGTCCCCGAAGCTTTGTGCAAGCACTGGAAGGATTGGAGCCTCTGGCGCGTGTGGCATACCGATGTCGTGCGCCGCGCCGCGCCTTGGTCGCGCCTGATCGTCGATGGCAAGACCGGCGAGGCAGATCTCAACATCAGCCATGTGGAGCGGGTGAAGTCTCTGCTTGCGCTGTTGGTTGTGGTTGGCTTGTTCGGCACTCTCGTCGCTGCGGTTGCAATGCCGCGCGCAACTGGGCCGATACTGGCACTCACCGGTTTGCTGGCGCTGCTCTATATCTGGCTCAATCGCGACTTCTTTGGCTTTCTTGCCAAAAGACTTGGATTTACGAGGTCTTTGGGCGCGATGGCGATGCACCTCTGCTACCATATCTATGCGCCGGTGACGTTTGTGCTGATTGCGCTTCAGACCAAGCTGGGCTTGCGCGAACCCTTCGCCTGAATTCCCATCAGATTGGCGCAATCGGTCGTTTGCGCTTTTGACGTGGCCGCAAGAGATGGCTAGAACGCCTTTGATGGGGATGGGTATTTCACGCTTTGCTATGGCTGCGTTGGCCGCGCTGACTCTCAGTGCATGCAATTCCCATAAACCTGCCACGGTGACCATCGTTCCTTCCGAGCGGTTCCAGACGATGGACGCGTGGGAAGCGACCGCGAAAATGTGGGAATTCGACAAGCGCGGCAACCGTTTCGACGGCAGCTGGATGCCTGCACGCGACAAGATATTGAGCACCATGATCGCGGAGGGCGGGATCAACCGCCTGCGCCTAGAACTCCGCAGCGGGGCAGAGAATCCGGTCGATTACTGGTCGCAATTCCGCGCAGGGAAGCTCTCCTACATTGATTTCAAGGCGCATTTTTACGAGAAGATCAACGACAACGCAGACCCGAAAGCACTGAACCCCAAGGGTATCCAGTTCTCTGAGCTTGATTTCCGGGTTGAGAATTTCATTCTGCCCGCGATGCGTATCGCCAAGCAGCTTGGCCGTCCTATGCGGTTCACACTATGCTATGTCGATTTTGGCTGGACGATGAAGAAGGGCTCGCTCTCTCACGCGGCCAAGCCAGAGGAATATGCCGAGCTGATCGCTGCTGCCTATGCGCATCTCAAGCAGAAATATGGGCTGGAGCCGGAGGCGCTGGAGATCATTCTCGAGCCCGATAATGCCGATAACTGGGATGGCAAGAAAATCGGCACGGCGATCGTTGCGGTGTCGAAACGGCTGGAAGAGCAGGGTGTAAAGCCCCGCATCATTGTGCCATCCACCTCGGTCGCTCGCAAGATGCCGCGCTATTTCGACGAACTCGCCACCGTTCCGGGCGCGGCCGAGAAAATCACGACGCTTTCCTACCACCGCTACGGAAAACTGCCAGTGCCGGAGGTGGCGGATGCCATTCGCGCGCGGGCGCGGCGCATCGGCGCGCAGACGGCGATGCTTGAGTTTACGCGTGGCGATGCTGACGATCTGTTTGACGATCTCATCAATCTCAATGTCAGCAGCTGGCAGAAATATGGCATAGCGACCGAGGATATGGGGCGATATTCCACGCCTGCGGGTAATTTGCTGCGGGTAGCGCATCTGGGGAAACCCAATCTGGTGGTAGAAACCCTGCCGGAGGCAACGGCACTGACTGCGATCTTTCGTGCGGTCGATCCCGGTGCGGTGCGGATTGGTACGCGCTCTGATCAATCATGGGCCACAGCAGTCGCGTTCAGAAACCCGGACAATCGCCTGACCGTCTCCATCAAGGCTGATCTGGGATCAACGATGAAGCTGCTGCAAAAGCTGCACAAGCGTATCAATACGCCTCTTCCACAGCCCGGTGGCGGGGAATGGGTAAAAATTCGCGGCGTTGGTGTCGGGCATTATGCGATGCAGCGCTCCAACACGCTGGTTGGCCGGATCATGCGCTGCACCGTCTATGTAGGTGCCGACGGTAAAGGCGCGCGCGTCTACCTGCGCGAGGGAGATGTGGCAACGCTTGCCGAACTGCCGGATGGTGCGAAGGCGCCCTATCCCGGCTGTTCGCACAATCCGGAGTTCTGGCACTAACCTGCTGAACTCTTGCCTGCCGCAGAGGCGGGCACACCGCAAACGCCTTACTTGATGGCGATAAAGCCCTCGAAGCAGATATACTTCATCACCGTGGTGACATCCTTGAACCCGGCGCGGGCGAAAAGATCCAGATTGCCCTGGGTCGAGAACGGTTCGAGCACGCCCTTGAGACTGCGCGTCTTGGTGACGATTTCCTCGCAGTCAAAGCCTTGGCTCAGCTTGAACTCGTTATACATGCCGACCATCATGTCCTGAAAGCGAGCATCGGGCGCGCGCACCTTCTCGAACAGGATCAGCGCACCACCCCAGTTGAGCGCATTATAAAGCTTGTCGAACAGCTTCTGCCGGTCGCGCGGCGGGATGAACTGGATGGTGTAATAGGAAATGATGAGGTCGGCGGGTTCGAACTCGAAATTCCGCGCATCATCCTCGATGATCGTGACCGAGGGCGTATCGGCGCAATGCTCACGACCCTTTGCGACCATCGGCGCGACCGGATCGATACCGATGAAGCGCGCGCCATCGCGGTGGGCATTATGGCGCGCCACCTTGCGGATCAACTCGCCGGTCGAGGTGCCGAGCTCATACACCACGCTGGTCTTGTCGACGAAATAATCGGAAAGCTGGCACACCAGCTCGTGGCCCTTTTCATAGAGCGGCACGGATTGACGGACATGATCGACAAATGTGTCCGCGACCTTGCCGTCGAAGGTCCAGCCTGCGTTCTGCGTCTCGATATTCTGACCGACTTTGGCGAGCTTTGTCATTGCCTGTGTTCCTTCGAACCTGAATTGCCCAATAGTATGTGCCGCATGGCCGATCCGATCAAGCGCGTTAAGCCTGATGTTTAACCCCGCACCCGCTGTCCGACCGCACGCACCATCTGTCGCGCGGTAAAATACAGCCGACCCCCTTCCAGAAAGTTACCCCACGCCCACGAATTGCGAAAATAATGCATGTCGATGCGCGGAATGTCATGGCGATGGTCGGTGCGGTGCGCCTCGGCGAAGCGGGTGCCGAAGGCGATGGCATAATGATCGGCGATTTCGCAGACGACATTGGTGTCGACCGCGCCATAAGGCGCGGCAAAAGCAGTGGGGAATGCGCCCAGCCACTCAGCGAGATCAGCGCCGCTGCCTGCGATTTCATCAGCGCGGGCGTCGTCCGATACGGAGGGTAGGGGGCAGTGCGTCCGCCCATGCGCGCCAAATTCCATGCCTTCCGCTGCCAGGGCGATGATCTGCTCACGCCTCATCAGCGGGCGGTTGGTTGGCGGGTTAGTGTACCAGTCCTCCACGCCGCCCAGCTTGCGGGTGGGAACGAACATCAGCGCGGTGAGGCCGTGGCGTTTGAGGATCGGCACGGCGGTTTCGGCAAAATCGGCAAAGGCGTCATCGAACGTGATGAGCACTTTCCGGGCCATCCCGCCCTTGCCCTGATGCCAGCCGAGAAACTCCTCCACCCGCGCGCTGGTATATCCGCAGCGCACCAGCGTCTCCATCTGCATCGCAAAGGTCGCGGGGGAAATGCTCGTCGGCCCCGGCGCGTCCGAGATCGAGTGATAGGTGAGGACGAGCGCGCTGTCGCTCATCTTATTGATCCTCAGTCCTCGACCACATGATGCTCGAACTCCTTGCGGTGCTCGGCCCAGCGTGCGTGGTCGAACGTGCCAGCAGCGTCGATGCACTCGACGGCGGCTGCTGACATGGCGAGAGCGTGATGGGTGTTGTCATGCGCGAACAGCCCTTGCCGCCCGAAGGTCAGCAGCCCGTTGATCGAGCCGACCCACTTGTCGAGCACCGCGAAATGCGTCTCAAAATCACGGTCATAGACCGGGTAGGCATGAGACAGGCGGCGGGTGAGCGATGCCTTGAGTTTCGGCTGTGGCAGGCCGGTCGCGACCAGACATTCGCACAACTTTTGCCCGAGCTGGTCGTCGGTCAGACCCCATAGCTCCTCATGCGGATCGCACGGCAGCTCAGCGCACAGCACCGTCTGGCCCTTGGGTTCGGATGAAGCAGAGTAGTTTTTGGGTTCCGAAAGCCGCGAGATTGGCACATTCAATTCGGGGAAATAATGCGCATCATATTCGGTGTACTGGTCCTGATCCAATGTGATGTAGATCAGGATCATGCCGCGATAGCGCATCTTGTCCGCCGCCTCTAGCACTGGGGCAGGGGCAGCGGGTTCCGCCATCCGCACCAGCATCGAGAGCGGGATGGTCGACCAGACATGATCGGTCGCTATCCGCTGCTCGCTGGAGTCGGCGGCGGTATAGCGCACCGCGCGCACCTTGCCGCCCTCATGCTCTACCGCTGTAACCGATGCCCCCAACGCAGCCCATGTGCCGAGCTTTTCCGCTCCACCTAGCAGCGCCTCGCTGATGAGGCCAAAGCCCTTGCGCGGATAATAGAAGATGCCGGTCTGTGGTTTCTTGATGCCAGGAAGCTGGCCCAGCACCTTCTTGATGATCTTCGTGATAGAGCTGCCGGAGATGCGGCGGCGGGCGAGCGTCACCGCCAGTTCCTCTGGCGGCAAGGCCCACAGCTTCTTCATATAGGGATAATAAAATCCCTCGCACATCGCCGGACCAAGCTCCTTGTGCAGGATGGTGGCGAAAGTCTCGGCCTCTGGCGTTGCGGCACCTTTGCGAAACGGCTTGGTGCCCATATCGCGCAGGAGCGAAAGCGCGAAACCCTTGGGCATTTTCATCAGCAGATCGGCAGGCTTCAGCGGGAAATGAATCCAGCTCCCCTTCAACCGAATACGCCCATGGCGCGGGCGGGTGAGCAGGTCATCGCCCAAGAGGCCGCGGATCATGGCGAGGATAGACGGGTCGCTCGCCGGGTGCAGGCGATGGCTGCCGAAGTCGCAATGCACGCCGTCATGCAGGAAGCTGCCCGAATTGCCACCGACCTTCGGCGCGCGTTCCAGCAGCACCGGCTTCGCCTTGCCGCTTTGGCTCAGCATATAGGCGGCGCCAACGCCCGCCGGGCCACCGCCGAGAATCGTAATGCGCGGGCCGGCATTGTCAGGAAAAGAAACTGTGTCGGAGCTTGCCATTGGTCAGCCTATATGGGGGTGGGGGTCTTGGTCTGAGGAGGCGGCGCTGTCGTCGCTCTTGCGCGGGATCGCGGAGAAGCTGGACTGGATTACGATGCCCAAAATGCCGCTCGCATAAAGCACGGTCTGCCAGATAAGGCCGACGGCGATCACCGCACCATAATCCGCGCCGAAGGGTTTCAGCAATGCCGCCATGCTCGCCTCGCGCACGCCGAGGCCGCCGAGACTAATGGGCGCTATCGCGATGATCTTCGCGCCCGCCCAGGCATAGAACCACGCGGCGGCGGGGACCATCAGGCCAATCGCGAGCGCGAACGCGATGTTGATGAGTACGAACAGACATTGCACAACCAGCGACAGCGCAAGACAGCCGAGCAGCAGCCCCGGCTGGCGGCTCAGTTCCGCGACGATGCGGATCATTTTGGAGAGCATTATGGCGATCTTGCCGCCGTGGGAGAGCTTGTGGGCCCAGATTTCGATGCGTGGCGTCAGCGCGCGGAGCAGATAGACCCCGCCGATAATCGCAACGCCTAGCGCCGCGAGCGTCATCCCCGCCGTGCGCCCGTCAGCATGAAACGCGGCCCATGCGCCCACCAGCGCCACCAGCGCCAACGAGGCCGTGTCTATCAGCCGGTCCGCCACCGAACCAACCGCAAGGCGACCTTTATGCTGCGTCTCACCCATTATCAAAGCCGCGCGCACCACATCCCCGCCCGCAACACCCGGCAGCGCGAGGTTCGCGCCCAGCCCAGCCAGATGCGCGCGAAAGGCGCGTGAAAATGGCACATCATGGCCGATCAGCATCCACCATTTCGCTGCCGTGAGCGCATGGCCCAAAAGGAACAGAGCAAAGCCCGCGAGCCATAGCTGCGGCGTCAGGCGCTGTGCGGCGGCCCATACTTGCGCGAACGGCACGACATGAAAGATGATGCCGAGCACGATCGCACTGACCGCGATGCGTACTCCCCAGATGAGATATCGCTTGCGCGATGAGGTCATCCCTGTGCGCTCGGCGGGCGAAGCTGCATCCGTGCCATCATGTCCGCGATAAGGCCGAACGACCATACCACAATCGCGCCGAGCATACCGAAGATCGCAGTTTCGGAGAGGTTGTCGATCCAGACGTCATAGATTGCCTTGCCGACACCGATCACCATCAGGAACATGCCCAACGGCATGAAGATGCGTAGCGGCTGGAAATAGACCGTCAGGCGGAACACCAGCATCATGAAGCGGAAGAAATCGACCGCCTTGATCTTGGAGACGCCGACGCGCTTGCCGTAAGTAATCGGCAGGTACGAGACGTTGAAGCCCGAGGCGAGCATGCACAAAGTGATCGTCGTCGTGAACGAAAAGGCGTTGGGCAGCAGGTGGATGAAGCGCTCCAGCTCCGGCCGCTGAAACACGCGCAGGCCGGAATTGAGGTCCGTGATCTTGTGTCCGGCGAGGTAGCTCGCGAGCTTGTTCAACACCCATTTGGCAGGCTTGCGCACCAGCGGCACGCCCTTCATCGCCTCGCCGCGATCGCCCACCACCATCTGGTTATAGGCGGCCATCTCGATCATCTGGGGCAGCATTTCTGCGGGATAGGTGCCGTCCGCATCGATGATTGCGACGAGTGGCGCCTTGGTGACGGCGATACCCGCCTTCAGGGCGCGGCCATAGCCGCCATTGTGCGGGAAATCGACCAGATGCACGCCTGTCGTCCGGGCGGCGGCGGCGGTGCCATCCCTGGAGCCATCGTTGACCACCACCAGCTCGAACGGGATTTTCGCGTCGTTCAATACCTGACGCACCTTCTCGATGGTCGGGACAATCGCGTTTTCTTCATTATAAGCGGGAATAACCACGGCTATCGCCGGAGCGTGTGCACTCGCCCCTGCCGCGTTTGAAGTCGCCGGATCAACTGTCCGCATCATATTCCCCCGAAATGGATTGCCCTGTACTTGCCGTGCCTGTTCTTGCGGTGACTGTCCTTAGCAGGCGCGTCTTAAAGGGCTATTACCGTTTCAGGCCATATCAACGCAACCGCGTTCACCTTTTTTGTTGCGGGCGCGAAATAATATAGAAACTGCGATTATGCGCGAAGATAAGGCAGCATATGCGGGATATAGTCGATCTTGCCGAGCTCGAGCTTCTCGCTGCGCAGGATCGCGTAAGCGGTCATGATGTGAAAATAGAACTGCGCAAGCACCCAATCCCGCACATATTGCTCTGCCGTCAGGTCGAATATCATGCCGTTGGGGAGCGCGTGCGTAATCGGCGCGGCAGGGGCCATATCGAGCGCATCGGGTGCTAGAGCTTCCAACAATGCCAGGGTTTCGGCTATGCGAGCCTGCGCATCGTCCATCGAGCCGGGGCGCTCGCCGCCATTACGTCCCTCATCGAGCAGAGCGTCAATGGATTCAGGAAATTCCATATCTCTGAGGCGGCAGCTTGCCTCATGCGCCTGCACACATGCGAAGCGGATCTGGGTCGATAGCGGAAACATGTCTGGCGCGAGCCGCGCGGACAATAACGCCTCCGCAGCCTCTCCCGGCATTTGCGCCTGCGCCTTCGTCAGCCAGCCGGACAGCGCCCTGAGCATCTGCGTGAATGTCGGGACGAGGAGTGAGGTCAAGGACATGAGATGTTTCTCTTATTATTCAGTTTATTGAGCGATCGGATGGCGAACAGATATGCCCCTGCCACCAGAGTCCTGTTCGCATTCGCGGTGCTATGCTTGCCCATGTGGTGGATCGATGCGGCTAATACGGCTATCATATCAGCCGCGTGAGGAGGGTGAACTAGGGTAGCTCAATTCCATGCCTGCTCTCGCATCCTGCCGCACGCCATATTGAGAAAATGGATAACGAAAGCCGTTCTTGGCAAGTGCTTTCATGCCCGCGATGGCACTGTGCAAATATTCGGGCGGCAGCGCCATCAGCATTTCATCATCCAGTACGCCGCCGAAATGCCGTTCCGCAAAGCAGGGAATGGAGAGGCTAGGTTTGCGTGTCGTCAACGCCCGGCCCCAGCTGTCTGCGCAGGCAGTCTCGCCCGAACAACTCCAGTCGAAGCGCTTGTAGCCAGACCATTGTAGCCCATTGATGAAATACATCATGGCGCCGGGCGTCGCATAGAAAAGAACGATGTCAGGCGTACCAAGTCTACCAGACGAAAGCGGGCCGATTGCCAGCGCTTCATAGCGACCATCTGGAACACAATGTAACGCAGCCTGATGTTCTGCCGCATCCGCGTCGGTCTTATACCAGACGCCCGTCATATGGGTACCCGATTTCCATTCATCCGTTTTGGCGTTGCCGAGGCCAACTACTGCCCTGCATTGCGCGCCAACGAGATTGTCTGCGGTAACGCCAATCGTCCAGCCCAATCGTGCTGCTTGACCAACCAGCTGGTCGAGAGTGTGGATATGTTCAGGCCTGCGGATTTTATCAATCGCCTCCATATCACTCTGCTTTTCGAACTGCTTCATGGCGAATGGAAGGGAGCGCAGCTTCAGCAACTGTGACAGCTCCTCCGCAATGTCTTTCCAGTTCTGTTCCATGCCGGTACTCCTCGTCCCAATTGTTTCATACGCTTGCCGTTATGGGCATGCCAATTCAATTGGTTTATTGGAGCGGGTAAGCTGAGGTCAGCGTTCGATTGGATTCCGAACCGGAATGCCCGCCGCCGCCAGCGCTTGATGCGCTTCAGCTATCGTGTGCTGGCCGAAGTGGAAGATCGAGGCGGCGAGCACAGCCGACGCGTGACCTTGCGTCACGCCTTCAACCATATGCTCCAGTGTGCCGACGCCGCCGCTGGCGATGACGGGCACGGAGACGCTGTCCGCAATGGCGCGGGTGAGGGCGAGGTCATAACCCTTTTTGGTGCCGTCGCCGTCCATCGAAGTGACGAGCAGCTCGCCCGCGCCGAGCTGGGCAAGCTTGTGGGCGTGCTCCAGCGCGTCGATCCCGGTTGCGCGGCGGCCGCCGTGGGTGAATATTTCCCATTTGCCGTCCGCCACCCGGCGCGCATCGACGCTGGCGACGACGCATTGGCTGCCGAAGCGGTCCGCGATGTCCGCCACCACCTCAGGCCGCGCGACGGCGGCGCTGTTCACCGCCACCTTGTCCGCCCCGGCGAGCAAGAGCGCGCGCGCATCCTCTGCGCTGCGCACTCCGCCGCCGACCGTAACCGGCATGAAGCAGACTTCGGCGGTGCGCTTGACGATATCGAGGATCGTGCCGCGATCCTCGTGGGACGCGGTAATATCGAGGAAGCAGAGTTCATCCGCGCCCATACTGTCATAGAGCCGCGCCTGCTCCACCGGATCGCCCGCGTCGGCCAAGTCGACGAAGTTCACACCCTTGACCACGCGCCCATTGGCGACATCGAGGCAGGGAATGACGCGAACTCGGACAGTCATTCTTCTTCCCTCACTCCGCTGCTGCCACGGCGAGCGCCGCCTTCAGATCCAGCCGCCCGTCATAGAGCGCGCGGCCGGTGATGACGCCCTCGATCCCGTCCTGCGCGTGGAGCGAGAGGATACGGATGTCCGCTATCCCCGCCACGCCGCCGCTGGCGATCACCGGGATAGAGCAGGAGCGGGCGAGGTGGACGGTTGCATCGACATTGCAGCCTTTCAGCATCCCGTCGCGCCCCACATCGGTAAACAGCAGTGCGGCAACGCCCGCATCCTCGAAGCGGCGGGCAAGGTCGATCACTTCCATGTCGCTCTTCTCGGCCCAGCCCTCGGTCGCCACGAAACCGTCGCGCGCATCGACTGCGACGACGATGCCGCCGGGGAAATCGCGCGCCGCCGCTTTTACGAACTCCGGGTCTTTTAGCGCCGCTGTGCCGATGACGATGCGCGAAACGCCGAGATCGAACCAGCGCTCGACCGACTCGCGATTTCTGATGCCACCGCCCAGTTGCACATGGCCGGGGAAGGTCTTGACGATGCTCTCTACCGCCTCCCCATTCACCGCTTTCCCTGCAAAGCTGCCATCCAGATCGACCACATGCAGGTGCATCGCGCCAGCGTCCGCGAACAGCATCGCCTGCGCTGCCGGGTCGTCGCCATAGACGGTCGCGCGGTCCATATCGCCCTCGGCGAGGCGGACGACCTGCCCGCCTTTAAGGTCAATGGCCGGGAAAACGATGATGCTCATGGGTCTTAAGGCTTCCAGTCGAGAAAGCGGGAGAGGAAGGAAAGGCCATAGAATTGGCTCTTTTCCGGGTGAAATTGTACGCCGATGATAGTGTCGCGCCCCACCGCGCTCACCAGCGCGCCGCCGTGGCGCGTGGTCGCGAGGATATGGGCAGGGTCACTCGCAGCGAAATGATAGCTATGGAGATAATAGGCCTCGCCTGCCTCGATCAGCGGATGCGGCGTGGCAGGCGTCACATCGTTCCAGCCCATATGCGGCACCTTGATGCTTGGATCGGCAGGCGCGATCAGGCGCACGGTGCCCGGTATCCAGCCCAACCCCTCATGGCTGCCAAATTCCTCGCCGGTATCCGCAAGCAACTGCATGCCCACACAAATGCCTAGAAACGGCACGCCACGTGTGTGCACCGCCTCAGTCATAGCCTCGACCACACCGGGCAGGCCATAAAGTCCATCGCGGCAGGCACGGAAGGCGCCAACGCCGGGCAGCACGATGCGGTCTGCCCGCGCCACGGCATCGCCATCGGCGGCGAGCACCACATCCTTTGCCCCCGCCTTTACCAGCGCATTATGAACCGAATGGAGATTGCCCGCGCCGTAATCAATGAGCGCGATGCTCATCCTCCGAGTGTCCCCTTGGTCGAGGGGATCGCGTCGCCCTTGCGCGGGTCGATCTCGACCGCGATGCGCAGCGCGCGCGCCAGCCCCTTGAACAGGCTCTCGATCACGTGGTGGTTATTCTCGCCATAGAGGCATTCGGCGTGCAGCGTGATGCCTGCCGCGCCCGCGAAGCTGTGGAACCAGTGCTGGAACAGCTCGGTATCCATTTCGCCCAGCCGTGGCGTCGTAAACTCCGCCTTCCACACCAGATAGGGCCGGCCGGAAATATCCAGCGCCACGCGGGACAAGGTCTCGTCCATCGGCGAATAGGCGCTGCCATAGCGGGTGATGCCGCGCTTGTCGCCCAGCGCCTTCGCCACCGCCTCGCCAATCGCGATGCCGGTATCCTCGGTGGTGTGATGCTGGTCGATATGCAGGTCGCCCTTGCACTCCACCTTCAGGTCGATCAGTGAGTGGCGCGAGAGCTGCTCCAGCATATGATCGAGGAAGCCGATGCCGGTCGAGACCGTATAGCTACCCGTGCCGTCAAGGTTGACGGAGACGAAGATCGACGTTTCCGCCGTAGTCCGCTGGATTTCTGCCGTGCGCATGTGCGCCCCTATAGCGTGGTTTTGCCGCCGTGCAATGTTTTGCAAATGGATTGCAGCGAGGCTTGACCACTGCCGGGGTGGCGCTAGGTAGAAGGGCATGAGCGAAGATATGCCCGATAGCCTGATTCCCTATGACGAGATCGTGCAGGAAGCCCTGCGCGCCGTTGTCGGTCGGGTGCTGGGGCAGGTCGAAAGTTCGGGTGGCGTGCTGCCCGGCGATCATCATTTCTACATCACCTTCAAGACGCAGGCGCCCGGCGTATCCGTGCCGAAGCACCTTACCGAGCGTTTCCCGGATGAGATGACCATCGTGCTCCAGAACAAATTCTGGGATCTGAAGGTGGAAGAGGCGCTGTTCCGCGTCAGCCTCACCTTCAACCAGATCGCGGCGGAGCTGGTGATTCCGTTTGGCGCGATCACGGCGTTCGTCGATCCAGCGGTGAACTTCGCGCTGCAATTTCAGGCGCAAGTCGATGAACAAGAGCTTGAGCCGCATGACGAGGCAGAGAACGACGCGACGCCGCCGCCAGCGCCGCCTGCCGATGGCTCCAATGTCGTCACGGTCGATTTCGGTAAGCGAAAATAATCAGGCGTAAATAGCCGCGCGACGGGCGGCGGAACAAACCCTCACACAGGAGGTTGATATGGCAAAGACACCCAAAAGGAGCCATGTCAGGATGATTGGTAAAGTTGTTGGCGGCGTGCTCGGCACACGCATCGCGGAAAAATCGGGCCAGTCCGGCGCTTTGGGCGCTGCGGCGGGCCTCTATGCCAGCAAATTCGTCAAGCGTTCGCCCATCGGCGCGCTGGTGATCGGCGGCGCATGGCTCGGCCACAAGCTCTATAAGCGCAATCAGGAGCGCAAGCTCGAAGCCGCCGCCAACGCGGCCAAGCCCGCAAAGGTGGTCCCGCCAAAGCAGGAAGCGGAATAATCAGCCGCCAGCTTGCCAGGTCTTCACGGCCTCAATGGGCCAGGTCAGCATCAGCACGTTAAGCGTCAGGTTGTCGCGAATGGTGTAGAGCGTCATCAGCTCGAACCCGATCGCGACTGCCACGGTCACCCGCGCGGGCATTTTCAGCGCAAACAAAAACCCCGCAGCCATCATCGCGATGTCGCTCATGCTGTTCAGCACCGAATCGCCGCTATACCCAAAAGCCAGCGTCGCGGTGCGATAGCGGTCTATGATGAGGGGCGAGTTTTCCAGCAGCTCCCACCCCGCCTCGATCAACACCGAGAGTGCGAGGCGCGTGTCCGTCTTCAACCAGCTCCGCAGCAGCCACCATGTCAGCGCATAGAAAATAAAGCCGTGAATGATATGGCTGAAGCTATACCAGTCCGCGATGTGCTGGCTGTTCCCGGCGGAATTGACCGCGCCCTCCCACAGCTTCACCATGCCACAGGTGCAGATCGGCGGACGGCCCATCGCCAGCAATATCGCCGCCGCGCCCACCACAATCGCCACGATCAGCATCAGCGTCCGCCGCCGCATCCTGAGCTTGCCCTGCATCGCATTCCCCCGTTGACGTCCGTCGTTATGCGAGGCAGTAGCAGGCATGGCCGACAGCAACCAGAACGATCCCTATAAATTTCGCCGCCGCGGGCTTCTCTTCGTGCTTTCCTCGCCATCGGGCGCGGGCAAATCGACCATCTCGCGCATGCTGCTCGGCGCGGAGGACAATCTCCAGATGTCCGTCTCCGCCACCACGCGGCCCATCCGCCCCGGCGAGGTTGATGGCAAGGACTATCATTTTGTGTCGCTCGACCAGTTCCGCGACATGACCGCGAACAACGAGTTTCTCGAATGGGCGCATGTATTCGGCAATCGCTATGGCACACCGCGCGCGCCAGTCGACGCGATGCTGGAAGAAGGCCGCGACGTGCTGTTCGATATAGACTGGCAGGGCGCGCAACAGCTTCACCAGATCGCGGGCGGGGATGTGGTGCGCGTGTTCATCCTGCCGCCCTCGATCGAGGAGCTGGAGCGCCGCCTGCGCGCGCGCGGGACCGACAGCGACGAAGTGATCCGCAACCGCATGGATCGCGCCGCCAACGAAATCGCGCACTGGGACGGCTATGACTATGTGCTGGTGAACGACGACGCGCAAAGCTGCTTCGAAAAAGTGCAGACCATCCTCCACGCCGAACGCCTGAAGCGCAGCCGCCAGACCGGGATTATCGGGTTTATCCGGGGGCTGGGGAAGCGGGCGGAGGGTTGAGGGCAGTTAACTAGTTGGAGCTTTGCCATTTGTTAAGTGCAGGCTCTAGCTCTTTAGGCAATATTCGCATTCGTTCATCCAGCGCCGCCTTTACTGCGGGATTGGCTCTCACTTGTTCAGCCATCTCGCGATTAAAAAAGCGGAGGTTTCTCGATGGTTGCATTAATAATGCAACAGGTGAGCCCAGCGGCTGATCATTAAGATTTTCAATAAATGCCTCAGAAACGAGGTCAGGGTTATTCATACATACAGCCGCTCGAAAAAGCAGCTCCAAGTTGGAAGAAACAACAAAATATTTATCCTTAGGCTCTTTGTTTTTCTGTAACCCATAGAAAATAGATTTTGCCTCTTTGGTTCGGTCTATTCCATTCAATGCACATGCCCGGATCCAATCGAATTGCCGATAACTGCCCGCCACCTTTGCACGCTCTGAATTTTTTTTGGGCTGCGCCTCATAATCCCGCTGCGCTTGATCAATCAAAGTTAGCGCTTCGGCATACTTGCCGTTCTCCGCTAGAAATGCCGCTCGATTGACTTGCAAATTTATCGCATATGGGTCGTTGCCCAGCACGCCTTCTGCGTCACGTAGCGCCGCTATTGCCTCATCGACTCTCCCATCCTCGTTTAAGGCTGATGCAAGGCGCAAGGTGATAAGAGTATAGTCGCTTCGACCCAAATCCGTCGTCAATTGCGAATTAACCTTTCGAAAAAAAAGGCTTTGTTGCAACATGAAGATAGCCTTTTTCACGTCACCTGTGTCCGACAATGTTGACGCGTACTGCATCATTGGTCTGGCGTCATTTAGCGATGCAGTCGATTCTGCAGTGTTTCGGGGATTTATTGATGTATATCCGGCTACGTAACTGAGCCTGCTCTCTTCGACTTGCCTAGAGCGCAGTTTATCGAGGGAAGGCCCACCCCACTCGATGAGGGCAGGCCAAAGAGCTGACAGTCTGGCATCGGCAAGTATACTCAACGCACTGCTTACGGTATTCAATCCATAATATGATGGCACTCGATCATTGTTCTTGAGAATGCCCAATCCTGCCATCAAGCCAGAATCCATGAATGCGACTGTGAACTTATCCTTACCACTCGTAACGACAGTAGTTGCTTTGACAAATCGCGTATATGCATCTTGGATCGGCCATAAGTTCTCGGTCTGTGCATGAAGGTCAGACTTGAAAAAGTTGGAAGCTATCAATGTGACCAAGATTATGAAGTATTTAAAATTTCTTGGACGCATATCACTACCACTCACACTTAAATCGGCGATATACCAAGCTAGCATTACAAACCTTCTAGCGGAAGCTGTCACTTCTTCCGATGGAAACTAACCCACGCAGAACACAACACCGCAAATTCCCCTGTCCTACAGCCCGGCCTTTCTGATACGCCGTTGCGGAAGGCCCAAATCTCCGCCTCCGCGTGGTGAGCCCCTTGCCGTTTCCCGCCGTCTGCGCTGCGCCTCGCGGTGCAGGTCCGCCAGCGGCCAGCACGCTCCCCTCTCGCAAGAGAGCCAAGCGCGCCGGGCGAATGGGATATGGCTTTCATTACTGCCCGCGAGCACTGTGCCTCGCGCTGAATACCCTTCGGGCGGCGGGAATGGCTGGCCTGGACCTGAAGCGATTTCGAGTGAAATGGAACGTTTCACGACTCGGAAATCGCGGAAAACAAATGGTGTTGGCTCTTTCACAGTGTTGAAGTGCGAGGAGTGCGCGCGTCCGCATAACCATAAGTAAGGCTGCGATGCCCCCTTACAGGGCGTGACTTTCGTGACTTTCGAGCGAAGTTTCGGGGCCAGATCAGTCCGCCGCCAGATCCGCGAAGCGCGCCACGGTCATGAACTCCTCATGCCGCTGCGCCCGCCGCTTCAGCGCCTGATCGTCGTCGCCCCATTGCTCGGCCTGCCACAGCTCGTCCAACTCCGCCGCCTGCCACAGCTCCTGCAACGGGAAGGCGCGCTCCACCGCCGCGAGGCCGATGATGAGCGAGCCGCTCATCGTGACGAGGGTCGAGAGGGGTGCGAGCAGGAAGGGCGGCAGCGCCAGCACGGCCTCGGCCATCCGCTTCAGCGTCTCCTGCGGCTGCGCGACATGGAGGATGCCGCTGGTAACAGCAAAGTGCGCGCCATAATGCGCCTCGGCCCAGCCGAGCAGCGGACTCCACGCCGCCTCCTGCCGCTGGACAAGCACCTCCGGCCCCTCGGCGCGATAGCAGAGCAGATCGCTCTCCCCATAAGCAATGATCGGCGCGGCGAAGGCGGCGGGGTCCGGCGTCACATGGTCGAGCGCAGCGTTGGCTATGCCGGTCATCGGCATCGATGCGGGGTCGATCTCCTCGCCCTGCGCCGCCCATTCCTGCGCCACGGCTTCCCCCAGCGCCGCATTGGGGAGTATGAGCAGCGCGCGGGCGGGGGTGCGCACCGGGCGTCCGTCCAGCAGGATTTGCCAGCCGCCATCCGCCTCTGTTGCCGTAGCCTCTTTATAGAAGCGCTTCATTCTGGCGGCGTCCGCCACGCACGGCCCAGATAGCGCGGCACGAACATCGCCTGAAACAGGCCGACTGTCGCGATGATCGCGCCCATGATCTTCGCCTTCTGGCCCTGCACAAAGCCGAAGCGCTGCATCATGATGAGGAAGCCGAAGGTGAGGATCGCGATGCCGGAGAGGCGGAAAAGGTTGAGGATCACGAAGCGTTGCTTGGCCGCCGCTTCCCGCGCGGCCTTCTGTTCGTCACTTTCGGTCATAGGGCAGCGATATGGCGCGCGAGGTCGTCGATGTCTACCGCGACCGCATGCGCGCCAGCCTCGATCAGCTCGTCCACGCTATGATAGCCCCAGTTGACGCCGAGCCCGCGCATCCCGGCGTTCTGCGCCATCTCCATGTCATAGCTGGTGTCGCCGATCATGAGGGTGGTTTCAGGCGCTGCGCCCGCATCCGCCATCGCCTGCAATGCCATCGAAGGGTGCGGCTTGGAAGGATGCCGGTCCGCCGTCTGCAGCGTCACGAAATGCTCGATAATGCCATGCCCGGTGAGGCAGAGATTGAGCCCGCGGTCCGATTTTCCAGTAGCGACGCCGAGCATCCAGCCGTCATCCGCCAGCCGGACGATCAGCTCAGACATGCCCGGATAAAGCGGTTCGGACACGCCATTGGTGCGGCGCATATGCTGGAAGGCGAGCTTGTATTGCTCGGCAAGATGCTCGTGGAAATGACCCTCCGCATCGGGCAGCAGCCGCGCCATCGCCTGCGGGAGGGAGAGGCCGATGACGGCGAGCGTTTCCAGACGGGTTGGCGGCACGAGCTTCACTGCGTGGAAGCAGCGGTTCATCGCCTCGACGATGTCGTGCTGGCTATCAACGAGTGTGCCGTCGCAATCGAACAGGGCGAGACGGTTGGGGCGGTTGGGCGCGCTCATTTCTTCTTGGGCGGACCCTTGGCGCGTGGCTTTGGCGCGGGGCGCTTAGGCGTGGCCGATTGCCCCCGGCTGCGCCGCTCACCGCGCTTTTCCTTGCGCACCTGCTTGGCGTGCTGCTTCGCGATCCGTTTCTGATCCTCGCGGGTCGGGCCGGTGTCCAGCTCCTCGTCAAGCGGGAGATCGCCCACGCTCTCCGTGAAGCCAAGGTCCGCGAGGCTTTCCGAGAAGTGGCGCGGCAGCTCGGCCTTCACATCGACCCGCCCACCGTCCGGGTGATCGACGCGGATGCGGCGCGCGTGGAGGTGCATCTTGCGGCTGATCGTGCCTGAGAGGAAGGCGTCCTTGCCGCCATATTTGCCGTCGCCTACAATCGGAAAACCGATGGCGGCGAGGTGGACGCGGATCTGATGGGTGCGTCCGGTATAAGGTTGCAGCTCCAGCCAGCAGGCGCGATTTCCCGCACGCTCGATTACGCGGTAGCGCGTGCGCGAAGGCAGGCCCTCCTCCTCATCGACATGCATCTTCTCGCCGCCGGTCCCCGGCTGCTTGGCGAGAGGTAAATCGATCATGCCCTCCTCGATGCTCGGCACGCCGACGACCAGCGCCCAATAGACTTTTCTCGCAGTGCGGCTGGAGAAGGCCTTGGCGAAGTATGCGGCGGAGCGCGGCGTACGGGCGAGCAGCAGCGCGCCGGAGGTGTCCTTGTCGAGCCGGTGGACGAGCTTTGGGCGGTCCTCCCGCTCATAGCATAACGCGTCGAGCAGCCCGTCAACATGGTCCTGAGTTTTCGTTCCGCCCTGCGTCGCGAGGCCGGGGGGCTTGTTGATGACGATGGTCTGATCGTCACGATAGATGACGAGGCTCTGCGCGAATTCCTGCTGCTCTGTGCTCAGTTTAGGGCGCGCTGGCCGGGCCGGGCGCGCGGGCTTGGCCTTGTCCGGCGCAGGGAGCGGTGGGATGCGGATCGACTGGCCTTCTGCGATCCTGTCTCCCGGCGTGGCGCGTGCGCCATCAACGCGCAGCTGCCCGGTGCGCGCCCAGCGCGAAACGGTAGCGAACGGCACATCGGCCATGTGCCGCTTGAACCAGCGATCGAGCCTGATGCCGTCATCCTCAGCGGAGACAATAGCGGTGCGGGCGTTCTGATCGCTCATGTAGCAATCCTCATCGTAAAGAGGCCGCCGAACAGCGCGAGGACCGAAAGGACGACAGAGAACAGTGCATAGAGCGCCGCGCTGCCAAGCTGCCCGCGTTCGATCATCAGCGCTGTCTCAAGGCTGAACGCGGAGAAAGTGGTGAAGCCGCCTAATATGCCGACGCCGATCAGCAGCCGCACTTGCTCGCCGCTGGGCGTTCCATGCCGCGCGAGCCAGCCTGCGAGAAGACCCATGACAAGGCCGCCCACTATATTGACGCCGAGCGTGCCCCACGGCCACGCAGTACCCAGCATCTGCCCCGTCATGCGGCCGAACTGATAGCGGCCAAGCGCGCCCAGGGCGCCGCCGATCATAACGAGAAGGCTGTTCATGGCTTTCCCCCTATGCGGCAATGGGCGGAAGAGCAAGGGACGGGCGAGGATTCGGCGCTAACGGCGCTGGCTTACAATCATATCCACTTCTGTGCCGCCTTCGGTTGAGGGGCGCAGCGCAATGTAGAAGCCCGTACCGTCCTTGCCCTTGCCGCCGATTGCATCGCCGCCGTTCAGCTCGATATGCTCGGCGGAGAAACCGGCGCGTCGCGCCATCGTATAGTAGAAATCGAGCACGTCCTTGGCCGATCCGCTTGTGGCGAATGTCGCTGCGCGGACGGTGCAGTGCGGGTCATCAGCGCCCGCCGCTTCCTTCAATGCCGCGCCGGGGTAGAGCGGCAGGGCAGCGGGCAGGCGCTGCGCCCAGCCAAAGTCATAATCGAGGCGCGGGTCTGAACAGGTCTGGGTTAGGCCCTGTTGCGCGGCGATACCGGAAAGCGTGATCGCATCGCCTGTGGAAGTGATCGTCCGCGTCGCTGCAGGAGTAGAGAGCAGCTTGCCGCCGGTGAGCTTCAACACCTGCGCCTTAACATCTCGCACAGGCAGACGGGCAGGCAGCTCCCCATCAAGCGGCTTGTCGGCGGGCTTCAGTGCGTCGCGATTGGCTTCGCGGGTTAGGTCCGGGTCGGTCGCTATCGGCGCCTCGATTGCCTCGCGTAGCGCCGGGTCGCTGGAGTTGGTCGCGACCTTGGCTTCCAGCTTGGCGAGATCGGGCGCTTCATCCTTCTTGCCGCAGCTTGCGAGAAACAGTGCGGAGAGAGCTATCCAGCCAGCCTTATTCATTGACCGTTTCCTCCAGCAGTGCGCGCATCTCATCACCCTCCCAATCCGGCGCGCCGATAATGCGGGCGATCTCCTTGCCGTCCGACGAATAGAGCACGCTGGTCGGTAGCGCTGCGCCGCCGAAGCCGAAGCCGAAATTGTTGTCCGGGTCGAACCATGTCTGGAGGTTGTGCAAGCCTTTGCCCGAGAAGAAGGCGCTTACCTTATCGGCCTCCATCGTATCCTGAGAGATCGGCATTACCTGCAACCCGCTTTTGGCATAAGCGCCCGCGATCCGGTCGAGCTGAGGCAACTCCTTGATGCACGGCGCGCACCATGTTGCCCACAGGTTGACGAGGACTGGCTTGCCCCTGAAATGGTCTAGCGTCAGTACCTTGCCGCTCGCGTCCTTAAAGGCGTAATCGGGCATGTCGCTGCCCGCCATGCCGCGGTCTATCGTATAAGGTGCGGCTTTTTCCGCCTTAGTCGCGCCGCTAACTTCGCCCGAAGTCACCGCATTGGCTTGCTCCTTGGACGCGGATTGCCTATCGCATCCGCCGAGCGACATCCCAATGAGAAGCAGGGCAATGACTGGGCGGGACGAGAAAAACATGACGGCAGGCTCCAACAGCATGTGGGGCGGGCGCTTCGCCGAAGGGCCAGCATCGGTCATGCGCGAGATAAACGCCTCGATCCCGTTCGACAAGCGCCTGTGGAAGCAGGACATCGCGGGATCGAAGGCGCATGTGGCGATGTTGGCCGCGCGTGGCATCGTTTCCGGCGAGGATGCGCAGGCGATCACTGAGGGGCTGAGCCGCGTTGCGGAGGAATATGCGGCGAACGGCGTGCCGGTCGATATGGCGCTGGAAGACATCCATATGGTGACCGAGTCGCGGCTGGCCGAACTGATCGGTCCAGCGGCAGGCAGGCTCCATACCGCGCGCAGCCGCAACGATCAGGTCGCGACCGACTTCAAGCTTTGGGTGCGGGACGCGATGGATGAGGTGGACGGGGGGCTGGCGGCGCTGCAGCGAGCTCTGGTCGCGCGGGCGGAGGAACATGCCGATAGCGTGATGCCGGGCTTCACCCATTTGCAGAGCGCGCAGCCGGTGACTTTGGGGCATCATCTGATGGCCTATTACGAGATGCTGAAGCGGGATCGCAGCCGCTTTGCCGATGCACGGGCGCGGCTCAATCAATGCCCGCTAGGCGCAGCAGCGCTTGCCGGAACCGGCTTCCCGCTCGACCGGCACATGACGGCGACTGCATTGGGTTTCGATGCGCCGACCGACAACAGCCTCGATAGCGTGTCTGACCGGGACTTCGCGCTGGATTATCTGATGGCAGCGACGCAGTGCTCGCTTCACCTGTCGCGTCTCGCCGAGGAGTTCATCATCTGGGCGAGTCAGCCCTTCGGCTTCGTTTCGCTGCCCGACGCCTATTCGACCGGCAGTTCGATCATGCCGCAAAAGCGCAACCCCGACGCGGCGGAGCTGGTGCGTGGTCATGCCGGGCGGATCATGGGCTGCATGACCAGCCTTGCCGTGACGATGAAGGGACTGCCGCTTGCCTATTCCAAGGATATGCAGGACGACAAGCCGCCGGTGTTTGAGGCACATGATCTGTTGGGCCTTTGCCTCGCGGCGATGGCGGGAATGGTCGAGACCGTCACTTTCCGTACAGACCGGATGCGCGCGCTGGCGGAGAGCGGCTTCGCCACCGCGACAGACCTTGCCGACTGGCTGGTGCGCGAGGCGGATGTGCCGTTCCGCGAGGCGCATCATATTACTGGGCGTGCGGTGAAGCTTGCAGAGGATAAAGGCTGCGCGCTCGCCCTGCTGCCGCTTGCCGATCTCAAGGCAATCGACGCGCGGATCAATGAGGGCGTCTATTCGGTGCTGACGGTCGATGCCTCGGTAGCGAGCCGCATGAGCCATGGCGGCACCGCGCCCGTGCAAGTGCGGCAGCGGACCGCACAAGCGAAGGCGGCACTGATGGAGAAAAAGCTATGAAGCGGGTTCTCATTGCGGCGCTCACCCTGCTCGCGCTTGCCGGTTGCGGCTCGCGCAAGGATCTGGCTCTGAAACCGGGTCAGACCCCGGCACCGGTTGCGCGTGGCGCGGAGCGCTCCCAAACGCCTGACGAGATGACCCGCTTCGAGACGCAGGCCCGGCCAGATCGCAGTGGCGAGCCTATATTGAAATCGCAGGAACGTCGCGATGATACGTTCGATCTGCCGCCATCCTGACCTCAATCTTTCAGAAGACTTTATTCATGGATCATTTTAACTACCGCGATGGCGAGCTTCATGCCGAGGGCGTGCCGATGCGCGTCATTGCCGAAGCGGTCGGCACGCCGGTCTATATCTATTCCCGCGCCACGCTCGAGCGGCACGCACAGGTGTTCAAAGCGGCGCTAGCAAACCTGCCTCGCACGCATATCGCCTTCGCGATCAAGGCCAACCCTAATCTTGCGGTGCTGAAGGTGCTGGCGCGGCAGGGCTTTGGCGCGGATGTTGTGTCTGGGGGCGAGATTGCCCGCGCGCTGGCTGCGGGGATGCGCGCAGAGGACATCGTTTTCTCTGGCGTCGGCAAAACGCGGGCCGAGTTGCAATATGCGCTGGATGCAGGGATCGGCCAGTTCAATCTGGAGCTGGAGGAAGAGGGTGCGGTTCTCGCCGAGATGGCGGCGGCGTGTGGAAAGACCGCTTCCGCTGTGTTGCGCGTCAATCCGGATGTCGACGCGGGCACGCATGCGAAGATTTCCACCGGCAAGTCCGAGAACAAGTTCGGCGTACCGATCAGCGACGCGATGGGCATATTCTCACGCCTTTCTGGCTTGCCTGGTCTCAATCTACGCGGCGTCGCTTGCCATATCGGCAGCCAGTTGTTCGATTTGGGGCCGCTTGAGGCCGCCTATGGACGCATCGGCGAACTGGTTACCGATCTGCGCGCGGCAGGCCACGCTATAGATCGTGTAGATCTCGGTGGCGGTCTTGGCGTACCCTATGAGCGCGATAAAGTGCCACCGTCTCCCGCAGATTATGGCCGGATGGTCGAACGCGTCACCAAGGGATGGGACGTTACCCTGATGTTCGAGCCGGGGCGTGTGATCGTCGGCAATGCAGGCGTATTGCTGACCCGTGTAATATGGGTGAAGCCAAGCGTTGCGCGGCCTTATATCATTGTCGATGCGGCGATGAACGACCTTGCGCGGCCCGCGATGTATGATGCCTATCATGATTTCGAGGCTGTGAAGCCATCTGGCGAAAAACTGGTCGCCAATATTGCGGGGCCGGTGTGTGAGAGCGGCGACACTTTCGCGATGGCGCGGGAAATCGATGCGGTACAGTCCGGTGATCTTGCGATCTTCCGCACCGCAGGCGCATATGGTGCGACGATGGCGAGCACCTATAACAGCCGCGCGCTGGTGCCGGAGGTGATGGTTGATGGCGATAAATTCGCTATCGTGGCGGAGCGAGTGTTGCCGGAAACGCTGATCGCCGCCGAGCATGTGCCGGACTGGCTGAAGGACTGAGCGGATCATGCACAGCCTGCCCCTTTTCATGAAGCTTGAGGGCAGGCCGGTTATCTTGCTGGGCAAAGGCGATGCTGCGGCGGCGAAACGCCGTCTACTGGAGCGCGCCGGGGCGGACATCCAGACCAACGAGGACGCGCAGGCCGCGCTTGCCGTCGTTGCTATCGAGGATGAGAGGCAAGCGCTTGCCGTCATCGCCAGCCTCAAGGCGCGGGGCGTGTTGGTGAACGCGGTAGACCGCCCGACGCATTGCGACTTCACGCTGCCCGCGATTGTCGACCGCGATCCGGTGCTGATCGCTATTGGAACCGGCGGGGCGTCGGCTGGGCTGGCAAAGGCGTTACGGCAGCGGTTGGAGGCATTGCTCCCAGCATCGTTAGGCGCGCTGGCAGAGGCGCTTGGAAAAGCTCGGACGGCAATGCGCACGCGTTGGCCCGAGGCTTCGTCGCGCCGCAGGGCAATCGATGCGGGGCTGGCTGAAGGCGGGCCGCTCGATCCCCTGACTGGAGCCGATGCGGCGATGGTCGAGCGTTGGCTCGGCACGGCGGATAGCAAGGAAAGAGCTGCGCCCCGGCTGCACAAGATCGTAATCACCTCCGACGACCCCGATGAGCTTACATTGCGTGCTGCTCGTCATCTCGGGCAGGCGGATGTCGTTTTCCATGCACCGGGTGTTGCGCCCGCGATCCTCGACCGCGCCCGTGCCGATGCCACGCGCGTCTCCGCAACGCACAGACCGGATTGGGCCGGGCCGGGCCTTGCGCTCTGGCTGCATCGGGAGGATGACAAATGAGCCGTTATTTCCGTTATGCTGGCGGCAAGGCGTGGGAGGCGGAGCGTAATGGTTGCACCGCGCATGACTCAGCGCGCGAGTTCCTCTGGATCCATATCGATGGAGTGAAGGACGATGTCGATAGCATCCTCGACGAGTTCACCCATATCCCGCATCAGGCCATCGCCGCCCTGAAGGCGCATGAAACCCGCCCGCGTTGCACCGAATTCGGTGAGGGCGCCCTCATCAACATGCGTGGACTTGGCGCGCCCTCCGCGATTGACGGCGATCCGCTGGTCTCGATTCGGTTCTGGGCAGAGCGTGGGTTGACGATAACGCTGTCGTTCCGGGAGCTGGGCGCATTGGAGCGTGTCGTCACGCACATGCTGGCAGGAGAGGTCAAGGATCCGGGCGATCTCATCTCCACCACCGCGATGGAAATTGCCGAGGAGCTGGACCCTGTAATCGCCGATCTGGGCGATGCGATGGACAGCATCGAGAGTGAGGTGCTGGAGGAAGAACAGACCGGCGAGCGGCGCAAGGTCGCGCAACTCCGCGCTGAGGCCATCTCCTATCGGCGCTTCCTCTCACCACAAAGGCAGGCCACCGAGCGGCTCATGGCATTGAATGCCGACTGGATCGAGCCGGACGACCGCCTGCATTTCCAGGAAGCGGCAGATCGCTATGCGCGCATGGTCGAGGAGCTGGAATCGGTGCGTGAACGCGCGGCGCTGACCCACGAGGCGCTGACCGATCTGCGCGCCGAGCATATGAACAAGCAGGCGCTTATCTTGGCGATCGTTGCTTTGGTGTTCCTGCCGCTGACTTTCATCACCGGCCTGCTCGGTATGAATGTCGAGGGGATACCCTTCGCCAAGGAGCCTTGGGCATTCTGGGGTGTGGTCGCATTCTGCGCAGTGACAGGTGGCGCGATGGGCATATGGTTTATCGCAACGCGCTGGCTACAGAAATAGCCACGCATAGGGTTCATTCCGATTCGGTTCGGCGCAGAATCGACTCAGGTCGCCGTTCGTTCATTGCCGTTTCATCTTGTCCGCCGGATAGGGTGAGATTGCGGATTTCCGCGGGTGAGGACATGATTATGACAGGATTGATGGGAAAGGCGCGGAACGCAGCGCTGGCGATGATCGCGGGCCTTGGTCTTGCATTCGCGCCAGTCATGGCTCAGGCGCAGGTGCAGTCGGTCGATCCCAATACAGCGATTGACGCCGACCTTGCTCCTCCCGGCGGTTCGACGAACCCTGCCCCGCCATCACCGCCTGCAACCGAGCCAGCGGCGGCGACTGCTGCCCCGGCATCGGGCGCGACCACGGTTCCCGCCTCGCCCGATCCCAAGACCGCCTATCAGAAGGATGATCTTGTCGGCGCGGCGGAGGGCGTGTTCGGCAAGGGTGCCGAGGGTCTTGCGGCGATGATCGAGAAAATCCTGAAGGATCAGGGCCACCCCAATGCGTATATCGCGGGACGCGAAGCATCGGGCGCGGTCGGCGTGGGCCTGCGTTATGGTTCCGGTACGATGAACCACAAGGTCGAGGGCCAGCGCAATGTCTACTGGACCGGGCCTTCTGTCGGCTTCGATCTTGGCGGCAATGCCTCCAAGGTGTTCGTGCTCGTTTATAACCTCTATGACACGCAGGACTTGTTCCGTCGCTATCCGCAGGTGGAAGGCTCGCTCTATGTCGTCGGCGGTTTCACCGCTACCTATCTGCGGCGCGGAGACATCGTACTGATCCCGATCCGCCTCGGTGTTGGTTGGCGCGCGGGGATCAACGCGGGCTACATGAAGCTCACCGAGAAATCGCGCTGGTTTCCGTTCTGAGCACGACGAGCGGTTTGCCGCATCTGAAACCATGAGCGCGCAGAGGCGTTAATTCTCCAGTCTTTCATTCTGGAGGAACGCACATGAGCCGGCAGAACGATATTTTCGCGACGCTTAAGCAGGACCATGACAAGCACCGGGCGCTGCTGAAGCAAATCGATCAGACCCACGGCGAAAGCCCGGAGCGGATTCAGCTGTTCCGCGCCTTCACGCTGGAGGTGAAAGCTCATGCGGCGGCGGAAGAGCAGGCGTTGTACTCCACCGTGATGCGCAAGCCCAAGCTGACATCCGAAGTGCGGCACTCCGTGTCGGAGCATCATGAGATTGAGGAGATGCTGAACGACCTTGCCGCGACGGACATGGCGACGGGCGCATGGCTCACCAAGTTCCGCGAGATGCAGCATCGCTACCTCCACCACATTGAGGAGGAGGAAGACGAGCATTTCCCGGACTTCGCCAAATGCCTGACGGAAGAGGATCAGGCCTATATGGACAGCGTGTTTCAGCAGCGCAAACCCGCCGAAAAGAGCAAGGCGGAGGTGACGCCGGAGAAGATGGAAGAGGCCAAGGAGTAGGGCGCAAACCGCCCTATTTCCCCTTGCCTTTCAGGGCGGCAAGGGCAGCGAAGGGGCCGGATTGTTCGGCGGCTTCGTCCTCGCTCAATACCCCCGCCTGCCGTAGCGCCGTGTCCGCATCCGGCGAGCGCGGATAGGGGTCGACGCAGAGGGCCAGCGTCTCCGCTATCGCATCGCCAATGTCGAAGCGTTCGCCGCTATAGGCAATGATGTCCGCGCCCTCCGCGTCAATCTCTATCTCGGATTCGGCGCCGGGGGTGACGGTTTCAATCTCGGCCTCTGGCACGAAACGGATCGTGAAAGGCTCGCGCACTTCCTCCGCCACCGGCTCGGCAGTCGCGACGCAGGGCTGGGCGAGCGCGGCGCGCAGTTCTCCCGTAGCGAGCACTGCCTTGCCATCGCGGGTGAGGCTATAGTCCGCCTCCAGCCGGTCCAGCGACGAAAAGACGAAGCGCGCGGCAAGCGCGGCGCATTCTTCTGCCGAGGCGCTCAGATGCGCGGGGAACTGCATCCGCCCGATCTCGTCGAGACGGATGAGGCGGGAGAATTCCGGGGCAGGCGCAGTTCCGCTCATGCAGGCAGCTCACCTGCCAGCAGGGACGCGGCAGGCCACAGGCTCAACGCGTCGGAGAAGGCGCGCAGCCGCGCCTCTACATCCGCCACGGCTTCGTCTGCCACCGGTTCGCCGCGATAAAGGTTACGGCGCAGCGCGGCGTTCATGTCTCCGCCCAGCGCGAGGCCTTCCTTATAGGCGGAGAGGCGGCCACCCAACGCGCTCACCATGCGCCCGATATGCTTGCCGACGACCACATCGCCGATGCCGATCTGGCGGAGCTGCGCCTCCATATCATCGACGAACAGCTCGGTGAGCCATACGCTTTCATGCCGCAGGTCCGCCTGCTCCAACCTGAGCAATACGAGGCTCAACACAGCGGCGATCATGTCAAACCGCCCGTCGAGCGTATCCGGCACCGCGCCTTCCACATACCAGTGGACCGCCCGCCCGCGATGGACGACGGCGCTGTACAGCGGCTGCATCGTCATGCGCGGATCGGGTTTGCGGTGAAAGAGGCGATCGAGCAGCGACATGGGTTCAGACTATCCCTGGTTGGATTGGCGCGGCACCCGCCGCATGAAGCGCTTACTATGGCTTGTGCCGCGCGATGCAATCCCATATTGGAGGCAGGGTGCCGGATAATCAATCCGTGAAGTGACCGGCTGGAGAATAGAATGCGCCTGAAGACAGCTTCCCTGATGATTGCCCTTGGATGCGCGGCCATCGCGCTTTCCGGCTGCGCGCGCGTGCGCACCCATCAGGGCTATCTGGTCGATAATATGCTGGTCGACTCGATCCAGCCCGGCATCGACAACCGCCAGTCTGTCGAGGGGACGCTGGGCCGCCCGACCTTCGTGAGCCAGTTCGGCACGCAGGACTGGTATTATGTCTCGCGCGATATGCGCCAGCTCGCCTTCGCCAACCCGAAGCCCAAGGAGCAGACGGTGCTGCGCGTGCGCTTTGACACCGCGGGCAATGTCGTCGGCATCGATAAGGCGGGGCTGGACAAGGTAGCGGAGATTTCACCCAAGGACGGCAAGACCCCGACGCTGGGCCGCGAGCGCAGCTTCTTTGAGGACATCTTCGGCAATATCGGCGCGGTCGGCGCGGCGGGCGCACGCGGCGGTGGCGGCGGTGATAATACCGGGCCGAACGGCAGCTGATCCGGTGGGGCGGAAAGCCGCTTCATAAGGCAGTCTGGGCTTCACGCCAAAAGTCACGAAAGTCACGCCCTGTATGGGGGCATCGTGCTCTTGATTGCGGCTGTGCAGCCGTGCGCGATCCTCACACTTCAACGCTGTAAAAAGAGCCAACACAAAAACGGTCCGGGCCAGCCATTCCCGCCGCCCGAAGGGTAACTAGCGCGGCGTCATTTTATCTCCCGCCGCATGGGGATTTTTTGTGGTCGCATTGCAATTGCCTAAAACCGGTTTCCACTTTTTGGCGCAATGCTTCCGAAGGCCGGATCGCCAAATGCCCTGCGCGCTGTGCTCTCAGGCGAGAGGGGAGCATGCTTGCCGCTGGCGGGCCTGAACCGGGCAAGCGGCGCAGACGGCGGGATACGGCAAGGGGCTCACCACGCGGAGGCGGGGATATGGGGCCTTTGGAGGTGGCGTATCAGAGGTGCGGGGCTGTAGGACAGTGGTTTTTCGCAGTGTCTTAATGTTGAATGGCTGCTGGGCAGAGCATCAGGATGCGGCCTGATTGCGAACCTTATCTTTCGTCTCCCCGGGCTTGACCCGGGGTCCCGCTTTATATCGCAAACTGTCACGATAAGCGGGACCCCGGCTCGGTGGCCGGGGCGACGAGCTCGTGGTCTATTTGACCTGCGCGGGCGTCAGTGCGCGCGGCTGGTGTCGCCCTTGATCATCTGGTTGAGGATCGCGACGCGTGCGCGCTGTTTCGTCCAGTCCCGCTCCGGGTGGGCGTTCATCATGCGGAGCAGGTGCCTGCGCTCTTTCTCGCGGTCTGCGGTGGTGACGATGTTCATGGCGGCATCCTTTCCTGTGGTTTGCAGAACAGGGCGCGTCCGGGCGGGAGCATTGCGTTGGTCCGCTCCCGACTCCGGGCAGGCCCGGATGCCAAGCCTTATAGCATGATGGGGCGGAAATTGCGCGGCTTTGCGGTGGGGTGAGTGGTATGGGGGAGCAGGCGGGGCGAAATGCGGGCTTGTGGAATGATACTGGTGGGCGCATATTATTCGCCATGAAGCCGAACCAGCCTCTGACCGAAAAGCTCAATGAAGCGGGCGGCGCGCCGGAACGCGGCTATGACGCATGGAAGCGCGCCAAGGTAGAGAAGGGGCTGGAGCAATCGAAAGATCGGGACGCGATGATCCCGGTATCACAGGTTTTGCGCGACTTCGGCCTTGAACGTTAATTTCACGCCACAGGCGAAGGATGATCTGACGGCTATCCGGGACTGGATCGCGGAAGATGACGCACACGCAGCCGATAATGTCGTGGCGCGCGTCGTGCAGACGGCAATGATGTTTGGGCAGTTTCCGATGCTGGGCCGGGCTGGCGTTGTAGAGGATACGCGGGAGTTTTCCGTGGTCGGCCTGCCCTATCTTATCGTCTATCGCATCGCGTCAGAAACGGATGTCGATGTGCTGACCGTGGTGCATACGAGGCGGCGGTATCCATAACTAAGAGGGGCTTTTTACTCTTTTCTCTCGATTGTTTGCGACCATGGCTGGTAAGCTAAAACAATAAGTTAGGAATGCTTCGGTAAATTTCTGGGTTATGACGGCGTCGTCCTGCGTTTCCGGCTCTTCATCGTGAACAGCGTCATTACCATCCAGACGTATTTCGTGCGACCACTCACCCATAGCTGATGTGAGCTGTCCCTGTTCTACTAGCTTATTGATGCGATTATATAAACTGACACCACTCAATTCTGGAGCGATAATTTTTGTTGAAACATCAAGCGCCTTTCTAAACATGGCACCTGCAGCATCCCATCTTTCAGAGCTCAAGTTTTCCATTCCCTGACGATAATAGCGACCAATATTTTCAGGTATTGCATCGGGAATGTCCATCGTCGTATCTGGCCAAGCTCGTATGATTGAGTACTCGTGTGACGGGTACGCAACAGAATTTTGTATTAGATTGATATGAGGCGCGCCCCGTTTGACCTCTGACAGAACTGTGATGCCACGATTACAAATGCCGCAGATAGCAAGTAGATAAACGCGGTTTTGTTGGTTTCTTTCTGGCCATTGATACACTATGCTAAAACCGGCGCCTGCAGAATTGCAGTGAGGACATGTGTAACGAAATTGCGTTGCCATCCCCTACTCCGCCGCGACTCCCGCCCGCGTGAACATATCCTCGCCGTCGTCGCCTGCGGACGTGTCCTCGTTCGCGACCTTGCGCTTGCGCCGATCAAACGAATCCCACACCTCGTTCCAGTTGCCGCGCGTTGCGGCCTTCGAATATTCCGTCGCGCGGGTTTCGAAGAAGTTGGCGTGCTCGACGCCGTTCAGCAGCGGCGCGAGCCACGGCAGCGGGTGCTCGTCGATCATGTAGATCGGCTGAAAACCTAGTTGCCCGAGGCGCCAGTCCGCGATGTAGCGGATATATTTCTTGATCTCCTTCGCGGTCATGCCCGGCACCGGCCCCATCTCGAACGCGAGGTCGATGAACGCATCCTCCAGCCGCACCGTCTTCTGGCAGCAGTCGATAATGTCTTCCTTGACCGCTTTCGTCAGGCAGTTGCGCTCCTTCACGAACGCATGGAACAGGCGGGTGATGCCCTCGCAGTGCAGGCTCTCGTCGCGCACGGACCATGAGACGATCTGGCCCATGCCCTTCATCTTGTTGAAGCGCGGGAAGTTCATCAGCATCGCGAAGCTGGCGAAGAGCTGCATGCCTTCGGTGAAGCCGCCGAACATGGCGAGGGTGCGGGCGATGTCCTCGTCGCTCTCCACGCCGAACTGCTGCATATAGTCGTGCTTGTCGCGCATCTCCTGATATTCGAGGAACATCGAATATTCGCTCTCCGGCATGCCGATGGTGTCCAAGAGGTGCGAGTAGGCGGCGATGTGGATCGTCTCCATGTTGCTGAACGCGGTCAGCATCATCTTGACCTCGGTCGGCTTGAACACGCGGCCATATTTGTCGTGATAGCAATCCTGCACCTCGACATCCGCCTGCGTGAAGAAGCGGAAGATCTGGGTCAGCAGGTTGCGTTCATGCTCCGAGAGCTTCTGCGCCCAGTCGCGGCAATCCTCGCCCAGCGGCACTTCCTCCGGCATCCAGTGCACCTGCTGCTGGCGCTTCCAATACTCATATGCCCAGGGATATTCGAACGGCTTGTAGACCTTGGAGGCTTGAAGAAGGGACATGGGGCGGTCTTTCTAGTCAGAAAAAGAGAGAGAAAAGGAGGGGTGGCGGGGGCGCGTCATTTGTGGGTCGCGCCTGCGCCGACGGGGGTGGCGTCGATCATCACGCAGCTGACGAGCGCCGTTTCCGCGCCATCGTTGCGCCAGCCGTGCAGCACGCCGCGATCGACAATCATGTCGCCCGCGCGGCAGGTGACTTCGCCGGTTTCGGTGATCATCACGATCTCGCCCTTCACCACGGTCAGATAGTCGATCGTATCGGTGGAGTGGATGCCGGGGCCGGAGAGTTCGCCGGGCGGCGTGGGCGGAAACTCGATCATCAGGAATTTGCTGCCGCTCGCGGGCATGGCGAAGGAGAAGGCGCCGCCGGTATCCGCCGCGCCGCTGTTATCGACCGGAACCCCTGTGGTCGCCCACGCGACCATGTCGCTCGGCCCGTCGATAAGGACGGTCGATTTTCCGTGGGCATCCAGCCCGGTGACGATGCGGCGCGTGGTCATGGATCGGCTATCCGTTGCTCACTGGCACGCGAGACATTCGTCGTAATCGGTGGTCTCGCCGATCTCGAACTTGGGCGCTTCCGATGTATTGTCGGCCTCCACGCCGCCGGCAAACCCTGCGCGCTGCACGGACTTGGAGCGGAGATAATAGAGCGACTTGATGCCCAGCTCCCACGCGCGGAAATGGAGCATCAGCAGATCCCACTTCTCGACATCCGCCGGGATGAAGAGGTTCAAGGACTGCGCCTGATCGATATAGGGCGTGCGGTCCGCCGCCAGCTCCAAGAGCCAGCGCTGGTCGATCTCGAAGCTGGTCTTGAACGCGTCCTTCTCTTCCTGAGACAGGAAGTCGAGGTGCTGGACCGAGCCGCCGCGCTCCAGAATCGAGTTCCAGACGTTCTGGCTGTCCTTCGCCTTCTCAATGAGCAGCTTTTCGAGATAGGGGTTCTTGATTGAGAAGCTGCCCGAGAGCGTCTTGTGGGTGTAGATGTTCGCCGGGATCGGCTCGATACAGGCCGAGGTGCCGCCGCAGATGATGCTGATCGACGCGGTCGGCGCGATCGCCATCTTGCAGCTGAAACGCTCCATCACGCCCATGTCCTCGGCATCGGGGCAGGGGCCGCGCTCGGTCGCGAGCAGCATCGAGGCCTCGTTCACCTTGGCGCTGATGTGCTTGAAGATGCGGAGGTTCCAGCTCTTCGCCATCGCGCTCTCGAACGGGATGAGTCGCGCCTGCAGGAAGCTGTGGAAGCCCATGACGCCCAAACCGACGGAGCGTTCCCGTGCGGCGGAATATTTGGCACGGGCCATCTCGTCCGGCGCGCGGTCGATATAATCCTGCAGCACATTGTCGAGGAAACGCATCACGTCCTCGACGAACTGCTTGTCGCCGTTCCACTCGTCCCATGTTTCGAGGTTCAAAGAGGAGAGGCAGCAGACCGCCGTGCGGTCATTGCCCAGATGGTCGCGACCCGTGGGGAGGGTGATTTCCGAGCAGAGGTTCGAGGTCGAGACCTTGAGGCCGAGGTCGCGGTGATGCTTGGGCATCATGCGGTTCACCTGATCGGAGAACACGATATAGGGCTCGCCAGTGGCGAGGCGGGTTTCGACCAGCTTCTGGAACAGCGCGCGCGCATCGACCTTGCCGCGCACCGAGCCATCCTTGGGGGATTTGAGATCAAATTCAGCGCCCGCGCGCACCGCTTCCATGAACTCGTCGGTGACGAGCACGCCGTGGTGCAGGTTCAATGCCTTGCGGTTGAAGTCGCCCGAGGGCTTGCGGATTTCAAGGAATTCCTCGATCTCCGGGTGGTTGATGTCGATATAGCAGGCGGCGGAGCCACGGCGCAGCGAACCTTGGCTGATCGCCAGCGTGAGCGAGTCCATCACGCGGACGAACGGGATGATGCCACTGGTCTTGCCATTCAGACCCACCGGCTCGCCGATGCCGCGCACATTGCCCCAATAGGTGCCGATGCCGCCGCCGCGCGAGGCGAGCCAGACATTCTCGTTCCAGGTGTTGACGATGCCCTCAAGGCTGTCGTCGACGCTGTTGAGGTAGCAGGAGATGGGCAGGCCGCGCCCGGTGCCGCCGTTGGAGAGCACCGGCGTCGCGGGCATGAACCATAGGCGCGAGATATAGTCATAGATCCGCTGGGCGTGATCGGCATCGTCGGCATAGGCGGCGGCGACGCGGGCGAACAGATCCTGATAGCTTTCTCCGGGGAGGAGATAGCGGTCCTTCAACGTCTCCTTGCCGAAATCCGTAAGCAGCGCATCGCGCGACGAATCCGTCGTAACATCGAAGCGACGCTCCGAGACTGTCTTGGAGTCGGGCTGCTTCACCGAATCACTATTGGCACCGGAGGCCTTCGCCTTCGTGCCTGCTTCGCTGCCCTTGGCCGCTTCCGGCCTTTCCATCTCCAATACCGCCATATCGCTCGTGCTCACTTGCTCGCTGTCCCTGAAATCCATCTGCACCCGCCCTGAATGTTCACTGTCTGTTCGATTCGGTCAAGGGTGCAGAACACAAGAATCTGTCCTACACTTTTTTGACCGAGATGGGCATTGGATTTGCACCCCTGATTGTGCCGGAAAAGAGCGCAAAAGCAACCCTTCGCCGAAAGTATCGGCGTTTCCGAACCACAATCTGTTGGGTAACCCCCGTTGTCCCTATACAAGGGATAGTGCCACAGCGGCTCCACGATGCAAGAGGGTAAATGACAGTTTAGGGACTCGGTTCGTCGCGGCTGAGATTCGTTTCGTCGATGAAGGTGCATATTGCGGTGCAGCGACGCGCGGGAAAAGCTGGCTCGCATAAATTGCAAGGGAACGGACGGTGAAGAAAAATAAATTTCCGTGGACGAAATATCCAGCAAGCGGTCGCCACGAGGCACGTAACAGGGCTGCACCATAACCCTCCCTTTACGATCGGGTGATAAAGCGCCTGGCAGCGGCGCAATATCATGGGGATGAGGGCGCAGCGGCTCAGAGGGACTGGACCTATGCAGATCAGCGGCTTCAACAGCCTGCCACTTTCGGCTTCCAAGGCGGCAGGCAAAGCGGCGTCAAAAGGCGTGGCGGATTTTAACGCGATGCTGGAAAACGCAGCCAAGGCGAACAATAGCGGCGAGGCTGCCGCCAAGACGGTCGACTTTACCCATATGACCCGCAAGGATTTGCTGGAATGGGTCAATGGCAAGATCACGTCCGGCCAGATGTCGCTGGATGACAGCACCGCCTTTGTCGCCATGACCGCCAAGTTTCGGGTGGATGGCACCGGCCCTGCTGTGGACGCCACCGAGCAGATGGATTTTACCAGCATGGCGCAAGGTGTCATGGAATGGTCGCGTCAGAATGGCGAGGCATCGAATGTCCACGCTTTCGAGCTCGCACTGTCCCTCATGAATCGCTATCAGGGTGAGGCACAGGGCGTGGATCGCCTCGCCTGATCGGTGCGCATCGCTTAATAGCGAAATCTGCGCGTCCTGTAGCGTGCGGCATATGGACTTGGCGGCAATATGACGACATAGGGCACTCATTCCACTTTTCAGCCCACGGGATGCCAGCCCATGACCGTCATCAAAGCCGCAGACCTGATCGAGAGCGTCGCCGATGCGCTCCAGTATATCAGCTATTATCACCCGATGGATTATATCCGCGCGCTGGGCGAAGCCTATAAGGCGGAGCAAGGCCCGGCGGCGAAGGATGCAATCGCGCAGATCCTCACCAACAGCCGCATGTGCGCCGAGGGGCATCGGCCGATCTGTCAGGATACCGGCATCGTCAACGTGTTCGTCGAATGGGGTATGGACTGCCGCCTCGACGATACCTCGCGCTCGATGCAGGAGATTGTCGACGAGGGCGTGCGCCGCGCCTATCTGCTGCCCGAGAACCGTCTGCGCGCCTCGGTTTTGAAAGACCCGGCCTTCACGCGCCAGAACACCAAGGACAACACGCCCTGCGTGCTGCATGTCGAGATGGTGCCGGGGTCTAAGGTCTCGGTCGATGTCGCTGCGAAGGGCGGCGGCTCGGAGAATAAATCCAAGTTCAAGATGATGAACCCCAGTGACAGCATCGTCGACTGGGTGATCGAGATGCTGCCGCAGATGGGCGCGGGTTGGTGCCCACCCGGCATGCTCGGCATCGGCATCGGCGGCACGGCAGAGAAGGCGGTGCTACTCGCCAAGCAGAGCCTGATGGAGCCGATCGACATGGCGCAACTCAAAGCACGCGGGCCGCAGACCGACATCGAGAAGCTCCGCATCGAGATTTTCGACAAGGTGAACGCTCTCGGCATCGGCGCGCAGGGTTTGGGGGGCTTGTCCACCATCCTCGATGTCAAGATCTATGACTATCCCTGCCATGCCGCAGGCAAGCCGGTGGCGATGATCCCCAACTGCGCCGCCACCCGCCATGCGCATTTCACGCTGGACGGTTCTGGCCCCGCTTATCTGGAGCAGCCCAATCTCGACGAATGGCCCGACGTCCACTGGGCGCCGGACAAGGCTGCGATCAAGGTCGATCTTGATAACCTCACCCCGGAAGTGGTGCAGAGCTGGAAGGCGGGCGACCGTCTGTTGCTCAATGGCAAGATGCTCACCGGGCGCGACGCCGCGCACAAGCGCATTCAGGACATGTTGGCGAAGGGCGAAGAGCTGCCGGTCGATTTCAAAGGCCGCGCGATCTATTATGTCGGCCCGGTCGATCCGATCATGGGCGAGGTCGTCGGCCCCGCCGGCCCGACCACGGCGACCCGCATGGACAAGTTCACCGACATGATGCTGGAGCTGGGCCTGCTCACGATGATCGGCAAGGCCGAGCGCGGCATGGGCGCGGTCGAGTGCATCAAGAAGCACAAGGTAAGCTATCTGATGGCGGTCGGGGGTGCGGCCTATCTTGTCGCGCGCGCGATCAAGGGCGCGAAGGTCGTCGGTTTTGAAGATCTCGGCATGGAAGCGATCTACGAGTTCGAGGTGAAGGACATGCCCGTCACCGTCGCGGTCGACGCGGAGGGCAATAATGTCCATTATCTCGCGCCTTTGGTGTGGCGGGACAAGATCGCGAATGAAGGACTGCTGGCAGGGGCGTGACGGATACGGCAGGACAGACCGAAAGGCCATTCATGCGCGAGCATCCGGCGCGGCGGCAGGTCGTGGGCGAGATGCATCTGCGCCGCTGGCCCGGGCTTTCTGCCCGCTGCCTCGTCATACAATGGCTGCGCCTTGCCACAGCGCAGGACAAAGAGGTGCAACGCGAGCAACTGCGCGTCCTCGCTCCTGTGGACAGGCTGTTGCCCGCGTCCGGCACCCGCCATCTCTCCGGCTCGTTCGATGATGGCGCCAGCTTCGTGTGGGAAGGGCATAGTGAGGCGAGCAGCCTGACCCTGTTCGTCCATGACGCTGACCCGGCCCTGTTCCTTGATCCGGCTAACCATCCGAAACTGGGCGCGCTTATAGCGCAGGCAGAGCAGATGCCCGGTGAGGTGATCCGCGCCACGCGCTTATGGGTCGCGGCCGACGAGGAAGCCGCCGAGAACATCCTCCAGCAGGCCAATTTCGTAACGGGCGAGCTGGTCTCCTGCCACATCGGTGCGGGCGCACGGCTGTGGTCCGATTTCCGCATTCAGCCCGATGGCTATGGCCGTTTGCTGCTGGCGGCCAATGGGCTGTTGTCAGGCGATCTGTCCCGTCTGCTGCAACGGCTTCAGGAACTCGGCAATTATCGCAACCTGGCCCTGATCGGTTTGCCGCTGGCGCAATCGAGCTGGTCGACACTGGATCATGCGGAGAGCGTATTGCGCGAGATTGCGCAGGATGAAGTGCGCGCCGACGTGCGCGATGACGATCTTCTGGCGCGCACCTCGGCGCTGTCGCTGGAACTGATGTCGCTCGCGACCGATTGCGGCTTTCGCATGAGTGCTACTGCGGCCTATGCACAACTGGTGGAGGACAGGTTGGCGGAGCTGGAAGTCCGACCCATATCCGGCTTTCTCTCGCTCATTGATTTCACCCAGCGCCGCTTTCTGCCGGCGGTGCGCACCTGTGCTGCTTTCACCAATCGCGAGCATCAGCTGTCTTTGCGCGCGGCGCAGTTCACGTCCCTGTTGCGCGCGCGGATCGAAACGCGGATCGAGAACCAGAATGGCCGATTACTCGCCTCAATGGAGCGCAGCTCGGCCATGCAGCTGCGCTTGCAACAGCTGGTGGAGGGATTGTCCGTCGTTGCGGTCAGCTATTATGGGCTGGCGCTGCTGGAGAAGCTGCTGGTGGGCGTGGAGGAGATTGCCCCTGCCGTGCATAGCCACCTGATCGTTTCCACTCTCACACTGCCGGTCGTGGCACTGGTCTGGCTCGGCCTCAGACTGATGAAAAAGCGTCTGCTGCACTGATCTTGCGCTGAATGGCAGCAACCTTCTCCGATGGCAGGCGTTCTGCTGGATAAGGAGATAATGCATGGCTTTCACGCAACTCGATCCGCCCATTCCGCTCGAAGTAATCGGCAAGGGCAAAGGCTTGGCGATCGGTATGATCGACTATGGCCCGGAGCATAATCTCATCTGGGTCACGGCGATTGACGACACCGGCGAAATCTGGTGTGCCCCTAACCCAAAGGTTCGGATGCAGAAGAACTGGACAATGGGCCGGTCGCAACCCATCTATTCCTCTGACCATTTGTGTAACGGCTCGGAAGACCGCCCGGCCATGCGCAACTGACATAAGAGCGACCGGGGGTTTTATCATCAGGTTTGGGAAGATCGTCGCGGCGATAATGCTGTGGGTGTTGACGCTGGCGGCGCTTGCTGTTGTGTTCGTGCCTGCGTTTCTGGATCGCATATATTATGAAGGCCCGCCAACAGGTCATTATGATGGCGCGCATTTCGAGAACCCGGATGGCACAATCGAATTCCCGACGCCTCCGGGCGAACGGCGCGGCAACCTGTTCTGGCGGTTTATCCTGGGGCGGCAGGACAGGCCGCCTTGGCCGGAGCATATTGCGGTAACGCCCACAAAGCCGCCTGCGCGGGTTTCTGCTCCGCAAGCGATGCGTGCGACATGGGTGGGCCATGCCAGCGTGCTCATTCAGGCAGGTGGCCTTAATATTCTCACCGATCCGCAATGGTCAGACACGGCTGGGCCTTTGGGCTTTGGTCCACGCCGGGTGGCGCAGCCGGGCGTGCGGTTTGAGGATCTGCCGAAGATCGATATCGTCGTCGTCAGCCACAATCATTACGACCATATGGACCTGCCAACGCTGAAGCGGCTCTGGGATCGGGACCGACCGTTGATCGTCACTTCACTGGGCAACGACACGATATTGCGCGGTGTGGGCATAGAGGCACAGGCGCTCGATTGGGGCGGCGTGGCGTGGCGCGGCGGAGCGAAAGTACATGTGGTGCGCAATCATCACTGGTCGAGCCGTTGGGGCAGGGACCGCAACCGCGCCTTATGGTCAGCTTTCTTGATCGAGACGCGTGCGGGCAATATCTTCTTCGCGGGCGATACCGGCGCGGGCGACCTCAAATGGACCGACGAGGCGCGCACTTATGGCCCGATCCGGCTGGCGCTGATCCCGATCGGCGCGTTCCGCTTCTACCCGGGGCAGATGCAGACCAGCTCGCACATCGGGCCGGAACAGGCGGTGGAGGTGTATCGACGTCTCGGCGCGGCTCAGGCGATCCCAATCCATTGGGGTACTTTCCGCCTTTCCAACGAGGCTTATAATACGCCGCCGCAGATGCTTGGCATTTATGCGCGCTGTGCGGGGCTGAAGGATGACGCCTTCCGTCCGCGACGCATCGGGGAGGAACTGGATGTCATTGCCGCACCGTTACCGACCATCGGGCCAGATGCCAAGGCACTGGCAGACTGTAAACCGGGTTCGGCGGCACTCAACGCGCTGAAATAACGCTTACGTCCTTTCCTTGCCCGTGCACTCGCCTGTGCGCTTTGCATCCATGGTGGCGGACATGGTCATCGCCTCTGCCTGACTTTTGCCGGACGCACTGGTGTCGATATCGATGTGATAGCTCTCCGGCCCATAGGTGCCTTTCATCTTCATGGTCTGCGTCGCGCCATCGGATGAGCAATGCATCACTGCAGAAATGACCCCGGCGCCCATGCTGAAGCTGTCATAGCGGCAGCTCTTGTCGTTATTGCCGGAGAAGAAATCCTCCTTCGGCTTCTTGGCTTCCTCCGGGGTGACACAACTGTCGAACGTCTTGGGTTTGGCGGTCATGCTCTTCATACGCGCCGCCATTTCCGGCGGCATGCCGGGGATGGTCATGTCATGGATCGTCATGGTCGCTTCCCAGCGGCCGGGGGATATGAACTGTTCGCTCTGCTGGGCCGAGGCAACTTTCTCAGCGACTTCGGCAGGCGTGGCGTTAGTTGCCGTCACCGTTTTCTCACCGCACCCGGATAATGCTACTACCGCCCCGCACAGGATGATTGCCGCACGCATATTCTCTCTCCCCTGAAGTCGTGATGACAGCATCCCACATCTCACGGGAATGTCCATGCGGAATTATCGCGCCGGGATTACGAATTTGGACGGCAGCGAAAACAGGCTGCGGAAGCCCTCGGCCAGCGTCATATCACCAACGATCCTTAGCGCGCCCGTCGCCTCCAGCGCTTCATATGGCACGCCGCCATATATATAACCAGCCATCGCCTCTGGCCGCCCCTCGAACAGCAGGTCCGCGCCTGCCGGGTCGCCCTGCGCCACCGTAAAGCCGCTCGCATCGAGATGGCCGCGATAGCCATCCTCGCCGAAGCGGCAACCCATTGAAAAATCCATCTCGCCAATGCGCGAGCGGTCGATCATCGTGCGGAACGAGAGCAGGATCGAGACGCCGCTGATCGGGAGCGTCGGGTCATGCCACGGCGAGCGCGCGGCCCAGCGGCCCAACTCCTGCACGATCACCTCTGCCTCATAGCCCCATTCGGTGAGTTCATAGACCTGCACCGAGGCGGGCGGCGGCAGCTTGCGGCGGATGAGTACGCCGCGCTCTTCCAGTTCACCAAGTCGCTGGGTAAGCACATTGGCGCTCAATCCGGGCAGGTCGTCGCGCAGGTCACTGAAACGACGCGGACCGAGCATAAGCTCGCGCACAATGAAAAGCGCCCAGCGCTCACCGAGCAGCTCGAGCCCATGCGCCATGCCGCAGGCGTCATTAAAACGGCGCTTTTCTGTAGGTTTGCGATCATTAGTTATTTTATCTAACGACATAGTTGCAAAAGATAATTTCTGTGGCAGGCTCTGTCAATCACGAGTCGGGCCATTTCGCCCGAAGGGAGGGAAGATGAGTTATGTCGACGGTTTCGTAATTCCTGTACCCTCAGACAAGAAGGACGCTTTCATTGCGCATGCGCAGGAAATGGATGCGATCTTTATCGAGATGGGCGCGCTGCGCGTTGTGGAATGCTGGGGCGACGATGTGCCCGACGGCAAAGTGACGGACTTTCGTGGCGCGGTGAAAGCCGAGGATGGTGAGACGGTCTGCTTTTCGTGGATCGAATGGCCCGACAAGGCGACGCGCGATGCGGTTTTCGCGCAAATGGAAGAGATGATGAAAACAGACGAGCGCTTCGACCCGAAAAAGAACATCCCGCCGTTTGACGGCAAGCGGATGATCTTTGGAGGCTTCGAGCCCGTAGTCCAGATCGGGAAATAAGAGGAGAGGCGAGATGGCGAACAAGCATGGCGATTTCATCTGGTATGAGCTGCTGACCTCGGACGCGGACGCGGCGGTGACTTTTTACGGCTCGGTGCTGGAGTGGACTATCGCGGATAGCGGTATGCCAGGCATGGACTATCGTATCATCAACGCAGGTAAAAACAGCGTCGGCGGGTTGATGGCCATCACGGCGGAGATGGCGGAGCATGGCGCCCGCCCGACATGGCTCGGCTATATCGCGGTCAATGATGTCGACGATTGCGTGACCAGTGTTGAGCATGGCGGCGGCAAGACGCTGATGCCAGCGATGGACATCCCGAATGTTGGCCGTATCGCGATGGTGACGGACCCGCAGGGTGCGCCCTTCTATGTGATGAAGCCCGCGTCCACGGACGGCGAGAGCCTTGCCTTCGCGCACGACCAGCCACGCATCGGCCATTGCGCGTGGAACGAGCTTGTTACGTCCGATCAGGCGGCGGCGTGGCATTTCTATGGCATGCGCTTCGGCTGGGTGAAGGATGGCGCGATGGATATGGGGCCGATGGGCCAATATGAGTTCATTCGCCACGGCGCGATGCTCGGCGCAATGATGAAAGGCACGGCGGAAATGGGGCCACCGCACTGGAATCAGTATTTCCGGGTGGCCGATATAGACGCGGCTGTTGCGGCGATAAATGCGGGCGGTGGGCAGGTGGTGCACGGACCGATCGAAATCCCCGGCGGCGATTTTGCCCTGAACGGGATCGATCCGCAGGGCGCGCATTTCGGCCTTGTTGGAGCACGGAAATAGGAGGTTATCATGGCAGGCAGCGTCAAGAACCGGGTGTGCCTCTGGTATGAAAGCGAGGCGGAAGCCGCTGCGCGCTTCTACGCCGAGGTCATTCCCGATAGCAGTATGGGCAAAGTTTATTATGCGCCCGGCGATTATCCGGATGGCAAGGAAGGGCAGGTCTTGACCGTGGATTTCACGGTCGCGGGTATCCCCTGCATGGGCCTCAACGGTGGCCCTGTATTTCCGCAAAGCGAGGCCTTCTCGTTCCAGATTCTGACCGACGATCAGGCGGAAACTGACCGGTTGTGGAACGCCATCATCGGCAATGGCGGCGCGGAGAGCGAATGCGGCTGGTGCAAGGACAAATGGGGCGTCAGCTGGCAAATCACACCGCGGGTGCTGATGGAGGCGCTTGGCAACCCGGACCGTGCGGCATCGAAGCGCGCGTTCGACGCGATGATGACGATGCGCAAGATTGACATCGCAGCCATTAAGGGGGCGCTGGCCGGGAATGCGCCTGCCGATGCTTGAGCTCTACGCGCACCCGTTCTCGTCTTATTGCTGGAAGGTGCTGATCGCGCTCTATGAGCGGGATATTCCGTTTGAATATCGGATGCTGGATGGCGACCACCCGGAGAATTTCGCGCGGTTGAAAGAGGCTTGGCCGGTCGGGAAATTTCCAGTGCTTATCATCGACGGCGCTCCGGTAATCGAAAGCTCGATCATCATCGAGACGCTGGACGATGCGCGCTTCGGCACTGCGCCGCTCCTGATCCCCGAAAACCCTATAGCCGCCCTTGACGTGCGCTTCATGGACCGGGTGTTCGATAATCATGTGATGGGGCGGATGCAGGCGGTGGTCGATGACTATATCGCCGACGGCCCCAATGCCTCCGGCCCGCGCATCGACAAGGCGAAGGCGGCGCTGGATACGATCTATGACTGGCTCGAGTCTCGGCTCGGCGAAGATGGCTGGGCGTGTGGAGAGCATTTCACGCTGGCAGATTGCGCAGCGGCGCCGTCGCTTTTTTATGCCGACTGGGTGCGGGAGATTGGCGAGGCGCGGCCCAAGCTCAAGGCCTATCGTGCGCGGCTGCTCGCGCGGCCTTCGGTGAGCCGCTGCGTCGAGGATGCGCGGCCCTACCGCGGCTATTTCCCGCCCGGCGCCCCCAATAGAGATTGAATGAGGAGAACAGAATGACCGAGGCAGCAGAGACGCATGAGCTTGGCGTTGAGATCTATATCGACGCGTCGCCGCAGAAGGTGTGGGACATCATGACCGGGCAAATGGAGGCGTGGTGGTGTCCTAAGCCGTGGCGCACAGAGATCATCGAGCAGGACTGGCGCGCGGGCGGCCGCGCGGCGATGGTGCTGCGCGGACCGAACGCGGGCGAGGAGCATGTGCTTGAAGGCACGTTTCTGGAGGTAACGCCCGGCGTGCGCTTCGTATCGACCGATGCTGTGGCGACCGGTGGCGGCGCGGGCAACTGGACGCCGCAGGGGCCGTTTATGATCGGTATCTGGGAGGTGCAGCCCGAAGGTTCCGGCACGCGCTATACCGCCCGCGCCCGACACTGGACGGCGGAGGCGAGCAAGCAGCATGCCGACATGGGTTTTATCGACGGCTGGAATGCCTGCGCACAACAGTTGAAGGAGCTGGTCGAGGGGCAGTGACAAGCCATGACCGGGCAAATGCGGCTAAAGACAGAGGTCGTGAGGCAAATATCACCAAAATGGTGTTATTAAATCAGGGTATTAGGATTCATCTTATCAGCTGATTAACTTTTCCGTGGGACGATTAAATCAAACAACGATCGCATATGTACACTGCTTATCTTCCTCTGACCGGAAGTGCCTCAATATGCTGAAATGGTTTGAAGAAATCGCGCCCATAAGGGTTAAGTTCCGCTTCATCCTCTATGCTCATTGCATTCTGGGTTTGGCCGCACTCGGCGGGGCCATCCTCGCCGCCACAGCATCGCCCTGGATTGGTATCGCCTGTACGGCTGCGGCTCTCATCGGCCACGCGGCGACCGTGCTGGTGAGCGGCAAGCTGATCTGCGATCCCTATGTCAACACGGTGGTGCGCATGGAGGGACTCGCTGCGGGGGATCTGACCTCTCCGGTGCACTATACAGAGCATCAGGATTGTGTGGGACGGATGACCCGCGCAATGTCGGTGTTCAAGGAAAACGCGCTGAAGGCGAGCTCTGCCGAGGAAACCGCGTTGATCGTTGGCACGCTTGGTGAGGCGCTGGCGAAAATGGCAATGGGCGATCTGACGGCGCGCATATCGTCTCCCTTCCCGCCCAGCTATGAGAGCCTGAGAAGCAGCTTCAATGAGGCCAGCGAACGCCTTGGCGGCGCACTGAAGCAGGTATCTGGCGCGGTGGGTGGTGTGGCGAACGGCGCCTCGGAAATCCGGTCCGCGTCCGACGATCTCTCACGCCGAACTGAGGAGCAGGCATCCTCGCTCGAACAAACTACCTCGTCGGTCACGAGCATCACCGAGATGGTGCAATCCACCGCGCAAGATGCTGGTCAGGCCAGCAAATCCATGTCCACTACATTCCAGAAAGCGGAAGAGGGCCGGAAAATTGTGGTACGTGCCGTCGATGCGATGAGTGCGATCGAACGGTCATCAGGTGAAATCTCCGCCATTATTGCGATCATGGACGGCATCTCCTTCCAGACCAATCTGCTGGCGCTGAATGCAGGTGTGGAAGCCGCACGTGCGGGCGATGTCGGCAAAGGCTTTGCCGTGGTCGCCAATGAAGTACGCGCCTTGGCTCAACGTAGCGCAGATGCCGCAAAAGACATCAAGTCCTTGATTGAGGCCAGCACGGTGAGCGTGAGCAACGGTGTCGAACTGGTCAGTCAGGTTGGCGCAGCACTGACCGAGATCGTGAGCGGTGTGGGCGAGGTCAACAAGCTGCTTGGCGGAATTTCCGAGACGACGTCCTTGCAGGCATCCGACATGCAGCAGATTAGTCACGCGGTCATCGAGATGGACCGCATGACGCAGCAGAACGCAGCGATGGTAGAGCAAAGCTCGGCCGCATCGCGCAGCATGGAAGCATCGGCAAATAACCTGTCCGATCTGATCAAACGCTTTCAGATCGAAAATGGCGACAACCTCGCCCGTTCCATGATTAAGCCGGAGCCGCAGGCAGCATGGGCCTCAGCGGCCTGACCCCTTACCATTTGTGAGACGGGCGGGCTTGAAGAGAGCAATATTGCAATTGTTCTAGATCAATGACTTTCCAGCGCCATGGCTTACAAACGGCCATATGGTTCTGGACCCACTTCGCAGGATGTGTCTTGCGCTTGTTGCGGCGCTGGCCCTGACTAGTGCGGTCGCCGCGCAGGATTTTCCCCGCAAGCTGGAGAATGTCGTAGAACCGGCCGCAGGGCAGGCGCTTGTTGTCGGGGCGATCCATTTCCTGAAAGATGGCGAGGAAAAGAAATGCTCGGTCTCCGGCATGGAGTGCCTGCTGGTTATCCAGCCATCGACCAGCCACCGCGCGATGGTTTATGTCTTCAAGCGTGGCGAAGACTTCGCCTGGTCGCTCCCGCCCGGAGATTACACGCTGCTGGAATTCCAGCGTTGGGATCATAGCTGGTTTACGACCTCATTCAGGGCGGGTTTCACCGTTCCGGCGGATGTGAAGGCAGTCTACATCGGGGAGCTTTACCTCGCCTATAAGGGGTATCGCTCTATATCCGGATATGGGGACGCCTATGATCAGGCCTTGACCAAATTCAACGCAGCGCATCCGGCACTGACGGGCGCATTGACGAAAGCACTATTGGCCTTTGACGAGACGCTCACCGCTTCCGGGAAGGTAAGCTATATCTGCGCCGAAGGCTGGAAGCTCGTCTGCCCCAAGGACTTCACCGGGATCACGCCACAGGCACCGACCGATGGCAAGGGTTTCGACCTTGTCACTAGCCTGCGCCCGGAATTCCGGTGGAACGCTTCGGCGGACAGCGCCGTGACCTATGATCTCGCACTCTATGAAGCAGCCTCTTATGGTCAGGATGCCTTCTCGAAACAATATACCGAGGGGAGGCTCGTCACCTATGTGAAAGGCCTGACCCAACCCGCATGGCAGCCCGAGCAGGCGCTGGAGCCAGATAGGCGCTATTACTGGTCCGTGCGGTTGCGACGCGGAGAGGATGTGTCGAGCTGGTCGACATACAGCTATTTCAGCTTTTTCATTATCGGCTTTTCATCCGGCCACGGTCAGTGGTTTCGTTTCATCACGCCACCGGAAAAATAACGCTCGACTCTCTCGCCATCCGTTCATAAGAACATAAGGGGTACAACGAGATGGTGGGGGCGGTATTACGTGATCGCGACGGTATCGACGGTCGCCTATCTGGGGCTGGAGGCGCGCGGCGTCGAGGTGCAGTGCCAGATGGTCGCGGGGCTGCCCAACCTTATTGTCGTTGGCCTTGCCGACAAGGCGGTGTCCGAGAGCAAGGAGCGGGTGCGCAACGCCATCGCCGCCATTGGCCTCGCGCTGCCGCCCAAGCGTGTCACGGTGAACCTCTCGCCCGCCGATTTGCCCAAGGAAGGCTCGCACTATGATTTGCCGATCGCCCTCGCGGTGTTGGGCGCGATGGGCGTGGTCGATGCCGAGGCGCTGGCGCATTATGTCGTGGTGGGTGAGCTGGGGCTGGACGGACGGATCGCGGCATCACCCGGTGTGCTGCTCGCCGCTTTGCATGCCAGCGGGCGGGAGATGGGGTTGATCTGCCCGGCTGCGCAAGGGTCCGAGGCGGCTTGGGCGGGCAATGTCGAGGTGATCGCTGGCCCAAGCCTGTTGTCACTCATCAATCATCTGAAAGGGCAGGGTTTGCTCCGCGCGCCGGAACCCGGCGAGGTGGAGAAGCGCGCGACGGGGCCGGACTTGCGTCAGGTGAAGGGACAGGAGAGCGCCAAGCGCGCGCTGGAGATCGCGGCGGCGGGAGGGCATAATCTGCTGATGAGCGGCCCGCCGGGTGCGGGCAAATCGCTGATGGCGAGCTGCATGCCGGGGATATTGCCCGATCTGACGCCCGCCGAGGCGCTCGGCATTAGGTAGCACTTACAGGAAAATTGATGCGGACACAATCAGATTCGGTGATTAGTATCACCGGAATGACTGATTATGCGCTAGAGCAACTGAAAAAGAAGCGGGCAGAGATGACCGGCGAGATAGCCCGCTGTCATGCGCGGCTACAGCAGCTATCCACGGACCTAGAGCATATCGACGCCACGATAAGGCTGTTCGCCCCTGACTTCGTGCAGGAGAGCATATTGCCCAAGGTATTCCAGCCTCCGAAATCATGGAGCAAGCGGGGCGAGATGAGCCGCGCCGTGCTGTCCATCCTGCGCGTTGCCAAGGGTCCGCTGGCTACACGCGAGATCGCCGCCATGATCGTGCAGCAGCGTGGCCTAGAAGGCGACAAGGGCATACTGGACGTAATGACGCGCCGTGTAGGCGGTGTGTTACGCGACAAGCGAGATACTGGCCTAGTGCGGTCCCTAGAGGAAACCGGGCTTTGGTTACAGTGGGAGATAGTGCGCTAGAGCCTGCACGATAGCGATTAGGCTGATGATGAAAAGGACGGCAAATTCGATACGCAGGAGCATATTTGTTCCCGTTCCGATCCCGTGAACATACAGGGGGTAAAAGGACTCGCAATCATTCTTAATTTCGGTTAATATAATAAAGCCCGATGCGGACAAGGCACCGGGCTTCATTGTAAGTGTCGCCGGTTGAGGGCGACTGTGATCACGAGAAGGTTATACGCCTTCAATGATTCCCGGTCAACCTTAACCGGCATATGGAGGAAACTTTATATGTCACGTAAGGTCATCGACGCCCGCGCAGATAGCAAGGGCAACATCACTCACGTTAAAATTGAGGGTAACAGTAGGTTCACCCCGCTTGATAGGGCAATGAATATGGCTGATCGCGGTGAGCTTTCCAACGCTCACAGTGTTCGTCCATCTGGCGGATCGAAAGATTACCTTCGCACCAACCCGGATCGTCGCGAAAACAATAATCTCGACTATTGGGCTGGCGATAACTGACGGAAGTCTAAACTAGCTGAGCGCTCCATCGCTTTCCCAGATCTTAAATCGTCCATGTTGCGATAAAGGTCTAGGATGATGGAGCGCTCATTTCTGTCGCGGACGATAGCGACATAAGCCGCGCCATCGATAAATATGAATTGCAGTTCATGGCATTTCATGTGGTATCATAATACCACTCATGCAGCCCGCTGCCAATACCCCTTCCACTGACGGCTAACCGGCGCATCCATCGCCGCTTCCAAAACCATCGCAGTCTGATCGCCGTTGGCAACGCGGCGGTTATCCTCACGCCATGACGCTTCATGCGCGTAGCTGGCAAGATACGGACCCGCGATATGATGGTGCGTTCCGACTTCCATCCGGCGCAGGCGAGAGAAGAAGCTTTCCGCCTGATTGGTGCAGGCGGTGCCGTCCGAATACGACAGGCTATGGTTGATCCGGCGCGTCTCAAACTTGGCGTGAAGCTCGTCCCAATGCGAAGCCTCGTCCGCGTGAACGGTCGCCATGTGATGGATGCGAGCGGCAACCATTTCGCCACCGTGCGCTTCGCTCTTGGCAACAGCGATGATGCTTTCGCCGTCGCGCTCACGACCGACAACGACGACTTGACGCTTGCCGGAGCGGTTGAATGACAGGCGGCGGTCGCGGCGGTTTTCTTTTTCGTTGGCAGGCTTCACATAGCCGCCGAAATACGCGCCATCCACTTCCACTTCGCCTTCCAGCATCATGCCATGATCCTCGCGGGCCATCGCTTCGCGCAGCTTGTGGCAAAGGACGTAGGCAGTCTTGTATTGCACATCTAGATCGCGGCTAACTTGGAGCGCGGAAACGCCTTTCGCGCCGTTCACGAACAGCACGATAGCAGCCAGCATATCGACATATTGCAGCTTACGGTTGGAAAAGATCGTGCCGCTGGTGACACTGTAATGATGCTTGCAGCCCTTGCACTCGAACTGACGGCGCGACTTGATCTTGTAGCTGTCCAGACAGCCGCAACGCGGGCAAACGGCTTCCCCTTCCGTTTCAGGCCAGCGAAGCTGACAGAACAGATCGTAAGCGCCATCCTCGCCCATCTTGTAAACAGCCTTGAGGCTGATGGTGCGGGCTTTGGCTGAAAGGAGAAAATGCTGGGCCATATCATTATATCCGATGATGTAATACATCGTATATGCAGATAGACAACATCATTGTCAATGGTGTATGTCATCGGAATTGATGATATTTTGAAGGATGCACCATGGTTGCCAAAACTGACCCCGTTAATGTCGAGTTTGAGACTCGCGCAAAGAACCTGCTAAAGGGCGAATTGAAACGGCGGGGAGTCACCTATGCACAGCTTGCGGAAAAGCTGGCGCAGATCGGCGTCACAGAGAACGAACGCAACCTTAATAACAAGATCAGCCGGGGCGGCTTTACGGCTGCGTTCTTGCTCCAATGCTTAAGCGCAATCGGCACTACATCCTTGCAGGTCTTGGACTAGCTTTTTTCAGCTTATTTTTAGGTGTTGGTTTCCAAAAGATAGATCAGTGGAACCGCTATGAGGCACCCGCTGACAGTCCAGCAAAAACCGCCGAGAAGGGCGTCATCAACACAGCGCGCATCGCGAACGCGCTTGAGGCCATACAGGCCGACGAACAATCCAAGGATACCAGCGAACGCGCACGCCGCGATCTTGACGCCCAAGAGGGAGCCGCCCGATGGACAAAATGGAGCGCGTGGGCCGCAGTTGTCCAACTGTTCGTTAGCGGGCTTGGCTTGGGTGCCCTTATCTACACCCTCAAACAGACTGATATCTCGCTCAAAGAGGCTCGCCGCGCCAATCGAATATCGGCCCTGGAGGCTAAACGCGCGAGGCGTGAAGCTGTAACCGCTTCCCTCGAAAGGGTTCGCGAATTTACTATCCAAAATCCACCCCTTGTCAGAGTTAATAGGCCTGCGATTTGGATTACCGGATATGAGTTCCCGCCGATCAATATGGAGATGGGGCAAAAATTGTCTGGAGAAATATGGGCTTATAATGCTGGAATTTCCGAGGCGGTAATCAGCCGAGCTGAGATGATGGTGTATTGGGGAGGCCGGTTGCTCCCGATGATAAGCCCGCTCAGAACGGCGACGGATAAGATCGTGTTCCCGGTTGACCGACTCGCCTATGGTGACGCCCATAGATTTAGCTTTGAGTTTGAAACCGTAGGGCCTCTTTACACTCTCTACCTCATTGGAGAGATTATTTACTCCGGGGATGAATACGGACGAGGCCGCCATACTCTGTTCGCGCGCAAATATGACGTTGACACTTGGAGCTTTGTTCCGGTGGAAAACGTCGATTACGAACAAGAGGCTTGAAGCCGCACTAATCACGGCAACCGCCGATCAACGTCACCGCATCCGGTGATGAACCTATCGCAGCTCCTGTAAGTGCTACATAATACCGGAGGCGCTGGAAGTCTCGATGGTGGCATCCGTCGCAGGCGCATTGGAGGGCGGACGGATGACGCGGGCGCGGCCCTTTCGTGCGCCGCATCACAGCGCCTCGATGGCGGCGCTGGTCGGCGGAGGACTGCGCGCCAAACCGGGTGAGGTCAGTCTCGCGCATCTCGGCGTACTATTCCTCGATGAGTTGCCAGAGTTTCAGCGCGCAGTGCTGGATTCCCTCCGCCAGCCGCTCGAAACCGGAGAGGTGACGATTGCGCGGGCAAACAGTCATGTGACATTCCCGGCGCGCGTACAACTGATTGCCGCGATGAACCCCTGCCGCTGTGGGCATATCAGCGATCCTGCGCTGGCCTGTTCGCGCGCGCCCCGATGTGCGGTAGACTATCAGGCGAAACTCTCCGGCCCACTGCTCGATCGGATCGACCTCCATGTCGATGTCGCGGCGGTGAGTGCGGCGGATTTAACCTTGCCGCCACCTGCCGAAGGATCGGCTGAGGTCGCGGCGCGGGTGGCGCGGGCGCGCTCTATGCAGACTGCTCGCTATGATGGTCAGGGGCCACGTACCAATGCTGAGGTGGACGGCGATCTGCTCGATGCGGTGGCGACGCCTGATGACGCCGGGCGTCGTCTGCTCGCTGATGCGGCTGCGGCGATGAAACTCTCCGCGCGGGGCTATACGCGGGTGTTGCGGGTTGCGCGCACCATTGCTGACCTCGCCGGGGCCGAAACTGTGGGGCGGCTACACATTGCCGAGGCTTTGAGCTATCGTAGGAGCGCGCCGGTGAATTGAGGCGCGAAACAGGAGGACGCCGATGAACTGGATGACCCTTCCCTTGAAACGCTATGCAAAGTTCTCGGGCCGTGCGCGGCCCAAGGAATATTGGATGTATGTGCTGTTCCTGCTGCTGTGCATGCTTGGCCTCGGCATCGTCGAGTCGATGCTCGGGCTCGGCTCGACGCGCGACTGGGCCTATCGCAACGGCTGGAACATGGGCGCGGGCGCCAGCCATGAGGGTGGTCCGCTGATCGGGCTGTTTGCATTGGGTACGCTCATTCCCTCGATCGCGGTGGCGGTTCGGCGGCTGCACGACACGGATCGCTCCGGCTGGTGGATGCTACTGGCGTTTATTCCGTTGATTGGTGCGATCTGGCTACTGGTGCTGATGGTGATGGGCGGCACGCGCGGCCCCAACCGCTTTGGGCCGGACCCGCTCGAGGTAGGCGAAGGTGCTGATCTAACCAGCTGACGCAGGGCTGACTCGGCTCGTCGCATTGGCGGGAACCTGATCACTGCAGATGCGTATCCTCCTTCGGTCGCCAAGAAGGAGGAACAATTGCCTCACCCTGCATCCGCGAGCGCGCCAGAACGTGCCGCCATTTTCGAGCGCGAGGGCAGCAATATTGCCATCGCGCTGTTTTCTATTGTCATGATGACGCTTGTGGTTGTCGCAGGCTATTTCCTGCTGCAGAGCCAGAGCAAGGCTCCGGTTTTACGCGGACCGGCTATCGTGAATGCCCCTGTACATCATGCTCCGATGGCGCTGAAGGCGAGGGTGGATCGGCAGGCGCGCTGAACGCCCTCAACTCGGGCATCCAAGTCTTTCAACTTATCGCAATTTCGGGAACGATCCTTCAGCCCCTCCGTTCATTTGCCATCATCACCCAAACAGGAGGCATATATGGCAGACGATCGTACCACCATCATCAAGGAAGGTAGCAGCGGCGGCGTTGTATTCGTCGCGGTGCTGCTGATGGCGCTTATCATGGTCGCGGGATTTTTCTTGCTACAGAGCCAGCAATCCGAAAACGCCAAGAACGACGCTATTGCAGGCGCAGCGCAGAGCGTAAGCCAGACCGCCGACAAGATCGGCAGCGCGGTCGATCAGCAGACCAAGTAAGCAGGTTCAGGCGGTCGCGCTGTCCTCGCCGCCGACCAGCTTCAGTTCCGCAGGGGCTGAGTTGCTGGCGGCGGAGCCAGCGCCACGGCGATGCGTGAAGCGCCCCTCGACCTGACTGCCGGGCGCAACGCTGATGCTCTCATAGGTGACATCACCGGTGATGCGGGCGCTTGCCTCTATCACCAGCTCGCCGACAGAGATCGCGCCCTCGATATGGCCTGAAAGGCGCGCGGCCTGTGCGACGATGCTGCCCTTGATACGGCTTTCTGCACCCTGCACCAGCGAGGCGCAGGCGATGTCGCCCTCGACCTCGCCATCGATATGCAGGTCTGTCGCGGCGCGGATGTCTCCCTTCACTGCGACATCTGCACCGAGGATCGAGAAGGTGGATTTACCCGACATTGCGCTTCTCGTCGGCTGAGCGGACGCGGGCGATGCGTTGTTTGGCGATTTGCTGGACTTGGAGAACATCTTGTCGAACCTCCAGAAAGCGGGCTGGGTTGATGGCGTTGCCGTTAACACGGACTTCGAAATGCAGATGCGTTCCCGTTGAGCGGCCGGTGGAGCCCATGCGGGCGATGGCGTCGCCGCGCTGAACCAGCGCTCCGGGGCGCACGCCGAAGCGCGAGAGGTGGGCATAGCGCGTAAGGATGCCATGGCCGTGGTCGACTTCCACCACATTGCCATAGCCCTGTCGCTGGCCGACATAGACGACGCGGCCCGGTGCTGCGGCAAGGATCGGCTGACCGTAGCTGCCAGGGAAATCGAGTCCGGCATGAAACGCTGCGCGTCCGTTGAAAGGATCGCGACGATAGCCATAGGAACTGGTAAGCATCGGGCTGGCGGTCGGTCGGCCCGAGGGGATCGCGGCGAGGCTCTGCTCCAGCGCGTTCAAGCGCGCGAAGGATTGGGCGAGTGCGGAGAGCGCCTCATCCTCGGCAATGTCGGCCTGAGACCATGGAATGAACGGGCCACCCTGTGCGGTGCGCGCCGAGGAAGCGATCTGCTTCGGGTTCAAGCCAAAGCTGCGGATCGCGGCTTCCGCCTTGGCGGAGCGCTGATCGATCAGCACTGCGAGGCGTTGCGCGAACAAGGTCTGGCGCGTGGCGATGCCCTTCAAGCGGCTGACGGCGGATGCGGGAGAGGCCGAGGCCTTCTGTGTGGCGTCGCTCAGTTTCTTAGCGGAGGCAGGGGCAGATTTTGCATCGTCCGCCTTGCCAACCACCGAAGCGGCATCTGCCGAGGGGCCGAACTGGCTCTTCACCATGTCGTCGAGTGCGTTCTGGCGGCGGTCTAGATCGGCGGCGATGTCGTCTGCGGCGCGTTTGAAGAAATTGACCTTGCGCGCCTCGGCGGCGATCTGTTTTGCCTTCGCGTCCATCGCGGCGCGGTCTCCGGCAACGCTGGCCTGATTATAGAGCATCGCGGCGGTGGCGACGAGCCAGGCGAGCAGCACAGCGAGGAGAAGGGCGGCAACGCCGATCTGCAAATTGCGGCTGATGCGCAGGAAGCGAACCTCGCCTCCGCTGCGGAAGAACACTTCCTTATCCGCAAAGATCCTGTTCAGCCGCTCTCGCAAATCCCGAAGGCGGCTCATACCGATACTATTCAAGACGACCCCGTCTAAATGCTTTTGGCCCCCGAGGCCGAAGCGGAGCGGGTAACAAACGAATCCTCATGAAGCGAATCCGGGCGGAGGACTCAGGGCGAGTCGGGTGAATCGTGCGATGAGTCGAAGTTGTGAGGGCCAGAATCGCCTAGGACATTAACCAAAATCCTGTGTTTTCAAGCGCGACTCGGGAAAAAGAGGGCGGGAAAGCCGCTTCGGCCATCCCGCCCAGAGCAAGCGCGCCGTGCCGCGCGCGTGGGGAGGTTTGAGGCTTGCTCTATGCCGCCTGTGCGATGCTGCTGCCGCGATAGGCACGGCTCGTGAGCGGCACATCGTTGTTTGGCATGTCGATCTGGAAATTGCCGACCAGCTTCGAGAGAGACTCCGCTTCGCTGGCAAGATTGCGCGCGGAGGCTGTGGATTCCTCGACCATTGCCGCGTTCTGCTGCGTCATCTGGTCCATTTCTCCCACGGCGCTATTCACCTGCACCAGCACCAGCGACTCCTCCTCCACCGATGCGGCAATGTTCTGCATCAGCTTGGTAATCTCGCTGACGCGCTCGACGATATGATCGAGCGTCTCGCCCGCTTGCCCTACAAGGCGCACGCCGTTCTCAACCTGTTGGGCGGACGAGGTGATGAGCTTCTTCACATCGTTGGCCGCGTCCGCCGTGCGCTGGGCAAGGCCGCGCACCTCGGCGGCGACCACCGCGAAGCCATCGCCCGCTTCTCCGGCCCGTGCGGCTTCTACAGCAGCGTTCAAGGCAAGCAGGTTGGTCTGGAACGCGACATTGTCGATCAGGGCGATGATCTGGCTAATCTGCTTGGAGCTCTGCTCGATCTCGTCCATCGCGGCGATTGCATCATGCACGATCTGCCCGCCCTTCTCGGCTGCATCATGCGCATCCAATACCGCGCTGTTGGCTTCTTTCGCAGCTTCGGCGGTTTCGCGGACCGAACCGGTGGCTGTGGTCATGGATGCGGAGGTTTCCTCCAGCGCCGCCGCTTGCTGCTCGGTGCGGATCGAGAGATCGTTCGATGCCTGCGCGATTTCGCCGGTGCCTAGCCGGATGGCGTCCGATGCTTCGGATACTGCGCGGAGTGCGCTGCCCACGGCGGTCAATGCGGAATTGAAGTCCATCCGCAGTTCTTCATACTGCCCCTCGAACTGATCCTCGATGCGATAGGAGACATCACCGTTAGCTAGGTGGCGCAATGCGACGCTGAGCGAGTCAATGATGCGGGCGCGCTCTATATTCTGCTTCTTACCTTCCTCCTCCAGTGAGCGCTTGTCGACCTCAGCCTGACGGAAGGCGACCAGAGCGCGGGCGACATCGCCCATTTCGTCCGACCGGGTATCGCCTTCGATATTGGCAGAGAGGTCGCCATTGACCATTGCACGCATGGTTTGTGCTGTATTGGACAATGGTTTGGCTACGCGGCTCAGCATAGTCCATGTGAAGGCACCTGTGCCGATCAGCAGCGACAGACCGAGTGCGCTCAACACCCAGATAACGCTCTGGAGTGTTTCCTGACCCTGCTTCTGGATCTGATCGGTCTCCTTTGTCAGTTCTGCAATCACAGAGTCCATTGTCGCCCTGTGCTGGCGGTAATGTGGCGCCATCAAGACTGAATGTATATGGCGCGCCGCAGCAAGATCGTTGCGCCTCAGGGCAGGGATGAGCTGCCGCTCGGCGATTTCGAATAATTTGTCTGACTCCACGAGGGCGTTGTTGAGCTTGGTCCGCATATCCGCGGGTAGAGTTTCCTTGGTCCAATACGCCTTGCGGTCTTCGTATTCTGCCTTCAGCTTCTCGATATTGCCGACGTGGAAATCGCGCCGCTCCGGCTCGTCGATCGCCAACGTCATTTCCAGATAGGGGCGCACGACGAATAGCGGCGGGGGCATGGCGTCGCCGCCCAGCAGGAAGAATTTGCGCTGCTCAGATTCCAGTGCCCCTCCGAGACGGATCATGTTGATGTCTCTGACAGCGAGGACACCGCCCACTGACAGGAGCAGGGTCAGCGCCAGTGCGCACAGTTGGATAAGTCTGCGAATGGTCATCGGCTCTCACCAGGATTTCAGTTTCTCTGGTGCCATTATAGGATGATGTGGCTGGCCTCGGGCCGGATGGTTAACATTTATGGCCGCTTGCGTGCGCGATTGCCCACGTTGCGTGCTTGACCGGAAAGGGTGTCATCGCTATAGGGCGCGCTGCCTTGCGGCCAGTAGCTAGGGATTCCCGCCATCCATCCATGGATTCGCGCTGTTCCGAAACACTGACAAGCGGGCAGATTATAGAGCTGAACATTGCCGGCTTGTCTTGCGGGTCCAGGGGTCTTTCGACCACCGGGGCCATTGTTGTTGCGATAAGCAACGGCTGCGCGAGGCGGGTAGCGGCAAAGTAACTGAAAAGGTGAAGGGCTTCATGCCAACGATTAACCAGTTGGTCCGCAAGGGCCGTGAACCGCAGAAGGCCAAGTCTAAGGTCCCTGCGATGGAAGCAAACCCGCAGAAGCGCGGCGTTTGCACGCGCGTTTATACCACAACCCCGAAGAAGCCGAACTCGGCGCTCCGCAAGGTCGCCAAGGTGCGCCTGACGAACCAGCGCGAAGTCATCAGCTACATTCCGGGCGAGGGCCACAATCTGCAGGAGCACAGCGTCGTGCTGATCCGCGGCGGCCGCGTGCGCGACCTTCCCGGTGTGCGCTACCATGTGCTGCGCGGCGTGCTCGATACGCAGGGCGTCAAGGATCGCAAGCAGAGCCGTTCGAAGTACGGCGCGAAGCGTCCGAAGTAAGAGAGGGGAGAAGAAGATATGTCACGTCGTCGTCGCCCCGAAAAGCGCGTTATCCTGCCCGATCCGAAGTTCAAGGATGTGGTGCTTTCCAAGTTCATGAACAGCGTGATGCTGGACGGCAAGAAGGCCGTTGCCGAGCAGATCGTCTATGGCGCTCTCGATGCTGTCGAAGCCAAGGCGAAGAAGGACCCGATTGGTCTCTTCCACGATGCGCTCAACAATGTGAAGCCGGGCATCGAAGTCCGCAGCCGCCGCGTCGGTGGTGCCACCTATCAGGTTCCGGTCGAGGTTCGTCCGGAGCGTGCACAGGCACTCGCGATCCGCTGGCTGATCTCGGCTGCGCGCGGTCGCTCAGAGACCACGATGGCCGCCCGTCTTTCGGGTGAGCTGATGGATGCCGCCAACAACCGCGGCAATGCGGTCAAGAAGCGCGAAGATACGCACCGCATGGCAGAAGCGAACCGCGCGTTCTCGCACTATCGCTGGTAAGATTTTGGGAAGGCCGGGGCTTCGTGCTCCGGCCCTCCTGCATTATTTAAGTTTTTAGCCCAACCGCCGCACATGCGGCTCACGGAGTAAGCATCATGGCCCGCAGCCATCCGCTCGAACGCTATCGCAACTTTGGCATCATGGCGCATATCGACGCCGGCAAGACCACGACGACCGAGCGTATCCTTTACTACACCGGCAAGTCCTACAAGATCGGCGAAGTGCATGACGGCGCGGCGACGATGGACTGGATGGAGCAGGAGCAAGAGCGCGGGATCACGATCACCTCGGCGGCGACCACCTGCTTCTGGCAGGACCATCGCCTGAACATCATCGACACCCCCGGCCACGTGGACTTCACCATCGAGGTGGAGCGCAGCCTTCGCGTGCTCGATGGCGCGGTCGCCGCGTTCGACGGCGTTGCGGGCGTTGAGCCGCAGTCCGAGACCGTGTGGCGTCAGGCTGACAAGTATAAAGTGCCGCGGATGTGCTTCATCAACAAGCTCGACCGCACCGGCGCGAACTTCTATTATTGCGTGCAGACGATCATCGACCGTCTCGGCGCGAAGCCCGCGGTGCTGTATCTCCCCATCGGCGCGGAGAGCGATTTCAAGGGTCTCGTCGATCTGGTCGAGAACCGCGCGATCATCTGGAAGGACGAGAATCTGGGCGCGGAATTCTCTTATGAAGAGATCCCGGCTGACCTCGCCGACAAGGCCGCTGAATATCGCGAAAAGCTGATCGAGCTTGCCGTCGAGCAGGACGACGACGCGATGGAAGCCTATCTTGAAGGCAATGAGCCTGATGTCGCGACGCTGAAGAAGCTGATCCGCAAGGGCACGCTCAACCAGTCGTTCGTACCTGTGCTGTGCGGCTCCGCGTTCAAGAACAAGGGCGTGCAGCCGCTGCTCGATGCGGTGGTGGACTATCTGCCGTCACCGCTCGACATTCCTGACGTGCAGGGCATCAACCCGGACACTGAAGCTGCCGACAGCCGCAAGACCGCTGACGACGCTCCGTTCTCCGGCCTCGCGTTCAAGATCATGAACGATCCGTTCGTGGGCTCTCTCACCTTCCTGCGCGTCTATTCGGGCACGCTGACCAAGGGCACGTATCTGAACTCGGTCAAGGACAAGAAGGAAAAGATCGGCCGCATGCTGCTGATGCATGCCAACAGCCGTGAGGACATCGACACCGCCTATGCGGGCGACATCGTCGCGCTCGCTGGCATGAAGGAAACCACCACGGGTGACACGCTGTGCGCCGAGCGTCAGCCAATCATCCTTGAGCGGATGGAATTCCCTGAGCCGGTGATCGAGCTTTCGGTGGAGCCGAAGACCAAGGCCGACCAAGAGAAGATGGGCATCGCGCTCAATCGCCTCGCCGCCGAGGATCCGTCCTTCCGCGTCTCGACCGATCATGAATCGGGCCAGACCATCATCAAGGGCATGGGCGAACTTCACCTCGAAATCCTTGTCGACCGCATGAAGCGCGAGTTCAAGGTCGAGGCGAATGTGGGTGCGCCGCAGGTGGCCTATCGCGAATATCTCTCGAAGAAGGTCGACATCGACTATACCCACAAGAAGCAGTCGGGTGGTTCGGGTCAGTTCGGTCGCGTCAAGGTCACTGTCATTCCCGGTGAGCGCGGTTCGGGCTTCCAGTTCTTCGACGAGATCAAGGGCGGCAACATCCCGCGCGAATATATCCCTTCGGTCGAGAAGGGTATGCGCGAGACGGCCGAGACCGGTAGCCTCATCGGCTTCCCGATCATCGACTTCGAGGTCCACCTGACGGACGGTGCCTATCACGACGTCGACTCGTCGGCGCTGGCGTTCGAAATCTGCGCCCGTGGCGCGATGCGCGAAGCAGCCCAGAAGGCGGGCATCAAGCTGCTCGAACCGATCATGAAGGTCGAGGTCGTGACCCCGGAGGAATATCTGGGCGACGTCATCGGCGACATGAACAGCCGTCGTGGTCAGATCCAGGGCACCGACAGCCGCGGCAACGCGCAGACGGTTGAGGCGATGGTTCCGCTCGCCAACATGTTCGGCTATGTGAACCAGCTTCGCAGCTTCACGCAGGGCCGCGCGAGCTATTCGATGCAGTTCTCGCACTATGATGAAGTGCCGCAGAACGTGGCGGATGAGGTGAAGGCAAAGATGGCCTGATTTTTCAGGCTTGGCGGCGGGGTAAAATTCCCCGCCAAAAAGCTGCAAAACAGGCTGGTATTATCAGAATTTGCTGCTATGAGCGCCACTTCGCGAGGCGCCTACAGGCAGTCGAAGCAGTTTTGGACAAGAAGAGGTAGGACATGGCTAAGGCTAAATTTGAGCGGAACAAGCCGCACTGCAACATCGGCACCATCGGTCACGTCGACCATGGCAAGACCTCGCTGACCGCAGCGATCACCAAGGTTCTCGCCGAAACCGGCGGCGCAACCTTCGTTGACTATGCCAACATCGACAAGGCTCCCGAAGAGCGCGAGCGCGGCATCACCATCTCGACCGCACACGTCGAGTATGAGACCGAAGCGCGTCACTATGCACACGTCGACTGCCCGGGTCACGCTGACTACGTCAAGAACATGATCACCGGTGCGGCACAGATGGACGGCGCGATCCTCGTCGTTTCCGCGACCGACGGCCCGATGCCGCAGACCCGCGAGCACATCCTGCTTGCCCGTCAGGTTGGCGTTCCCCAGCTCGTCGTGTTCATGAACAAGGTTGACCTCGTCGACGATCCGGAAATCCTCGAGCTCGTTGAGCTGGAAATCCGCGAGCTGCTCTCCAGCTACGATTTCGACGGCGACAATATTCCGATCATCGCCGGTTCGGCTGTGAAGGCTCTCGACGGTTCCAACGACGAGATCGGCAAGAACGCCGTTCTGCAGCTGATGGCTGCCGTTGACAGCTGGATCCCGCAGCCGGAGCGTCCGATTGATAAGCCGTTCCTGATGCCGATCGAAGACGTGTTCTCGATCTCGGGTCGTGGTACTGTTGTTACCGGTCGTGTTGAGACCGGCATCGTCAAGGTTGGTGAGGAAGTCGAGATCGTCGGCCTCAAGGATACCCGCAAGACCACCGTTACCGGCGTTGAAATGTTCCGCAAGCTGCTCGACGAGGGCCGCGCGGGCGACAACATCGGTGCGCTGATCCGTGGCGTTGGCCGTGAAGAAGTTGAGCGTGGTCAGGTTCTGGCGAAGCCCGGCACCATCACTCCGCACACCGAGTTCGACGCAGAAGTTTACGTTCTGTCGAAGGAAGAAGGCGGCCGTCACACTCCGTTCTTCGCGAACTATCGTCCGCAGTTCTACTTCCGCACCACCGACGTCACCGGCGAGGTCATTCTCCCCGCTGGCACCGAGATGGTGATGCCCGGCGACAACGTGAAGCTCGGCGTGAAGCTCATTGCTCCGATCGCGATGGATGCCGGTCTCCGCTTCGCTATTCGCGAAGGTGGCCGCACCGTCGGCGCAGGGGTTGTCGGCACGATCTCGAAGTAATATAGGCACCGGACCGCGCGGATCACGTGATTCGCGCGGTCTGATTTTTTCTGGCTCTTTCGCATCGGTAGTTTGGACATGGAAACGCAGAATATACGTATTCGCCTGAAGGCCTTTGATCACCGCGTGCTCGATCAGGCGACTGGCGATATCGCAGACACGGCTCGCCGGACCGGCGCGCTCATTCGCGGCCCCATTCCTCTGCCGACGCGTATCGAGAAGTTCACGGTTAACCGTGGACCGCACATCGACAAGAAGAGCCGTGAGCAGTTCGAGGTTCGCACCTACAAGCGTATGCTTGATATTGTGCAGCCGACGCCGCAGACGGTCGACGCGCTGATGAAGCTTGACCTCGCTGCTGGCGTGAACGTCGAGATTAAACTGGCCTAAGGGCCAAATAGGGGGTGGGCCTCTTGAGGCTTGCCCCTGAGCACTTTGGGATACCGCCGGATTTATCCGGGTCCTGGTCCCCCGTCGCTCTCCTCGAGAGAGCATCCAGCCCGGGCGGGGTGACATGAGTTTTGGGTTGGCCCCAAGGGAGTTTTCCCGAGGGGTTTTTTCGTTGGATACGCCCGGCGGGATTTTCTTGCTGGGCCTCTATTGGGAGTATGGATCATGCGTACCGGCGTGATCGCGAAGAAAGTCGGGATGACCCGCCTCTTCCAGGAGGACGGACGGCACGTGCCCGTTACCGTTCTGTCTCTGGAAGGCAATCAGGTCATTTCGCGCCGCGAGATTGAAAAAGACGGTTATGTAGCCGTTCAACTGGGTGCTGGCTCTGCCAAGGCGAAGAATGTCGCCAAGCCGCAGCGCGAGCAGTTTGCCAAGGCCGAGGTCGAGCTGAAGGCTCGCATCGCCGAGTTCCGCGTTGCAGAAGACGCGCTGCTCGATGTCGGTGCCGAGATTGCCGCCGATCACTTCATCGCCGGCCAGCTGGTCGACGTGACCGGCCACACGCAGGGCAAGGGCTTTGCCGGTGCGATCAAGCGCTGGGGTTTCGGCGGTATGCGCGCCACCCACGGTGTTTCGATCAGCCACCGCGCCCATGGTTCGACGGGTAACCGCCAGGATCCGGGCCGCGTGTTCAAGAACAAGAAGATGGCCGGCCACATGGGCGACCGTCAGCGTACGCAGCAGAACCTCGAAATCGTCCGCACGGACGTCGAGCGCGGTCTGCTGTTCGTCAAGGGTTCGGTCCCCGGTTCCAAGGGCACCTGGTTGCTGGTCAAGGACGCGGTCAAGGTCGCGCGCCCGGCTGATGTGCCCTATCCCGCCAGCCTCAAAAAGGCTGCCAACAGCAACGATGCCGCTCTGGCTGCTGCCGACACGCCCGCTGAGGATGTCGCCGCTGTCGAAGCGACCGAAGGCCAGGAGGGCTAAGCCATGAAGGTTGATGTCAAAACCCTGGACGCCGCAAAGGCAGGCGATGTTGAACTGAACGAGGCCGTGTTCGGTGTCGAGCCGCGCGCCGACATTCTGCACCGTGTTGTGACATGGCAGCTCGAAAAGCGCCGTGCTCCCGCAAGCGGGACGCGTGAGCGTTCGGATGTAGCCCGCACCGGCAAGAAGTTCGGCCGTCAGAAGGGCGGCGGTGTAGCCCGTCACGGCGATCGCCGCGCTCCGATCTTCATCGGCGGTGGTAAGGCGCATGGTCAGCGTACCCGCACCTTCGGCCACGACCTCAACAAGAAGGTCCGTGCGCTGGGTCTCAAAATGGCGCTGTCGTCGAAGGTCAAGGACGGTTCACTGACCGTGATCGACAATCTCGATGTCAAGGACGGCAAGACCAAGGTGCTCGCAGGTCAGCTCGAGAAGCTGGGTCTCGCCAAGGCGCTGTTCATCGATGGCGACGCGATCAACGTCAGCTTCGCCAAGGCTTCGTCCAATCTGGTGGGCATCAATGTCCTGCCTGCGGTCGGCGCCAATGTGTATGACATTCTGCGTGCGGATGCGCTGGTCCTGACCCGCGCCGCCGTGGAAAAGCTGGAGGCACGTTTCAATGGCTAAGAACACGGCCCCCGCCGCAACCATCCGTCATTATGATGTGGTGCTTGCCCCGCACATCACCGAGAAGGCGACGCTCCTGTCCGAGAACAACGCTGTTGTGTTCAAGGTTGCGAACGACGCCACCAAGCCGGAAATCAAGGCGGCTGTAGAGGCGCTATTCGGCGTGAAGGTCAAGGGCGTCAACACGCTCGTCCAGAAGGGCAAGACCAAGCGCTGGAAGGGCAAGCCCTACACACGCAGCGATTTCAAGAAGGCGATCGTCACGCTGGCCGAAGGTCAGTCGATTGACGTGACCAGCACGATCTGAGGCGAGGCGGACAATGGCACTCAAGCATTATAATCCGACCAGCCCGGCCCAGCGCGGCCTGATCCTGGTCGACAAATCGCACCTGCACAAGGGTAAGCCCGTCAAGGCGCTGACCGAAGGCAAGCGCAAGACCGGTGGCCGCAACAACAAGGGCCACGTCACCTCTCGCGGTATCGCGGGCGGCCACAAGCAGCGTTATCGCATCATCGATTTCAAGCGCCGTAAGTGGGACATGGAAGGCACGGTCGAGCGTCTGGAATATGATCCCAACCGCACTGCGTTCATCGCACTCGTCACCTATGAGGATGGCGAGCAGGCCTATATCCTCGCGCCGCAGCGCCTTGCTGCTGGCGACAAGGTGATCGCCGCGAAGAAGACCGACGTGAAGCCGGGCAACGCGATGGAACTGGGCCAGATGCCGGTTGGCACGATCTGCCACAACATTGAGATGAAGCCGGGCAAGGGCGGACAGCTCGCTCGTTCTGCTGGTACCTACGCACAGCTCGTCGGTCGTGATCGTGGCATGGTGATGATGCGTCTGAACTCGGGTGAGCAGCGCTACATCCGCTCGGACTGCATGGGCACCGTCGGCGCCGTGTCGAACCCCGACAACGCCAACACCAATCTGGCGAAGGCCGGCCGCAACCGCTGGCTTGGCAAGCGTCCGCTTACCCGCGGTGTCGCCAAGAACCCGGTCGATCACCCGCACGGCGGTGGTGAAGGCCGGACCTCCGGTGGTCGCCATCCGGTGACCCCATGGGGCAAGCCCACCAAGGGCGGCCGTACCCGCCACAACAAGGCGACCGACAAGTTCATCATCCGGTCGCGTCACGCGAAGAAGAAGAGGTAAGCGATGGCTCGTTCCGTCTGGAAGGGTCCGTTTGTGGACCTGCATCTGCTCAAGAAAGCAGAATCCGCCCAGGATGCGGGTGGCAAGGGTGGCCCGATCAAGACCTGGTCACGCCGTTCGACCATCCTGCCGCAGTTCGTTGGCCTGACGTTCAACGTCTACAACGGCAAGAAGCACATTCCTGTGTCCGTCAATGAGGACATGGTCGGCCACAAGCTGGGTGAATTCGCGCCGACGCGCAGCTTCCCCGGCCACGCCGCCGACAAGAAGGGCAAGCGCTAATGGGCAAGGCAAAATCTCCCCGTCGCGTGGGCGACAATGAGGCGCTCGCTGTCGGCACGTCGATCCGTGGCTCGGCCCAGAAGCTGAACCTCGTCGCGACGCTGATCCGTGGCCGCAAGGTGGAAGAGGCGATGAACATCCTCGCTTTCTCCAAGCGCGCTATGGCGGTCGATGTCCGCAAGGTGCTGGCGTCCGCCATCGCCAATGCGGAAAACAACCACAATCTCGATGTGGACCAGCTCGTCGTTGCGGAAGCATCGGTCGGCAAGGGCCTCGTCATGAAGCGTTTCCACGCACGCGGTCGCGGCAAGTCGACCCGCATCCTCAAGCCCTTCAGCCGGGTACGGATCGTGGTGCGCGAACAGAACGAAGCGGAGGCTTGATTTATGGGTCATAAGAGCAACCCGATCGGTCTGCGCCTGCAGATCAACCGCACCTGGGATAGCCGCTGGTTCGCTGAGCGTGGCGACTATGGCCGTCTGCTGATGGAGGATCTCAAGATCCGTCAGTATGTGATGAAGAACCTGCCGCAGGCCGCGATCTCCAAGGTCGTGATCGAGCGTCCGGCCAAGCTGTGCCGCGTTTCGATCTATGCTGCCCGTCCCGGTGTCATCATCGGCAAGAAGGGTGCGGACATCGAGAAGCTGCGCCGCAAGCTGGGTGAGTTCACCGGTTCCGACGTCAGCCTCAACATCGTCGAGATCCGCAAGCCGGAAATCGACAGCAAGCTCGTCGCACAGGGCATCGCCGATCAGTTGGAGCGCCGCATCGCGTTCCGCCGTGCGATGAAGCGCGCGGTGCAGTCGGCTCTCCGCCTCGGCGCGGAAGGCATCAAGATCACCTGCGGCGGCCGTCTTGGCGGCGCTGAGATCGCCCGTACCGAATGGTATCGCGAAGGCCGCGTTCCGCTGCACACGCTGCGCGGCAACGTCGACTATGCCGAGGCCACTGCGCACACCGCTTATGGCGTGTGTGGCATCAAGGTCTGGATCTTCAAGGGTGAAATCCTCGGCCATGATCCGATGGCGACTGACCGGCTGATGATGGAGGCTCAAACCTCCGGCGTCCGCCCGGCGCATTGATTTTAAGAAGGTAATAGCGTCATGCTGCAACCGAAGAAAATGAAGTTCCGCAAGGCTTTCAAGGGCCGGATCAAGGGCGACGCCAAGGGCGGTTCGGCTCTGAATTTCGGCGCTTATGGCCTCAAGGCTCTCGAGCCGGAACGTGTCACCGCTCGCCAGATCGAGGCCGCTCGCCGCGCCATTCAGCGCCACCTGCGTCGTCAGGGCCGCTTGTGGATCCGCGTGTTCCCCGACGTACCTGTGTCGAAGAAGCCTGCCGAAGTCCGTCAGGGTAAGGGCAAGGGCTCGGTCGAATATTGGGCGGCGCGTGTGAAGCCGGGCCGTATCCTGTTCGAGCTCGACGGCGTTCCCGGCCCGCTGGCCGCAGAAGCCTTTTCGCGCGCAGCCATGAAGCTGCCGATCAAGACCAAGGTCGTTGCCCGCCTGGGCGACACCTCGCACCTGGGAGGTGAAGCATGAGCCAGATCGCCGATCTTCGCGCCAAGTCTGACGACGAGCTCAGCGGCGAGCTGCTGAACCTCAAGAAGGAGCAGTTCAACCTGCGCTTTCAGGCTGCGACCAACCAGCTCGAAAAGGCGAGCCGCGTACGCGAAGTGCGCCGCACGATCGCCAAGATCAAAACTCTTCAGTCCGAGCGTTCACGCTCGGCTGCCAAGTAAGAAGGGAACCAGACGATGCCGAAGCGCGTGCTGACGGGAACGGTGGTTTCCGACAAGGGTGACAAGACGGTCGTGGTCCGCGTGGAGCGTAAGGTTAAGCACCCGCTCTACGGCAAGATCATCCGTCGCTCGAAGAAGTATCACGCCCATGACGATGCCAATGAGTATCGCGAGGGTGAAACCGTCCGCATCGAGGAGACGGCGCCGATCTCGAAGCTCAAGACCTGGAAGGTCATCGAGCGGGTGGATACGCACAAGTCCCCCGAAGTGGCGGCCTGATCGCTTTAGTTTTAGGAACCACCGGGAAGTCCCGGCAGGCCAGATAAGAAGGAACCGGATCCATGATCCAGATGCAATCCAATCTCGACGTCGCGGATAACAGCGGCGCGAAGCGCGTCCAGTGCATCAAGGTGCTGGGTGGCTCGAAGCGGCGCGTGGCCGGCGTGGGCGACATCATAGTCGTCTCGATCAAGGAAGCGCAGCCCAAGGGCCGTGTGAAGAAGGGTGACGTCCACCGCGCGGTGATCGTGCGCACCAAGAAGGACGTTCGCCGTCCCGATGGCAGCGTGATCCGCTTCGACAGCAACGCCGCCGTTCTGGTCAACAAGAACCAGGAGCCGATCGGCACCCGTATCTTTGGCCCCGTAGTGCGCGAGCTGCGCGCAACCGGTCACATGAAGATCATCTCGCTGGCTCCGGAGGTGCTGTAATGAGCGCTGCAAAGATCAAGAAGGGTGACACCGTCGTCGTGCTCGCCGGCAAGGACAAGGGCCGTTCCGGCGCCGTGCTCCAGGTTTTCCCGAAGGAAGACAAGGTGCTCGTCGATGGCGTGAACGTTCATGCCCGCCACCGCAAGCCCGATCAGACGAACCCGAATGGCGGCATCGATCGCAAGCCTGCGCCGCTGCACATTTCCAACGTCGCGATTGCCGGCAAGGATGGCAAGGCCACCCGCGTCCGCTTCGAAGAGCGCGACGGCAAGAAGGTCCGCGTGGCCGTGAAGTCCGGGGAGGTCATCTGATGGCTGACAAATATACTCCGCGTCTGAAGTCGCTCTATGACGAGAGCATCGCCAAGGCGATGACCGAGAAGTTCGGCTACAAGAACGTGATGCAGATTCCTGTGATTGAGAAGATCACGCTCAACATGGGCGTGGGCGAGGCGACGCAGGACAAGAAGAAGGTCACGCAGGCTGCCGAGGAAATGGAGCTGATCGCGGGCCAGAAGCCGGTCATCACCAAGGCAAAGAAGTCGATCGCCCAGTTCAAGCTGCGCGAAGGCATGCCGATCGGTGCCAAGGTGACGCTGCGCCGCGAGCGCATGTACGAGTTCCTCGACCGCCTGATCACCATCGCGATGCCCCGCATCCGCGACTTCCGCGGCTTGAACCCGAAGAGCTTCGACGGCCGTGGCAACTATGCCTTCGGCATCAAGGAGCAGCTGATCTTCCCTGAGATCAACTATGACCGCATCGACAAGGTGCGCGGCATGGACATCATCGTAACCACCACCGCGACGACGGACGACGAGGCGCGCGAACTGCTGCGCCTGTTCGGTTTCCCGTTCCCGGTTGAAGAGGCACAGCAGGCCGCGTGAGCGTGTTCTGCAAGCAAGTAGGAAAGAGAGCTTAAGTCGATGGCGAAACTGAGTTCCATTAACAAGAATGAACGTCGCAAGAAGCTGGTGAAGAAGTATGCCGGCAAATATGCGAAGCTGAAGGCGATTGCGGCGGATACGTCGCTCGACGATACCGAGCGTCTGATGGCGCGGTTGAAGATGGCGGAACTGCCGCGTAACGGCAACCCGACCCGCATCCGCAACCGCTGCGAGCTGACCGGCCGTCCGCGCGCCTATTATCGCAAATTCCGTCTCTGCCGCGTGCAGCTGCGTGATCTCGCCAACAAGGGCCTGATCCCCGGCGTCACCAAGTCGAGCTGGTAAGGAATTATCATATGGCATTGACCGATCCTCTGGGTGATATGCTCACCCGCATCCGCAACGGCCAGTCGGCCCGCAAGGACAGCGTGACGACGCCGGCTTCCAAGCTGCGCGCCCGCGTTCTCGATGTGCTGCAGCGCGAAGGCTATATCCGTGGCTATTCCGAGGAAGCCCTCGGCAAGCACCCCGGCCTGCGTATCGAGCTGAAATATTTCGAGGGCCAGCCCGCGATCAAGCATGTCGCGCGCGTCTCGAAGCCCGGCCGCCGCGTCTATTCTGGCAGCAAGGAGCTGCCGGTTATTCGCAATGGCCTCGGCATCACTATCGTATCCACGCCCAAGGGCGTTCTCTCCGACGCGGAAGCGCGCGAGCAGAATGTCGGCGGCGAAGTGCTGGCGGAGGTGTTCTGATGAGCCGTACCGGCAAGAAACCCGTGACGATCCCTTCGGGCGTAACCGCGTCCGTAGAGGGTGGCGTCGTCTCGATGAAGGGGCCGAAGGGCACCCTCTCGATCCCGATGGCCGATGAGGTCACATACACGCTTGAAGATGGCAAGCTGACGGTCGCTCCCGCGAACGGCACCAAGCGCGCCCGTTCCTTCTGGGGTATGCAGCGCACGCTGATCGCCAACCTCGTCACCGGCGTGACCGAGGGCTACACCAAGGTGCTTGAAATCACCGGTGTCGGCTATCGTGCGGATGCCAAGGGCAAGGTGCTGAACCTGAAGCTCGGCTACAGCCACGATGTCGATTTCCCGGTGCCAGAAGGCATCGAGATCAAGACCCCGGATAACACCACGGTCGAGATCACGGGCATCGACAAGCAGAAGGTGGGCCAGGTTGCTGCCGAAATCCGCCGCTGGCGCAAGCCGGAGCCTTACAAGGGCAAGGGTATCAAATATCGCGGCGAGTATATCTTCCGCAAAGAAGGCAAGAAGAAGTAAGCCATGGCGAAACTCTCTCTCTTCGAGCGCCGCCGTAGGCGCGTTCGCACCGCTCTCAAGGCTCGTTCGGGCACCCGTCCGCGCCTCAGCGTTCACCGCTCGGGCAAGCATATCTACGCGCAGGTCATCGACGATGTGCAGGGCCGTACGGTCGCTGCCGCTTCGACCCTGGACAAGGATGGCAAGGGCAAGGCTGGTTCCAACGCGGCTGCTGCTGCCGAGGTTGGCAAGCGCATTGCTGCTGCGGCAACCAAGGCCGGCGTCACCCAGGTCGTGTTCGACCGTGGCGGTTTCCTGTTCCATGGCCGCGTGAAGGCGCTGGCCGATGCTGCTCGCGAAGCCGGGCTGGAGTTCTGATATGGCTGATGAGACAAACATCGAAGCGGGTGCCGCTGTAACTGAAGCCCCCGAGGCCGAAGGTCAGGGCCGTGGCCGTCGCGGCCGTGGCGGCGAGCGTGGCCGTGGTGGCGATCGTGGTGGCCGTGGCCGTCGCGATGACCGTCGTGGCAAGTCCGAAGAAGAGCAGGGCGAGGAACTGGTTGAGAAGCTGGTTCACATCAACCGCGTTTCCAAGACCGTGAAGGGTGGTAAGCGCTTTGGCTTCGCTGCTCTGGTCGTTGTCGGTGATGGCAAGGGCCGCGTTGGCTTCGGCCACGGCAAGGCGCGCGAAGTGCCTGAGGCGATCAGCAAGGCAACTGCTTCTGCAAAGAAGAAGATGGTCCGCGTTCCGCTGAAGGAAGGCCGCACCCTGCACCATGATGGCCGTGGCGTTTTCGGCGCGGGCAATGTGACGGTGCGTTCGGCTCCTGCCGGTACCGGCATCATCGCGGGCGGCCCGATGCGCGCCGTGTTCGAGAGCCTTGGCGTTGCGGACGTTGTGACCAAGTCGGTCGGCACGTCGAACCCCTATAACATGATCCGGGCGACCTTCGAGGCGCTCACCGATCAGACCAGCCCCAAGTCCGTCGCCCAGCGCCGTGGCAAGAAGGTTGCGGATCTGCTCGGCCGCGGTGGCGCCTCTGCCGAGGTCGCGGCGGTCGAAGCCGAAGCGATTGTGGAGTAAGGAACGATGGCTAAAATCAAGCTGAAGCAGATCGGTTCGCCGATCCGTCGCCCCGAAGCCCAGAAGAAGATTCTGATCGGCCTCGGCCTCGGCAAGATGCACCGGGTGGTGGAGCTGGAAGATACCGCCGAAGTGCGCGGTGCGATCAAGAAGCTGCCGCATATGGTGCAGGTGATCGACTGAATTTCAACCGGCTCCCTTAGTGGGCTGGACGAAACGGAGCGGGGCGGCTAAAGGCTGCCCCCTTCTCATTTTTCAAAGCGCGAACAAAGCGAAAGCGAGTGCAAAACTATGAAACTGAACGAACTCTCCGATAATGCAGGCGCCCGCAAGGGCCGTATGCGCGTTGGCCGTGGCATTGGCTCCGGCAAGGGCAAAACCGCCGGTCGCGGCCAGAAGGGTGCGAAGGCACGTTCCGGCGTTTCGATCAACGGCTTCGAGGGCGGTCAGATGCCGCTCCACATGCGTATCCCGAAGCGCGGCTTCAACAACATCTTCGCCAAGGATTACGCGATCGTGAACCTGGGCGCGATCCAGAAGGCGGTTGACGCTGGTAAGATCGCAGCTGGTGCGTCGCTCGATCAGGCTGCGCTGCAGGCCGCTGGCCTCGCTCGTGGCGGCAAGGATGGCGTCCGCCTGCTCGGCAAGGGGGAGCTCTCCGCGAAGCTCAGCTTCACCGTCGCAGGTGCATCGAAGGGTGCTATCGAGGCAGTCGAGAAGGCTGGCGGTTCGGTCTCGGTGATCGAGGTTGTTGCTGCCGCTGAGAAGGCCGCCGCCAAGAAGGGCAAGGGTACGCCGAGCAAGGGCCGTGAAAAGGCCGCAGCTAAGGCCTGATCCACCCGGAATACCGACTTTTACGAACCCCGCCTTGCCATTATCGGAAGGGCGGGGTTTCGCTTTTGTGGATAAGCTGCGCTTGACTGTTCACAGTGGGATATTAACTCGCTAAGAGCGTCTCTCCGCCATCCGTGCGGCGACAGATTTTGAAGGTTTGACAGAGCAATGGCATCGACGGCCGATAAAATGGCGGCGAATATCAACTTCGCCAAATTCGCGCAGGCGACAGAACTCAAGAAGCGCCTGTGGTTCACCATCGGTGCGCTGATCGTGTTCCGCTTCCTGAGCCATGTGCCGCTGCCGGGTATAGACCCAACCGTGCTGAAGAGCCTCTATGCCCAGACGCAGGGCGGCGTGCTCGATATTTTCAACACCTTCTCCGGCGGCGCGCTCCAGCGCATGAGCCTCATCGCGCTGGGCATCATGCCTTATATCACCGCGTCGATCGTGGTGCAGCTCGCGGCGACGCTCTCGCCCCAGCTCGCGGCCATCAAGAAGGAAGGCGAGAGCGGGCGCAAGCGCCTCAATCAATATACCCGCTATGGCACAGTGCTGCTGACCGCCGTGCAGGGATATTTCATCGCCGTTGGGTTGGAAAGCTTCGGCGCGGCGCAGGGTATGCAGGCGGTGGTAGAGCCGGGTGTTATCTTCCGCACGACTGCGGTCGTTTCGCTCGTCGGCGGCACGATGTTCCTGATGTGGCTGGGTGAGCAGATCACCTCGCGCGGGATCGGCAACGGTACCTCGCTCATCATCATGGCGGGCATCGTGGCGCAGTTGCCGGTGACGCTGGCGAACCTGTTCCAGTCCGGTCGTGAAGGCTCGATTTCGGGCTTGCTGATCCTCGGCATTATCATCGTTGGCCTCGGCCTTATCGCGCTCATTTGCTACATGGAGCGGGCGCAGCGCCGGGTGCTGATCCAGTATCCCAAGCGCCAGACGCGCCAAGGCCTGATGCAGGCGGACCGCAGCCATTTGCCGCTGAAGGTCAATACTGCGGGCGTGATCCCGCCGATCTTCGCCAGCTCGCTGCTGCTGATGCCGCTCACCGTTTCCAAGTTCGCGGGCAATCATGTCGCGGGTGAGAGCACGTGGGGCGATTTCGTACTCGCGCTTAACCAGTATCTCAGCCACGGCAGCCCGGTTTATATGGCGCTCTATGGCGCAGGAATCGTGTTCTTCTGCTTCTTCTACACTGCCCTGGTGTTCAATCCCGAGGAAACAGCGGAGAATTTGAAGAAGAATGGCGGCTTCATTCCCGGCATCCGGCCCGGCAAGAACACCGAGAATTATCTCGATTATGTGCTGACCCGCATCACCGTGATTGGCGCGGCCTATCTCGCCTTCATCTGCCTGGTGCCGGAATATCTGATCAGCCAGGCAGGCATTCCCTTCTACCTTGGTGGGACTAGCCTCCTGATCGTCGTCAATGTAACGGTGGACACGGTAACGCAGATTCAGAGCCATCTGCTCGCACATCAATATGGCGACCTTATCAAAAAGGCGCGCCTCAAGGGTCGTATTCGCTAACCCGCTGCACCGGGGGCGTTGGTAACAGGGGACGGATATGAATATCATTTTATTGGGGCCTCCGGGTGCGGGCAAGGGAACGCAGGCGAGCCGCCTTGTCGACAGCCGGGGCATGGTGCAGCTCTCGACCGGAGACATGCTGCGCGCTGCGGTGAAGGCCGGAACGCCTGTCGGGCTTCAGGCGAAGGCGGTGATGGAATCGGGTGGGCTCGTCTCGGACGAGATCGTCTCAGGCATCATCGGCGAGGCGCTGGATGCGCTTTCAGCCGATCAGGGCGTGATCTTCGACGGCTATCCGCGCACAGAGGCGCAGGCCCATTCGCTCGATGATCTTCTCTCCGCGCGTGGCCGCACATTGCATCATGTGATCGAGCTGGAGGTGGATGAGGACGCGCTGGTTGAGCGTATCACCGGACGCTTCACCTGCGCGAGCTGTGGCGAAGGCTATCACGACACGTTCAAGCAGCCCGCCAAGGCGGGAGTGTGCGACAAGTGCGGCAGCACCGAGTTTAAGCGCCGCGCCGATGACAATGAGGAAACCGTGCGCACGCGCATGGCCGAATATCGTGCCAAGACCGCGCCGATCCTGCCGATCTACGAGGCGCGCGGCATCGTTTCGCGTGTGGACGGCATGGCCGATATGAACGACGTCGCCAAGGCGATTGACGCGATACTGGATAAATAAGGCATGAGCCGCTTCCGCTGCGCACCCGGTCACATGAGACGATGGGGTGCGCTGGCGGTTGCGGTAATTGCACTGACTGGCGGTGCAAAAACCGCCGTCGCCAAGGTCGATGCGGCAAGCGACACTGGCTTTACGGTGTCGCACGAAGGCGTGGTTGCGGCGTCTACGCGCTCTGTCTGGGCCGCGCTCATCAAGCCCGGCAGGTGGTGGTCGCCCGCCCATAGCTACAGCGGCGCGGCGAAGAATTTCTCGCTCGATCGCCGCCCCGGCGGATGCTTTTGCGAGGCGCTGCCCAAGGGTGGCGGTGTGCAGCACGCGCGGGTGCTCTATGTCGCGCCGGAAAAGACGCTGCGCCTCTCGGGCGCGCTAGGGCCGCTACAGGGCGAGGCGCTCACCGGCACGCTGACGATCACGCTGAAGCCCGCCGACAAGGGGACCAATATCCGCTTCGATTATGTGGTCGGCGGCTATGCGCGGTTCGACCTCAAGCAGATCGCGCCTGCGGTTGATGCTGTGATTGGTGAGCAGCGCACCCGTCTTGCGCGGTTGATCGAGACGGGCAGGGCGGATGCGCCCACCTCCGCGCCTTCAGGCCGTTAATGATAAGCCTCAATCACCGCGCGCGGACACTGGCGCTCTGCCTCGCCGCGCTGGCGGGCTATGTCGATGCGATCGGTTTCATTCAGGTCGGCGGGTTTTTCGTCTCGTTCATGAGCGGCAACAGCACGCGGCTCGCGGTCGGCCTGATGCATCATGCGGCAGACTGGATGAAGGCGGGCGGGTTGATTGCCGCGTTCTTTCTCGGCGTGATCGGCGGCTCGCTCGCCGGGAGGATTGCCAAGAGGCGGCATCGGGCGGTGCTGGGCCTTGTTGCCGTGGTGCTGGCGCTGGGCGCAGCGTGCGCAGAACTGGGCTGGGCGATGCCGTCGGCATTGTTGCTCGCCTTCGCGATGGGCGCGGAGAACGCGACATTCGAGCGCGATGGTGAGGTGCGCGTCGCGCTCACCTATATGACCGGCACCTTTGTAAAAGCAGGCCAGCGGATCGCGGGCGCATTGTTGGGTGAAGACACCAAGGCGTGGATACCGCATATGGCATTGTGGCTGGCTTTGGTGTCTGGCGCGGTGCTTGGCGCGGCGATGCAGACTTATTTCGGCGTGCTCGCCTTGTGGTGCGGGGTCGTAGTGGCGGCATGTTGCTGTCTCGCCGCCGGGCCACTGGATACTCAGGCTGCGGAGAGTACGGCCTCCCACGCATAGCCACGATAGAGCGGGCGGAAGCGCAGCCTAAGGTCATGACGATCCGCCAGCTCCTCCAGCACGGCGCGCAGGCTCGCGCGCGGAGAGACGTGGAAATGCCGTAGCCACGCGAACAGCATCGCGCGAAACCAGCCGGGCAATTTCTCCTGCTGGCCGAAATCGACGATGTGGAGCGATCCGCCCTTCGCAAGCGCGCCCGCTGCTTCCTCCAGCGCCAACTCCCACGGCGGGATCATCGATAAGGTGTAAGACAGGAAAATACGGTTGAACCGCTGGTCCGCGAATATGGGGCTCGCGGTGAAGGTTGCCGCGTCGCCCTGATGCAGCGCGATCCGTCCCGCCAGCCCTTCGCGCAGCACCGAGGTACTGGCGGTTTCCAGCATCGCCGCGCTGATGTCCAGCCCCGTAAAGTGCGCGCCTTGCCAGCGTCGCGCCGCGCGGATCAGGTTGCGTCCGGTGCCGCAGCCGACCTCCAGCACCTCCATACCCGGTGCGGCGTCCAACCCCTCGATCAGCCGGTCCCGCCCCAGCAGATAATATTTGCGGGTGAGGTCATAAAAATGGCGCTGGGTGCGATAGACGCCATCCATCCGCTGGGCGTGACTGCCGAATGTGATGGCCCCGGTCATCTGGCGTTGCGGATATAGAGGTGGAAGCCACCATAGATCGCCGAGCGGTCGCGCTTTGTGTAGTCGAGCGAGCGGGTTTCCTCATAATGCCATTGCGAGAGGACAGGGTCTGCAACCCGGCCCGGCAGCAGGCTTGGGCCAGCGGCGGTGCGGAAGATCACGCGTGCGCCGGGGCGGCTCGTGCGGGTGATTTCGGCCCATAGGTCATTCAATTGCGCATCGCTCATCCAGTCCTGCGCGTCGAGTAGTACATAGCGGTCGAAGCTTCCCGGCGCATGCGCCCGCAGATAGTCCGCGAAATTGGCGTGGGTGATGCTGGCGCGGTCGAGATGGCTGCGCAGAGCCTCATAGCGCGCGGCTTGCAGATAGGGCGGCAGCGACGCATCCGGCGCATCGGCATAGCCGCGACCGAATGCCTGTTGCGCGAAATAATTGTCGCGAATGTCGAAATCGCAGGCGAGCTTTTCGAGACGTTGCTTCAACACGCCTGCCATGCCGCTCGCTTGCCCTTCGCACAGCGCGTCGAACTGCGCCGGAGGTATGCCGAGACCGAAGAGCGAGGCGGGCTGTTGCGTCAGCCAGCGGACGAACTTGCGATCGAACAGCGGCGCCATCTTGCGCTCGAAGATCGCGCGTTGTTCCTCGATGCTGGATGCGGCGAGCAACTCACGCGGATCGATGCGATAGATCTTCGCCACCACATGCGCGGCGGAGATGAACTGGCCGAGCAGCCCGCGCGCATAAAGGTTGCCCGCGAAGGCGTTTATACGCTTCCTCCCCACCAGATCGCGCCCCTCCCAATAGCGGATCGTCACCTCGTCCAAGTGCGGGCGGACGAAGTGCTTATATGTCGCGATATTGGCGCGCTGGCCCGATTGCGCGAAAAAGCGGTGGAAATGCGCATGATCGGGCAGGTGTCGCGCGGCTGCGAGCTTCAGCCTACCAAGCGCAACATGCGCGGTGTTGAGATCGACCGCGTGCAGCGAGCGCGGCCCGGCGGTGAGGTAGGACAGCATGTTACAGCCGCCGCTGGCGATCGTCACGATATCGCTAGTTGCATCCAGTTCCATCGCTTCCATGTCGATGATCGGGTCTTCCCAAATCTGGGCATAGACGAGGCCGCGAAAGGCGAAGGCGAAGGCGCGCTCCATCAGGCCCTTGCGTGTCATCTGCTCGTTTTGCAGCACGGCCTGTTCGACGGCGCGGGCGGTATCCCGCCGGTGATTGGGGCGCATGGCTCAAGCCTTTCTGCTTCGATGTTTCCTGCGCGCTAGGCCCGTCTTGTGACACAGCAGTGACCGGGCGATGACGGTTCGATGTCAGTTCTGCGAACGCTGGCTCTGGTGGCCGGGACGTTAATCTCTTTGCGCTATGACGCAGCCCATGCATGGAACTGCGCCTTCGCGCGATTCGTCTTTGCGCGCCCACAAGGGTCGCCTTACCGAGCTCGATGCCCTGCGGGGCATCGGGGCGCTTTCGGTCGTGCTGTTTCACTTGACCACCCGCTTTCCACAGATGTTTCCGAAGGCCGATCCGGTGCCGTTCAGCTTCTGGGCGGGCGAATATCGGGTGATGCTGTTCTTCGCGCTTTCGGGCTTCGCGATCTTTTTCACGCTGGAGCGCGCGAGCGGCGTGATGGACTTCACGGTCAACCGCTTCTCCCGCCTGTTCCCGGCCTATTGGGCGGCGTTGCCGCTGGTGCTGGCGTTCGTATGGCTGGGGGATGTGAAGCCATTACAGATCACGCCGCTGGCGATGCTTGCCAATATTACTATGCTACAGGGCTTTCTCTATCTCCCCGCAATCGACGGCGCGTACTGGACGTTGACAGTGGAGCTAGGCTTTTACGCGAGCATGCTCGGATTGTGGCTGCTGCTGCGTAAAAAATTCGACCGGCTGGAGCCGATGCTGATCCCGTGGCTGGGCCTCAAGGGGCTGATGTTCGTCTGGCAGGGCATGCCCTCGCGCGTAGCGATGCTGCTGGTGCTGCAATTCCTGCCCTATTTCGTGATCGGTATGCTCTATTATCGCATCTGGTCCGGGCAGCGGCGCTGGCAGCAGCAGATACCCTATTTCGCGGCTGCGCTGTGCGTGCTGGCATGGACTGAAGCGCTCGACCTGTTCCTCGTCGGTTGTGTGCTGGTGGCGCTGTTCGGGCTGGTGCTGGCGGGCTGGCTGCGGTTCCTCTCGGTGCGGCCCTTATTGTGGCTCGGCGCGATCAGCTATCCGCTCTATCTCGTGCATGAGAATATCGGCTTCGTGATTCTCCTGAAATCGCAGGCTGCGGGGCTGGATCACTGGACTGCGCTGACGCTGGCTTTGGTGGTAATCGTCCCGCTCGCTGCCGCACTGCACTACGCCGTGGAAATGCCTGCGAGCCGCTGGATCAGCTCACGCTGGAGGGCGCGTCAACGATAAAATTTAACGTCCGAAGGCGGTGAGCGGCAGACGCGGAATGTCGCCACGATGATTGCGTTGATAGGCGACTTCCTTGATCATGTCGATCAACTCGCGCGAATGGGCGACCATGCGTGACTTGTTGAAACATCCGGCGGCACCCTTCATCTCCGCCTCGACTCGCAGCGGATCGCCCTCGCGCATCAGCGCGGAAAGCATAATCACCGGGCGCGGCTCTTCTTTCATGATCCGCTCCAGCACGGCCATGCCGTCCATACCGGGCATCGCGATGTCCAGCGTTACGACATCGGGGTCGGTTTCACGAATGAGTTCAAAGGTTTCCTCAGCGTCACCGGCGATGCCGACAATGCGCAAAGAGCGGTCTTGCTCCAGCAGCACTTCAAGCATGGCGCGGATGGTTACGGAATCATCGACGACGAGGATGGTTGTCAGTTTCATAGTTATTGCCAGTCTCCGTCGCTCCGGCGGTCCCTATAATAACGGAACGACAGGCGTATTTTCTAATATTTTGGTTAAGTGTTGGTGAACGACGTCGCTTGCTTGACAGGGTGAGGGCGACTCGATAAGGGCAACCTCTTCCGAAACATATAAGGACGGCAGCGCGTTTTAATGTGCTGGCCGCGTTTTGTGTTCCGGTTATCGGCGTTGCGGGTCTGGGTATAGCATCTGAACCGCGCAACAGGAAGCTTTGAGATGGGGCGCTTGCCAGGCACCCTGTGGAGCAGGAGAACAATTTTTATGGCACGTATTGCGGGCGTCAACATCCCGACCAACAAGCGCGTTATCATCGCGCTCACCTATATTCATGGCATTGGCCGCAAGACTGCGGTGGACATCGCGACCAAGCTGGGCATCGACCACAGCCGCCGCGTGCAGGATCTCTCGGACGCCGAAGTGCTCCAGATCCGCGAAGCGATCGACGCCGGTTACACCGTGGAAGGCGATCTGCGTCGCGACACCGCGATGAACATCAAGCGCCTGATGGACCTCGCCTGCTATCGCGGGCTGCGTCATCGCAAGGGCCTCCCCGTTCGCGGTCAGCGCACGCACACCAATGCGCGCACCCGCAAGGGCAAGGCCAAGCCGATCGCGGGCAAGAAGAAGTAAGAAACAGTCCTAGGGACTTTTCCGATTTCTTCTCCGCCGGATGGCTTCAGCCTTGAGCATACCATCCGCCACACCAGATTTTGTGAAGTAGGATAAAAATATGGCACGGGAACCTCAGCGCATCAAACGTCGTGAGCGCAAGAACATCTCGGCCGGCGTCGCGCATGTGAACGCCAGCTTCAACAACACCATGATCACCATCACCGATGCACAGGGCAACGCGATCAGCTGGTCCTCCGCAGGCATGATGGGCTTCAAGGGCAGCCGCAAGTCCACGCCTTATGCCGCGCAGGTCTGCGCCGAGGACGCGGGCCGCAAGGCCGCCGAGCACGGCGTGCGCACCCTTGAGGTTGAGGTGAAGGGTCCGGGTTCGGGCCGTGAGTCCGCGCTGCGCGCTCTGCAGGCGGTTGGCTTCACCATCACCTCGATCCGCGATGTGACGCCGATCCCGCACAACGGCGTGCGCCCGTCCAAGCGTCGCCGCGTCTAACTCAAATCCCGTTCGGGGCGGCGGACGCGTCGCCCTCGCTTTTGCACCGGCCGGGGTTCCCTTCATCTGAAGACCAGAGCTCCCGCCTCATTCCCAGGGGAAATACATGACTGTCAATATGAAGAACTGGCAGGAATTGAAGAAGCCCAACAGCCTGGAGATCAAATCTTCCGGCGATGGTCGCCGCAAGGCGACCTTCGTGGCGGAGCCGCTTGAGCGCGGCTTTGGTTTGACGCTGGGCAACGCGCTGCGTCGCGTGCTGCTGTCCTCGCTGCAGGGCGCGGCTGTCACCTCGATCAAGATCGAGAACGTGCTGCACGAGTTCTCCTCGCTTGCCGGCGTGCGCGAGGACGTGACCGACATCGTTCTGAACGTCAAGCAGATCGCCCTCAAGATGGAAGGCGAAGGCCCGAAGCGGCTTCAGCTCTCCGTCACCGGTCCGGCTGAGGTCAAGGCTGGCGACATCGCGGTTTCCGGTGACATCGAGGTGATGAACCCCGATCTCGTCATCTGCCACCTCGATCAGGGCGCCTCGCTCAACATGGAGCTGACCGCGGATGTCGGCAAGGGCTATGTCCCCGCCGTGTCCAACCGTCCGGCCGATGCGCCGATCGGCCTCATCCCGGTCGATGCGCTCTATTCGCCGGTCCGTCAGGTTGCCTACAAGGTTGAGCCGACCCGCGTGGGGCAGGAGCTGGACTTCGACAAGCTGAGCCTCACGGTCGAGACCGATGGCACAGTGACCCCGGAGGACGCCGTAGCATACGCCGCGCGCATCCTGCAGGATCAGTTGCAGCTCTTCGTTCACTTCGAAGACGCGCTCGCCGCGCCGACCCCGGTCGCGATGGCTGGTTCGGCTGCTGGCGGCGGCGAGGGTGAGGGCAGCGCCAACACCATCAACCGCTACCTCTTGAAGAAGGTCGACGAGCTGGAGCTTTCCGTCCGCTCGGCCAACTGCCTCAAGAACGACAACATCATCTATATCGGCGATCTGGTCCAGAAGACCGAAGCCGAGATGCTGCGCACGCCGAACTTCGGCCGCAAGTCGCTCAACGAGATCAAGGAAGTGCTCTCTTCGATGGGTCTGCGCCTCGGCATGGACATCCCCGGCTGGCCGCCGGAGAACATCGAGGAAATGGCCAAGAAGCTCGAACAGGAGCTTATGGGTTAACCCATTCTCGCCAGCCCTGGCGGCTGGCGAACCGGGGCTTGGGTCGCGCCCCTATCTGCGGCCCGGATTGGGATACCTCGCACGGTCCCACTACGAACGAAGGAATGTAATATGCGTCACAAGGTAGGACATCGTAAGCTTCAGCGCGCCTCGGGCCACCGCACCGCGCTGCTGCGCAACCTCGCGGCCTCGCTCATCAAGCATGAGCAGATCACCACGGGCATCGCCAAGGCGAAGGAGCTTCGTCCCTATGTCGAGAAGCTCATCACGCTGGCAAAGCGTGGCGGCCTTTCCAACCGCCGTCTGGCGCAGGCCCGCCTGCAGGACGACGCGCAGCTCGCCAAGCTGTTCGAGGTGTTGGCCGAGCGCTACAAGGGCCGCAACGGCGGTTACACTCGCATCATCAAGGCTGGCTTCCGCGCCTCCGACGCCGCGCCGATCGCGGTGATCGAGCTGGTGGATCGCGATACCGACGCCAAGGGTCAGGACAGCGGCCCGGTGCAGACCGCCGACGCTGACGAGATGGCAGCGGCGTAAACATTTGTCTCAACGGGGCGTTGCCCGTTGATAAGACTTCACAAACGGGTCGTCGGGCAATAGGCTTGGCGGCCCGTTTCTCATTGTCGGATGAGGGCGGAGCAAGAGCCATATCCATGCAAGGGAGGGACTGTGGCGCTGAGAGGAAGCGGGGCCGTATTGGCGGCTGTCATGATGGTGTCCGCTGCCGGTGTGTCTGCCGGAGATGCTCACTCTTTGCCGCCATCCGAAAAACAGGACGCCATGCCCGCTTTAGTATATCCCGCAACCCGCGCACTGCCGCTCGTCGAAGAGAAGTTTGGGGTAAAGATCGCCGATCCCTATCGCTGGCTTGAGAATGATGTGCGGACGGACGCGCAAGTGGAGCGCTGGGTCGCCGCCGAGAACAAGGTGACGGACGCCTATCTCGATACGCTACCGGGCCGGGATGTCCTGAAGACACGGATGCGAACTTTGTTCGACTATGAGCGCTACTCGGTGCCGCGTAAGGCGGGCGGGCGCTATTTCTACACCTTCAACACGGGTCTTCAGAATCAGTCTCCGCTGTATGTGCGCGATGGCGTCATGGGGCATGGCCGCTTGCTGATCGATCCCAACACATGGGCCAAAGATGGCGCAACTGCGCTCGCTGAATGGGAGGCTGCGCCCGATGGGAAACATCTTGTTTATGCCGTGCAGGATGGCGGTAGTGATTGGCGTACGCTACATGTGATCGATGTGACGAGCGGCGCTGTTCTCCCGGATCGGGTCGCGTGGTCCAAATTTTCGCGCCTTGAATGGGACAAGGCAGGGGAGGGCTTTTTCTATTCGCGCTTCCCCGCACCCGAACAGGGGCGAGAATATCTGAACGCGGATTTGAACAGCGCGGTTTATTATCACCGCCTTGGAACCGATCAGACGGCGGATCGGCTGGTCTATCGCACGCCCGCTCACCCCAAATGGAACCACTCGCCGCAAGTGACCGACGATGGGCAATGGCTGGTCATTACCACCTCGGAAGGGACGGACCCCCGCTTTCAGATTGTCGCGATCCGGCTGGATGACCCCAAATGGAAGCCGCGCACGCTGATTTCGGGCATGGAGAATGAGTGGAAGCTCGTCGGTAGCATTGGCAGCCGGATGTGGTTCGTTACCGATCTTGGTGCGCCGCGTTCGCGCCTTGTGATACTGGATGCTGCGCGGCGGGGCAGGGCGCCGGAAGAGATCGTGCCGCAGCGCGCGGATACGCTCGCCGGTGCCTCCATGGTCGGGCGGCGAATCATCCTCGCCTATATGAGCAAGGCGCAGTCGGTCGCGGAGATGGTGGAGCTGGATGGCAAGCCAGTCGGCCCAGTCCCGATGCCCGGAATCGGCACGGCAGCGGGTTTTGGCGGCAAGGCGGGTGACCCGGAAACCTTCTTCAGCTTCTCCGGTTTCACGACGCCCGGTACGATCTATCGCTTCAACACGGATACCGGCAATGCGGAGGAGTTCGCCCGTCCGCGTCTCGCCTTCAACCCGGACGATTATGCGGAGGAGCAGCTTTTCTACGCCTCGAAGGACGGGACCAAGGTGCCGATGTTCATCGTGCGCAAGAAGAGCCTCGCCGCCAGCCTGACGCCTGCGCCGACTTTGCTCTATGGCTATGGCGGGTTCAATATCTCGATCCTGCCCGGTTATTCGGCGACGCGGATGGCGTGGCTGGAGCAGGGTGGGGTGATCGCGGTGGCGAACCTGCGCGGCGGCGGGGAATTTGGCCGCGAATGGCATGAAGCGGGGCGCCTCGCCAACAAGCAGAATGTATTCGATGACTTTATCGCCGCGGGCGAATATCTGATCGACAACGGCTATACCGGCAAGAACCAGCTCGCGATCGAGGGGCGCTCCAACGGCGGGCTGCTGGTCGGCGCGGTGGTCAACCAGCGGCCTGATCTGTTTGCCGCCGCGCTCCCTGCCGTCGGTGTGATGGACATGCTGCGCTTCGATCAGTTCACCGCCGGGCGCTATTGGGTCGATGATTATGGCTATCCGGATCGCGAGGCGGATTTCAATATCCTGCGCTCTTACTCTCCCTATCACAACATCCGCTCAGGCGTGGATTATCCCGCAATTCTCGTGACAACAGCCGACACCGACGACCGCGTAGTGCCAGGCCACAGCTTCAAATATGCTGCGGCTTTGCAGGCGGCGCAGATCGGCAACAAACCGCATCTCATCCGTATCGAAACGCGCGCCGGGCATGGCTCGGGCAAGCCTACGGATAAGGTGATCGAGGAATATGCCGACAGCTACGCTTTCCTCGCGCGCTGGACCGGGCTGCAAATCGAGGCGAAACAATCGAATTAAGCGCGTGGGCTGGACAGGCGCGGACGCCCGCTTTATCGGCGGATCATGACAGGCCAGCACCACGAATCCATCCTCATCGTCGACTTCGGCAGCCAGGTGACGCAGCTCATCGCGCGGCGCGTGCGCGAGGCCGGCGTCTACTCCGAAATCGCCCCCTTCACACAGGCCGAAGCCGCGTTTGACCGGATGCGCCCCAAGGGCATCATCCTCTCCGGTTCTCCCGCGAGCGTGCCGGATGATGGCTCTCCGCGCGCTCCGCAAAAACTGTTTGAAGCGGGCGTACCGATCCTCGGCATCTGCTACGGCCAGCAGGTGATGTCGCACCAGCTGGGCGGCGAAGTGCGGCCGGGGCATGAGACGGGCGAGGGCGGCGAATTCGGCCGCGCGTTCCTGACCGTCACAGAGCCTTGTGTGCTGTTCGATGGCCTGTGGAATGTTGGCGAGCGGCATCAGGTGTGGATGAGCCACGGCGACAAGGTGACGAAATTCGCGCCCGGCTTCCGCATCGTCGCGACCTCGGATGGTGCGCCGTTCGCGGTGATCGCGGATGACGAGCGCCGCTTCTACGGCACCCAGTTCCACCCCGAAGTGGTCCACACGCCAGACGGCGGCAAGCTCATCGCCAACTTCGTGCGCCATGTCTGCGGCTGCGCGGGTGACTGGACGATGGCCGAGTTCCGCGCAACCAAGATCGCCGAGATCCGAGCGCAGGTTGGTTCTGGCCGGGTGATCTGCGGCCTCTCCGGGGGGGTCGATAGCGCGGTGGCGGCGGTGCTGATCCACGAGGCAATTGGCGATCAATTGACCTGCGTGTTCGTCGATCATGGCCTGATGCGCATGAACGAGGCCGATCAGGTGGTGAGCCTGTTCCGCCAGCATTATGGTATCAATCTCGTCCATGTCGATGCGTCGGAGACCTTCCTTGGCGGCCTCGCGGGCGTGACGGACCCGGAAGCGAAGCGTAAGTTTATCGGCAAGGCATTCATCGACCTGTTCGAGGAGGAAGCGCGCAAGGTGGGCGGCGCGGATTTCCTCGCCCAAGGCACGCTCTACCCCGATGTGATCGAATCGGTGAGCTTCACCGGCGGGCCGTCTGTGACGATCAAGTCGCACCACAATGTCGGCGGCCTGCCTGAGCGCATGAACATGAAGCTGGTGGAGCCGCTGCGCGAACTCTTCAAGGACGAGGTTCGCGTGCTGGGCCGCGAGCTCGGCCTGCCGGAGATTTTTGTCGGACGCCATCCGTTCCCCGGCCCCGGCCTCGCGATCCGCATACCGGGCGAGGTGACACAGGAGCGCTGCGACATCCTGCGCAAGGCGGACGCGATCTATCTGGAGGAAATCCGCAACGCCGGGCTTTATGATGCGATCTGGCAGGCGTTCGCGGTATTGCTGCCGGTGCGTACCGTCGGCGTGATGGGCGATTACCGCACTTACGACAGCGTTTGCGCGCTCCGTGCTGTCACGTCGACCGACGGCATGACGGCGGATATCTATCCCTTCGACGCCGCATTCCTCAGCCGCACCGCAACGCGCATCATCAACGAGGTGAAGGGCATCAATCGCGTGGTCTATGACTATACGTCAAAGCCGCCGGGGACGATCGAATGGGAGTAAACCGGAAATAGGCGGCGTCCGGGGGACGACGATCCGGTTTGCTCGGTCGCGCAAGCGACCGCAGATGTCGGAATTACCCGGCTCCGTAAAGAGCCGCATACCAGTGCTAAAAGCTGGTGACCCCTACGAGTGTAGAACTTTTGTCTTAGGCAATGCCGAGACGTCCCTAACTACACTGTAAAATCAGCGATTTGTCTTGTAAGCTGTTCGTGGTCGGTCGCTCCGGTTTGCCTGAATTTGGCACAAAATGTGGGAACGATTGTGGGTTCATGTCCTGCCCGGAAGCAGGGAATGCCCGCAATGCCCAAACAGGGAACCGAACCGATGGCGCTTACAGCATTGAAGGTGAAGAACGCAAAGCCTGGTCGTCATGGTGATGGTAGGGGCCTTTGCCTGCTCGTCAAGGATAGTGGT
>JAXMDW010000002.1:182500-654985 GCA_046348605.1 Sphingomonadaceae bacterium | reverse complement strand
CGCCGCGTAAGCCGTTCGCAGTTCGAGATAGGCCTGATCCAGAGCTTGCAACTCGGCCCCCGAATGGATGGAATCACCATCGTCTTCGGGAAACCAGCCCGGAACCTCGACCTCGCGCGACATCGACCCAACGCTGACCGTCTGCAAGCGAGCGTCGCGGCGGAGGACCTGGCCAGTCTCGGGATGAATCCGTGTCTGGGTCACCTTCAATCCTTCTCAAACGACGTCTGCACGACATCGATCAGGCTCTTGCCATTCTGTATACACCTTTAAGGTTAATTATCAACAGCGCCATTCGATCTGATCGGCCGCAATGCTTCAGCGCCCTCGGCCAGCAGCCGGGCGATCTCGTCTGACGTTTTGCGCACCGCTAGCTTCAGAGCTTCATCGATATGGATGTAGTCTTGCGTCACGTTCTGCGAAGCATGCCCGAGCATGGCCCGTATCGTCAGTTCCGTGAATCCGAGTTCGCCCGCGATGCTGCCGAAAGTGTGGCGAAGGGTATGAAGTGTTGCGCCCTCAATTCCCGCCCACTGGCAAACTCTCCGGAAGCAGGCTGGTGCAGCCTGGTATGCGCCAGCGCCCGTCATTGACGGGAACACGTAGGGGTTACCAACGATCTCGGGTTGAGCGAGAACGACCTTCAGTGCTTCTGGGCCGATCGAGCGGACCTGAGCATCGGTTTTGGTATCCGGGAAGGAGACAAACCCGCCCTCCGCATGCACCCAGGCGCGCTTCATCGACTGCGCCTCTTCCCGTCTGTATCCTGTCAGCGCAAGTGTCCGTACCACCGCAAGTGCTGTCGGATTTTCGCCATTACGTTCGGCATAGGCGATGGCTTTACCGAACGCGACGAGTTCGGCAGTGCTGAGCCGTCTCGTCTTCTTGTTGATTGCGAGTTTCTTGGCTCCTCTGGTTGGGTGCTCCGCAATCAGCCCCTTGTGCTTGGCATGACCCAAAATGGCTTGCAGCGACCCGAGGCATCGCGACGCGACGCCAGGTCCGCCAGCAGGCCGACCACCACGGCCTTTACCTCTAGCCTTGGCAGTTTTACCGTCCCGGACATCAGCCTGCATCTGCTCGACATCCGCGATTGTCAGCCTTTTCGCCATGCGATGGCCAAGAATCGGTTTGATGTGAGTGTTGATCCTGCTCTCATCCATCGCGAGCGATGAGGCCTTGATTGGACGGTTCTTACGGCCAAGAATGTTGCCGGCGCGGGCTTCAACCAGATACCAGTCACAGATCTCGGCGACGGTCATGCCACTGCGGGCCTGATGAATTGCCTCTGCTGGGTCCTGACCACCAGCGACTTCGCCAAGCTTGATCTTCGCCAGATCCCGAGCCTGCTCCGTCGTGATGACACCATAGCGGCCGAGATTGATGCGCCGCTTGATCCCTTCGATGTTGCGGTACTGAACGATGAAGGTCTTGAGCCCCGACGGAAGCGCCCGCAAGCCGAAACCCCGAATCTCGCTGTCCCACAGGACGGCCTGTTTATCTTTAGGCGGCGCGAATGCGTCCACATTGCGCTTGTTCAACTTCGCTGTCGGCATATTTGACCCTCCATTTGGAGACAAAGATTTCAGAGGGGTGCTTTGTCTCCATTTTGTCTCCAGATTTAAGCGTTTCGAGGGTATTATGGGCGGAGACAATCGTAAAGGGGAACATCGTAAATATCTGATTTAGCGTAGATAATCGTACTTGGGGAAGTTTGGGAAAAGTGGCCGAAATATTTTGCCAAGGTTGGGGTCGAGGGTTCGAATCCCTTCGCCCGCTCCAGAAATCTGCGGTTTTTGAAGAAACCGGTTCCTTGGATGACAGACTGGCTGCGCCGATAGGATCATACGGAGTGGCTAAAGCCGTTATTGTGGTTATGCCTGTCGAGATACCGCAGGATGATGTTGTCGAATGTGGTGGAGAAATAGCCCCGGCCACGGAAGCGCTGTCCCCAGTATCGCTTGCGAACATGTTCGAACTCCTTCTGGATTTTGCGCGATGAGCGTCCTTTTACGCAGCGGACGAAGTCGCTGACCGAGATATGAGGCGAGATTTCAACGAACATATGGGCATGGTCGCATAAGAGCACAACGTGGATGATCGTCGTCCCCCATCTCGGCACAGATTTGCCGAATGATCTCGCGAACCCGCAGGCGAACCTCACCACGCTGCACTTTGAACCGATACTTCGGAGCCCAGACGAGATGATAGCGATGGTGAAAAGTCGTGTGACAACCGGTGCTGTATCCCATAGCCTGTACACTCCAGAAAAGTGAGAATTCACTACCGATGGGCTGTTTCACTTTTCTGGAGGGTGCAGCCTACTGGCCGAGTCTCAGGCTGAAGCCAGCATCCGACTGAAGTCGGAGCGGCTTCTCCTCAACGAGGACTGTAAAGCACTTCCGCCACGTCGGCACCCGATATCACAAGCTGGCCGACAATTTTCTCTCCATTGTCCAACTCGTCTCAATGCGTCCGTGGCTGCGCGCTTATGAATCTATGGCCCAGTCCTGAAAATTAGCCGTCAATTTATACCGGTTCATTCCTTATATTGGGCGCAGGGTCTACACCCTGCTTGGCATCTCCCCACGATCAGTCGATCCGCAGGCGGCCGTTACCGAGGGTGATCGTACCGAGTTCGGAGAGCGCGTTCTGGCCGAGGAGCGACACCGGCAGGCCGTTGTCGATGATCGCGACCTTGATGTTGCGGAGCTGACGCCCGGCGATGTCCATCTGATCGATCGTCGCGGAGCGCGCCATCGTCGTGCCGCCCGCGGTGCGGAGCTTTGCGCCGCTGGAGCTGACATCCTGCTTGACGCCAAGGCGGCGGGCATCCTCGCCGGTCAATACCGTGACGCTCGCCCCGGTATCGACGAGAAAGCGGGTCTTCGCGCCATCGGCAAAGCGCGCGTCGACATAATAAAGGCCATCCGCCTCCGGCAATATGTGGCCGTCAAGCCCAAGCGTGCCGACCTGCGGCTGCGCGCGCTGCTCGACATAAGAGGCCATGACGGTCGCGGGCTTTGCCTGCCCTTGCGCCACGGAATGCGCGAGCGAGGGCATATACAGCCCCAGCCCGAATGCCGCCACGGACGCGCATGCGCCAGCCATGATCATCTTGTAGGTCGAGTTTGCCATGCACGGACACATGACAGCGGGACACCCAACGCCCGGTTGCAAAACAGAATGAAGGCGGGATTAACCCTTTATTGTTGAATCGGCCTCCAGCGCCTTGAGGCGACGCTCAATCCGCCGCCCGCGCAGCCCCTCGCGCCAGCCCGCGAGCTTTAGCAACAGCGCCACCAGCGCGACCTGCGACGCCAGCATATAATAACGCCAGCGCAGCGTCGCGCCATCCTTGTAGAGCAGATAGGGGCGCTCTGAGACGGGATAGCGAATGTTACGATAGAGCTGGGCCACATCGCCGGGCAGCGCGCTCTGCGCCAGCACGCCGCTCACCAGGGGCACGAAATGACGCGGCAGATCGGCGCGCTCTTCCACCTGCACGAAGAAGCGTGCGGGCAGCGCCTCACCGTTCACCCGATAGCGGATCGGCGCGAAATAGAGCCTGCGGTGGAACAGCAGCGCCGTGTCATCGAACCGCACCAGCGCATCCATATCGACCGGGCCGATGACGGTCGCGCTGCCTTCCGGGATTTTGGGGCTTTGCGCGGCGCGAACGTCGATCAGGTGCACCGGCATGCCCTCCTTGGGCAGGAAATAGGCCAGCACCAACACCAGCGCCGCCGCCGCCGCCGCGAAAACGGACAGGGCGTTGCACCAGCGCCGCAGCCGCGTTGACGCGTTCAGCATATGCGCGACCGGATCGCCGACTTCCTCGTTCTTCCGCCGCCAGCGCCGCCACAGGATCAGCAGCATCAGGATGAGCGGCAGGCTGAAGAACAGGCCAAGACCGGCGATGGTGATGCCGGGATAATAATGATCGAGCACGCGATATTGCCACTCCGCGAGCAGACCGACGACCCCCTGATATTGCGTCGCCTGCCACACGAACATGCCCGCAAGCATCGCCAGCCACAACGCGGAGACGATAGTGGCGGTGCGCTTCTGGCTGTTCAGTTCCTTTTCCAACTTACCGGAATCAGCCATTCAAAAGCCCCTGCCCTGTAGCGAGGACGATCCATGCCCCCTCATTCTTTACCCTGTAGCATGATGCAGAAGCCGCAGCGCAAGGCAAATGAAATTGCGTTGCAAGGCGCGGTTTGTTTCAGTTTTCGATCGTTGCGAGATTAGTCGGTAGCGATAATATTTAACCTATTTGGAATTTTTATCTGTCCTACAGCATTATTGAACGGTTAGCCATGCCCATCCACTGATTCCAACCCAAGGAGCAGAGTTCATGGCTACCGACACATTTCAGACGATGAGCGACATGCCCGGCGCCCCTTCGCGCGCGCCGTTTGCCGTTACCCCCAGCGACAGCGTTGAGCTGAGCGTCATTCCGAAGGCGCTTTATGTCGGCACCGGCGGCACGGTGATCCTGCGCGGCGTGGGCGGCGCGGCGGATGTGACCTTCAAGAACGTCGCCAACGGGCAGGTGCTGGATGTGCGCGCGCAATATGTCCGCGCAACCGGCACCACGGCTGCGGACATCGTGGCGCTGGCCTGATGAGCATGTTCGGCTTCACGACGCGGCGCTCGGTGATGCGCAGGCGTGGCGCGGCGGGTGGCGGCGCTCCTGTCGCGGGCACCTCGCCCACGAGCTTCACCCTTGCGCCGAGCATTCACTATCACCCCAACAGCCAGAGCGCGACGCTCTCCGGCTCGCAGGTTACGGCCTGCCCTGACCTCAAAGGCCTCGCCGCGCTCACCGGCATCAGCTTTGGCGGTGCGACGGTAGGGCCGGTGCAGATGACGGATGCGCTGGGCCGCAAGTTCTGGCGTTTTTCTCCGGGGCAATATCTGATCGTCGCCAATGCGCTCGCGAATATCAACCACCGCGCCAGCGGCGTGTTCGCGGTGTGGCGCGCGCACAAGATGACCAAGGGCGAGGACGTCGCGCTGTTTTCCACGCGCTACTCCTCCTACACCGACGACACCACCAATGCGAGCCGCACCAATGGCTACATCCTGCGCTGGTTCTCGTCCACAACGGGTCAATCGGTAGCGCGGCTTTACACCGGCACCGTCGACGCCTTCACCGACACAACGAATGGCGGCAAAATGATCCCAGGCGCGCAGATCCATGTCTGCGGCATCGCCTCGCGCACCACGGCGAATGGCGGCGGGCGGATGTATATCAACAACGATGCCGCGACCGTAGCGCAGAGTTCGCTCACCGGAACGGCCGACATAGGCGGCCTTATTGGCGCGAAAGCGGCGGCGAGTAATGCTGCGACCGCGACCTATACGGGCTTCGACCTCTACGAGTTCGCGTTCTGGAACCAGACCCTCACCAACGCGCAGGCTGACGCGATTGCAGCGGCAATGGTCTCCAACTGGTCGATCCCGGCCATCGACAGCCAGCTCATACTGCTGGGCGACAGCGTTACCGAGTGCATTGACACGTCCACCACAGTCGTCGTGCCTGGCGACAATATCGCCGTCACATTGACCGCGCCGGGTGCAGAGCTGGTGCCAACCAACTTCCGCGTCATCAACGCCGCAGTGGCGGGATCGGGCATCGTTTCGGCATTTACAGGCGTTGCGCTATCGGCGCAGCGCGACGACACAGCCGGGCCTTTGCTCTATGTCTATCCGGGCGGGCCTGCCAAAAACGTTATCACCTGCAATATCGGCATCAACGATATGCGCAGCTCCAACGGCAATCTTTCTGCGGCGGCACACTATGCCAATTTCACTGCGCTGCTGAATACGACTACTAACGGCTATTTGCAGCGCGGATTCAAGGTGGTGGCAGTGACGCCTACAGCCATTTCCGGCGACGCAACGGGGCAATCGCGTATTGTATCCTACCGGGCATTGCTCGCCGACCCCAGTACGGACGCAATCGTCAGCCAGTTCCTCACCGATGTGCAGGCGAATAGCGGGCAAAGCTTTGACGGACTGGTCAGCGTTCTTCCGATCAGCAAGATCCAATATGCTTCTAGCGGAACGATATTCCTCGATGCCACGGACGCAGCCGACACGACCTATTATGCGGGGGATGGAACCCATCATCAGCAGCTAGGCTACCAGCTTCAGGCAACGGGCGGAGCGACGCCGCAATATGGATATGGAAGTATATTGTGATTTACATGGGTGTTTTACCCACAACTATTTTTTAAATATCGCCTAAGTATCATTTGCGGCGCGGTAGAGGCTTATTACTTATGAGAACTAGGATTTTTGTCATATTACAGAAATGAGACATTGGTTCATGTTGCGCCACAGCATGATTTGCCTGTATCGCTCTAAACTTTTGTTAATCATGCGTATTTACTCAATCTTCAACCTATGTCATTAGGACTGTACCCATTAGATGCAGTGGCGCATGAAGCGATGCACATAATGGAGTGAATGGTATGGGACTGCCGCAACCGAAGATGTTGCACGGTAGGGAAATAAGGGAAAAAATCCCGGCCCCTGCTCCGTTAGAGCCAGCCCGTCCGATAGTGTCGGTACAAGGTGAGGTCGCTGCCATGCAAAGCCTGATTGCGTCGCGTTTAACACAACAAGATTCTACGGAAGTTCGCAGGGATGCAAGCACACTGCTTGAATCTGCCGTATCCAGCCTCTCACGGCTCAGCGGATATGTCGCCATGGGTGCGACACTGGCAGTGATTGCCTTCCTGATATTTTAAAGCGCTCAGACTCGTGATCGAGTACTAAAGGCTCCTGAGACTCAGGAGCCTTTATGCTATGTGCATACCTGAAATCTGCCTCGGCCTGGGCAAGTATTTGCATCGTGAACGGTGCGGAATCCCATTTTGAGGCAATTTTCGGTTCATCGCATTCCATATTCGGCTGGAACAATGTTTGTTGTAAGATGCGGTTCGTGGCATATTTACACATCGTAAACCACATTTGGGCAAATATGGCTTTGGGCATATGCCTGGTGGGTTAACGGCGTAACGGATGGCGGATTTCCGACCTTCCAAACAAGAACAGGGAGCGAGTGGTGACGGACATACGGGCCGTAAACGGTGCTATACCGCGCACGCACGTCCGCAAGGCCCTGTCCAAACAGGCCGTGCGCCTGATATTATACAGCCAGCTCATCATCCTCGATTGCGCCGCCCTCATCAGCGGATTTTCGCTTATAGGCATGGTGCGGGGCGAGGCATGGATTTCTCCCGCCGGTATCAACCTCGGCTATCTGCTTGTGCCGCTTTACGGCCTACTCGCCATAAACCGTAGCGCCTATACCATCGATGCGCTGGGATCGCTGGCGGAAAGCCTGCGCAGGGCTTTAACGGCCCTGTTCATGACAATGCTGATTGTCCTGATGTTCGGCTTCTTCTTTCACGCGCAGACGGCGGTTTCGCGCGCATCATTTGCTGCGGGCATTTGCGTAAGCGGCTTCCTGCTAGCGTCTGCCAGGGTCGCCTTTTATTATTATACCCGTAACCGTACCGGTGACCGGCTCACGGACGAGCTGCTGATCCTCGATGGGTTACCCTATAAAGGGCTATACCACGGCAATATCATTGACGCCGCAGCCGAACAGATCGAGCCGGATCTGCACAATCCCAAAATGCTGTCCCGTCTGGCGAGCTATCTGCATGGCTTCGACCGCGTCGTTGTAGCCTGCACTGCGGAACGCCAACACGCATGGTCGCTGGTGCTGAAAGGCGCCAATATTCGCGGCGAGGTGATGTTGCCCGAATCCAACACATTGGGCGCCATAGGGCTGTCGACGTATCATGGCAGCGACACGCTGGTCGTGTCGCGTGGACCGCTGAGCATGGCAAACAGGGCGAAGAAGCGTGTTCTTGATCTGGCCGTGACGGTCCCGGCCCTGATATTGCTGTCACCGCTCTTCGTCATCGTCGCCATTGCCGTGAAGCTTGAAAGCGCAGGCCCGGTCTTCTTCCGCCAGCAGCGCATCGGTCGCTCCAACCAGCTGTTCGACATCCTCAAGTTCCGCAGTATGCGGGTGGAAGCCTGCGACGCAGAAGGCAACCGCTCTACGGCGCGTGACGATGACCGGATTACGCGCGTGGGCGCATTCATCCGCAAAACCAGCATCGACGAGCTACCGCAGCTCATCAATGTGCTGCGTGGAGATATGAGCCTCGTTGGGCCGCGTCCGCATGCGCTTGGCTCACTCGCTGGCGACAAGCTGTTCTGGGAAGTGAACGAACGCTATTGGGTGCGCCATGCGCTGAAACCCGGCATTACTGGCCTCGCACAGATCCGTGGCTATCGAGGCGCGACCATGCAGCGCGAGGATCTGGAAAATCGCCTCAGCGCCGATCTCGAATATGTGCACGGCTGGCGCCTGTGGCGCGACATTTCGATCTTGTTCTACACCGCCAAGGTATTGATCCACCGCAACGCCTTCTGAGCGCAGCGATGGATTAGGACGTTTTCAGCTGGTTTAGATAATCGCGCAGATAGCCGATTAACGCGCTGGGGTCCGTCGTCGCGCAAACCGGCTCGCGCTGACCAAGGCGCTCAAACGCGGCTGAGAACTCTTCGTCCGTATCCGCCGTCTCCAGCAAGCCGCGATCGCGAAATGCGCCTGTAATCTCGCTTTGGTGATCGTCATAATGCTCGGCCAGATCGAACCGCCGCGGCACGGCTATCACCCGGCACCCTTCGCGCAAGGCAGTGATGAGCGAGCCGGTGCCGCCATGACAGACGACATAGTCCGCATCGCGCAAAATCTGCTTTACCTCGTCGAAGGGCAAGGTCTCGCAAAAGGTGACGCCTTCCGTTTTTTCGGCGGGGATGCCTCCCTCGCCCGTCTGAACGATCACCTCATAGCCATCCAACACGCCGTTCGCCCGCGCCTTCAGCACGAGATTGACGAGGCGCTCGAATTTCAGCGTCGCGCCGACTGTAGCGAATAGCAGCTTTTTCTTGGGCGGACGCGGTGTATCGAGGATACGGAACGGATCGAACACCACCGAACCCGGCCAGTGCTGCGCGGACGCTTCCGCCTGTGCGATGCGGACATGCGCGAGCGGCCCGCCGAGGCGCGCAAAGGCCGAGGGATGATTGAACCGCGCGAAGCTGTCGACCAGCACAATCCGCGCACCGCGGAGCCGCGCCCAGAATATCGTGAAGAACATCGAGCCGGCGCCGGTGGTGATGACCGCATCGGGCTTGTGTCGACGGATGATGTTGAATGCCTCGACACAGTTTTTGGCCGCACCCCATAGCATCCTGAACGGAGCACCGAGCCGGGCCTGCCCCAGCGCAACGTGGCTGACAAAGGCACTCGGATGTTTTTGCGCGATGGAACGGCCTAAAGCCGTATCTTCCGTCACGAATATATGCTCATAATCGCGCCAGAGAGGTTCCAGATCAAGTATTTGCCTGACATGACCGCCGCCGGAAGCTGCCAGACAGAGGCGAGGTTTACGGTCGGTCATTCCAATATGGCTCCAATATTTATTCTTTTTCTTAAAGCCCACTAGGCCATTTTCAAGATGACCATATACCGTCATCGACTCGGAAAATGGCCCAATTCAATGAATAAAGCATTTTCAGACGCAAAACCGGTACCCACTTTTACTGGAAATGCTTTAATGTAAAGCAATGGTTTACGAGCTTTCACGCACAAGCGAGCCGATTTATAGCAGCACTGATTCGTGCCAGAAGTGTGCCGACACTATTTGCCGCGATAGAAACTAGAGGCAATCATGAAAACCCTTGGTGTTATTCTCCTCCCCTCCCTCGTGCTGCTTTCCGCCTGTGGCGGCAAGAGCGCCGATGCGCCGACCGGGCAGGTCGCGGCCACTGTGAACGGTAAGGAGATTACCGTGATCGATGTGCGGCAAGAGGCTGGCACGGCGACGCCAAGCAAGGAGATGGAACAGGCCGCCCTGCGCTCGATCATCATCCGCAGACTGCTGTCTGACGAAGCGACCAAGGAAGAGATCGACAAGCTTCCTGCTACCGTGATCATGCAGGAAAAGGCGCGCCAGATGGTTCTGGTGGACGCGCTGACCAACAAGATCCGCGAGAGCTCTCCCAAGCCCTCGCGCGACGAAGCGCTCCAGTTCATCTCGGATCATCCGGCCAGCTTCGATCAGCGCCGCATCTTCCTCGTGGACCAGATCATCATCCCGACCAGCACCCCGGCGTTGCTGAAGGCGATCGAGCCGCTCAATACGATGACCGAGATCGAGCAAGTGCTGAACCAGCGCAAGGTGCAGTATCAGAAGGCGGTCGGCAGCATCGACGCACTCAGCATCAGCGCCGACGCAGCGGAAAAAATCGCGCAATTGCCGGACGATTCGGTGTTTGCTTCACCTGAGAACGGCATCATCCGCGTCAACAAGGTGCGGGAAGCTGTCATCCAGCCAGTTACCGGCGAACCTGCTATCCGGGTTGCCATGAGCCAGATCGCGCGCCAACGCTCGGATGCGATCGTTGCCAACAGGATTCAGCGTATATTGGAGCTGGGCCAAAAAGAGGTGCAATATAATCGGGCATATGATCCTGCCCTCAAAACCAACATGAAGAACGCCGCGAAGAAATAATGGTACAGAACAGTGCTCACGCGATATCGGAGAATTTAACATTTTCGGCTATATCCCGTCGGCTTCTGTTTCAATTGTGCACAGCAATATCTTTGCGTGGCATGCAGAATAGGGTAATGAGCTGCAGACAGCCCAAAAAACAGGGGAATGAAGGGTGAATAATAAAATCATCGCATCAGGAGCGGCATTGATCGGCATGGTATCCGCCGCGTCGCCAGCATTGGCAGGACCAGCTGTTCCCAATATGGGCGGCGGAGCACCCGGCGGTGGCGGAAAACATTTCGGCATCAGCGTATCTACTGAGGTGCGCTACGACAGCAATTTCACTCACACGAGCGCTGCAAATATCACGGCCAACGGCAAAACGACCAGCGAAGAGAAATTCAGCCCTCGTCTCAATCTCGACCTTGGCCTTCCTTTTGGCGCAAACAGCCTGTCGCTCTCTGGCGGTATCGGTTACAATTTCCACCGCAACAACAAGAAGCTGGACAAGGAAACCATCGATCTCAAGGGCGGGCTTGGACTCAATTTCTCACCCTGCTCGCCAAGCTTATCCGGCCAAATCTCTCGCAAGCAGAGCGATCTGGGCGAGATAGCCCCTACTGCCGGCACTGGCATCTCGCGGGTAACCAACGCGCAGACCGAATGGCAGATCGGCGGCACATTGTCTTGCGGCAAGAGCTTTGGCATCAAGCCTACGGTTGGCGTGACCTATGAAGAGGGGCATAACAGCGCTGTTCTGCGGCAAATCAACAACCGCAATGTGATGACTTACATGGTTGGCATCAACTATGTGCATCCTGCTATCGGCGATATCATGATCTTTGGTCAGCAACGCGAGTTGCGGTTTGACAACCAGATCTTGCCCAACGGCCAGGAGAACGGCAACCGCACACGGTCCTATGGCATCAGCTTCAGCCGGAGCATCGGCGCACGCCTGCAGGGCAACGCATCCGTCAGCTGGACCAATCTTAATCCGCGCCAGCCCGGCGTTCGGAATTTCAAGGGGCTGAACTGGTCCGCCGCGCTATCGCTGCAGGCAACGCCTCTTTTGAGCTTCAATGCTTCTGTTGGAAAATCGACATCGTCGACCCTCGCTGTCGCTTCGAACTACAATGTCAGCACCGACTATAGCATAGGCGCAAGCTATACGCTCACTCCGCGTATCAGCCTGCAGGCCGGCTATTCGAGGAAAAAGAAGGCATACGCAGGGCAACTGGGAACCCCGACTGTGGGCGTGCCGCCCCTGACCGGGGATCGCAAAGAGATGTATAACGCATCCATAGGCTATAATTTCTCTCCTAAGCTCCAGTTCAGCTTAGATGCTGCAAGAGAGAGCCGGAACGCCAACGGGACGTTCTTTGACTATCATAACAACCGCATTGCATTGCGTGCAAACTTGACGATCTAAATGCAAAGCCGGTTTGAACAACATGAGGATGGACGAAGCATGTCTATTATCGGATCGCTCAAGATGAAGATGGTCGGCGCGGGCAAGGCTGCGTCTCTCATCATGCTATCGCTCTTTGGCGGCGCAATGGTCGCATATGCACAGGTGCCGACGACAACCGGCGCAGCACCGGCGCCGCAGGTATTCTCCACCGTCCCGACTGAGGATGGCTATATCCTTGGCGTGGGCGATGTCATTTCTGCAAGCGTACTCGGACGCACGGAATTCAACTCTCAGGTCCAGATTCAGGCAGACGGAACCCTGCAGCTCCCGTTCCTCGGCACGGTGAAGGCAGCAGACCTCAGCGTCCTCCAGTTCCGCGAGAGCATCAAGAATGCACTGAAAAAGGGCGGTTTTTATGCCGATCCAGTCCTCAATATCGCTGTCACGACCTATGCCAGCCGTTATGTGATCGTGTTGGGCGATGTCGGCCAGCCGGGCATGGTCCCGGTCGATCGCAACTATCGCGTCTCAGAGATTCTCGCGAAAGTTGGCGGCCCCCGCGATACGGGTGCGGACTTCGTCAGCCTGCGCCGCGCGACCGGGGAAGAGATCAAGCTCAACCTCAACAAGCTCGCAACGGGTACGCTGGACGAAGATCCTTTCGTAAAGCCTGGCGACAAGCTCTTCGTGCCCAAGGCCGAAACCTTCTATATCTATGGTCAGATCAGCCGCACCGGCACGTTCAAGGTTGAAACCGGCATGGATCTGCGCAAGGCTCTGGTAATCGCGGGCGGCCTGACCACCATGGGTTCAGAGAAAAAGATAAAAGTCATTCGCGATGGTAAGGAAATTAAGAAATATAGTCTAACCGGTCCTATCAAGAACGGCGATGTGATTTACGTAGGCGAACGCTTCTTTTAAGAACTGGGGCATTAAACATGAGCTTTTTGCAGTTTTTTCGCATCTTGTGGGCACGGCGAGCGCTGATCCTGCTCGGCGTTACAGGATGTTTTCTAGCCGCATTGCTCGTGGTCGCCATCGTTCCGTCACGTTATGTCGCGGAAACACGCATTTATCTGGACCTGCTGAAGCCGGACCCGGTCACGGGCATGACGATCGGCAGGTCCGCGCGTGAATATGTAAAGACGCAGCTTCAGCTCATTCAGGACTATAAGGTCGCCGGGCGCGTGGTCGACGCACTGGGTTGGGCCAACTCTCCCAAGATGGCCGCGGCCTATGCCCAGCGCCCTGCGGGCGACAACCGTGACTTCCGGCGTTGGCTTGCACAGCCGATCATGGACGGTACGGGTGTGACATGGGTTGAGAACAGTAACGTGCTCAGCATCTCCTATCGATCCAGCAACCCCGAATCGGCCGCCAAGATCGTCGATGCCGTCAGGGAAGCCTATATCGACCAGACACTGGCAACGAAGCGCGAAGATGCGCAACGCAATGCAGACTGGTTCCGCAAACAGTCAGTGCTTACCGCCAAAAAGCTGAACGACGCTGTGGAACGCAAATCCGCGTTTGAGCGCGCCAATGGCATCATATTGGAAGCCGACGCCAGCGACCCAGAAATGGCGAAACTCGCAGCACTGGCGCAAGCTGCCCCTACGGCACAAGCAGCGGCGGCTGCGTTTGTCGCGCCTTCTGCCGGGCAGGTGGCGAACGTAGAGGCTCAGATTGCCGCCCAGTCGAGAATTCTCGGCCCCAACCATCCTGATCTGCAGATATTGCGGAGCCAGCTCTCCGCCGCACAGGCTGCCGTAGCACGTGAAACCGCTGCCGCTCGTTCAGGTGGCGGCCCCAGCGGGCCATCTGCCGCCAGCATGTTGTCTGCGCAAAAATCCAAGGTTCTCGCCCAGAGCGCGAAGGTCAACGAAGCGCAGCGCATGGCTTCAGACATTCAGGTTCTGAAGGCCCAGTATGACAAGGCGCTCGCCAAGGTTGCGGACTATGAGCAGCAGGCCCAGAGCACGGAATCGGGCGTTCGCGTCATGGCAAGCGCCATCAATCCTCGTAACCCCGAATTTCCCAATGTGCCGATGATTATCGGCGGCGCGATTGCATTTGGTTTTGCGGTAGGAACCTTATCCGCGCTGATTATCGAACTTCTCAACCGCCGCGTTCGCGGTATGGAAGATCTGGCAAACAGCGGCCTCCCCGTCGTCGGCGTGATGGGCCATTCCGATGACAAGGAGCAGGAAGGGCTGCTCTGGAAAATCCTTGGTATCCGCATGCCGCAATTTGGACGCGCCGAGCTATGACCCACATGGACATGCCCCAGAGGGAAGAAAGTGAAGCTATGATCGAAGACCTGAGCGAACAGACCGGAGCGGCCGCAGAAGTTGCTCCTACTGCTGAGGTTACGACTGATGCTCCGGCCACTGTGGATAGTGCGCAGGCATCCGGGGGTCGCAATGGTTTTCGCTTTTCGCGCAAGATCGTAGCGCTCTCCGCCCCCAACTCGATCCAGGCGGAATCCTTCGGTTCGCTGCAAACCCACCTCAAGGCCAAGCATATTGGCGATGGCCGCCGCTCACTTGCGATCTGTGCGGCGACCCCGGGGGTCGGCACCAGCTATGTCGCGGTGAACCTTGCCATGTCGTTCGCGATGGCAGGCCTGAACACCATGCTGATCGACGCCAACATGCGCGCGCCAAGCCTTGAAGAATATATCGCACCGGATAAGGCGCCACTCGGTCTGCGCCAGTGCCTCGGCGATACAGAGGTGGAATTCGCGGACGTCATACTGGACGACGTTTTCCCCAATCTCTCGCTAATCTATTCGGGCGGCGTTGCTCCCAATCCGCAGGAATTGCTCGCCAGCAAGGCAATGAACGAGCTGCTCGACACCTGCCTGCGTGATTATGACGTCACGATTGTTGACACACCTCCGGGCAACAGCAGCGCCGACGCACGCCGTATTGCAATGGCAGTGCGCTACGCGATGCTGGTCGCCAAGAAGGACGACAGCTTTGTCGGTGATGTTAAAAAACTTGCCGACGAGCTTACATCCGATCGTGCGACAGTGATCGGCACCTTTCTGAACGACTTCTGATTCGCGATCAGCCTGATCCCGAGCGCCTGAGCACTATGGCAGAGTCTATCCCCTCTCCCACTTCCACGCCGGAGAGTGTTGCCCCTTGGTGGCGCGAATTGATAAGCCATTGGCCGCTATGGTCCGGTTTTCTGGTGATGCTCGTCCCTACGCTCGCCGGCCTCGGCCGCGAGGTGTGGTCGATGGAAATCGGCGCTCATGGACCTATTGTGCTGGCAACTGGCCTGTGGCTGATAAGCCAGTGCCTGCCCGATATGCGGGCGAGGCAGACGGCTTCACGACCCATCGTGATTGCCCTGATCCTCGCACTGGCGCTTCCGCTCTATATCTTCGGACGCGCTTATGATTTCATCAGCCTCGAGGCCGCGGGCGTCTATTGCACGATGCTGGCGCTGGCCTATCGGCTGGCTGGATGGCCCGCACTACGGCACAACATCTTCCCGTTCCTCTACCTCGGCTTTCTCGTGCCGCCGCCGGGCTGGCTGATCGATCAGGCGACGTCTCCCTTGCGGGAATTCGTATCCACCGCAGCGACTGCACTGCTGCAACCGCTCGGCTATCCGATCCAGCGTGAAGGCATCACGCTCTTTATCGGCAGCTATCAGATGCTGGTGGAAGACGCCTGCGCGGGCATGAACAGCGTTGTCGGCCTGACGGCGATTACCTTGTTCTATATATACCTGCTGCACAAGGCGTCATGGCGCTATTCACTACTGCTTGTTGCGCTCATCATACCTGTGGCGGTTCTGGTGAATATCATCCGCGTGATCGCGTTGATCCTGCTCACTTATTATGCAGGCGATGGGGTGGCGCAGGGATTCCTCCATGTAACAACCGGCATCGTCTTGTTCACTCTGGCGCTGGGCGCGATGTTCGGCATCGATTGGCTGTTGCAACGCATCCTCGGCAGCCGTCTGGGAGCCAATGCATGATCGCGCGGCGGGACTTCCTCTTTGGCGGCGCCTGCGTCGCTGCGCTAGGCGTGGCTGAGGCCTTGCGCCCGCGTACGCTGCTCACGCTGATGCCGAGTGATCCCCTCACCCAACTCGTCCCGACGCATATGGGCGCGTGGGTGTTGGGCGAAGGCGGCGATATCGTCACCCCCAAGGTGCCGGGCAGCCTCTCGGACAAGCTCTATTCGGATACGCTGACGCGGCTTTATGTGAACACGCAAACCGGTGAGCAGGTGATGTTGCTCGTCGCCTATGGTCGCGCACAAAGCGACATATTGCAGCTTCACCGCCCGGAAAGCTGCTATCCCGCGATCGGCCTCGCGATACAGGCCCGCAAGAATAATGACATACCGCTCAAGCCCGGCGTGACCATACCCGCAGTCGCGCTCACGGCAGGTGAAGAAAGCCGGATAGAAGACATCGTCTACTGGACGCGGCTTGGCGAATATCTGCCACGCACGGCAGGAGACCAGCGCCGCGACCGGCTCCAAACCGCGATGGAAGGGATCATCGGTGACGGCGTACTGGTGCGCGCCTCAATGTTAAGGCAAAGCCATGACATGCCGCCCAAATATGATCGCCTCAACGAGTTCATGGCTAGCCTGATTACCGGCATGAAGCCCACTAACCGTCCGGGCTTTATCGGCAGCGAACGCGCGAAGCAGATAGCCTAGACTTTGAGGAACGGCGGCACGCCGCGTTCGCCGCGCACCCCAGCCCACCAGCCGGAGAGCGCATAGCCCCATTGCTTCCACGCACCCCGCGCGGCGAAACGCAAGCTGAGCAGAGCCAGAGTTGCCACCATCGCCACAGGCAAGCGCCACGGCGTGATATCCCGCACCACGTTCAGCTTGTTGCGCTCGTCCATATAGATCGGCAGGCGGTTGCGGTTCTGGACAGCGCCAGCGGAGCCGGTGGTACTGCCTTGATCGTGTCGCACGCGGGACTTGGGCGCGAAACCGAGCTTCATGCCCATCTTTACCGCGCGCAGACCCCACTCCACCTCCTCGCAATAGAGGAAATATTCGTCCTTCATCAGGCCGACACGCTCGACGAAGGCGCGATCCACCAGCATCGACGCGCCGAGCACATAGTTCATCCGCGCCTCGACGGCGGCGTCATCGACCGGATCATCCACATGCGCGCCCATGCCGATGGATACGGCCCGGCCGAGCCAGTATCGCCAGTGGCCGCCATAGGCCTGTACACGACCCGCGGCATTATAGAGAACGCCGCCAACCATATGGCAATCGCCGCGCGATAGGCGTTCGACCAGCGCAGAGAGGGCATCGGGTTCCGGCAGCGTATCGGGATTGACCACCCACCATGCGCCTGAGTCTGGCCGCGCGCGCATCGCGGTATTGACCCCGCCCGCATAGCCGAGGTTGGAACCCGCATTGATGCACTCAACCGCCTGCCCACCCGGAAGCGTTGCGGGCAGCGCGGCTTTCAGCTTTTCCCACGACGCCGTGCCGCCGTTTTCGCAGATGGCGATATCGAAATCGGTGTATGTCAATTGCGCGAGCGCCGCGACGCAGCCCGCGATTTCCTCATGATTATGAAAGCCGACGATGCAGATGCTTACATGCAGCGACGCGCTCATCCGTGCCCGCCTCCGCGCAGCAACACACGATGCCCCTCATAAAAACGCCACACCCTGATGCCGACGAGCGTAGCCAGCGCGGACATGCGAACCCCTGAGCCGGGCAGGCGCTTGTCCGTCATCAGCTTCACCGCGTGCACCGGGATTGCGGGCAGCTCAAGCCAGGTCTTCGTGATCCAGTATAGCGCTGAGCCGCCCTTCTCACGTGTCAGCGCATAGCGCTCGGCACAGATGCGCCGCCATTTGCCCTTAAGCTGCGTGAAATCGGCACGCGCCGGATGGCCGACGAGCGCCTCAGCCGCATAACCGATGCGATAGCCCATCTCCCGCGCGCGCCAGCACCATTCATTGTCTTCAGAAACGGCGGTACGGAATGCGCCGACCTTGAAAAACAGCTCGCGCGGGCAGATCAGGTTCGCAGTGACGGTGAAATGGAGTTGGCGGACATAGCGTTCGTTGTCGAACGCGAACACTGTCTCGAATGCTTCCGCGCCGCTCATCGGGCGGCCCTCCGGCACCAGCACCTTCATGCCGCCGCCTATAAAATCGCCATCGCGGCCCAATGCGGCGACGCCCTTCTCGAGCCATTGCGGCTCCGGCACGCAATCGCTGTCAGTAAAAGCGAGAATTTGCCCTTGTGCCGCTTCCGCCCCGGCATTGCGCGCTGGGCCTGCCCCCGGCTCCATCGCGGTGACGACGCGTGCACGGCCTGCGACTGCCTTCTCAACCGCAGCGAGACCGCAGGGCGAGTTATTGTCCGCAACGATAATCTCATAGTCTTCACGCGGGAGTGTCTGCGTCACCAGCGCCGCGAGGCACGTATCCAGCCGCTCCAGATCATTATAATGCGGCACGACCACGCTGATGCGCGGCGTGAGCTGGGCAGTTTCACCGCTCATGGGACTGAGCCAGTCCAGTTCATCGGCCGCCCGGCCTTGATCCAGGCGCTCACGCCAGCAGCAGTGGGATGATAGACGAGATCGGGATTGGCCTTGACCAGATCCCTGAGCTGCGGCGGGTCCAGCTCCCACCAGCGGCTTTCATCCAGTGCGGTGATCAAATCGGGTGCGAAGCGGTCACGCAGTTTCTTCGCCGGGTTGCCCGCGACGATGGCGTAGGCGGGCACATCCTTCGTTACCACAGCCCCCGCGCCAATGATCGCGCCCCGGCCCACATGCTTGCAGCCGGGCAGGATCATCACATTATGGCCGATCCAGACATCGTCCTCGATCACCAGCACATCGTCGTAATAGATGTTTTTGTCCACCACGCCGAATTTGCGCTCATAGAGTGCGGGGTGGGTCGTCATCGCGTCATAAGGGTGGTTGATCGGCGCGGATTTTACGGAATTAGCGATGGAGCAATAGCGCCCTATCTTGATCGGACCCGGCATCCGCCAGCGATCGAAGCAGCCATAGCTGTATAACCCGACATCGATGCGGAAATTGTCGCGATAATAGGCGCGCAGCTTCGCATTCACGTGCTGATCGCGCGACCACAGCTTGACCTTGATCTTCTCGATGAGCGAAGCCAGCACGCTGCACTACTCCGCCTGTGTCAGGCGCCCTGCGCCACCGCATATTTATCGAGCAGCGCGTCGAGCAGCTTCGTGTTGCTCTTTTCACCCGCGAAATGGGACTGGGCGAGTTCGATCCACAAATAGACCGGCACGCCCTCTTCGCGGAAATGATACGCGCCCGCAGGATCGTTCGGCAGCGGTTCGAGCAGGCCATATTCGCGCTCGATCATCTTCATGAAGGCCATGCCTTCGCCGGGCTTGCGGATGACTTCATCGGCCTGTTGTGGCGAAATACGGCCTGCATAATGCAGCGCGAGGCGAGCCAGAAGGCCCAGATTATTGCCATGACCATCCGCTTTTGCGCGCGCGGTCTGGAACAGGCTGAGGCTGGAAACGCGATGGCGAATCTCATCTACGGAGTGATTGATCGCCTCGGAAACGTCGCTTTTCTCAACCATGCCCGCATCGCGATCAACCGCCGCAAGTCCAGCGTGCTGACTTAGCAGGCTGGCGATGTAAGGCGAACCATAGGCCACGGCGCTGATGAAGGCGATCGCCTCGCGATCGAACGTCAGGCCGCAGATCTTCTCGCCGTTGAGAATCAGCTCCTCGATCTCGGAGTTTGACATATTGGGTACATGGTAACCCAGAATGTTGCGGCGGATGGACGGGATATGCTCGATCAGTTCAGTGAGGTTAGCCGCGACACCCGCGATGACCAGCTGAAGGCGGCTGGAACGATCCGACAGATTTTTGATCAGTTCTGCGATAGAGCGGCGGAAAGCAGGCGAATGCGCGCGATCGAACTCATCGAGGATGATTAAGATACGCGTGTTGGAAATTTTCGCGAACAGGTCGCTGATCTGCGGCACCGTCAGCGTTCCCGGCGGCAACAGATCGGCCAGCGAGCGGCCGCTTTCGATTTCCGAGGATGTCGGTGCGTAATCAGAGTGGTAGAGTAGCGGTATATCGGTAGCGATGGCACGCATCAAATCGCTGAAATCCGTCTCTTCGCCGCAGGAGGCATAGCGGACGATATAGCGCGCATCCTTGGCGAGCTGCGCCAATATGTGCAGCAGCGATGTCTTGCCGATACCGCGATCGCCATAGAGCACGACATGGAGGCGCTGGTCCTCGATCGAACGAATGAGGGTTTTCAGAACCTCGGTGCGGCCCGCGAACATGCGGTGCGAGAGAACCGGCTGAGAGGGTGTGAAAGCGTTGCGCAGATGGAAACGCACCCGATCCAGCGCTGTGCGCTTGCCGGTGCTGCGGATCTGGTCGCCTGCCGTACCCTGAAAACGCGGCAGCTTGTCATCCTGACGATCCCGATTGCGGCCAATCGAAAGGCGCGGAACAAGCTCCCCATGGTCCTGATCCATCGCATCAATGTTTTTCTTGCGCGACGAAAACCAGTTCTGCCAGCCCATTCTATACCCTTTCGTAACATCGGAAACTTGGTAGAGAGCCAATACACCGAATTACTTTACGGATAGTATCCGACATAAGCTTCGCAGACGCAACAAAAACAGAACCAGAATGGGACAGGTTGAATATTTTTTCGGCAATGTGGCAAAAGCGAAACGGTGACTGGCCCGCTTTCGCAGCCCCTCACCACGATATTGACTGACTATTTTTGCCTTATCGAAATATCTTCGGCTTCAACACCAGGTGCACATAGACACCAACAGCCGCCAGCATGAGGATAGCCAACACGCCCATCCCTTCGTTGCCTAAATAATTGGAAAGTGCGCATCCTATGGCTGGCGGAAGATAATGCCACACTGTATCCGGCGGCTCATCCATGGAAGAACGCTGCAGAAACAGTACGATCAGCCCCGCGAATGCGAGCAGTGCCAACCAATCGTATAGGGTTTCCATCTGTTCAACGCTCCGTGTACTATACATCCGCCACTAAGGCACTCTATCGCAAAAAAAGCACAACTATCGGCTCTGGAGCCGCCTGATGTGCTTGTGTAGAGTGCTTGATATACCCTAGTGGTGAAAAACCTATAACAAAATGCCTAAACAGAGTTCAGGGCGCGCAAACAGGGAAATGTGACGGAAACGAGATGGCTCCCCGCAAGATCGATCCGCGCGCGTTGCTGAAACGTCATTTTCAGTCCTTCATGTCCCTCGCTATCCGAGGTGCATCGGTTGCGGCGGGCTTTGCAGTCACGGTGCTGATCGGACGCATGTTCGGCCCCGAAGCAAACGGCCATTATGCGGTGATTACGCAGACAGCGATGTTCCTTTCCGTTGTCGCGGTGGGTGGCATCGATCTCGCGGTCACACGCAAATTCTCTGCTGCGGTAGCGCAAAATGTGCTGATCGAACGGCGCAGCCTGATGAAAATCATCGCCTACTCCCTGATGTTTGCCGGGATATTGGTTGCCGTCATCTACAATGGCGGGACGCCGGTGATGAAGCTGATGTTCAAGGGCGAGGTACCGCAAGACGCTATCCCGGTGCTCATCCTCATCATGATCTCGCGCACGCTCACCCGCATGCTCGGCGCGGTGCTGCGCTCGCAGAAAGCCTATATATGGGGTCAATGCATTGAGGTGCTGCTGATCCCGAGTATTGTGCTCGCCTATATCGCCGTTGGGTTGGCCCCCGGCGTTGAACAAGTGCTGTGGATGACGGCCCTCACCGGGTTGCTGGTTGGTATAGCTGCCTTCTTCACCTGCCTGCCGTACAGCACCAACAAGCCGGGCGCGCTGCATGTACCGATGCGCGAGATATTGCGGGTCGCCGTGCCGCTCTGGGGCGTGGCGATCTTTCTCAATATCGCTGACTGGTATGGCCTCGCGACCGCGTCCGCCACACTTGGTATCTATGAGGCTGGGCTTTATCGCGTTGCGGCGCAGGTGGCGGGCATATTGAGCATCATCACCATGGGGCTGTTCAGTATCTTCTCGCCCCAATTTGCCGAGGCCCACGCCGCCGGAAACATGAATCGCGTCGCGCATCTCGCCGGGCAGGCTACGCGACTTTCGGCATTCTTCTGTCTACCTGTGGCCTTGATGATTTTCATTTTTGCCGGACCGGTGCTGGATATATTCGGGCCGGAATTCGATCAGGCGACGACCGTTCTGCGCATTGTTGTGGTGGGGCAAGCGATTTACACCATGACCGGGCCTTCCGGCTTGCTCCTCGCGATGACGGGGCATGAACGCACCAACCTCGTTCAGACCATCGGCAGTAGTGCCATCCTCCTCATCAGCGCACCACTAGCCGCGCAATATGGCGGACTGTTCGGCATTGCGATCTGCATGTCGCTGGTGGTGATCGGGCGCAATCTTGCCAGCATCTGGTCTGTGCGCCGCCTTACCGGCATCAATGTGTTTACCGGCACGATCAAAGAGAAAGTGGCTGCTTCTTAAGGCCGATTACCTGTTGAGCAGCGGCCTCCACCAGCCTTCATTGCCGAGATACCATGCGAGGGTTTGCGCGAAGCCTTCGGAGAATGTGCGGCGCGGGGCATAGCCCAGCTCGCCGCGCGCCTTGGTCTCGTCAATCGCATAGCGGCGGTCATGCCCGGCGCGGTCGGTGACGAAGGTCTTGAGGGTTTCGGAGGGTTGGCCCTTGGCTGCGGGCGCATCCGGGAAGCGGCTGGCAAGCGACGGATCAGCGGCAAAGGCGCGGTCCACCGTGGCGCAGATTTCCTCGATCACATGGAGGTTGGGCAATTCCTGTCCGCCGCCGATATTGTAGGTTTCGCCCGGCTTGCCGTTCAGAATCACCTTCTCGATCCCGTTGCAATGATCCTCGACATGGAGCCAGTCGCGCACATTCATGCCGTCGCCGTAGATCGGGAGATTGCTGCCATAGAGGCAATTGAGCAGGAACAGCGGAATGAGCTTTTCCGGGAATTGATACGGGCCGTAATTGTTCGAGCAGTTGCTGGTCGTGACATCGAGGCCATAGGTGTGGTGATAGGCGCGCACCAAATGATCGGACCCCGCCTTGGAGGCCGAGTAAGGCGAGTTTGGCGCATAGGGCGTCGTCTCGCTGAAGGCCGGGTCGTTCGGCCCGAGCGAGCCATAGACCTCGTCTGTGGAAACATGGTGGAAGCGGTGCGGCTTGCCTGTGCCGCTATCCAGCCAGAGCTTGCGCGCGGCCTTTAGCAGGCTGTGCGTGCCGATGACATTGGTGGTGACGAACGCATCCGGCCCGGTGATCGAGCGATCGACATGGCTCTCCGCAGCGAAATGCACAATCGTCTGGATGCCGCGCTCGGAAAGCAGCTTCTCGACCAGCGCGGTGTCGCAAATATCGCCCTCGATCAACTCGACCCCTTCGAGGCCAGCGATGTTGGCAGGGTTGCCCGCATAAGTGAGCGCATCGAGCACGGTAATGGTGTCGTCCGGGTGATGCTCGCGCCAATAATGCACGAAGTTGGCGCCGATGAACCCGGCGCCGCCGGTGACGAGCAATTCAGCCATGTGTTTTGATTTCCTGTAACATCTTGCGCAGATTGGTGCGCCAATGGGGTGCCGGGCCGCCCAGCGCCGCGAATGTCGATGCCTTGTCGAGCACCGAATAATGTGGGCGGGTGGCGGGCGTGGGATAGTCAGATGTGGCGATTGGAATGACGGGAACGGCGCGATTGAGCAGGCCGGCGGCCAGTCCCTCCTCCTGAATCGCAACCGCGAAATCATACCAGCTCGCCGCGCCGCTATCGGTATAATGGTGGATGCCGGTGACGCCCTTCTCGGCAAGCGCCCAAAGCGCGGCGGCAAGATCGGGCGCATAAGTAGGCGTACCGATCTGGTCCGCTACCACGCGCACTTCATCGCGCTCCGCCATCAAACGCAGCATCGTGCGGACAAAATTATGGCCCTTCGGCGCATAAACCCATGCGGTGCGGACAATAAGCGCGCTTGTCCCCGCCGCCTGCTCCCCCGCCAGCTTGGTGCGGCCATAGGCGCTGACCGGTGCTGGCACCGCATCCGGCGCATAAGGCACGCCACTCACGCCATCGAACACAAAGTCGGTCGAGACATGGACGAGACGCGCATTGTGGCTACGCGCGGCAGCGGCCAGATTGGCGACCGCCTCCGCGTTAATGCGAAGGGCCAGCGCCTCCTCGCTCTCTGCCTTATCGACGGCAGTATAGGCGGCAGCATTGAGGATCAGGTCCGGCTTGTGCTGCGCCACGAACGCATCGACGGCGGCGGCATCGCATATGTCGAGTTCAGCGACGTCGGTGCAGATCAGCTCCGCTCCTGCGGGCGCCGTCTGTTGCAGCGACCAGCCAAGCTGCCCGTTCGCGCCAGTGATGAGTGCCTTCATGGAAATGTTACCGCCTCGGCCAAGGGTTTACCTGCCACATCCTTCGCCGAAAGCTGCGGCTCGATACCGTCAAGCGGCCATTCTATGCCGACAGAGGGATCGTTCCAAGCCAAGCTGTGTTCATTCGCCGGATCATAATAGCCGACGCATTTGTAGAGGAAATCCGTACCATCCTCGAGGCACAGGAAACCATGCGCCATGCCCGGTGGCACCCAAAACATCCGCTTGTTGGCGGCGGAAAGCTCAACGCCCACCCATTTGCCAAAGGTAGGAGAGGATTTTCGCATATCGACGACTACATCGAAGACCGCCCCCGCCGTCACCCGCACCAGTTTCCCCTGTGGGCCAGGCTGCTGATAATGCATGCCGCGCAGCACGCCCTTGCTCGAACGACTATGATTATCCTGCACGAAATGGAGATCGAGCCCGGCCTGCGCGAAAGTGCGCGCGTTCCAGCTCTCCATGAAGAAGCCGCGCTCGTCGCCGAACACCTTTGGTTCGATGATGAGAACGCCGGGGATCGCCGTTTCGATCAGGTCCACTTTGCGCCCCCTTCGAGCAGCTTCAGCAGATAGTCGCCATAACCGGATTTGACGAGCGGCGCGGCGATACGCTTCAGTTGCTCGTCATCAATAAAGCCCTTGCGCCACGCGAGTTCCTCCGGGCAGCAGATCTTCAATCCCTGACGGTCTTCAGTGATGCGGACGTAATTGGCGGCGTCGATGAGCGAGCCATGCGTGCCAGTATCGAGCCAGGCATAGCCGCGTCCCATGATCTCCACATTCAGCTCGCCCGCTTCCAGATAGAGCCGGTTCAAATCCGTGATCTCCAGCTCTCCGCGTGGCGAGGGCTTGATTGCATGGGCATAGTCCACCGCGCGGCCATCGTAGAAATAGAGCCCCGTCACCGCGTAATTGGATTTGGGCTGGGCGGGCTTCTCCTCGATCGTCTCGGCGCGGCCCGCACTATCGAATGAGACCACACCATAGGCGGTCGGATCGCTCACATAATAGCCGAACACCGTCGCCCCGCTTTCCCGCGCGGCTGCACTGTCCAGTAGCTCGGTCAAACCGTGACCATAGAATATATTATCACCCAATATCAGTGTTGACGGGTTCGTTCCTACGAAATCAGCACCGATATGATAGGCCTGCGCCAACCCGCCCGGCTCCGGCTGCACCGCATAAGTGAGCGACAGGCCCATGTCCGACCCGTCACCCAGCAGCGCCTGAAAGGCGGCTTGATCATGCGGCGTGGTGATGATCATGATCTCGCGGATGCCGGACAGAATCAGCACCGAGAGCGGATAATAGATCATCGGCTTGTCGTAGACCGGCATCAGTTGCTTCGAGACGGCTTTGGTCAAAGGATAGAGCCGCGTGCCGGACCCGCCTGCCAATATAATGCCCTTACGCGATGGTGCTACCAACCCACGGTCCCTTCCCTGTTCATGATTCCGCACTGCCGCAAATGCCTAAAGAATTCGCTACTCCATGCAAGCGCAGTTGGTTCCCCCGCCCTAAAATTCGAGCTTTATGCCGCAGTAACCTTTTGATCTGGCCGAGCAGCCTCTGGCCTCGCTTGTCTGGGATCGGGCAGCAAATGCCCGACAAGCTTCTCCTTGGGACCGAAGGCAATCGATTTGCCGTCCTTCATCAAGAGCACCAGATCGACCGAGGCGAGCAGTGAGGGCCGGTGCGCCACCGCGATGACGATAGCGCCCCTCGCCCGGACATCGGCGATCGCGCTGGCCAGCGCCTCCTCTCCCTGCGCATCGAGGTTGGAATTGGGTTCGTCGAGAATGATTAGGAAAGGATCGCCATAAAGCGCGCGGGCAAGGCCGATGCGCTGGCGCTGCCCGCCGGAGAGAGCCCTGCCGTCCGGCCCGACCTGTGAATTATAGCCATCGGGCAGATGCAGGATGAGGTCATGCACGCCTGCGAGTTTCGCCGCCTTGATGACCTGTTCGGAGATTGCATCAGGGTCAAACCGCGCAATATTCTCGGCCACCGTCCCAGCGATGAGTTCCACATTCTGCGGCAGATAGCCAATATAGCGGCCCAGTGTGTCTGGCGGCCATTGGGTAATGTCGGCATTATCGAGGCGGACCGCACCAGACTTTAACGGCCATATCCCTGCCAACCCGCGCACCAGCGTCGATTTGCCGCAACCGCTTGGTCCCAATATCGCCAGCCCCTCGCCCGCGCGCAGACCGAATTTCACACCCTGGACGGTCAGACGGTCGGTTCCCGGGGGGCCGAGCGTTACATCTTCCGCCTCCATCAGCTTATCGGGCGGCGGCAACATATCCGCGCTCGGGCTGTCCGGCATCGCAAGGATCAGCGCCTTCAACCGCGCCCAGCCCTGACGCGCGCCTACAAAACCGCGCCAGTTCGCGATTGCAGCCTCGACCGGCGCCAGCGCGCGGGAGGAGAGGATCGAGCTGGCGAAGATCACGCCGCCGCTTGCCTGCTGCTCCATCACAAGCAACGCGCCGACAGTAAGCACCCCGGATTGCAGCACCATGCGCAAAATCTTGGTCAGATTGCTTAAAGAGTTGGCGATGGCATTGAGTTTTTCCTGCGCGGCGAGGAACTGCCCGCTCGCCACGCGCCAGCGGGCCGCGATGCGACCCTCCATGCCGAGCGCCGAGATTGATTCGGCATGGCGGCGTGTGATGTCCGCCACCATCTGGCGGGTGCCGGCAAGCGCCATCAGCTTCTGGTTCTTTTCGGAGGTCAGCCGCTCGGTGAGGAAAGTCAGGAACACCAGAATAGCGCCGCCGATCAGCACGGTTATGCCGAGATAGGGATGCAGCAGAAAGAGAATGATGATGAAGAACAGCATCCACGGCAGATCGACCAGCGCGGATGGCCCCGGCCCGGCGAGAAACTGCCTGAGCTGATCGAGATCACGCATCGGCTGAAGGCTGTCCATCTGTGTCTGTGTGCGCGCCATGATGCTCATCAGCTTGTGCACGTCGCCGCTCAGATCGACATCTACCGCTGCCGAAAAGTGCAGCAAGACCCGGCTACGGATAAAATCCAGCACTCCCTGAAAGGCATAAGCGATCAACACGAGGATGGCGCAACCGACCAGCGTCGGGATACTGCGGCTCGGCAGCACCATGTCATAGACCATCATCATGTAAAGCGAGCCGGAGAGCAGCAGCACGTTGAGCACCGCGCTCAGCACGAATGTCGCGACCATCGCCTTGCGCGCATGGAGCAGTATCAGCCCGAGGCGCTGCTTGGCAGCATCGCCCTGAACCCAGCCTTCCGCTATTTCCGCCACATACGCCTCGTATTCTCGTCCGCCCCTTTGAGGCGGCCCATCTTGCCGACTTCTATGTCAGTTTTAAGTATACGCGCGGGATTGCCACCAACAATGCACCGCGGCGGGACATCCTCGAACACAAACGCACCCGCGCCGACGATGACCTCATCGCCAATGGTAACACCGGGCATGATGGTGGAGCCACCACCGATGAAGCAGCGCTTGCCGATATGGATCGGCCTCTCCTCACCCGTCACAGGGTCGCGGGTGATGAGCAGGGTCTTGAAAGCAACCAAGGTTTCCGCGTCCACAGTGATACCGCGCTTGAGGCCGGTAATGGTGCGCCCGGAAAGGGATACCGTTGAGCTAGGGTGGACATCCACCCCCTTTTTGCGCAGACGCGCTCTCTGGAGCGCCATCGCGAGGGCGCGGACCTTCCGCAGACTGTTCAAGGATCGCAGCGCCATGTCGAAAGCAGCACTACCGTCTTGGGCCATGGCTTGTAAACAACTGCGTAAACATCTCTCGGTTGTCAGACGGAACCGTTGGCCCTATTGCCCTCAAACATGCACCGCACCGCAGCAAAGCCCTTTCCCAAAAAATCCCTGAAGCAGCGCATCCAGCGCCTGATCCAGACCAAGGTCTGGGGAACCGACATTCATCCGAGCGCGTGGATCGCGGAGACGGCGCTGATAGACCGCACATGGCCCAAGGGCGTGCATATCGAGGCGGACTGCTTTATCGACGAGGAAGCCGTTGTGCTGACCCACGACATGACGCGCGGCATCTATGTCGATACGCGGATCGGCGCGGGGACCATTGTCGGCGCGCGGGCGATCATCATGCCGGGGATCACCGTGGGCAAGGGATGCACGATCCTGCCCGGCACATTGGTCAATCGCGATCTGGCGGATGGCTCGGTGGTCGGCGGCAATCCTGCCAAACCGGTGAATCAGTAAGGCGTTATCTCGCGTCCGCAGCCGCGCTCGGCCATATGCTCGCGCTGGTGCGCGATATAGCGGTTGCCCCACGGCACGATCCCGACCCCCAAGGGCGCAAAGGTGCTGATGTCGAGGACAGCGACGTCCTTGTGCGCGCACAGCCTGTCCAACTCATCCATTTTAAGCCAGCCGATGTTCATTACGACCGGACTGCCCAGCGGCTCGCTCTCCGGCCCGCGCACGACATCGGTCACGTAGCGCCCACCTCGCGGATCGACGAGCACCACATCCGCGCCGCTTTGCAGGATGCGCTGGTGCGCCTTGGCATAGGGCGCGACATAATCATGCGCGCGCATCATCAAGAAGCTCGCCATCAGCAGCGAGATGAGCGCCGAAACACTGAGCACGCGCTGGTCAGGCCGCCTGAGGCTCGCCCAGCCCAGCCCTGCGAGCAGGGCGAAACTACCGATAAAGCCGTGGAGGTAGCGATAGCCCCAGCCATAGCCGGGAGAGATGGCGAGCGCCGCCATGCCAAGCGCGCCCAGCCCCAGCGGCAGCGCGATCCGCTCGCCCTTCAAGGCAGAGCGCCAGCCGATGCGCCACAGGCCGATAAGTGCCAGTGGCATGAGCAGCAGATTGTTCCACGCGAAGAAGCGGCTCATGTAGAGCAGTGGCCGCCACTCATCCAGACGGTCGGCTAGGCTCGACATCTTGTCGCCCACGCCCGCCGAGGGGCGCACATCGGCGGGCGGGCCGTACCAGTCGATCATCAATTGCGGCCATAGCTTCGCCCAGATCATAACGGCCAGCGCGATCATCGCCGTGTGGAAAGCCAGAGCACCCCAGCGGCGTTGCAGGGCGAACCACAGCAGGAACGGCGTCAAGAACACGAACGGATAATGATATTGATGCAGCCCAGCGAGGATGAGCACCGCCAGCCCTGCCGCCATATGCCCCAGCCGGTCGCCGCGCAGAACCAGCGCGAGCCAGAGCATGTTCAGCGCGAAATGCCCGGTCATCGCATAGGGCGTCATGCCGGTGACGAACAATTGCGCAGAGGTGAGCGCCATTAGTATAGTTACGGTGACGGCATCCGCCCGCTCCGGCATCACCTTGAGCGCTACACGCCATAGCGCGACCATGCCGATGACAAGGAAGATCGGCCCGGCAAGGTTGGGATCGCCAATGAGGTCGCACAGGGCGCGAAAGGCGGAATTCAGCGGCAGATAGGCGGAATTCCAATATTTTTCCGCGCCGAAGGGTGAAAAGAATTCCGGCATGATCGCGCGGCGATAGTCGATCCATTCGGGCGGAATCGGCCGGGCGAGAAAACCGTCACGCATCGCCCGCGCAGCAAATTCCGCCACCTCTTCGTCACGCGAGAGGCTGTAATTGCCGAACAGCCAATAGCGTCCGCTCCAAGCGAGCAGCGCGAACGCGGCGATGGCGGACAGCACGATACGCGGTTTTGCGCCCCAGCTCCAGCAGCCCTCCGGCACCAGCCGCAGCGCAATACCGCCCAGCAACAGCGAGCCACACCCCATAGCCAGCGCGGGCATATCCTGCGCCTTGAAGAAAACATGCCCGATTGTGATGCCTTTGAGCCAATGCACCTCCACGGCCCAGGCCAGCGCCAGCCAGAGCGCATAGACGAGCGCGCTCATAATCATCAGCCACGAGACGCGCGCTCTTGTCACGCGCTTACCGCCCCCTCTGCCGCGAGATCGGCGCGGATGAAGATGCCGTCGATCTCGACCAAAAGCGGAAAATGGCCCTTGTTGTTGGCGAAGAAGGCATTGGGGACGAAGCCGCATTCCTCCAGATAGCCTATCATCGCGCGATAATCCGCCGCGCCTTCATATTGCGGGCGGACAGCGAGTTCGCTTTGCACGCCGATCATATCGCCGAGCCGCGCGCCTGCCCCTTCGCATACCGCGCGGTCATGCCCCTGCGTATCCATCTTGAGGAACGAGCGAGAAAGTCCGTAAGGAGTCAGCAACTCATCCAGCATGCCATCGAGCCGTCGGCACTGCATCTGCACCGTCTTCTCGACCTTGTTGCGCTCGGTGAAGATCGGGTCGAGCAGTTCGGCAGGTTTGGCGATGGAGCTGAACTGATGCGCGGCCATGATATGAAATTCCGCCGTGCCGTCAAAGTCAGATAGTGCCATGTTGAATACATGCCATTTGGGGTCGCGCGACGCCTTGGCTGCAACAATAGAATAAACGTCCGGGTTCGGCTCGAACGAGAAGATATGGCCTGTAAAGCCCGCATCCTTGCGCGCGGACGAGGCATATTGTCCCTCATTCGCACCGACATCGATCAGTGCGTCGATGGAATAGGCCTCGAAGAAACGCCGCAGCGCGAGGATTTCGGGATATTGATGCACACGTCCCATCAGCGCCAGACGCATCGCGAGCCAGCGCCGCCCCAGTTCCCGGCTTATCCGCCCGCCACTCATGCCTACCTCACCTTTTCCAATGCCTTTTCATAAACGGCCAGCGTCTGCGCCGCTGCCAGATCCCAACTTCCCATGCTGGCGCGTAAATCAAGTGCGCCCTGCCCCAGCCGTGCGCGCGCATTGGCATCGCTGACCAGAGCGCGCAATGCTTCGGCCAGTGCGCCTACATCATCTGGCGCACAAATTTGCGCCGCCTGTTCGTCCAGCATCTCGAACATGCCGACCCGGCTTGCCACCATCGCCTTGCCATAATGCAACGCTGAGAGAAATGCGCCGCTGCTGTCGATATGGCGATAAGGGAAAGCTATGATGTCGCTTTTCCGCAAGTGCGCGTCGAGCCGATGCTCGGTGAGGAAACCCAGCTCCATCACCAGACGGTCGCTAAAACCTGCCGCGCGGACGCGGGAGAGCAAAGGCTCTATGTCCATAAATGGCTTGCCCGCCACTGCCAGCTCGAAGTCCAGACCCTCCTGCCACAGCTTGAGACATGCCTCGGTCAACAGATCGAACCCCTTATAGGGCCGGATCGTGCCGAAGAAGAGGATGCGTGGGGCTTTGGGGTCAACCACGGATGCCATGTCCTGCTCCCCCGCGCTCGCCAGCTCCATCGGCGGATGGGGAACGATGTGCAGATGTTCCGCCGTCACACCCTGCGCGATCATCGCGTCATGAGTCGTTTGCCCATGCACGATCAACGCATCGAACTGATCGAGCAGCGCACGATAGCCCGCGCCCTGCGCGCCGCTGTCGCCATGATAAGCGGATGCATTGTGGACAGTGTGGACCAGCACGGGCCGTTTGTCCCCTGCCCGCAGCCGCGCGATCAGCCGCCTGTCAGCTACCGGAAGCGGCAGCCATTGCACATGCACCACATCGTCGGCGCGCAACCGGCTCAAGTCGCCCAGCGCAGCGGAGGCCAGATATTCCGTCGCCTTCAATACACGAAACGCCCTGCCCTCGCCCAGCACGCCGCGCAGGCCTTCTGACCGGGCGAAGAAGCGCGGCACATAGGCGTAATTCCTTGACTCTATCGCATCGGTCGCGCGCATAGGCCGGGCAAGCAGGCTCACCTGATGCCCCGCAGCACCCAGCGCCGCGCACAGCCCATCATCATAGCGCCCTGTAAACAGCGAAGGATCGAGCATCGCTATCTTCATGCCGCGCCCCTCGCCAACCGCCGCATGGCAACTATATGCAGCAACGCTGTCCCAACAAAGCACAACATGTACAATGCCATAAATGTTATATTTGATATGGGGAAAGGATTTCCAGTCAATATAGTGAGCGGCACACTCGCTATAGACCCGAACAGAAAGGGCAGTGACTGGCGCAACAATGCCTCAAAGCGACCCAACGCGCCTTGCAGATAGACCGAGACGCACATCACCGCGAGAGCAAGCAACAGAAATGAGAGCAGAAGCAATTCATCGCCCATAAGATGGGCTCTGCCATCGTATAGATGCGCGAACAGAGGTTGCCCTAACGAGAGCAGGGCCATATCGGCACAGACAGCGATACCAACCGCCATCAGAATGGCACGGCGGAGCAGCCGGGCGAAGACCTCGCTCTCACCGGCGAACCAGTGGCGCGTCAGGCGCGGCAATGCGCCCTCGATCGTCGCGCGGATCGTCGTCGCTACCGCGCGGATGATCTTGAAGGTGAAATCGAACACCAGCAGCAGCCGCGCATCATGCGTCATCGCCGCGATCAGGAAGTAGGGGCTATTATAGGCGGCGACCTCGCTCAAGGTGAGCACGGCGGACGCGCCGATGTCTCGCAGATAGGTACGCTTCACATGCCCGCCGCCGCGCCGCCAATCGAGCCAGTGACCGAAGCGCATGCCCGCGCGACGGTGGATAAGCATCATGCCCAGCGCCGCACCCGCTATGTTGATGGCGAGCAACCCGCTGACTGAGACGAGCAGGCCCATGCCCTTCAGTACCGCCAACAATACCCCCAGCCCTGCGAGACGACGGATGATGTCCGTCATTTCCCAGAGAAGATTTCGATCCACCGCAGCAAGCGCTCTCTTTGCTAGCAATAACAATATATTGAGAGCGGAACCGAAGAAAAATATGAGGAATATCGCGGGCATTTCTGTGCGTATACACCCCAGCGCCATCGCACCGATCACCACAGCTCCGCCGATCACGATCAGGCTGGTGAGGAACAGGAACAGCACGCCGATTTCCTCATGCCGGAAATCGCCGCTGTCGACGCCCGCGTCCTGCCGCCCCAGCCAGTGCCGCCGCAGCCGGGCGTAGATCACATTGGTGATGCCGAACTCTGCCGAGATGGTGAAATTGTTGAAGGCGATCAGCAGCAGGAAGGTGCGGAACTCATTGGCGGGCAGCGCGCGTACGAACACATAGGTGACGGCAAAACCCCAGAGCATCGACAGGCCGACGCTGGCGAGCTTCGCAAGCGTCAATATGCGCGTTGATCGCTCCCCCGCCGCGAGATAGCTGCGCACCAACGGCCAGCCCTCAGCCGCTCACAGCCGGTCGGCGCGCGCGATAGAGCACCTCGCCCAGCGCCAGACGATGGACCTCGGCTGGGTCGCAGTCTTCGGCGCGAACCACCTCCAGATCGAACCCTGCGGCGCGGATGCGGTCGGCAAAATCCGGGCCATATTGGCGAACATGATCCCACTGGCCGAAGCGTCTCTCCCGCTCGCGTGGCGGCATGGCGTAGGAGCCATCCTCGGTCGGTTTGTCCCACAGAGGCACGATCAGCCAAGCCTCGCCGCCGGGTTTCAACGCCGCGTATGTATTGCGTAGTACCTGCGCATCGTCCGGCACATGCTCCATCACATGGCTGGCGTAGAAGAGATCGAACCGCTCGCTCTCGCCTATCTCCATGAGGTCGACCCGGCGCACATCCGACACATCGCGATACACATCGGGGAACAGATCGGCAGGAACATAATCCCCCGCGCCCTCGCGCAACCGCGCTACAAGGCTCGCCTCGTTGGGCGCCATGTGCAGGATCGCACCGCCAGAAGGCACAGCGATCCGCCCGGTATCCAGCAAATGATGCACCAGCCTCTCGCGCGGGGATGCGCCACAACTGGGGCAGCCCCACTCCGCGCAGTCACCATAGCGGAAGAAGCCCGCAACATCCACGCCGCAGGCCGGGCAATGGCGATCCTTGCGCGCACCCAGCGCCGACCGCGCGGCAAGAGCCGCCCGCGACAGATGCTTCACCGCCGCCTTCGTCGCGCGTTGCGCGGTAATCATGCCCAGAGCCTCCGCCAGATCATCGGGAAACTGCTATGCCGCGCCGTTCAGGAATAGCAAGAGGAGCCTTTAATAAGCGCGGGCGTGAACCAGCACCGCCACGGTGGCGATGAGGATGCGAATATCCCGCATCACCGACCACTCCGTCACATATTCAAGGTCCGATTGCAGTCGCAACAGCAGATCCTCATGCGCGTCGGTCGTGCCGCGATGACCGCGAACCTGCGCGAGTCCGGTGATGCCCGGCTTGATGCAATGCCGCGCCCAATAGCGCGAATCGACCTCCCAATAGAGCGAATCCGCAGCCTTCGCTCCGGCCGCATGGGGCCGCGGGCCTACGATGCTCATGTCGCCGAGAAGCACGTTGAAAAGTTGTGGCAGTTCATCGATGCTGGTCTTGCGGATGAACGCGCCGATGGGGGTAATGCGCGGATCGTTCTTTTGCGTTAGCTGGCTAGCGTTGTGATCCGACATCTCCGCGCGCATCGAGCGGAATTTCAATATACGGAACGGGCGCGCATCCCTGCCGAGCCGCGCCTGCTTGAACAATATGGGGCCGGGGCTGGTAAGCTTAACTGCGATGGCAGTGATGAGCAGCACGGGCGACAGGGCAATAATCGCGCCCAGCGAGACGATCACATCGAACAGCCGCTTGATGATGCGCTGCCGGAAGTCGAGCGGCCCACCGGCGACGATGAGCGTCGGATGATGCTGGAACGTACCGCCACGCACTGGCGCGAACCGGGCCATTTCCGGCACCAGTATCTCGCCGCGCGCCGAGAGCGACTTTAGTGCTATCGTCCAGTCCTCGATCCGCTCGCTCGGACATGCGACGACGACATGCTCCGCCCCACCGACAGCGCGCGCCAGTTTTTCCGCCATTTTTGCATCATGCTTCGTAGGGTCTATCCGTGCCTTGCGCGCGTCCACAAAGGCCATGTGCGCGGGTATATGCGGCGTTTCGACACCATCGGCGATAAACATCTCGACACGCGGCACCGCGCCCAAAATCCGGCGTGACAGTGCCGTCATGCCATAGCGGCAGGCGACCAGCGCAAAGAAGGAGAAAACTCCGCCTACAAGGAAGGTGAGGCGGGAAATCTGGTCACCGATCTTGGCGAGGAAGATGATGAGCAATGTCAGCATCGCCGCCTGCACAAAAGCCCACAGGGCATGCGCCGCGCTGATCCGCGCCGCGCCCAGCATACGGATGCCATAAGCGCCGCCATTGATCGCGAGCAACGCATAGATCGGCGCCAGAACGGCAAAGATGACGATGCCATGCGGCTTCTCTGGCTCTCCCAACGGTGAGCCGAGCACAAGCCAGTTCGCCAGCACGAAGCTACCCAGCATCGCCCACATATCGAGCACGATCCCCAGCAGATAGAGCCGCAGGCGCGCGTTCTCCTTGCTCACCGGCGCGGCGGGCTGCGCTTCAAGACGCTTTGTATCGGCCATCGACATGCAGGGAATCCAGTTGCGTTGCGCGCCCTTTACACGAGCCGAGCGACCGCTCAAAGAGGCTCTATGAGTTTGTCGTCCTCCCGCTCGGCTCTTCGCTGGCTGATGCTGCCCTGGTGGATAGCGCAACTGTTCACCGGCGCAAAATCCTTCCGCGACAATCCGCTCATCGGCTCTAAGCGTTTGAACCGGCTGGGCCTGCATGGCTGGCGAGTGCGGACGGCCCATTGGCTGGCCGCACGACGTCGCGCTAGGCTTGGGAAAAAGTTGAGCGCGGAGGACCGGGAGCAGTTTGAGCGGCAGGGCTATGTGCTGATAAGCAATTTTCTGCCGACGGAAGAGTTCGAGTCGCTGCGCTCTGCCCTCCTCGCACGAGCGTACCCAGCGCGGGAGATGGTGCAAGGCAATGCAATCACCCGCCGCATCGCCATCAATACCGCAATGCTGCTCGACGTTCCCGCGCTGCGTAGCCTGATCCGCATGCCACGTTGGGCCAGCCTGATGCGCTATGTCGCGAGTTTCGATATCGAGCCGCTTTATTATATCCAGACGATCCTCACCCACCGCGCCGATGGCCCGCCCGACCCCCAGCTTCATCTGCATGACGACACGTTCCACCCGACGATGAAGGCGTGGTACTTCCTGAGCGACGTGACCGAAGATGACGGCCCGCTGACTTATGTCGACGGCTCCCACAGGCTCACGGCGGAACGGCTTGCGTGGGAGAATAGCCGTGCATTGCAAGCGCCCGAGGGCATGGACTTCCTCTCGTCGCGCGGATCATTGCGGATCGAGCCAGAGGAGCTACCGGTGCTCGGCCTGCCTCCGGCGACGCATTTTACGGTGCCAGCCAACACGCTTGTGGTTGTCGATACCTGCGGTTTTCACGCGCGCGGCGAGGCATCCAGACCCTCAATGCGGATCGAAATCTGGGCCTACAGCCGCCGCAATCCATTCACACCTTGGTCCGGAATGGATGTATTTAGCCTGTCGGGGCTGGCGGAGCGGCGCATTGGGGCGCTATGGGCACTGCGAGACCGACTGAAGCGCTGGGTGGGCCAGCCGTGGACGCCGGTCGGTACTATTACGGCGGATCATGACAGGTCATCACAGCACTGATCCACTGCCCTTGTTGCGCGTGCCACCATTCCCAGGTGCCGATATAACGCGGGCCAAAGCGATCGGAACTACCGCATCCGCATCGAAAATGCCGGTCACCGAACTTCTCGAGCGTCTACGCGAGGCGCGCGTCGGAGGCAGCTATTGGGCCGCTCAGCCTGCACTTCCGCCCAAAGAATATATATTGCTTCGTCCGAAAGATCGTTCCCAGTATATTGAAATTTTGAATAAAATTAAAAGTCACGATCCGAGAAACCTGTTTCTGTGGCTCCCGCATCATGTACGCCACCGGGAAGCTGACAGCCATATCCGGATATATCAGGGAGACGCCGACCCGTGGCATATGCTTTCCGGCGCCAGCGCGCTGTGGGCAGATAGTGACGACGAAACCGCATTCATCGCTGCCTTGTTGAATGTGGAGGTGCAACTTTTTGGCACCTCCGCACGTTTCGGCTCTTTGGTCGACATGGGGGAGCAGGCGTTGAGGCATGTCGCGACACGGGAATTGCTTCACCGCGACTGGATTGATCCTTTCACGGACCTGCCATGTCCGGTCGAGCGCATGATCGATTATTGCTCTGAATGGCGCCGGCTGATCGACTCCAACCGTCCTATCAAGGCGGCTTTCGGTTTCGGCCACTGGAAGCAGGATACTGTCGACGCTTTGCTCTGGAATGGCGTCGATGGACATACGCCCTTTGCCCCTGCAACCGAGCACAGCCTTGCCGCCGTGCCCGGTGGCGCATCGATTGCCGTGTGGAAGGCACGCGTACCGGAGAGCTTTCTAAGCAGCTGCGAGGCGTCCGCTCATACTGTTTACGAGGTGGAGGACGGGTTTATCCGATCGGTCGGTCTGGGCGCGGATTGTGTCCCTCCCCTCTCGATCATCGTCGATCAGGTCGGCGTCCATTATGATCCCTCCCAACCCAGCAGCCTCGAAAACATGCTGGCCGATGGCGATATTTCGCCCGAGCTGCTCGAGCGAGCGCGCCAGTTGCGCGAACTGATCGTCGAAAGCCGGATCAGCAAATATGATGTCGGTGAGTGGGCCGCTTTATCTCGCCCCGGTGGTGAACTGAAGCATATACTGGTGCTTGGGCAGGTGGAGGACGACCGCTCGGTGCTGGCTGGCGGGGGCGACGTACGCAGCAACCTCGAACTACTCCGCCGCGCCCGTGCCACAGAGCCACACGCCTATATTCTCTACAAGCCGCATCCCGATGTACTGGCGGGCCATCGCCCTGGCGACATACCGGAAGCCGAAGCCTTGAAATATGCCGATGAAATTGTCGGCAAGGAACCGATTTCCGCACTGCTGGACATGGTCGATGGCGTCCATGTCATCACCTCGCTGGCAGGGTTCGAGGCCTTGTTGCGGGGCAAGGCCGTCACCACGCATGGCACCCCTTTTTATGCTGGCTGGTGCCTCACCACCGATTTGCGCGCCATCCCGGAGCGGCGTGGGCGTGCCCGTACACTTGATGAACTGGTTGCAGCCACCTTATTGTTATATCCGCGCTATCTGGACCCGGTGACGGGCCTTCCCTGCCCGCCCGAAATCCTGATTGAACGGCTGCGTTCAGGCACGCGGCGCGAAAACAGGTTCCTGGTCATGTTGCGACGCACACAAGGAAATTTACGTCGCCTGATTTTCGGGTTAAGGTAACACGATGAAGAACTTCAGCTTTGCGAAACGGCGCTTTCTGTTTCTTCAGGGCCCCCCTGGCCCATTCTTCTGGCTACTCGGGCAAGAGCTGGCGTTGCGCGGCTATCCCGTGTTCCGGATCAATTTCAATGGTGGTGACAAGATCGACTGGCCCGGTGAGTCAGTCAATTACCGTGGCGGGCAGGCAGGCTGGAATCGATATATCGACCGGTTCATCCGCGACAACAAGATCACTGATATCCTCCTCTTTGGAGACTGCCGCCCCCTGCATATTGCGGCGCACGGCATGGCAAAGCTGCGTGGCATCAATATCCATGTGTTTGAGGAAGGTTATATACGTCCTCATTGGGTGACAATGGAGCCGGATGGGGTGAACGGATATTCTACCCTCACACGAGATCCGGACATATTGATCGAACAGGCGGCACATTTGCCATCAATCCCGCCGATCATTGAAATATCCGCCAGCTTCAAACGGCGGATGCGCGATGCGTTGCGTTATTATCTGGCCGACTGGTTTAACCGCTGGCGCTATCCGTCCTACAAATCTCACCGCCCCGGCTATCTGGCGGTCGAGGCGCTGGGCTGGGCTGCAAAATATGTGCGCAGCCATTTCCACCGGAACCGCAATCTGGAAGCATTGACCAGAATTGGCGAGGCGCCGTATTTCCTGTTCCCGCTTCAACTGAATTCCGATTTCCAGATCAGGGAGCATTCCCCATTCACGAGCATGTATGATGCCGTACTTTATGTATTGGAGAGCTTCACGCATCAGTCACCAGAGCACAGCGTGCTGGTAATCAAAGAGCATCCGCTTGACTGTCAGCTAAGGAGCTGGCGTCGCTTTATCGACAGGGAAGCTATACGGCTTGGTATAAAAGAGAGGGTGCTGCACGTTGCAGGCGGTCATCTTGAGAGCATGGCACGCAGCAGCATGGGCATGGTGACGGTCAACAGCACATCAGGCACTTTGGGCCTAAGTGCTGGCGTCCCGGTATTCGTACTCGGCAATGCGATATACGACATTCCCGGCATCACCCATCAAGGAATATTGGACGAGTTCTGGCGCAATCCACAGCCGCCGAAGAAGGATGTCTACGATGCGTTCCGCAGGGTATTGCACGCTCGCTGTCTGGTGCCTGGAGGGTTCGCGAGCGAATCAGCAGTAAAGACGCTGATCCGCTCCACGTTGATCCGCCTGTTCGAAGACCCTGCACATATGCCTGCGCGCATAGCCCACGAACAAGCCATCGCTAATCAGGCCGCCACAGTCTCCTTGGCCCCTGTATCCTCGGCAGCCACTGGCGCCTGACGGATCAGATAATCGAACGCGGAGAGCGCGGCGGTAGAGCCCGCCCCCATCGCGATGACGATCTGCTTGTAAGGCACCGTCGTCGCATCACCCGCTGCGAATACACCGGGCAGAGAGGTTGCGCCGCGCGCGTCAATTTCTATCTCGCCGCGTGGGGAAAGCGCGATGTCGCCCTTCAGCCATTCTGTATTCGGCACAAGGCCGATCTGCACGAAGATGCCTTCCAGCTCGATGAGGTGCTCCTCGTCGGTATCACGATCCTTGTAGCGGATACCCGTCACCTTCTCGCCATCGCCCAGCACTTCGGTCGACAGAGCGGAGACGATGATCGTCACATTGGGCAGGCTCCTCAATTTCGTCTGCAATACCGCATCGGCGCGCAGCTGGCTGTCGAATTCGATGAGCGTGACGTGGGAAACGATACCGGCGAGGTCGATTGCCGCCTCGACGCCCGAATTGCCGCCACCGATCACCGCAACACGCTTACCCTTGAACAGCGGGCCGTCGCAATGCGGGCAATAGGCAACGCCCTTGTTGCGATAGTCCTCTTCGCCCGGCACGCCCATCTGCCGCCAGCGCGCGCCAGTGGAGAGGATCACGGTCTTCGCCTTTAGGCTCGCTCCGTTCTCCAGCTCCACACCGATCAGACCGCCCGCCGACGCCGCAGGCACTAGCTTTTTCGCGTGCTGCAGGTTCATGATGTCGACGCCATTGTCCTTGACGTGAGCTTCCAGCGCAGAGGCCAGCTTCGGTCCTTCAGTGTAAGGCACCGAGATGAAGTTCTCGATCCCCATCGTATCGAGCACCTGCCCGCCGAAGCGCTCCGCCGCGACGCCAACGCGGATGCCCTTGCGCGCGGCATAGATTGCCGCCGCCGCGCCTGCAGGACCTCCGCCGACGATCAGCACGTCGAACGGCTCCTTCGCGGCAATCTTTTCCGCCGCCTTCGCAACCGCGCCAGTATCGATCTTGGCGACGATCTGCTCCAGCTCCATGCGACCGGAGGCGAACATCTCGCCGTTCAAATACACGGTGGGCACCGCCATCACCTTGCGGCTGTCGACCTCGTCCTTGAACAAGGCGCCGTCAATCGCCGTGTGCGTGATCCGCGGATTGAGCACCGCCATCAGATTGAGTGCCTGCACCACATCCGGGCAATTCTGACACGAAAGCGAGAAATAGGTCTCGAACGCATAGTCACCGTCCAGCCCGCGCACTTGCTCCAGCAGTTCCGGTGCGGCTTTCGAGGGATGCCCACCAACCTGCAACAGTGCCAGCACCAGCGAGGTGAATTCATGGCCAAGCGGAATGCCCGCGAAGCTCACACCGATGTCGGTGCCGACCCGGCGAATCAGAAAAGAGGGCTTGCGCGCGTCTGTTCCCTGTTGGGACACGCTCACCTTGTCGGACAGCGCGGCGATCTCATCGAGCAGTTCTGTCAGCTCGGCCGACTTCGCACTATCATTCAGCGACGCGACAAGCTCGATCGGCTCACGAATATTGACGAGATAGGCTTTCAGCTGTTCCTTCAACGAAGATTCAAGCATGTCTTTCCTCCTGATCGCCCTTCATCCGGGCGCGAACTATCTCCTGCCGCCCCATCAGCATTAAGGGGGAGGCATGCCGGGAGCGGCAGGCGACAGGTGCGCGACGCTCAGAAAAGCGCCGCAGCGGTAATCGAAGCGTCAGATCTTGCCGACAAGATCCAGCGACGGGGCGAGGGTCTTCTCACCTTCTTCCCACTTGGCGGGGCACACCTCACCGGGGTGGGTCTGCCAGTACTTCAGCGCCTTCAATTTACGCAGCAGCTCGGCGGCATTGCGGCCCACACCCTCCGGCGTGATTTCAACGAGCTGGATTACACCCTGCGGATCAACCACGAAGGTGCCACGGTCAGCGAGACCAACGCCGGGACGCAGCACGTCGAAATTGTTGGCGAGCACATGATTCTGGTCGCCCAGCATGTAATAATCGATCTTGCCGATGGCCGGCGAGGTATCATGCCATGCCTTGTGGCTGAAATGCGTGTCGGTCGACACGGCGTAGATTTCCGCGCCAAGCGCCTGGAATTCGCCATAAAGATCGGCAAGATCTTCGAGTTCCGTCGGGCAGACGAAGGTGAAGTCAGCCGGATAGAAGAAGAAGATCGCGTATTTGCCCTTCACGTCGGCGTCGGTCACGTCGACAAACTTGCCGGACTTGAAAGCCGTCGCGCTGAAGGGTTTCATTTCGGTATCGATAACAGCCATTTTTGTCTCCATATCTTGGCTTAGTGAATTCGTGTTGAAGGTGGTAATACCAGCGGAGAGATCAACGGTAAAATTGCTTTTATTGGCAACATTGATTGAAAAAAACGATCAGACATCTCACCAATGCGCGCTTGAGCGGTAGAATCCAACATCTTCATCACAGGCAGATCACCTCAAGCCGCTGCACAAAGAATACCATGACCTTGATCAACAGGTTGGGCCGCAAAGTGCATTTTTGGCTGGACGCCGCGACGCTGATGAAGCATGGAAGCCGCGCGCCGGCTTAGCTCAGTTGGTAGAGCACCTGATTTGTAATCAGGGGGCCACGGGTTCGAATCCTGTAGCCGGCACCATTACTTATCCCTTTAACTTCAATACCTTACGCCATAACGAGTAACCACCCTCAAGTCCCTTTGGGGAACCGATGTGGGTGATTTTGTGCCATGGCCTTCCAGTGATTCCAAAACCCTACCGGTATCACTGCCTCTTGGTTCAAAAATCAGCTGGTCGGCAAAGGGCTGGAGATGCTTCACCGACATATGCGCATAACGGCGCACCATCGCTTCCGATTTCCAGCCGCCCAGCTCCTGAAGCACACAGGTGGGTACGTCATACTGCCGGAGCCAACTCGTCCATGTGTGCCGCAAATCGTGCCAGAAAAAACTGGTGACACCGCATTTCACCAGCGTATCGCGTAGGACCGCTCCACGCGTGCAACTTAGTCCGCCGCCTCGACGCGCAGCGCGGCGTCTGCATCATTGAACCCGGTCATCTGCCCAACAGCATCCGGTCGATATGTGCGAGCGTACGCACCATATGATATTCAACCGTGGAGATAGTAATATCAAGGCTTTCCGCTATCTCCCGGTAGGAGAGATCCTCGGCGCGATGCAGCAGGAAGACATTGCGGGATTTTTCCGAAAACGTGCGAGCGCCTTCTCATAAATCGTGAACATTTCCCGGGCTTCAAGGTCAACATGCTGGTCGGGCGGAACCGCGATATTGCCAATTATGTCTAGCGAGACGATTCATCGGCTTTGCCCTGCGCCTACTGTCGACGAGCAGATTGCGCGCGATCCGCTGCAGATAGGCTGACGGACTGGCTAGAAGGTGCAAACCAACCACACGCAATGATAAAGGCGTTCGGTTGCCTGATGCAGATGTAATGCCGCCTCCTTGAACGGCCCCTCCTTCGTCACATAGCGTACGGTATCAAATACTCTGGCCGCACTCGAAAACCATTCCTCTTACTATTCCCGCGCCATATCGAGCGCGGCATGAGACGTCTTGGGTTTGGGTTCGTGCAGCTCGCTGTCCTCTGACTGATAAAGCGCGATGCCGTCCTTCGCCGCGTCCATGTAGAAATAGCGACCATGGGCCAGGCCGTCATTCATCTCCTGTAGGCTGTGAACGATGAAGTTTACCGGCGTATGCAAAGTCTGCGTGACCGAGATCTCGCGGATCAATCGTTCGTCGAGCTTCGACCAATAGGTGACACGATCTGTCTACCTTTTGCCGTTGACGATAATGAGGAGATCATAGTCCGGCTGTTAGCCCTTGGCTGTATGGGGTTCATCGACCCAACCGCCGCTCGCATAGCTTCCATAAAGAATGATCTTCTGGATCCGGCCCTTCTTCTTCCACTCCCTTGCCGCAAGACCTAAGGTATCCTCGAGCTCCTCGAAGATGATCTGCACCACGCGTTCCAATTCGCGCTGGGTATGCTCGACACTGACAACTGGGCATTTGAACAACAGCGCAAAAAGGTACAGTTCACTTAACAATGCCCTCGAATCTGATTCCGATCCAGAAAGTTTGTGGTGTACCGAGATCTTCCGAAAGCGTCGGGCTGCTGACGCGGCGTGTATAGACAGCCTCATCGAAGATATTCTCTGCGCGACCGATAAGCGTGAAGCCATGGCCGAGTGGTAGACGCGCGACCGCATCGACCGTCAGCGCCTCAGGCAGAATGTCGGTCTGGAGATCGTCTTCATATTGCTTGCCGATATAATGCACAGTTGCAGATAGCGTGGGCCCATGTGCGGGCTCCCATGCCAGTGTTGCATTCGCGGCATGCTGTGGGGTTTGAGCGGGACGGAGGCCGTTGAAGGTCTGTCCAGGCGCCTTCACCTTGCTGTCGGTATACGCGTAACTCGCACTCAGATTGAAATCGGCGAGCTTGACGCTGGTGCTAAGTTCGACACCCTTCGCTTCGATTGCATCGACATTCCGACGCTGGCGGGTGATGGAATTGATTGTGACATTGGCGACCGCATCATCGAGCCGGTTGTAGAATGCGGTGGCGGCAATTTTGATGCCATTGGTAGGAATGAGGTCGATCCCGCCCTCTACGCCTTTCAGCTTTTCGGGCTTCAGCCCGGCATTGGCTTGAGTGGTGATCGGAAACACCACGAAAGAGCGGTAGAGTTCATTCAAAGTTGGCAGACGGAAACCAGTGTAGCCTGCCAAGCGCAAAGCAAACCCGTCATTGAGCTTCAACAATGCACCGGCACGAAAACTGCCTTCCCAGCCTTTACTGCTCGGGCAGACGGTCACCACCCCAGTCGCTACCGGGCAGGCATGGCTCAACACGCCTGCGGGGCTAGTGATGTCGTAAAAGCCGCCACTGATGTTCCAGTGATCGGCACGTGCACCGCCAGTCAGCACCAGATTGCCGAGTGTCCAGTCGTCCTCGACAAACAGACCTGTCGTATTCTGGCTACCACCCGCATGGCGATGTGCGGTCGCAAGGCCAGTGGCTGTGCTGAATGGATCTTCGTACATGTCGCCTGTTGCAAAACGCGCGTCTGCACCAATGCGCAGCAAATGCGTTTCGCCCATCGGTGGGCGGATCTCGAACTTGCCGCCGACGCCAGTCGAGGGCGTGTTGCGCTGGTCGAGTGTTTTTTTGAAACTCGTAGAACTTATTATGATATTGCTGAAGTTCCGGGCCTGCACATAGGCTAGGGCGTCCAGCTTCCATGCGCCGCCGCCCACGAGGCGGATGCTGGCATCCTGTCCTTCGCTATGGCTATCCGCGCCCGCGAAGCGCAGAGTGCGATTGTCGCGGAACACCAATGCGCGCGCCTGTATCTGAAAATCGGAACCAAGCGGTGCCACAGCCCGCACACTCCCCGACCAGTTCTCATATCTGGCTGTAACGCTGGCCGTTACGCGCTGGCTCGCGGGAGTGGTCCAGAAGCCATCGCCCCGGTCCCAGCGCCCCGATACCGAGACGAACCCCGCGCCAACATTTGGTGAGACGGTGCCTGAGAGGGAGGTTGCTTCATGGCTGCCGTAAAAGGCGCTGGCGTCGATTAGGGATAGGTCTTCTCGCGTCGCGCTCGCCATCTCGACTGTGCCTGCAACAGCGCCCGCCCCAAAGGCTCCAACCCCGCCACCACGTGTCACGCGAATAAGCGACAAACGTTCAGGCACTAATGCTGCAAACGGGATATAGCCGAAAAAGGGGTCGGCTACTGGTACACCGTCAAGCAGCACCAAGGTCCGGCTCGACGCATTGCCACCCAGGGCACGCAGCGTCGCACCCTGTGCGGACGGATTGGCCGAGCGGCTGTCCGACCTGCGAAACTGCTGGAATCCCGCAATATCCTCCAGCGCATTCTCGAGCAAGCCGGACGCGTTGTTCCGTAGCCTATCCCTGTCAATCGTCACCGAGCCGTAGGCCGGGGTTCCGGGCGGTAAAGGTAGGCTCTCACCCAGAACAATGATATTGTCGATATCATTCATGTCCGACAGGGTCGGACCCGCCTTTGCCAGTCCGGAACAGGAGATCATTGGCGCGCATATAAGTATGTTGTAAATTTTCATCAAAGTAGCACAGCACCGGTTAAAAATGGTCGAGATCGCTGTGCATAAGGGAAAGGTACAGCAAGTCATAGTGGCTCATGCACATTAAGATCGCAACAATTGGACAAAAGCACCTGAAGGCTGTCAGTGCTGAAGTGACGAACCCAGCTGGACGGTTCGAAAAACCTCTGGTGCTGAGCGGGTATATGTGATTCCGGTGCTGCTGTAATTTCAGCGAGAAGAATATCAAGGCACAGCTTGGATTTTTCGAGGTGGATGAACGGCTTGCACGGCTGAGCGATCTTGGGAATCAGTTGGAAGCCTTTTCCCGTGCCGTGGATTTTGAGCAGTTCCGGATGCGAAGACTGCCTGGCTGTTCAAGGAACGTCTGGTCGAAGCCACCTGAGCAGATGATCCCGCGTATCCTACCGGCAACCAAGGGCCGAACCTGAACCAAATCGTCGCCTTCACTCACCGGACACGCTCAAATAATCAGCGACCCAGCGCTGAAAATCAGTTCCTCGATCCGTCCACGCGTCTGCAGCCGCAACATGAATCTGCAAGTTCACAGAACAACCCACATGCAAAAGGCAATCTTGCCAATATCCTAACTCAGTTGCGTTTCCAGATCAGCTTCGCATTGCAGAATTCATGCAAACCGAAGTGGGATAGCTCTCGCCCGTAGCCACTCTGCTTGATGCCGCCGATCGGCACGCGCGGATCGGACGCCGAAATGCCGTTGATGAACACACCTCCGGTTTCGAGCATTTCGGCCACTCTCGTCGCTTGCGACTCATCGCCACCCCAGACCGCACTCGAAAGACCAAAGTCACTGTCATTGGCGATCCGGACAGCCTCGTCCGCGGTCCTAGCCTTGATGAGCGGTGCAACCGGACCAAAGGTTTCCTCACGCGCCACAGGCATGTCAGGCGTAACGTCAATGAGCACTGTTGCAGGATAATACGAGCCCGGTCCATCGGGAATTTCACCGCCGAGTAGCAGTTGCGCTCCCATTTCGAGGCTACGCGTAACCTGGTTGTGCAGTTCTGTGCGTAATCGGGTGCGCGCCATGGGGCCGATCCGGGTGCCGTCGCTTGCCGGGTCGCCCTGCGGCAAGGCACGCGCGGCGGCAACGAACCTGCGTGTAAATTCCTCGAAAACTGGTTCTTCGACGATGATCCGCTTGGCCGCGATGCAGACCTGACCGCAATTCTGGAACCGTGCCTCGATCGCTGCGGGAACGGCGCGGTCGAGATCGGCGTCCGCCAACACGATGAAGGGATCGGATCCGCCCAGCTCCAGCAGCGATTTCTTGAGATGACGCCCCGCCTCCGAGGCAACAGCAGCACCGGCGGCCACACCCGAAGTCACCGTCACGCCGGCGATCCGGGGATCGGCGATGAGGCGCGGCACATCGTCCCGGCGGATGTTGAGAACGCCGAACAAGCCTTCCGGCATGCCGGTTTTGGCGATCGCCGCCGCGAGCAGGCGGGCCGAGCCCTGAACATTGTCCGCATGCTTGAGAATGAACCCGTTGCCCGCGGCCATGATCGGTACGGCGGCGCGCAAGACCTGCCACAAGGGGAAGTTCCATGGCATGACCGCGAATATCAGCCCGAGCGGCAGATAGGAAATGCACGCCGTTCCGTCCGCGCCGATATCGGGTGTTTCATCGGCCAGCAGCGCGGCGCTGTTTGCGGCATACCAGTCGCATAAAACCGCGCATTTGTTCACTTCGGCGCGCGCCGCCGTGATGGTCTTGCCCATCTCGGCCGTTATCGAGCCTGCCAGGGTATCGATCTCCGCGCGCAGGATCGCGCCAAGCTCGGCAAGATGCCGCTGACGTTCCGTGACAGGCAGGGCCGCCCACATCTTTTGCGCCGTTGCGGCGGCCGCGACGGCCGTATCCTGGGCATGGGTGTCGTCGTGCGGATAGCGCGCGATCTCCTCGCCGGTCGCGGGGTTGACCGAGGTTGCGAAGGTGCCGCCCTTTGCTGCCGGGAGGCCGGGCTCGACTACTGTGACCATATCAATAGACCTGTGACGAAGAGGGGGATGACGGCGCGGCGGGATGGGCGGCGGGATCGGTCGCAAACCGGCGGGCGAGCGCCTCCGCGCCACGCGCGAGAACGGTAACGTCGGTTCCGACAGCGACAAAGCTGGCGCCGAGCGAAAGATAGCGCCGGGCCAGCGCCTCGTCCGCAATCAATATGCCGGCGGCCTTGCCCGCCTTGAGGATGCGGGCGATGCCGTGCTCGATAGCCTGCTGCACCTCCGCATGCCCGGGATTGCCGATATGCCCCAGCGCGGCGGAAAGATCGGAAGGGCCGATAAACACGCCGTCGACACCGGGGGTGTTGGCGATATCGTCAAGCGCCTCCAGCCCGGCAACCGATTCAACCTGCAGCAACAGGCAGATCTCCTGCTCGGCCTCGTGAAGATAGTTGGCGGTCCGGTTCCAGCGGCTGGCGCGGCCTATGGCCGATCCGATGCCGCGAATGCCATTGGGCGGATAGCGCGTCGCACGGACGAGTTCCGCCGCCTGCGCGCCGCTTTCCACCATGGGGATCAGCAGGCTGCGCGCGCCGATGTCGAGCAGTTGCTTCATAAGAACCGCGTCGCCGGTCGGCGCCCTGACCACGGGCTCCACAGCATAAGGGGCGACCGCCTGCAGCTGCGACACTATGAGCGGCAGATCATTGGGCGCATGCTCCGCATCGATCAGCAGCCAGTCAAAGCCGGCACCCGCACAAATCTCCGCTGTATAGGGATTGGCGAGCGCCTGCCAGAAGCCTATCTGCGGCTGGCCCGCAGCAATGGCCGTTTTGAAAGCATTCCCGTTCATTGTCTTCAGAAATCCTGCTTCAGGCGAATGTCACGTCAACTTTGCCGAAATCACCGAAATCGCCAACTATATAACTGCCGGACGGGGCCTCGATCGGCCGAATGAACGAGCCGGAAAGAACCACCTGCCCTGCCTCGATGCGCTGGCCATAGGCCGCAAGGCGCTGCACTAGCCAGGACATCGACAGAACGGGATCTCCGAGCACGCCCGCGCCGAGACCCGTTTCCTCCACCTCGCCATTGCGCGAGCAGATGGCGCCGACGCGCCGCAGATCCACGTTGCGGAAATCGCGCACGGGCGCGCCCATCACGATGCCGCCATTGGCAGCATTGTCCGAAATCGTGTCGTACACGGTGCGCAGCCGCCCGGTCTCCGGGTCCTTGCGGGTAATCCGGGTATCGAGGATCTCCAGCGCGGGCGCGACATACTCCGTCGCATCGAGGATAGCCTCAAGCGACGGGTCATCCATCGGTGCTCTCGTGACAAAGGCGATCTCCGCCTCGATCCGTGGCTGGATGAAGCGCCCGGCAGGGATCGTCGAGCCGCTGGCGAAGTCCATGCTCTTGAGCAGCACACCAGAGTCGGGAATGTCGATCAACAGCGCCTGCTGCATCGCCTTCGATGTAAGACCGATCTTCCATCCGATGATCGGATCGCCCGTAGCCTGCTTCACGCGCACCCATTCCGCCTGAATGGCATAGGCATCATCCATGGTGATGCCGGGATATGTCTCCGAGAGCAGCCTGATCTGTGTGCGTGTGCGCTCCGCCTCATCCAGCGCAAGCGCGGCGGCCCGCACGGCGTCACCATCAAGGGTGATGCCGGTCGAGCCGCCTTTGACCGATATGGCCGATGCCGTCATCAGGCCGCCGACTTGCGGTTCGTATCGAAGCCCATCTGGGCGCCGAGCAGCGCGGCCGGCTCCTTGAGGTTCTCCTGCCAGAGCAGAGCCTCCGTCGCGATGACCAGAGGCTGGTTCTGGATGGTCAGCTCATAGACATAATCGTCGTAGGAAGCATGATTGTGCACAGCCCAGCCCGGAGCGGACAGCATGAGGTCTCCCGCCTTCCATTCATAGACATTGCCGGCCACCGTGCTGCGGCCGCTGCCCTTGAAATAATAGTTGATCGAGTCCGACACATGGCGATGCGGGCGATCCACGATCTTGGGCGGCCGAATGGTAATCGTCGCGAAGAAATTGGGCGTGGTGCCGTTGGTGCGACCGGTCATCGGATTATAAAGCAGATAGAGGCGGCGGCCGATATAGTCCGGCCCGAGGTCGGCGAGCTTCTGCAACTCCGCCTCGACACGCTCCCACGGCCAGTGCAGGGTGGGAGAGTCGACAATCGGCGGGTTGATCAGCTGTTCGTAGGGCATCAGCATCGCGCCGTCGTCGCCGATCGGGAATTTGCCATAGGGGCTGATGCGGCGCGGGTTGATCGCCTCCTCGTCCTCCGCAGCGGCAACCGCAGCGACCAGCGGCGGATTTTCTTCGGTGATGTGAACCTGCATGAACTGGAGCAGCGACGCATTGGTGTAGGTCAGGAACACCTGCAGATCCGTGCCGTCATTCTCGCGCCAGTACGGCACCCAGGACGGAACATTGTACACATCATACTGACGGAAATCGATGCGCCGACCATTGACGTTGGCAAAGCCCGAACCCCTGATACAGAAATTCACCTCGGTTGCGTTATGCTTGAACGGCTGCGTACGCTCGCCTGGTTTCAGGACATTCAGCGTCACTTGAGTTCCAGGGGCGAGGCCGGGCGTATGCGCATTGGCACGCGGATGTACTATGAGTGACGAGCGGCGACCATTGGCAGGTAATGGAATTGAGGCCAAACGCTCAATCTCCTCGTCAATCTGCTCCTTGGTAACGATGGCAGGTGCCCAGGGCTGGTTAGAGGCATAGCCAAGTCCACTGATGTCCTGGAAAGACGGATAGGCCGTTTCAAAAGAGGATCTGATGTCGTTCATTATATATCTCCTACAGGGGATCAATACGCTGGACGTTACTTCTCACAGGAAGGCGAGAGGTGAGAAGAGCGTGCGTGGATTTCCTCCAACGCGAGACAAATGCGCGCTCGGCAACACAAAGGGAAATATATTGTTGTATGCCCGGCTATACTCTAAGAGTATTACATGGACCTTAGACAGATTCGTTATTTCCTCGTCTTGAGCGAGGAATTGAATTTCACCAAAGCGGCAGAGCGCTGCAATATTTCACAACCGCCACTAAGCCGTGCGATTGCGCAACTGGAAGAAGAACTTGGCGCACCACTCTTCATACGCAACACACATCAGGTAGCACTAACCCCGGCGGGGCATAGTCTTGTTGAAGATGCTCGTCGGCTATTGAGCTGCGTCGAGGACGCTGCCGATAAAGCGCGCAGAACTGCGCGCGGGCAACGAGGCACCCTGAAATTGGGTTTTGGAGGATCGACCGTCTATTCGTTATGGCCAAGACTGCTTGAGGGTTTTCGCGCGACCGCCCCCGATGTTCGGATTGTTTTTGTGTCCATCCCGGTACTTGAACAGATCGAAGCTCTTCGAGAGGGACAGATCGATCTTGGCCTGATTCGATTACCCATCATGGACGAAATGCTCACCGCCGAGATCGTATATCATGAAGGACTTTCAGTGGCCCTGCCCTCCGCCCACCACCTGTGCTCAACGGATGGGCCGATTTCGATCGGCCAACTGGCCATGGATCGTTTTGTGGCATACGAGCCACGTCGTGGATTTCGTTACCATTCCGATCTTCATTCACTCTGCCAATCGGCTGACTTTGTGCCGAACATCGTCCACGAGGCGTCATCCACCGAGGCTGTTGTCGGCATAGTAGCTTGTGACGAGTGCGTCGCGGTCGTGCCTTCTTCAGCAGAACGTCTCCACATGCATGGCGTCAGCTTTAGGCCCCTTAAAATCTCGTCGAGTCCCCAGCCATTTGAATCCGTCACCTTCGGATTAGCCTGGAAAAAAGACTCCCCCTCGCAAGTGACAATGGAATTCATAAACCACGCGCGCACGAAGATTGGTTTTCTCAGCACGCACGGGAGTGCGTGAGCGGCCTTCTCGGGGCAACTGCTGCGAATGAACTGAACCAGAATTAGGTAATTTTCTATAGCCCAGCAAGCCGTCTGCCGGGTGTAAAACGGTTCGTCCGGCGCAGAGACCACGCCGAACGAACATCATACCGACATATTTGTTATACCAACTGACCGAGGCCGTTTAGAACTTTACCTTACCCTCTATACCATAGAACCTAGGCTGTCCGGGTATGACATCAACAGCGCCGATTGGAATGATATCGTTGAAACCTGACGTATATTTCTGCTTCGTCAGATTGGTACCGAATACAGACAAAGACATTTTTCCGCCCGGCAAGGTATAAGTCGCACGAGCGTCGAGAAGCTCATAGCCCTTCTGTTTCAGCAAAGCCGAGTTTGCGTCATCATAGAACTGCTTTGATCGATAGCTAAGGTTGGCTGTCAGCATGACCGACGATTGGTCAGCAAACTCCTTTTCCCACGTAGGACCGATCGACCCTGAGAATTTCGGCGACTGCTGTAGCGAATTGCCGGCGTAATTGATTCCCGGATGGGGGACATAGTGGCCATATTTAGGATCGGAATAGGCTGCGGTAATATCCACCGAGAACCCCTCCGCAATCCTGCCGGCGACGGACAATTCGACTCCGCGCCCGGTGGCTTTGGCCGCGTTGCGGATCAATGCCACTGGATCTTCGATCTGAACCTGCAGATTATTATACTTATAATAATATCCCGACAGTTCGTAAGTCACGCGTCCGTCAAGCAAACGACCTTTCGCGCCGACTTCGTAAGACCAAATCGATTCCGGATTATAAGTACCGCCCTGAGGAGCCAGGGAATTGAAGCCGCCCGAGGTGAAACCCTTGGAAAGGCTCGCATAAAGATGGAGATCTCGCGAAGGCGTATAGCTCATTACAAAACGGGGCTGAACAGAGTTCCATGAATCCTTTAGAGCCACTGGTCCGTTGGTCGCGAAGAACAGCAATCCGCCCGGCTGTACACCTGGCGACACCGGCGGGCGAGTCAAACCAAGGACTATGCCCAGCGCGTTTCCGGCTGGCGGACTGTTGACGTCCATCCTCTTTTTGTCGCGGTTGTAACGAACACCGGCGGTGAAGGACAATTGGGACGTGAAATTGTAGGTCAGGTCCGCAAAGCCAGAAATACTCTGGAAATGGCCTACAGCAAGGCTGGTTTCAACCACGCCCGTCTGCCCAGGGAAGCCGGGTGCCAATCCGCCCGAGATGATCGGAATGACTACGGCGCAAGAAGGAATACGTGTTCCAACTGCAGCGAAAGCGATAGCGCCGCAAACCGCGTCCTCATCATAGGTTATGCTTCCCGGCGCCCGGGGAGTTTCCTTGAAATAGTTGATGCCTACGACACCTTGGAATTTACCTGCTTCAAATGCCAGACGCGATTCAAGGCTGTAAGACTTTTGCGATTCAATAGTGTGATAATTGGCGACCGCATACTGGGTGCCGTCGGTATTTTCGTTATAATCAACCTTGTACTGGCGATAAGCCGCTATTGTCGTCCACTTGCCAATTCCCTTGAGGTCGACATCGGCCTTGAGGCTGCCCATGTAGATGTCACGGTCCAGGATGGCATCGTGCGAGGAAATATCGCTGGCCAATGTGTAGAAGCCGTTTGACGAGGTCGGGTCGAGAAGATTGCGGTATGCAGCCGGCGAGTTCCTGTCTCGCTCCCAATCAAAAGACGCGGTTATGTCGACCGGTCCGTCATTATAGCGAAGTGCACTATGCACATTTCCACTGTTGACCTGACCAAAATAGGATCCGTCAACGATGTTCCTCACATAACCGTCACGCTTGCGATAAAAACCAGACGTGCGCAGCGACAGCTGTTCCGTGAGAGGAACGTTAAGCGCGCCCTCAGTTTCGATAAGTCCATAATTGCCCGTTCCAAGCCGGAGATAGCCCCCAAGATCTGGCCCAGGTTGAACACGCTTGATACTGATCGCGCCCGCGGTCGTGTTGCGACCGAACAATGTGCCTTGCGGACCGCGAACCACTTCGATCTGTGCCACGTCGAACAGGTTGCTCAGGCTGCCTGCCGCACGACCGATGAACACATCATCGAGATAGACGCCTACAGCCGTGTCGCCACCGATCGAGAAGTTGCCGGAGCTGATACCACGAATAACCACCCGCGGCTGGGCGTCGGAGGCAGCCTGTCCAGTCAAGCCAGGCACCCGCCCGCTCAAGCCATTAATATCTTCAACGCGACTAGTTTCAATTGCGCGAGGCGTAACGGCTGAAATTGACAACGGTACGTCCTGCAATTTCTGTGATCGCCTTTGCGCTGTAACGATGATGTCACCAACATCGAACTCTGCAGTATCTGATGCCTGTGGCGCGGCATTCTGAGCAGATGCCGGAGCAACCGCCCAGATCAAAACAAATGCTGCACAACTGCTTGCCAATTTGGCCTTCTTCATACTTCCTCCCCTTTTCGAGCCTATTATTCGGCTAAAAATTGTTTAATTTCTGTCGGTTATTCGTTCATATAATCAATGCATAGCGCTGGCACGAATGAGACGTCCGGGGCGTGCTCCGGTATCCTCACCGTTTTCGCGAATGATCTGTCCGGCAACGAACGTCGCGACATAACCTTCCGGCTTCTGGAGAAACCGCTTGGCGTTGGTCGGCAGATCGAAATGAATTTCTGGACGCCCGATATATAGTTTCTCGAGATCGATGATGTTGAGATCCGCGCGCTTGCCAACCTCAATCGAACCCCGGTCATCAAAGCCGTAAACTGCCGCTGTCGCACTCGTCTGGAGCTGTACAGCCCGTTCCAGGGACATGCGCTTGCCGCGCTTCCGGTCGCGCACCCAGTGCGTGAGCATGAATGTCGGCTGGCTCGCGTCGCAGATCAGACCAACATGCGCGCCACCGTCCGAAAGGCTCGACACCACCGCAGGGCTATCGAACATGTCAAGCACATGGTCATAGTTGCCATATGCATAATTGGCGATCGGGTAGAATAGCGTGGCGTGGCCGTCATCTGACGACAGATAGTCGTAGATCACTTCGCGCGGATTCTTGCCTTCCCTCTCCGCAATGGCGGCGATGCTCATCTCGGCGGACGGTTCATACTCGATGCCCTCTGCGCCCTCCATGGAGAACATATTCTTGTAATTGAAGGTAACGCCTTCAAAAATCTCCCGGCGGGAAATGAGGTTATCATTATCGTCGAACTGTTCTTCGAACTCCGGCTGCTCCGAGATCAACTTCGCTTTGAACGCCGGATCACTGAGCTTCGCCTTCAATTCCTCGCGCGATATCGCGCCGAGAGCCTTGAAACTGGGGCAGGAGGTGAACGGATTGAGATTGCCTTCCCAGCTCAGCAGCACGCCTGTGCAGCGATTGCCGACCCCGGCATAGACCTGTGCGCCGCCCGCATTGGCGCGCTCGGTCGCTGCGACCATGTTGCGCCAGATTTCGGGGTCGCTGTGAAACTGCGCCAGCGAATAAACGACGGGTGCCTTGTTTGTCTTGGATAGGCGCGCCATCCAGTCGAGCTCGGTATCGGCCGGGGTAAGGTCCGATGAAATCTCGAAAACACCGTGCCCGGCTTCGCCAAGCGCTTCCCCGATGCCGAGCAGCTCGTCTTCATTGGCGAAAGTGCCAGGCACCGGAATGCCATCCGCTGAAAGGTGGAGCATCGTCCGCGATGTTGAAAAGCCCACCGCACCCGCATTCAGGCTGTCCAGCACGATCTTTTTCATCTGGGCTATATCTTCGGGCGTCGCATGCTCGTTGGTAGCCCCACGCTCATCCATCACATAAGCGCGCAGCGCGCCGTGCGGAACTTGCGCGGCTACATCGATGCTGCGGGGAATGCGGTCGAGCGCGTCCATATATTCGGGGAAGGACTCCCAGTTCCAGCTGAGGCCCTCATGAAGCGCAGTACCCGGTATATCCTCCACGCCCTCCATCAGATTGACGAGCCAAGCGTGCCTGTCGGGCCGCACAGGTGCAAAACCTACGCCGCAGTTGCCCATGACCACAGTGGTGACGCCATGCCAGGAGGAAGGAGCCAGCTCACCGTCCCAGGTCGCCTGCCCGTCGTAATGAGAGTGGATGTCGATGAAACCCGGCGTGACGATCATCCCTTCGGCGTCGATCTCGCGTGCTGCCGTTCCTTCGACATTTCCGACCGCGCTAATCACGTCAGCCTTGATGGCGATATCGGCCTTGCGACCTTCCGCGCCAGTGCCGTCCACCACGACAGCGTTCCGGATAATGATATCGTGCATCTCAACTCTCCTTTGCATATTTGCGGTTCTCGGGGGCCAATCCAAAATTCCTGGCCATGACCCGGTCGATAACTCGTTTGGGCAGCGACATGGGTATGGTCCAGTCGCGCAGCTTGCTCTTGACCAGAGCGTAGCGAACCTTTGGCGATTTCATAGTTAGGATGTCGGCGATGGTACGACCAACGAAATCAGGCGTATAACCGTCCCGAATACGGGCGATTAGCTCGGTTTCTGTAGCATGGATCGCGACGCCGAACTCGGTCCCACCATAGGCACCCATATGCGCCTCACCCTTGTTGGTAATGGGCGTGTCTACCCCTCCTGGCCCCACAGCCACGACATCTATGCCGTATAGCATCAACTCACGACGCATCGCGTCCGTATAAGCTTCCAGCGCATGCTTCGATCCGGCATAGGCGCCGAAGAAAGGCCCTACGAACTTCCCAGCTATCGATGTGATATTGACAATCCTGCCTTTGGGTCCGGTGCGGTGTTCATCGCCGCCGAGCATCCCCACAAACGCCCGAACAACTGAAATCGGTCCAAAAACATTAACATCAAAATGCTTGCGGATCTCATCCATCGGCTGCAACAACACCGGACCTGAAATGCCGATACCCGCATTGTTGATCAGTCCGGACAGACAGACGTTTCCAATCCTTTCCGAAACTATCTCAGCAGCGGCCGCAATAGCGGTCTCGTCTGTCACATCGAAGACGAGCGGTACGAATTTATCCCGATACGTGTCTACCAGTGGTGCAGCGTCAGCTTGGCGACGCACTGAACCAAAAACATAGTATCCCCGGTCCAACAATGCGCGCGCAGTTGCGTTGCCAATTCCGCTGGACACGCCAGTGACAACAACGGCCTTCATTCCCCACCCTTTGCTATCGTGCACGACTTTTCCATCCATGCTGTTGTAAGAAATTTACTCCATCGAGCTGGCGGCGGCATCCCGTCTCTCATGAATTCAAAACATGCGACTTTTGAATATCGCGAAATTACTATGGCTGACTGAGTATTGCCGCTGTCTATCCTGCTCATTTTTTCAGGATTTCATCGCCGCAAGGCCCTGTTTCCAAGTGATAACTGGGCGATACTTGAGTTCCCTACGCGCCAATCCATCGTTTACAGTAAAAGTCGACCCCACCAGCCGTAACATCTGCAAGGTCAACGGCGGCTCGCCACGCAAGGAAAAAGTCGACCAAATGAATTCCATCACTCTCGCCATAATTCTAGCGACACCTAGAGGAGCTGAAGCTGGGCCGGGTGTGATGTTACGCGTCGCCAACAGTGCTCCGATAACTTCCTTCAAGGAACGATCTTCACCGTCCGACACGAAATAGGCCTTCCCGCCCGGCGCGTTCTCAATAGCAAGGATGGCCGCCTCGGCAACATTGGCCGCGTGCCCAGTCGACATTTTCTGCATGCCGCTTCCCGGCCAACGGAACTGCTTTGCCTCAACATTGGCAACCATATGATCCAGAGTCGGCATCCCTGCTCCCCAGATCATCGGCGGACGAACGACACTGGTTCGCATTGCTGCAGTATTCGCTGCGAGGACAAGTTTTTCGGCACGTGCCTTGGACGCGATATACGGTGCCCACTTTGGGAAAGTAAGTTCGGTACCCTCTTCTGTGACACCCGACATGTCCTTGGGATCGCCCATGACCACAGCTCCGGCACCGATCTGTACGAAAGACTTGATGCCTGCCGCCGCCGCCTCCCGAAGGAGATGAGCGGTTGCTTCAACATTCGCCTTCTCGAACTCTTCGACCGGAGCCCACATAACAAACAGTGCTGCGCCGTGAATGACCGCATCACATTCTCGCAGCACATCAACCAGATTCGGCATCGCAACCAGATCACCGGCGCAAGGCTCCGCACCCAACGCTCGTACTGCAGCCTCCGCGTCGGGGGATCTAGCCAGTGCGACAACATTATAACCACGCGCCACAAGCCCGCCGATTACGTAACGCCCCAGAAATCCTGATCCGCCAGTGACAAAAACCTTCATAACGACTCCAAAACATATAACATATATTGTTTTTTGTTACATGTTGCAGTTGCAGAGTGCAAGGCTTAAAGAGGACGGCATGAGCAAAGACCTGCCAACCAGATCTCAAGACCCACGAAGCGCGATACTAATGGCCGCCGAGGCTGCCGTTCGCCGTTTCGGCGCAGAACGAACGCGAGTTACTGACATCGCGCGTTCAATTGGGGTCAGTCACTCGGCACTTTATCGTCACTTCCCATCGAGAACCGATATTTTTACTGCCATCGTGCAGCAGGCCATGGATGACGAAGTGGAGCTCGCAAGGAATTTTGTAGAAGCGCCAGGCACCGCAGCCGATCGCCTACGCGACATGATAGTCGAACTTCATCGCCGCAAGCGCGCCCGGTTCAGTAAGGATCATGAGTTACACAGTCTTTATCGCATTATCGCCGCCGATCGCCTTTCCATAATGAGCGACTACGCCCGGCGGATGATCGGACTTGTCGCCCGGATCATCACACAGGGGCAAGGCAGCGGCGAATTTGCGCAGTGCGACACCGATATCGCCGCGTCTGCTTTCGCCGACGCAGTAACTATTTTCGTTCACCCGGCAATGTTTGAGTTCTTCTCAGACAAACCAGCCGCTATCGAGACTAGGATGGCACATGTCATCGATCTGGCCTTGAATGGGTTAAGATCCGGAACTGTGGTGTAAAAATAGAATAGGGTGTTTATGGCTTATCAATTTGGTGCATCCTGCCTATTCACTTGACGACAGATGCCCGCACAGATTTGTTCATTTAAATACGGTCAGGCTATAATGGCGATGCCAACAAAACCACAAACGGTAAAAGCGGGGAGAGCGCCGCGACTTTGATGTCATTCATACTCAAAGTCTCGATTCGAAAGCGCAGTCATTCAGCGTCACGCATTCCAAGCTTAACCCTTGTGAACTTTAGAGGAAGATAACGTGACTGCTCAATTCGCAGAACTTAAAGCACAGCCAGAATATTCGGTGACGTCACAAAGCGCCATCGCCCGTAAGCCTCAGCTTTTCATAAACGGTAAATGGGTAGATTCCACAAGCAGTGATACGATCGATATTCTCGACCCATCCACGGCCCGCAAGATTGGCGAGCAGGTCGACGCGACTTCCGAGGATATCGACAGAGCCGTGCGCGCAGCGCGTACTGCGTTCGACGATGGTCGCTGGACTGGTCTCGCGCCGTCAATGCGCGAGCGGTTGCTGCATCGCCTAGCTGACATAATCGAACGCCACGCTGACGAGCTAGGCGAACTAGAGTCGATCGACAATGGAAAGCCGCTGATGTTCGCCAAAAGCGTCGATCTGCCATCAGGTTTGGCTTTTCTGCGACAGATGGCGGGATGGGCGCCGCGGCTGGGCGGCGATTGCGTCGATCCATCAATGCTCCCTTCAGGTGCATTTCATGCCTATGTCCGCCGTGAACCAGTGGGTGTCGTAGGACAAATCGTACCTTGGAATTTCCCGCTTCTCATGGCGCTGATGAAGATCGGCCCTGCGCTAGCGGCGGGATGCACGGTAGTACTCAAGCCCGCGGAACAGACCCCGCTCACCGCGTTGAGATTGGCCGACCTAGTTGCGGAATCCGGTATTCCAGATGGCGTTCTCAACATTGTCACTGGCCGCGGCGAAACCGCTGGAGACGCTCTTGTTCGTCACCCGCTGGTCGACAAAATCGCTTTCACGGGTTCGACAGCTGTCGGTAAGATCATCAACCGGGCGGCAACGGATACGCTGAAGCGCGTCACGCTTGAACTGGGCGGCAAATCACCGGTCATTATCATGCCTGATGTTGACATCGACTCGACCGCTGGGTCGGCGGCGAGAGCAATCTTTTTCAATTCCGGGCAGGTCTGCATTGCCGGATCTCGCGTGTACGCTCATAGTCAGGTTTTTGACGAGCTGCTGGAAGGGCTCGCCGCCCAGGCTGGCGAGTGGAGCCTTGGTGCATCGCTAGCCGAGGGCACCCAGATGGGGCCGCTGGTTTCGGCCGAACAACAGGCGCGCGTCGGAAGCTATATCGAAGCCGGTCGCAAAGCAGGCGCCTCTGTTGTAGCCGGCGGCAATGTTGCCGGCGCTGATAACGGCTATTTCGTGCAACCAACCGTGCTCGCTAACGTTACGCCGGATATGTCGGTCGTCCGCGAGGAAATATTCGGCCCCGTCGTTGTGGCCCAGCGGTTCGACGATCTCGACGAGGTCGTGACAGCCGCGAATAACAGCGAGCTTGGGCTGGCTGCCAGCATCTGGACAAAGGATGTGTCGGCCATGCACCGGTTGGCATCACGTGTGAAGGCAGGGATCGTGTGGGGCAACTGCCATGCTCTGATCGATCCGGCACTGCCCTTTGGCGGTTTCAAACAGTCCGGCCTGGGTCGGGAGGGCGGTCGGTCTGGTATCGATGCCTACACCGAAGAGAAGACGGTCATCATCAACCTCGGCTGACCGGAACGGTCGGTCGCCAGTAATGTAAACCTCGTGCTCGGAAGATAGCTGCGCTTCTGCGGCTTCTTCCGGCACGTCTCCTGTGGAGCACAATCGACATGTCCACTGACCCTAAGCATATTGCCCGCTCCTTCGTAGAAGCGCTCGGCTCAGAACCTCTCGACAGCGCCATCGCCCGCTTCGGCGACGAACACACTACATTGTGGATCTCAGGCATGGGCATGGTTTCCCCGCCTCAACTGGCTGCAATGAGCGCGGCACTCAACGAGGCTGCAGCGGGACCCGCGACCATGATTGTTCACGACGTCATTGCCGAAGGAGACAAGGTTGCGGTGGAAGCGGAATCTCGCATGCCGCTCAAAAATTCGAAATTGTACAACAACAAGTACCATTTCAAAATTACCGTCCGCGATGAAAAAATATATGAAATAAAGGAATATGGCGACACAAAACATGTTGCAGATACATTCCATTCATAATGAATTTTGTTGATTTATTGAGGTAATATACAATGAAACTACAAGATAAAATTGCAGTTATTACGGGAGGAAGCAGCGGAATTGGCCTAGCAACAGCAAAAAGATTTGTCAGCGAGGGCGCGTACGTCTTCATTACTGGTCGTAATCTGCCGGAGCTCGAAGCCGCAAAATCGGAAATCGGCCATAATGTCTCCATCGTTCAGGGCGACGTTGCCAATCTGCAGGATCTGGACCGCCTTTATGCGCAAGTGCAGGCAGAAAAAGGCGTTGTCGATATCGTCATCGCAAATGCCGGGATCGGAAAATTCCAGCCCTTCGCGGATGGATCGAGCGAACTGTTCGACGCCAGCTTCGGTATCAATGTACGTGGCCTTTATTTCACGGTCGCCAAGGCATTGCCCTTGATGACGCGTGGAGGCACCATAGTGCTGGTCTCGTCAGGTATTCATGTGAAGGGAGCCCCTATGGGCAGCATCTATGCCGCGACCAAGGCGGCGGTGCGCTCCTTTGCGCGTTCGTGGGCGATAGAACTCAAGGATAAAGGCATTCGCGTCAACTCATTTTCGCCCGGAGTTATTGATACGCCAATCCATGGCAAGGCCCTGCCCAGCAAAGAAGCCACGGACCATCAGCTCGGGATGATGGCGGAGCGTATTCCGTTGAAGCGGCTCGGCACTGCCGACGAGATGGCGGCGTCCGTATTGTTTCTCGCATCCGACGATAGCAGCTACACAACCGGTATCGATCTGTTCGCCGATGGCGGCTTGAGTCAAGTTTGACATTTTTCCGGTCTATTCTGGAATAACAAATTCAATTCATTCAATTTTATTGAAAGAAGGTTCTCATGACACAATTGCGCTTTGGCGCGTTTCTGGCGCCGCACCATCCTATTGGAGAGCATCCGTTTCATCTATTCCAGCGCGATCTGGCATTTGCATCCCACCTCGATCGTCAAGGATTCGACGAGCTGTGGGTGGGCGAACATCACTCTTCGGGCTGGGAAACAATTGGTTCGCCGGAAATGTTTCTCGCTGCCGCGAGTCAGGTCACGTCCCGGATCAAGCTCGCGACAGGCGTAATTTCGCTACCCTATCATCATCCCTTCACGTCCGCTCAACGCATGGTGCAGCTCGACTATATGTCCGGTGGCCGCGCAATCTTCGGTACAGGCCCCGGGGCACTCCAGTCTGACGCGCGCATGTTTGGCATAGATGCCATGCTTCAGCGCGACAGGCAGGATGAAGCACTTGGCGTCATCGTCAAGCTGCTTGAAGGCAAAGAGCGCGTGACCCATGAGTGCGAATGGTTCACGCTTCAGGATGCCAAGCTTCAGCTGCTTCCGCTTCAGGAGAAGCTGCCACTGGCGGCGGCGTCATCCATCAGTCCCTCCGGCATGCAGCTGGCGGGCAAGCATGGCATCGGTGTCGTATCGATTGCATCGGCTTCGTCCTCCGGTCTGCAGGCTTTGCCCACGCAATGGAGCTTCGCGGAAGAGGCTGCCGCCAAGCATGGCAAAACCGTAAACCGTGCCGATTGGCGGATCACAATGTTCTGGCACATCGCCGAGACCCGGCAACAGGCGCAGGACGAGGTCATCCAGGGACTCCACAAGTGGAATAATGAATATAAGACGGCCGTGTTGGCCTTCCCCGGCGCGCGCCATTATGACAACGCCGATGAGCTGATGGCGGACACGCTTGCCGATGCATCCGCGACAACGGTCATAGGCACGCCTGACGATGCAATCACTGCCATCCGAAACCTTCAGGAAATTTCGGGCGGCGTCGGCGCGGTGCTGGGCTTCGCGCATGATTGGGCAAACCGCGAGGCGACGCTCCGTTCGTGGGAGCTTTTCGCGCGCTATGTGGTCCCGGAGTTCAGCGGACATACAAGGTCTTTGCGCGAATCCGCTCAGGATGTCGCTGCGCACAGCCAATTGCACGCATCTCGACAGAGTGCGGCAATCATGGCGAAGATTCAGGCTGACAAACGGGCCGCCGCCGAAATGGAAATTACCGCCCGGCAGATGGCGGCATCTTCCGGCGGAGAGAGCTTCCGCCCTGCCCCGCCTAGCTTCGAGAAGGCGTAAACATGGCAGTCTACCTTGTCACAGGCGGCTGCGGATCACTGGGCCGGGCGGTCGTGCACTTTCTCGCTTCGCAAGGTCATCAAATCGGGATTATCGACATGGCTCTGGCACAAAAGATGCCTGACGCAGCTGTCTGTATCTGCGGTATCGACGTTGCCGACAAAACCAGTGTATCTGGTGCCATGGCGGACATAGTTACGACACTGGGTCCGGTAGATGGGCTCGTCAACATTTCCGGTGGCTTCTTGTGGGAAACTGTCGAGCATGGGAGCCCAGATCAGTGGGACGCCATGTACCGGACTAATCTGCGGACCGCTGTGGTGGCAAGCCGCGAGGTGCTGAAGCACATCGGCAATGGCGGTGCCATCGTGAATGTCGGCGCGGCAGCTGCGGCAAATCCGGCAATCGGGATGGCACCCTATGCCGCCTCCAAGGCAGGCGTCATGGCGCTTACCAAAAGCCTCGCGGAGGAACTGCGCGAACGATCCATCCGCGTAAATGCTATCCTCCCGACAATTATCGATACGCCCGCCAATCGTCGGGATATGCCCGATGCAGATCCTTCCGGCTGGGTGAAACCGGAAGCTATTGCGAAGGTGGTCGCATTTCTGCTGTCGGATGACGCCGCACCGATAACCGGGGCTGGCATACCTCTCTCCTGAACAGTTCAGGCACGGCCATTCAGCATGTGAAAGAGGGGCCTTCCTGCTGGAAGGCCCCTCTTTTTTATCAAGCCCGATAAGAACCTTCCACTACAGCGCGTCCGATGTTGTTGCGATGTATCTCGGTGGATCCATAGCCGATCGCCATACCGCGCACGTCCCGATAATAGCGCTCAAACGGATATTCGGCCGAAAGTCCGTAAGCACCGGCGAGTTGCATCGCCGCATCGGTGATCCTCATCGCGGCCTCGTTCGTAAACGTCTTGGCGATGGAAGCATCGATCGGGTCGAAATCGCCACGGTCAATCTTCGTGGCAGCGCGATACACCAATGTCCGCGCCGCCTCGAGATCGATCGCCATGTCCGCGAGCTTCCAGCGCAGCCCCTGAAAATCTCCCAGCGTTTGACCGAACTGGCGCCGTGTGGCGACATAGTCCGCCGCCTCGTTCAGAGCCGAAGACGCAACGCCGAGACAGATGGTCGGATTGCCCGCGATGCGATCGGCGTTAAATACATTCAGAAGATCGCGCATTCCACCGGCGGGGAAAAGCATATTTTCTGCGGGCACGCGGCAATCGTCGAAAAACAGCGGCGCCATGCCGGTGCCGCGCAAACCGATCAGATCGAGATGCTTGCCGACCGTGAACCCCGGCGTGTCCCTTTCCACCAGCAACCCGCCGATCCCGGCCAGCCCCTTGGCATCGCTCATGCGCACGAGAACCAGAAACAGATCAGCGACCTGGGCGCACGAGCACCACATCTTGGATCCGTTCAGACGATAGCTGTCCCCTTCCAGCACGGCATTGGTTTTCAGCGCTCCCAGATCCGAACCCGCTTCCGCCTCTGACATGCTCCATGCGGAAAAAAGTTCGCCCGAAACGAATTTGGGCAGATAGCGCCGCTTCTGTTCCTCTGTCCCAAGATGCAGGATCGCCCGCGGCGTCGCGCCATCGGTCACGCTGATCAGAATAGCGGTGCTCGCGCAGTACCGTGCGATCTGTTCGTAAATGAGGGCGTTGTCGAGCACACCAAGCCCCAGACCGCCATATTCCTCCGGCACGAATGTACCAGTGAAGCCCTGCTGTGCCAGCAGCCGGATGTTCTCAATCGGTGGATTGAATGTCCGGTCTGCCTCGGCTGCCTTGTCGCGAAAATTGTCCTCGGCGATCTGCCGGATTGTATCGCGAAGCAGAATCTGTTCTTCGCTCAGGATGTCGGTGTTGGTTGTCATGCCTGCTCCACTCCCGCCTTGTCGGCTTCCGCAACCGAACGGGCGATCTCCTCCTCGGTGCGCTGCCAGATCTGGAGTGCGATCGGCGTGCGCAGCTCTTCCCCGATATGCCCGACCAGCCCAACTGCGCGGCCAATGACGGCAAGACCGCGACACAGGCGCCAGTCCAGCCCCAGCTCGCAACACAGCGCGCCCAGCGCCCCGGTGGCATTGACGGGCATCGACTTGCCGGTGCGCGCTTCCGCTGCCGACGCGATAGCCTCCATCAGCGCCACATAGCGCCCGCGATAGCCTTGCTCCTCGGCGATAGCGAACAGCACCGGGGTTCGCGGATCGATGGGCTTGTGAAGATTGTGCCCGATCCCGAATATCGGCCGCTTCGCATCAAGCTCCCTGTCAACGATAGCACGCGCTATGCCATCAAGCGGCTCATCTTCCGGAACACCCTTCAAGCCAGCATAAAGCATCTTGGCCGCGCCTTCTGCCGTACCGGCAAACGCAGTGCCCATCCCGAGAAGACCGGCGGCGACCGCGCCCTGCAAGGCTTCCGGCGCGCCGAAATAGGTCAGCCGGGTTGCAATCGCCATTGGTGTCGCGCCATGCTCGACGAGCGTCAGCAGCATCGCTTCCAGCAACTTGGTCTGAGCGGGCGTCGGCAACTCTCCGGTCAGCTCAAGCCAGGTCATTTCGGTAAAGCCGATTTTGCCGAGCAGATCGTTGCAGAGATCCTTGCCCTGCACCCATATCCTGTCTGGCACACTGGCGCCCATGCGCGAGATCATCGGTTTTTCACTCATAGATTTCATATACCTTTCTGGCGATGGACGCGCGCATCACTTCCGCCGCGCCCTCGGTGATGATGAAAGAGCGCTGTTCGCGCCACATGCGTTCGATTGGCATCTCGGTGGTCAGACCCATGCCGCCATGAATCTGCATGCAGCGGTCGATCGCGCGAAAGCCCATTTCCGTCGCCTGACTTTTGGCGATCCAGGACTTGAGACGAACATCGCGCCCCCGCTCCAGATCAAGCGCCGCATCCCGCACCAGCAGGCGCGTCTGCTGCAATTCGGCATAGGCGTCGGCCATCATGAACTGGATCGCCTGCCGACTGGCGAGCGGAGCGCCGAAGGTGCTGCGTTGACGGCTGTAGGAAATGCCCAGCTCCAGGGCGCGCTCCGCAACGCCCAGCGAGCGCGCGCCATGGCGAAGGATGCGGCCTTCGGTGATCCAGCGTTGCGCCAGCGCCATCCCCTCGCCTTCGCGACCCACGCGCTGGCTTGCCGGAACGTACACATCTTCAAGCGTCACTTCGCACGGGCGATCGCCCATCATAGTGTCATAGTCCGCCGTAACCGTGATTCCCGGCGTTTTCATATCGATCAGGAAACAGCTGAGGCCACGGATGCCCTTGGCGGGATCCGTCATGGCGATAAGCTGGACAATATCGGCCGTTCGCGCGTCGGTAATAAAGCGCTTGACGCCGTTGATCCGATAGGACTCCCCCTCCCTCACGGCACGGGTGCGCATCGCGCCAGGATCGGAACCGGCATCGGGTTCCGTGATGGCAAAGCAGGGCTTCGCAACACCCTGAATGACAGGTATCAGGAACCGCTCTTTCTGTTCGCCTTCAAGACCCAGCAGGACCGGGCCGATCAGCGCGTGGAAGATGCTGGTATCGCGCGGCGCGATTGCCGCCGTGCGCGACAGCTCTTCCCAGAATATGCTCATCCCCAGCGCGCCCAGACCCTGACCGCCCAGCTCCACCGGGACATCCAGCATCCACAACCCCGCCGACTTCGCTTTTTCACGCAGCTGAGAGCGGGTTTCACCATCAAGCTCGCCCCTTGGCTCAAGCGGGATGAGCTCCTGATCGACGAAGCGGCGCATCATCTTCTGGAAAAGCTGCAGCTCCTCGGGAAGGTCGAAATCCATCTTTGCTTCCCTCAGGCTGGCCGCTCGGAAGGCGGGTTGCGAAACACGGCGCTGCCGGTCATCAGCACGCGCCCGTCGGCCACCAGACGCCCGCTGGCCCAGGTCATCGTGCGGCTGGTGCCATCGATCTGGGCGGTTCCCGTCACCCAGGCTCCTTCCGGTGCGGCAGCCATCATGTTGCAGTTGAGCTGGACTGTTATGGGATGGCGACCGCTGTCATTCTTGAGGAAGTCGTCAACGCTCATGCCGAGAGTGATATCCATCAGCGTAATCAACACCCCGCCATGCGTGGTGCCGTTCGGGTTAAGATGGTGCGGCGCAACCCTCATGCCGATTTCGACCCCATCGTCGGTCTTGCGACGGGTTATCCCCCCGACATGACCCAAAAAGCTCGTATGTTGGCCAACATCCTCGAATGCGTCGGTATTGCTCACGACTCTTTCCCCTCATAGGCAATGCATATCCATTCGCAGACAGCCGCCGGACGGTCGCTGCCTTCCAGTTCAATCTGGCAGCCAAAACGCAGCCGTGTGCCGTGCTTCTGCGGCTCCAGCTCCATCAGCGTCATCCGCAGGCGCAAAAGCGCACCGGCTGCCACCACCGCAGTGAAACGAACGCGATCAAGGCCGTAGTTCATCCACCGCTCGGCGGCGCGCACCTCATAACATTGCTTCGAAAGCCCCGTGACGAGGGCGAGCACCAGATAGCCATGCGCTATCACGCCGCCGAAAGGCGTCTGCTCGCGTGCCCGCGCGCCGTCCATATGCACCCAGTGCGTGTCGCCGGTCAGCGTGCCGAACGCCTGAATCTTCGCTTCATCGATTTCGACCCAATCGCTGACACCCAGCTCTTTGCCGACATGCTCCTGTAGTTCCGAAACCCTGTTCACCCTGATCATTGCACTGATGCCTCTTCGTAAAGCGCAGCCACGATCTCGGGCCGACGCGCCATAAAAATCCTGCGGTTGATTTCGCCCTTCATGGTCAGCTCGCCCGCTTCGGCAGAGGGCGCGACATCCAGCGCGGCGAACCGGTGGATACGCGAAGTCTGGCCATGATTCTCGGCGTTATGCGCCGCAAACAGATCGTCGAGACAGGCCGCGTCATCCGTCCAGCATAATGCCGTGACGTAGGGCCGGTCGGCACCCACAATGACGACATCGCGCAAGGCGCCGTCAGCGCGTCGCAGGATATCGAGCCGGAGCCTGTTCGTGTTGACCCAGCTGCCGTTCGCCAGCTTGAAATCGTCCACCAGACGGCCATCGAACATCAGCCCCAGTTCGGGATGCGCTGGGTCCACCATCTTGCCCGCATCGCCGGAGCAGTAAAAACCTTCCTCGTCGAAGACATTCGCCGAGAGATCATCGCGACGCCAATAGCCAGCCATGACGCTCGGTCCGCGGACGCGCAGCTCATGCTTGCCGCCCACAGGCATCAGCCGGATCTCGACGCCGGGCATGGGCGTACCGATACCGCCCGGCCCCGCATTGATGGCATGCACCATGGTCGCGCCCGGCCCCGTCTCGGTCGCTCCCCAGCCAGTGACGATAGGCACCGGATAGCCGCGCACCGTTTCGGAGGCACGCAACAGGCGCTCAAAAATATCGGCGGACATCGCGGCCCCGGCGGAGAACATCACATCGAGGCGACTGAAGAACGCCTCACAAAAGGCCCGGTCTGCCTCTATCACCTGCAACAGCGCGGCCCATCCGGCCGGTACGGCGCCGTGAAATGTCGGGCGCAGCGTGCGCAATTCCTCAATACTCCGGGAGAAATTTTCCGGTCGGCCACGTGAGGAATCGATGTGAAGAGTGCCGCCCTGCGACAGCACGATATGAACGTTATTGCTGCCGCCGAAGGCATGGTTCCATGGCAACCAGTCCACCAGTATGGGCTTATGCCGCAGAAGAAAGGGCCATACGTCAAGCGTCGCCTGGGTATTGGCGGTCATGATCGTTTGGCTGTAGGGCACCCCCTTGGGCGCGCCGGTCGACCCCGATGTCAGAAGCAGCTTCGCAACCGCTTCCGGATCGAGAGCCGATATATCCGGATCGGCATATCCTTCCGCCTGCGCCACGAGCTTTTCCAGCGCCGCGTCTCCTTCAAGCAGCGGAACACGGCCGATCAGATGCGGGGCCGACAGGGCGTCCGTGCAATACGCCGCGACCGGGTCGATCATATCGAGCACAACTGCAAGTTTCGCGACATCCGCGCCCGGCCCCACATATTGCGGAGCGACCGGCACATAGACAATTCCGGCGCGCAAAGCCGCCAACGCGATGCGCATATGCGCAATTCTGTTTGGCGCGACGACAAGAAGCCGGTCGCCTCGGCTAAAGCCCGTTGCCAGCAGGCCCGCGCCTATGCGGCCAGCATCGTGCCATGCCTCTGCATAGGTCAACGCGGCGCGCGCATCCTGAGCGCCCGTCCCGCCTGTTGCTTCGGTGACGAAAGGCGCATCGGGCGTTTCCACCGCCCAGCGCGCCAGCCAGTCCAGCACCGTGCGCACCCGCGGTGACGGCGCCGAACGGGATGTCAGGCGAATTTCCCCGTCCGGGAGAAAAAGCGCTTCGACGTCCGGGCGGGCAAACAGCTCCACTCGCCCATCCAACGCGCTTTCATCAGGCATGGGGCGCCGCATTGTGCTCCGCATAGGCTTCCATGTCGGTAACCGCGCCGGAACGGCGGATCAGCGCCTTCTTGCGGAAAAAGCGCAGCATTCCATTCGGCCCCATGCGCGATCCGCCCATTCCCGACATGCCGAACGAGGTCTTCTCCACGTCGGTCATAATGAAAATGGTGAGCGATGTATCCTGAATGCTGATGGCCCCCGCATCCATGCGCTCGGCGATACGCTCCGCTTCCTCGGCGCTGCCCGCGATCACCGCGCCGGACAATCCGAATGAGCTGTCATTGGCGAGGGCAATCGCCTCGTCCTCATTGTCATAAGGCATTACAGGAATGACGGGGCCAAAGGTTTCCTCACGCATAAGGCTCATGCTGTGATCGACATTGGTCACCACCGTTGCCGGCATGAAGCGCCCGCCGCCCAGCGTCTGGCTGAGGCCGCCCGCCTCAATGGTGGCGCCCGCGTCTGTCGCCTGCTTCAACTGGGCATCGACTATGTCCGCCTGCCGCCCCAATATAAATGGTCCCAAATGCCCTTGTTTCATATCGGGGTAGGAGAACTTGATCCGTTCGGCCTGTGCTTTCAGCTCTGCAACAAAAGGCTCGTAGATTTCCCGGGCGACATAGGCGCGTTCGGTCGAGAAGCAGAGCTGGCCGGTATTGTGCACAGCCCCCTTCAGCACAGCCGCCGCTGCCTGCTGTATGTCAGCCGAACCGGTGACAATCACAGCATCCTTGCCGCCCAGTTCGAGGAACACAGGAATGAACCGGCGGGCGCAGGCCTCAGCAACCTTGCGCCCGGTCGGCACGCTGCCGGTGAAGCAGAGCTGGTCGACTTCCTCGATCAACGCCTGACCGGTGCCGCCGTCACCGACGATATACCGCAGTACAGCCGCCAGTTCGGGCACGGCGGCAATCGTTTCGGTTACCGGGCCGACGAAACGGGGCGCAATTTCGCTCGGTTTGACGAGCAAAGCGCACCCTGCAAGCAGCGCCGGGACGCCATCCAGCATCGAGAGCAGGAAGGGGTGATTCCACGGGCTGATGATACCTACCAGCGGATAGGGAACGAGCTGCATGCGGAAGCTGACCGATGGTATGATGCTGGACTGCCCCTCAAGCAGTGCGCGCTCGACCACCGAAGGCGCCTTGTCGCACCACAGGCGGATCGAATGAGCGACCATATGAGGCACTTCGTGCGCGACACGTCTGCGCCCCGTATCCCGCATCTCGGCGGCAGTGATCTTGTCCGATGCCGCCTCGATGGCATCGGCCCAGCGCCGCATGACGGCAATCCGGCCTTCCAGGCCCAATGCGGACCATGCCGCCTGTCCCGCCCTCAATTCACGGGCCGCCTGCGCGACTTCTTCTCGGGACGCCGGAACGATCTCGCCGTCAATTTCTCCGGTACGAGGATCACGAAGTGGAATTGCATTGGAATTTTGCGACATCATTATCTCACCTTAAAAAGCAGCGTGCGCCATCGCTTCGAACTCTTCGGCCGTGCCGGAACGCGCAGCGAAATGATTGAAGGGCGTGCCTGCCGCTACCTTGCCGGCATGGCCGAGACTGTCGACAGGAACACCCATCGCCCCTAGTCCTGCGGGAAGCCCGATCTGACGGTTCAGACGATCAAGCGCCTCGGGGATTTCATCAGCGCCGCAGCCCAATGCTCGCGCCAGATTTGCGCGGCGCTCATCGGACACCGAAGGAAGCACAAACCGCAACGCTTCCGGCATGATCACACCGACGAGCGTTCCATGATGGAGACCCAGATCATCGAACGGCATGGAGAGCGCATGAGCGATCCCCAGCCCCTTCCACATGCTCATGGACGCCTCGATCGTTCCCATCATCAGCTCCATACGCGCTTCGCTATCGTCGGCATTCGCGATCGCTGCCGGAAGGCAGCGCACGAGACGCGCTATCGCATCGAGCGCGATCGCATCGGCAGGCGGATTAAAGGCAGGGGACAAATAGGATTCTATCGCATGGCCAAGCGCATCGATCCCGGACCCAGCCTTCAGGCGCGTCGGCGCGCCCTTGGTTAAATCGGGGTCGCAAATCGCGACCTTGGGAATGAGGTTCACGCTCAGGAAAACGCCCTTCTCGCCGTCGGCTAGCGTTATGCCAGCGCCGCGACCGATCTCGGTTCCCGTCCCTGAAATGGTCGGCACTGCGATTATTGGCGTGACAGGCCCGATGCGATCCATCCCGCCGCTACGCGCAAGTAGGTCTGCCAAGGGCCGATCATGAGACAGGATCAGCGCCGCGCCCTTGGCGCAATCGATTACCGAACCGCCGCCCACCGCCACGAAGCAATCGCGATCATTGTTCCTGAACATTTGGGCCGCAGCTTGGGCCGACGCCTCTGTGGGGTTGGACGGCACATCGACAAAGCGCGGCCAAGAAGCAGAGTCCGCCGTCTCCGAAAGAGCAAGATCGAGAACACCCGCACCGGCGACACCGTTATCTGACACGACGAGAGGCCGCGATACGCCCAGCCTCGCCAGCTCAGCACCGATCAGCTGCCGAGCCCCGAAATCAATCTGAATACGACCAATATACTGTATCAACGCCATCTTCAGCTCATGCTCTCCGGATTATACAGGCGCAATTTTGCGCTTCCGATTGCCAAGCGTATAGGCTTCCGCCCTATTTTAGACCAATCGACGACGCGCATTATGTCTATAGGCCATAAGAATGCTCGAAGACTTGGCTGATCTTATATCAGCTGGCATCTATCAATCCATGAATATTCAAGACCAGCCATTGGCAAAGGATGCCATCCGCCTGAATGACGGTTTCGAGATGGACGTGTTCTCGGCAGTAGAATACAGTTCTCCGAAAGCTACGATCCTTCTTCTTTCTCCGATCTTTGGGGTCGATGCGATCTTTTCGGAAACGGTGCGGCAATGGGCGGACGCAGGATACCGCGCTATCGCTCCCGATTATTTTGGCCGCGTTTTTCCAGGTTCGATTCCCCACACAGATGAAGGCTTTAGGGAAGCGATCCGCCGGGTCAAAGCCGTCGACCGTAAACAAATGCTGGATGATTTGCGTATGATTGGGGAATCTCAGGCTCATAACGGCCCACTTTTTGTGGGCGGTTATTGCGCCGGTGGGGAACCCGCGCTGCGGTTAGCGCTAGAAGGATTTGGCGACGGTTGGGTCATATTTCACGCCGCACGGCTTGGCATCTACGCAGATCGCCTAAAAGACATATCTGCACCGCTCGACATCCACTTTGGGGGCGCGGACACACTAGTTCCGCCTGATGAAGTGGACCATGTTCGCGCGGGTGCGACCGGTAAAGCGAATATCAGAATTACAGTTCACCCCGATGCTGTCCATGGCTTCACCCAGAAGGGAAGCCGAAACTATCAGGAAAAAGCCGCAAGCGCATCTTTTAACGCCGCTCGTGCAGTTCTGGACAGTGCACTCACCTAATCGGCAGACACAAGGCGCGCCTTCGACCGTTCGGGATGAAGCGTAAACAGCGCAATCGTCCCACCAAGCGCAAGCGCTGCCGCAGCCAGTATCAGCGCAGCGTCATAGCCGGCGATACCGGGTTGCGATTCCACCATCTTGCCCGAAGCATAGGGCGCGATGATGCCGGAAATAGGAATGATCGCCATGATGATCCCCATCGTACGGTTGCGATCGGCAGGCCTGGTAATTTCGCTGATGATCGGCGGCCCGACCGTGTAGGTGATAGCTGGCAGCGAGATGGCAAACATGATGCACACCACTTTGAGGATATCCGAGCTTGCGTAGGCGGTCGCAACAAAGAATATGGCAGAGCCAAACTGCGCGACGGCGATGAAGATACCCCGCGCGCCTCGGGAAGACACACCGCTAAGCGTAAGGCGCTGTGAAATGCTGCTTGCGATTAGGCCGATGATCCCGTTGCCGAGGAAGATGAGCGAGATAGCCCATCCGACCGTCATCGTGTCGAATCCAAGTCCCACCCGAAGGAAGGGAGCAAGCCACGATACGGAGAAGCCGATACTCCAGTAAGCACAAAAACCACATAGCAACCATCCGATGATGGTCGGGTCGGTCCAGATCAGCTTCTGCGGCGATTTGTCCTCCCCCTGCGCCGTGTTCGTGCGACTGTCCGATACCGCCACGCCCGGGCCATCGGCACCAAGACTCCACCAGAGAATGAGAGCGAGAAAACCCAGCAACGAACACATGAGGAAGGCGGCGCGCCAGCCCCAGCTCGCTATGACCAGAGACAGCAGCGGCGCAGCGAGCAGCGGCCCCACCGTGGTTCCCAGCATCACTAGAGCCGTGGGCAATGTGCGTTCCTCAGGAGGAAACCATTCATGCGCGGCGCTGATGACAGTGGGAGTCCCCGGGCCTTCAGCCGCGCCCAGAACCGTCCGGCACCCGATCAGCACCCCCAGGGATGCCACGATCAATATGGGCAGTTGCGCCACAGACCACACGAGCAACAGGCCGGTCAGGATGACTCGAGGTGTATATCGGGGGGCAAAGACCAGCGCCACGACCAGCGTCGTGACCGCATAAAGAGAATAGAAGCTGCTGGCAACGAGCCCATATTGGCTCGCGCTCAGGTTGAGTTCCTGCATGATGGAGACCGCTGCCAGCCCAACGACTGTCTTGTCTGCAAAATTGACAATCTGAACAAGGAACAGAATGGCAATGATCGTCCAACGTTTTTCCAACGCGTTCCCCCGATGCTATAAAACCCGAGCGGCAGGATCGCCGATCTGGCGATCCTGCGTAACTTATAGTCGGTCAGAACTTATAGTTAATTGCTCCGCCCCAGATGCGCCCTTTATCAATCGTGTAATAATAGGCGACCCCCGGAACAACAGGAGTGGCGGCAGTGTTTTGCTCGCGGTTTGACAGATTTTTAACGTAAGCCGAAAGCTCAAGCTGACCGCCCGGGACAGTATAACTTATATCGCCGTTGAGCCGCTTATACGCAATAGTGGGAACGCGGTTTGGTTCATCGACGAACATCTGGCTACGAAACCCATAATCGGCATGAAAGGCCAGTTTACTGGAGTTCGCAAACGAAAATGTATAGGTACCGCCCAGATTGTAGGACCATTTCGAGACACGAGGAACTTGAAGGTTCTTATCAATTGCGTTGATACTGCCATCTTTATTAAGATCGGCCAGGACCTTGGTGTAATTGCCCTTTGTTAGTCCGACGTTAGCGTTCAGTTCCAGCCCATTGAACGGAGCAACAACAAATTCACCCTCCGCGCCATAAATGCGTGCATCCGCTGCATTGAACAACGTAGATACCACACCGTTGGGGCATGAGGGACTAACGGTGCAACCGAAGTTGCCGTTTAATATCATTCCCTTCAACTTGTTATAGAAACCTGTCAGATTAACGCGTGCACGTTTGTCAAACAGGCTGCTTTTTACGCCCACTTCGAATGAAGACAGCTTTTCCTGATCGAATACCCCCGGGTCTGTTGGGCTAGAGCGCCGGGTATTATATCCGCCACTGCGCACGCCTTTGCTGAACGATCCGAACACCAGTACATCCCGATTGGCCTGCCAATTAAGGCCGACACGCGGGGAGAGCGCGCTCCATGATTTTTTGGCGTTCAGAGCATCCGTGCCCGTAAAAATGCAGGTCAGGGTGGCGAGGCTGCATGGCTGAGACGCCTGCGCGCGGGCTACATGAGCTTCCTTCTGTTCCCATGAGTAGCGCAATCCCAAAACGGCGGTCAGGGAGCTGGCGAAATGAACGTCCGCCTGCCCGAAAACACCCCAACCCTTTTGATGTATAGTGCCCCCGCCACCGGTCTGACCCGCAGTGGTATTGCGCTGGTCGATATTCAGGAAGCTCTGCTTGAACAGAAACAGTCCCGTTGTCAGATCGATCAGGTCGCCAAAATTTCCGGCATAGCGCAGTTCATTGCTGTATTGACGCTGATCCAGATAATCCTGCGCATGGTTGATGAGGGTTGGCCCAGAATCGAAATCTCTTCCGGATCGTTGCAGCAATTGCCGGTAGCCGAAGATATTGGTGATCTTGCCATTGCCCAAGCCAACATCAATGTTGGTTTCAGATGTGAAGTCCGTCGAACGGACGCGTGTGTAACCCGCATAATCCTGAGTAATCTGAAACGGGTGCGGATTGAGGTACACATTGCGCGAGACAATGCCGTCGCCGTCAATTTCGAGATGCTGGAAAATAAAGGTCTGATCGACACCCTCTGCCGGCTTGACGACAATGGTCGGGCGAACAAACCAAGTATTATCGCCACCTACATGGCGATGCAGAGTCTGGTTGTAGAACCAGCCACCGTCATGCCTGTAATATGCGGTCAGCTTCGCCAACACAGCATCGCTGATGACCGGTCCGCTGACCGTTGCCGCCGCCTTTATATCGTCGCGAGTGCTGTACTCGAGCTGAAATTTGGCGGAGAGTTGCGCGGTCGGTCGTGCGGTTCGCACAACCACAGCGCCGCCGGTCACGTTGCGGCCAAACAGGGTTCCTTGCGGACCACGAAGAATTTCAACGCTTTCCACGTCGAAATTGTCCATAATCTGTCCACCGATTACACCCTGATAGATGCCGTTGATGAATAAACCTACGGTCGGTTCAACGGAGGCGGTGGCGGTATTTGCGCCGAGGCCACGGATGGTGAAGTTGGCGAGCCCTTTGATAGTGCCATTCGGTTCCAGCGAGACATTCGGCGAAAAGGTGCCAAGATCGCGCAATGTTGTTACATGCCGGGATTCAAGCTGAGCGCCTGAAAGCGCCGTCAGAGCGATAGGAACTTTCTGCCCTTCTTCGGCCCTTGATTTCTTCGTCGCAGTGACGATGATATCCTGCATCAAGCTGCCTGAATCCTGGGCAACTGCATTGCTTTTCACTGTTCCGCTTGCTTCAGATACCTCTGCTGCGACAGCTGGCGCAATCACACTGGCAAAGGCCGTGCTAGCCAATACACCAAAATATATTCTTCTGTTCATTTGACCCCTCCATTTAAATATTATTTACTTAAATATTTAAATCATCTAATTATTATTCACTGTTATATTTAGATTATACTCCTGCAAAACTTCTTCCGTATGCTCACCAAGAGTAGGCGGCGGACGGAAATCGATCTCGCGACTACCATCAACTCTATATGGACGATGCATGCTATTTATGGGTCCCATCTGGGGATGGTCGATGACGTAAAATGGCTGGAGATGTGCAACCTGGGGATCAGCCCTCAACTCATTCAATTCAAGCTCTGGTGCAAAGGGAACATCCGATTCCGCGAGCGCTTCAGCCCACTCATCACGCGTCCGTTCAGAAAAGATGTTGTTAAGGGCTGAAGCTATCGCCTCATAACCTCGAACGCGGTCCATCCGCTTTGGATATTTTTGGGACAATTCAGGCCGTCCGATAGCTTCACACAATGCTTCCCAGAACTTATCTGGAGAGGAAATGTGCAACCCGATCCGGGCCCCATCCGCGCAGGTAACTGAATACGCTTGAGACATCGCAGCACGTTGCAAAACAGGCGGAACCGATCCGGTTGCAAGATACTGACCTATAGGTTCCAACCCAAGGGCCATCGTAGATTCCAGCATTGATATATCGATGGTCCGCGCGACCCCAGTGCGTTCGCGTTCGAATAGCGCGCCCAGAATCGCAGATGAGGCATAAAGCCCCGTTGCCGCATCCGAAACGGCGGGGCCAACCACACGAGGGTCGTCACTCAACTTGAATCGAGACATCCAGCCAGACAAAGCCTGGCCCACATTGTCGAACGCCGGCCTTTGGGCATAAGGCCCGCTCTGACCGAAACCACTGATCGCACAAATGACAAGCCGCGGAAATTCTGCTCGCAGGCGCTCCATCGACAAACCGAGCTTTTCCATCACACCCGGTCGCATATTGAAAAGCAGCACATCCGCTTTTGACAACAGCCCCAGCAGAGCTACACGATCTGCCACTTTACCGTAATCGAGCACAACAGAGCGCTTGTTGCGATTATGAGCCTGGAAATGAGGACTATATCGCCCGCCATCGAAATGACGAAACGGGTCACCTTCCGGCCGCTCCACCTTGATGACGTCAGCACCCATCTCGGCCAGCATCATCCCGGCCAGCGGCGCCGTTATGAAGCTTCCCAGTTCGATCACTCTAACGCCTGCAAGCATGCGCATTCTAATCTTTCCCCTCCCGCTTGGGAGCTATCTTTGGCTCCTAGGAACATCGGTATGGGAAAAATGCCGCTACGGCATCCACGGCAGAGTGAATTTCCGGCATGCACCGCGTCTATATGAACAATCAACAAAATAACGATCGCATCTGTTCCGGAGTTAAGCTAAATCGATGAAATGAATATCAAGGACTTTGATCTTAATCTCCTTGTGGTGTTTGATGCTGTAATGAAAACACGCAGCCTGACGATTGCGGGCCGCCATTTAAATAGAGCGCAACCAACCATAAGTCATGCTCTGGGGAGATTGCGAGAAGCCTGCGGAGACCCGCTATTCGTGCGTGTGCGCAATGGATTGGAACCCACAGCGCTGGCTCAGCAACTTGCCGGTCCTATTACTGAGGCACTCGAACTGGTACAAGAAGGACTTTCGCATTCCACCCGGTTTCACCCGGATACGTCCCATACCGCATTCACAATTCTGATGTCGGATATCGGGCAGGTTGGGTTATTACCGCCATTGGTTCGCAAATTGCGCGAGACTGCACCCAATGTCCGCCTCATAGCCACCCAGCTTCCACGCGAGGATTATGCCAGCGCAATGGAGCAGGGGCGAGCCAGCCTCGCCATCGGCGCCCTTCGCGAACTCAAGGGCGGATTCATGCAGCAACGCCTGTTCGAGGACAATTATGTTTGTGTAGTATCATCGGAAAATAATGCATTCGGTGAACAAATTACTTTCGATCAATATGTGGAAGGCAACCACATAGGGATAATATCTGCAGGACTGTCCGAAATCGAGGTGGAGCGATTTCTTCTTCCGCCTGGCCGTTCGCGCAGGATTGCGGTTCGCGTACCTCATTTTTTGGCGGCGCTTGGCCTGTTACAGGGTACAGATCTGATCGCCACGATACCCAGTCGCGTCATCCGATCTTTTTCACATCCAGAATGGCTGCATACGCTAGAATTGCCGGTGAAGATACCGAGTTTGTCGATTTGCCAATATTGGCATGAACGTGCGCATCAGGACCCGGCGAACCGTTGGTTACGCGGACTGATCAGCGAACTTCTCATAGATCACTAAGTGCAGAATTCGCTGAATAACTAACGATTCACAATCTTACATATCAGCAGTCAGACTTCGAACACATCGCCAGGCCTCGCGGCAGGAAAACGTCCAGCATCGATCCCAGCATCTGCCAACGCCTCCGAAAGAGCGTGCAGCGGGGCATCAAACGCTTCGTCCGTCAACTGGAACGTGCCCCAATGGACACCGAGAGTAAGCTTTGCCTCAACATCCCGCATTATTTGTACAGCTTCCGCGGGGTTGACGTGCTGCGCCGCCATGAACCAGCGCGGTTCATATGACCCTATGGGGATCAAAGCGATATCAGGGGATCCATAACGATCGCCAATTGAGCGAAAGACGGTTCCATCACCATAGCCCGTATCACCGGCAAACCAGACCGCACCTGCATTGGCACGAATAAAGAATCCGCTCCACAGCGCCATGCGACGATCGCCAACGGTTCGTGCCGACCAATGATTGCACTGCGTGATTGCGACATTGACCGTTTGTGAAAGCGCGAAATGATCGTTCCAGTCACCCTCGACAATGTTAGAATCAGGGGCAATGGACCGAATAATGGCCTCATTGCCCAATGGCGTGATAAATAACGGATTGTGGGCCGCCACCAGACGCCTGACTGAGCCACTGTCGAGATGGTCATAATGATTGTGACTGATGAGGACTGCATCGATATTTGGCAGATCCTCGAAGCTTACACCAGGCGCTGTCACACGTTTGGGTCCGATGATCTGGCTCGGGCTTGCCCGCTGAGACCAAACAGGATCGGTAAGGATATTGAGTCCATCAATTTGAATAAGGGCCGTCATATGCCCCACCATCGTGACACGCAGACCGTCAACCCGCTGATCGGGCTTTACCGGGACGATTTGCACGGACTTTGGCCAGCGCGCCGCCTTTTCTCTCAATTTCCATTGCAGAATTTGGCCAAACGAACGGTCAGTGTCCGGTTGACCGGGGTTGAAGAACCGCACGCCGTCGAAGTGATCGCTACGCGGCCCACAATAATAGCGATTTCTCTCTTCGCGCTGAGATGTCGGCCTTCTGTCTGTCAGTGCGTGTAGCGGCATACCCGTATTTTCTACTTTTTCCATCATGAAACCATGCGATCCCGACCATCCCAATATCGGGCGCGCAAGGCCTTTTTGTCGATCTTGCCGTGCGGAAGGCGCGGAAGCGCGTCAACGACATGCACTTCGCGCGGGCGCTTGTAGCCAGCAATGAGCGAACGGCAATGCGCTATGAGTTCGGCTTCGTCGGACTGCATACCCGGAGCGAGCACGACATGGGCGATGACCGCCTCCCCCCATTTTTCATCAGGAGCTGACACAACCGCCGCTTCCCTGACCGCTTCATGCGCCATCAGCGCGTTTTCAACTTCGCTGCTGTATATATTCTCACCGCCGGAGACGATGACATCCTTGGCGCGATCAACAATGAAGAGAAATCCGTCTTCATCCAGAAAACCAACATCGCCGGTTCGTACCGCGCCATCGATGAGAGTTGTAGCCGTTGCTTCCGGGTTGCGCCAGTAGCCGACAAACTGAGCGGCCGAACGCGCGACCACCTCACCAACTTCTCCTGTTTTACAACGAATTCCATTCTCATTCTCAATCCAGACCTCTGTGTGAGGATAAGGATGGCCAGCCGACGCAAGCCGTCGCAGGGCAACTTCATCACCGTCAGGATCCTGCTGATAGGTCAGCAACAGTGAGACGGCGACGCTCTCCGTCATGCCATAGGTCTGATTGAAAATGGCCCCCATTGCCTTGTTCGCGCGCTTCAAATCCTCGGGCGGAACAGGTGCCGATCCATAAAGGACACGGATGAGCGAGGAGATATCGTACCGTGACCGTTCGGGAGCCTCAACCAGCCGCTTGACCATGACGGGAGCGAGATGCGCCACTGTCGCTCTAGTCCTTTCAACCGCCTGAAAAAAATCGACAGGAGTGAACTGCTGAAGCACGACGCAGGAGCCACCCAGAAATTGAACGGCGTACCATTCGATAATGCCGCCGACGTGAAACAGCGGCATGGATACGACGATCCTGTCCGTGGGCCGGTGCCCGACATAGCCGGACAGTTGCTCTGCCCCCGCCAGCATTCCTGATTGGCTGAGCATGGCACCCTTGGGCTTGCCGGTGGTGCCGCTGGTGTAGATTATGTGCGCCACATCGTCAGCGGCAACCGGATGGTTTGCCGGAAGCGGCGGCGATATCGCAACGAATTCGGAGAAAGCAATTTCCTCTGAACGGCTAACATCCCCCTCTTCACTCTCCCCGATCACGATGAGAGGAATCCGGTTCTCACAGCGCGCCGCAATATCGCGCCAGAGATCCAAGGATTGGACATCAACGATCGCCACTTTCGGTTCGGCGTCCATGACAACAGCAGCGAGCTCTGCCGCCGCCAGGCGCCAGTTCAGCTGCACAAGGATGAAGCTGCTGACCGCGGAAGCCGCCAGCGTCTCGATCGCTTCCATACGGTTCTTCGAAAGCAGCACGAACCTATCCTGCGCGCTCATGTTGAACCGAGTTTGCAGTCCCCCGGCGAGTGTGACTGCCCGATCCGCCAGTTGACGGTGCGTGAGCTGCCGATCTCCGTCGATCACGGCAATCCGGTTTCCATGGAAGCGAGCGTTCCGATGTATCAAGTCAGCCAAGGTTTTCATGTCAACGTTCCGAAACCGCTATGAAATATGTGGATGTTGGCGCCGAGGGCCATGCAGGAAACGGTAGTCAGACTAACGCAGCGCCGCTTTTGACGGCTACCTCTCGCATTGGCGGCGGCGCGAGAAAGCAGATCAGTCCGGCAGCAATCAGAGCCGAGCCACCGAACACCAGAAGCAAGGTGGAATAGGAACCGGTTAGGTCAGCGCCATAGCCCATGGCGGCCGGCCCTATGGCAGACCCCATAGCTAGGGCAGAAAAACTCAGCGAATTTACCCGCCCGAATGCCCGCATGCCATATTTCCGCCGGAGCACGTAAGGCATGATGTCGGATTCCGCGCCAAGACCTGCACCGATCATCATCACACATATGATGGCGGGCAGCGGGCCGAGGTCCAGCTGAAGCACAAAGCACCCTAGCGCCTGTCCGCCGATGAAGATGATAGTGGGCAACCATACGCCGAACCAGTCGATCAACACGCCGCTCGACAATCGGGCGATAAGCGAACCTATTCCGATGGTCGAAACAGCGAAAACTGCCTGCTCGTGCGTCAGTCCTTTCGTCGTGAGAATGCCCACCAGATGCAGACCGACACCGTTCGTGACCATGGCGATCAGGAAGAACGCCAGCGCGAGTAACCAATAGTCCGGGCTCTTTAGCACCATGCTAAAGTCCATCCCGTCCTCAAGAATCACCGGTCTCTCTGCCGATCGCTCGACCCGGCTCCTGCGCGGAACAAAGAGCAGAACATTAGCCACGCCCACTACGAGCAGGAATCCGCCTATTACAACCCACGCCATGCGCCAGCCGAACTCCGCCAGCACCGCGCCACTGAGCAGCGGCAAAAGGATCTGCCCCACCCCCAGACCGAGCGCCCCAAGCGAGATCGCGAAGCCGAGATTGCGATCGAAATAGCGCGGAAGATTATAGAAGTAGACCGACGGAAGAGTCGCGGCCCCGGCGATACCTACAAGCACCGAGACAAACAGGTAAAACCGAAAATCCGCCGGAATAATCCCCAATGTCATGATCGCAAGCGGCATCGCAATGCATCCCGTAAGCGCCACGATCCGCGAGCCACTTCGATCGACCCACCAGCCCACCCCCAGCGCGATGAAAGCGAGAATGAGCGAGGCGAGCGATGGACCCAGCGCGAGCTGAGCCTTTGACCATCCCAGCTCCACCGCCATGGATGCAAGGATCACGCCGGACGCGAACTGGAAGAAGGGCGAGATGCACAGAAACAGGCCCAGAAAGCAGCTGAGGACAATCAACCATCTGTTGCCGTCCGGTCGCGTTATATTTGCTTTCATCATCGCATCAAAGCCCCGCCATTCACATCTATTGTTGTTCCCGTCATGTAAGAGCATGTATCCGACAGCAAGAAGGCAACCACATTTGCTATCTCTTCTGGTGTCGAGATACGGCGCAATGGCGCGCGCGCTTTCAACGTCTCGATCATCGGCTCGTCGACAAACCGCTTGAACTCCTCGGTCGCAACGCTTCCAGGCGCAACCGCATTTACGAGGATGCCATAAGGGGCAAGATCAAGCGCAGCCTGCCGGGTCAGCCCCATAATGGCGGCCTTGGAAGTGGGGTAGGCGACACCCGTGACCGCGCCACCAATCTGACCAGTGATGGAAGAGAACAGGACGACGCGCATTTGCTCGATCGGATTTGCCACACGCAGCCTCGCGAATTTGCGCAAGCAAAGAAATGTCCCTGTCGTATTGAGGGCAAGCGTGCGGTTCCATTCATCCAGATCGACACTCACGATGTTGGAAGGCCGAGCAGGCGTTCCCAGCGGACCTCCAGAGACAACGACCATCCTGGACGCTGGAACCACGGCTTCCGTTCGATCAAACGCAACCTCGACAGAAGTCTCACTGGTGACGTCCACATGCTCGAAAAAATGCCCCTTTCCCGGGAGGCCTTCCACTACCGCGCTGCCAGCAGCGTCATTCACATCGAGCAGTGCAATGCGCGATCCAGATGCGGCGATAATCTGGCATATGACACGCCCGATACCGCCCGCCCCCCCGACGACAATGACTGTTTGCCGATCCTGAATCTCAGCGACCTTCATGTTAGGTTATGCATCCTCAAACACCGGCACTGTTGATAACTCGCCTGTCTTTTAATTTTCTCAGTGAACTTAGGCTTGACGACCTGAGTTATACCAATTCAGTAGAACCATTGGTGAAATGCACAGCATGAATAGCGCCGAAAACCTCACAGCACTGCCAAACACTTAATTGAAGTTCGAATGCGAGCCGACAAAAAAAATCGTGAATATCGTGCCGCTATGACGATCTTTACACCGGCACCGTATAAAACGCTCATGATTATACTTTCTAAGTATAACTATGAGGTATAGAAACTATTTCATTCTATAGGCGGATTCAGGCATCGGATGCTCTCGAGATAGGAGTATATCTCGAGATAGGAGTATATGATGACTGACCTCATTGCGCGACTGGAATTCGATCAACTCTCGCCTGCCGCGCAGCAGGTGCTGGAAGCCCGCGTCAAACGCCTTGGCTATCTGGGGGAGTTTTTCCGGTGCACAGGGCATCAACCCGGTGTCCTCGTGCCGTTCATGGAAATGACCGAGGCACTGAAAAAGGCCTTGCCGGATCGACTAACCGAAACCGGCGCGCTGACAGTAGCGAAAATCATGGAAAACGACTATGAACTGCATCAGCACGAACGTCTTTCCCGCAAGCTGGGCTTTGGGGAAGCCTGGGTTGCCGCAGTGGAAGAGCTCAAGCCTGATACCGCCGAAGGCCTCTCCGATGAGGAGCGCGCGGTTCAGCGGCTTGTCATCGCCGCGATCGATCAGCGCGGTAAGAACGTAACAACCGAACTCGAGGCCTTGATCGGCCTGATCGGCGCCGATCAGGCTATCGCCGTCCTTTTCCTCATCGGCCGTTATCTGACCCACGCAGTGATCGTGAATGCATTGGGGCTTGCTCCACCTGTGCCTTCCATATTCGCAGAGGGAGTGGCCGGATGAGCGACCCTATCTGGATAACGGAACAGGAAGTCGTCGATTTGATGTCGCTTCCTCAGGCCATAGACGCGCTGCGGAATGGCCTGCGTGAGGAAGCGCTGGGGCGCGCCGCCAACATGACCAAGACACATGCGGTGTGGGGCGGGCATTCCACCTTGCACGCGATCGGAGCGGTGATGGACGGGCGCGGTGTCGTCGGCACCAAGACCTGGGCCCATACCGAGCGGGGCGCGATGCCGCTTCTGATCCTGATCGATTCCAATGACGGTTCTGTGCTGGCGATCGTCGAGGCCTTCGCGCTCGGCCAGATGCGCACTGGCGGGATCAGCGGTCTGGCCGCGGATGTGATGGCCAAGCCGGATGCGCGCCATATGGCGATCATCGGCTCCGGCAAACAAAGCATCACGCAGATCGCGGCGGTGGCGGCTGTCCGAGCGCTGGATCGCGTTACCGTGTGGAGCCCTACTCCCGCTAACCGCGAGGCCTTGGCCCAGCAGGTGAACGATCGTCTCAAGATCGCGTCTGTCGCCACCGCGACGCTCGAAGAGGCGATCGACGGCGCGGATGTTGTCACTCTGGCAACCCGTGCCAAAGAACCCTTTATCAGCCGGGATATGATGGCCACGGGTACTCACATAAACGCTGTCGGCGCCATTCTCCCTGACCGGATCGAGTTCGCGCCCGATCTCCTCGAACGCACAGCCATCATTTCGGCTGACGCAGTGCCGCAGGTCCGCAAGCTGTCTCGGGAATATATGGAATTCTTCGGCGAGGACGAACAGGCCTGGGCCAAAGTGCGGCCGCTGTCAGGGTTGGTTCTGGCGAGCGCAACCCGCCCGGCCGATGCCGATCTTACCATATTCAAGGCAATGGGCATGGGCATATCCGACCTTTCGCTTGGCGTGGCGCTTCTGGCATCCGCGCGAGAAGCCGGCATTGGGCGCCCCATACCGCGTCCGGGCAGGGCCACACCACGGCTCACCGACGCCTGATCTGATCTTTACGCAGCAGGGGGGGGGCGGAAGGATCACAGCCGGGGCGCCCTGGCAAAGGCATATGCCTTTACTGCAGGAATGATCGCACCGGATCCGCAGTGGCCTGCGAAGAGGCGTATCTGTGCCATCGGGCAAGAGAGGAACATGTCTTGAAACTAAAATATGCCGAGGCCGCTCCTGAGGCCTATTCATTTCCTCTCACGATCAGACACCTGCTGGACGGCGTACTTTCCAAGGCCGGCGATCAGCCAATTGTTTATCGCGACCAGAAGACATTTACATATCGCGATTTCTTCGATCGCGTGGGACGGCTTGCCAGCCTGCTGAAGAATGCCGGAGCGGAGTCCGGCATGACGGTCGCGATCATGGACTGGGACAGCCACCGCTATCTGGAGAGCTATTTCGCCATACCGGCGATGGGCGCGGTCCTTCAGACTGTGAATATCCGGATGACTCCGGCACAAATAGCCTACACCCTGAAGGTGACGCAGGCGGATATCGTGCTGGTGCACAAGGATTTCTTCGAAATCATGCAGTCCATTCTAGCCGAGCTGCCCGATATCAAGGCCTGTATCGCGATCATGGATGGAGACGAGGCTGCGCTACCGGATTGGGCCATAGGAGAATATGAGGCGCTGTCCGCAATTGCATTGCCCGATTATCCGTTCCAGGATTTCGACGAAAACGCGGTGGCGACCACGTTTTTCACGACAGGGACGACGGGCAATCCAAAAGGCGTATGCTATACGCACAGGCAGCTTGTTCTGCATACACTGGCCTTTGCAGGCGCATTTGGAGCGTCGCATGCGTCGCCGGGATTGGGCGTAGGCGATGTGTACATGCCGCTGACGCCTCTGTTTCACGTCCATGCCTGGGGGATGCCCTATCTCGCCACTATGCTTGGATTGAAACAGGTTTACCCCGGCCGTTACGAACCCGCCATGATATGCAAGCTGCGCGATGAGCACAGAGTGACCTACTCTCACTGCGTGCCTACCGTGTTGCGGATGGTTATCGACGCCGCTCGCAATTCGAACACGGACCTGCATGGCTGGAAAATGACCATCGGAGGCTCCGCTCTCACCCAGGCATTGTGCTCGGAAGCGCGCAGTCTCGGAATGGACGTAGGATCAGGTTACGGCATGTCGGAGACTGGCCCTCTCATCGCGCGATCGGCCCTACGCACACCGGCAGAGCACCATGATGACGCCGAAGCTGTCTCCACCTTGTCGGGCGCCGGCATCAATGCTCCGCTGGTCGAAATGCGGATCGTCGATGAGGAAATGAACACGCAGCCACATGATGGCAAATCTCGTGGCGAGCTGGTATTGCGCGCCCCCTGGCTAACGCAATGCTATATCGGAGACGAGTCCGCTTCGAGAGGGCTTTGGCGCGGGGGCTGGCTGCATACCCAAGATATCGCGACCATCGATCAACAAGGGCACCTTGCGATCCGCGACCGCTTGAAGGACGTCATCAAGACGGGGGGCGAGTGGATCGATTCCGTCCATCTCGAGGAACTTGTCCAGTCGGCGGAAGGCGTGTTGGAAGCCTCTGTGGTTTCCGTGCCGGACCCCAAATGGGGCGAACGCCCCCTCGCCGTGGTGGTCCCGAAGGCCAATGCTGTCTTGACCCTTGAGACGCTGAACGTTCCGGTGATGCGCGCGATCGAACGCGGTGAACTAACGCGCTATGCGAAGCTCGAACGATTTGAAATAATGGCCCAACTGCCTCGAACAAGTGTAGGCAAGATTGACAAAAAACTTATTCGCACCCGCTTTGCGTAATGTCAGCCCCATTGATTTGGAATGATAATTGTGACTCAGGCGGGCTTTAAGTAACCTTAATAGTGCAACGATCTTGCCATAGTGCGCCTTCGCCAGACTATTGACCGCATCAACTATCGACAGCATCACTTGTCCACCTATGGTAACCTTATTTACAATGGGCCCAAAGCTTTGCTGCATAGCAGGCAATGGATTCCCCTGAGGATTTGGATGTTATAGATGGGCGGGATGCCGAGACCCACCCTGCCGAAATATCGCATGACCAATTGGCCCGAGCATAATGACGCCTTGAAGCAACGAGGCTCACTGAATGTGTGGTTTGATCTGGAGATGGATTTGCATGCGGCGCCCGATGGTCGAGCTGGCAGTCCGATGCGCGCGGTGCCAAACCGGCCCGCCTAGACCAAGCCCCCCCCCAACGGAACGCTTCGCGCGGTGAAACGGCTCGGCAGGCCAATCTGGAAAAGCGGAGCGGCTATCACCCCGCCGCCTCGTCGAGACCAAGATGCACTGCTTCAAGTCGCTAGGTCAGCGCCTCGCCGCACACACCTTCAATCGCCAGATAACCGAGTTCAAAGTCCGTGCGGCAATCCTCAATCGCTTCTCACAAGTCGGCACTCCCCATACCATCCACATCGCATAATAATACAAAGTAATCAGATATTTGTACCCGCTACTCATTGCACAACAACGCCTCTGGAAACTAATCAACAAATGCTCGTTCGATCACAAAATGTCCCGACCTCGAATTTGAGCCTTCCTTAAAACCCGCATGCTCGAGATAAGACGAAATATCGCGTATCATGTGCATGCTTCCGCACAACATAACCCTGTCGATAGCGGGATCGAAACTTGCCGGACCAGAAAGCCCTCTGAACAGGCGTCCATCCTCGATCAACGCAGGTATGCGACCTTGATTTCGAAAATTTTCGCGAGTCACCGTCGGCACATAGCTCAGTTGAATCAGCGCCTGATCCCTAATCAAGACATCATCAGCAACATGACTTTCAAGCTCATCGCGAAAGGCCAGATCGCTCACCTGACGGACGCAATGCACTATAATTATCTGCTCGAAGCGCTCGTATATATCGGGATCGCGAATAAGGCTCAAAAATGGAGCCAACCCTGTTCCTGTTGATAAGAGAAAGAGCCTCTGCCCTGGCAGCAGCGCGTCTGCAACGAGAGTGCCTGTAGGCTTTTTCCCTAAGTACAGTTCATCTCCAGATACAATTTTCTGGAGCCGCGAAGTCAAAGGACCGTCAGGAACTTTGATAGAGAGAAACTCAAGTTCCTCAGCATAGCACGGGCTTGCAATCGAGTAAGCGCGAAGCAGCGGTCTGCCATCCCCCATCGGCAGACCGATCATTACAAATTCTCCTGACCGAAAACGGAAGCTGGCCGGGCGCGTGATTGTAAAGCTGAACAGATGCTCGTTCCAATGCCGAACGGACCGCACGGTTTCTATGAAGAGATTTGCTGATGGTGCAAGGCCAGCATCGCACCCCAAGAATTCAGTCACCGCCAAGTCTCCCGAAACTGAACTTTCGGGCAGTAACGAACCGGGATGACATAGAGTTAAAATTCATGATGTTCCTCTCCTTATAGAATTTGTCATTGGGCCGACGGTTGCTCCGCCATTGTCACTATTTCGAATATACTCACATGTGGATCGGCTTGCCCTGCACAGCCATTGCGGCTTCCTTCACCGCTTCGCTGTGGGTCGGGTGTGCGTGGCAGGTATAGGCGATGTCCTCGCTGGACGCGCCAAATTCCATGGCCTGTGCAGCCTGCGCGATCATCGTGCCCGCAACAGAGGCGATGATATGCACACCAAGCACGCGGTCTGTCTCCGCATCAGCAACGATCTTGACGAAGCCATCAGTATCGTCATTCGCCTTCGCACGGCTGTTGGCCATCATCGGGAATTTGCCAACCTTGACTGAACCCTTGGCCATGGCCTGCTCTTCAGTCAGTCCCACGCTGGCGATCTCCGGATGGGTATAAACCACAGCGGGGATAACATCATGGTTAACGATGCCGGTCAGACCAGCAATATTCTCGGCAACGGCGACGCCTTCGTCCTCAGCCTTGTGTGCCAGCATCGGGCCGGGAATGACATCGCCAATCGCCCAGACACCTGAGACACTGGTGGCGAAATCATGATCGGTTTCGATCTGCCCACGCTGGTTAACCGCAAGGCCAATGTTGTCCAGCCCCAGCCCATCCGTATTGGGCTTGCGGCCGATCGCTACCAGAACAACGTCTGCCTCTATCGTCTCGCCTGCCCCGCCAGCGACCGGCTCAACACTGACCGTCGCCTTCTTGCCCTTCACGGCAACGCCGCTCACCTTGGTACCGGTCTTGATATCGAAGCCTTGGCGTTTGAAGAGCTTGGCGGATTCCTTGCGAACATCTTCGTCCATGCCGGGCAATATCTGGTCAAGAAACTCAACCACAGTGACCTTGGCCCCAAGACGGCGCCATACACTGCCCAGCTCCAGCCCGATTACACCACCACCGATCACGACCATATGGCCCGGAACCTTAGGAAGACTTAGCGCACCTGTAGAGTCGACAACAATGCCCTTGTCATTATCAATCTCGACACCAGACAGCGGCGCGACTGAGGAGCCGGTAGCAATGACAATATTCTTTGCCTTCACCGTCTTGCCTGCCACTTCAACGCTATGGGCATCCTTGAAGCTGACATGACCTTTCAGCCAATCCACCTTGTTCTTCTTGAACAGGAACTCGATGCCGCCGATCAAACCTGAAACGACCTTATCTTTTTCCACCATCATGGCCGAAAGATCGAGCGACGCTCCACTCACCTTCACGCCATATTTGGCAAGCAGGCCAGAGTGCACTTCCTCGAATTTCTCGGATGCATGGAGTAGAGCCTTGGAGGGAATGCAGCCGACATTGAGGCAGGTTCCACCCAGCGTATCCTGGCTTTCGGCGCATGCCGTTTTCAGACCCAGTTGGGCCGCACGAATGGCCGCAACATAGCCACCGGGGCCAGCACCGATCACCAGCACATCATAATTATAGTCGGCCATTATTCTCTATGCCTTCCCTTTCTGGCACGCAAAAACCGCAAGTAAAGCCGACAAATTCGCTTATCCGCCGGACGCGATGACATCCCTATAGGCCTGACTATTGTTTGGCAGATTCAGCGCCCGATGCGGATCAAGCTTATAAAAGCGCCGCATTTTATGCAGAGTCAGCCATACACCACAAAGGACTGCTGGCGCGACAAAAGCCAACACCACGTTCGAAGAAGCAAAGCCAATATCATGCACGCCGTGCAGCACATATGCCAGAAGACCAACCAGATAATAGCTGATGGCGACGGACGACAAACCCTCTACCATAGACTGTAGACGCAGTTGTAACTCAGTCCTGCGGTTCATCGATTCTAGAAGGTTTCGGTTCTGTTGCGACACTTCCGTATCGACTCGTGTTCTGAGAAGCGATGTTGCCCATGCCGTACGCTGGGAGAGATCATCGAGCCTATCAGCAAAAGAATCGCATGTTCTAACGGCAGGAAGAAGTCGTCTATCTGTAAAATCAGCCAAATCCTGATAGCCGGGTATTGCCATCGCTTTCAGAGCCAGCAAGCGCTCTTCGCAAATTTTCGCATAGGCACGAGAGGCGGACATGCGAAAACGGGTCTGGGCAGTCAGATTCGCAAGGTCTGCACTTAAGGAAGATATATCCTGAAGTAGCTGCACGTCACTTTCCCGACGATCCGCGATTGCAGCCGTAAGAGACGCAAGATGAGCCTCAAGCTCCGATACCTTCGGAGTCAATTGCTGCGCTACGGGCAAACCCAGCAAGGCCATGTTGCGGTAATTGCCAAGATCCTGCATTCGTTGAAAGACCAGAGTCCCTTCTGGCCCTTGCAACCCCTTATCCATGATAAGCAGGTGACCATAGCCATCGTCATGCAAGCGAAAATCTGACCATATTCTGGCTTTTCCACCAGCAACATCGCATGAGACGACGTCCGACTGGTCAAAGAGCATGCTCGTGTCATATTTCCAGTCCGGTGCCACGAATTCGCATAATGTGGCACGTACAACGACCGCGCAGACATCGGAAAACCATCCTCCCATGATCTCACCGAAAGGGAACGGATCGAATGGGCGTTCCCCGGATGCGGGAAGGATGAAGGTATAGCTCGATGTCTCGGTGTGGCGTTCCCAGACTAGGTGCATTCCATCGAGTTTACAGCTGATGAAGCGCTTGTGACGAAGCGTGTCGATATCTACGTCGCAAAGTGGGGCCAGCTTATGGAGCTCACTATCACCTTCGCCCTGTCGTTGAAGGATCAACTGCATCAGTCGTGCGGGTGCCTGTATCTGCGGAAGCTTTCGGGCATGCATTTCTTCAGAAAGAATGCGCCGAAGCGGGTGATCTGTAAGGCCTTTCAACATGAATCTTGTTTCAGAAAGCCAACAAGAGTGCCGGATGTTCTAACTTCTGCTTGAGCGCCTGCATGAATGTTGCCGCATCCCAACCGTCAACAACACGGTGGTCGCAACTGATGGATACGTTCATAAGCTTGCGTTTTTCGATACGTTCGCCAACCAATGAATCAGTCACAAACATAGGCCGCTCGACAATCTTGTTGGGACCTATGATTGCAACTTCGGGACGATTAATGACCGGTGTTGTAGATATACCGCCCAATGCACCAAGCGAAGTGATGGTGAGCGTAGAGCCGGACAGTTCGTCAGGCTTTGCCATACTCTTGCGCGCTGCTTCAGCAAGACGCGCCACCTCGTTAGCAAGCTGCCAGATATTCTGGCTCTGCGCATCTCGGATAACAGGCACCATCAAACCCGCATCGGTTTGTGTGGCGATGCCCATATGCACGCTACCATAGCGGGTCACGACACCAGCCTCATCGTCATAACGAGCATTCAGCATTGGAAATTGTGGCAACAGGTCACATATTGCCGTGATCAGGAAGGGCAGGATCGTCAGCTTCGGCCTGTCGCCCCTGTTGCTATTAATCTGCCCGCGCATCTCTTCGAGCGCAGTGACATCCACCTCTTCGACATATGTGAAATGGGGTATGTTGCGCTTCGACGCTGCCATATTCTCCGCGATGCGACGGCGCAGTCCTATCACCTTGATCGTCTCGTCCGCGCGCTGGGCATCGCTTGCCGCAGGGCGATATCCCTGTGCCGCATTGTTCGACAGATAGGTATCGAGATCGCTATGGCGTACTCGCCCGGCTGTTGTTTTTATCAACGCGAGATCGACACCCAGCTTTTTGGCACGCTCGCGCACGGCAGGCGATGCCAGCACCTTATGGTGTAGATCTTGTGAGACTGGCTCCACAGACTCAAGCGTCGATTCAACTTCGGGGACGGAATGAGTTTCAGACGCTTTAGTGGTAACTAACTCAGGCTTGTCTTCAACTTTTGCCATTTCCTGCACGACTGGCACCACCGCCACTTCAGGCACCACCGAAGCTGATGCTGTGCTATTCCCCTCAATCTCGATTACTACCAGTTCCGCACCGATGGCGACCTGATCACCCGGTTCGCCTGCCAGCCGAAGTATCGTCCCGGACACTGGGCTTTCAATTTCTACAGTGGCCTTGTCGGTCATCATGTCCGCTAGTGGCTGGTCTTCCTCGATCCTGTCACCGACGGCGACATGCCAGTTAACGATCTCAGCCTCGGCGATGCCTTCGCCAATATCCGGAAGTTTAAAGATATAATCCGCCATCAGATACTCACCACGCGTTTGAGGGCCTCACCAACACGGTTAGGACCCGGAAAATATTCCCATTCAAAGGCATGCGGGTATGGCGTATCCCATCCAGTCACACGCATGACCGGCGCCTCTAGAGCAAAGAAGCAATGTTCCTGCACCTGAGCAGCCAATTCAGCACCGAAACCACTCGTTCGTGTTGCCTCATGCACTACCACACAGCGTCCGGTTTTACTGACCGATTCCAGTATGCAGTCGAGATCAAGCGGGACAAGGGTCCGCAAGTCGATAACTTCGGCGTCAATCCCCGTTTCCTCAGCGGCGGCGAGTGCCACATGCACCATAGTGCCGTAGGCAATTATTGTGACCGCCTCGCCTTCGCGCATGATCCGCGCCTTGCCAAGCGGCACCACATAATGGTCGACAGGAACCTGCGCGTCTTGATGCCCCGCCCAGCTTTGCACCGGTCGGTCATGATGCCCATCAAAAGGACCATTGTAGAGGCGCTTGGGTTCGAAGAAGAGAACCGGATCGTCATCCTCAATAGCCGCGATCAACAAGCCCTTGGCGTCATATGGGTTTGACGGGATAACCGTTTTGAGTCCTGCTACATGCGTGAAGATGCCTTCGGGTGACTGGCTATGCGTCTGACCGCCATAGATACCTCCACCATAAGGTGTGCGTATCGTGAGCGGCGACCACCACTCTCCTCCGGTGCGGTAGCGCATGCGCGCTGCTTCGGAGATAATCTGATCGGTGGCAGGATAGATATAATCGGCGAACTGGATCTCGACGACCGGGCGTTTACCATAGGCACCCATACCGACCGCCGCGGCAACGATGCCTCCTTCCGAAATAGGGGCATCGAACACGCGCTGTCTGCCATGACTTTGCTGAAGCTTGTCGGTGGCACGAAATACACCCCCGAAAAACCCCACATCCTGACCAAAAATTATCACGTCAGGATCGTTGGCGAGCGCCACATCCATCGCGCTATTGATTGCCTCGATCATGCTCATGGATGGCATAGTTACTCTCCCGCCTGCTGGCGCTGCGCAATCAGGTGCGCTGGCATTTCACGATAGACATCATCAAACATAGTCGCAGCGGATAATCTGTCGCCTTCCTTCAACGTGCCATAACTTTCCGACTGCTTTCCCGCGCTGCGAACTTCGTCCTCCAACTCCCTCTGGAGAGCCTCGTGCTGTTCGTCCGACCAAAGGCCTTTTATGATCAAATGCTGTTTCAGCCGTTCGACAGGGTCCCCTAGCGGCCAGAGGCTGGCTTCTCTCAACGGGCGATAACGGGTTGGATCGTCAGAGGTTGAATGCCCCTCGGCACGATAAGTAAACAGTTCGATTAGGGTCGAGCCATAGCCTGACCGGGCGCGTTCGGCAGCCCATGCCGTCACCGCATAAACAGCAAGAAAATCATTGCCGTCCACGCGCAAGGACGGAATACCAAAGCCCAGTCCACGCGCTGCAAAGGTTGTAGCTTCGCCGCCGGCAATGCCCGAGAAAGACGATATTGCCCACTGGTTGTTGACGACGTTGAGGATGCAGGGCGCGCGATAGACGCTGGCAAAGGTCAGAGCATAGTGGAAGTCTCCTTCCGCGGTAGCACCTTCGCCGATCCATGCTGCGGAGATACGGTCATCGCCATCCGCGGCGGCGGCCATAGCCCAACCGACCGCCTGGCTGTATTGCGTGCCAAGATTTCCCGAAATCGAAAAGAAGCCAGCCTCACGGCTTGAGTAGAAAACGGGCATCTGACGCCCCTTGAGCCGATCCTGACTATTGGAATAGACTTGGTTCATCATGTCGACGATCGGCCAGTCGCGCGCGATTAATATACCCTGCTGCCGATAGGTCGGAAAACACATATCACCATGCTGCAATGCCATCGTTGCCGCGACTGCCACGGCCTCTTCACCCGTGCATTTCATGTAGAAGCTTGTCTTGCCCTGGCGTTGTACGCGCACCATGCGGGCGTCATAGGCGCGGGTCAGCATCATTGCCCGCAATCCCTTGAGCAATATTTCAGGTGTAAGTGCCGGATCCCAGTCGCCATGTGCCTTGCCTTCATCGTCGAGCACACGGATCAAATAAAAAGCATGGTCGCGTATCTCATTAGCGGCGACAGCGACGGGCGGACGAGCCACAGCTCCAGCCACGGAAACGTCGATATGAGAAAAATCAGGCTCTTCTCCCGGACGGCAATCCGGTTCAGGAACGTACAAACCCTTGTGATTTGGTATCATAATGCAACACCATCCAAATATTGTTCGGACTGTGGAGAACGGACCACCTCCAAGACCATCACCGAAGCACGAATCTTCTCGACGATCATTTGCGCTAGTGGTTCGTCCAGCCCAGCGATCTCCAGTATTATATTCAGCATATCGCCATCGCGCGTGGCCTCGACCCGGTCCAGCAGCAAGGTCCGCAACGCGAAATGCTCCAACACACGTGAGAGCGCCTGCGCATCGGCTAGGGTGCGAACCTCAAAACGCATGACAATCAGGCCGCTTTTACTCTGACGCCGGATATGATCCGTTCAGCCATGGTGTCAGCAACACGATGCGTCGGCTGGCCGATCTGCGATGCCAACAGCAGGACCTCACGCACGCGCTCAGGTATGCGGGTGACACGCTCGTGGACATCCTCAGTAGTCTCGTGAAGATATTCCGCCGCGACATTTATGATACCGCCGGCATTAACGAGATAGTCCGGCGCATAGGTGATACCTCTCTTTTGCAGGGCGAAGCCATCCTGGTCCGTCTCAAGCTGATTGTTCGCTCCTCCGCAAACAAGCCGCGCCTTCAGTTGCAGGATAGACCGCGCATTGATGACGGCACCCAGCGCACAGGGCGCAAAAATATCTGCCTGCGCACTAATGATCTCATCGGCGCCCATTACCGTCGCACCGAGCTCCTTGGCCAGCGCATCGACGCGCGCACGGTTCACGTCGGCGATGATAAGCTTTGCCCCCGCCTCCGAGAGCAGACGACACAGGCCCGTGCCAACATTGCCTACACCTTGAACGGCTACTGTCAGGCCTTCCACATCCGAACCAAGTGCCATCCGTGCGGCCTCTCGCATAGAGAGGAATACACCCAGTGCAGTCCAGGGCGATGGATCGCCACCAGCCATGCCGGGAGCAGTCTCAAGACCGGCGACATAAGACGTCTGCTTGCGCACCACCATCATGTCTTCAACGGTCGTTCCGACATCTTCGGCCGTGACATATCTGCCGCCTAAAGCTTCGACCGCCTCTCCGAAAACACGGAACAGAGTTTTGCGGTCAAAATCCCCCTTGGGGCGCTGCAACACTGATTTGCCGCCGCCGAAAGGTAGACCGGCCAGCGCGTTTTTATAGCTCATTCCGCGCGCCAGACGCATAGCATCGGCGACCATATCGCCATCGCTGTCATAATGCCAAAGACGACATCCACCTGCGGCAGGGCCAAGCACTGTCGAATGAATCGCAACCACCCCGCGAACCCCGTTTTTTTCGTCGTCGATATGATGAATGCCGCTTTCGAAATCGGGCAGAACACCAAGAGGCATACCAATTCTCCTTCGGCAGTGGAGATAACATGATAGGCTCCAAAAAAAATTGCCATTTATGCGCAATTTTGCTATAAATTAGCAATAATCATTCTTTCATATAAGAAATAGAGAATATATCATGCCAATCGATCTGGACGGCTATGACAGGCGCATACTCTCGATATTACAATCCGATTCTTCTCGTTCTAACGCGGACATCGCCAGCGAGATCGGATTATCCGAGGCCCCCTGCTGGCGGCGGGTTCAACGCCTGAAGAAGGAGGGGTTCATTAAAGCGCAAGTCGCTGTGCTGGATCGGGTCAAGCTCGGCTTCAACACGCAGATATTTGCGCTGGTAAAGCTTGACGCCGTAGGACGCTCAAATGTCTCGGACTTCGCCAAAACGATGAATGATTTTCCCGAGGTACTTGAATGCTTTGTTATGATGGGAAGTTCGGACTTCATGTTGCGGATCGTCACGCGCGACATAGAGGCCTATGAACATTTCTTTTTCACCAAATTGTCGCAGGTTCCCGGCGTTCAGGATATCAACTCGATGGTTGCGCTATCCGAAATAAAATCGACTGCCGAATTGCCAATTTCATGAATCCCTCCGCTTCTGAAACCCGATTCAAAACCTCCTCATATTAGACCGGCGTATGTCTAGAGGTCTGATGCCGTGATACTCGCGAAAAGCAGTGGAGAAACTGCTCTGGCGTGCATAGCCCACACGATCTGCAATTTCAGAAATGGGGCTGTCGGTGTCAGTAAGTAGCAATTTGGCATGCTCCATCCGGAGCTTGTGGATATATTCGAAAATAGTTTCGCCAAACACCATATAGAAGCCTTGGGAGAGTTTGGTCCGGTTTGTAGCAAATTTCCGACAGAGCGCTGAGATCGTAATGTTTTCGCCAATACTTGTTTCCAGAGACCTCCTCACCGCCCGTAACATTTCTATATCACGAGACCTGAGCGTCGCGTTCGCGACGCCGAAGGAACTGCTTTCCGTCAATTCATGTAACGACAGGCAAATCAGGTCGAGTACTTTGGATTCGATATAGATCTGTCCGAGCCAGGGACTGAAGTTTGGCCGATTCATATCAGACAACGCTTCTCTCATCCGTGCAGTCAGTGGCAACTCGTCACAGATAAAATCGGAATCGGGACAATCGAAATAGCGCCGCGCAGGCTTGGGCAACTCGTCGGATGACAATTGTAGCAAGTCCAGTATCGCATGACGCCGACAACCGATGGTGACAGATACTTCGCGCACACCGGCAGCATAGCAATCGTCTTTGTATAGTCCTTCAGGATGGTAGGCGATAATACTGCGACCGGTTTCGATCAATGTGTCAGGCCGATTGGCGAACCTGACAATATTCCGGCCGCTTAGCTTGTAGTGAAATTTCAGATAGTCATGGCCTACGCCGGGACCGCTGACCTCCTCGCGAAAAGAAAAATCGGCCGCCATGATACGTAGATCGCCCGAGAGACCACTGACATGTCGGGTACCCTCGCCGAAACGTTCATCTACGACATTGCGCACTTGCTGCTGGTTCGTTTCGCGACTGGAAAAGGGCAGCACAGGGAAAGCGCAGTCAACCACCGAAGGATGTCCAATGATCGTGGCAAAGGAATCCGCTGTCTCGGTCATGGAATATCGCTTGATCTCTTTCGCGGTCATCCCAGGCTCCTCCAGCTTGACAATCACACCGAAACTGATGCTCTCATGGCTTCGATCCAATGTCGACACCTTCCCTAGCCTGCACGACCCCATCGGCACGACCGGGCAAGTGCCCAATCAAAGTGTCGAAAGCCCGGCGAAAGCCATCTCTGCAACCGAGATGGTTCGGGATGCAACCATCGCTCGCCAGACGCGTGAGCGGGGGTAGAAGAAGTGCATCAGGTCACAGCGAATCGCTTCCACCTCAGGATATTGGGGGTTGCCCTTCGTCTCCGCCCAGGCATCCCTGACCATAAGCTCGGCGAAACGCCGGGCATCGTATGTCCCAAACTCCAAGCTTATTGGCAATACACGTGTTGAGGGCAATATCCGCCGGACACCGTTAGCCAGATCGCCTTGGAGCTTGTATGGCAACCCCTCCTGGTCCACCAGCAAAGCTACAAAATGGGTATCGTACCATTCTCGCAAGACGGCAATCTGGTCGCTGTCCGGAACTTCCGTACAGATTAGCGTGCCGGTCCCGAATGGGCCAAGCCCCGTGTGCAGGTCGATTAGAGCAAGACTTTCGGGATTAGAAAGCAGGTCATTAAGAGCGGCTTCAAGAGTTTGCTGAGACCAACTGGGCGCGACACCACCAAAACCAAGCCCGCCGGGGCAATCATATTGCCCCTGAAAGACCGCCTGAGCATAAAGATCTTCTCCGTACAGCTCCCGAAAGTCATCGATCTGCTGCAACGCCGCAGTGGGTGACGGCGCAGATAATGCGTCAAGAAACCCTTCCGAGATCAGCCTCTTGTGGGGCTCGTTCGCTGGACTTGCCTGACTCCGGTCGATGAAATGCCGGTTAAGGTCGATATTGTCCTCGTTTTGCCGTCGCCTCCATGCCGTACCCCATGGGTTGATCAAATGGATAAGGACGATGGCGGTATCTGCAGACAGTCGCACGGTGTCGAACGTACGCACAATATCGACTTGCGCATGGCTCCCTGCATATCCTTCGACGCCATGTATGCCGCTATTGACGAGCAGCACTTTGTTCGCATCGCGGCGTCCAATTCGCACCGCATCCGTAAAGATTGGATTGCCATCTGGCCCCTGCAACGGATGCCGATAACTGGCCACTTTCAGACTGCGAGCATCGCAGACCGCAAGAAACCGCTCTCTCGCAGAGTAATAATCCTCAACCAAGCCTATCTCTGAAATCGATCGGTTCATGCAATCCACACCATGTCATAGACGCCTACCATGAATCTGAACACTTGTAAGGCAGGTATATGACAACAGACCCTGCGCCCCGCTTTCGACACCAAATCCCGACTGCTTATGTCCTTCGAGTGGCAGCGACCCGAAGGCTGCACCCGCACTTGGCTGAGGGCATGCGTTGATCGCAAGTTCGCCCACGCGCAGGCTACGCATGGCCTCCTGCATACGGGAAATATCTGTCGTCCAGACACTGGCGGAAAGTCCGTATTTGGTGGCATTGGCGAGGCGCATAGCCTCTTTGACGTCATCGAAAGTCATGACACTCAACACCGGGCCAAATATCTCCTCCTGAGCGATGGTCATATCGGGTAAAACCTGATCGAATATCGTTGGCTCGACGAAATAACCACCGGTGTCAGCAAGAATACGCCCGCCTCCGCAGACAAGGCCTGCGCCCTGAGCCGACCCCTGTTCAATGTAGCCCAGCACCTTGCTCATCTGCGGTGCGCTGACTAGCGGACCGAACGTAGTTTCCGGTTCAAGCGGATGACCGGGCCGTAAAGCCTCCAGCCCCTTGACTATTTGGCTAACAAGTGAATCCTTGATCGACTTGTGGACGATAAGTCGTGTACCCGCCACACAGACCTGCCCCTGGTTCCAGAACATCTTGCCGATAACACCTTGGGCAACGGCATCGAGATCTTCGAAATCAGGGAAAACCACATTGGCTGACTTGCCTCCGCACTCCAGCAGCAGCCGCTTCATATTCGAAGCGCCAGCCGCCTGCATGATGCGCTTGCCGGTCGCGCTCGATCCGGTGAAGGTAATCATGTCGATGTCATTGTGCATTGCAAGACCATTACCAACAGTAGCGCCAATACCTGGTACGACATTGAACACACCCGCAGGAACACCCGCCTCAATGGCCAGTTCCGCAAGGCGGAGCGCAGACAGACTGGACAGCTCAGATGGTTTGAGGACCAAGCTATTTCCTGTCGCCAGCGCAGGCCCGATCTTCTGCGCGGCCAATACGGTTGGAAAATTCCATCCGATGCTTCCTGCAACGACACCGCGCGGCGAACGCGCAACGACGGACAGAGTACTGTCATCAGCAAACGAGGTCTCGCCATAAATCTTGTCGATGCCCTCGGCGCAATAGCGAAGTACGCCAATCGATAGTGGCAAATCGACATTTAAAGCGTCTCGGATAGGCTTGCCGACCTCAAGCGCATCTAGCAGAGCCAAATCTTCCAGATTAGTTTCTACGAGGTCGGCAAAGGCGAGCAGGATCGTCTTCCGCTGCGCCAGCGGCAAACCCCGCCACCGCCGATCCTCAAAAGCCCGCCGGGCACTGGCAACCGCCCGGTCTACATCTTCCTGTGTGCCTTCCGGCAGATGGTGCAGCAGCGCTCCATTGGCCGGGTTGTATTTCATGAATGTCGCGCTCGATGTGTTTTCTACATATTCGCCTTCGACGAAGGGAGAAATTCGGAGAGGCAGGGCTTTCGCCCTGCCTTCCCAATTGGCGTGTTCAATAATGCTCATTGGGCATCATGTTCCTAGCTTGCCAGTCAGAAGCGCTTGCTGACCTGGACGCCAATCTCCCGCGGCCGAGTTCTGAATACTACGTCTCCGAAGATATCATTCTGAGCACCCGTGTCGCCGAGTTTGTTGAGCACATTGTTGACAAATATCTGTGCTTCCCATTCGCCCACTTTGCCAAAGGCGCCGACCCGAGCGTTAACGATAGCGAAATCACCCAAATCACGGTTGCGGATTGCACCGTTCAGTATTTGGGTCGAAAAGAAGGATTTATAGGTGCTCACATACATGGCGTCGGTTCGCAGATATCCGCTGACATCTCCCGACAAAGGCATTTCATATTCGATTGAACCGGCCAAGGTGAACTTCGGCACACCGACCAGACGATCCCCGGCGATGCCGCCCGTGGTCATGCTCGCCGAAAGAAGTTTGGCATCGGTATAGGCACCATTGACCGAAAGCGTGAGATCGCGGGTAGGACGCGCCGTCAGCGAGCCTTCGAGTCCCTTGATCTTGGCTTTCGATGCTGTGTCGAACACGGTGAACCCGCATTGTAGCTGATTACGCAACTGAATATCTTTCCAGTCGATCTGGTAGGCAGAAGCGGTAAATTGCACGTGCTTGTTGAGGGCGTCGCCCTTGGCACCCACCTCATAGCTCATGAGCGAGTCGGATTTGAATCCGGGAAAATCGTTGGGATTGAAACCGATCACCTGAAATTCGGCCAGACATTGCGCATTGGTGGAGACGGGTTGGTTGAAGCCGCCCGGACGGAACCCCTTTGCGACAGTAGCATAAAGCAGGACATCCTGCTTCGGTTTGAACGACAAGGTCGCCTTGGGATTGAACCCATCTTCCTTCAGCGCAGCCTTACGATAGGATGCGTCCGTAGTCACAAACATCGAACGATCATCGGCATCAAACAGCGAATGCTGACTGATGTCGAAATAGCGGCCACCGATAGTCAGATCGAGTTGATCCGTAAACGAATAGGTCAGTTCGCCGAACAGAGCGAGCTGGCGTAGATCCTGATCCACCACGGCGGAATAGAAACTCAGGTCCGTAATCCCAAGGACAGGCGATTGAAACGGCACTTTGCCAGCCAATGCTGCGATCGCACCGTTACGCGTCAGATAATCGGAGAACCCCGGCCAAGGCCCGTCCTGCGTGAAGCGCTTCACCTGCTTGGAGTAATAGGCGCCGACAACATATTTCATTTTATGGGAATTGTCAGAAGCAAGGCGCAGCTCTTGCGCGAACTCGTGATAGGCTTGCTTGTTATAAAGGCCAAGCGGGGGTGCCGGTTCGGCGAAGCCCGAAACCACACCGATATAGGCGCGGCCGAGCGGAGTGAGATCACGGAAACCCAAATCCCTGCGATCGAGATAGGAGGTCGAGGAGCTGAGCGTTGCCCCACCGAGATCAACATTCAGTTCACTATTGATGATGTCCATGTCGGCATCGCTGTGTGGTTCGACCAGATAGGCCGATATGAGCTTGTTACCCCGTGGCACCGAGTTCAGACCGTTTACGGTCACTTCACGGTGGAGATATTTGAGCGCGATCTCAACCGTATCTGCGGGCTTATAGAGCAAAGTGCCACGTACCAGCCAGCTGGAGTCATTGTTGTAATTTTTCTTCGAAAAGTCTGTCGAGGCATTGTCGATATAACCGCCGGTATTACGGTATGTGCCAACTAGACGAAGTGCCATGGTGTCCGTAACAAGTGGAAGGTTGATCACTGCATCACCACTGTAGGATGCGTCTCCAGATTTGGTTGAAGACAAGCGGCCTTGGACCTCACCTTCGACCTTATCCAACTTCGGCTTCTTGGTGATGAAGCGGATCGTTCCGCCCATCGAACCAGCACCATAGAGCGTTCCCTGCGGGCCTTTCAGAACCTCGACACGCTCGATGTCGAATAGATTCAGGTCAGGAGAAGCATTGTTCTCGTTATTGGTTCCGCCAGGGCTGGTGATTGAAACATCGTCCAGATAAATGCCGACAGTTTCCTGCGGCTCGGAGTCCGACGACCCCGAAACACCACGGATCTTGACCCTTTTCTGGTTTGGTCCGGCGTCAAACACGGCAAGGCCAGGAAGTGACTGCGCATAGTCCTGAATGCTCTGCGCACCTGAACGGGCCAACGAGTCAGATGAGACGGCCGATATGCTTGCCGGTACTTTCAAAAGCGATTCCGCACCGCGCTTGTTGGCGGTTACAACAATATCAGCAACTCCCCCCGATCCGCTGCTTTCCTCACTCATCTGAGCATTCGCAACAGTCGAGGCGTTTATCATCAGAAACGCAGTCAAATATGGCAGGTATCGCGCATTCCTGAAACGATCATAGCGAATTGACATTATCACCCCCTTGTTTCGCTGCAAACCACTGATCTTCGCTGATCCAGCGATGGGCCGAGCGTAACCGAAAGAGGGGACGATGTTTTCGTCGAGCAACAGTCTTTTTTTTGACCGCATCAGAATCGAAAAAATTGTGATATAATTTAAAAATTGAATTTTTTGAGAATTTTTTCAAGAACGAAAATTTAAATTTTGTATGATAAAATATGCCTTATTAGTCAATATTCAAACATTCGTTCCATTCATCGAATATATGAGAAGACTGCTCTTCGACTGTATTGGGAATAAGGGGGGCGGGGACTTGCTTGCTAACAGCAAAATAGGAGTGTGGTGACATCTCATCAAAGTGGATGCTATCATATTTCGAGAGTCGCAACGTCTTGTAGACAAGCGTATGCAACTCTATTTCTCCTCGAGAACGAGCAAAAACTCCTCGCCCGGATAGGAGAGAAATTCTCCAAACTCCTCCAGAGATCGGCAGAGGATTCGCACCTTCCAGAATATATTGTGACGGTGGGCAAGGTCATCGTACAAGACTTCATAATCGACTCGACTTGTATGCTGCAGAAACCCTTCATTGTTCTTGGTCAATGCCCGGCGCCCCACTGGTCCTGCCGCTGTTGGGTTAGCAATGAACCAGTTGGCCCGCACGTCAAGCACATGCGCTATTTCAATCAAATGCCGGAAGTTCAGACTGAACCTTCCATTTTCGAATTTGGAGAAGGTTGGCGTGGATATTCTGCATATTGGCAAGCGGTCAGCGTGCGATGAACAACTCCGACTTGCGCTTCTTGAATGGCATTCGTCATCTCCGTCACGATCCAAAATAACATTGATTTTGGACCACTCAGAAGGGAGCAGATCACGTAGCGCTGTCAGCGTTTAGGCGGCTGCATGATGATGCAGGCGGCCAGCCACTAATCGTTGCTTAAAAAGCAACAATCATATGGATTTATTGATATTGTTAGTAAGCAACAACCGCCATAGCCTCATCAAAAATGAGCGGATTTATGGCAGGAAATATCGGATGCAAAAATGCTCCGCATCTTCGCTCCTTTCGACACAAAAACTGCGGATTTCAACGCACAAAAGGGGTACAGTGATGGCTATCGCAGCAAATACCATTTCTAGCTTTGTTTTGAAACTGATGTGCACAAGCTGCGTGTTGGGCCTCGCGAACGCGGCAACAGCGCAAGAACCGGTGAATGATGCAGGGACCGGCCTTCAGGACATCGTGGTTACTGCTCAGAAGCGCAGCCAATCCGCGCAAGATGTCGGCATTACCATGTCGGTCGTAACATCTGACGTTCTGCAGCGGCAAAATGTGCAGGAGGTCGCCGATGTCGCCCGTGCCATCCCGAACATTCAGATCAACTATGGTCTCGGACAGAACGCCTTCAATATCCGTGGGATCGGTATCAACGAATTCGCATCTAATCTGGACTCGCCTGTCGCGACACACGTCGATGAAGTTTATCTGTCAAAGAATTTCATGTCGAACCTGTTGCTGTTCGACGTCGACCGCGTCGAGGCGTTGAAGGGGCCGCAAGGAACGTTGTTCGGACGAAACACCACCGGCGGTTCGATGAATTTCTACACGCGTAAGCCCACCAATACATTCACCGTCGGCGGCACGCTGGGCTATGACGACTATGAAACCATAAGGGCCGATGGATATGTCAGCGGCCCGCTATCAGATTCGCTGTCAGCGCGCTTGTCGGGCATGTACGTCGACCAGAACCAGGGCTTTTACCACAACATCACGACCGGACGTGACGAAGGCTATGAAAAGAAATGGGCGCTTCGCGGACAGCTCCTCTGGAAAGGGGCAGATACCTCATTCCTCCTCTCCGCGACCTATGGGAAAGATCATTCCAACCTCCCTCCCTATTACTCACCGGGCGTGTTCACACCGGCGTCGGTCGCTGCCAATTCACCCGCCCTCTGCGCAAATTATCTGAACGGGACCGTTACGGGTGCCGACGCTAGCTGCGTCCGTTATGATGGCCATTATCCAGGATCAAACGATCCTTACACTTCGCACGGCAACCTGACCCATCAGGCGCACAGCAAAGGCTATGGCGTCACAGGACGACTGGAGCACGACCTCGGATGGGCCACGCTGACATCCATTTCTAGCTATCAATATTATCTGCGCGATTCAGCTGAGGATTCCGACAGTGATCCTGGACCATCGATCGAAACCTATTACCGCAATAAGATTAAACAGTTAACCCAGGAAGTGCGCATCACCTCTAAAGGTAACGACGCTTGGGACTATGTTCTCGGCGCCTTTTATGAACATGATAAATTCCAGAACAACGATTATCTGACGATTGCCGGAGGTGCAGGCGTCGGTCTCTATTCACCCTTTGGTCAGAGCCTGGATGCAGTAGCCTTGTTCTTCCACAACGAAGTCAAGGTCACGCCGACGCTGTCGTTGGTTGCAGGTGCTCGCTATTCCTATGAAAAGCTTCATCTTACCGGAGGCACTTACGCTGGCACCGGACTTTCAACCGGAGAAGACCAGCATCCCACGACCATAATCGCTCCTCTGTCGCTGGCGTCGCTGGCCCAAGGTGGCGGACGCCGTTCAGACGAAAACGTCTCGTTCAAGATGGGCGTCCAATGGAAGCCAGAGATCAATAGCGCTTTCGTGGACAAGCTCATGGTCTACGGCAATGTTTCAACCGGCTTCCGGTCTGGCGCATTCAATGCCGAATATGCCAATCCGCAGCTCTCACTGACATCGTTGAACCCGGAGACGCTTACCGCCTATGAAGCAGGTTTCAAATCAACATTGGCCGGGCGCCGGCTCCAACTGAATGGCGCGGTTTTCCGCTATGATTTCAAAGACGGCTTCATCAACGTTGACAGTGCCTCCTCTCCTATTCCCATCACCATCAATGCAGCGAACATCAGAACTTATGGCGCTGAGTTCGACGCACGCCTTCTGGTAACGGAAGGGCTCGAGCTGTCCGGTTCGCTTGGCTGGCTCGATCCTGAAATTAAGAGCGACATCACCGTCAAAGGCAGCAGCCTGAGGGGTAACCGTCCGGTCAATTCACCGCGCTGGACGTTCGCAGGCGGCATCGATTTCAATCGACCGCTCAGCGAGACCCTAAAACTCAACATGTCATTAAACGCGAACTATCGGACTGCACAATATATGGAAGCCGTCAACGCGCCTTCCAATCTGGAGCCCGGCTATTGGCTGGTTAATGCGCGTATTGGCATAGGCAATATTGACGATCGCTGGGCATTGTCGGCGTGGGTAAAAAACCTGACCAAGTCACAATACCGGATTTATGTGAACGATTTGCCAGATTTCGGCTGGGTATTGAACGCATACGGCCCGCCGCGCGTATTCGGGGCGACACTTGGCTTTAAGTTTTAAAACGGTTGATAGACATTCGGATCCGCTGGAGGGATCTTAAAGGAAGTATGGTACAATGACAAAAATCCCAAGCATTATATGGGCTTTGGCCTCAATCAGCGTGGCTAGCCTTTCCGCTTGTCAAAGCGCAAAGGAGAACTCCAGCACTCCGAAACCTATCACCGAAAAGCGCATAATCGAAGCGCAGGAGGTTGAACCCGGTAGCTGGCTGACTGTCGGCCACACCTACAGCGAAGATCGATACAGTCTCCTCGATCAGATCAACACAAGCAACGTCGACAAGCTCGGTCTTGAATGGTTCTACGATCTGGACGTGGGCCGCGCGCAGGAAGCTACGCCGCTGATGATCGACGGCGTGCTCTATTTCTCGACCGCCTGGAGCAAGGTCGTTGCTCTCGATGCGAAAACGGGAAAGCATCTCTGGACCTATGATCCGAAGGTGCCGGGCGATATGGCTGACAAGGCGTGTTGCGATGTCGTTAACCGTGGAGTCGCCGCATGGGGCGACAAGATTTATGTAGGGTCGCTCGACGGTCGCCTCATTGCCATTGACCGCAAGACTGGAAAGGAAGTCTGGTCGGTCGTAACTGTGGACCAGAAGCAGGACTATACAATCACTGGCGCGCCACGCATCGTTCGCGGCAAGGTCATTATCGGCAATGGCGGCGCCGAATATGGCGTACGCGGCTATATCACTGCATATGACGCCGAAACCGGCAAGCAGGCATGGCGCTTCTATACCGTACCTGGCGATCCGGCGAAGGGGTTCGAGGCACCCTATCTGAAAGAAGCTGCCAAAACCTGGACCGGCAAATGGTGGGAGCTTGGCGGCGGCGGCACCGCCTGGGATGCGATGAGCTACGATCCTGAGCTAAACCTGCTCTATGTCGGCACAGGAAACGGCAGCCCATGGAATCGCGATATCCGTTCACCGGGCGGCGGTGACAATCTCTATCTCTCGTCGATTATAGCGATCAATCCCGACACCGGAGCCTATGTCTGGCATTATCAGACAACGCCGGGAGACAATTGGGATTTCACCGCGACATCGCAGATGATCCTGGCCGATCTCAAGATCAATGGTCAGAATCGCCAGGTCATCATGCAAGCGCCCAAGAACGGCTTCTTTTATGTTCTGGATCGCAAGACCGGGAAGCTGATCTCGGCCAAGAACTTTGTGCCGCAGACATGGACGACTGGCATCGACATGAAGACCGGGCGGCCGATCGAGACGCCGGAAGCACGCTACAAGCCGGGCAAGCCCTTTGTCGGCCTACCCGCCGCATTTGCGGCACATAATTGGCATCCAATGTCGTTAAGCCACAAGACTGGCCTCGTTTATATCCCTGTGATGGAAATTCCGGTCAAATATGTTTCCGATACCAATTTCAAGCCGCGACCGCGCTCCTGGAATCTGGGCATCGATTTTGGTGCAGCTGGACTTCCCGATGATTTCGATGAGCGCAAGAAAATCCCTCAACAACTAAAAGGACGTTTACTTGCTTGGGATCCTGTGAACCAGCGCGAAGTATGGCGAGCAGAGCACCCCAATCCGTTCAACGGCGGTGTTGTGAGCACAGCGGGCGATCTCGTCTTTCAGGGACAGCAGAATGGGCACTTCGTTGCCTATGACAGCCGCAACGGTCGCAAGCTCTGGGAATTCCCGGCAGGCATGGCTATAATGGCAGCGCCGATAACCTATGAAATTGAGGGCAAGCAATATGTTTCGGTGCTAGTCGGATGGGGAGCAGGCTTCGGTTTGGCGACCGGCTTTTCCAAGCAGGAAACAGTGGGTGCTAGGACTGCTCCGCGCAGACTGCTGACATTCGCTCTCGATGGCCGACAGAAACTTCCACCCACCATAAAGGAAGACCTGCAGCGCGTTGCACTGTCGCCGGCATCAACATGGACACCGGGCCAGATTGCGGCTGGCAAAAAGACTTTCGCGAATAATTGCTCAAGGTGTCATGGCGACTCCGTTGTCGGCAATCAGGTTACTCCAGATCTTCGCTATTCAGGAGCAATAACCGACGCAGGAGTTTTCCGGCAGATTGTTATTGAAGGGGCGCTCAAGGATAACGGCATGGTCAGCTTCCGTGAACTTCTTACGCCTCAGGATGCAGAGAATGTTCGTGGTTATATCTCACACGAGGCACAACGTTTCTGGGATTATCAGGACAAGAACAAGAAGTAGCTTTTCGGGTCGCTCTGATGTTGCAGCCAAGCTAGTCCACAGTAATGTCGGCTGGCTTGGTCTTTTTCACGATACGAAATTATCAGCTCAATTCTAAGCCCGGAATGGGAAGCGTACTTCGCAGCGCAGATGCTTGAATAGAAATTCAGTGCGCAGAACTGGATTACAGCTATAGAATAAGATCATGCGACAGCCGCGGATGTCGTCCATATATGGGCGATCGCCTGAACGGGCACGAGATTTATCTTCTGACCCGGGGAGATACGCAATCCACCTGAGACTGAGCAGAGGCAGCCGGAGTAGCTTCTTCCTCAAGGTGACGCTAAAGCTGTAATGAGCGTCTTGATGGAGAGAGCTGAAGTATTTCAGGAGGTGCGTTACCGTCTATCAATCCAGCGAGCAGTTCTCCCGTTGTCGGACCGAGTGTGAACCCCTGATGGCCATGACCGAAGTCGAACCACAGCCCCTTGTGCCGCGGTGCCGCGCCCACCACAGGCAACATGTCCGGCATGCAGGGACGCATTCCACTCCATGCTGATGTCTCGACTTGCTCCCCAAAATCGAGAAGCTCGGAGGCTTTTGCCCTAGCATACCGAAGCTGTTTCGGCATGGCTTCGGCTTTCTTCGACGAGAGATCTGCGCCAGTAGCGATCCGCAAGCCCGCCTGCATAGGGGCATATACCGCCCCCACTTCCGCATCGATGAGCAGGAGGTCGGGCTTCTTTCCCTTCGGCGCGAAATGCATGTGATAGCCCCGCTTGTATATCATCGGAACTCTATAACCGAGCGGTGCGAGTATCTGCGGCGACCACGGGCCCATAGCAACGACTACATGCTCTGCCTCAATCACGCCCGCCCTTGTCAAAACTCGCCAACCGCCTGAAGTAAACTGTTCAAGGCTAAGCACTTCGGCCTGAACCTGTTCGCCCCCCCGTTCGCGGAATAGCCCGGCATAGGCTCTGACCAACTCGCCAGGATTGCTGCATGTCCATGCGTCCTGCCATAATATTCCACCCGCCAATGGCTTTTTTAGCGCCGGCTCGCTCGCTGCAAGAGCCTTGCTGTCTTCAATCACGGCGTGGATGCCGAACTCCATCTTCCATTTTTCTGCCTGTTCGGACATCTGATCGAACCCGACATTTTCTCGAAAAACGAGACGATATCCATTGCGCCGCATCAGGTCTTCACTACTGGAGGCTGCAATCAAGGGCGCATGGTCTGTGGTGGCACGCCGCGTAAGAAGTGAATAGCCCTGACTGATTACCTTATGCCGCTTGGGCTCCGAGTAATACCAATAAGGCAGGAGAGACGGCAAGGCCCGCAACAGCCCCCGAATATTCCAATCGACAGCGTTATCCCGCTTCCATGCAATACCCAAGAGTTTAGAGAAATCACGCGGTAGGGCATATGGCTCGCAAGCCTCACCCTGAATGACACCGGCATTACCGTAGCTAGTCTCACTCCCCGGTATTGCGCGGTCAACGAGCATGACCTGATGCCCGCGAGCCTGAAGGGATAGCGCGGCACCCACACCCACCATTCCAGCGCCGAGAACCACGATCTGCGTCGATTGAACTGACATGACGAATCCTCAGTGAAGTTTTATTCGCCTGCGACCATCACTTCTATTTCAACCAGTGCGCCTGGGATCAGAAGCTGCGAAACGACTGTCGAGCGAACAGGATAGGGCTTAGCAAAACGCGAAGCATAGGCGATGTTAAAGCCTGCAAAATCTTCGGCCCGGACTAGCCAGACAGTAACTTTGGCGACGTCCGTAAGTGTTTTACCGAGGGGTTCCAGAAGTGCGGAGATATTGTCGAGCGCAACATGGGTTTGCTCTTCTATAGTTGCCCCGATTATCGCGCCGTCGCGCATCGCGAGCTGGCCTGACAATAAAATCAGGTTACCGACCTTCACCGCAGGGGTAATCGGGATAATCTTGCCACCCGGACCGACGACATCACCGCCAAACGCTTGCATCAACTGAAGCTCCTCTTAAGTTTTCCGTCCCCCAAATGTAGCGTACGGAAGAAACCCATTGCCAGCCCTATAGCTATAACGACAGGGGATTGACCATCAACATAACAGTATGGCCATATTAGTTGCTTTTTAGGCAACGCTATGCCAATTTGATGTAATGACAAAGGAAGAGTCCGAAACCCGCTGGCGCAGCGGATTGAGTGAACGTCGACTTGGCTATCTATATGCTGCAGTTGAAGCAAAATCGATTCGTGGTGCAGCAGACAAGCTGAATATCGAACCGTCAGTAATCAGCCGGCAAATTCATCTACTAGAGCAAGAGCTCGATACAGTTCTTCTGGACCGTCATGGCAGAGGCGTATTGCCCACAGAGGCTGCCCGCCTGGTCCTGGACTTTTACAGACGCCGCGTTTCGGATGAGGAAACGATGCTGTCTCAGCTGGAAGAGCTGAAAGGACTACAGCGTGGAGATGTTCATATTGCTTGCAGTGAAGGGTTCATCGAAGCCGTCATCGAAACAGTGCTCAATGACTTCTGCCAAAAATATCCCAATATCCGCATTACTCTGAATTCAATGTCGGTTACTTCGGTCGTCCGCCTTGTTGCAGAAGAACGCATCAACATCGGCCTCGCCTTCGCACCTCCACCGAATAATGCGGTACAGGTCCACACCCGAAAGCGGCACCCGCTCCATGTCATAGCGCGGCATGACCATCCCTTGGTAAACCAAGATGGCATGCTGACGCTTAAAAGCTTGATTGGTCAGTCGCTATGCCTGGTTCCGGAAGAATTTGGCATAGGCCAGCTCACCCGACTGGCCGAACACACAGCGCAAGTATCCCTCACCCGCACCATGACCACCAATTCGCTCGAAGCGCTTCGTCATTTCGTGACGTCCGGTCTAGGACTCACCATTCTCCCAAAAATCCTTGTCCAGCATCAGCTGGAAGCTGGCCTCGTCAAGGCGCTTCGCATTCGCAATGTTTCTCTCGAGGCCGCAGAAGCTCAGTTGATAGTGCCGAAACGGCAGATAAAATCAAATGCGGAAACCGCGATCCTAGACAGGCTAGCTGCGCTTAACTGGTTCAAATTATGAAGTTGATACAGCCGTTCTCCAAATAAGCATTGGTCAAATACATCATAATTCTCTCTGTAAATTTCTCTCTTTCGCGCGCCGTCGGAACGATTGCGGTGTCTCTCCAAGCATGCGGCGGAACGCTCTCGTCATTTGATCGGGTCCGCCAAAGCCGCACTCCCGTGCGATCTGCTCCAGCGATTTGACACCACTTTCAATAGCTGGCCGGGCACTCTCCACTCGGAGTTGCTCGATTGCCCTGGCTGGTGACATTCCGATAGAAGACCTGAAAGAGCGGGAAAATTGCCGAACACTTAAATGCGCTTTCTCCGCCAGCTGCTCAACGTCGAGCGGTTGCGTAAGATTGAGGCGCGCCCATGCCAGCAGATCGCCATAGCGATCGCTGGGCTCAATAGAATCGAGTAGCCCTGAATGCTGGGTCTGCGTTCCCGCGCGCCGGAACGGCACAACAAGCAATTGTGCGACACGGCGAGCAATCTCCGATCCATAATCGTTTTCGATCAGGGCGAGGGCAAGATCAATGCCGGAAACGACCCCGGCGGATGTCCATATATTACCCTTTCCGACATAGAGACTGTCCGCGTCCACATCGATCTTGGGAAATTTCTGGGACAGGGAAAGGGCATCGGCCCAATGCGTTGCGGCGCGACGACCGTCCAGCAGTCCCGCCTGCCCAAGAAGAAACGCACCTGAACAAATACTGGCGATCCGTCGCTTCTCCTGAGCCGATTGCTGTATGAACGGAATGAGACTGTGGAACTTGCTGCTGTCATGCGCGCCATCTCCACCAGGTATAATCAAGGTATGAAAATCGTCGCACTCACGCCAGTCACGGGCCATCAGATATGCCCCATTGCTGCTGCGGACAGGGCCAGACTTGTCCGCAAGCATTTCTATATCATAGCCCTCGCAACCTGCCCGAGCCGCAAGCTCGAAGGCACCCAATGCCCCTGCCGCATCCAGCAAAAGAAAGTCCTCAAACAGCAGACAGGCAATGCGCACTATTCCCCTTTCCTCTCATTATCCAGATCTAGCCTCATAATGTCCTAAATCGCCTGAAATTTGACCTTTAGGACATATGCATATTGCTGTAAAGAATGTGAAATCAAAACTTGGGAGATGAAAATTGAGCAATCCCTTCGAAATACTGTTCATCATTTATCCAGACTTCAACTCGCTCGATTTTGCGGGTCCGTTCGAAATGTTTTTTCGCATACCCAATGTGAAAATCACTTTGGCTAGCCCTAGCGGTGGCAACGTCACAAGCGAAGCTGGTCTTGTCATCGGCGGCACGGAGAAGCTGGCTAATATAGAGCGCTGTGATCTACTGTGCATACCCGGCGGCATGCATCAGGACACCATGCTTACACCGGAAGCGATCGCCGATATCCGCAGGGTTGCTGGCACGGCGACATATATCACATCGGTCTGCAACGGTTCGCTGATCCTAGCACAGGCAGGTCTTTTGGTTGGGCGGCGTAGCGCGTGCCACTGGTCACTGCGTCATCTGCTCTCCAACTATGGCGCCATTCCTGATGACGCACGCGTGGTCCGTGATGGCAATTATTTTAGCGGCGGCGGTGTCACTTCCGGGATTGATTTCGCGCTCACTGTGGCCGCCGAGATTTTCGGTGAAAATGTGGCACAGGCGCAGCAACTCATTACCGAATATGCGCCTCAACCACCCTTCAATGCAGGCCGCCCCGAAACTGCCGGCCCAGAGGTGCTTGCAGAGTTCGACCACCTGTTTGGTGATGCACTGCGGGGAATTGGTGCACGGGTTCCCACAGTCTGAGCCAGATTGGCCGTGCCATCGATCACGCCTGGTCATCAAACATATTTGATGTGCGGCTTTGCTGAACCCCAAGGCCAGTCCGGTTCATTGCGGTGGCCCATATGAGAGAATTGAGAGTCACGCTAACTACAGTCGCGTGCTGACAACTTGACAATAGACAAACAGAGAAGAAATATGACCGCTCTAAACCAAACCCAATTCGATCAGTTCGAGCTACCCCACCCCAGTGGTGAGGGCAGCTTGCAGATCAGTGTCATGTGTCCGCCGACCCTGGCTGGACATTTGACGGATGCCCCGGTGCTCTATGTGATGGACGCCGACTTTGAATATGCAACTGCTGCTGAGATCGCCCGACTGACGGCTCTAGGCGGAACGAGGCCGAGCGCTATGGTCGTAGGTATTGGCTACGGCACTGATGACTTCCTGAAGTTCATGCGACTGCGCGCTGCCGACCTCACGCCGCCGGTAAGTGACGAAAACAAACAGAAACTCGGCAAGTTCACTCTGTTTATCGGAGAAGAGAGCGGCGGCGCAGACGCGCTGCTGACATTCATGACCGATACTCTCATTCCAGAGATCGCCCGCCGGTATCCGCAAGCCTCGAAAGACAACAAGGCGCTCTATGGGCATTCCTTTGGCGGTCTGTTCGCCGTACATGCCTTGCTGACTCGGCCAGACACATTCAACACCTTCCTCACGGCCAGCCCGTCCTTGTGGTGGAACGGCTTTGCCGCATTGGATCTGTTACCCAGCTTAACCGCGAAGCTCGACGCTCTGGATCGCAAACCGCGCGTGTTAGTTACTGTCGGAGGAACCGAGCAGGATCCTCCCACGACTGTTTTGCCGGGCTCGCCCTTCACTCTTGAGGAGATGCAGGCAATGATCTCTTCGTGGCGCACAGTCGATGCTTCGGCTGAATTTGCCGATGCATTGCGCGAGGCCGGTCTGTCCGATGTCGGTTATGTCTCTTTCGAGAACGAAACTCATGAAAGCGTCATTCCTTGCTCGATGACCCGCAGCCTGAATTATTTCATCTCCAAGTCGGATTAATATAGGTCGGATCCGGAAATAACCCGATATCTGTAACCCAAATTTCATCCGACCTCGGGCAGTGTGACCTACATCGCACTGCCCAGATGCATAGAATCGTCAGCGACCCTTTATATTCAGTATATTCAGTCGACCCTGACAAAGCTTATGTGCCGCATCCCTGAGGGATAATTGAGTGACAGGCCGCTGCCATCGACGTTGAATCTGACGGTAGCAGCGAGCGACGCTCTCACGCATTGTTCTATACGCCAGATATCTGGCGTGATCGGCTCGAGCTTGTAATCAGTCCTGCCATACCGACCCTGAATTGTCGCGCGCGCGCCTCCGGCCTCTTCAGACACAGTTATAATCGCATCAATAGTGTCAGCACGATAGCTGCCAGCATGACCGCCAAGCGAGACATCCATTACGGGCTTAATCGCGCTCAGCGTCTCTTCCATCCCAAACTCGGAAAAGACAATCGCATCGCCATCAATGCGCGCCGATTGCTGCATGAAATCCATAGTCGGATCGAGATGCATTACGTCTTCGGCAACAGGCGTTATGGGCACAGCCTGACCACCATCGACAGACATCAGGTGCATGTTGCCAACGGAGAACAGGCTGACCACACGTTGTCCGGATTGGGATACGAACGTTCCCAGTGCTTTTTCGGATGACGCGGATGTGAATGCCGGATCAAGCCCTTCGACACAAACGTCGATAATCATGTTGGCATAAGCAGGAGCCCATAAATCGCCCCGGTTTACGGCAATGCTGATATCCAGATTCGCTTCGGGCACACGAATAAATTGAGAATTACCACCGAATACCATACCAGCATGGTGTATAGTTGGCACTCCGCGATAAGTGCCTATCATCAGGCCAAGACCATATCCGGTCGACTTGCCATTTGCCAAACGGTGCGGCTCGTGCATCAGTCGCCATGTCTCTGACGACCCCACCACCGGATGATCCATTTGCTTCATCCAGCTCAGCATGTCATCCATGGTCGAAACCATGCCGCCCGCACCACTGATTTCCATGCCCATATAGGTGCGCGTCCATTCACCATTCGCGCCCGGTACATGTAATGCCGCACTATTAGGCACAAAATCACTGTCCCAGGGGCGCAGCATCGTATCATACAGGCCCGCTGGCTCCAGAATGCGTTTTCGCAGCACGGTCGCAAACGGTTCACCGGTGATCTTCTCGATCGCTGCGGTGAGAAGGATGTAGCCGCCGTTATTGTAGCTCCAGTGGGTTCCCGGCTCAAAATCCCTGCTGTCGATAGACCGGTAATATTCGATCATCTGCGCATCGGTGACGGGGAGATTCACGCCGTTCGTCAGCATGGTGACCGCCATCGCATCGCGGATGCCGCTGGTATGGCCCATAAGCTGGTGGATGGTCGCGTCCCGCGTGGCAGCGCGCAGGCCGGGCACATATTTCCCGATGGTGTCATCGAGGCTGGCCAAACCCTCCTCGCACAGCAGCATATAGGCGAGCGCGGTAAAATGCTTTGTGGTCGATCCGATACGCATGCGCATGGCGGACGTGAGCGGCGCGGGCAGCTCCATGTTCGCCAGGCCGAAGCCCTTGCGGTAAACCGGCACGCCATCGATCGCGATGCCGACAGCGGCACCTGGCAAGTGGCATTGATCGATGCCCGCAAAAATCTTGTCGATCTCAGCTGCCTCGAAGCGAGCCTGAAACTGGTGCGCTGCCATGACGTGCCTCAACCTATCGCGTTCCCCGAACGCCTCTTATAATGCGGCGACGCCAACCGGTATCGGTGACGCCGCCAACATATCCCTTAATCGATCATGCTCCGGTGTGGAACCCTCCCTTCCCGGCGGGCGGAGGGCCACCGGCACCGCTCAATATTTGAACGTGAAGGTTCCTCCGAACACCCGCGGCGGGTTGTAGGAGTTGAGCACAATGCCCAATCCCGGAAGATCGATAATATAGGTCTTGTATACCGACTTGGTCAGATTCTTCACCCAGGCGTTGAAGGCCCAGCGGTCGTTGGTCGCCGCGACACCCACCTGAGCGCCGACATTCCAGTAACCCGGCACCCGCGCGTTAATCGAGTTGGTGGCGTTCAGATACTGCGTCGTACGATAGTTCGCGTTCGCCGAAACATTCAGCTTCAGGCTGTCTGACAGCGGCGTGGTGTAGTAAGCTTCGGGAGCAAAGGTCCACTTGGGAGAGTTGACCGTGCTGTTGCCCTTGAGGCTCGTACCGCCGGTGGTGATGTTGCTGTCGATCTTGGACCGGAGCCAGCCACCGTTGACCGAGAGGGTCAGACCCCTGGCCGGCAACCACTGCAGTTCGAGCTCGACACCGTCCGCCTTCACTGCTGCGGCATTGGTGGTGACCGGAATGGGTGCCGTCTGGCTGTCGACGTTGATGAAGCCGTTCTTGAAGTCATAGTGGAAATAGGCACCGTTGAGCTGAAGCGTCCGCCCCGCAAGCGTGGTCTTGAAGCCTGCCTCATAGGCCCGCAGTTTTTCCGGCGACAGTGACGTGAAGGCCGGTTGGCTGTCGGCGAAGAGCACGTTGAACGCACCAGAACGGAAGCCGGAGGATACGTTCGCGTACAACATGGCCTTGTCCACGAAGGCACTGTTCAGTTCGGGCTTCCACTCCACGCCCGCCTTGTAGGATACATTCTTGTCGTGCCGCTTGCCACCACCGGGCGCCGACGAGGAGGTCGACAACAACGCGAGCAACGTCATGTCTCGCGGCTCTCTGATCCTGAGGCCTACGCCGGACGCGAGCCAGGTATTGCCGACCATACGAAGCCGCTCGTTATTATAGCGAACTCCGCCGATGAGCGAGAGACTGTCGGTAACAGCGAATTCATTGTGGAAGAACAGCGCAAAGGCATCGACAGTTTGATCATAGGCTGTGTCGTAACCCACGCCCGCGCCACCGGGGAACCGCAGCAGTGAGTCTCCGTCCACACTATCATGCTCGAAATAAGCACCGAGAACATAGTTCCAGCGACCAGCCTTGCTGGGAACGAAGCGCAGCTCCTGCGAATATTGCCGGATGTCGAAATATTCTCTCGAATCCAGCGCATCGATCGGGCTGCCGTCCGAGTCTTCCTGAATATAGCGGTTATACTGCTGGAAGCTTGAAATCGAAACGAGCTTCGTCCAGTCGAGATCGGCCTCGACCCTCAGCGTAACGCCAAGCTGCTTGCCCTTGATCTGATGCAGAATATTGTTGTTGACCGTATAGGGATTGGCATCGCCGGGATAGCCGCCATCCGTGCCACGGACACAACCGGCATCCGCACCCGTCAGGGTGCCATTGAGATAGGGCTGACACAGCCCCGAAAAATCAGGTTTCAGCGTTCCCGGCACATCATACGGCGCGAGCTGGCTGTGATCCTGGCCATAGTTCACGGTCAACAGCGCATCGACCTTTTCGTCCTTCAGCCGCAACTGGCCGCGCAGCGCCCATTTGCGTTCCTGGCCTTCGTCCTTGCCAGTGAGCGTGTTATGAAAATAGCCTTGGCCCTGATAGGTCGTAAAACCGGACAGGCGCACCGATGCAACGCTGGAGAGCGGGCCGCTCACATACCCCTCGGCGCGGACGGTTTCATAGCTGTCGTAGCCAAGGTTTCCGCCAGCCTCGAAATGATCCGTCGGACGCTTGCTGTAAAAGTTGAGCGCACCGCCCGTGGTGTTGCGGCCGAACAGGGTGCCCTGCGGCCCCTTGAGCGCCTCTACACGATCCACGTCGAAAATCAGCAACGGGGTCATGATGCTTTTCGAAAGATAGACTTCGTCGATATGCACCGCCACTGGGGGATCGAAGTTACCAGCGAACACGTTGACGCCGATGCCGCGGATATTGAAGGAGTTCTGTCCAACACCATAGTTGATCTGAACGTTCGGGATCGCCGCGGTCAACTCGGTAACTTCATGGATGTTGCGCTTCTCAAGAGCATCCGCCGTGACAACCGACATAGTGATGCCCACGTCCTGGGCGGACTGGGTGCGCTTCTGTGCCGTGACAACGATTTCCTGCAGGACTGAATCGGAATCTTCCGGCGCGCCCTGAGCGAACGCGGGAGCCCCCGCAGCCAGGAAGCATGTCGTAACCAACAATGACCGCGTGATGGCCATCAATCTATTAGTGGAGTTCATCATGTGCCCAATCCCCTTTTCTCTATCAACGCGCCGGAACATAACTTGAGGCAGGCGGGTGCTGCCCTGCTGTTCGCCGAACGATTGCCCTTTTTCGGCGACGTGCCTTAATCGGTCTTCCGAACTACCGCGCAGATTTATCGCCTCAGCCGTTGATCACCAATACCGGCTTAAGCAAGGTTTCGTTGCTTTTTTGACAACGATATTGCCAATACTTGGTTTCCATCGGCTCAATGCTCCGCCCAGGATAATTCCATACGGAGCGGCTACAGCGACCCGTGCGTGACCGCCGACCGTTCAAATCCGATATATCCGCCCATCATTGTTGCCCTAATAGCAACATATTGCTTCAGTTTGTGTCATTGAGCGACATGTTGTGACTCAATACTATAACGCGAGTCCGCATGGTGCGCTCAACTGGTGATGTTCTGCTTCAGGCCCTCACCGCAATTAGCAGTTGATCGTCGGAATTTCGGAGGGTTTTCGCGCGACGCGGAACGGCATGTGCCGACAAATAAGGCGCATCTTCGTGTCGCGGGCACAACAGGAGTGGAGAATTATGGATCTGGATACACCCAACTCACCGCTGGACCTGCCCGCAATTGCACGTGATACCGGCAATTATATTGGCGGACATTGGGAAAACCAGGAAAGCGAAACCTTCACCGCCCGAAATCCGGCGACCGGCGGTGGGCTGGCGAGCCTTCCCCAAAGCTCACGCGAGACCGCGGGGCGGGCCGTTGCTGCGGCAAAGGAGGCCCAAACGTCCTGGGCACGCACTCCGTTATGGGAGCGGGCCAATCTGTGCGTGGCGATCGGCAAGGCGATAGAGCGCAACAAGGACGATCTCGCCCGCATCCTGTCGCTCGAGCAGGGCAAGACCCTGGCCGAAGCGACAGCGGAAGTGGTTGCAACCGCGCATGGGTTTGAGATGAGCGCGGAAATGGTGCGTTACATGCCTGGCGAGGTGATGTCCGGTGAGACGAAGGACCGCCAGTTTATCTGCCGCCGCCATCCGCGCGGCGTTTATGCTGTCATTACGCCCTGGAACTATCCGGTCATGATCCCGGGCGAGTATCTCGCACCCGCCATCGCGACGGGCAACACGGTTGTCTGGGTGCCTGCGCCGACAACCTCGCTTGTCGCCGTCGCCCTCACGCGCGTGATCGCCGAGGCCGGGCTGCCTGCGGGTGTGGTCAATCTCGTGCTCGGTCAGGGCGCGGTGGTGGGAGACGAAATTGTCGCCCACAAGGATGTTCAGGGCATCGGTTTCACGGGATCGACCAGAACCGGGGAGAGCATAGCCATACGGGGCGCGGGCAAGCCCATGCTGCTGGAACTCGGCGGCAACGGCCCGCTGATCGTGCGCCGCGATGCGGACCTGGACCTCGCCGCCGAAGCAGCTGCCATTGGCGCCTTCTCCAACTCTGGGCAGATTTGCGCAGCAACGGGACGCGTTCTCGCAGACGCGCAGATCGCTGAGCAGCTGGCGGAGCGCATCGCGGATATCGCCCGCTCGCACAAGCCGGGAAATCCCCTTCATCAGGGGACGACGATGGGGCCGCTCAATAACGCCGCCGTTGCCCAGAAAACGCGCGAACATGTGGAGGAGGCCATCGCCAACGGTGCGCGCTGCCTCGCGGGCGGCACGTTCCTGCCGGATCTGGGCAGCGACCTTTTCTACGCGCCCACCGTCCTTGCGGGTGTCACCCCCGATATGCGGGTAGCGCGCGAGGAGACGTTCGGCCCCGTGGTGCCGGTGTTGGCGCTCGATGGAGACGACGAACTGCTGCGCGTGGCGAACGACACCGAATATGGTCTCACCATGTCGATCTTCTCCCGCGATATCGAGCGGGCCTTGGCGATGTCGACCCGGCTTTCGGCGGGCATCATCAACGTCAATTCGCATACCGTGACCTGGGAGACGCACCTGCCACTCGGTGGCGCATCCGGCACCAAGAGCGGCATCGGACGGATCGGCGGTCGCCATACCATCGAGGCGATGACCGAAGTGCGAACCATCACAATTCCCTCTCCGCAATATGAGGCATGATCATGGCGGGAGGAGTATATTTTGAGGCTCGTTTCAGACCCAGTCGATTAGTGTCAGACCCGTGGAGCTGACAATCACAAGCTCGGCGACCGAGACCTCGCTGGAAGAAGCAATGATCCGCCAGCAGCGATCCATATTTAACGACGCGCTTGTGCATCGGAATTTGTCCACAATCGATGACATTTTGCATGCGGACTATCTGGTTATGCCGAGCTTCTCGACAGATTGCGTCGACAAGGCCGGGATTCTCGGTGCCTACAAAAACTATTTTGCCGATCCGGACTTCATCACCTTCGTCAGAACACCGGAACGTGTCGTTCTCGGCTTTGATCGATGCTGCGCGGCTGAAACTGGTGATTGGGAAGGACGCTGGAAACCGGATAGCGACGGCAACGGCAACAGATCCGGGGTCTATCAGGCAGAATGGCGCCTGTCGCCTGAGCAGGGCTGGAAGCTGATGCGCGAAAATTACGTGCTTCTGAAAAGCTGACCCCTTTCCACGCCTATTTCCAAAGGTTTAAAAAATGAATGATACCCCAACTGGCTCGTCATTGGATCTCGTTTTCGAGCAGGCAACTGTCGTCGACGGCACGGGGCGAACTCGCTACATCGCGGACGTGGGCATCACCGGCGATCGCATCTCAGCAATCGGAGATCTTGCTAAGTCTACAAGCTCCCAGCGTATCGATGCGCGAGGGCTGGTCCTGTCCCCGGGCTTTATCGATGTACACACGCATCAGGACAATGCGCTTCTGGTTACACCGCAGATGGAACCATGCGTCACGCAGGGCATCACAACCATAGTCACAGGCAATTGCGGTATCAGTCTGGCGCCGCTTGTACGAGACAGCGTACCTCCACCACTCAACCTGCTCATCGCAGGCCCAAGCAGCCCCTTCGGCTTTGCTTCCTTCGCCGCCTATGTTGACGCGGTAAAGGTTGCAGCACCTGCGGTAAACGTGGCACCATTGGTTGGCCACTCGACGCTGCGGGTCGCCGTTATGGAGGACATCTCTCAGCCGGCCACGCAATACGAAATCGAGGCGATGAGCGCCTTGCTCGAAGAATGCATGAAGGCTGGCGCAATCGGCATGAGCACCGGTCTTTTCTATCCTCCCGCGCGCAACTCCACTGCTGATGAAATTACCGAACTACTAGCTGTCGTAGCCTCCCATGGCGGCGTTTACACAACGCACATGCGCGATGAGGCGGACAACATCATACAGTCTCTGGAGGAGTCGTTTACGACCGCGAAAAGCGCGTTAGTTCCTCTCATTATTTCGCACCACAAGTGCATGGGTCAGCGCAATTTCGGACGCAGTGTAGATACTATTGCGAAGATAGATGCTGCCGCGAAAACGCAATCGGTCAGCTTCGATGCTTATCCCTATATCGCAGGGTCATCAGTTTTGCTTCCCGAGCTGGCGGCAAAATCGAGCTCAACCCAGGTAACATGGTCCAGTCCTTTCCCTGAGATGGCAGGGAAACTTCTGGCCGATATTGCTGCGCTATGGGAGATAAATGAGGAGGAAGCGCTATTACGGCTACAGCCGGGCGGCGCCATCTATCACATGATGAGCCAGGAGGATCTCGACCGCATTATCAGCCATCCCAAATGCATGATTGGATCTGACGGCATGCCCCATGATAGGGCACCACATCCCCGTTTATGGGGTACGTTCCCTAGGGTTTTGGGTCATTTTTGCCGCGACCGGGGCCTGTTTTCGCTTGAAGAGATTGTCCACCGGATGACGTTGCTGCCAGCCCAGGAGTTTGGGTTGGCGGAACGTGGAACCATTCAGGTCGGCGCCTTCGCGGACCTCGTCCTGTTTGATCTCGACCGAATAAACGACAGTGCGACCTATACGAACCCGGAGACCCCGGCTGCAGGTATCAATATGGTATTCGTGAATGGCAAACAGACTAGTCTCAAGCATAGATCAGGGCAGATACTAAGCAGAATCCCAACAAATCCCAGGACTCATTGATCAGAGCGAAAAGATAACGATGGCAGCGAAGACGATGACAGAGAAGAAAGCTGTGGTGCACCTGTCGTAGCGAGAAGCGATCCGCCTCCAGTCCTTGAGGCGCCCGAACATGATCTCGATGCGGTTACGGCGTTTGTAGCGGTGCTTGTCATATTTGATGGCCTTGTTCCGGGACTTTCGGCCAGGGATGCAGGGAGTGATGCCCTCTTCTTGGCTCAGTGTCACGGAACCAGTCGGCATCATGCCACGGTCGGCCAGCAACCACTGGGCTTTGGGGAGTTCGTCGAGCAGAGCGGCGGCACCGATGTAATCGCTTATCTGGCCTGCCGTCATGAAGAAGCTCAAGGGTCGACCGTTCGCATCGGTGACAGCATGAAGTTTGGTGTTCACACCGCCTTTCGTGCGACCGATCAGGCGTCCCGCATCCCCTTTTTAACCCGCAGGCTGGAAGCCGTGCGGTGCGCCTTCAGATAAGTCGCGTCGATCATAATCGTCCTGTGTTCCGTAGCCTGAGGCATAGCCAGACCTTCCATCATCCGCAGGAAGATGCCCTTGTCGCTCCATTGCTTCCAGCGATTGTAAAGCGTCTTATGCGGGCCATAATCCTTCGGGGCATCCCGCCAACGCAAGTCATTGCGATTGACGAGGATTATTCCGCTCAAAACGCGCCGGTCATCAACACGCGCACGCCCATGGCTCTTCGGGAAATACGGCGAAAGCCGCTCCATCTGCTCGTCCGTCAGCCAATACAAGTCACTCATCGTTCAGGCTCCTTGTCGGCTGCCTGGAGCCGAAGGCGTGCGTGACAAATCACAACCGTCACCGCAAATCTATGGGTCCTGACCCTACGGCACTGGAATAAAGCGGCGCCAAATCTTCAACCGCGCGCTTAACCGACACAGGCGCATCCTACCATGCGTGCAGCTCACCATTCCACTGTAAGAACTCGCCTGACCGCTCAAGCATCCAGTCTTTGGCCACAGTGCAAACGCCTTTGGCGCTCTCCTGCGGCGTAAGGTCTGCGGTCGGACCGCCCATGTCCGTCTGCACCCAGCCGGGATGGACAATGCCAACAATGATCTCCCTGTCCTTCAGGTTCATCGCCATACCGCGCATCAAACGGCCTAGTGAGGCCTTGGCGGCACAATAAGCATCAAATCCGCCATAGGGCCAAGTCGAGGCACCGAGCTGGCTCGCAAAGTTGATAACCTTTGAGCCCTTGCCCAGCCGGGGCAGAAAGGCCTGCAGCACACGCAACGGAGCCTTGACGTTGACGTCGAACACCTCATCGAAAACTACCCAGTCCGTGCTCTCAACCTCCGGTTCGGCAACGCCGGCGTAACCCGCCACATTATAGAGGATGTCTATCGGGTCGCCGCCAGTGGAAGCGGCCCCCTCAGCAACAGAAACGGGGTCTGCAACGTCCATCTTATGGATCGTCAGACGTCCACTACTTCCCGATGCCAGCTCATTCAGTTCCTTCGCGCCCTCAGGATTGCGGACGAGAGCAAATATGCGATCACCGGCGGCGAGGTGTTGTTTGACGAGTTCGAGGCCAATACCCCGCCCAGCCGCCGTTAGTGCGACAGTAACCATGTTAATCCTCCGAATATGAACAGATGATGGGATTATTATTATGCCGCGACCACCTTGTTGCGAAGTACGCCGATCCCTTCGACCTCAAGCTCAACGACATCACCGATCGCCAATTTGCGATCGAGTTCGAAGCCGCAACCGCTGAGTACAGTGCCAGAGCCGATCACCTCCCCGGCCTTGAGCGCAAAATCGCCGCTGAGGCGGACAACCGCGTCTTCCCATTTGTGGAACATGGTGCCCGAGTTGCAGCGGGTCCACTCCTCGCCATTGATGCGCGCCGTCATGGTCAGATCATAAATGTCATCGAACTCGTCCAGCGTCGCGATGCACGGCCCAAGTCCGTTGGCAAAGTCCTTGCCCCTCCCCGGCCCGAGATCGGCTTTCATGAAGGGGATTTGCAGGTCACGCGCGGACCAGTCGTTAAAAATGGTCAATCCGAAGATATGATCGCGCGCGTTCTCAGGGGTGATACCCGTTGCCGTTCGGCCGATGACACAGGCCCATTCAAGCTCATAGTCGATCCAGTTGGAAGTGGCGGGCCACGGCACATTCGCTTCCGGACCATATATGTTCATATGGTTGGCGTTGTAATAAATCACCTGGCGCTTGAACTCTTCGTGCAGGGTCTTGTCGATTTTCCCAAGTGCAACTTCCATATGCTCAAGAAACAGGCTGGCGTCGCGCAGCCGGACAGGATGGGGCAGCGGTGCGAGAAGCTTTGCGTCGGCGATCACATTTTCATCGGGACGCAACTCAATCAGTGCCCTGGCGGCATCCCAGGCCGCGTCACCGGCTTCGATCAGCTGCTGCATGGTTTCGGGCACGGCCTTGCCTGTTGCTACACCGGCTGACGGCAGATCCAGTACACCACCGTCTACCAGTGCGCCGACACGTTCCTTGCCATCGGCATCAAATGAAACCAGCCGCATGATAATCTCCTTCTTTATTCGTCAATTTGTGAATGCGAGCGCAACGCGTCTGGGCCAGGTCAAAATGGCAACCTGCTGGATGCAAATGGCGCACAGGCAAAATAGCTGAGACCCTAGTGGGCGTGTCCGCAGGTAGCGGTGTGCACATGCCCCGACTCCAGCGCCAGATTCTCTTTGCGCTTGGCATAACGGCTCAGCCCGGCAAAGATTTCGACGAAGTCGTTGATCGTCTCTGTACTGCCAAAAGTCTTGTAGAGAAAATTGACGGTGCCCACCATGCGCTCAGGCGAAATCCACTCATCATAAGGAGGCGACAGAGCGAGATCGAATGCAGCTTCTTCGACGGACAGGCCCGCGTCGAACCGCTTGCGTGTCTCATCCCGGATCGTGACGAGATATTCGCGGAACGTTCGTACTCCCAGCTTGTCAGTCACAGGACCATGACCAGAAACCACGGTATCGATATCCAGAGAGAGCATCTTGTCGCAGGCCGCAATCCAGCCCTCGAGCGATCCGGCCCAGATCGCCGGATGCACACCAAGGAACAGAAGGTCTCCCGTGAACACCACCCGATCCTCGACCGAATGAATGATCGTGTCGCCGGATGTATGTGCCGGGCCGACATTGTAAAGCTTGACCGTCTTGTTGCCTACCTTGAGCGTAGCCTCGCGATCGAAGGTTTCGGTCGGCGGAGTGAGGATGATACCGCTGTAATCGAAAATATGGTTGCCCATCACCTTGGCGATGTAGCGCCCGCCCTCACTCATGTCGGTATCAATAAGACCTTGCAGATATTCCGGCGTCACCTTGAAGAATTCATCGGCCGTGCCCTGTGACGCGACAATCTTCGCCCCCTTGACCAGCTGGTTGCCATAGGTGTGGTCGATATCTGCATGAGAATTGACCAGCACGTCGATCTTCTTGGCCGTCCGGTAGCAGCAAATCTGTTGGAAGCAGGAGTCAACCTAGTCGTATACAATCGGACAGCGTCCAAAGCGGATGCGCTGGGTGCGCTTGGCGCAAAAGTTGTATCGTCACCGCGCGAGACCATCACCCCTGGCGGCGTCGTTTTCACTCTGCTCTGGGATGCGCAATCGGTTGAGGATGTCGTTCGGAGCGATGGTTTCTTAAATCAGCTCGGCGAGGGTGGCCTCCATATTTCGATGAGCACTATCTCACCGGATTCTGCCAGAGCAATCGCCGCTTTGCATGATCAGGTGGGAGCCAGAATGATCTCTGCCCCGATCTTTGGCCGCCCGGAGATGGCAGTCGCCAAAAGCCTGACAATCATGGTCTCCGGCAGCTCCGCGCGGAACCGCTCTTGAACGGCACAGGAGCAAGGGCGATATTCGACTTCGGCGACGACATTGGTGCAGCATTGACAGTCAAGCTCGCGGGGAATTTCCTCATTGTTTCTGCCATTGCGGCACTGAATGAGGCGTTATCGACGGCCAACGCGGAAGGAGTTGACCAAGGAATGCTTCTGGACATGCTTACTAGCACACTCTTCCCATCGCCAATATATAAGGCCTATGGCCAGATGATCGTCGATGGCCATCCTGCCGCGATCAATGCCCCGATCTCAGGAAAAGACGTTGCCCTGTATCAAGGCGTAGCCAAGAAGGCAGGCATCAGGACGCCCCTCATGACGGCGCTGGCATCCGCGCAAAGGGAATTGTCAGAGCAATGAACTCCCGTTTGCTGAGCAACGCCAAGACCAGAACAGGATGCGCGTGAAGGTCATCGCTGGAGCAGCTCGACATGGATCTCTGCCGCACGTCCGTAATAGACAACGCGGCAGCCATATTGCATCGCCGCTGTCTGACTCAGCGCATATATACAGCGTCAATGCGTCACTTGGCCGGACGAAATATGCTGAGGAATACCCTACGGCGCGCGGACGGGTAACGAGATGGTCGATACGCTGACTGTCATCGCCCATGACCGGTTCGATGATGTGATCCGTGAGGCACGCAAGCCGGACTCAGTGATCGCAATGAAAACGCTGACTATCGGCGAAGGCGACGACATTACGCCGGAACATCGCGAAGTCGTCTCCATGCCCACGGCGGCGGAAGCGGTGTTCACCGGCTGGCAGCTTGAGCTTCCCGGCCATGTCGCCGAAGAACGCACCGCCTATGTCCCGCCTACGCCCGAACAGGTGGCCTACGCCGACACGACGATGCAGTTCATCCGCGACAAGTACGAGCGGACGCTGACGGGCGGGCTGGCTGACCTCCGCAAGCCCGAAGTGCAGGCGGAAATCGCCCGCGGCGTGCGGAAGGCCACACAGGCGGCGCAGGGCAGCTTCGAGGCGGTCATGCCAACCGCCCATGTTGAGCAGCTTGTGGCGCAAATCACGGCGTCGATTGCCGACAACAGCATCGAGATTCCCGAAATCGTCGTGCTGCCCAGCCGCGAGGTCAATTTCCGGTTCGATGATTTCGACCTGACCAAGCTGGACACGATCCGCTTTCAGCCGAGTTCGGACACCATCCTGATCCGCAACCTGCGCACCGATATGCAACGCGAACTGGCCCGGTCACTTGAAGGGCCACGCGAGACGCGGACGGAGAACTACATCACCCGCCACCTGATGGACTTCTCGGAAGTTGATTACGACAGTCAGGCGAACTTGCTCTACAAGCTATCCGGCCAGATGGTCGAACGGCTGCGCGCCTACATCGCCACGCAAGAGGAAGTCGATGCGGTGGCGCTGGAGCATGGCAAGGCGCTCGCCCGCTTCATTTTCGAGCAGATGCGGGCGCATTACCGGGAATCCCCTGCCGAATACCGCGCGCGCCGGGTGCGTTCGTTCAAGGCATTGAAGGCGCAACAGCTAGGTGTGAGCCTGACCAAGCGGTTGCCGCTCACCGAAGCTGCCAACCCGCTATCCACCACTTCCGGCTATTTGTTCTATGGCTCTCGGAAATGCCCCTATCAATTCCAGAAGTTCGACAGCGACCCGGAGCGCCGCTTCGCCGCGATGATCGACAGCGACCGGATGCCATCCGTGCTTAGATGGCTGCGCCCCGCGACCGGGCAATTCGACATCGAGTATGATCGAGGGCGGCGATACGAACCGGACTTCGTGGTCGAGTGCAGCGACTGCAAGCTGATTGTCGAAGTGAAAGCCGAGCGCGACATGGCCGACCCAGTCGTATTGGAAAAGGCTCGGGCGGCGCGGGCATGGGTCAGTCACGCAAACGAGTTCGTGTCGGAAGGCGACGGCAAGCCGTGGCGTTACGCGCTCCTGGCCGACACCCAGATTGCTCAAAGCCTGACGATGGCAGGAATCCTAGCGAACTCTATCGATTGACCCGAGGCGACATTATGACGACCGAAAGGGGCACACGCCAACATTCTCCCATCGTCCCTCAATAGTGCGCTGGCACGCTAGCGTACGAGGGCAACGTTGATACTGCCAGACTCGATGAGCTCTTAGTCCTTTTTTTGGGTCGGCTCAATCCATTGTGCAGCAACTACCAAAATCGGGGACTTAAGTTGGTAGCGGAGGAGGCGCTATAACTTTCGTCTCAGGCAATTTCAGAGCGTCTCCAACTACTCTGTAAAATCAGCGATTTATCTTGTAACGTGTTCGCGGTCGGTCGCCCTGAATCGCCTGAATTCCCGCTGAAATGTGGGAACGATTGTGGGACCAAATACCCCCGTTTTTGGCGGTATAAATCCCTGACAGGGACTCGAACCTGATGGCGCTGACAGTATTGAAAGTGAAGAACGCGAAGCCCGGTCGCCATGTCGATGGCAGGGGCTTGTGCCTTGTCGTGAAGCCCAGCGGCGCGCGCACCTGGGTGCTGCGCATGCAGTTGAAAGGCCACCGCCGCGACTATGGGCTGGGATCGGCGCATGATGTTTCGCTGACCGATGCCAGAACAGCGGCAGCGGAATTGCGTCGCCGCGTTCGTGACGGTTTCGATCCTGTCGCCGAGCGACGCAAGGCGCGGAAGGTCATACCGACCTTCGAAGCCGCAACCCGCTCGTGCCATGAAACCCTGGGGGACGGATGGAAAGACGGGCATCATTCCCGCTGGTTATCCGGTTTCGAGCGCCACCTCTTTCCGCGTATCGGCAAGAAGCCGGTCGACAAGGTGGACAGCGCCTGTGTGGTCGAGGCGCTGTCTCCGATATGGCTGGAGATACCGGAAACGGCGCGGCGCTTGCTCCAGCGCATCGGCGTGGTGCTCGATTTCGCACATGTGAAAGGCTGGGTGCCGGAAGAGGTATCGTTGCGTTCGGTGCGCAAGGGCTTGCCCCGACAGAACGACAAACGCGGGCATATGGAGGCCATGCCCTCTGCCGATGTCCCGTCACTGATGGAAAAGCTTGCCACCGCCGCCCCGACGACCGGACGCGACGCCTTGCGCTTCACGATCTACAACGCCGTGCGGTCCAACGAGACGCGCCTTGCGGTATGGGCCGAGTTCGATCTCGAAAAGGCGGTATGGACCATTCCCGCTGAACGGATGAAGGCGGGCGAAACCCATGTGGTGCCGCTATCGGCACCGGTTGTGGCATTGCTGCGCAAACGCTGGGATGAGCGGACCAGCGATACGGGCTTGGTCTTTTCCAACGACGGGAAGAAGCCGATCAGCGACATGACCATGACCAAGCTTCTGCGCGACGATGGTTTCGCGACCATCACCGTGCACGGCTTCCGATCCACCTTCACAGACTGGGCCGCCGAATGCACCGACTTCCCCAAGGAGGTCGCTGACAAGGCCCTCGCCCACAAGTTGCCTAACAAGGTCGAAGCGGCCTACCGCCGAACCGATTTCTTCGAGAAGCGCCGCAGCTTGATGAAGCAGTGGGCGGATTATCTCAGCAATCGCACACCAGCGGCGAATGCGTCAGCAGCCGAGCCTACTTCGGCTCGCGCTGCCGCATGACCAGCTCGTGCAGACTGGCAGTCGTGATACGGGTCGATTTCCCGAGCTTGATGACCTGAATCTCGCCCGATGCGATCAGTTCGTAGAGCTTGGTGCGACCGACGCCGATCATGCGCGCAGCGTCATTGACCTTCACGCAGATCGGCTCGACCGAAGGCGGCGCTGTCACAGCGCCGCGCTCTCATTCCGGTACGAGACCGGATCATCGATCCAGCGGTTCACAGCAGATTCCCGCCATCCCGCGCCGTGAACGCTGATCTTCACCTGAGACGGGAAAGTCCCCTCTGCGATTTTTCGATACATGGTGGAGCGGGACAGGCCGGTGCGGGCGAGAACGGTCTTGAGGCGGATGATCTTGTCAGGGTTGGACATGGGACTTGCTTCCATTCATTGGCAGTTACTGGTGCCCCCTGATCCAAAATTCTCGCTATGAGGCATCCAGCGCAACAAAATTCGCAGTCCCTAATCCGGTCTTCGTAGATACGGATAGAATAACTTGCGGAAGGATAGGCACGGATACGGAAGAGTAGAGAAGACGGCGGACGCAAACATGGGGCGCTTTGAGGCGGCGTTTTGGCGCCTTGATCAGAGCAGGCGCTGGATTTTGGCGGTGAGATTGCGCACAGGCGACGTATACTTGCGTCGCTACGGGCGGAGATTGCGCGCGACTCGTTGTATGGAGGTACAGCTCGGATGCTGGATTTCTGGCGTTGATTTGGCATAATGAAGGGATGGAACGGCTTGCATCATCTCCCGGCGCTGACAATTCCGCTTTGAACGATGCCCATCCGTCGAGGCCAGATATCCCTGTCTATGTCATCAACTCCCCTTTGCCGCCATCAAGGATAGCCTGGCTTAGGCAGCAGTCGATAAAGGTTGCAGTGGCTGCAAAAATGCGTCTTGGGCGGTGATCGGTAACCCATCTCGCACCCTTTATCTTGGAGCGCGTATCACCTAATTGCCGAGGGAAGAGGAACCCGAGGATAATTCGTCCGCCCCCACCAAATGGGAGATTCATTGACTCTTAACCCAGGAGACCCCATAGAGGGTAGGCCTACCTGTTCCCTTCATGCGGATTGATGACACCTACTTGCTAGGCATCCATTCGCCTGAGTGACCAGACGAAAGATCGGAGAGATCGACATTTGGGTCGTGATCTGATCCGCCGCGGCAGTGAAGGAAATGTGAGGGTTAGGCACCGGTTTTGCAAAAAGGGTAGCCTCAGGGCTGCCCTTTTTCATATCAGATAAACCCGTTTGGAAACACATTGAGATGGCTTTGCCCCGAGGCTTCGAACGTCTCGCCGTGGCAAGTTACAAAGCTTCCATACACCTTGGTTGGGTTCGAATCGTCATCCACGTTGAAATGGCGTTGGCAATCAAATCGTCGCCCAAACCGGAAGCAGCTTGTGTGCCAGCAGTGTTCCGCGTGGGGAGGAGCACCATTTTCAGCTCTAGCATGTTGTTCAAGCCCAAAATGGTACCAGAGCGGTCGGTCATCAACAAAATAAACTCGCTTGAATCTCTTCTGGCGTTTGGGTCTAGCTCTCTCATTGATTTGGGAAATTATTGCTTCGACATCTTCAGCCAAGCCGACTTCCATTTTAGAGGCTGTCTCGAAACGGCAGCGTAATGAGGGTGGACGATCGGGCTCCGGTATGATTCCACAGGGGTTGCGACACCTGATCTGGAAGAACCGATGTGGACCCCGACCGCCCGAACGCAGCATAGCCGCGCGAACCTTCGCTATGGAAGTGATCTTACCGATGCGGAGTGGCGACTGATCGAGCCGTATTTGCCGCCGCCCCGACATCGTGGTCGGCGGCGGCGCTGGTCGATGCGCCAGATCGTCGAGGCGATCTTCTATGTGCTGCGGTCCGGCTGCCCGTGGCGGCTTCTGCCCGACAGCTTTCCGCCTTGGCGCGCGGTTTATCGGTGGTTCTCGGAACTGCGGGATCGTTCCGTATTCGAAAGCCTCAACCATCATCTGGTCCAGCTTGACCGAGTTCGCCTCGGTCGGGAGCCGTGCCCGTCGGCAGCGGTCATCGACAGCCAGAGCGTGAAGACGACCGAGGCCGGCGGGTCACGCGGCTACGACGCGGGCAAGAAGGTGATGGGGCGCAAGCGCCACGCCATGGTCGATACCGACGGACGTGCGCTCGCACTGCTCGTCCACCCGGCCGATGTGCAAGATCGCGACGGCGCGGTGCCATTGCTCAAGCAATCGCGACTGCGGCATCCCTTCGTCGAACGCGCTTTCGCCGACAGCGCCTACAACAGCGCGCGCGTCGCGGACGCCACCTCGATCGCCATCGAGATCGTCCGCAAGTTCGCCGATCAGACCGGGTTCGTCGTCCATCCCAGACGCTGGGTCGTCGAGCGCACCTTCGCCTGGATCAACCGCAATCGCCGCCTCGCAAAGGACTTCGAGCACACAATCCGCTCCGCAACAGCCTTCCTCTATGCCGCTGCCGCCCTGATCCTCGTCAGACGGCTCGGTCGTTACGTATGAGATTCGAGACGGACTCTTAAAAATCGTAAGACGATCCCGCAACCTCTTCAAATCAACGGCTTTGAATATGTCTAGTGGAAGAAGAAAGACTTTCTGATTCTTCTGCGAGTCAAACAAGCGGCAGAAATTTCCAAAGTGTCGGATAATTGGTGCAAGCGTGGCACTGACCTGGTTCTGCATGACAGAGCCAGGATATTCAGGAATCTCAGCGATAAAGTATGCATCTTCATAGGATTGAACCAGATGGCGCGAATCCTTATCGATCAGTAGGATCAATGCATCCGCTGGATTTGCGATGCGCCTCAGCCACGCACCGAGCGAGTCTGCACTAACCTTCTCGTCAATCGCTTGAAGTTGGACGAAAAAGCGTGCTTGCCGCTCAGCAAAATAGCCTTTCTGAACAGTCCCCTGCGGAACGACGTTTGGTCGCTGCTTGGCCAGGAAAGACCGAAGCGCACCATTCGCCGTCGCGACGGCGATGACGATCCTCATTTCTCGCGCAGGAGCTTCGCAAGAATGTGAGCAGGAATTTCCACTTGCTTAGCGTCCGCCTCATCGAGCTCAGAAACCATCTGAAGGAAGCTACCAACAATATAGCGACGCTTCGACCCGTGAAGACCTGAATCTGGCGTTGACCTCTTGGGAGGCGAATGAGTTGCAGCTTCAGGCACGGGATCATACTGGAAATCCACATCAGCGGGCAGCAACCCAATTTTGGCTTTCTGCTGCGGATGTACGGTCACCTTTATCTTCTCAGAATGTGAAGCAAGAAACTCTTTGAGCTTTTGCTCCCCGAGGACTTCCCGATAATCGATCCCCTCAGCCATAAGATCGGGACTTAACCGCGCAAGCAGATATGGCTGCTTGTGGTCGTCCCATGCCTGCTGGGCGCGAACTGTCGCGAACTCGATTATTCCTTCAGGTGAACGATCTACCAACTCTTTGGCCTTCTCATTTTCGAGCGTCTAATTGCAAATCCAGCCGACTAACCGCCGACCTTCTAGCTGAAACGATGATTGATGTAATCGGTAATCGCCGCGCCGCTTAGCTCGGTGGTGGCGTTGCCGCCGCGAACGAAGAACCGCTGCTCTTTGCCATCCTTGAGGAAGGCGGCTTTCGGACCAGGCTCGCACCTGACAATGAGAACCCGCTCGCCTTGCTGGTCATCGAAGTGAGGATGGACATAGGGCAGAAAAATTTCCCCGATCCGGTCCTTGATGAGATTGACGAGGTGCAGTCCCATCTTGTCTTCGTTCGGGAAACCATCGGCGCTGATCCCGAGAACCTCACCATCATCAGCAACCCCGATGAGTAATGTGCCGCCCTTGGCGTTCAGAAACCCTGCAATCGTCTTGAGCGCCGACAGATGCATCTTTTCGTCGGGCTGGCCCGTGTGTAAATTGATGCGGAGCGTTGATTTGAACTCCACGGCACCAGTTTCGCCGCCCACAATTAGCTCTGCGACTGAGGGCGGCGACACGGCCTCAATAGCTGCGTCACCGCGCAACCGCTCCCATGCGCGCCGGACGACCTGCGCCATGCGAAGGCGGCGCTCAACCAGAAACTGATCGTAGGGCAGTTCCCACCAGAGGTGCGGCAGGGCGTGCAGACCGTACACGCGCTCCCGTTCCGCAGCCGTCATCTGGGAATCAATCGCCGGGACATATTCCGCAGGAGGCTGCTTCCCGATCTTGATGTTGTCCGGCCATTCAACCGGCGCGAAATTGGCAATCTGATTGATCAGCTTCAGATCGGTGACGCCTTGGGCTTCGAGATAGGCACGCGGGAACAGGTGATGCTGCTCCAGCGATGCTTTCGATCCCTTGATCGCCGGATCAACCATGGCCGCAAGTTTGAGCGGGCTGAAAAGCGCAGGCGCATCCAACATGATGAGCGAAGCCTGATAGGCGAAAAGCGTCGGGCTGCGCGCCGCCGAAGTCGCGAGCTGGCTGGGCAGCGTGATTTCCCAGTAATCATTGGTCAGCGTTGTATCACAAATCTCGCGGAGTTTTGCGACGAACACTTCACCACTTGCCAGATCGCGGACCTGGCCAAGATCGGCTTCGAACCGGGTTTCGGGAGAACTTGTGTATCGCCCCGTCATCGATGCCATGAAGTAGAATTCGGCGATGGCCTGCCGCATCCGGGTGCGGTCGATACCGTAGTCCCGGATGCCGATGAGGTAGAGCACATAGCTGAAAATGATGGCCGCTTCCGAGCTGACCATCTTCTGCCCACGGTATCCCGCCAGCTTGAGCGCATCGAGAAAATGGTGCCAGTTGGCGAGGTTCAGAACCGCCGCCTGCGCTTCGCGCATTAGGGTGAACTGACCCTCGCGCTTGTCGGGATTGTCTACGCCGGTCGCCGCGTCCTTGCCGCGCAACGCGCTGTAGACATTGGCAAGCCTCGCCCGCTTCAGCGCCAGCCCTACGGTGGCGCGCAGCATCTGGTCGGGAGAAGGCTTGATGAAATGGTTGTATGGCGACGCCTGCCCTTCGCTCGGCACGGTGGCGTGGAGCGAGAAGTTCTCCAGTTCGACACGGCCATCTTCCCAGAACACCGACATCAGCGTCATGATGAAGTCGGCCTGGTTGAGCGCCTTGCCCTTGCCGTTGATGCGCACGAAGACTTCGGCAATGGTCTCCTCATCGACCGACGAAGCCAGTGTCAGTGCGACGAAATTGTAGTTCGGCAGATTGCGAAGATGGTCGATGGCATCTTCGATGGCCATTTCCTCCTCATCGGAAATCTCGCGGATTTCCTTGAGTTGAGAGAGAAACGCCTTGCGGAACGCGCCAGCCTTGAAGTCCGGCCTCCACAGCACCGAGATATCCGGGATGAAGGCCCGGTCTTTCTTGATGGCCGCATCGGCCACATCGAAGCGGCCAGAGAGCGGGTTGAACGCTATCTGGATACGCTCCTTCTTGAATGTGGACCGGCGTGCAAAAGGGACCCCGTTAGCGGGGTGATCGGCGTCTAAAAGGGACCCTTCATTCTGATGGTGTAGTTGACCGCCTGGTTTTCCAGGTGGTGAGATCGGGATGTTGGTGGTGGAGACGATTGTTCGGATTCGGCGGGAGCACGCGAGCGGGAAGGCGATCAAAGCGATTGCGCGCGATCTGCGGCTGTCTCGCAAGGTAGTGCGCAAGGCGATCCGGGCGCCGGAAGGCGCGTTCGATTATCGCCGCACGGTTCAACCGCTGCCCCGGCTTGGGCCGTTTCAGGAGCGGCTCGACACGCTGCTGGCGGAGAACGAGGCCCGGCACCGGCGTGATCGGCTGCGCATGACCCGGATCCATGATCTGCTGTGCCGTGAGGGGTTCGAGGGATCCTACGACGCGGTCCGGCGCTACGCCCGGCGCTGGACGGAAGCGAGGCGCAAGGATGCGGGTGATGGGGCGCCCGCGTTCATCCCGCTCATGTTCAAGCCCGGCGAGGCCTACCAGTTCGACTGGAGCCACGAGGATGTGGAGATCGCGGGCAAGCCGATGCGAGTGAAGGTGGCGCAGATGCGGCTGTGTGCGTCGCGGGCTGTCTACGTCCGGGCCTATCCGCGCGAGACGCAGGAGATGGTGTTCGACGCCCATGCCCGGGGCTTTGCCTTTTTTGGCGGCGTTCCCCTGCGCGGCATCTACGATAACATGAAGACCGCGGTCACCACCGTGTTCGTCGGCAAGGAGCGGGTGTTCAACCGCCGCTTTCTGGTCATGGCCGATCATTACATGGTCGAGCCGACCGCTTGCTCGCCGGCGGCGGGATGGGAGAAGGGTCAGGTCGAACATCAGGTCCAGACGATCCGGGGCCGGTTCTTCCAGCCTCGCCTGCGCTTTGCCAGCATCGAGGAGCTCAACGGGTGGCTGGAGGCCGAGTGCCTGCGCTGGGCCGCAACGCACGCGCATCCCGAGCAGAAGGAGCTGACCGTTGCCGAAGCGCTGGACCTCGAACGGTCTGCCTTGCAGCCGATGTTGGCGCCCTTCGACGGCTTCCACGAGACCGCCCATGCCGTGACCGGCACGTGCCTGATCAGCTTCGACCGCAACCGCTACTCAGTCATGGCCAAGGCTGCGCGGCGGGCCGTCCAGGTCCGCGCCTATGCCGACCGCATTGTCGTGCGCCTCGGCGACGAGGTAATCGCCGAGCATGCCCGGCACTTCGGCCGTGACCGGACGATCTATGATCCCTGGCATTACCTGCCCGTTCTGGCGAACAAGCCCGGCGCTTTGCGGAACGGCGCGCCCTTCCAGGGGTGGGACCTGCCACCGGCACTGACGCGGTTGCGGCGCAAGCTGGGCGGCGGTGATGAAGCCGACCGCCGCTTCGTGCGCGTACTGGCAGCCGTAATGACCGATGGTCTGGAAGCGGTCGAGGCCGCGATCCGGGAAGCGCTCGATAACGGGGCCGTCAGCGACGAGGTGATCCTCAACATCCTGGCCCGATACCGGGACCCGCCATCCGAGCGCACTCTGGACGTGGTCGTTGATCTCAAGCTCAGTCACCCGCCGATCGCGGACTGCGCGCGCTACGATACGGTGCGAGGCTTCAATGCAGCGGCATGAAATGATCGAGGCGATGCGCGCGCTCGGCCTCAAGGGCATGGCAGGAGCCTTCGACGAGGCGGTAACCACCGGGCTGCAGCGCAAGCGCACGACCAACGAGATCCTGACCGACCTGCTGCGGGCAGAAGCAGCGCATCGTCATGCTGCCTCGATCCGCTACCGCATGACCGCGGCCAAGCTGCCTGTAATCAAGGACCTCGATGCCTTCGTGTTCGAGGGCACCCCTATCAACGAAGGGCTGGTGCGTTCCCTGCACGCAGGTTCGTTCCTGCCCGGTCGCCGCAACATCGTGCTCATCGGCGGCACAGGGACGGGCAAGACCCATCTGGCCACCGCAATCACCGCCAGCGTCGTGCGTGTCGGTGCCCGTGGGCGCTACTTCAACACGGTCGATCTCGTCACCCGGCTCGAGGAAGAGGCGCGTATCGGCAAAGCCGGATCCATCGCCGCCCAGCTCAGCCGACTCGATCTCGTGGTGCTCGATGAACTGGGTTATCTGCCGTTCGCCCGATCCGGCGGGCAGCTCTTGTTCCACCTGATCAGCAAGCTCTACGAGCAGACCTCGGTCATCATCACCACCAACCTCGCCTTCGGCGAGTGGCCCACCGTGTTCGGCGACCCGAAGATGACCACCGCGCTGCTCGACCGCATCACCCACCATTGCGACATCGTCGAGACCGGCAACGACAGCTGGCGCTTCAAAAACCGCAGCTGACCCGATCAGAAAAACGCCTTCGCGCTGCTGACGCCTCCGGTCGGGCTACGCCCTTCCTACGCCGCCAGCAGCGCGAAACCCGCGCCCAACGTCGATCGATCTATGCAACGCTAACGGGGTCCCTTTTGCGCGCCGATAGGGGGTCCCGATTGAACGCCGATTGACACCCTAAAATTCCGATAGTGGGTATTAAAAGCAACCAAAAACGCCACTTCACTATCGCCCTCTGCCCGCGTGTCGTATCAATCAGGGATCAGGAAATCGGTATATAGACCGAACCCCGGCACCCTTTCGTTCAACGTATGCAGATAGACCGGATGCGTCACGCGATCGGCCAGTTGATATCGCTCTGCCGGCATGGTTACGGCGCGAAGCGGCAGCTTGTTTGCCTCCGCGACAGGCTCCTCACCGGGGCGGATGCGATAGACGGTAAAGATCGGCGCCTGAAACCCCATAGCGATGACCGGCGTGTATTCATCCAGGCTGTAAATCTGGGGGATGAAGCGTTCGAGATGATCGCCCGCCGCTGCCTTCAAGATTGCCAGCCCGGCCAGATTGTCACTCTTTATGTCTGTTATGATCTTCGGACCGGGGTTCCGGTCGAGCCAGCGGATAAGATCGTCGAGCGACATCGCGACCGGTTTGGAAAGGTCATGCTGAAGGACGAGAGTGTCCCCCTCTTGCGCGAAATCCAGCTCTATCAGTTTGAAACCGTTGGCTTTGGCCGCATCTAGTGACGCCTCATCATTGGCGTAGATGCCGCTCGGATACCCCCCCCCGCATGTGCCACAAGCAGTTCGCCCGGATCGGCGGGGCAATGAACACACCGCTGCGACCAAGCATAAGCTCCGACGACAATAGATGCAGATAATGCAACGGCAAGCAGGAGAGGGCGTGAAACCATGGCCCTTGATCCGACGAATCAGGCCGCAAGATCAACAGGGATGTTCAGAAAACACCGTGCGCCATGCCCACGGGCGAAGGAGCCACGCTCCGACAGATTCCGATGGCGGTAAGGTCAGGCACCCCATGCTCCCATTTGAGCGAGGGGCCGACAAGAGACGGAGAAAGTCCCCGGGGAGCCATGCAACAAAGCAATGGTCCCCGGGGACTAACTACCGATTACGCGATTACATCTTCCAGCTGAACGTCATGCCGTAAGTTGCCGGCATGCCGGTGTAGCGGAGCAACACGTCCTGCACGTGTTTAGCACCGTTCCAGTACCATTTGTTGAAGACGTTGCGACCCCAGATTTGCAGGGACCAGTTGTCTTTCTCGATACCGGCGCGGAGATCGACCAGCGTACGGGCCTTCTGCTCCAGAATATCCCCCGGCGGGTCAGCCTCGGGATCGGTGACGTAGAAGAAGCTGTTGGTCTTGTCCTGATAGTTGACAGTACCACCAACATAGCCTTCCAGATTACCCAGCGGGAAATTGTACTGAGCGTCGACGAAGCCACTCCATGGCGGAGCGCTCGGGAACGGCTGACCCTTGAAGTTGGCCAGACGTCCGAACGGGTCAAAGTCGAAATAATCCCCCTTCACCCGGCTCTTGGCGTAGCTGACACCACCGGAGAACTGCAAGGCAGGCGTCGGGCTCGCGACAACCGAAAGTTCGAAGCCCTTAACGTCCGATTTCGGCACGTTCACGAGAGCCGGCAGCGCACCGAAGACCAGGTCCTTAAGCGCGCCGAGGATCTGCTTGTCCTTGTAGTCGTAGTAGAAAACCGCGCCGTTCAGTTGCAGCCTGCGATCAAACAGAGTGCTCTTGGCGCCGATTTCATAGGCGGTAAGCTGTTCCTGCCGCGCCGGTTCCAGCTGAACGAAGGAACTGGTCGCAACCGTCGGGAACACGCCTGCCTTATAGCCGCGGCTAACGTTGGCGTAGAGCAGCGTATCCTGAACCGGCTTGAAGTCGATACCCGCGCGGAACGATACGTTATCTTCGTTCAGCTCGTCCGGGAAACCGGCCGGAAGCGGATTATAGGTCGGTGCCGGCCCCGTCGTGGCGCAACCGAACGGCCCGACATCGACACCCGCGGGCGTATATTCATAGATATCCGCCAAATAATCCTGGAGCAGCTTCGAAATCGCTGCCCAGGTACCGTCGCCGCCGTCGTAACCGCAACCGATATAGTCCTTCTTGACGGACGTATAGCGGAGGCCGCCATAGACGGTGATCTGATCGCTGAGCGGCACCTGCACGTTACCGAACACCGCATAAGTGTCAGTGGTCTGACGGTTCCGCGTCATCGTCGGGCCCATGTTGATGCCGAGCGCCGGGGTGGACGACGAACCACTAAAGGTCGCCAGGAAGCTATCGAACGTCTTGTCACGTTCATAGTTCGCGCCGACGATCCAGTTACCGCCGTTGCCGAACTCACCGCTGAGGCGAAGTTCTTGATACAGAACGTCGATGTAGCCTTCCGACTGCGTCTCATAGTTCTGATAGATGATGCCATCACCTTCAGCCGGCTGGTCGCGGTCAAAGCGCTCATACGAGCTCAGCGACGTCAACTTGATGTCCGGCGACAGTTCCAGCTCCATGCGCAACGAGAACTGATAGAAGGTGTTGTCGCGTGCGAGACTGGTACAATTTTCCGCCGTCGTCGGACGATCCGGCGAATATCCGAAGGGTTCCGGAATCTGGTTGAACGGCTCGTTGAAAATCGAGTTGTTGACGCACACGCTACGGTCGGCAGCGCGCGGATTATGCGGTGCCAGCGGATAGGCGATGATGCGCGGATCAACACCATTGGTGGGGTTGAGCTGCTCTACGCCAAAGAACTGGCCGACCGGCGTGTCGGATTTGTCCTTCCAGCCATAAATGCTCAACAGTGCGGAGAACGTTTCGGTCGGTTCGAACTCCAGCATCGCCCGGCCGATCCAGACGTCGCGCTGACCCGATGTCAGGGGCGTCGTATAGCCCTTCTGCCAATCGTCCATCGACTGACGACGAACCGCCACGCGGAAGCCGACGTTGTCGCTGATCGGTCCGGAAATGAAGCCTTCAGCATCCAGGCTGTCGAAACGGCCATAGCTGATCTTTGCGCCGACCGAGAAATCATCGGTAGGCTTGGCGGCGATGTAGTTGATCGCACCGCCCGTGGCGTTGTTACCGAACAGAATGCCCTGCGGACCCTTCAGAACTTCGACACGCTCAAGATCGAGCGAGGCGCCGGTCGTCAGGATGGAATAGGGCAGCGGTACTTCGTCGACATACAGGCTGACGGTCGGAGACGCGGCGAGCGAGGTGTCCTGGAAACCGATACCACGGATGGTGTAAATCGGCATGCCGAAGCCACCCGCCGTGAAGTTAAAACCGGGCGTGATCTTCGAAAGGTCTGCAGTATCCGTGACGCCAAGCTTTGTCAGGTCGTCACTGCCGATCGCCTGGATCGACATACCGATGTCGTTAACACGTTCGGCACGTTTCTGCGCCGTAACGACGATCTCTTCGATTCCCCCTACTCTGGCCGAACTTTCAGCCTCCGGCGAATCCTGTGCAGCAGCGGCCAAAGCAGGCGACGTCATTGCAGCAGCGATCACCAACGCGGGCACACCAAGGTGTAGCGCGTTTCTCACTTTCATAGATACCTCCCATTACGATCTATTGTCGCGTCATGTCTGGGGCCCTGAATACATTGACCAAAGCTTCCCATCACAACGTCGGTGGAAACTAGCACCCCCGTGAATCTTTAGCAAGTCAGAAAACCATCTTGCGCACAGCCAATATAACCCAAACAATTCAACTATTAGCGCCCCTGACTGACGCGGTTATTAACCTTTTCGTCTCGTCTGCGAACGGATGTCAGTCGAAGGCTAATTCGCCGCGACCGGTCACCTCAGATGGTCGCGTCAACGTTCCGAAATCTGGAATTGGGTCGCGATCTAGTGGCGACCTTGCGCCTCAGACCCTTGGAACCGATGGTTTGGCAATGCCCGATTGCCGATGGAAATGCCTTCACGGAACGTTGATCGATACAATATCGGGAGGAGAGGTTGTAATCGAACGCCGTGGATATTTTGGCATCCATCGACGGTATTGATGCCTCGAACACGGCGGGGCGCCAATATGGGCTGCGGGAAGGTCGAGGAAGCGCAATCTCGCAACTTCAAGGGATTTGGTGGACGGGTCGGAAAGGGGAATCGCGCTGCCTGGACAGAACTCCATGAGCATCGAAATGGATGCTACCAATGCCCCCCCGCCGAAGTCCAGAATGCCTTGCGGGGCGGTTGTCATGTAGCGAGCCATTACTTCGACCTGGTAGCTGGCGAAGTAGTCGAGCGGCACCCCTCGGAACGAAACACTAGTCGCATGTTGTTAGACGAAGCCATCCAGCCATCAAGATGCTGACTTAATTTCAGAAAAGGATGGTAGCGGAGGAGGGATCCACCAATCTCGCTTAAGCAGCTGTTAAAAAGTAATTTCTCTATCAGCTTCGCCAAAAATACCCCCTGTGATACCCCCAGCTTTGGGACCTTTGCGATGAGCGGAAATTCGATCGCGGCAAACCGTTCACTTACCCCGAGTAGTTGGCATTCACTTCGCAACTTGGCGTATGTCGCAGACAGCAAAGCGCCCACTCACGACACCTGAGATCCAATCCAGATCACTCTGCCGACGACATTGATCGCCTTTCGCTGAACACCGTTCCAGCTTGGATAGGCGGGATGGTCGGTCAGGACAGAAATGCGATTTTTGGTTGGGTCCAGAGCGATCCGCCTGACGAACGTCTCTGACGATCCCCGGACAGCGTAGAGCCCGTCTTGAAGGGCATCGTGAGAGCGCAGCCTTTGGATTATGACTTCGTCGCCATTCTGCAGGGTCGGCTGCATAGCCTCACCAGCAATGGGTAAGATCGCCAAACCTGCAGGCCTGTTGCATAGGCGTCTTAGCCAGGCTTCATCGACGATCCGAGATCGTTCCTGTGCGATTTCCAAGCCCTTGGCTGTGGACCGGCGTGCAAAAGGGACCCCGTTAGCGGGGTGATCGGCGTCTAAAAGGGACCCTTCATTCTGATGGTGTAGTTGACCGCCTGGTTTTCCAGGTGGTGAGATCGGGATGTTGGTGGTGGAGACGATTGTTCGGATTCGGCGGGAGCACGCGAGCGGGAAGGCGATCAAAGCGATTGCGCGCGATCTGCGGCTGTCTCGCAAGGTAGTGCGCAAGGCGATCCGGGCGCCGGAAGGCGCGTTCGATTATCGCCGCACGGTTCAACCGCTGCCCCGGCTTGGGCCGTTTCAGGAGCGGCTCGACACGCTGCTGGCGGAGAACGAGGCCCGGCACCGGCGTGATCGGCTGCGCATGACCCGGATCCATGATCTGCTGTGCCGTGAGGGGTTCGAGGGATCCTACGACGCGGTCCGGCGCTACGCCCGGCGCTGGACGGAAGCGAGGCGCAAGGATGCGGGTGATGGGGCGCCCGCGTTCATCCCGCTCATGTTCAAGCCCGGCGAGGCCTACCAGTTCGACTGGAGCCACGAGGATGTGGAGATCGCGGGCAAGCCGATGCGAGTGAAGGTGGCGCAGATGCGGCTGTGTGCGTCGCGGGCTGTCTACGTCCGGGCCTATCCGCGCGAGACGCAGGAGATGGTGTTCGACGCCCATGCCCGGGGCTTTGCCTTTTTTGGCGGCGTTCCCCTGCGCGGCATCTACGATAACATGAAGACCGCGGTCACCACCGTGTTCGTCGGCAAGGAGCGGGTGTTCAACCGCCGCTTTCTGGTCATGGCCGATCATTACATGGTCGAGCCGACCGCTTGCTCGCCGGCGGCGGGATGGGAGAAGGGTCAGGTCGAACATCAGGTCCAGACGATCCGGGGCCGGTTCTTCCAGCCTCGCCTGCGCTTTGCCAGCATCGAGGAGCTCAACGGGTGGCTGGAGGCCGAGTGCCTGCGCTGGGCCGCAACGCACGCGCATCCCGAGCAGAAGGAGCTGACCGTTGCCGAAGCGCTGGACCTCGAACGGTCTGCCTTGCAGCCGATGTTGGCGCCCTTCGACGGCTTCCACGAGACCGCCCATGCCGTGACCGGCACGTGCCTGATCAGCTTCGACCGCAACCGCTACTCAGTCATGGCCAAGGCTGCGCGGCGGGCCGTCCAGGTCCGCGCCTATGCCGACCGCATTGTCGTGCGCCTCGGCGACGAGGTAATCGCCGAGCATGCCCGGCACTTCGGCCGTGACCGGACGATCTATGATCCCTGGCATTACCTGCCCGTTCTGGCGAACAAGCCCGGCGCTTTGCGGAACGGCGCGCCCTTCCAGGGGTGGGACCTGCCACCGGCACTGACGCGGTTGCGGCGCAAGCTGGGCGGCGGTGATGAAGCCGACCGCCGCTTCGTGCGCGTACTGGCAGCCGTAATGACCGATGGTCTGGAAGCGGTCGAGGCCGCGATCCGGGAAGCGCTCGATAACGGGGCCGTCAGCGACGAGGTGATCCTCAACATCCTGGCCCGATACCGGGACCCGCCATCCGAGCGCACTCTGGACGTGGTCGTTGATCTCAAGCTCAGTCACCCGCCGATCGCGGACTGCGCGCGCTACGATACGGTGCGAGGCTTCAATGCAGCGGCATGAAATGATCGAGGCGATGCGCGCGCTCGGCCTCAAGGGCATGGCAGGAGCCTTCGACGAGGCGGTAACCACCGGGCTGCAGCGCAAGCGCACGACCAACGAGATCCTGACCGACCTGCTGCGGGCAGAAGCAGCGCATCGTCATGCTGCCTCGATCCGCTACCGCATGACCGCGGCCAAGCTGCCTGTAATCAAGGACCTCGATGCCTTCGTGTTCGAGGGCACCCCTATCAACGAAGGGCTGGTGCGTTCCCTGCACGCAGGTTCGTTCCTGCCCGGTCGCCGCAACATCGTGCTCATCGGCGGCACAGGGACGGGCAAGACCCATCTGGCCACCGCAATCACCGCCAGCGTCGTGCGTGTCGGTGCCCGTGGGCGCTACTTCAACACGGTCGATCTCGTCACCCGGCTCGAGGAAGAGGCGCGTATCGGCAAAGCCGGATCCATCGCCGCCCAGCTCAGCCGACTCGATCTCGTGGTGCTCGATGAACTGGGTTATCTGCCGTTCGCCCGATCCGGCGGGCAGCTCTTGTTCCACCTGATCAGCAAGCTCTACGAGCAGACCTCGGTCATCATCACCACCAACCTCGCCTTCGGCGAGTGGCCCACCGTGTTCGGCGACCCGAAGATGACCACCGCGCTGCTCGACCGCATCACCCACCATTGCGACATCGTCGAGACCGGCAACGACAGCTGGCGCTTCAAAAACCGCAGCTGACCCGATCAGAAAAACGCCTTCGCGCTGCTGACGCCTCCGGTCGGGCTACGCCCTTCCTACGCCGCCAGCAGCGCGAAACCCGCGCCCAACGTCGATCGATCTATGCAACGCTAACGGGGTCCCTTTTGCGCGCCGATAGGGGGTCCCGATTGAACGCCGATTGACATTCTTGAAGTTGGAACGGAGGACTTCCATCCCCTTCACCACGGCATAGAGCGAGGTCAGGCGCTGCTGGCCATCGACAATCGCCAGTTCCGGCACCGACTGTTTCGGGCCGGTGCCAATGCTCTTCAGACCTCCATCCGCCCCGGTCTTCCAGAACAGCAGAAATCCGGCAGGATAGCCGCGATACAGGGAGTCGAAAAGATCACGAACGTTGACGTTCGGCCAGACAAAAGGCCGCTGCAATTCCGGCAATCCGATCTTACCCATGTCAATGTCCTCGATCAGGGAGGAGATCGGAACATTGCTGGTAGTAAAAATTGCCATGAAGCCCACCTGACCGCTCACCGCAGCTTATTGTATAAACGACTGAACCAGTTCATCTGCCTCGCTTGCGATCTGTACTTCGATTGTGTCAGCAAGATCGCGGTCAGCAGCGGCGGATTCCGCCAGGTCAGCAATTTCATCTTCTCTTTCGCTACCAAGGCGAGGGATCAAGAAGCTTTCAACATCCGTCACTTCGATCTCGGGGATGCTTGAACCATACGGCAACGCCTTGACGCGTGGACGCCCCAATTCTGGATGCGACATCGCAACATGCAGATACCCAACCCGGCACTTGGGAGCTTCTGGTGCAATTCGGATCACATGATCGGAGATAATTTTCTCTTCGTGTGCGCTCGAAGCAATCATTGTCGAGCCATTAATGCCATAAGTCTGCCCAGAGCGCGCCAATAGCAACCAACCTGCCATCACACGTCCTCGGAAGGGATCGCCAAAGTCAGAGTCTTGAATAAACTTCTTACTGTCCGGATTAATTTCGAACAGAACCGAACTATCCACGAATGGAACACCATCTTCGGCATTTATCCTGCGAAATCGCGTTGGAAGCCAAACTGAGTACCCAAGTTCACTAATCGAGTCCCAAGAAATAGCACTACCGCTCAGATGTCTCACCAATTCGCGCACGTCTGGATTGTGAAATTGGGCCTCAAATCTTCGCCGCTGCCCTGCAAGGGCTGATGAAGCGCTGACTGAAAACCCAACTTTATCAGATAATTTTGAAGAGTACTTTCCAAAATTTTTCTCAAAGAGCCTCTCGGCCTTTTCTGTCTGTTCATGCGACCGATTTCTGAGCTGGATGATCTTGTCGAACGCTTGATTGAAACGCTCCTCATAGCCCGCCGGCATCGAGACAAACGGCAAGGCCTCCAAATGACCAATTTCAAGATGCTTGATCATGTGACCGTACTGAGCAGAGGTCATCATTGCCCTTACGCTGGGCGAGCGAAGATAAGCATAAACCCACCCTCGCATCTCGGGCACACGAGGTTCAATTCTTAGTAAGTCATGCGACACAAGAACCCGTGACACGGTCGCGTCAGCTATCGTGGCACGTCCAACACTGCCAGAACAAGTCAAGAGGACCGTGCCTTCTCTGACAAAGCGCTGCGCATGATCATCGGTTCGGTCTATCGAAAGCCATTTTCGAGGTATCGGGCGAACGTCAAATACTTGAGTCGCAGCCAAGAATGGAGTTCCGAACTCCGGTGCCACTTGGATTCCCTTCAGTCGAGAGGGTTGCCAAATGCGCGCTACTTCTGAGAAAGCTTTCCAGCCAACTGGCTTCGACTGGATACGATGCCGAACGGCAAAGCCTGGTGCCAAGAAGTTTTCGGCTTCCATACGACGATCACCGCCAAAAAGCAGTGAAGCTGACAGGCTGATAGACTGCGCCTCATGCCACGGCCAATCCTCTCGGACCTCGCGAGGGGCGGTCAGTCTTGCTCGGATAGCCATTTACGAAACGCCTGAGCAATCTGAATTGTGTTGTCATCGACGACCTTGCGCTGAGTTAATTGGCGCTTGTACACAGGCTTGCCGTCCTCATAATCCTTTGTCTGCTCTTCAAATTCTTCGACAATTTCATTCCCTTGCCGATCCCGGACGTAGGTCACATTGCCACGTTTATCGTGGCCGATGTGATTGGCGACAGCCATGAACACCTGGTAGTCATTGAACCGTCCGGCAGCCTTCTCGACCGCCATTTCTTCGTCCGCCTTCCTTTGAAGGATCAGAACGCTGGTCTGGACGCTCACGTGCGGCTGAAACGTATCGGGGTGCAAGTCGATGCTTGCCAAGATGCGAGTATTCCGAAGAATCCACTCGCGAACATAACCTGCGCCTGGTGAGCCCAGAATACCGTCCGGAAGAACGATGGCGCAGCGCCCAATGCCAGGCTTCAGGAGCCGGACACACCGTTCAATGAAAAGGATTTCTGGTGGCTGGGACTTCTGGATATCCGGGCGCATGGTCCAAACGTCGGTCTCAGCATCGTAGGACCATGCATGGCCAAGATCGTATTTTTCCAGAATGGCGGGATCATCGATAGGAATTTTCGATCCGAACGGCGGGTTCGTGAATAGCAGATCAACCGTGCCCATCACTTTCCGCGCGCGAAGGACTTCATCCCACGTTGCGGGGGCCTTTAGCGAATTGCCCTGGAATAGCCCGCCTGCCCCATCATTGTTCATGACCATGTTCATCTTCGATGCCTTCACAAGGCTCGGATTCAGGTCCATCCCGATAATGAACTTCTCGGCAAAACGCTGGACGCGTGCGCGAATGGCATCTTCTGCCCGCGCCACTTCCCCCCACTTCGCAAGTTCGGCAGTCCGAATTTTCTCGATGACGTAGTTCATCGCCGTGATGAGGAAGCCGCCCGTCCCACATGCCGGATCCATTATGAGCTGCCGCTCATTTGGATCGAGCATTGTCACGGCCATCTGGCAGATATTGCGCGGGGTGAAGAACTCGCCCCGGTCACCGCGAAGGTTCGAGCCGACAATCTCTTCGTACGCACGGCCTTTTACATCAATGTCGCTTTCGAGAAGCGAGTACATTTGTAATTGGCTGACGATGTAGGCAAGAACGCCGGGCTCCAGTTCGATCTCTTCGTTTTCCCGGAAGATGGTGTCGTACTCGGCCTTCACCGCCGCGTAGAGAGCATCAATCCTCGCCTTGACCTTGAGCCGCCCATTTAGATTGTGGCGCTCTTTCGAGGTGGCGTAAAACTCGACCTCGTCGGAGCTACGCTCGTCATGAATCTTGCAGAAGATGATCTTCAGCAGCTCCCAAAAGGCATCAGGCTTCTGAAGCCCTTGGTTCCCCGCAATGTAGTTATGGCAGCGCCGGAACGCGAACAGGAGCGCGTCGGACGATGCTGCCTTTAGCTGGTCGAACCGGGGACGCTCCACGTCCTCTTCGCTGCATCCCTTGCCGGGAATATCTGGAATCTCGTCGAACGAGACCAATCCGTCCTTTTCGACCCGGCGGAAGCAATAGCGTTCCAGCCCATTGGTCCACATCCCGTACTGCACGTTCGGGCAGGCTGACATATATGCGTGGAGCTGACCGATCCCCTCCTTGCGGTCGCTCGACTTCACCTTTTGCGATTTGCATTCGATGATGATCCGCGCGCGGTCTTGCTTGTGATCATCCCCTTCATCAAAGATGACAAGATCAGCGCGAGGCTTTTGTGAACCGAGGCGCAGCGTGAATTCCACCGCGACATCAGCCTTCGCGTAATCATACTCGCGCACAAGGGACTTCGCGATCTCCTGCCTGACGTATTCTTCCGGGGTCTCGTTACGCTGGGTCAGGCCATCGATGAAATCGAGAATTTTCCCCTGCTGCACAATCACTGGAATCTGCGCGCCAGCTGGCGCTCGCAATGCAGCCGTACTCATTTGCTATCTGACCCTTGGGTAATCGATGGCCAAGCCCTGTCCACAGCGCGTTCGACCGCGTCAGAAAGCCAGTCCTGGATTGAGGTTTCTTCCGAGGCCACAACAATGCGGAGCCGACGATGCAGCTCCGGATCAAGCCGGACATGAACCATTTTATGGTTCAAAGTTTGTGACTTAGCTTGGCCCACCGCTCCCCCTCGTTTGCTCTGGTTATAGCCCAGTTACAAATGAAGCAAGCAAGTTCGATACTATCTGGCATTCTGTCCGGATCGAACTACTGCGGCGCATCCGTTCCATGCGCCATCTCAGCATCGAACGCCCGCTTGCCCTTCCGTTTCCACAGCACCAGCGCCTGCTCGCGTTCCTCACCGCGCAACTTGGCGGCAACGGTGAGGAACGCGCCATAGAGCGTGGCGCGATCATCGTCCGCGAGTTCGACCAGTCCGGCCTTCACGACCAGGCCGCCCAGTTCGATCAGTTGTCGCGTGCGTTCGCGGCGCTTGACCTGCCACTCGCGCATGTCGGTTCGCGCCTTCACTGCCTCAAGCCGATGCCGCGCCGCCATCAGCCGGTTGAGCGCTGTCCGGTTGGCTTTGAGGTCCATCGCCACGCTTGCGCGCCTTGCTCTGAAAGAAGGCCGCGCCCCGCTTGCGCCAAGCCTCCTTCCGTTGGGCTTCGCTGGTTTCCGCGATGACAAGCAGCGCACCGGCCAGGGTTTCCGCATCGGTCACATCGGCCCCGGTGGCGATCACCAGTTCACCGAGCTGCTGCACGCGGCGTTCCTTCAGTTGCTTCGCCTTGTCGGCGAGCGCCTTCAGTTCCGAATCAAAGTCACGGGGTTTGCGCATCGAAGTTCTCCATTGAGAGGTGATGCGCTGATGATAATATCGATGCTCTCCCAATGCTGTAGATTCGTCGAGACGGCCTGATACTGAATAGTCCCGAGCAGGATTTTATCATGGGAGGGCGCGCTTATACGTCGTGCCGACGTTGCGCTCATGGCGTAGATGGATTGCCGTCATGGCGATCTTCCACCTCTCCGTCAAAGTCATCAGCCGGTCGAGCGGGCGCAGCGCGGTGGCCGCTGCTGCTTATCGCGGAGCCGAGCGGCTGCATGACGAACGGCTCGACCGCGACCATGACTTCACCAACAAGGACGGGGTCATCCATTCCGAAGTGCTGCTGCCCGAAGGCGCACCAGAGGAATTTGCCGACCGCGAAAAGCTCTGGAACGCGGTCGAAGCCGCGGAGAAGCGCAAGGACGCGCAGCTTGCCCGCGAGGTCGAATTCGCCATTCCGCGCGAGCTGACCAAGGAACAGGGCATCGAGCTGGCGCGCGAATTTGCCGAGGCCGAGTTCGTCGAAAAGGGCATGATCGCCGACCTCAATGTGCATTGGGACATTGGCGCGGATGGCCAGCCCAAGCCGCACGCGCATGTCATGCTCACCATGCGCGAAGTCGGCAAAGATGGCTTCGGCTCGAAGGTGCGAGAGTGGAACAAGACCGAACTGGTCGAGCAATGGCGCGAGCGCTGGGCCGAGCATGTCAACCAGCGCCTGGCTGAACTGGATATCGATGCGCGCGTCGATCATCGCAGCCTGGAGGCGCAGGGCATTGCGCTGGAGCCGCAGGACAAGATCGGCCCTGCCGCAACAAGGATGGGCGGGCGCGGGCTTGAGGCCGAGCGGATCGAAGAGCACCGCGCTGTCGCACAGCGTAATGGCGAGCGGATCATTGCCAATCCCGCCATCGCGCTCGACGCGATCACGCACAGCCAAGCCACCTTCACCAACCGCGATCTTGCGATGTTCGTGCATCGGCACAGCGACGGGAAAGAGCAGTTCGATTTGGCCATGAGCGCGGTTCGCGGATCATCCGACCTTGTCGCACTGGGCAAGGACGGACGCGGCGAAGAGCGATTCACATCGCGCCAGATGATCGAGACCGAACAGCGGCTTGGTCGCGCGTCGGAATTGCTGGCGGAGCGCGAGCGGCATCAGGTCGAAGATCATGGTCGGGAAGGAGCGCTGGCGCGCGCTGAGACATGCGGCCTGATCCTCTCTGGCGAGCAGCGCGCAGCATTCGAGCATGTGACAGATGGGCGCGGCCTCAGTGTCATTGTCGGCTATGCCGGGACCGGCAAGAGTGCGATGCTGGGCGTCGCGCGCGAGGCTTGGGAAAGCGCTGGCTATACCGTTCGCGGTGTCGCCCTTTCCGGCATTGCCGCCGAGGGGCTGGAGCACGGTTCAGGCATTGCATCGCGCACCATCGCGAGCCTTGAACACCAGTGGGGCCAGGGCCGCGAAATGCTCACCTCGCGCGACGTGCTGGTCATCGACGAGGCAGGCATGGTTGGCACGCGCCAGATGGAGCGCGTCCTGTCCCATGCCGCCGATGCAGGCGCGAAAGTTGTCCTGGTCGGCGATCCGCAACAGCTCCAGGCCATCGAAGCCGGAGCCGCCTTCCGCGCGATCCATGAACGGCACGGCGGCGTCGAAATCAGCGAGGTCCGCCGCCAGCATGACGGCTGGCAGCAGGACGCAACGCGGCACCTTGCCACCGGGCGCACTGGTCTTGCCATTCAGGCCTATGAGACAAGCGGCATGGTGCATGTTGCCGAGACGCGGGAGGCAGCGCGTGGCGAGCTGATCGAGCGTTGGAATCGCGACCGGCAGGCCAGCCCCGACGATACGCGGATCATCCTCACCCATACCAATGACGAGGTGCGCGAGATCAATGACGCTGCCCGCGAAAAGCTGCGCGCCAGTGGCGATCTGGGCATTGATGTGAGCATCCAGGCCGAGCGAGGCGAACGCCAGTTCGCCAGCGGCGACCGCATCATGTTCCTGCGCAATGAGCGGGGCCTGGGCGTCAAGAATGGCACGCTCGGCACCGTCGAACAGGTGACGCCGCAGCGCATGGCTGTTCGAACCGACGATGACCGCAACGTCGCTTTCGACACCAAGGATTATGCGCACATCGATCATGGCTATGCCGCCACGATCCACAAGGCGCAGGGCATGACTGTGGACCGCACCCATGTGCTGGCGACGCCGGGCATGGACAGCCACGGTGCCTATGTCGCGATGTCCCGCCACCGTGATGGCGTGGATCTGCACTATGGGCGCGACGACTTCGCCGATCAGTCGAAACTGGTCCGCACTCTAAGCCGCGAGCGCGGCAAGGATATGGCCAGCGACTACAAGCCAGAGCAGCGGTTCGCCGAGCGGCGCGGCATTACCTTCCGCGAACGTATCGTGGAAATGGCCCGTCAGTTGCCGGAACGCGCTAAGTCGATCTTCGCCGGTTTCCGCCCGCAGGCCAACCGGCTCGAAGCGCTGCCGACCGATCAGGCTGGCCTTCCAAATCAGCGCCGGGCTGTCGAACGCTATGCCCGTGCCGCCGCAGACATCGGGCAGATGCGCGAACAGGGATTGCCGGTCCTGCCCCACCAGCGCGACGCGCTGGAGAAGGCCGGGAAGGCACTCGACGCGATCCGGCCCCATGGTACAGCCGACCTTGCCAGCGCCTTGCAGCGCCACCCCTCGCTCGCCCGAGATGCCGCCGATGGTCGCAGTCAGGGAGCGATGCGGGCGATGCAGCTTGAAGCAGAAATCCGCGTCGATCCCGCGCAGCGCGCCGACCGCTTTGTCAGCGACTGGCAGCGGCTCGGACAGGCACGGCAAGCGATGCAGCGCGATGGCGACACCAAGGGCGCGCAGAGGCTCACCAACCGTATGACGGACATGGCGAAGGGGCTGGAGCGCGACGCGCAGGTCGAATCCCTGCTGCGCGGTCGCACCTGCGAGCTTGGCATCAAGACAGAACTCGGTCGCGATCTGGCCCGCGACCTTGCGGCTTCCATCTCGATGGAGCGGAGCCGGTCAATCGGCATGGGCCTGTAGGAGAAGCGTAATGGATACCGATGATGATGACGTAGAATTGACCTTGGACCTTGAGCCGGAGCCGGACCCCGTTCCCGACGCGCCCGTTCCGGAGGCCGCAGGCGACCCCGCCGCCGAGGCGTTTGCCCGCCTTGAAGGTGAATTGGCTTTGATGCGCCGTGCGGTTCAGCACCTTGCCGCCGAGCGCGCCGACATTGTTATTCCCGACTACGGCGCGACTCTCACCGACATGGCCAAGCGAATGGGCGCGATCAGCGAGAGCCTGAAGGGCATGGCGCGCCATCCCGCATTGCAGATGACCCCTGACAGCATTGGCAATCAGATCGCCGCCGCAGCCGAAGCCGCGCGACGCAGCGATCAGGACAGGATAAGCCAGGCTCGGAGCGACTTGAACTACGCCGCCCAGGAGATGCGCAGCGTCACCGCCCACGCACGCACCGCCGCCGAGCAGCGGCAGCAGCTCTACCAGGTGGCAGGCGGAGCCTTGCTTGCAGGCATCCTGCTTTGGTCCTTTCTTCCTGGCACCATTGCCCGTGTCATGCCGGAAAGCTGGCACTGGCCCGAGCGCATGGCAGCGCGGATGGTTGGCGCATCCTCCCGCTGGGACGCGGGTGCACAGCTGATGCAGAGCGACAGCCCCGAGGCATGGAATGCGCTGGTACGGGCCGCTGACATCCAGCGCGACAACCGCGATGCCATTGACGCTTGCCGGAAGACCGCTGCAACGTCGCAACAGCCAGTGCGATGCACCGTCAAGATTCGTCAAAGCAGTCAAGAAGGGGAAACAGCCGCAACGCAGGTGGAGGCCGCGACACGATCCCAGAAAGGGGCATAACAGCCCATTCCGACCTGCACAAAATGTGGGAACGAATGTGGTTTCGATTTTCCGAAAAAGTCATTTTATCCTTTGAAAACAAAGCAATAAATGACTTGAATGGTAGCGGAGGAGGGACTCGAACCCCCGACACGCGGATTATGATTCCGCTGCTCTAACCGGCTGAGCTACTCCGCCACACACCCTGCACATGTCCAGCAATAACCGGCAACACAGCATATCCGACGATAGCTCCGCCAGAGGGTGGGCGCGCTATACGTGCGCTTTCTTTCACGGTCAACCATACAATCTGCACAACATCGCTTGGCGGGGCTTGATTTTTTCCGTCAAAACGCGCCAAGCGAAACCAACCATCAGATAAACAGGGGATACAGCGGTATGGCGTCTTATGACGTTCTGATTGTCGGCGCAGGTCATGGCGGAGCGCAGGCCGCGCTGTTGCTGAGACAGGCAGGCTTTGAGGGCAGCATCGCAATGCTCGGCGACGAGAAGGAGCCCCCCTATGAGCGCCCACCACTCTCCAAGGAATATATGTCCGGCGAAAAGCCGTTCGAGCGCATATTGATCCGGCCGGCCCAGTTCTGGACAGAGCGCAACGTGGAGATGCTACTCGGCAAGCGGGTAAAAGCGGTTGACCCTGTAGCAAAAACCGTGACGACGACTGCGGACGAAGTGATCGGCTATGGTCAGATGATATGGGCGACAGGCGGGAGCCCCCGCCCGCTGACCTGTCCCGGCGCGGATGCGGATGGCATTTTCTATATCCGTCGTCGCGACGATGTTGACGCCGTGATGGCGCGTCTTTCGGATGTGAAGCATGTTGCCGTGATCGGTGGCGGCTATATCGGCTTAGAGGCTGCCGCGGTGCTGACCAAGCTCGGCAAGAGCGTTACCCTGCTCGAAGCGCTCCCACGCGTACTGGCGCGTGTGGCGGGCGAAGAACTGTCGCGCTTCTATGAGGCCGAGCATCGCGCCCACGGCGTCGATCTGCGCACCGGCGCAATGGTCGAAAGCATTGATGCCGAAGGCGGCAAAGCAAAAGCGGTCGTCCTTACCGACAAGACGCGAATCGAAGCCGATCTCATCATCGTCGGCATCGGCATCATCCCTGAAACAGCGCCGCTGATCGCCGCTGGCGCGAGCGGGGGTAATGGCGTGGACGTTGATGCCTATTGCCGCACCAGCCTGCCCGATATTTATGCAATCGGTGACTGCGCGGCGCATGCGAACCGTCACGCACGCGGCGCGCAGATCCGGCTAGAATCAGTCCAGAACGCCAATGACCAGGCCAAGGTCGCGGTCCAGCATATCATGGGCGAGCCGGTGGAATATGATGCACTACCTTGGTTCTGGTCCAACCAGTATGACCTGCGGTTGCAAACGGTAGGCCTTTCGACAGGCCATGATCAGACCATCTTGCGTGGCGACCCCGCGAACCGCAGTTTCTCGGTGCTCTATCTTCTCGGAGGCAAGCTGATCGCGATCGACGCGGTCAACATGGTCAAGGATTATGTTCAGGGCAAGGCGCATATCCTCTCGGGCGCGCTGCTGGATCAGGGTCAATTGGCTGATGCTGCCAAGCCGTTGAAGGAAGTCGGGCTGGCCTGAGCGGCTATCCCGCAGCCTTCACTATCTCGGCCCACTCAGCTTCGTCGATCACGCGGATACCGAGTTCGGCGGCTTTTATGAGTTTCGATCCCGCGCCGGGGCCAGCCACTACAAGGCTGGTTGCGGCGCTGACCGATCCCGCTGCGCGCGCACCCAGCCGCTCCGCCTGCGCCTTCGCCTCGTCGCGGCTCATGGTCTCGAGTTTGCCGGTGAATACGATGGTCTGGCCGGAAACAGGGCTTTCCAGCGTTTCCACGATATAAGGCGGCGGGCTGACTTCAGAGAGCAGATCGTCCCACACCGCCTTGTTATGATCCTCGTGGAAAAAATCGCCAAGCGCCTCGGCCACTGCGCCCCCTACCCCATCTATGCTGGTCAATTCAGCGAGCGCGGTCTCGTCTGAATGCGCACGCTCTGCTATATCGCGCAAAGCAGGCAAAGTCTCGAACCGCTTGCACAGATCCCGCGCCGTCACCGCGCCGATATGGCGGATACCAAGACCGAACAGCAGCCGCGCGGCGTCGGGTTGACGCTTAGCCTCAATTGCGCCGAGGAGATTATCAACCGATTTCTCTTTCCAACCCTCGCGGCCCAGCAGCTCTGCCCTGTGCTGGTGCAGGCGGAAGATGTCGGGCGGGCCATGTTCCAGCCAGCCCAACTCAAAAAACTCCTGGATCGATTTCTCGCCCAGCCCCTCTATATCGAGCGCGCCTCGGCTGACGAAATGCTTCAGTCGCTCGATCCGTTGTGCCGGGCAGATGAGCCCGCCGGTGCAGCGCACATCGACCTCGCCTTCCTCCGCCGCCGCCTCAGATCCGCATACAGGGCAATGATCGGGGAAGGCATAGGCGTCACGCGCCTCTTGCCCCGTCAAATTCTCGACGATCTGTGGGATCACGTCGCCCGCGCGCTGCACCACCACCCGGTCGCCGACACGCACGCCCAACCGCGCAATCTCATCCCGGTTATGCAGCGTGACGTTGGAGACAACGACACCGCCCACAGTAACCGGCGTCAAGCGACCCACTGGCGTCAATTTGCCGGTGCGACCAACCTGAATGTCGATCGCTTCCAGCGTCGTCTGCGCTTTCTCAGCCGGGAATTTATGCGCGATCGCCCAGCGCGGCGCCTTCGCGACAAAGCCGAGCCGTTCCTGCCAGTCCAACCGGTCGACCTTATAGACCACGCCGTCGATGTCATAGGGCAGGTCCGCCCTCTCGCGTTCGATCAGACGGTAGTGCGCAAGCATCGCCTCGACTCCTTCGAGCCGCACGAAATGCGCCGACACTGGAAAACCCCAGGCCTTGAGCGCCGTGACTACTTCGGCTTGGTTTTCGCCCGGTAACGCGCTCGCCACACCCCATCCATGCGCAAGGAAGCGTAAGGGGCGCGCTGCGGTAACGGCGGCGTCTTTTTGGCGGAGCGACCCGGCGGCGGCGTTGCGCGGATTGGCGAAGATTTTCTCGTCCGCAGCCGCCTGTCGTTCATTGAGGGCCGCAAAGTCAGCCTTCGCCATATAGACCTCGCCGCGTACCTCGAAGATGTCTGGCGCTCCGGCGGGCAGCTCTTGCGGGATGTCGGAAATAGTTCGGACGTTGGCGGTCACATCCTCGCCCACCTGTCCGTCGCCGCGCGTCGCCGCGCGGGCCAGCCGCCCGCCCTCGTAGCGGATCGATAGCGACAAGCCATCGATCTTGTCCTCTGCCGTCATGGCGATGGGCGCATCTTCCGGCAATGCGAGGTAGCGGCGAATGCGCGCGACGAACTCCGCCACATCCTCATCGGCAAAGGCGTTATCAAGGCTCATCATACGCTTTTCATGCGCGACCTTGGCGAGAGGCGAGCTTTCCACGGACGCTCCGACCTGAGCATTCGGGCTGTCCGCGCGGATCAGGTGCGGGAAGGCAGCCTCCAACGCGTTATTCTCGCGCACCAATGCGTCATAGTCCGCGTCGCTGATCTCCGGCGCGTCATTGGCGTGATAGAGGCGGTTGTGCTTCGCGATCTCCTTCGAGAGACGCATCAGGCGATTGGCGGCGTCCGCTTCGGAGAGGGTAGTGGGGTCGGTCATCACACCCCCTCCAGCAGCCGGTCCGCCTGCGCCCTCGCCTCCGCCGTGATGTCCGCGCCGGACAGCATGCGCGCGATTTCCTCGCGCCTACCCGCCTCATCGAGCAGCTTTACGTCGGTTCGGGTGACGGTCCCTTCGGACGACTTCGCGATCAGCATATGACTGCCCCCACGCGCGGCGACCTGCGGGCTGTGGGTGACGACAATCACCTGACCGTTCTCCGCCAGCCGCGCAAGCCGCTCGCCAATCGCAGACGCCACAGCACCGCCAACGCCCCGGTCAATCTCGTCGAAGATCATCGTCTGCGTCCCGCCTTGCTCTGCGAGCGCGACCTTCAACGCGAGAATGAAGCGTGAGAGCTCCCCACCGGACGCAATCTTGGTGAGTGGCGCAAACGGCGCGCCGGGGTTGGTCGCGATCAGGAATTCCACCCTGTCCATACCTTGCGGCCCCCATTGGCTTTCAGTCAGCGGCTCAATGTTCGTGCAGAATTTGGCGGCATCGAGCTTCAGGGGAGCCAGTTCGCCCGCCACCGCCTTGTCCAGCAGGGCAGCGGCGTCTTGCCTCTGCACCGACAATGCGTGGGCGCGATCTTCATAGTCTGCGCGAGCAGTCCGCTCCGCCTGTTCCAGCGCCGCCAGCCCTTCCTCACCCGCCTCAATACGAGAAAGCTTAGCGGCCAGATCCTCGGCCAGTGCCGCGAGATCATCCGCGCCCGTCTGATGCTTGCGGGCCAGTGCGCGCAGATCGAACAAGCGGGTTTCCACCGCCTCCAGGCGCGCCGGATCGGCATTCAACGCCTCGGCCGCTGCTTCCATTGCGTCTTCCGCCTCACTCGCATCGATCAGCGCGCGGTCCAGCAGGGTAAGTGCCTGTTCGAGCAACGGATGCTCCGAGCCTATCCGGTCCAGCCGCCGCGCGGCCTGCCGCAGTTGCGCCAGCCCGCCTTCCGACCCGCCGAACAGTTCCTTAATGATGGTCAGATCGTCCAGCAGCCGCGCGCCCTTCTGCATCGTTGCTCGCTCTTCGGCGAGCCCGGCCTCCTCGCCCGGCTCCGGCGCAAATGCGCGGAGTTCCGCAACGACATGGGTGAGATACTCGCGGTCGCGCGCTGCATTGGCGACCTCATCACGCGCCTGCGTCAGAGCCTCCGCCGCCGTGCACCATGCACTATACGCGCCCGCAACCGCTGCCGTATCGCAGCGACCGAAGCTATCGAGTAGCGCGCGATGGCCGGCGGGATTCAGCAGTCCACGGTCATCATGCTGGCCGTGGATCTCGACCAGAATTGCCCCCACTTCACGCAGCAACGCCGCCGAGCATGGCTGATCGTTGAGAAACGCGCGGCTACCGCCATCGGCCTTCAATGTACGGCGGATGAGGACCGGCTCACCAGGTTCGACTGACAAGCCGCTCTCTTCGGCAAGTGCTGCGATCCGTGCACCTGCTCGGCCTATCTCGAAACTAGCCGCAACACTTGCCTGAGCCTCTCCACTGCGCACCAGCGCACTATCCGCCCGCATACCCAAGGCTAATCCAAGCGAATCGAGCAGGATCGACTTGCCCGCACCGGTCTCGCCGGTCAGCACGCCAAGGCCGGTCTGAAACTCAAGATCCAGCGCCTCGATCAGCACCACATTACGGATGGAGAGCGCGGTCAGCATCGCCGCGCTGATTCAAGCCCCCGCGCCATGTTCCCGGATAAGCTTATAGGCATGTTCATACCATTTGGTGCCGGGATAGTTGGCGCCCAGCACGGCGGCGGCCTTCTTCGCTTCCTCCGGGATACCCAGCGCCAGATAGCTCTCCACCAGACGTTCCAGTGCTTCAGGCGTATGGGTTGTCGTCTGATAGGTGTCGATCACGTTGCGGAAGCGGATGGTCGCTGCAAGCCACTGGCCGCGACGCTGGTAGAAACGACCGACCTCCATGTCCTTGCCCGCGAGGTGATCATTTACCAGATCGAGCTTAAGGCGCGCATCGGCGGCATATTGAGTCTGCGGATAGCGGCGGATCAATTCGCCCAGTGCGTCACGCGCCTGGCTCGTCGTCTTCTGATCGCGCGTAACATCCGCGATCTGCTCGTAATAGCTCAGCGCGATAAGGTAGAAAGCGTAGGGTGCGTCCTTGTTGCCGGGGTGGATAGCGAGGAATCGCTGCGCACCTGAGACAGCCTGCGTATAATCCCGGTTCATGTAATAGGAGAACGCGCTCATCAACTGCGCACGACGCGCCCAAGGCGAATAGGGATGCTGGCGCTCAACCTCGTCGAATAGCGCCGCCGCGAGCTTGAACTGCCCGCTATCCAACCGGAATTTCGCGCTGTTGTAGAGGGTCGATACATCGCGCGCGACGTAATGCGTATCCCCCTTGTTCTTGCCGGTCGCGCAGGCGGAGAGAAGAGTTACAGCGGCAAAAGCGCCAATGGCGAGGCCGAGCGGCCGGGAGAGTTTGAACTGCATGGCACGCTCATAACGCAGGCTTGTGGCTTCGCCAAGCATGATTGCAGTAACGCCAACCGAATCGATGCAGCGCTCTTCTATTCACCACCAAACACCGCGGAATCGGCCCGCTAGGCCTTCTCAAGCGTACATTGCAGCGGGTGCTGATTCTGCCGTGCGAAGTCCATGACCTGATTGACCTTGGTTTCCGCAACCTCGTAGCTGAATATGCCGCAGATGCCGACGCCCCGCTGATGCACATGCAGCATCACGCGGGTTGCTTCTTCCATATCCATTTTGAAAAAGCGTTGCAGCACGTGGACGACAAACTCCATCGGTGTGTAGTCGTCGTTGAGCATCAGTACCTTGTATAACGAAGGCCGCTTGGTGCGTGTACGTGTACGGGTCGCGACGCCAACGCCGGGACCGGAATTGCCATCATCCTCGCTGTCACGCCCCGCCATCATCAGCACTTTTGAAATCAAGTGACTCTCGTCTGTTGCCATCATGCTGATAAATATGGCGGGCAATGATCCATTCGGCAAGAGGGAGGCATGCTTAACAGGAACTTCCGACATAGTTCTGTTATAGGCTGACCCAGAAGCAGACCACCACGGCGATGGACAAAAGAAAAGCCCCGCCTCTTACGAAAGCGGGGCCTGTCTTGTTGATCTGCTGTCAGATTAGGCAGCGATCGAGCGAACCTTCTCGGTCACGATCGATACACGGCTGCTGATCGGCTGGGCCACATCACCAGCGAGCTTGAGGAAAGCTTCGCTGTTCTTGGCGGTTTCCTTGGCGAACGCATCGAAGGTGCTGGAGAGCAGCTCGCTCTGCAGCTGGAAGAACTCGGCCGGGGTCTTCACAGCGGCAAAGCTCTTGAGAGCGGCAGAAGCCTTCTCGAAGGTCACGCGACCATATTCGGCAGCGTCCTGACCCATTGTCTCGACACCCTTGGTCGCGATCTTGCCGGACTCGACAATCGCCTCGACATTGCCCTTGGCAAGGTCGCTGAACTCTTCGAAGGCCTTGCTGGACTTCTCAACGCCAACCTTGGCCTTCTCGCTGATCTCGGAGAAAGCGGATTCGAAGCGGGTCTTGGCTTCTTCGGCGAACTTCTTGGTGGTTTCCATTACGTCATTCATGATTTCGGTTCCTTTCTGTTCAACCCATTCCTCTGTCTCAATCACGGCTTCGATCGTCTCTTGTGATACGGCCTCGATCGCTGGCAGGGTCTGGGCGATCATTACTGTTGGTTCTGCGATTATTTCTGTTGTTACTTCTTCTTCAACTTCAACCGGGGCTGGTTCGGCAGGAACCAAATCGGCCGCGGTCAATTCAGGAGCTGGGGTCGGTTCCACGAATGCAACCGGCTCCGGCACAATCGGCTCAACCATAGCCGGTGCAGCCTTCTTCACAGCAGCCGGCTTTTTGGCGGCGACTTTCCTCGGCGCCTTGGGTGCGACTTTCCCAGCAGCGCCAACTTTCTGTGCTCGCGGCTTTTTGGTAGTGGTAGTCATCACAAACTCCCTTATGCTGCATTGCAACATAGAGAGCTTAACGATGCTTGTCAAGTATTTTTTGTGCAGCGCAACATAAGTGTAACACGGGTTGTCGAAAAGCTAGATCAGCGACTTTTGACGTAACTGCCCGGCGCTGGCTCCAATGCTTTCAGCATACCATTTCCTGGGATTCTAGCGCTTTTAACCGCAACGCTTTCATCCCCAAAAGACCGTATCCACTCGATCCAGTCAGGCCACCAGCTGCCCTTGGTTTCTGCTGCATCTGCAACAAACTCATCCAAAGTGGTGAGATCTTTTTCTGATGTCCAATATTGATATTTATTATCCGCAGGTGGGTTCACAACCCCCGCAATATGGCCTGAGCCAGCCAGAAGGAAACGCAACGGCCCGGAGAAATGTTCGGTCAACTTCCACACGCTCTTGAGTGGTGCGATATGATCCTCACGCCCCGCCTGGATATAGGCAGGCGTCTTCACCTTATGCAGATCAATCGGGGTGCCATCGATTACGATCGCTCCCGGCGTCGCCAGCTTGTTGTCGCGATAAAGATCGGTCAGATAGGCCTTATGCCATTTGGCGGGCAGGTTGGTCGTATCGCCGTTCCAATAGAGCAAATCGAACGGCGGATAATCCGCACCGAGCAGGTAATTGTTGACGACATAATTCCAGATGAGGTCGCGTCCGCGCAGCAGATTGAATGTGGCAGCCATATAGCGCCCATCGAGATAACCCGGCGACGATAATTGATCGACCAGCTTTAACTGTTCATCATCGATGAAGAGTGTGAGATCCCCTGCTTCGGTAAAATCGACCTGCGCGGTGAAGAAGGTTGCGCTCTTGACCTTGTCTGCCTCACCACGCGCGGAGAGCCAGGCAAGCGTTGCCGCGAGCGTAGTCCCCGCCACACAATAGCCGATCGCATGGACATTTTCGACGCCGAGCAGATCGCGCACCGTGTCAATAACATCCACCTGACCGCGCACGATATAGTCCGCCCACTCGATGTCTTTCATGCTGGCGTCAGCGGACTTCCAGCTCACCATGAACACGCTAAGCCCCTGATTCACTGCCCATTTGACGAAGCTTTTGTGCGGGGCGAGATCGAGTATGTAGAATCGGTTGATCCACGGCGGGAAGATGACCAATGGCGTCTCCAGCACCTTCTTAGTCGTCGGCTCATAATGGATAAGCTGATAGAGTGGGGTTTCCTTGATGACCTTGCCCGGCGTCGAAGCGATGTTGACGCCGAGCTCGAACTTGGTGCCGTCCGTATGGGTGAGCTGGCCCTTGCTGAGATCGGCCAACATATGCTTGAGACCGCGCACGAGGTTCTCGCCGCGCGTCTCCAGCGTCTTTTCCATCACCACCGGGTTGGTCAGCGGAAAATTGCTGGGCGACAGCGCATCGACCATCCCCTGCATAGCGAATTTGAGCTGTTGCTTGTGGTGCGCGTCCAGCCCGTCAACACTATCTGACAGGCGCAACAGATAATCAGAGAGCAGCAGATAGCTCTGCCGGATCAGATCGTAGAACGGGCTCTCGCTCCATTTGGCATCGGCGAAGCGACGATCTTTTCGGGCTGCCGGGCTATTTGCCGACGCGGCGTCATTGGCAGGGTTGCCATCCAGAAATCGCTGCCACAGCGCAATCGACTCCTTCGCGAAGTCGCTCTGCACCTCAGCGAGCAACTCCGGATGAAAAAACAGCGGCGTGGATGCGATAGCGGTCTGCGCGGCGGACTGGGTGGCAATCAACGGACCTTCGCTGGTCATTGCGCCAGTCGCATATTCCATCAACAGCTGCTGTGCTTGTCCGATCGAGCGGGTCCAGTGCTGCATATCCTCGAGCGAGGGCATAGTCATGGGAAGCGCCAATCCGCTCTTGTCTTCCATGTCAGGCAAAACTCGCTCTCCTTATGCTGCCGGACTCAACCCTGTTTATAGCTGTATAATGTCCAGAGAATGACATTTTTGGACCATCACACTGGCGACCGCACGAATCGCAGTATATAGCGGACGGTGCACGGTGCAACCTGATTTATGTTGCAGTGCAACAAAAAGGAAAGTTAAACCCATGTCTGAGGAATTCTACCGTATCAAGCGCCTGCCACCCTATGTCATCGCGGAAGTGAACGCGATGCGGGCAGCCGCACGAGCGGCGGGCGAAGACATTATTGACCTCGGCATGGGCAACCCCGATCTCCCGCCTCCCCAGCACGTTATCGACAAGCTGTGTGAGGTGGCACAAAAACCCAACGCGCATGGCTATTCGCAGTCCAAGGGCATTCCGGGGCTGCGCAAGGCGCAGGCGAATTATTATGCGCGCCGCTTCGGCGTGGATGTCGATCCCGAAACCGAAGTTGTGGTGACAATGGGGTCGAAGGAAGGGCTGGCGAGCCTCGCCACCGCAATTACCGCGCCCGGGGATGTCGTGCTGGCGCCCAACCCCAGCTACCCGATCCACACCTTCGGCTTCATCATCGCTGGTGCCACGATCCGGTCGGTGCCGACAACGCCGGACGAGAATTACTGGCGCTCGCTGGATCGCGCGATGGCATTCACTGTACCGCGCCCGTCGATCCTCGTGGTGAACTATCCCTCCAACCCCACGGCGGAGACGGTTGACCTCGCTTTCTACGAGCGGCTGGTGAAGTGGGCGAAGGAGAACAAGGTCTGGATCCTGTCCGACCTTGCCTATTCCGAGCTGTATTTCGACGGCAACCCGACGCCGTCGATCCTGCAGGTGCCGGGCGCGAAAGATGTCGCAATCGAGTTCACGTCCATGTCCAAGACCTATTCGATGGCGGGCTGGCGCATGGGCTTTGCGGTCGGTAACAAGCAGCTGATTGCGGCGATGACGCGGGTGAAGTCCTATCTCGATTATGGTGCGTTCACGCCCATTCAGGCGGCGGCGTGCGCGGCGCTGAATGGCCCGCAGGATATCGTGCAGAAGAACCGCGAACTCTATCACAAGCGGCGTGACGTACTGGTCGAGAGCTTCGGCCGTGCGGGGTGGGACATTCCGCCTGCGAAGGCGAGCATGTTCTGCTGGGCACCCCTGCCCCCGGCCTTGAAAGATATGGGCAGCCTCGAATTCTCGAAGCAGTTGCTCACCCATGCCAAGGTCGCGGTTGCGCCCGGTGTCGGCTATGGCGAGGATGGCGAAGGCTTCGTCCGCATCGCGATGGTCGAGAACGAGCAACGGCTGCGGCAGGCGGCGCGCAATGTGAAGCGCTACCTCCAGAGCATGGGCATCAACGGCCCCGCCACCACTGGCACGGACGGCTGACCGGGGAGAGCCACGCATGCCGATGCCAGCCATTCCACATGTCTCGCATGTCGTGCAGGCGATCCAGCTATCGGTTGCGCCGGTGTTCCTGCTCGCAGGCATCGGCGGCTTCCTCAATGTCTGCGCCGGGCGGCTGGCGCGGGTGATCGACCGCGCGCGCATTGTGGAAGACAAGATCAACCGGGCGCGCGGCGAGGAGCATGACAGGCTGGTCCTCGAAATCCGCACGCTCGACCGGCGGATCAGCCTCGTCAACAACTGCATATCGCTGACGGTGCTGAGCGCCTGCCTTGTCTGCATGGTGGTGACTTTGCTGTTCGCGAACCAGCTTTTTTCCGGGCGGCTCGACACGCCGATTGCGCTGATGTTCGTCGGTGCGATGCTGTCGGTCGGCCTCGCCTTCGCATTGTTCATCGTCGAGACGCGGCTGGGGTCATCGGTCGTGCGCGTCCGCGCCGAGATCCTGTTCCACAAGGAAGAGGGCAAGGATTAGCCCCCATCGGCTGCCCGAAAGTCACGAAAGTCACGCCCTGTCACGGGGCTATGGCATGGCGCACAACTACTCGCGGGATTGGCTCAAGCGCGTTGAGATGGGGGTAATTACGGGCATGAACGCGACCTCCAAATAGTCCGGGCCAGCCACTCCCGCCGCCCGAAAAAATCTGTGCACGGCGATTTCCGCTCGCCGCTGAGCGCTTTTTTGCAGCCGGATTCTATAGTGCTCAGCGCGCTTGGCTTCCGTGGAAGGGGAACCAACTGGCCGCGGGCTGACCTGAACCGAGGAACGGCAGGTGGCGGGAGGCAGCAAGGGGCTCACCACGCGGGGGCGGTCTATCGGGCCTTGGGATGGGACGTATCAGAGGGGGTGGAGTGTAGGACAGCGGTTTTTTTGAGTGGCGAGGCTTAATCGGTTCAGGGTGAGGAGCAATAAAAGCCACTGTCCGGAAATTGCGACTTTGCAGACGTTGTTCGGAATATAGATCGTCCCCAAAACCAGACAAATTGGTCCTTATAACGAGCTTCGCTGCTCACGCATGCTTTGTAATGGAATGCGGCAAACCCATAGCATCATATAACAACCCCGGATCACGCTGCTTCGATCATATCAAATTCGCTGGTCAGGCTCGTCAGATCGAGGATCATGATCATCCTGTCATCGCGAGCCACTATGCCAGACAGGCAGTCTATAGCCGTTTCAGAACCTGAATTTGGTGGCGGTTGAATATCATCGTCCTGCGCGGTAACGATGTCGCTAACCGCGTCGACGATCAGGCCGAGCAATTGTCCAGCAATCTCCGCCACTATAATGACATGACGCTCTGTCGGGCACGCAGGCGACCATCCAAGTCTGGCCGACAAATCCAGTACAGGCAGCGCCGTGCCGCGCAGGTTGACCACCCCAGAGATATATTCCGGTGCCTGCGGTAGCTTCGTTGTCGGTGTCCATGCCCGGATTTCGCGGACAGTCATGATATCGAGGCCGAATATCTGGTTCGCCAGATGAAAAGTGATCAATTGCTGTGCCATTGGCCTGTTCCTCTCCAAGTATCAGGCGGCGATTATATGTTCTATATGATCAGAAAGTGCTCCAATCCTGATGGTCCATGCTGAGCGCGAGGTTACCCGATGCTTGCGGTCTTGGAGCGGATTTTATCCGTGTCTGTGGCATCCCCGCTTTTGGTGCCGCGCCTCCTCCCAGATTGAAACGAGCGACCATGCCCGCCAGTTCGTCAGCTTCGCTGGCAAGACTGCGTGCTGCTGCCGTGCTTTCTTCAACCATGGCCGCGTTCTGCTGGGTCATCTTGTCCATTTCATTGACCGCGCTGTTGACCTGTTGAAGGCTGGATGACTGAGTTTCCGCCGAAGCGGTGATACTTGTGATGATTTCGCTGACTTCACCGACGCGTTCGACGATACGCGTAAGCATGGCTCCGGTTTCACCGACCAGATTGACGCCCATACCGACCTGTTCGTTGCTGCGAGTAATGAGGCTCTTGATGTCCCTTGCCGCATCAGCGCTTCGCTGCGCCAACGCCCGCACCTCGCTGGCGACAACAGCGAAGCCCTTGCCTGCATCACCCGCGCGCGCTGCCTCGACCCCCGCGTTAAGCGCGAGAAGATTGGTCTGGAAGGCGATACCATCGATCACCGATATGATCTGGGAAATTTCCCCCGAAGAATGCTCGATCGCGCTCATCGCGCTGACCGCTTCCTTAACGACTTCGCCGCCCTTGGTTGCTTCCGCGTGGGTTTGCCTGATGGCGCCGTTGACCTCAAGAGCGCTGTCGGCAGTTTCCTTGACCATGGTCGTTACCTGCTGCATCGCGGCGGCGGTCTGCTCCAGCGAGGCAGCCTGCTCTTCCGTACGGCGCGAGAGATCGTCCGAACCGGAACGGATTTCTCCGCTGCCGGAAGAAATGACCTGCACGCTTGAGCTGACCTTCGCCAGCGTATCACGTAACGCGGCAATGGCGGCATTGAAGTCCTGTTCCACCTGCGCATATTCTGAAGGCAAACCTGACATCCGGGCCGTCATGTCACCTTCAGCGATTTGCTTGAGGGCGGTACCCATTTGACCGAGCACGATGCTCCGTACCTTTTCCTCGGCATTGACGAAATAGGTCGATAGCGCCAGATCCATATCGAGCATCGACACCTTGATCAGTGATGTCAGATCGCGTGCAAGCTTGCGCCGCCACGGCAGCAAGCTGGTTATTCCGGGCGCGACCATACCGCGTATCACGTCCTCGAGGATGAGAGCATAGCCGCCTACATACCATTTTGGTTCCAGCCCAATGCGGGCATGAACCTTGCCGATCCCGACAGCGCGTTGATGATATTCCTCCGTCAGCCCATCACCGAATACCTTCATCCAGTGATCGTGCTGTGCACCCTTAGCATGATCCATATGGCTCTGGCTGGAGAAGAAATGTGAGAGGGCCGAAACGCCACTGACCTTGCGATAAAACCGATCCAGCGCCTTGTCGACATGGCGGCTAAGCGCCCTTCTGACCCTACGAAAACTCGAAGCATCGTTGCTGTCTAGTTCATAGAACTTTAAACGGTCATAAAGCTCTGTGTTCATCTCTGCCTACCCGTACTGGATTTATTTTTTCTTGATCCAAAGACGGGTATCTACCGAGGATTGGTTAATTACTAATGTACGCATAGCGCCTTTACCGGTGGACATGGGACAGATTTCGAGCCATTGACGCTAACCCATCATCCCGAAACCAATGTCCGCTAGGTCGTTGGCGGCGATTTCGGCAAACCCCAAGATTCCCGCCGTTCAGCCCTAACCCTACTCCTCTCGCCCTTTCAGCTCATCGCCGCTCAAGTGCGCGACGTGGATCACGTTGGTGGAGCCGGGGGTGCCGAAGGGGACGCCGGCGAGGACGATGATCTTGTCGCTTGCGCCTGCCAATTTGGTGCGCAGGGCCATGCGCCGCGCCTTGCCGATCATTTCCTCGAAGCTGCCGATGTCCTTGGTGCGCACCGCGTGCGCGCCCCAGAGCAGGCCCATGCGTCGCGCGGTCTCCATCTTTGGCGTCAAGGCGAGGATCGGAGTCTGCGGCCGCTCGCGCGAGACGCGGCGCACAGTGCTGCCCGATGAGGTGAAGCAGACGATGGCTTTCGCATCGACTGTGCGCGTGATGCTGCCCGCGGCTTCCGCCAACGCATCCGCCGTAGTAGCGTCAGGCTTGGTCTCCGTGAAACGGATACGGGCGAGATAGCCGGGATCATGCTCAACGCTGCATGCGATGCTGTCCATCATCGCGACGGCTTCGCGCGGCCAGTCCCCGGCAGCGGTTTCGGCGGAGAGCATGATTGCGTCCGCGCCATCATAGACCGCCGTGGCGACGTCAGACACTTCGGCGCGGGTCGGGCTGGGAGATTTGATCATGGATTCGAGCATCTGCGTCGCGACAACGACCGGCCGCCCAAGGCGACGCGCGGAGGCGACGATATGCTTTTGCAGCGGGGGCACATCCTGCGGGGGCAACTCCACACCCAGATCGCCTCGCGCGACCATCACGCCGTCGGCCAGCTCCAGTATCTCATCTAGGCGTTGCAATGCGGCGGGCTTCTCGATCTTCGCCATCAGCGCGCCATAGCCGCCCATCAGCCTGCGGGCCTCGGCCAAGTCCTCAGGACGCTGCACAAAGGAAAGCGCGATCCAGTCCGCGCCCTGATCGATCGCGAAGGCGAGGTCGCGTCGGTCTTTCTCAGTCATCGCCGCCATCGGCAGCACGACGTCCGGCACATTCACACCCTTGCGGCTGGAAAGCGGACCGCCGACCTCCACCATCGTCTCGATGCGCTCGGCATTCACCGTCTTGACGCGAAGCACCAGCTTGCCGTCGTCGATAAGCAGGCGCGTTCCGGCTTCCAGAGCGGCATAGATTTCCGGGTGCGGAAGATTGACCCGCTTGGTGGTGCCGGGTGCATCCGAGCGATCCAGAACGAAGGTCTGGCCCGGCTTCAGCATCACCATATTATCGACAATCGCGCCCACACGCAGCTTCGGCCCCTGAAGGTCGGCGAGGATCGTCGTCGGGCGGCCATATTCCTTTTCCAGCGCGCGGATATGAGCGATATTCGCGGCATGCCCGTCATAGGCGCCGTGGCTCATGTTGACGCGGAAAGCATCTGCCCCAGCAAGAAACAGCTCCCGGATCATCTCCGCGCTGCTGCTGGCGGGGCCGAGGGTGGCGAGAATACGGACCTTGCGGGCACGCGGAGAAAGTGTTTTCAAAATTGGTCCCCCAAGTCTGCTGGATAGCAGCTTATGCTTCGGATAAGGTGTTGGCGAATAAGCGTTACGATGGTGTTACGGGAGAATTGTTAACCATGAGCGAATCGATAATCAATGATGCTGCGGCAGCAGCCGCTTTCCGCAGGCTGGTGAGCCATTTGCAGCACCGCACCGATGCGCAGAATGTCGACCTGATGGGCCTCGCCGGTTTTTGCCGCAATTGCCTTGCGGACTGGCTAGCGGAAGCCGACGGCACGATGAGCAAGGATGCCGCACGCGAGGCGATCTATGGCATGCCCTATTCCGAATGGAAAAAGGCGCATCAGGCGGAGGCCACACCGGAACAACTCGCCCGCATGGAAGAAAGCGTAGCCAGGAACCGGCCGAGCCACTAGAGCGAAGCGCTCAATGATTCACCATAAGGAGACCCCATGAGCGAGGGCAATGTAGCCGCCGACCAGCTGCGCCTGTTTATCGAGCGCATCGAACGGCTGGAGGAAGAGAAAAAGGGCATCGCGGACGACATCAAGGATGTTTATGCCGAGGCCAAGGCGACCGGCTATGATGTGAAGACGATGCGGCAGATCGTGCGCCTACGCAAGCTGGAGAAGCATGTGCGGCAGGAAGCGGAAGCGCTGCTTGAGACATACAAGGCCGCTTTGGGCCTCGAATAAGGAGGACAGATATGGCGCAATCACCCTGGGGCTCGGCCCCCGCCAGCGGCAGCGAGATGATCGTCACCACGACCAACGCGGTCGAGGGCCGCCCGGCGCAGCATTATCACGGCATCGTGACGGGCGAAGTGATTGTCGGCGCCAATATCTTCAGGGATCTCTTCGCAGGCATCCGCGACATCGTCGGCGGGCGGGCAGCATCCTATGAGAATGTGCTGCAAAGCGCGCGCGAACAGGCGTTGGGCGAAATGCGGATGCGCGCGGCGGAACTGGGAGCCAACGCCGTCGTTGGCGTTGATCTCGATTATGAGGTGCTCGGCTCCAACGGATCGATGCTGATGGTTTCCGCCACAGGGACAGCGGTAACGATTTGACACTCGTCCTCCGCCCGGCGACACGCGAAGATGCGGCCCGTTGTGCGGAAATCTATCGGCCATTTGTTTGCCATTCCGCGATTACCTTCGAGGAAGAAGCGCCTGACGAGGTACAAATGGCCGCGCGCATCACCGAGTATCAGGCGAGCCATACGTGGCTGGTGGCGGAAGTTGATGGTGAGGTCGCCGGATATGCCTATGCGGGGCCACACAACGCGCGCGCTGCCTATAAGCCCTCCGTAAATGTCAGCGTCTATGTCGATCCAGCTTATGCACGCCGGGGCATTGGTCGGGTACTCTACACGGATCTCTTCGCCACCCTCAGAGTGCAACAACGCCACGCCGTCTTTGCGCTGATTACGCTGCCCAATGCGGCCAGCGTCGCACTTCATGAAGCGCTGGGGTTCCGCCCCGTCGGCGTGCTAAAAGAGGTCGGCTGGAAGTTCGAAGCATGGCATGATGTTGGCTGGTGGCAATTGTTGCTCTGAACCTTGCCCTTTTCGCACCCGCTGGTGTAAGGGCAGCCATCATTCCACATCCGAGACGTGAATAAGAGTCATGGCAGGTCATAGCAAATTCAAGAACATCATGCACAGGAAGGGCGCGCAGGACAAAAAGCGCTCGGCCATGTTTTCCAAACTCTCGCGCGAAATCACTGTCGCGGCGAAGATGGGCATGCCCGATCCGGACATGAACCCGCGTCTCCGCCTTGCGGTCAACGCCGCCAAGGCGCAGTCCATGCCCAAGGACAATATTCAGCGCGCGATCGACAAGGCATCGAAGAACGACGGCGAGAATTACGAAGAAGTACGCTATGAGGGCTATGGCCCCGGCGGCATCGCGATCATCGTCGAGGCGCTGACCGATAATCGCAACCGCACCGCGACCAATGTCCGCACCGCCTTCTCCAAGAACGGCGGCAATCTCGGCGCTTCCGGCGCGGTGAGCCACGGCTTCGACCGTATGGGCCTGATCGAATATCCCGCCTCCGTGGGTGACGAAGAGAAGGTACTTGAAGCTGCGATCGAGGCAGGCGCGGAGGATGTCGAATCCTCGGAAGACGGCCACATGATCTGGACCGCGATGGACGGCCTGCACGAGGTCGCGAAAGCACTGGAAGCCGATCTCGGTCCGGCGGAAGGCGCCAAGCTCGCATGGAAGCCGCAGACCAGCGTAGAGGTCGATGAAGGCACCGCAGGCACGCTGATGAAGCTGATCGACACACTGGAAGACGATGACGACGTCCAGACCGTATGGGGCAATTACGACATCTCCGACGCGGTGATGGAGAAGCTGGGCTGATGTTTTCGCTGGTCGCAAAGGCGCTGCTCTCGGGCGCGCTGATCGCGGCCATTGCGGAGATTGGCAAGCGAGCCCCTGCTGTGGCGGCATTGGTGGCCTCGCTGCCGTTGGTTTCGGTACTGGGCATGATCCTGCTGTGGGTTGGACGACCGGACGGCGAGAATATGGCGCGGCACGCGGAGGCGACCTTCTGGTATGTGCTGCCTTCGCTGCCGATGTTCCTGCTGATCCCGGTTCTGCTGAGGCATGGGTTTCCGTTCTGGCTTTCATTGGCTGCGGGTTGCGTGCTGACGATCGTGCTCTATTTCCTCATGCTCTGGTTCGGCCGACGCGCTGGCCTACCTATCTGACATGAGGCTCATCCTTGGCCTCGATCCCGGTCTGGGCACTACCGGCTGGGGGCTGATCGCGGCAGATGGCAATCGCCTTTCCCATATCGCCAACGGGCAGATAAAAACGGACGCGGCGTTATCCCTGCCCGCACGGCTACTGTCACTCGATGCGGCGCTGACCGATCTTATCCTCGCTCACAAGCCGGATAGCGCGGCGGTGGAGGAAGTGTTCGTCAATGCCAATCCGCAATCGACGCTGAAGTTGGGGCAAGCGCGCGGGGTTGTGCTGCTGAATGCCGCGCGCTCTGGGATCGAGGTTGGCGAATATGCCGCGCGGCTGGTCAAGAAATCGGTCGTTGGGGTCGGCAATGCGTCGAAGGAGCAGGTGCACGCGATGATCCTGCGCCTGCTACCCGGCGCGAAGATTGCGGGCGCGGACGCGGCGGATGCCCTCGCCGTCGCCATCACGCATGCGCACATGCGGGCCTCGCACGGCAAAATTGCGAGTGCGGCTGGCCGATAGGCGAACCTAGACTATTAACGAGCCATATTATTGGTCAGGGCGTTGAGCCGCCATGCGGCGACGCTGCGCATCCCTTCGGCCTCGATCAGCGCCGCTTCGGCCTCGATTGCCTCACGCTCCGCATCCAGCACGGCGAGGACCGGCTTGGCGCCCACCTTGGCCTCAAGGCGGGTATCACTCAGGGCTTCTGCCGCGGCCTCGTTGCGCATGTTCGAGGCATCGGTTGTGCGCTGCGCGGTGCGCAAACCCTGCCACGCATCGATGACCATGCCTTCAAGCGCCTGATCCATGGACCGCAGCCGCGCCTCACTGGCGTTGAGACCAGCATCGGCGGCGCGCATCGACGCTGCGACGCGTCCACCCGCCCACAAGGTCCAGCGCCCACGAACGCCAACCTCTACCGAATCGCCCTTGTATCCGGGGAAGAACTGATCGCGCATGTGGCTCGCCTCGGCATAGGCACCGACAGTCGGCATCCCCTCCGCACGCGCCGAGCGGGTTGCAGCGCGGGCGACATCGACCCCAGCTTTCGCCTGTCGCAAGGCGGGGTTGGCGGTACGCGCCATATCCAGCGCTTCATCGAGGCTCGTCGGCGTGCGCGGAAGCTCCGGCAGCGGCGCGAGGTCTTCGGGCGGTTTACCGGTCAGCCTGTGATAGGCCGCCTCAGCCGAAGCCAGGCGTCCCTGCGCCTGCGCCAGTCCCGCGTCGGCTTCGGCCCGCCGCGCACGAGCCTGCGCGAGTTCGGAGTTGGCGATCTCACCGGTCCGGAAACGCAATCCCGCCTGTCGTTCCGTCTCGGCAAGCGCGGCGCTGAGCCGCTCATAGCGCGCCTCCAGCTTGCGCGCGGTGAGCACTTCCGCATAGGTTCCAACGGCCTGTACGATTGTCTGCAAGCGCGCCTGTTCAGCGCCGAAGCGGGCCATAGCCTCCCTGCCCTGCGCCTGATCGATGGCAGAAGAAACGCGCCCGCCCGCATAGAGCGGCATTTCGGCCACGGCTTTGACCGCTAGCGGATCGATGTTGCTGGGAGAGACCAGAGGCGGGGTGAAAAAGCCGCCATTGTCCATATGCCCCGTCCCGGCTGACCCTTCCACCCGCAACAGCGGGTTTCGTTCCGCCTTTGCCTGCTCGAGCTGGGCTTTCGCAGCCGCCTCTCCGGCATTGGATTCAGCCAGCGCCGGCGCATTCGCCAAGGCATCCGCTATCGTTTCGGCAAGATCACGGGCCGATGCTCCCGGCGCCGACAACAGGCATGACAATGGTATCAGCGGCAGGATCAGACGGCGCATGCGGACTCCACTTTAGCGAAATGCGGTTCCGGGCCGGACACCCAGCTTTTTGAATATCATCGCAGCGGGGCAAAAGCCCGTAAAGCTCGCCTGAATCATGTTAAGCCCCGCAAAAGCCGAAAGGCCGATCCACCATGGGTGAACATAAATCGAGAGCAGTACCCCGGCGAGGACCACGAACCCCGCGAAGCGCAAAACCGCAGCATCGAGTGTCATCATCAGTCTCCTTATTTGAAGCGTAGCTTGCGGATACCCAGCGCATGCATCGCGAGCCGCTCGTAAAAGGGTTCGCTGGTGCCGCGCCGGACCTTGTGCAGGAAATATCTCTCGAAGCCAATCTTGGCGAGGTGTACCCATTTGCCGCTCGACGACCAGTTGAGGTTGCGCGGCGGAATTTGCGGTTGAGCAACGAACGCCACGCCGCCATCGCCGAAATCAGCGAGACATACGGCGTTCCATGTCGCTTCCTCTGTTGGCTCCTTACCGGCCAGCTCCAGCTTCAGGTTGTGAGCGATCGCCGTGACCATCGACTCGATCATGAAGCCAGTCTTCGGCACACCCACCGGCAGCGGTGTCGGCCCGACGGGTGGGATCGCGACGCAAACGCCGAGCGAATAGACATTCTTGAAGTTCGGGTTGCGCTGATGCTTGTCGGCAAGGATGAAACCGCGCGGATTGGAGAGGCCTTCAATGCCATAGACTGCCGGTACGCCACGGAAAGCGGGCAAGATCATCGAAAAGCCGAACGGCAGATCATGCTTGGCCTTGAGCGCGCCATCTTCCGCCACTTCCTCGATATGCATCATGCCTTCCTCCACGGAGGAGATGCGGGCATTGGTGATCCAGCGGATATGACGATTGCGCAGTTCGCTCTCGAGCAGGCTCTTGGTATCCCCTACCCCGTCCAGACCGAGATGGCCGATATAGGGCTCGGGCGTAACATAGGTCATCGGCACCTTGTCCCGGATCTTGCGGCGCTTGAGCTCGGTATCGAGGATCAGCGCGAACTCATAGGCCGGGCCATAACAGGAAGCGCCCTGCGCCGCGCCGATGACGATGGGCTTGGGATCTTCACAGAACCTGTCAAACGCCTCGGCCGCACTTCCGGCATGATCGGTTCGGCAGATCGATTGCGTGAAGCCCTCAGGGCCAAGGCCGGAGATCTCATCAAACGCGAGATCGGGCCCGGTAGCGATCACGAGATAGTCATAGTTGAGCGAGACGCCGTCGTTGAGTTCGATCCGGTTCTCCTGCGGGTGAACCCGCTTCGCGCCGACAGAGGTAAAGCCGATGCCCTTCTTCTTCATGATCGGCGGGAGGTGCACTTTTACCGCTTCAGGCTCGCGCCAGCGTACGGCGACCCAGGGATTGCTGGGCACGAACCAGTAATCTTCCTGATCGTTGACGAGCATCACCTCCGCCTTGCCTTTCACGGCGTCGCGTATCTCATAGGCGGCGATCGTGCCGCCCAGGCCAGCACCGAGAATGACGATCTGTGGCATAGACATTCTAGCTCTCCTCTCGCCCATTTTCCGGGCTTTTCAAATCTCCGACATCAGAACAGGAAACGGGGTAATTCTTTATATCAGTATTGACTTATATAATTAGATTCAAATATAATCAAGTAGCGATATTAAGCCTGTCAGCACAAACGACAGGCAGGCAGTGAAAGGCAATGTCATGGTTTTTGGTTTTGGAGGCCCGAAGCACCCGGAAGTCAGTGCGCAGCAACTCGACTCGATGCTGCGCGCGGACGAAGCGATGGTTATCGACGTGCGCGAGGTCGATGAATATGCGAGCGGGCATATTCCCGGTGCACTCAACATGCCCTTATCGACATTCCAGCCTTCCAGACTACCGAATGTCGGAAGCAAAACCCTTGTGCTGAGCTGTCTCGGCGGCAAGCGCTCTGCAATGGCGCTTGACAAATGTGGCGCTGCGCAGGCTGCTGTCGATACGCATCTGGCGGGCGGTTTCAACGCATGGTTGGCGGCGGGTCTGCCGATCGAGCGCTGACACTTTAAAGAGGGGATGGGGCGTGCGTAACCTGAAGCTGATATTATTGGCGGCCTGCCTACCCTTGGCGGCATGCGGCGACGGAGAAGAAGCAACCCAGAAGGCGCAGCCAGCCTCTGGCCCCAGATTGATACTGGCCGAAACCGACACGGCAGACTGGCAGGATGTCAGTGCCGAGATCACCACCGTTGATCAAGCGCAGGTCATCGCGCGCATCCCCGGCATCCTTACCAGCCTCTCCGTGCGCGAAGGCGATATGGTGCGCCAGGGGCAGGTTATCGGCCGTATCGTCGACAACCAATTGAACTTTCAGGCAACAGCCTATCAGGCGCAGGCTGCTCAGGCGCAAGCCGAACTGGAGCGTGTGCGCTTCCTTCACAAAAACGGCGTCTATGCGCAGGCCCGGCTCGATCAGGCCGAAGCCGCTGCAGCCTCGACACGGGCTACCTACGCTGCGGCCAGCGCGGTTGCGGGGCAAGGTGCCGTGACTGCACCCACGACCGGCAGAGTCTTGCGCGCGGATGTGCCAGCCGGAGCGCCAGTCGCGCCAGGCATGCCCATTGCTATCATCACTGCCGGGCCGACCATTGTCAGGCTAGAAATACCTGAGTCGCTTGCGGACAAGGTTCATCCCGGCTCCCGCGTGATGGCGACTGGCATAGGCAGCGGCACGTCCAGCGGAACCGTAATCAAACTCTACCCCTCCGTCACGGCGGGTCAGGTCAGCGCGGATGTCAGCATACAGGGGATCGACAACAGCCTCATCGGCCGACGCATCGCCGCAAAGGTCGAGACCGGCACGCGCAAGGCGTTGCTTGTGCCCGGTTCCTATATAACCCGGCGCTACGGCATCGATTATGTAACCATCCTTGCCAAGGACGGGGCATCCACAGAGGTGCCTGTGCAGACCGCGAGCGCGGCTGACACGAGCAAGACCGAGATACTCTCTGGCGTCTCCGCGGGAGACACATTGATCGACACGCATAGCGGGACCAAGCGCCCATGAGCCTCGGCATATCGGGCAGGCTGACGCGTGCGACGATCCAGTCGCCACTGACGCCATTATTGCTGCTCGCGGCGATCATCGTCGGCCTCATCGCGACGATCACCATCCCTCGCGAGGAAGAGCCGCAGATCAAGGTGCCGATGGTGGACATCATGGTCCAGACGCCCGGACTTTCCGCGCCGGATGCGGTGGAGCTGGCCGGAAAGCCGCTGGAGGCGATCGTCAAAAGCGTGGATGGGGTTGAGCATGTCTACACCCAGGCGCAGGACAACGGCATCATGGTCACGGCCCGTTTCCTTGTGGGTTCCAACCCTGAGGATGCCGCGATCCGCATCAATGAGAAGATCGAGGCCAACAAGGACCGCATTCCTGTCGGCATCCCTCCCCCGCAGGTGACAGTGCGCGGAATTAACGATGTACCGATCGTTGTTCTGACACTGACTCCAAAGCCCGGTACGCCCGGCAACTGGGATGACCAGACGCTGATGGAGCTGGCTGGCAAGCTACGGACTGAAATCGCCAAGGTTGATGATGTCGGCCTGACCTTCTTTGCGGGCGGGCAGCAAATGAGCCTGCGTGTCGTCCCTGATCCGGTGAGGCTCGCCGCATACCGCGTGCCGCTCGGCAATCTCATCGACGCCATAGCGCAGGCCAACCGCAGTTTTCCGATCGGCTCGGTGCGTGAAAATGGTCAGGCTGCGCTGGTCGTTGCGGGTGAGAGCCTGAGCGATGCGCAGGAACTGGCGGCCTTAAGAGTGCGGTCTGTCTCGGGCGCGCCGGTGCTGCTTTCGGATGTCGCGCGAATCGAGCAGGCGCCGAGCCAGAAGCAGGCGCGCGCATGGCGCTGGGCAAAGGATGAACACGGCCAGTGGGCGATGGCGCCCGCCGTAAGCCTCGCCATCGCCAAGCGCGCCGGGGCCAATGCCGTCACCGTGTCGGACACTGTGGTTGAGCGCGTAAACCTGCTCAAGAATACGCTCATCCCCGCAAGCGTCGACGTATCGATCACCCGCAACTATGGCGAAAGCGCCAACGAGAAGGCAAATGAGCTTATCTTCCATCTGGCGCTCGCCACGATCTCAATCGTCGCGCTGATAGGCTTTGCGATCGGCTGGCGCGAGGCAGGCGTGACCGCGATCGTCATCCCGACGACGATCATGCTCACCATGTTCGCCTCGAACATCATGGGTTTCACGATCAACCGCGTCAGCCTGTTCGCGCTGATCTTTTCCATCGGCATATTGGTGGACGATGCCATCGTCATGATCGAGAATATCGCCCGCCACTGGGCGATGGGCGACAGGCGCAGCCGCATCGATGCTGCGGTAGATGCGGTCGCCGAGGTCGGTAACCCGACGATCATCGCGACGCTCACGGTGGTCGCAGCGTTGCTGCCGATGCTGTTCGTCTCCGGCCTGATGGGGCCTTACATGGCGCCAATCCCGATCAACGCCTCGGCGGCGATGATCTTCTCCTTCTTCGTCGCGGTGATCATCGCGCCGTGGCTGATGATCCGCTTCGCTCGCGCCGCACTCGCCCATGGTCATGAGGAAAGCGGCGGCAAGCTCGGCAGCCTTTACAAGCACTACGCCTCCAAAGTTATCGCCACGCAGCAGAGCGCGCGCCGTTTTCTGATCATCGTCGGCGTTGCAACCCTCGTCGCCTGCTCGATGTTCTACTTCAAGGCGGTGACGGTAAAACTGCTGCCCTTCGACAACAAGAGCGAGGTGCAACTGGTCGCCGACATGCCCGAGGGGACCAGCCTCGAGGCAACCGCACGTGTGCTGGAGCAAGCCGCCGCTGTCGCGCGGAGCATCCCGGAAGTGGTTTCGATGGAGGCCTATGTCGGCACATCGGCACCGTTCAATTTCAACGGCCTCGTCCGCCATTATTTCCTGCGCAACCAGCCGGAGATGGGCGACCTGATGGTCATGCTAAAGCCCAAGGGCGACCGTTCCCGGTCCAGCCATGCAATCGCGGTCGATTTGCGCGAAAAGTTGAAGGCGCTGCCGCTGCCCGCCGGAGCATCGCTGAAAGTCGTCGAGACGCCTCCCGGCCCTCCCGTTCTCGCGACCCTGTTGGCCGAAGTCTATGGCCCGGACGAAGCCACGCGCCAGAAGACCGCGGCGCAGCTAGAGGCACTCTTCAAATCGGTGCCCTACATCGTGGATGTCGACAACAGCTTCGGGCAATCGAGGCCGACGCTCAAGCTCATCCCTGACCGCGCCAAGCTCGATCATTATGGCCTCTCGGAGCGCCAGTTGTTTGACAGCATCGGCGCGCTGCTCGGCCCGCAGGTGATCGGCTATGCCCCGCGCGGCAGCGACCGCGATCCGCTTCCCATCGAGCTGGCACTCGATCAATCTCAACGCACATGGTCATCAAGTCTCGCCTCAACCCCTGTGGCAGTTGCACAAGGCCCGACGGGGCCACAGCTGATCCAGCTGGGCGAGCTGGTCGATGCCCGGATAGAGCCGGGCGGGCAGGCGATCTTCCGGCGCGACGGGCGCGGCGCGGCAATGGTGACGGCGGAACTTGCGGGAAGCTATGAAGCCCCTGTCTACGGCATACTCGCCGTCAACGACGCTATCGACCGGTTCGACTGGACGGCGCATGGCATGACCAAACCGAATGTCATTTTCCACGGCCAGCCCGAGGACGAGAGTACGCCGTCCGTGCTCTGGGATGGCGAGTGGGAAATCACCTGGGTGACGTTCCGCGATATGGGCGGTGCGTTCATGGTCGCGCTGCTCGGCATCTATGTGCTCGTCGTCGGCCAGTTCCGCAATTTCAAGCTGCCGCTGGTGATCCTGACGCCGATCCCGCTGACTTTGGTCGGCATTGTGCTGGGCCACATGATCTTCCGCGCACCCTTCACTGCGACATCGATGATCGGTTTCATTGCACTCGCCGGGATTATCGTGCGCAATTCGATCCTGCTGGTCGATTTCATCCGCCACAGCGCATCGCCTGACAAATCGCTGCGTGAGACGCTACTCGAGGCAGGCATGATCCGCTTCAAGCCGATTGTGCTGACGGCTGCTGCGGCGATGATCGGCGCGGCGGTGATCCTCACTGATCCGATCTTTCAGGGGCTGGCAATATCGCTGTTGTTCGGCCTCGCCTCCTCGACCTTGCTGACCGTGCTCGTCATCCCAGCGATTTATATTGTCTTACGGGATGACGGACGGCTATTCGCTGAGACTGACGTATGAAGCCAACAGATCTCTCCATTCTCAAAGCCAACAGTACCGCCATGGCCGGGCGTTTAAGGCTCATGGGACATCCGGAACGATTGCTCATGCTCTGCCGCCTCGATGAAGGCGAAGCCTCGGTCACGGAACTGGTGGAGTTGACCGGCTTGTCGCAATCCTCGGTATCCCAGCATCTCGCCATGCTGCGCGATGAGGATGTGGTCAGTATTCGTGGCGAAGCACAGACTCGCTACTACCGGCTGAAAGATCCTATCGTCAGTGAGGTCATCCACACGCTGTGTGAAATGTGCGATGCGGCGCTGCCGCAAACGGTCACCCGAAAGGCTGAAGGCTGAAGCCATGACGGCCTCCACATCCAGAACGATTGCATGCCCATCCTGCGCGACGCTGAACCGCGTTCCGCAGGACAGGCTGAATGCGGGCGGCAAATGCGGGCGCTGTGGCGCTGCCCTGTTCGATGGGCATCCGGTTACGCTCACGACCGGCAATTTCGATGCGCACCTGATCAAGAGCGATATTCCGCTGCTGGTCGATTTCTGGGCATCCTGGTGCGGCCCCTGCCGCCAGATGGCGCCCGCCTTCGCCGCCGCCGCAAGTCAGCTCGAGCCTTATATGCGCCTCGGCAAGCTCGACACCGAGGCGGAACAATCAATCGCCGCGCGTTATGCAATCCGCTCGATCCCGACCATGATCCTGTTCGCAGGCGGAAAAGAAATCGCCAGACAGTCCGGCGCTATGCCAGCCAACGCCATCGTGAATTGGGCGCAGCAGACAGTGCGCGGATAAACCAGCCCAGGAACCGTTATGACCGACACATCCCTGACACACGAACAGCTCTCGACCCGGGAGGACTGGGCCAATGAAATGGGGCAGCGCTGGCTCTCCAACCTTGACTCGTTCGAGGGGATGATCGCGCCGATTGGTAAGGCGCTGCTCAAACGCGCCGCATTCAAGCCTGACGAACGCGTGGTGGATCTGGGCTGCGGCGGGGGCGCGACGACCATAGCGATTGCGCAAGCGGTTGCGCCTACTGGCGAGGTTGTTGGGCTCGACATTTCACCCGATCTTGTCGCCCACGCCACACGCCGCGCGGCGGACGCTGGCGCAAGCAATGCCCGCTTCGTCTGCGCGGATGCCAGCACTGCCACGCTAGATGCGAAGTTTGACCGACTGTTTTCCCGCTTCGGCAGCATGTTCTTCGACGAGCCTTATGCTGCCTTCGCCAATCTCCACAATATGCTGAAACCCGGCGCGCGCATCGATCTCGCTGTATGGGCCTCCCCCAAAGATAATCCGTGGATCAGGGATGTGACACTCGCGGCGAAAAATCACCTCGACATCCCCACGCCAGAGCCGCGCGCGCCCGGCCCGTTTGCATTCGAGGATACGGACTATCTCACTGACATACTGAAGCAGGCTGGTTTTTCGGCTATCGATATTGTGGGCCACATGGATATGCTTGCAGTTGGTGGCGCGGGGAAATCACCCGATCAGGTCGCCGAATTCCTGATGGGTGCTACAACATTCGGAAGTCATCTGGTCAACCGCGAACCGGAATTAAGCGCGCGCGTCAGGCAGGATATAACCGAGCTGCTTCAAGTCCATTATCGGCCGGGCGAAGGCGTGATGATGGGCGCAAAGGCTTGGCTGGTATCCGCTCGCGCCTGACCCGCTTTACCCCTGCTCCACCTCAAGCGGCAACGCGGAACTCGACAGACCCGAGACGCTGCACCGACAGGCGCACATGATTGCCGACGGATAGCGCTTCCGCTGCCGTCGCCCCGCCCGCCATGATGACATCGCCTGCTTGCAACGGTTCTCCCGCCGCTTCGGCCAGCCGCGCCGCCGCGACCAGCGAACGTAGCGGATTGCCCAATATTGCCGCGCTGGAGCCGATCTGGCGCGGCTGCCCGTCTATCTCCATGATCATACCAAGGTTGGCGAGGCTCTGCGCCGGATCGTTCCACGGGCCGATCACGAAGCTGGAGGAGGAGCTGTTGTCCGCCACCACATCGGTCAGCGAGAATTTGAAATTCTCGTAGCGGCTGTCGATGATCTCCAAAGCGGGCGCGACACCGGCGAGCGCGGCAGCAGCTCCCATCAGCGTTACCGTACCGGGGAGCGCATCCTTCAGCAGAAAGGCGATTTCCGGTTCGACACGCGGGTGGACGTAGCGCGCGAAGCTGATGCTGTCTCCATCCTCCACCATCATGCCATCGGTGAGGCGGCCCCAGATCATCTCGTCGACGCCCATTTGCGCCATCTTGGCGCGGCTGGTGAAGCCCATCTTGATGCCGACCCGCCGCTGCCCGCGCGCATAGCGACGCGCCATGGATGCGGACTGCACCGCATAGGCATCTTCAAGGCTCAAAGGCTCGGAGAGTTGCGGGGTGGCGGTGGCATTGAGTGCTGCGTTATCCAGCCGCTCGGCTATCGAGGCAATATCAAGCATATCTTCTCTCCTCAACCCGCGAAGCTGACGCGGACCGCGCCCAGACCTTCGATCCGCGCCTCGACATAATCGCCGCCGGAAACGCCCACCATCGGCCCTAAAGCACCAGAGAGAACGACGTCGCCTTCCTTGAGAGGTGCACCATTATCCGCCATCGTCTTCGCCAGCCAGCCGAGCGCATGCAGAGGATTACCGAGGCAGGCCGCGCCCGCGCCAAAGGACACCTGATCGCCGTTCACCTCCATCACCATGCCGCATAGCCGCAAGTCCAGCTCCGCAATCTTGCGCGGGGACGTGCCAAGCACGAACAGACCGGAGGAGGCATTGTCCGCAATCGTATCGACAATCTTGATGTCCCAATTAGCGATGCGGCTGTCGACGATCTCTATCGCAGGCAGCGCATAGGCGACGCTGTTGATAATCTCCGCTGTGGTGAGCCTGTTCGCATCCGGCGTGCGGGCCATGACGAACGCGATTTCGGCCTCGACCTTGGGCTGAAGCAGCACACCAGCGGGAACTTCATCGCCATCCAGCACCGCCATATCGGCAAAGAGCGTGCCGAAATCCGGCTGATCGACGCCAAGCTGCTTTTGCACCGTCTTGGCGGTGAGGCCGATCTTGGCGCCAACGCGGGTGCGACCATTCAGCGTCCACCACGCGGTGTTTGCCTGCTGGATGGCATAGGCATCAGCAATCGTCGCGCCGGGAAACGCGGTACGAACCGGGCCGATAGGTTGGGCATTATAGGACTGACGCAGCCGCTCCGCCACTCCCGCTATGTCGTCAGGCGCCAATGTTGGCTTCACTGATTTATCTCCCATTCTTCATCTTCAAAGCACAGATAATGCCACATCCGCTCGAACAACATACCCGCCTTGACCGCGCGGGCTTTTACCTCATCGTCGGTATAGACGCGCGGGCTGCCGCCTGCCGCGCGCACGGCAAGCTCCAGCCGCGCGGCATCTTCCAAAAAGAAGGTGAGGCCCGCCGCTTCCTCCAGCGTCTCGCCCGCGACGACGCAACCATTGCCGGAGAGGACTATCGCAGCATTCCTGCCCATCATTTCCGCGACCTTGACCGCCTGCGCGTCATCCCGCACCAGCGCCACTCCGGGCCAGAGCGGAGGATGCGGGGCGAAGTATGTACCGAGGCCATGCAACGCGCGCGGCGTTTCTCCCAGTGCAGAGAGCGCCATCAGTGCAGGCGGCTGCACCCGCACCACCCCGCCGATTTCCGGGCGGTTGCGGTATATTTCGCGGTGGATGCGAACCTCCGGCAACGCGCCTACGGGCAATTCCCCATCCAGAGGGACAACCACGCCCTGCTCTTTACGCGATACTGTACCCAGAGGCTGTGCCGGGCTGACAAGAAAGCTTGCCTTATCGATGCGCACACTCACATGCCCATAGGCATGCGCAAGGCCATGCCTGTGCATCGCCCGCGCCGCCAGCCGCAGTGTCCACGCGTAATCAGGCTGCATGGGCAACAGGCTTCTTGTCCTTGCTGAATTCGGGAATATCTGGCTTCGATCCCCAGACGCAGAAGCTCTGATCCTCGAACGGGAAAGACCGTGGGATATAGGTCTTTTCATCCTCCTCCGTGATCATGCGCACGCCGCAGCTATATTCATAGACCACATCGTCCGGCCCCTGAAAATAGAGGAAACGCGCGCCCGATGTCGCATGGCGACCGGGGCCGAACACGATCTTCACATTGTTTTTCTGCAAAAAATAATAGGACCGCATGATGTCATCTACGGTCTCGACCTGAAAGTTGACATGCTGGATGCCTGCCTTGCCGGACGGAAAAAGCGCGACATTATGATGCACCTCGTTGATGCGCATCAGCGGGGCATCGCCGATCCAGTCGCTCACCTTGGCACCGAGTTTATGGACCCAGAAGTTCTCATCGCCCGCCGCATCCGCCGTATGCAGGCCAACATGGCTGAAATGGGTGATCCCGGCATCCCGGCTCGGGAAAAAGCGCCTGCCGCACGCCTGCGGTCGCGCCACCAGCTCCAGCACATTGCCGGAGGGATCATTTACCACGATCATTCCACGCACCCGGCGCAATTCCCGCTCCTCAGCGGTTCCGGCGCGCACCTGCACACCAGCCGCCTCAAGCTTGCCTGCGGCCTGATCAAGCAACTCCATGCTCGGGACTTCCCAACCGGTAGCCTGCCCACTTTCCCGACCGCGTGTATAGCAGATGTTATGATCCCGGTCATCGCCACGGAGATAGGCGCGGTTGGCGTCTCGCTCCATCAGTTCCAGCCCCAGCATCTCAACGGCGAAGCGGACGCTGGTATCGAGATCGTCCGTACCGATGCGCACATAGCGGATGTCATGAATATCGACCATGCCTCAGCCCTCCTTGCCACTGGCCTGTGGGCGATCGAAATCGCGTGCCATATGACCCTTGCCGCTCTGGTCGCCCATCGCGAAGCCCCAGCTATAGCCACCCTTGGGGTTTGAGAGGATTTCCCATGCGTTGCCATCAAGATCCCAAAAATAGAAGCAATAGGTGCCGTGCTGTACAATCGGACGGGTGATCTTCTTGATCCCCCATTTCTCGGCATCGCGCTTCACTATCTTATAGGCTTCATCTACATCCGCATCGGTCTCTACATCGAGACCGTTGTGATAGAGGAAGTCCATGTCGGCCTTCTTGTTGGTCGGGCTTTTGACAACGACGATGATCTGATCGCCGCCCATGCGCGCCCAGAAGGACACATCCGCCATCTGGACAGTCTCGAAGCCCAGAAACTCCTCGAAGAACTGGCGCGTCTTCGCGATGTCGAGGCATTCCAGCGTCGCGTGTGAATAAAAGCGGGTATTAAGCGGGTTCTGACGGTTGAATTTTGTCTGCGATGCCGCCTCGGATGCCGTCGCCATGATGCCTCTCCTGCCTATAATTTGATGCAGATATTGGTGGGTTCGGAATAGAAATTAATTGAATGCTCGCCGCCTTCACGACCGACGCCGGACATCTTCGCCCCGCCGAAGGGTGTCCGTAGATCGCGCAGGAACCAGCAGTTAACCCAGCTTATGCCGACTTCCATCGCCTGCCCCACGCGATGCGCTCGTTGCAGATCGGTCGTCCACACCGAGGATGCCAAGCCATATTCGCTGTCGTTCGCGAGTTCGATCGCTTCTTCTTCCGTATCGAAGGGAATGATCGCGCAACATGGGCCGAAAATCTCCTCACGGCACACGCGCGCATTGTGAGCAAGTCCTGTCCAGATCGTCGGTTCGACGAAATAACCGTTTGCGGCCTCGCCATCGAGACTTGGCACGCCGCCGCCAGTGATGACCGTAGCACCTTCAGCCACCGCCAGCGCATAATAGTCCAGCACCTTGCGGCGATGCTCGTCCGAGATCAGCGGACCGAAGTCGACGCCATCATCATGCGGCAGGCCGGGCCGCAACGCCTCGGCCTTTGCCTTCATCCCGGCAACAAATTTATCCAGCACAGGGCGTTCGACATAGATGCGCTCCGGCGCGAGGCAGACCTGCCCGGTGTTGAGATATACAGCGCGCGCGAGGCCTGCGACCGCCGCATCCATATTCGCATCGGCAAAGACAATCGCCGCATTCTTGCCGCCCAGCTCGAACGACAGCGCTTTCACGGTCGGTGCGGCGGACTGCATGATCGCGCTGCCGGTGCGCGTTTCGCCGGTGAAGGTGATAGCGCGCACACCGGGATGGCTGGTGAGAAACTCGCCAGCTGAATTCGGCCCGAAACCATGCACCACGTTGAAGGCCCCGGCTGGCATACCGACCTCGTTCATCACTTCACCCAAAAGGGTAGTGGTGGACGGCGTCTCCTCCGAAGGCTTGACGATCACCGCATTGCCGCACGCCATTGCAGGCGCAACCTTCCACGTCATGAGCAGCAGCGGCAGGTTCCATGGGCTGATGACCGCAACCACGCCCAGCGGCTTACGCACCGCATAGTTCAATGCCTTGCCGCCGTCAGGCGTATCCATCATGAAACTCTCGGCAGGGAGGCTCGCTATCGCATCGGCGAACACGCGGAAATTGGCCGCACCGCGAGGTATGTCGAGATGATGCGCAAGGCTGTGCGGCTTTCCTGTGTCGGCAATCTCGGCCTCAAGAAACTCGTCGAACCGCGCCTCGATCCGGTCAGCTACCGCCATCAGCAGCGCCCTGCGCTTGGCAAGCGTCATCCGCCCCCATTCGCCCTTTAGCGCCCCCTGTGCCGCCTTAACCGCCGCATCGACCATCGCCGCATCCGCTTCATGCGCTATCGCATGGACCCGCCCGATCGCCGGGTCATGGATATCGAACGGTACGCCGCCGTCCACAAAAGAGCCGCCGATGAAATTACGCAAGCTGCACGTCACATGGCCTCCAGCCGATCGTTCGGTAATAGCTGCCTCCGTACCATGCATATTTCGACTCTCCAACTTAAATAGGTTGTATACGTCCTATAAAGTGTATGCAACTATAAATTCGACTTTAGATCAGCACTGCAATCAGACTGCCTTGAGACCCTCGATCGTAAAGCGCAATGTCGCCCGCAAGCGCGACGTGTCAAACTCCGGGGCCATTGCTGCCAGAAGTTCGAGCGCGGTGCGCGCCAGGTGCCGCGCCGCCAGCTCACCCGCCAACGGGGAGTTACGATCCTTGATCGCAGCGAAAAGTTCGCGGTGCTCCGCCTCGCCCCGCTGCCACCAACCAGGCAGATGCGCGCCCTTATAAGCAGTCTGATAGCGCTCGCTGCGCAACTCTAACTGCTCGAGATCAGCCGCCAATACCGCCCCAGCACCTGAGGCAATATCGCGATGAAACACGCGGTGGAGGCGCTGCCACTCATGAAAATCCTGATGCGCTTGTTCACCTTCCAGCTCCGAGATGAGCGCACGCAGGGCGGCCACCTCGTCTTCGCCGATAGCACGCACCGTCATCGAAACAGCCAGCCCTTCCAGCGGAATACGCTTGATATAGAGCGCCTCAATATCAACCGGATCAAAGCCCACCACGCGGCTGCGATAATTGGGCTCTCCGACCAGCAGGCCGCCCTCCTGCAACATGCGCATCGCTTCACGTACTGGAGTGCGGCTGACATTCAATGCGTTGGCGATTGCAACCTGAGAAATCACGGTCCCCGGCTTCAATTCACCGTTCAGAATATAGGACTGGAGAATATCATAGACTTCGATAGCCGTGCGCCGCCCCGCGCCACGATCGATAGGTTTCAATATGTCCGCAAGTGAGTTCATATTTCTCCGTTATGCGGTCCGGCATGGAGGGTCAATAGCCACCCGAACCCTCAATTTTCTCATAAGTGCATACAGTAATCAGTAAAATCCTTCCATCAACCTAGACGATGGGCGTAACCAGCCTGCCCATCGGGCCTATCTCCATCTCAACCGTGTCTCCGGGCTTCAGATATTCGGGTGGCTTGCGTCCATGCCCCACTCCGGCGGGAGTACCGGTGGCGATGATGTCGCCCGGCATTAGAGTCATCACTGTCGTCAGATGCACGATGATTTCAGCGACGCCGTAGATCATTTGTGCCGTGCTCGAATCCTGCTTCACGACGCCATTGACAGTGAGTTTAACTGGTAGCGCCTGAGGATCCGGGATGAACTTCGCCGGAACGAAATAAGGACCGATCGGCGCAAACCCGTCATGACCCTTATGGATGAGCCAATCTATGCCGACACCGGGGCGGCTGGCAATCCAGTCCCGCGCCGAGAGGTCGTTGAAATTCACATAGCCCGCAACCAGCCCAAGCGCATCATCGATGGAGACATTCTTGCCCGCGCGGCCAATCACCGCGCCCATCTCCGCTTCCCAATCCATCATGTTCACATGGCGGGGAGCCAGCACAGGTTCGCCGGTCGCCCGCACCGTATTGCGCACAGGCTTCAGGAATCCATAAGGATAGGTCGGCGTCATCGGCACCGGCATCTCCGCGACATGATCATGATAGTTCGCACCGATGCAGATCAGGTTCGCCGGACGCTCGAACGGCAGGGCGAATGTTGCGGATTTCGCATCGATCCCGCTTGCATCGAACAACTCGGGATGCGCGGCAATGCCTGCCTCAATCTTAGCCTGCCATGCGGGCCAGTCCTCCAGCAGCGGCCCGAGATCGTTCAGAGGCTCTGTCCCCACGACCAGTCTATACAACGGAACGAGACGGTCCTCGCGCTCAACCACCGCGACCCTTTGTCCCTCCACGATGATGATCGCGAGCCTGTACATATTGCCGCTCATGCGCCGCCCTCCTGATCCGCCTTGCTGACACCGCCGACACCCCAATGCTCCGGCGCTACCTCGTTGATGATGATGCGCACCTGCCCCGGCTGCACATTGAGGGCGTGTACCGCTGCGTCCGTCAGGGACCGGATCAACTCACGCTTCTGGTTGTCCGGGCGACCGCTGAGGATATTGGCTGTTATAATTGGCATTCTTCTTCTCTCATTCTCCCTGCACGCGGCTATTTCCCAGCAGCCGCTGCAACATTTTCCGGGCTGAACACCTTGTGCATACATGCGACCAGATTGGGCTCGGTCATATCGAACAGCGCGTTGTTGCCATCGACCCACTGGAAATCATGCTTCACGTAAGACATTTTCCAGACGCCACCTTCGCGCACATAGCTGCTGTTATACCAGCCATGCTGGTTGTAGACGGAGGCACCCATGTCGGTCGGCTTCCAGTGCCGCGCCGTGAAATACCAGACCGCAGAGGCGGTATCGCCGGTGACATCGATATCGAAATTGAAATAGCTGTGATGACGCCGACACGGGCTGAGGATCAGGTCCGCAAAGCGCGTCCAGTCATCAGCATCGACGAGGATTTTCGGCTGGCCGGTCAGGCGGGTGAAGTCGATCAGCAACTTGTCCGTGAAGCAGGAGCGATAACCCGGCCAATCGCCCAGATCGAGCGAGCGGCCGAAGCGCAGGATGATCTTGCGGATCGCCTCCTCGTCCAGCCATCGTTGCAGTACGGCCTCTACATCCATCACAGGAACTCCGGTTGTGGCGCAAGGCCGAGCGCCTTGCGCGCGGTTGGAATGTCGTCGATCCAGTGATCCTTAAAGACATGTTCGCCGGTCGAGAGGTCGGCGAATATCGCAGTCTGATCGAGATAGGCGCGCTGCTCGACCAGCAGGCTGCCATTATGGCGCACAACATCGCAGCAGGGCACCAGCACGACCTTGCCATCCAGCCGCTCATATTCGATCAGCGCCTCGACATAGGCGATGTCGCCCGCCTCGCGCACGCGCCAGATATTGTGGCGCAGTCGTCCGATCAGCGTCCAGAAATAGTTGACGACCGTGCGTGCATCGGCCTTGCCAACCACTGGCGGGCGTGCACCGAAGATGAACTGGTGATCCTCGCTCAACATATCGATGAAGCCGTCGATGTCCTTGCGGTCGACAGCAGCGAAGCGCTCTAGAATCCATTTGTTTTTCATGCTTCGCTCTCCTCAGCTCATTTCACCACGCCCGCACGCCGCCATCGACCGCTATGTCCGCTCCGGTGACGTAGGAAGCGTCATCGCTCGCCAGAAACGCGACGGCTGCGGCGACTTCCTCCGGCTGGCCCATGCGGTTGATCATTGCGCGGCCGAGCTGGATGCGGCTCCACTCGGGGTCTTCCAGTATGAACCGCGTCTGGTTGGTCTCGATCGTTCCGGGCGAGACGCTGTTGGCGCGAACGCCATGCTTGCGTCCCTCCATCGCGAACTGGCGCGTCATGGAGAGCACACCGCCCTTCGCCGCGGTATGCGCGAGGCCGGGCAACAGCTCTATCCCTGCCCATGCAGAGAGCGATGCGGTGTTGACGATGTTGCCCTTGCTTTTCTTCAGCTCAGGCCATGCCGCGCGGGTCATGAGGAAGACGAGGTTCAACTCCTCGTTGATCGTCTTCGTCCACATCTCGTCGGTCATGTCCTCGATCCACGCGAAATAGGCCATCGCGCCGTTGTTGAAGAGGACATCGATGCCGCCGAACCGCTCGACCGTCGTCGCGACCACCCGCTCGCACTCCGCCTTGTCGGTGAGATCTGCCGGGTGGATCGAGATCATAGTGCCGCCAGCCGCCTCGACCAGACGCAGCGTTTCTTCCGCGCCGCCGGGTGCAATATCGACGCCCACAACATGCGCGCCCTCTTCAGCGAAGCGCAGGCAGGCCGCCCGACCGATGCTACCACCCGACCCGGTGATGATGCAGGTTTTACCGCGCAGGCGATCGTTGAAAGCCATTCAATTCTCCGCAAACAAAGGGGCGAGATCGATATAGATCCACAGCCGGTTGAGCCGCCCCCCGGCAGTCAACCGCAAATGGCTGGCAACGGGCATCGAGACTTTATTGCCGTCGAGCCGCGTGTAGGTGACGATGCTGCCCTGAAAAACGCAATCGCCTTCCGAAACCAGTTGTTCGCGCTTGTGGCTCATGCCGTTAAGCGTTGCCCAGAATTGCGAGAAGGCCGCCTCCGCCCCCTCGCGCCCGATGATCGGCGGCATGTTGGCGAGCCGCAGGTCGATATCGTCCGCGAACCAGTTCATCAATGTCGGCAGGTGGAGCATATCCGCATCGCGGAAAAACGCTGCCGCCCAGTCTTCCACGCCCGTTGCCGGGCCTGTCGCCGAAAGAGCATCGGCGGACATCATAATTCCCCGCCGCTGACCATCTGCCGCACCCGGCTCAGCGTACCCTGCACCGCGCCGACATAGGCACCGCGCATGGTGTCGCCTTGCGCTTTTTCCTCCGGGGTGTTTTCCGCGATGCCGGGAAAGGTGATGCCGAAGGTGAAAGTCAGCAGCAGCCCGTTTTCGGAATCACTGATCGTGTTGTCGATCCAGCCAGTGCCATCCATGCGTTCGAAATAGACCTGAATCGGTTCATAGAGCGTGATGTGTTCCTTGTGCTGGCTGCCCCGGAAGGTCACGACGCGGGTGATGGTGTTGCTAGTGCGCTCCAGCACATCGCACTGGCTCATGCCATCGACGAAGGGGATCGCATTCTCCGCCTTCATTTCGAGACCGCGCCACACTTGCTCGCGCGTCAGCTTGGGTTCGACACCATCGGGGTTTACCGGGATTGCGTAGGACAGGGCATACATAGGTTGAGCTTCCTCATATTCAGATCGACAGATAGCCGCCGTCGCACGCAACGGCAGCGCCATTCATAAAGGATGCGGCGTCAGACAAAAGCCACGCCACTGCTTCCCCCACCTCGCTCGGTTCGCCGAAACGTCCCATCGGATGACGGGCGATCAGTCTGTCTTTTAGTGCCGCAAAAGATGGTTCCCCCATCAGGCGCTCGATCAATGGCGTCTTGATGATGCCGGGCAGTACCGCATTCACGCGTATACCGCGCGCACCATAATCCGCCCCCGCAGCGCGCGTGAGGCCGACGACGCCATGCTTCGCCGCAACATATTCCGACGCGCACGGGATCGCGACCTGCCCCAGTGACGACGCCGTGTTGACGATCGCCCCGCCCCCCGTGCCGAGCATCGCTTTCACCTGATATTTGATGCACAGGAACACGGCCGTGAGATCGATGCGGATCGCCCGGTCCCATTCCTCAAGTGTCAGCTCGTCGAGCGGCTTGTTCTTCTGCTCGATCCCGGCATTGTTGAACGCACCATCGAGCCTGCCGAAATGGCTGACGGCCTTCGCCACCAACGCCTCTATATCGGCCTCGCTAGCGAGATCGGCGGGCTGGAAAATCGCATCTCCGCCCGCCGCGTTGAGGTCAGCGAGAAGCGCCTCGCCTCCCTCGCGGTTCACATCGGTAACGACGAGCCGCGCACCATGTGCAGACAGCACGCGGCTCGCCTGATAGCCGATGCCGCCAGCGGCACCGGTAACCAGAATGACCTTTCCTCCAAGCATCTGCATCCTGCTCAGAAGGTGTAACCTGCACGCACGCCGTATGTGCGTGGCGCATCCATATAGGCTGTGGCCGGGCCAGGAATACCCGCCGCCGCCGTCGCCGCGATAACGGCTTCATCGGTCAGGTTCTTGCCCCAGATACCGATGTTCCAGTGTGCATCATCGGAATAGTAGGTGAGCGAGGCATTGAGCTTGGCATAGCCCTTTTGTTTCGTGCCGAGGTTGTGAACGAAGTCTGCCCACCACTTACTCTCATAGCGGGCATCGGCTGCGGCACGGATATAACCCGCGCCAAGATGGAAATCCTGACTGAAGCCGCCGCTGATCGTCCAGTCCGCCGCATAGGGGCCCGCCAGGCCGTTGAAATTCTGGCCTGCTGGCGTGATGAAATTCTTGTTGCGGGCCTTGATATAGCTGACCGAGACATTGAACTTCGTGTCGCGGGTCGGCTCATAGAGGATATCAAGCTGGTTACCGGGGATCGTCACCTTCTTGGCGTTGAAGATCTCGTTGAACAACTTTGACGCATCATAGGCCTGAATGGCGAGATCATTATAGATGTAGTAGAACGCCTCGTTGTTGATCTGCAGCGTGTTGTCGAGGAAGCGTGCCTTGAAGCCGCCGGATATACCCTTCATCTTGCCCGACTTCACGAGGTTCGATCCACCGCTGGGGAGAATATCGACCTCGTTGAACGTGCCGGGCTGATAGCCGGTCTGGTAGGTGGCGTAGAGCATGATACGCGGCGCGACATCATATTCAAAGCCAATCTTGTAATCGAACTTCTTGAAAGTGTGATCGAATGTATAAGGCACGTTCTGCGGCGGCTGCAGCGAAATGCCGTTCGCCTTCCTGTTGTCGATGCCATAACGCGCACCGACCGTGACCCGGAACGGATCGCTTATGCTATATGTCACCTGCCCGAAAATCGCCGCACCGCGCTTCAGGTTCTTCTTCACGTTGGACGAGTAGAAGGGGAAGCCGAACGGACCGCCGAGAGGCAGATTGGGATCTGCTGGCCCCAGCTCAGTACCAACGATACCCAGACCATGCCCGACATTGCGATAGGTGAACAGACCGGCCAACCATTTCAGAGAACCACTGTCGCCCGAGAGCCGCAGCTCGTTGCTGAGGTTACGATATTGGTCGAGCTTGTAGGCAGGGAGAATACCCAGCCAATAATCCTTGGTCTCCGCGTCCAGATACACATAACCGATGGTGTCGGTCAGCGTTATGCTGTCGCTCAGGCGCGCCTCGATCTGGGCGCCAGTCATCCAGTTATGATAGCTCTGGTCGGATGCGTTGGGTTGACCGAACGGCAGAACTGTTGCCGCGACTCCATACCTCAAATCATTCCACGGATTGCTATTGAGAAACGCCCCTTCATCAAAAGTATAATCATAAAGTGAGGGGCTAGCTGGATTGAAAACCAGAGTGCTTGGATCCGCCCCCTTGTTCACAAGGTTCGGAGTATGGCCGTATTTGTGCGTGGTCGCACCCCACCAGTAGATGCTGAAATCATCATTGGGCTTGTAGAGCAGGCCGAGGCGCGCACTGATGTCGTCCTTCGAGTCCGAGCCCGTCTTCATGAAGCCCTTGCGATAGGTGTAATCGACACCGAGGCGCACAGCGAGCTGCTCCGACGCCTTGAAATTCGCGATCACCGTGGGGTGGACCAGCGAATAGTTGCCAACCTCGATGGTTGCGCTGCCGCCATTCTCGAACTCGGGCTTGCGGAAGCTGACGTTCACCGTACCGCCGATTGCATTACCACCATAAAGAGTGCCCTGCGGCCCGGGCAGCGCCTCGAAACGCTCGATATCGAACAGCGGAACACTGGTCGCCTCACGCGGGATAGCGACGCCGTTGAAGTTGAACGAGACCGAAGGCTCCACGTTCGCAAAGTCGAGGTTGGAACCCACGCCGCGCAGGAACACCTGCGTCGTATTGCCCTCCTGATGGAAGCGCGCGCCGGGCACCAGCTCTTGCGCCGCAGCGAGGCTGTATACACCTGCGGAGACAAGACCTTCGCCGCTGACGGCAGTAACGGCAGCCGGGGTCTTTTGCAGATTTTCACTACGCTTTTGCGCTGTGACGACGATGTCTTCGATGCCGCCTGCGCCACTTTCATCTGCCGCCTGCTGCGCCTGTGCAGCCATCGGCGCCAAAAGCGCAAAGGCGCTCAGCGACGCATACAGGATTCCAAATTTCGATTTCATGCCACTCTCCCCTCATCTGGCCGACGCTATAGACACTGGCGTTCAGCTCAATTCTGGATGCACTTATGCCATTCAGGGGTATATGTGTCAATTAGGATGAACGCGTCCTATTTTATTTTTCCTGATGTTCACGCGCAACCGACGGGAGATAAATACATGCATTATAGATGGAATATGGATATTATGATCCGCATATATCATATATTAAATATGTAATTTCAATTTGTTATATGTTTTATATCTAATTCCACATCTTTAGCTGTCGGCCGAAAATGTGAATACAGATTAAAAACACCACCAGCGAAGCGATGGTAGTGAGTCTGAGATTTTAATGGATACACAATTGGAGTTTCGCCTGCCGCGAATAATTATATCGAGCCTATTACGCCTCAGGGCTGCTCTTCTGCGATCAGGATACGCAGACAGCGAAGAAAAAGCGGACGCAAATCCTCAGGCAGCGGCGCCAATATCTGTTCCTGAACGGCCCTGACCCGATCCATCTTTTCTTCAAGCAACGCTTTTCCGGCAGGTGTGATATGGATTTTCCAAGCGCGCGAATCATCGGGATCACGTTCGCGCTCCACCCATTTTTTTGCTACCATACGGCCCAGCATTTCTTTCAGCGTACTTTTGTCAAACCCGGTGCGTTGAACGAGATCATTCTGCGAAGCGCCCTGCGCCTGAGTCAGCGCAATCAACAATGCGATCTGCTGGCGCGTAACATCGCCGCCAACCATTTGCGTGAACAATTCATAGGAGCGCTGATGATTGCGTCTCAGCAAATGCCCCGGCGCCATCAGAAGATTAAAGTCGTTCTCATCATTCTTCGGATTGTTCATGCGCCCGCCTGTTCTGGATGATCCATGTCCTGTCGCTCGGCAGGCATGAGACCAAGTTGCTTTTCCATATGCTCATGCAGGAAATCAAGCAGCGCCTGCACTCGGCGGTGCGGACGGCGCGCAGCCGGAACAAGCGCAAACAGAGTCAATTGCGCGGGCCGCCATTCCTCAAGCACACGCTTGAGCCTCCCCTGCTCAACCAGCGGCTGGGCCGTGAAATAGGGCAGTATAGCGATCCCCGCCCCCTCAGCCGCAGCATAGGCCAACGCCAGACCAGTATCGCAGGACAGGCTTCCTTTTATATCGACCCGTTCACTTTCGACCCCGCGATACAGCGACCAGCGCTCACCCCTGTCGAGATGGGCATAATGAAGACAGCGATGTTGGGCGAGATCGGACGGGCGGTCCGGTACGCTATATCGATCAATATAGGCAGGAGCCGCAAACAGGCCGCGCTCAATTGGACCAATGACTCGCACCGTATAACCCGAAGGAGGCGCATCGCTGATGCGCAGCGCCAGATCGCTAGAGGGCTGAAGCCCCGTCTGTGGACGGTCTTCGAGGGCGAGATCGATAGAGATTCCTGAATGCAGCGCCAGAAACTGGCCAATCAACGGGGCAAGGACTTGCAAGCCGAAACTGCTTGGTGCCTGCACTGTTATTCTGCCCGACAAAGCATCTTTTGACTGGCGCACCGAGTCGTTCAACCCATCGAACGCGTCGATCAGCGGGCGGGCTTTTACAAGATAGGCCTCCCCCGCCTCGGTCAGGCTCACCTGCCGGGTGCTGCGCGTGAACAAGGCACGCCCGACCTCCGCCTCAAGATCGAACACCAGCTTGCTCACATTATCGCGCGAGCGCGACAGGCGACGTCCGGCAGCGGCGAAGCTGCCTGTCTCCGCTGTCTGAATAAATGCCCTGAGCCTATCGATGCGATCCATATTGTCTTCCTATAGACGACAATATGTCATCTATTTTCCGTCTTATCGCAAGGGATTGAATCATGGATACACTTCCAATCCGCCATCGATAGGAGAATGACGATGCCAAACAAGCCCTATTTCCGCCCCGAAGACTCCGTGCTCGTGCTGATCGACCATCAGCTTGGCACGATGCAATTGGTGAAGACGCTGGATGTAGAACGCGTGAGCCGACTGACGCTGGCGCTCGCGCGCGCGGCAAAGATACTGAACATCCCCGTGGTGCTCACCTCCAGCCAGGAGGATTATATTCAGGGACCGCTGCTGAAGGAATTCAAGGAGATCGTCCCCGATGCCTATGAGGCGCGCGTGAAGCGACAGGGCATCGTCAACGCATGGTCCGATCCGGCATTTCGCGCGGCGATAGAGCGCACCGGCCGCAAACAGATCGCAATGGGCGGCGTGACGACCGACGTCTGCCTCGTCTTCCCCGCGATCGACGCGGCGCGCGCAGGCTATCAGGTGCAGGCGGTGCTCGACATCTCTGGCTCACCATTCGAGATTTCGGAAGAGACATCCCGCAAGCGCATGGCCGACGAGGGAATCGACTTCACCTGCACCAATACGCTGATTTCCGAATGGACGCAGGACTGGTCCACGCCGGAAGGTCAGCAGTTGATCCAGCTAATGTTTATGGAGATATTGCCGCCGATCACCCCGGTGATGGAACCGGCCTGACAATAGCATTTGGAGAGAACGATAGTGACCGGCATAAGGCAACTTGCGAGAGTTTCCCAAGGCCATTCCGCCTCACATGGCGCAGCGTTCAGCGCGCTGCGCCTCACCGCCGAGATGTTCGGCGCGGAAGGATCGCCGTGGTTCACTATCGACCATTTCCGCATGGCGGGACCGACATTCCCGCCACATGCGCATGCGGGATTTTCCGCTGTCACCTACGTCCTTCCCGGCTCGCCCAACGGCATGCGCAACCGCGACAGCAGAGGCGACCGCAGCCTGATAGCGCCGGGCGGCATCCACTGGACGGCGGCAGGCAGCGGCGTCGTGCATGAGGAAGAGCCGGATCGGCCGGGCGAACTGTGCGAAGGGTTCCAGATTTTCGTCCGCCAGCCAGTGGTGCAGGAAAGCCTGCCCCCTGTTATCGGGCATGCCGAGCCTGATGAGATACCCGAAAGGACCCTGCCCGGCGGGGCATCGGCGCGCCTGCTCGCAGGGTTATTTGATGGCGTCATCAGTCCCATTACCCCGCCCAGCCCACTGGTCATGATGGATGTGACGCTGTGGCAAGGCGAAGCACTGGAATGGGACGGCCCGGACGGCTGGACGTTCTCTGCCTATCTGTATGAAGGGGCGGTTGCGGTGGAAGGCGTGGCGGGTCACATAAGCGCACCGTGCCTGCTCTCCTTCAGCCGGGCAGAGGGCGCAGCAATCATCCGGCCCACCCAAGCTCCAGCGCGCCTGCTGCTCATGGCTGGTGAGCCGATCGACGCGCCCGCATACAGCAATGGGCCGTTCGTACTCTCGTCTGCCGAAGCCATTCACGACGCGGTGGCACGCTACCGCAGCGGCGCGATGGGAAGCCTGCCGCCCGGCTGGTAATCAGTCGAGTGATAGGGCGATAACCTTACTTGCTGTAACTTCCCCGGGGATTTCAGCCTCGACTGTAACGCCTGCTCCACCATATGCCTGCACAGCATAACCCCTACTTCCGTCCTCGATACCGTTGAAGCGGAAATCGCCAAACGCATCGGTTTGCGTGGTGACTTTCAGATTTCCGCTTTGGAACAGGCTAACTTCCGCGCCCTCGACATTGCGTCCACCTCCAGTGACATTCCCCCCGATAAAATGGCTGAGCACTGGTTCAAGATTGCGATACCAGACCCGTGGTCGCGTACCACGTTCCGGCTCCAGAACCCGTAGCCCTTCATCCCGCGCCATCTTAGCCATCGCTTCGTCGGCAACGTTCAGCGCCTGCATCGCACGCGTGGGGCAGACATGAGCGGCGCGCGGCTCCGTCCAGCCCTGATCGAGCAGATGCGCGTCGAAAATCCAGTTCTGCGGCACTTGCTCTGCCTCGTTCCACTTGATCGCACCATAGGGGCAGGCGTCAACCAGATCGCGCCGTCCCTTCGCCTTGTCAGGATCGACGATCACGATCCCGTCCGGTCGCTTGACGATCGCATCGCCCGCCGCCTCGATGCACGGCGCATCGTCGCAATGGTTGCACATGCGCGGCACATAATGGACATCGACCATCGCGCCTTCCCCGCGCACATGGCGCATGATCTCGACCGGACGCACGTCCGCCGCGCCCGGTGCGGAGTATCCGGGGAAGCTGTTGCCTGCGAATTCGTCCTGGGTGGCGACGGCGCAGTTATTGCAGTTCGTGCATGCGGCGATGTCGATCACCAGATTCCATTTTTCCATCCGTTTTTCCCCAAGGGGTTGTCCATTTTTCCGCCTGTACGAGGCAGCTGTTTGGTGCGATTGCGCTGGTGCCCTGTGCCTGTGTCCGCGATGGGGTGAGCAGGTTCATGCAGCCGCCCCGGTCAATGAGGCTGCCATCCGCATCCTCAATGAAATCGAACTCCGCGCAGGATTCGAACGTCTTCAACGATCCGCGCGCCACCAAGGGCGATATATCGACCGCGCAGACCACAGCCGCGCGTTCATTATGGAGCTTCACCAGGTCGCGCTGGGTGAGGCCCCGCTCGCGCGCATCCTCGCTGTTCATCCGCACGACCCAATAGTCATAGTCATCGACCCGCATGCGGTGATCCTCGATCGCGTTGATCGGCCCGCCCTTGCCGTCCGCCTGCGTGTGAAAGCTGTAGCGCGGGTGGGAGGAGACGAGTTGGAGCGGATAGCTGCGCGCGAGATCGCCACTCGCCTGCCCTTCCCATGCGGGTACATAGCGGTTGAGCACAGGCCGCTCCGGATTGTCCGGGTCGCCGCGTTTCAGCGAGTTTGGCAGGAACTCGATCTTGCCGCTCTGGGTCTGCAAGCCTTCGAGGAAGCCTGTCTTGTAATCGGACGGCAGCGGGTGCGGCTCCGGCGTGTCTTTCTTGCCGCCCTCATAAAACCAGCGCATCTCGACCGGATCGCGCGTTTCCTCGCTCTGCGGCGGCAGCACGACATAGCCTTTTTTCAGGAACTCGCCCCAGCTTATATAGGTGGGGAGATCCGAGGATTCGAACACCCGCCTGCACCAGTCGAGCTCGTCACATCCTTCGGTGAACATCGCGCCAAAGCCGAGACGCGTGAGAATATCGGCAAAGATGCGATAGTCGGATTTCGATTCACCCAGCGGCTCGATGCATTTGTGCTGCATCACCACCATACGATGGTTGGTTTGGTTCTGGTTGTGATGGGCAAAGCCCGCGCAGCCGCACACCTCGCTGATGTCATACCGCTCCGCGACCGTGCAGGCGGGCAGGATGATGTCCGCAAACTGCGTCTCGCCCTCCTGCCAGATCGCCTGACTTACCACGAGGTCGACCGAGGGGTCGCGATACATTTTGACGAGGCGGGAGCTATCCATTGTCGTGCCGAAGGAGGATGCGCCATATTGATAGATCATATGCGGGCGGGATTGGCCGGGCGCGGGATACTGATACGGTACGAACTGCTGCTCTATCGCCGAGCCGTCCCACAGATAGCCACTCGCCTTGCCGGTCGTCACCGCCTCCATCGTGCGTTCGCGCGGGATGCGCTGGCTCGCGGAGTTCATCGTCACCACATGCGGCATGCGGACATAGTTGTTGATGAAGCCCGCATTCTTGGTCATGTCGCCAGAAATGCCGCCCTCGGCATAGCCGGGAAAATAGGGCAGCAAATCGATCGGCGTGCCGCATTGCAGATTGCCGAAATTGACGCCCGGCTTGCCCCAGCCCTGCATCGTCATCAGCATGATCATGTTGCGCGCCCATTGCTGGCCGGTCGCCGCGCGACAGGCGCCACCAAAGCCGGTGCCGAGCCCCCCTGCGGAGAGATATGTCTTCTTGCGCCCCCACAGCCGGGCCAGCGAGACGACATCCTTGGCGGGAATTCCGGTCTCCGCCTCCTGCCATTCCGGGGTTTTGGCAACCCCGTCTTCCTCGCCCAATATATAGGCCTTCCATTCGTCGAAGCCGGTAGTGCTACGGGCGATGAAATCCTTGTCGTACAGTCCCTCCGTGATCCAGACATGCATGATCGCATGCGCTAGCGCGCTGTCGGTCGTCGGGCGCACGGGCAGCCATTTGCCGCCAAGCATCTGAGCGGTGCTGTTATAGTGCGGATCGATGTGGACGAACTGGATGCCCATCTCCTTCGCCCAGAGCCTGCGCTGAGACCCCTCGCCGCCCGCATAAAGCCCCGAAGTCGCCTCCGGGTCGCTCGACCAGAAGACAATCAGCTCACATTCCTGCATGCAGTCTTCCAGCGTGCCATAGGAACCCGGCAGCCCGAGCCGCAGCGAATTGCCGAAATGATGCATCGCCCCCCAATACCAGCCCTCCCAGCTGATCGGCGAGAATTGCTGCATCGGCGCACCGAGGATGTTGCTAAACCGCATCAGCGCCGAGAGCCAATAGCCGATATTGCCCATCTGATGATGTGCGCCATGCAGCACGGCGATGGAGCCGGGACCATAGGTCTGCTTCTGGCGCGTCACCTCGCCCGCAACAATATCCAGAGCTTCGTCCCAGCTGATCCTTTCATAGCCTGACTTGCCGCGGTTCTGTGGATTGCGCTCGCCGTTGGGATCGAAGTCTACCCGCTTCATCGGATAGAGCAGGCGACGATCCGAATAGACCAGGGATTTGGTCGCAAGTGCATGCACGTTTACAGTTGACTGGCGATGTGGGCGGTAGCTTTTGCCACGCGCCTCGACCGACCAGCTTTCGGGATCGCTTGTCGCAAGATCGATAGGGCAGGTGCGGACGATACGGCCATCCTTCACATAAACAAACAAAGGCCCGCCATTGGTGTTGGTGACGAAACGGTGCGTCCCGTCCTTCATCGCGACGCCCTGCTTCCAGTTCCCGCTCTGCATCACGTTGACCAGACCGGAGAACCACACCGCGATCCCGTCATTACCGTTCATTTCGACAAGGTAATTCTTGATGAAATGGATGATATCGCTGCGTTTTGCATTGGGTTTCAGAAATCGTAGTGCTATCCCCGCATCATGAAAGGCGATATCGACATCAGGACCGGGATGGAGCCCCGCAGCGGTTGAAATCCTGCCATCCCGGAAGATGTAATGACGTGCGACACTATTGTCCTTGAGGCGCACCTGAATGATACCGCCGCCACTCTGAAGATGCTTCTCGAACGCTGGATTAATACGGCGCGCCACCGCCATGATGCGGGGTAGCGCTGCCAGAATCAGCTTAAGCTTGACCTTTTGCATTACCGCACCCTCTCCGTTCTCCTACTGCGAAGATGGAAAAGTGCATCCAATTTGTCAAGCGGTAGCGCTATGGCTTCATCCCAAAACATCAATTGCAAGCCAGGGCACAGTGCCCCTTCATTGCAATGGACAACAATGTTAGCCTGAACACCGCGAATCCGCAGGGTGGGCTTGTGAACCGGCCAGTTCTTACCTTTTCCAGTGTAATGCCCTTGATAGAGCTCATGCGGGCGGCATCTCTGTCGCCCGAGGCCATATTGCGCGCGGCCGGAATTGACACGCCACTCTCCGCACTTGGCGGAAGCAGCCCCCTTGCCCTCTCGGACTATTTCCGGATCTGCGAGCAGATGGCGCTGCAGAGCGGAGACGAGACTTTCCACGTCTCTATGCGCCCGCTCATGGTCGGCACATCGGAGTTCGTGCAAAACCAGATCCGCGCCTGCCGCACACTCGCGGAAGTGATGGATGCAATCGCACAGTCCTATAATGTGATCCACGGTCATCGCTATAATCATGTGCGGCGCAAGGGCGGCAGCATCTCGTTCGTGATCGATGACAGGGAGTTCCCTTACACACTTGATCATGACGACAGTTTCGTGATCCTCTCGGCAGAATGCCTGCTGATCTATGTGCATGCGCTGATGCTGTCTCTCCCGGCTGCGGATCAACAAATCCCGCTGCGCACGATCCGAACGCGCAGCATGGGGAAACCCGCAGGCTTCACGCATCTGTCGTTCTGGGGTGTACCGGTGCGCTATCATGCGTCCGTCTTCGCCTTGCAATATGACGCCTCGCTGGAAAGTATAGCGGTCGACCCCGAACGCAGCAGACGATTTGCATCTCGCACGATATATGGTGTCGTCGCAGCCGTACTTGACCGGATAGACCCCGGCGCGATGCCTGCGCGCTCACTTTCCGAGCGGGTTGCCCAACATATCGGCTCCGGCTTGATCGATCAGGCACAGGTGGCCGCCGCACTCGGCATGAGCGTTGCCTCGCTGCGCCGCCATCTTGGTGATGACGGCGTCCAGTTCCGCGATTTGCGATCCAACATCCTCAACCAGCAGGCGCAGGAGCGGCTGCGTAAAGGCCAGGCGATTGCCGACATCGCAGAGGAACTAGGCTTTTCCGATGGGCGCAGTTTTGCACGCGCCTTTCGTCAGTGGAATGGCGTCTCCCCCGCAGAATTTCGCGAAATCTGAGCTTCAACCTATGGGACATTGAGCGAAATTGTCCTATAAAAATTGATCAGCAGGGTCGTCGACAGATGTGTGCCTATTTGTATTCTTAGGGCTGTCGGGCGCTTGAGACGCTGGTGCAAGGGAGAGAAATCGTTGATGCTTTCGCGGCTTGGAAACACGCCTGTACTTTTGGCGGCGTTATTGACGCTGGGAGCCTGCGCAACGGTTTCGTCATCGGGGTCACACCCGACAGCCAGCGTCTCGGCCATCGATAAGCGTTATCTCACTGCGGCCGATCATTATGTGAAGATTGACGGTGTGCGCTATCGCGTGCGGGTAGAGGGTAAGGCGGGCACCCCTGTCATCGTTCTGATCCACGGCTTCAGCTTCAGCCTAGAGACATGGGACGCATGGACGCAAGGGCTTGCGCCGGACTATCGCATCGTCCGTTTCGATCTTGCCGGGCATGGCCTGAGCGATGCCGACCCCAAAGGGCGCTATGATGCCGATACACGGGCGCGCCACGTCGTTGCGCTCATGAAGCATCTTGGCATCCAGCACGCCACGCTGGCGGGGAACAGCTATGGCGGCCTGCTGGCATGGCGCATCGCAGCAGAGCATCCTGCACTCGTCGACCGGTTGATCCTTGTCGACAGCGCCGCTTTCTCTATCAATGGCGTGACGGACAAGCCTGCGCCTGTCCCCGCCGGGATGCGTGCCTATTTGCTCGACCCCAAGCCCGAAATGGTGAAGGCGTCGGCAAGCATCATCTTCGCAAACCCTGCAGCGCTCCCACCCGAGCGGCTTGAAATGATGCGCAACATGATCGCCCGACCCGGCAATGGCCCGGCACTCGTCACACATCTCGAGCAGTTCACATTACCGGCCCCCGAGACGCAACTCGCCCGCATCAAGGCACCGACGCTGATCCTGTGGGGGAGCAAGGATCATGTGGTGCCGCTCGACCAGTCCTACCGGCTGCGCGATGCGATCAAGGGATCGCAACTCGTCGTTTACGAAGGCGTAGGTCATGCTCCTCAGGAAGAGGCGAGCGCCGCGTCACTGGCAACTGTTCGACAATTTCTGACGCAAAAACAATAGAATGTACAAACCAAATCAATTTTGGGAGGAAGATATGAGCAAGAATATGGTTGGAAAGATGATGCTACCCGCGCTGATGTTGTCCAGCGCCCCGCTTGCGCTGGCACCCAGCCTTGCACATGCCCAGGACGCCGCTGCCGATGCAGCAGCATCCGATAATAATGGCGTCATTGTGGTGACCGCACGGCGGCGCGAAGAGACATTGATCGATGTCCCAATTGCCGTATCGGCGTTCTCGGGTGAGAAGCTGGCCGAGCAAGGCGCGGTCGACATCACCGCCCTGCAACAGCAAACACCCAACCTTACGCTGCAGATCGCGCGCGGCTCGAACTCGACGCTGATCGCCTTCATCCGCGGCGTAGGTCAGCAAGACCCGCTATGGGGTTTTGAACCGGGCGTTGGCCTCTATGTAGACGATGTCTATGTCGCGCGTCCGCAGGGCGCTGTGCTCGATATTTTCGATGTCGATCGCATTGAGGTGCTGCGCGGTCCGCAGGGCACCCTCTATGGCCGCAACACCATCGGCGGCGCGATCAAATATGTGACCAAGAAGCTGGGTCATGATTTCGCGGGCAAGGTGCGCGGTGTCTATGGCTCTTACAATCAGGTCGATCTGGTCGGCCAGGTAACGGTACCGCTGGGCGACAAGCTGACGATCGGCGGTGCGCTCGCCCGCTACTGGCGTGATGGCTATGGCAAGAACCTCACCACCGGCGCCGAGCATTACAACAAGGATGTGATCGCGGGACGTATCTCGATCGAGTTCGAGCCTTCGGATGGCGTGTTCTTCCGCCTCGCTGGCGACAAGACGGTCGACAAGTCCAACGCCCGCCATGGCCATCGCATGGTTGGCAATGGCGCACTGGCCGCCTATGTGCCGCTGTCCGATGTCTATGACACCCGTGCCGGGATCGGCGACAAGAACAAGGTGAAGAACGAGGGGGTTTCCTTCACCGGCGAGATCGAATTGTCCGACGCCCTCACCTTCAAGACCATCAGCGCCTATCGCGACGGCCATACCGACACCGTAATCGATTTTGACAACACGCCCGACCCGGCGCTCGATGTGCCTGCCTTCTATGACGACCGGCAGTTCACGCAGGAATTCCAGCTGCTTTATGAGGGCGAGCGTCTTCAGGGTGTATTTGGGCTATTCTATCTTGACGCCCGTGCCAAAGGCGCATTCGATACGGTGGTCGGCGCTTTGGGCGCAACGACATTGACGTCCGGTACGGTGAAGACGAAGAGCTATGCCGCATTTGCGGATTTCAGCTATGACCTCACCGACCAGTTCAAACTTTCTGCCGGACTGCGCTGGACGAAGGACGACAAGACAGGCACGGTATTCCGCCGCAACTATACGGGCCTACGCAGCCCGCTGTTCGGCAATGCCGCAGCTGTGCCGGGACTCATTCGCACCAACTACACCAATGATCGCAGCTTCGATCAGTTCACACCACGCGTCAGCCTCAGCTACAAGCCGATTGAAGACATCAACCTCTACGCCTCCTATGGCAAGGGCTTCAAATCCGGCGGATTCGACATGCGCGGCGACGCGGTATTCACGCCGACTACGGTGAACGGCTATAAGCCAGAGACGGTCGATGCGTTCGAAGTAGGCATGAAGGGCGCGTTTCTGGATCGCACCCTGTTCGTGAACCTCGCTGGTTTCCACTCGGATTATAAGGATCAGCAGGTCACGATCCAGGTGCCCAATGTCGCCGGCGGCATCGCCAGCTTCGTCGACAATGCGGGTAAGGCGAAGATTTACGGACTTGAGCTGGAAATGCGCATGGTGCCATCGCGCAACTTCTCTGTGACGGCTGCGTTCGGCTACACCCATGCAGACTACAAGAAGTTCCTGACCTACATCAGCGGCGGCACCACGCCGATCGATGTCGCCAGCCAGCGCGTGTTCCAGAACACACCGAAATATTCGGGCAATGTCTCCGCCACATGGTCGCATGACATCGCCGGTGGCCGCTTCGCAGTAACGCCTGCCTTGTCCTTGCGCAGCGACTACTCGCAGTTCGAAATCAAGAATGCGCTGCTCGATCAGGATGGCTACGCGCTGGTCGATGCGTCCGCCACCTGGACTTCGGATGACGACCGGTTCCAGATTGGTGTGCATGGCCGTAACCTGACGGACAAGCGCTACAAGATCGGCGGCTATAACTTCCCCGGTGCGCTGTTCGGAAACTCGGTGGTGGCTTTCTATGGCCCGCCCCGCACCGTCTCCGTATCGGCAGAGGTGAAGTTCTGAGCCAGAATAATACCCCCACTGCAGCGCCGGGCAATCCTCACCGCCCGGCGCTTGCCTTGTTCATGCTGGTGCTGGTTTACACCTTCAACTTCATCGACCGGCAGATCATTGGCATCCTTGCAGTGCCGATCAAAGCGGACCTCAACCTGAGCGACGCCCAGCTTGGCATGATGGGCGGACTGGCCTTTGCGCTGTTCTACACCGGGCTTGGAATACCCGTCGCTATGCTGGCAGACAGAAGCGACCGCAGCTGGATCATGACGACGGCGCTGGTCCTCTGGAGTGCGATGACGGCGCTTTGCGGCACGGTTCAGAATTTCTGGCAATTGTTCGCCGCACGCCTTGGCGTCGGCGTTGGCGAAGCGGGCGGCGTCGCCCCTGCCTACTCGCTTATCAGCGACATGTATCCTGCGCGAGAACGTGCGCGTGCACTCGGCATCTATTCATTCGGTATCCCCATCGGCAGCGCAACCGGCATCGTCTTTGGCGGCCTGATCGCGACATGGATCGACTGGCGCTTTGCCTTCTTCATCGTTGGTCTAGCGGGAATAATGATTGCGCCGCTCTTCAAGCTGACTGTGCGCGATCCGGGCCATGGCGTGTATGACGGGGAAGCTGCCAAAGCATCGAAGCCGGGCCTTGGCGAGGTACTATCGCTCTTGCTCCGCAAGCCCGCCTTCTGGCTTATCAGTGTCGCCGCCGCCTGCTCTTCCATGATGGGCTATGGGCTGTTCTTCTGGCTGCCGTCCTATCTGGTGCGCAGCTTTGACGTCTCTATCCTTGAGGCGTCGCTCTATTATGGCTCGATCCTGCTTGTCGGCGGCATAGCGGGTATATGGCTGGGCGGCGTGTTGGGCGACAGGCTGGGTGCGGCTTCGCGATCAGCCTATGCTTTGATCCCCGCCGTAGCGTTCGTCGTGACCATACCCTTCTACATATTCGGCCTGCTGGCGGGCAATCTCAACATGGCAATCGCGCTGCTGCTCGTGCCGACAGCGTTGGGCATGGTGTGGCTCGGCCCGATCCTCTCGACGATCCAGCATCTGGTGCCGTCGAACATGCGCGCGACGGCGTCAGCCATTTTCCTGTTCATCAACAATCTGATCGGCATCGGCTTGGGCACGCTCGCCATCGGCTGGCTCTCGGATGGGCTGGCGCAGCACTTCGGCAAGGAAGCACTGCGCTATTCCATCTTGGCCGGCACCGGCTTTTACGTCGCCGCTGCGCTCCTGTTATTCAAGGCATCACGGGTGCTGGACAGAGATTGGCACACGCCCGAAGCATCATAGCGCTTCGGGCTGCGCGGTTCCTATTTCCAGGAAATGTCGCCCCCATGCCCCGGCACAAAGCGCGGCGCAGCAAAGCTGAACGGCACATCGGAACTGCCCTTATACAGTTCATGATGCGGTGCCGCCTCGGCAAAAGCTGCGGCGAGGTTGAACAGATTGGCATCGGCCTCGTTCAAATTGCCAAGCGGCACATCCGCAAGATAGGCAAGAATGGCATCGATACGGGGCATGACTGCTCCATATAGCTGCGTAAAATCCTCAGCACTTGCCTTCCAGCGTATCTCGCTCCGCTCCGCCTCGGTCGGTCGGCCCCATTGCGTGGCGCAATCTTTGAGATCGGCAAAGTCATTAGGTAATGTCATGATCTGGTTCATAATCAATTTCCTTACCGCGCCAGATAGTCATCAAGCGTGCGGGCGGCGTGACGGATGAGAAATTCCTGGTCCATCAATTGCATCTCGTCGATCGCGCCAGATTGAATCCCGATTTGGGTGTCTTCCATCGTGCCGGTATCCTCGAGCCAGGCGTTCCTGTGCAGCGCGTTGATGTGAAGCTGTGCGATCCGTTCCGCAGCGTTGCGGGCCGGGCGGAAATAGTTGATGCCCTCCCAGAGCGTGCGCCCATGGTCGAGCGGCCAGAACTGGTGTGTGAAATAGGCCATGCCCGGATAGCCACAGCCAGCAGCCAGATGGATCAGCAGGTTGGGGAAGATATTGGGCAGCTCGAACTGGAATTCCTTCCGGCCAGTGGGGTTGATCCCTGGTGGCACGAGATCGGGCCGGGGACCGTGGTGCTCATTCGCGTGGAGCAAACCAGCAAATTTGGCCGTAGAATCTGCCGATTCCATACCCAGCCCGTAAATGGTCGAGGACGCATGCGGACCGATGAGCTTGAAATCGCTATGCTCTATGCCGCGAAAGCCCGGCAGCGAGCCTGCATGAATGGTCGGGACATGATAGCCTTCGGAAAAGGCATATAAAGCCACCTTCCAGTTACAATTCAGAACCGTGGAATATCTGAACGCGGTTGTAGCTTCCCTGTATGGGTATCCGGCGAATAACTTACCGAAATCGCCTAGAAATTCAGCCAAGGTGTTTTCCGGCTTTTCTGCAAAGTTGATGAAGATAAAGCCTTCCCAACTGTCGCAGGCAATTTCGCGCAAACCGAGACAGGCTTTGTCCAGCGTGCCGAAATGATCCTCCAGCGGAACCGAACGGAGCGGGCCGTCTGTGGAGAATACCCAGCCATGGAAGCGGCAGGAGAGCACGTTCGCCCGCGCATTGCCGAAGGTTTCAAAATCCGAAGTCGGCACAACTTTGTTGCCGCGGTGCGTGCACACATTGTGGAACGCCCGCACCTTGCCATCCTTGCCACGCACGATCAGCACGGAGGTATCGGCGACCGGCAGCTCCTTGACCTTATAATCCCCCTTCTCAGGGATTTCCCAATCGGTCGACACCTTCAGCCAGGTGCGCTTGAAAATCTTCTCGCGCTCCAGCTCATAAACTGCCGGGTCGCGGATTGCCTCGACCGATATCGGATCGACACCCAGCTCTGCCCGAATATCAGCCACTGAACGACCGAGATGCTTGAACGCCTCCGCTCCTGGTTTCAGCTTCATGCCGCCAAGATTATTCATGATAGTCTCTCCCTTAGCGTAGTTCAGTTCATGCGTCCGCCAGCACATCCGGCTTTGGCAGCCAGCCCTGCGGATAATGCGAAATGAGATCAGCCTGCAGCTCCAGCGACCGGAACATCCATCGCTCCGCACCCTGAATTGCGGTGGCCAAATAACGGCCGCCTATCCAATAGGCCCTGCCGCTCGCCGCCGATGCAATCTCCCATAGATAAAATTCGATCTCTGCAGAATTGAGTTCATCGGCGAGCACAATCTTGGGCGACACGAGATAATGCAGGGTCCAGCAAAAACCGCTATCCGCATTGCCCGCCACACCGTCGGCAATCATATCTCGCCCGGATAGCGAGCCATATTGATCGATATGAAATACGGCATCGTCTGAAAAAAGCGGGCGCAGTGCCGACGCCGATGGCCCCGCATCAAATGCACGCCCGAGATCGGCGATCAGATCGTCGATAGCCCGTAGCGCCTCCAGCCTAGCGACACGATACTCGAGCGACGTCTGGTTCATTGAAACACTCCCGCTCGCACTATTGCTTTTGGGCGGATGCAGAGCACCCGCCCAATCATCCCATCAGAAGGAATATTTGCCGCTCAGATACCATTCACGCGGGCGGCCATAGACGCCCTCGGTAATGCCGCCGAACGAGTCGACATAACCCGATCCGAGATAGACTTCCTTCGTGAGGTTCTTGACGCCCAGCGACAGACCCCATTTCTTGGTTTCGTCAGTGAAATTCACCGACGCATTGACCAGACTGTAGCCGTCCTGAACAATATCAGGCGAGTTGACGGCGTCGTTGTAGACCCTTGAACGATAGGACCAGTCGACGCGCGGCTGGAAGCTGCCGATACCGTCTGCCTCGATCGTATAGGACGCGCCCGCGCTCAGTGTCCATTTGGGTGCATTCTGCAGATGCGTGCTTGGCGTCACACCAGCCGAGAGAGCGCGAATATCGACCTTGCGATATTTTGCGTCGAGATAGCCCAACCCGGCATCGATCTGCAGGCCATCGATAGGACGAGCCTGCAGCTCAAGTTCGAGACCCTTGATCCGCGCCTTGGCTGCGTTCTGGATGATCGGAGCGAAGCCGAGCGTCGGGTCGTTCACTGTGACTTGAAGGTTGCCGTAATCGTTCAGGAATACGGCACCGTTCAGACGCAGCCTGCGGCCAGCCAGGTCAGACTTGAAACCGAACTCGTAAGTCGTGCTCTTTTCTGGCTTGAACGAGGGAATGAAAGCGAACGGCGGGAACACGCGCTGTGTGAAACCACCACCCTTGAAGCCTTCCGAGTAGGAAACATAGGTCAGCAATTCAGGGCTGAAGCGATAGGAAAGGCTCGCCATCGGCGTCCATGCCTTGTCCTTGATGGTCGTGCGTGTTCCGAGCGGACCCATCAGCGGATCACCGCTTTGCAGCCCAGAGCCATCCGGATTCAGCGGGGCACCAGTCAGGAAGCCCGCCTCGACGACATACTGGTTGTCGTTGCCGAAGGTTTTCTTGTCCTCGGTCCAGCGAATACCGGCAGTGAGGTTGAGGTTGTCCACGATTTCATAGGTAGCCTGGCCGAAGAAGGCCGTGCTCTTGCCTTTGAGTACCGCGCCACTGAGGAACACGGCGTCAATGATATTGACGAGATCGCGGTGGTTGCCGCTCTCGCTCGAATAATAGCCGCCAACAACCCAGTTGAACTTGCCGTCCATCATGTCGCCAGCAAACTGGATTTCCTGCGAGAACTGATCCTGCACCCAGTTGTTGTTGGTCTGCACAATCGAGGCGGGGCTGTGATCGGAATCGCGGGTCCAGAAGCCCTTCACCTTGCGGTAGGCCGAGATCGACTTGAAGCTGATGCCATCCGCGATCTTCCATTCGGCAGTTCCTGAAATACCCCAGATGTCAGTATCAGAGCCCGACTGATAAGGCTTGGGATTGCCGTTGGCGAATATTGCCGAAATGGCCTGGAAGGTGCCAGCATGCTGGTAAGGCGCAAGCGCCCACTGGCTGTTGAAGCAATTCTGGTTGGTAAAGCGCGATGGATCCGCAGCATTGGCACAGACTGCTGCAGCGCCGGAATAGAACGCATTCCATGCGGCTGCTGCACCAGCATTCTCATCGATCTTCAAAGCAACGTTCGGAGCCGAATTTTCACGGCTGCGCGAGCCGTCAACGGCAATATCAAGCGTGAAGTCGCTCGAAGGCTCCAGCCGGATCGCGAACCGACCAGCGAGATTGTCCGTATCACCCAGATCTGGCGCGCCGGGGATGACGCCCTTCACTTAGCCATCACGCTTGTGGATGAAGCCTGCGAGGCTGGTGTATACGCCTTCTGTCAGCGGAACATTGATCAGCCCTTTGGCCTGAAAGCGATTGAAGCTGCCGGTGGTCACTTCCAGCTTTCCGCTGAATTCACTCGAAGGCTTTTCCGTAACGACGCTGACAGCGCCGCCGATGGTGTTGCGGCCAAACAAAGTACCCTGCGGACCACGCAACACTTCGATGCGCTGCACATTGAGAACGTCGAGCACATTGCCGACGCCGCGCGAGATATAAACGCCGTCAAGATAAAGGCCGACGCCTGGATCGGCGGAGAGCTGATAGTCATTCTGGCCGATACCGCGGATAAAGATAGCGGCGGTGGCGTTGCTGGCGGAAATCGGCACCGAACTGTTGAATTTGACGTTCGGCGTGAAGTCACCGATCTGCGTCACATTGTCGATCGAGCGCGCTTCCAGACCTTCTGCTGTCACCGCTGAAATGGCGATCGGCGTATCCTGTAGCGACTCAGCGCGACGACGCGCTGTAACCGTGATTTCTTCGATACCGCCGGACTGTTCTTCAGCGCCTGCCGTCTCCTGCGCGAAAACCGGAGCCACAGGCACGGCCATGCATGCCAGCGAGGCACCCAGCATCAGGCACCGGCGCAAGCTGAGGCTGTCACCAGCCGGAATATCGTTCCAACGCGAAGTCGGACGGCTATCTACTAAAGCTCCCATTTGTTTCATCGCTTTCTCCCTCGGCTGCATCTGTTTCTGCTGCAGCGCTTTCTGTTGCAGTTCTGCACAGACCGACCATCGCAATTCCGGATCGAATTGAGTGCGCGGCAATGCAAACCATCATGCCGCCCTATGGACCATCATCACGCTGCAGCGCGCTAGCCTCTTACCGCTGGAAGCGACATCACACTGCTATCGAATATAAGCGCCGCACCATCTATAATGACGGACACATCCAACAGAATTCCGCGGAATACATGACAAAATCATACCGCTCGGCGCGATAGCGTCAGAATGCGGAAGTGCATCGCGCCAAGGCAATGCAAAGCGCAAAAAAACTCACCTTTTCGGTGCGTGAAACGCTATTATTTATCCGGCGCCCACTGGCCCCAAGATCAGTGATGCCCCATACGCTTCAGCGTTGCAGAGGGGCGTTCTCCAAAACGTTCCAGATAGTCCCGTGCGAACTTTGAGAGGTGCGTAAAACCGCAAGACAAAGCTACTTCGGTGACGGAAAGACCCGTGTCCGCAGCTTCCCGAAGTTGACGGTTAGCCATAACCAGACGATGGTTTTTCAGATAGTTCATTGGTGTAATGTCGCGGAACCGGCGAAACCCTGCATGCAGCGAACGCGCGGAAACACCCGAAACCTCGATCATTTCTTCGAGAGTAATGGGATCCTGCGCATGCTCATGGATAAAAGCCTCGACGCGACGGACATAATAAGGCGCCGGTGTAGAAGTCGGAGCATCGAAGAGATCGCTGTGGTTATGCGGCACAGCAGCGAGAAGCAGGCGTTGCAAAGCCTGTTCGACAGCATCTACGGCGCGCGTATGCCTGAATGCTGACGAACCATTATTGAGGTCATCGCAAATCGTGCGGACGAGTTGCGCAAGGGCCGCCGCCGGACCTTCGAGGGGAACGGGACGCGATGAAAAATGCAGCTCGCCGGGACGAAAACCCAGTTCCTGCGCCAGAACAGCCTCGAGACCGCTTTTCGAAACCTTGACTGTGAAATGCTTGTATCCGTCACCGAACACCTGCCGAACCTGCGCATCCGGGTCCAGCACGCACAAATGCCCCGGCTTTAGCTCGATGGTTGATTTTTCCTGGGTAATCTGCGCCGTTCCGCACAAGGAGAACTGCACGAGATAGATCGCATCCATTGGCGGGATATTGACGACCACACGCCCGTAGGGATTGCCATAATCGGTGGCGTTGAAAGTCACGGATTTAAGGGAGGCCTGATGATGCCGGAAATCTATGGGCGGGTTTCCGCCTTCCAGACGCAAATCATGCGGGCAGAACATCTGACTCATGTGATGATGCACCTCGTTGATGTCTCTCGTCACGAGGCGTGGCATACTCGGCAACGGCATATTGGTGCCGTCCCAATTGGGCTGCGTCTGCGCATACATTATCATCGTTGCTTCCCACCCTTTTCTATCTGGTTCTCCTGATCGGCAGAAATCCCATCATCCACCTGTCCCGGTGGTTATCACTTCATCTTGACGTGAGACTGGCACATATCCAACAGAATTTCACATTCCTGAGGACGCTCTTTTCCCGCATTGTGAGAAGAGGTGCGATTTAAGGCGATATCTTGGGGAATATGAGGGCAGTTTGGGCTATTCGAAAGACGATAGCGTCATCCAAAGCACGGTAATTTTGCTTCAGAGATCAATAAATAGCGAGTCTTCCTCCTGGGTAACCGCATAGGCCTTCACCGGCTCAAAGCAGGGTGCAGCGCGCGCCTCGCCGGTTTTGATACAAAATGACCCCATGTGAAACGGGCACACGATCAACCCGTCTTCAATATACCCTTCCGCCAGAGATGCGTCACCATGAGAGCAGAGATCATCGGTACAATAATAGGCGCCTTCCCATTCGTACACGGCTACCGCGTGCCCATTCGGCAACTCTACACGGAATGGCTCATCTTCGCTGACATCCCCGGTCTTGCATAACAGCTGCACCAAATTCTCCCTTATTGTTCATTCCACGAAGGCGGCACGCACGCTTCATCCAGTATCTTGCCTGACCAGGGGGCGTCGTTTGCTGCGGCAAGGCGTGGTTCGAGTTTTACCCAGTCAAACTTCCAGACGCCCTCATGCACGCTCAGCCGGCTGTCATACCAGCCGCCGTACCAGGTATCGGCAGTAGCCCCGTTCTGGTTCATAGTGCACAATTCCCACAGATACCAGCGGCATGTGGCCGTAAGCGCTGCATCATCGACCTCGATGAGCGGCGAAACCATATAGTGCAGCGACCACGTCACAAAATCCTCCGCCAGCCCTGAAAGCCCGGCAGCGATTACCTCTCGCCCGGTATATTTCGCTACGCCATCCAGCTCCCACGTCGCGTCACTGGCAAATAATGGCCCAAGGATCGCCGGATCGTTCTTGCGGTCTGCACCGATCGCATAGGCAGCGATCATATTACGGATGGCCTCGCATGCCTCCATCCGCCGCAGGCGCAATTCCAGCGCATCCGACGCCATCAGCGTGGGCCATTAGGCGGCAACGCCTGCCATGTCTTGTCCGCACCATGAACCGCCACGAACCGCGGCTCCTCAAAGGCGTAAGGCACACCGACCTGCCCGCGATAAAACTCGATATGCGGCGCTATTTCAGCCATCGATAAGGCAACGTTGAAGATCCCGCGGTGGGATTCAGGAAGTTCTCCCAGAGGATATTGGTCGCACGCATCCAGCACAGCCTCGATATGCGGCAATACGCCCTCGTAAAATTCCCGTAATTCGGGTCCGGTCGCTTCGCGTCGCGCCTTGGTCCGCTCGTCAGCCGTATCGAGGTTCCATTTGGCGAACTTCTCCAGCGGTTCAAAACCCGCCGGCACCATCATTTTCTGTTCCATCATCACAATCCTCTGTCCGTTGGCTCAGGAATAGACGTAGTCGTCCACAACCTTGCAATTATGCCTGATCAGGATTTCCTCATCCTGCAGGTGCTGGAATTTCTTCGCGCCCGACAGCATCGCGCGATAGGTATCTTCCATGGTGGCGGTGTCCTCGAGCCACGCGTTGCGCTGCAGGATCATCGACCGCTCAAAGCCCCACAATTCACTGTAGGTGCGTGGCTTCTTGAGGTAATATTTGCCTTCCCAGAGCGTCTTGTCATGCGCGATCGGCCAGAACTGGTGCGTAAACCAGATGCCCTCCGACACATGCAACAGCACGCTGGGGAACAACACGCTCAGCTCGAAGCCCCAATCCTCTTCGTGGTTGGGGTTGAGCGTCGGCGGCAGGCTCGATGTACCGCCGACAGCCGCCAGCGAACCGCGTGAACGCTTGTTGGCGAGATCGCCGATCGGAGTCTGAGGAAGATTGGCGACCTGAAGACGCACAGAGCATGTGCGGTGCGGACCGAACAGCTGCACATCCTCGATAGCGCCTTCGAATACATTGGGGAACGAACCTGCATGGATGGTATCAACGTGGTAAGCTTCCGCAAACGCGTCTGACGCGACCTTCCAGTTACAGTTGAGCGTCGTGTGATAGGTGAAGCCATAGTCACAGGCCGCATAATCGAACCCGCCGAAATGATCCGCATAGCCACCCAGAAACTCCATCAAGGACTGTACCGGGCCGGGATCGACATTGACGAACACGAAACCTGCCCAGGTCTCGCAATGCACTTCGGTGAGGCCGTTGTCAGCCTTGTCGAAACAACTGTAGAAACGATCCTCCTGCGGGACGTTCACCAGTTCGCCCTGCGCATTATAGACCCAGCCGTGAAAGCGGCAGGTGACAACGCCAGCGCGGTTCCGCCCATAGGTTTCCTGCCCTTCTTCCGTGACCACTGTATTGCCGCGGTGTGAACAGGCATTGTGGAAGGCACGGATCACATTGTCCTTGCCGCGAATGACGATGACCGACGTATCAGCGCAGTCCAGTCGACGCACCTTGTAGGAACCCGGCTCCGGCACTTCCCGCTCCAGCGCGACATAGAGCCACTGCTTCTTGAAGATCTTTGCCTTTTCCTTCTCGTAATAATCGGGGTCAATATAAGGCGCTACTGAGAGAGGCTCTTGCCCCAGCTCCGGATATTTCCGCGCCCACCGTCCGGGCGCCTTATCGGGTGTACTTGCCTGAGTAGCCATTATTTACCTCCAGCTCCTATCGCCGTCTGCCGCTTCACAGACCAGAGCCCCGTGCAGAGGACTCTGGTCTGTGCTACGCAAAGAGATGCGCGCAGCAGTGTGTTCAACATGACTTTGTGTAACTGAGCCGGTGCGCCGGGCGCTATCCCGGCACCGCACCCTAATGTCCACACACCGCAGTTCATTCGAGCACGCTCTGCAGCCTGCTTCAGCTATATTGCTCGCGAACGAGATGCAGGATGCCAAGCCGCTCAAGAATCGGTGTAGGGCAGAGGAATGTCACCCTCACCACGCCGGGAAGGCGGCTGATCTCGATCGAACCGGCGATAGTGGCGCGGTTCAATATCTCGTCATAGGGCAGCCCCGTGACTTGCGCCGCGCGCTCCAGCCCGATCTTTGTCGCATCGTTCAGGTTCTGACCGGAACCGATGAAGGTTATCGGCGCGTTCTCTTCTATCTCGGACTGGCCGTATTTCTGGCCCAATGCCCGAACAGAACCCATTTCCGCCTCTGTCATCGGCTGCGCCAGGAAGGGAAGGTCATCCGCCTTTTGCAGCAGGATCGGCCCGTCCAGCTTCAAGCCCTTTATCACCTCGACCTGAAGCTCGACCTCGCCCGCGACATCGGTGGCATGGCCGGCAATCTCGCCATTGCCCTGCTGGGCGTGCATATCGCCCATGTAGATGCCGCCACCCGGTATCTTCACCGGGCAGATCAGGATCGCGCCCTCGCGGACTGAGTTGGTATCCATATGGCCGTCGGTCTTGTGCAGATCGAGATCTTCCTGCGTAAAGCTGTAGCCATGCGGCGCACCGACGAGAAACGAACCGAAATCGCCTGCATTGTGAGAATCCGGCAGATCCCGAGAAGGCGAGGTTCCGATATTGCCGAGGAACGGGCGCATCCTCGCGGCCAGTCCGGAAATATCCGCCCTTGCTAGCGAAAGGATCGAGTGCTGATCGGAATGATCCGGCAATGCAGCATTGACCTTGGCATCCTGCGCGATCGTCTCGGCAACCCGCTTGTTGACGGTCAACGAAACCTGATTGTCGCGATCCAGTACGATGACATAGCCATTACTGAACCGGAAGGCGTTCACCTCGGCTCCGCAGACATCGCAATGGACCGCATCATCGCCAATGCCCTCAATGTGGCTTGGTGGGCTGGTGGTGCCGCAAGATGGGCACAGCTTAGCTACAAACGGATCACCGATATAGCGGCCATCAACAAATTCCATCACGCCGGACGATGTCGCCAGCGATGTGACCCGCACCTTCCGCAGCTTTATGGCAATGGCGTCGCCTACTTCCGCGCCTTCGACAAGCACGGGTTTCGTCACTTCGTGGCCGCCCTGAAATTTGGGTGTAATCATCGGCCCCCAGCAGCCCGGAGGCGTACCGGTACGGATGATACCGCCGTTTTTGATGGTCGCGGCAGGCTCGACCCCGGGGCCGACTATGCCGCCACTATATTCATAAACACCCACTTCGTCGCGCACGTCGGCCATGATTACTCCTCGCTTCATTGATGAAGGTCAGGAGCTTCATGCCAATTATCGGCAGCCTATCGGATTATCGCCGATATGCTGCCGAGTACGCTTTGAGCGCCCTGATCCATGCTCCAAGGAGTAGAAGCGACCAGACGCGCATAGAAGGGCCAGAACTGCTGACAATAGCATGTCAGCGTAGGAAAATCATATCCCGCCAATCAGCGGGGCGAGCGACAGTAGCCGGGAGTGATTACACCCGCTCCACCACCATCGCGATGCCCTGACCGCCGCCGATGCACATGGTGATAAGGCCATAGCGGCCGCCGGTGCGCTTCAGCTCATAGATCGTCTTGACGGTGAGGATCGCGCCGGTCGCGCCAATGGGATGGCCGAGCGAAATGCCGGAGCCATTGGGGTTGGTCTTGGCGGGGTCAAAGCCCAGCTCGCCCGCCACGCCACAGGCTTGCGCGGCGAAGGCTTCGTTCGATTCGATGACATCGATCTGATCGAGGGTAAGCCCTGCCCGCTCCAGCGCAATCGGCACTGCCTTCACCGGGCCAAGGCCCATCACCGATGGCTCGACACCCGCATGGCCCCAGCCGAGGATCTTCGCCATCGGCTTCAGTCCATGCTCCGCGACTGCCTTGCCGCTGGCTAGCACAACCGCGCCTGCGCCATCGTTAAGGCCGGAGGCGTTGCCTGCCGTCACCGTGCCGCCGTCCTTCTTGAAGACAGGGCGCAGCGCTGCCATGCCCTCAAGGCTGGCGTCAGCGCGCACATGCTCATCGGTATCGAACGCAACGACGCCCTTGCGCGTCTTGATCTCGACCGGAACGATCTGTTCCTTGAAATAGCCTTCCGCGATGGCGTTGGCGGCGCGGCGATGGCTCTCCACCGCCAGCGCATCCTGCGTCTCGCGGCTGATGCCGTTACGCTCGGCGATATTCTCCGCAGTAACCCCCATGTGGATATTCTCGAACGGGTCGTGCAGCGCGGCGAGCATCGCGTCCATCATCACGATCTCGCCCATCTTCTGCCCATTGCGCGCGGCGAGCACCATATGCGGCGCGTTGGACATCGACTCTGCGCCTGCGCCGATGGCAATATCCTGCTCGCCCAGCGCGATCCCCTGCGCGGCGGAGACAATCGCCTGCAGGCCGGAACCGCAAAGGCGGTTGACGTTCATCGCGGGCGCCTCGATCGGAACACCAGAGTTCACGGCGATCACGCGGCTGGCATAGACGTCCTTGGGCTGGCTGGGGATAACCATGCCGAGCACGAGGTTCTGCACCTTGTCCGCGGAAATTCCGGCGCGAGCGATGGCCTCCTTGACGACAATAGTGCCGGTATCCACCGGACGCAGGGCAGCGAGACTGCCGCCGAAAGAGCCGATTGCGGTGCGCGCACCCGAAACGATGTAGATATCCTGATTGGCGGCCATGGTCATTTCCTTGTCAATCCAGCGCCTACCCTAACAGGCGTTTGGTTATTAACGATGGCACGCGCTTATAAAATCAGAGCGGCAGAGTCAAAGAGTCTCGATGATATACGAGAAATCCCTACCGCCTTCCCCTGCATCCGCAAGGCCAGAGTAAAGCGCCTCGGCTTTCTCTCCCATTGGAACCTGCGCACCGACAGACTTTGCCGCCTCCATCGCGAGGCGCAAATCCTTCAGCATCAGCGCCGACGCAAATCCGCCCTGATAGCCATTGTCCGCCGGGGTTTGGGGACCAACGCCGGGAACCGGGCAATAGCTGGTCATTGACCAGTTCTGACCCGAAGCCTTGGAGGAAATGTCGTAGAAAGTCTGGAGGTCCAGCCCCAGCTTCTCCGCCAGCTTGAATGTCTCGCAGGTCGCGACCATCGAGGCGCCCAGCAACATGTTGTTGCAGATCTTCGCTGCCTGACCCGCACCACTGCCGCCTGCATGGATGACCGCCTTGCCCATTGCAGAGAGGATCGGCTCGGCGCGCGCAAAGGCTTCGTCCGTGCCGCCGACCATGAAAGTAAGCGTACCCCCGTTCGCCGCCGCAATACCACCGGATACCGGCGCATCCATCATCTGATAGCCCGCCGTTTCCGCCGCAGCGACAACCTTGCGCGCGGTATCGACATCGATGGTCGAGCAATCGAGCAGTAGCGCGCCAGCAGGCGCATGGCCGATCACGTCTCCGCTATAGACCGTATCAACGATCTTGCCGTTGGGCAGCATCGAGACGACGACATCGACTCCGGCGACGGCATCGCGGACATTGGAAAACGGCACGCAGCCATTTTCCTTGGCCTTTGCCAGCGCCGCTTCGGCGAGATCGAACGCATGAACCTCATGCCCCGCCTTGACGAGATTGGCAGCCATGCCGCCGCCCATGTTGCCAAGACCAATAAATGCGATTTTCATAGCGGACTCCATTGTTCACTGGCCGGCAAAGGCGCGAAAATAGTTTCGATTGTCGTATCGGAGATGTCTTCCGCACAGGCCGGGTTCCAGCGCGGCGCATTGTCCTTATCGACAATCACGGCGCGCACCCCCTCAACGAAATCGGGATAGGCGATTATGCGGCTACCGACTGCATATTCCATGCGCATCTCGTCCGCGAAATCGGTCATTGCCGCGCCGCGCCGCAATTGCTCCAGCGAGACCTTGCAGGTGAGCGGCGATTTTGTAGCAAGAATTTGTGACTGCTTCTGCGCAAACTCGCTGCTGTCGGCTGCGAGCGCGTCGCGGATCACTTCCAGCGTATCGGCAGCAAACAAGCGGTCGATCTCGGCCTGATGTTCGAGAACAGGCGCAGGCGGAGCAGTTTCAGCAAACTCAGCTAACACCACCTCAACATCATCGGGCCGAGCGACCAAGGCCGCCTTGAGCGCGTCCAGTTTCTCGGATGCCACATAATGCGTTGCCAAGCCCAGAGCGGCGCAATCCGCTCCCCTGAGTTGCGCGCCAGTCAATGCAAGGAACTTGCCCATCTGTCCCGGCAGGCGCGAGAGATACCAGCCGCCGCCGACATCCGGGAACAGCCCGATGCCAGACTCCGGCATCGCGAGCCGCGTATTCTCCGTCGCCACTCTGTACCGCGCCGGTTGGCTGATGCCGACACCGCCGCCCATCGTGATGCCATCCATAAAGGCGACGATCGGCTTGGCATAAGTGAAGAGCTGATGGTTCATGCGATATTCTTCGAAGAAGAACGCGCGCGCCGCTTTGCCATCCTGCGCCGCGCTATCCGCCAGCATGCGGATGTCCCCACCCGCACAAAAGCCGCGCCCCTCAGTGTGATCGATCAGCACAAGCTTGATCGTTGGGTCGCTCGCCCATGCGAGCAACTGCGGATTGATCGCCGCGCACATTATATGCGTCAACGAATGCAGCGCCTTCGGGCGGTTCAAACGGATGCGCCCGACAGCGCCCTCTGTCGTCAACAGAACTTCATCGGTCATTTAAGCAAGTCCCGCCCGACTATCATCTTCATCACCTCGTTGGTGCCTTCGAGGATGCGGTGGACGCGCAGATCGCGCCAGATGCGTTCGATCGGGTAATCCATCAGATAGCCATAGCCGCCATGCAATTGCAGTGCGCGGTCGACCACCGCAGAGCCGGTATCGGTAGCGAAACGCTTGGCCATTGCGGCAAAGCGGGTCTTGTCGCTCGCGCTTTCCGTCACCTTGACGGCGGCAAGATAGAGCAGCGCGCGTGCCGCCTCCAGTTCGGTCGCCATGTCGGCGAGCGTGAACTGGGTGTTCTGAAACTCGGCGATGGCCTTGCCGAACTGCTTGCGGTCCTTGACGTACGTGATCGTCTCATCGAGCGCTCGCTGTGCACCGCCGAGCGAGCAGGCGCCTATATTCAGGCGCCCGCCATCCAGACCCACCATCGCAATCTTGAAGCCGTCGCCTTCCGCCCCCAGCCGGTTGGCGACAGGCACCCGCACCCCATCCAACATCAGCTGCGCGGTAGGCTGCGAGTGCCAGCCCAGCTTGCGCTCCTGTGCGCCGAAGCTGACGCCCGGCATGTCCTTCTCGATCACGAGGCACGTGATGCCCTTGGGTCCATCCTCGCCGGTGCGGACCATGGTTACATAAACTTCATTTTCTCCGCCGCCGGAGATGAACTGCTTGGAGCCGGTGACGACATAATCGTCGCCATCGCGTACCGCCTTGGTACGCAATGCCGCAGCGTCCGACCCAGACGAAGGCTCGGTCAGGCAATAGCTTGCCAGCCGTTCGCCAGCCACAAGATCAGGCAGATAACGCGCCTTGACGTCCGCATCGCCATAAGCGTCGATCATCCATGCCGCCATGTTGTGGATCGAGATGAACGCCGATGTGGAGGGGCAGCCATAGGCCATCGCCTCCATGATGAGCACCGCCTCCAGTCTTCCGAGGCCGATGCCGCCACCTTCTTCGGAGACATAGATGCCGCCGAAGCCCAGCTCTGCTGCCGCCTTCACCACATCGCGCGGGAAATGGTGCTGCTCGTCCCACTCCGCGGCATGGGGCGTGATGACATCGGCGGTGAACCGTTGCGCCATTTCCTGAATGGCGCGCTGGTCTTCGGTAAGGTCGAACTGGCTCATGCGCGGAGCCTATCAGCCCATCGTCGGGATGACAAAGGCGTTGCCGCCGTCGGGCGAGCCATCCGGCCAGCGCTGGGTGATGGTCTTGACCTTGGTCCAGAACTTGACGCCTTCCATGCCGTGCTGGTTGGTGTCGCCAAACGCCGAGCGCTTCCAGCCACCGAATGTATGATAAGCGACCGGCACCGGGATCGGCACATTGATGCCGACCATGCCGACATTAACCCGCGCCGCGAATTCGCGCGCCGCATGGCCGTTGCGGGTGAAGATCGCGACGCCATTGCCATATTGATGCTTGCTGGGAAGCGCGAGCGCCTCCTCGAAATCCTGCGCGCGGACCATCTGGAGCACCGGGCCGAAGATTTCTTCCTTGTAGCTTTGCATGTCGGTCGTGACATGATCGAACAAAGTCGGGCCGACAAAGAAGCCGTTCTCATGCCCCTGTAGCTTGAAGCCGCGTCCGTCGACAACCAGCTCACCGCCTTCGTCGATGCAGGTCTGGATCCAGCCCTCGACCTTCGCCTTGTGCGCAGCGGTGACGACCGGGCCATAATGCGCCTCGGCATCGGTCGAGATGCCGACTTTCAGCTTTTCGATCGCCGGGATGAGCTTGGCCTTCAAGCGCTCCGCCGTATCGGAACCGACGGGTACGACAACCGGCAGCGCCATGCAGCGCTCACCCGCCGAACCGAAGGCCGCGCCGGTCAAATCGTTGACCACCTGATCGAGATCAGCGTCGGGCATCACGATACCGTGGTTCTTCGCGCCGCCCATGGCCTGTACACGCTTGCCGTTCGCGACGCCGCGATTGTATACATAATGCGCAATGTCCGACGAGCCGACAAAGCTCACCGCGCCGATGGCAGGATGATCGAGGATCGCATCGACCATCTCCTTGTCGCCCTGCACCACCTGACAAATGCCCGCAGGCAGACCTGCCTCAAGGAACAGCTCAGCGAGACGCACGGGGACCGACGGATCGCGCTCCGAAGGCTTGATGATGAACGCATTGCCGGTGGCGATGGCGACGCCGGACATCCACAGCGGTATCATCGCCGGGAAGTTGAACGGGGTGATGCCCGCGCCGATGCCGATAGGCTGACGCATGGAATAGACATCAATGCCCGGCCCAGCGCCTTGCGTATATTCACCCTTCAGCACATGCGGGATGCCGCAGCAGAACTCGATCACTTCAAGGCCGCGCTGAATGTCGCCCTTGCTATCCGCAATCACCTTGCCATGCTCGGACGAGAGCATGTGTGCCAGCTCATCCATATTGGCTTCGACCAGCCGCTTGAATTCGAACATGACGCGCGCGCGGCGCTGAGGGTTGGTGGTGGCCCATGCCGGCTGTGCAGCAAGGGCAGCGGCCACAGCGCGATCAAGTACGGCCTTGTCGCCCAGCGTTACCTGCGCCTGCACATTGCCATTATTCGGATCGAATACGTCGCTGGTGCGCGTCGAGGGGCTGGCGCCGCCATCGGCCAGTAAATGGGTAACGGTACGCATGGGGTGCTCTCCCGAAGATAGGGGGTTATCTTGATGTCATCACCTTTGATCCATTGCGAATTTGCATTCAATAGAGAAGTTTTGCAGATATAGACTGCAATTTTGCAGCATCCATCAAGGCATCAATTATGTACGACTGGAACGATCTCCGCATCTTCATCGCCGTTTCTCGTTCGCACACTCTGGCTGAAGCATCGCGTCAGCTCGGCCTCGATGCCACCACCATTGCACGCCGCATCACCCGCCTCAGCGATGACCTTCAGGCGCAGCTATTTGAAGGCAACGGGCCGGAACGCCGATTGACAGAAGCGGGTCAGAAACTGTTGCGCTATGCCGAGCGGATCGAAGACGCGGCGATGGCCGCCGCCGAAGATGTGACCGGGGAGCGACGCAGCCTCTCAGGACAAGTGCGGCTTTCCGTTTCGGAAGGCTTCGCGACATGGGTTCTCGCTCCACGGCTGCATCTGCTGTCCGCGCGACACCCGGACATCCGACTAGACATCATTACCGCATCCGGCTTCCTGAATCCCTCCAAGCGCGAGGCGGATATGGCTGTGATGCTTGCCCGACCCAAGCGCGGGCGCCTCACCGTGCGGAAGCTCGGCGATTACCGGCTGCACCTTTATGCATCCCTCAAATACATCGCGAAGGCCGGAATGCCCGACAGCCGCGAGACGCTCAGCGGCCACCCGCTTGTCGGCTATGTGCCGGAGTTTCTGTTCGCGCCGGAACTGAATTATCTGGATGAGGTCGAGCAAGGTCTGGAAGCAACCTTGAGGTCCAGCAGCATCAATGTGCAGCACCAGATGATCGCGCAAGGGGCCGGAATTGGCGTGCTACCCGATTTTATAGGCGAGCCAGATCCGCTTCTGTGCCGAGTGTTACCAGACATGGTAGAAATTAAGCGCACATTCTGGCTCGTTACCCATGCCGAACTGGCTCGGCTGGCGCGTATCGAGGCGGTTTCCTCATGGCTGAGCGAATGCGCCGCCACATTGCGCACATTTGATCCATGATCAGGCCAGTATTGCAGCAATCTCGTCAGCACAGCCCTTAAGGCGCAGAAGGTCTCGTTGACGTAATTCTTGCGTAACATGACTCTGTTTGCGCGAGAGGGAAACGGCCGCGATAACAATATCATCCCGACGAACAGGCACGGCGATACAGCGTATATCCTCAAACATTTCCGCATCATCAATCGCATAGTCGCGGATGGCACATTGCTGAATATCAGCGAGCAACTGTTCCGGATCGGTCAGGGTATTCGCTGTAATCGGCACAAAGGGGCCGTTAGCCAGAAAGTCATCCCGCGCCTTTTCCGGCAAGGCAGCGAGCAGCATCTTGCCGATACCGGTGCAATAGGCCTCAAGCTGCGTGCCTGCTTTCGTCTCCTGAAATTGCGGATCGTGCGATTCTTTCGCCAGATACGTCACCATATCCCCTTCCAATATGCCGAGATGCGCTGTTGCCCCGGTGGCGCGGGCCAGTCTACGTAACGGTGCTTTCGCTGCTGCTTTCAATCGGGCCGACAAGGTGACTTGGCCTGCGATCTTCTCCAGCGCCGGTCCTGCGGCATAATGTCCATGTGAGAGCCGGGTGAGCAATCCTGTTCGCGACAGCAGCTTCAGCAAGCGCCCTGCACTCGACGGTGGCAGCCCCAGTTCCGCTGCAATTTCCGAAGCGGGGCGTTCCCCGGCGGAGGCCACAATAGCGAGCGCAAGCATCAGCGGCTTTTCGGCAGATGCCTCCGCCTGACGCATATCAGATTGCTCTATCGCACAATCATCGCCGCTCATCACGACCTCCATTTTCTCATTATGTGAGCATATGGCGATTTGCGCAAGTTGCACCGCGAGACGTTCAAGGCAATTTGGGATCGGTCATGATTCAGGAGGTCATGACCGCGCAGCAAGTTGGAAGCATAAACATAATGACTACAGACCACGAAACACTCGCCCACCGTCTTCGCAATGCCTATTCCAATGGTGCGGTCGCACCTTTGCGTGATGGGCTGGAGCCGACAGACGAAGCTGGCGCCTATGCGGTGCAGAATATCAACACGCAATATTGGGTAGGGAATGGCCGCCGTATCGTCGGTCGCAAGATTGGCCTCACCGCCAAGGCAGTGCAGGCGCAACTGGGCGTCAACCAGCCGGACTATGGCTGCCTCTTCGATGACATGGCGATCGAAGATGGAGGGACGCTCCTTGCCAGCAATGCGATCCAGCCCAAGGCCGAGGCCGAAATCGCGCTGGTTCTGGCGCATGACATCAGCAAGACTACTGTAACCCCGCAGGATGTTGCCGACGCCACCGACTATGCCGTCGCCGCAATTGAGATCGTCGACAGCCGCATAGCAGACTGGAAGATCACCTTCGCCGATACCGTGGCGGACAATGGTTCATCGGCCTTCTTCGTATTGGGTAGCGAAAAGAAGAAGCTCGCTGGGTTGGACCTCTACACCTGCGGCATGGCGATGGAGATCAACGACCAGATCGTGTCGGTTGGCGCAGGCGCCGCCTGTCTCGGTCATCCGCTGAACGCCGCCGCATGGCTGGCACAGGTCATGGCGGCCAATGGCACCCCGCTCAAGGCGGGCGACATTTTACTCACAGGCGCCCTAGGCCCGATGGTCGCGCTTTCACCCGGCGACCGGGTGAAGTCCACCATCGGCGGCATGGGCAGCGTTTCATTCACATACAGCAAAGGAGCCTGATATGGCGAAAGTGAAGGCAGCGATCATCGGCTCGGGCAATATCGGCACCGACCTGATGATCAAGATCATGCGGACATCCGATATCCTCGAAATGGGCGCTATGGTGGGCATCGATCCCTCGTCGGATGGCCTCGCACGTGCGCAGCGACTAGGCGTAGCCACTACGCACGAGGGCATTGAGGGCTTGCAGAAGCTAGATGTCTGGCCGGAGATCGGCGTCGTGTTCGATGCCACTTCGGCGGGCGCGCACAAGAAGCACAGTGATGTAGTAACCGGCGCGGGCAAGGTGATGATCGATCTCACCCCCGCCGCCATCGGCCCTTATGTCATCCCGGTCGTGAACGGCGACGATCATCTCGATGCATCCAATGTTAACATGGTGACCTGTGGCGGGCAGGCGACGATCCCGATGGTCGCGGCGGTTTCCTCCGTAGCGGACGTCCATTATGCCGAGATCGTTGCGTCGATCTCGTCCAAATCCGCCGGCCCCGGTACGCGCGCCAATATCGACGAGTTCACCGAGACGACCAGCGCGGGCATCGTCGAGGTTGGCGGTGCGAAGAAGGGCAAGGCGATCATCATCTTGAACCCCGCCGAACCGCCGATGATCATGCGCGACACGGTGTTCACGCTCTCGTCCGGTGCGGATGAAGCGACCATCGAAGCCGCGATCGAGGCGATGGTGGCAAAGGTCAACGCCTATGTCCCCGGCTATCGCCTGAAGCAGAAGGTGCAGTTCGAGCGCTTCGGCTCCAACAACCCGGTCAAGATCCCCGGCATGGGCGTGTTCGAGGGCATCAAGACCAGCGTATTCCTCGAAGTCGAGGGCGCGGCGCACTATCTGCCCGCTTATGCCGGCAATCTCGACATCATGACCTCAGCCGGCCTCAAGACGGCGGAGAAGATCGCGGCGCGCCGCATGGAAAAGGAGGCCGCATAATGGCGTTCGACCCGACTGAGACCAAGCTCTATATTCAGGACGTTTCCCTGCGCGACGGCATGCACGCCATTCGCCACCAATATGGCATCGAGCATTGCCGCCAGATCGCCCGCGCGCTCGATGAAGCGGGTGTCGACGCGATAGAGATCGCGCATGGCGACGGCTTGCAGGGCAGCAGCTTCAACTATGGCTTCGGGGCGCATACAGACTGGGAGTGGATCGAAGCAGTGGCCGACGCGGTGAAGAACGCCGTTGTCACCACGCTGTTGCTACCCGGCATCGGCACCGTGCATGACCTCAAGCAGGCATATGCTCTCGGCGCGCGCTCGGTGCGCATCGCCACGCACTGCACCGAGGCGGACGTTTCGAAGCAGCACATCGAGGCCGCGCGTAACCTCGGCATGGACACTATCGGCTTTCTGATGATGAGCCACATGATCGAGCCCGAACAGCTCGCACAACAGGCGAAGCTGATGGAGAGCTATGGCGCCACCTGTGTCTATGTAACCGACAGCGGCGGGGCGATGGACATGGACGCCTACAAGGCGCGGTTCGAGGCGTATGACCGGGTGCTGAAGCCTGAAACGCAGCGCGGCGTGCATGCGCACCACAATCTCTCGCTGGGCGTCGCCAATTCATTGGTGGCCGTGCAGTCAGGCGCGATCCGCGTGGACGCCAGCCTCGCGGGCATGGGCGCGGGCGCGGGCAATGCGCCGCTCGAAGTGTTCATTGCTGCCGCTGCCCGCAAGGGCTGGAACCACGGCTGCGACCTCTTCAAGCTGATGGACGCGGCAGAAGACCTGATCCGTCCGTTGCAGGACCGCCCGGTTCGCGTCGACCGCGAGACGCTCTCATTAGGTTATGCGGGCGTCTACTCCTCCTTCCTGCGTCATGCAGAGAAGGCGAGCCACGACTATGGCGTCGATACGCGCGCCATCCTTGTCGAGCTGGGCCGCCGCCGCATGGTCGGCGGGCAGGAGGACATGATCGTCGACGTCGCACTCGACATGATCAAGGAACAGGCCTGAAATTTCAGGGCGGTGAAGAGTTTTTCTCAGCACCGCCCTCAACCTTGATTCAGGCTGGCGATGTGCGGCAGCGATCAGGCACGTTTCGCAACAGACACGGATCGACGAGTCTTGCCTCGTCCATCATGTGCGGGCGGCTCGGCTTCGGCCAAGTCATCGGCGAGGAGCTTCAGCAAATCGCTTTCAGCCACAGGCCGGGACAAGAGGTAGCCTTGGATCTCGTCGCAATGATCGGCGATAAGCAACAGTAATTGCTCGTTGGTCTCAACGCCCTCAGCGATGACGGTAAGCTTCAGCGCTTTCCCCAGCGCGATAATCGCCTGAACGATCGGGCGCGAACCTTCTTTGGCATCAATCTCGCGAACGAAACTCTGGTCGATCTTGATAACGTCGAACGGGAAGTGACGCAGATAGCTCAACGAGGAATATCCGGTACCGAAATCATCGATCGCAAGCTTGATCCCTAGCCCCTTCAAAGCGTTCAATATTTCCAGCGCGCGCTCGCCATCCTCAACCAGCACGCCTTCAGTGATCTCCAACTCTAGTAGGCTGGGTGGCAGGCCCGCCTCGTGCAACGCATCCTCGATCATAGCGACAAGGTTCGGATCGCGGAACTGCACCGGCGAGAGATTGACCGATACGCCGACGCCGTTCCAGCTGGCAGCTGCCTTACAGGCAGTTCGCAAAATCCACTCGCCTAACGGCACGATAAGCCCGCTGATTTCAGCGAGCGGTACGAATTCCGTGGGACTGATGCGGCCACGCTCACGATGCATCCATCGTACCAATGCTTCGGCGCTCAGTACTGTACGTTGGCGTGCGTCATAACGTGGCTGATACTCGAGGAAGAAATCGCCCGCCGTGAAGCTGTTGCGCATGTCTTCAATCAATTGGCGCTGGCTGTCGATGCTGGCGTTCAACTCGCTGGCATAATAGCTGTGAATGCCTTTGCCGTGCTGCTTGGAACGATTGAGCGCAATGTCTGCCGCGCGCAGTAAATCATCTGGCGTCTTGCCGTCATTGGGTGATGTCGCAATGCCGACGGAAAGTCCGATGCGGACCTCACCGCCTTCCAAAGCGACTGGTGCAGTGAGCTTTTCATAAAGCTTGTGAGCAAACCGCTCGATCGTATCAAGCTTCATGCCCGGCGCGGCGATCACGAACTCGTCTCCCCCGACACGAGCAACAATCTGATCCTCGCGCAGCAGGCGACGCAAGCGGTCCGCTACCTCGCCAAGCACGCGATCCCCGATGTGATGACCGTGCAGGTCATTGACCCGCTTGAAATCATCGAAATCAATGTAAAATACAGCCATCGAGCCCGCCTGATCGGCGAGATAGGTGTTCATGAACGACAGCAGCTTGGCGCGGTTCGGAAGCGAAGTCGCAGAGTCGATATGCGCGTGGCGCTTGGCCTCCTCAAAGGCCTCGGCCAGCGCGATATTGGAACTGACGTCGGTTGCGAACTTCACCACCTTGATAACGCGACCACTGGGGTCGAAGATGGGGTTGTAGGACGCCTGTATCCAGACCTCTTTTCCATCCTTACCGAGCCGCTTGTAAAGCCCGCTATGGTAGGAACCGGATTTGAGGATAGTCCAGAAATCGGCATATTCGTTGCTCGCGACCATATCCCGCTCGACAAGCATCGAGTGATGCTTGCCGATCAGATCGACCCGCTCATAGCCCAACGTACCGAGCAGATTTTCGTTGATCTCGATGATCGTCCCATCGAGCGCGAATACGATAACGCCCTGAGACTTGTTGATCGCCTCAAGCTGACCCTGATAGTCTGCGTTGCGCATCTTTTCCTGCGTCACGTCAGTGGCGTACTTCACGATCTTGAAGATACGGCCATTCATGTCGCGGATCGGGTTATAGGTGGCCTGCAGCCAGACCTCGCGTCCATCCTTGGCAAGGCGCTTATACTCGCCGGCGCGGTGATGGCCGGCAGCAAGATCACGCCAGAACACGGTATATTCCTCGGTCTCGGCCTGCTCGGGATCGACGAACATGCGGTGATGCTTCCCGCGCACTTCGCCAAACCGGAAGCCCATTGCCTCCAAAAAATTCTCGTTGGCATCCAAGATCGTGCCATCGGTATCAAACGAGATAACACACTGGGAGCTGTTGATCGCGGCAATCTGGCCCTGATGGTCAGCCTGAAGCAAGCGTTCTTCGGTCACAACCGAAGCATATTTCACTACTTTCACCGGTTTACCGGCAGCATCAAAGATCGGATTATAAGTCGCCTGTAGCCATACCTCTTTGCCGCCCTTTCCCAATCGCCTGAATTGGCCGACACGGTGTTTGCCCCGGCGCAGGTCGTTCCAGAAATGGGCATAGTCAATGCTGTGGGCATGCCCGCCATCCACGAACATGGTGTGATGACGCCCTCTTACCTCGTCGAGCGTATAGCCGGTTGCTTCCAGAAACAGATCATTGGCATCGATGATCGTTCCGTGCATGTCGAAAGTGATGACGTGGTTTGATTTCTGGATCGCCGCGATCTGCCACTGGAAGTCCGCCTTACGCATCTTTTCCTGCGTGATATCGGTTGCATATTTGACCACCTTCATCAGGCGGCCTGCAGGATCGAAGATCGGTGTGTAATGTGCCTGTAGCCAGAGGTCGCTACCGTCCTTGCGCACGCGGCGGAATTCTCCCGCCTGATGCTCGCCTCGGGCCAGTGAGAGCCAGAATTCCACATAGTCCTGGCCGTCGCGTTCTTCTGTGTCGACGAACATCCCATGGTGCTGGCCGATCACCTCGTCTTTCGCGTAGCCGACCGCATCCAAAAACAGATCGTTTGCAGCCAATATCCTGCCATCGGTGGAGAAATGGATTACGGCCTGACTGCTGTTGATCGCCTCAACCTGTCCGCGCTCCTCCACTTGCCGGGTCAGACGCGCACCAACATCCTCCGCAATTTGCGTAACCGAAACGAGATTTCCCTTGTCGTCATGCAGCGGGACGAAGCGCGATTCCAGCCAGATTTCCGCGCCGTGCTTGGCGATCCACAGCGCCGTTTCATGAAGCTTTTCGCCGTCACAGAGACGCTTCCACATCTCGATCTGGCGGCTACGATCCTGCGACTTTGAATAGAAGGACGCGACGGTTAGCCCCAGTACTTCGCTGAGCTCATAACCGAACATACGGAGAAATTGGTAATTGGCGGCTTCGATTTTGCCGTCAGCGCCGTATGTAACAACAGCAAAAACCTGATGGAGAGCCCTGCCGTCTACATGGTCTCTCGATGTTTCCGCTAACAAATTATGCATCTGCGATCCCGGCCATATACTTATTGATCCACATTGGACGAACTATGGTTAAGAGTTCGCAAACAGTGCGGCGAAGTGAGAATATGGCCGAGAGAGGATTTGCTATTATGATCGAGCCGCGCCCATGAACCCGCTCACATACAAGACAAAATCATGAAAGCGACTTGCGATCTGCTGGTGATTGGTGGCGGGATCAACGGCACTGCGATTGCGCGCGCGGCGGCGGTGGCGGGACGCAAGGTCATATTAGTGGAACGAGACGACCTCGCGCAGGGCACGTCCTCCGCCTCGACCAAGCTGATGCACGGCGGTTTGCGCTACCTCGAAAATTACGAATTCCGCCTCGTACATGAATCGCTGACCGAGCGCGGCATCATGCTGGAGACGGCGCGGCATCTGGTGCATCCGTTGGAATTTCGTATAGTCCATAGCGCAGAGATGCGGCCCTGGCTGGTAATGCGGCTGGGCCTGTGGCTCTATGATATATTAGCATGGCGAGGCACCCTGCCCCGCTCGCGCGCCATCCGGCTGGAAGACAAAGCGTTGCTTAATATGGGCGGGCGCGGGTTCAGCTATTGGGATGCGCGGGTAGACGACGCACGGCTGGTAGTCGCGAACGCGCTCGATGCGGCGAGTTGCGGTGCTACTATACTCACGCAGACGCGTTTTCTTGGTGCAGAGCGCCGGGGTGACATCTGGGCTGCACGGCTTGCTACACCAAAAGGCGAGCAAGAAGTGGAAGCTGCAATGATCGTCAACGCGGCAGGACCGTGGGCCGAACAACTACTAAGCGCGGGTTTTACATCGCAAGCTGCCAGCCGTCTGCGCCTAGTCAAAGGCAGCCATATCGTTGTCGATCGTTGCTTTGCGGGCGAGCATGCCTGGTTGCTACAACAGCCAGACGGGCGGATCGTGTTCGCCATCCCCTATCAGAGCGATTATACTCTGATCGGCACCACGGACGAGCCCGTAGACGATCCAGCCGATGCGCACATCAGCGATGCGGAAACCGAATATCTGCTGGGCGCCGTCAACCGCTATCGCCGCGAGCCGCTTACCCGCGAAACGATCCGCCACAGCTTTGCAGGTATCCGCGCACTTTATGACGATGGAGCAGGCTCCGCGAGCGCTGTCAGCCGCGACTATCATCTGCAACTCGACACCGCCGGGCCACCGCTGCTGAGCGTATTTGGTGGCAAGATCACTACCGCGCGGCATCTGGCGGACGATGTGATGGCGCGGCTAGGAATAAAGGGCGGCGATACGCGCCAGCGCCCGCTGCCCGGCGGTGATTTCAGCACCCTCAATGAGCTACTAGACACGGCGCGTCACCGCTGGCCTTTTCTGACCGAGGACATACTTGAGCGCATGAGTTATGCCTATGGCACGCGCATCGCACTGGTGCTGGGCAACGCGCGTTCACTCAGCGATCTGGGGCAAGATTTCGGCATGGGATTATACGCCCGCGAAGTCGATTATCTTATCGCGCATGAGTGGGCGCTTAGTGCGGAAGACATAGTCTGGCGACGCACTAAACTGGGGCTGCGGATGAGCGCCTCGCAGGTCGAGGTACTGGACGCTTATATCGGGGAGAAGCGGGGATGAGCAGCAAGAGCATCATCGCGATAGACCAAGGCACAACCTCGACCCGCGCGATCCGCTTTGGCAGGGATGGGTCTATCGAGGCCATAGCATCGCGCGAACTGCCGCAGCATTATCCGCAAGACGGCTGGGTCGAGCAGAACCCGGAAGACATCTGGGCAGGCGCGCTGGAATGCTTGCGCGCAGTGATGGACGACAGCGCGCGGGCAATCGGCATCACTAACCAACGCGAGACGGTGATCCTGTGGGATCGCGAGACCGGCCTCCCGCTCCACAACGCAATCGTGTGGCAGGACCGGCGCACCGCCGACATCTGCGAGCGCCTGAAGGCTGACGGGCTGGAAACGGAAGTGCGTGCGAAGACCGGCCTGCTGCTCGATCCCTATTTCTCCGCAACCAAGCTCGGCTGGCTGCTAGACCATATTCCCGGCGCACGGCAAAGGGCCGAGCGGGGCCAACTCGCCGCCGGAACGGTGGACAGCTTCCTGCTCTGGCGGCTTACCGGTCGGCGTGTTCACGCGACAGACCTCACCAACGCCTCGCGCACGATGCTTTACGACATTCACTGCCGTGAATGGGATGAAGGGCTGCTGGCGCTGTTCAATATCCCCTTTACCGTTCTGCCGGAGGTGCACGATAATGCGCATATCTTCGGCGAGACAGATTCGGCACTCACTGGCCGCTCGCTGCCTATCGCTGGTATGGCGGGAGACCAGCAAGCCGCACTGATCGGCCAGCGCTGCTTTGCGCCAGGGATGGTCAAATCGACCTACGGCACTGGCTGCTTCCTGCTCGCCAATATCGGCGACACATCAACCCTCTCCACCAATCGCCTGCTCACCTCACCCGCTTACCGGATCGGCGATGAAGCTGCCTATGCGCTTGAAGGCTCGATCTTCATCGCGGGTGCGGCGATCAAATGGCTGCGCGATACGCTGGGCATCATCGCCTCGGCGGAAGATACAGCCCGACTGGCGGCAAACGTACCGGACGATCATGGGGTGCATCTCGTCCCCGCCTTCGTGGGGCTGGGCGCGCCGCACTGGCGCAGCGATGTGCGCGCGGCGATCACCGGCGTGACGCTCGACACTGGCCCAGCCCATTTCGCGCGCGCCGCACTGGAAGCCGCCGCGTTCCAGACCGGCGATCTGCTCGACGCGATCACGGCGGATGGCGTCGCCCCACCCGCGCTCCTCCGTATCGACGGCGGTATGGCGAGCAATGACTGGTTCGCGCAGTGTCTCGCCGACCTCATTGGCGTGACGGTCGAGCGCCCCGCAAATCTGGAGACCACTGCTTTCGGGGCCGCGCTGCTGGCCGGCCTGACTGTAGGGCTATGGCCAGACAAAAATGGTCCGTCCGTGCTCGCAAATGGGGTCAGCCGCTACCAACCCCTACTCGGAACATCTGAGCGGAGCAGAAGGCGCGACGGCTGGCAGGCTGCGCTGCGACAGCTACTCGCCTAACCGCTCACCGTGCGGCGATAGAGGTGCCAGGTCGCATGGCCGAAGACCGGCAGCACGACCAGAAGTCCCAAAAAGAACGGTGCCATAGCGACAAAAAGGCAGATGCCGATCAGCACCGCCCAGCCCATCAGCACCGCGCGGTTGTTACGCATCGACGCGAGGCTGACGATGATAGCGGTGATAAAATCGACATCGCGATCGACCAGCATCGGCAGGCTCATCACCGTAATCGCGTAGAAGGTGAGCGCCATCACCCCTCCGACCGCGCCGCCTACCAGCAACATCAGTAGCCCCGCCGTAGTGCTGAACAATTCCAGCGATTCCGAGCCGATACCCGATTCCGCCAAAAATATTGCGAAAATGCCATGCGCGAGAATGATCCAGAAGGTGAAGCCAACAAAGATGAACCCGCCCATCATCAAAAGCTGCCCCTCGCCGCGGCCGCGCAGCGCACCCAATATCGCGCCCCATCGCAACGGCAGCTCCGACTCGCGACGGTGGCTCACCTCATAAAGACCAACTGCGGTAAAGGGCGCGAGCAACGGAAAGCCCGCCGCTGCCGGAACCAGCCAGACGGCCTGCCCCCAATTAAACAGTGCAATATAGAGAAAAATGCCTGCTCCGACATAGATCGCCGCAAAAAACAACCCGAAGTGCGGGTAAGCCTTGAAATCGCGCCACCCAGCTGCAAGCGCAGCCCACAAATCCGCGCCTGAAAGATCGCGCGCCACAGTAGCCGGAGCTATCTGGCCCTGTACCCCTAAAGCCATATCCACCCTCTCCCAAGAGTCCGCGCAAATGCTGCTACAACTCAACGCTCCGATCAAGCCTTGCATAATAGGGCCGGATGATATTTCACTATGTGAGAAGCCTGTAAGCCGCCTCTCTTGTGGCACGCCCTGCCTCCTGTATGGACAGGAAAGTGCTACAATCTCAGGGGAATGTCGGTGAAGGCAGTTAGGTTTCATGAGCATGGTGCTGCCGAGGTCATGGCCGTTGAGGAGGTGCCGACGCCTTCCCCTGGACCGGGCGATCTTCGGCTGCGCATAGAGGCAGTGGGTATATCCTATGGCGATGTGCTGCGTCGGCGCGGAGGACATTATCCTATACCCACACCCTTGCCTTTTACCCCCGGCGAGGCGGTGGCAGGCAAGGTGGACGCCGTTGGCGATGGCGTGTCGCAGGATTGGATTGGCAAGCGGGTCTATGGCAGGGTCCATAGCGGTGGATACGCCGAATATGGGCTAGGGATCGCGCAGCAATTTCTAGAACTGCCTGATAGTGTTACTAGCATCGATGCCGTTGCCGTGATGAGCGATGGCGTAACCGCTGCGCTCATCCTGAAATGGAGAGGGCAATTGCGCGCGGGTGAGAGCGTATTTGTGCCCGCCGCTGCTGGAGGCCTTGGCAATGTAGCTGTACAGCTGGCGCAGTTATATGGCGCTGGCAAAGTATTCGGAGCAGCCAGCTCCCCGGAAAAGCGTGCGGCGGTGCTGGAAGCAGGCGCCGACCATGCCATCGACTATACGCAGCCGGGCTGGGCCAAGGAGGTTATCAGTCTGAACGGCGGCGTGGGCATTGATCTGGCGCTGGAAATGACCGGCGGGCCGATATTTTATGAAACCATCGAAGTCGTTCGTCCCGGTGGACGCATCATCAATTACGGCAATGCCAGCGATACGGACTCGCCGATCAATCCCCGGCAACTGCTACGCAAGAACCTCACTTTGTCAGGCTTCATGATTACCGGCGCCTATCTCGAGGAGCGCATGGCCGCTGGGCTGGAAGTGCTCGATTTCCTGCGCGATGGCCGCATCAAGGTTGCCGCGACATGCTACCCGCTGGCCGACGCGTCCAAAGCACATCGTGCGATTGAGGCGCGAAGCTCCACCGGGCGGCAGATTTTGCTCCCCGGCGCATAAGAACCGGCTGTTGCGCCACGCACTTCGCACTTAGTGAGAACTGCTGTTTTGCGTTGCGCAACCCAGATGCTATTCGGGCCCACCGAAGCCCATATCCATCCTCTAGCGGAATTGACCTGATGACCGGCAATATTGTCTCGACCTTCTTTGCGCGTGAAGCGAATGATCCCGCAAAACCCGCCATTGTCTGGAATGGAGAATGTCTCTGTACCTTTGGTGAGCTACCCGCGCAGGTGGGGCAATATCGCGCGGCGCTCATGCAACTGGGCGTGCGGCGTGGCGAGCGCGTTATGGTTAAGACCGAGAATAGCCCGAACTTTGTGTTCACATACCTCGCTGTGCTGGCATCGGGCGCAATCTTCGTACCGATGAACGCCGCTTATACAGCCGCCGAGGTAGCTTTACTCATCGAAGATGCGGAGCCGGTCCTGCTGATCCATGACCAGAAAACCGCCGTGCCTGAGATGGAGACGACTCCTGTCGCCCGCGCGACACTGAATGCGGACGGCAGCGGCTCGCTGCCCGATCTGGCAGCCAGTATGGCTCCAGACCTTGCGGTCGAGCCGATGGCTGTATCCGATCTGGCTGCCATTCTCTTCACTTCGGGTACTACCGGTCGCCCCAAGGGCGCGATGCTCACCCACGGCAATCTGCTCAGCAATGTCCAGGCGCTGTATGAGACATGGCAATTCTCACGCGACGACATGATCCTGCATTGCCTGCCCCTATTCCATGCGCATGGCCTGTTTGTCTGCCTGCACCTGGGGCTTTACAGCGCGGCGACATTGCGCATGTTGCCCAAGTTCGATGCCGCAAAGGTGATCGCTGAACTCGGCAAGGTCAGCGTGTTCATGGGCGTACCGACCTTTTACACACGCCTGCTCGAATCCGCCGATTTCACTCGTGAGGCCAGCGCCTCGCTCCGCCTCTTCATCAGCGGCTCGGCACCCTTACTGCCTTCGGTCTTTTCCGCGTTCGAGGCGCGTACAGGACACCGCATACTCGAGCGCTATGGCATGACCGAGACGGTTATGATCACGTCCAACCCCTATGAACAGGCAGGGCGCATCCCCGGGACGGTTGGCTTTCCGCTCCCCGGCGTCAGCGTCCGCATCGTTGGCGCGGACCGGCAGGAATTGCCTGCCGGCGAAGTGGGCGAAATCGAGATGTCCGGCCCCAATCTCTGCGCGGGCTATTGGCGCAGGCCGGAAGCGACAGCGGAGAGCTTTTACGCGGATGGCTTTTTCCGCACCGGCGACACCGGCTTCAAGGATACGGCAGGCCGCGTGACCATTGCCGGACGCTCCAAGGACCTCATCATCTCGGGCGGGTACAATGTCTATCCGGCGGAGATCGAAATGCTGCTCGCTGAAGTTGCGGGGGTGCAGGATGTGGCGGTGTTTGGCGTGCCGCATCCCGATTTTGGTGAGGCCGTCATGGCGGCGATCACCACCGAAGGCACGGCGTTCGACATGGCGGCGATGAAGAGCGTGATTTCCGAACGGCTGGCAAAGTTCAAGCAGCCCAAGGAGGTGTTCGTGCTCGATGCCTTTCCGCGTAATGCTATGGGCAAGATCCTCAAGAACGAGTTGCGCGATCGCTATCGCGACAGCTTCGTGCGTTAGGTCGGATGAGCGCCCTCCTCTCCGGCAAGGTCGGCCTTGTTACAGGCGGTGGAAGCGGCATGGGCCGCGCGACCGCACTTGCAATGACGCAGGAAGGCGCGAGCCTATTGCTGGTGGGGCGACGGATCGAACCGCTCGAAGATGTTGCGGCTGAGATAACTGCCATCGGAGGCGCGGCTGAGGTTATGGCTGCGGACGTTACGCAGCGGGACGTATGCCGCGCGGCTGTGGATCAGTGCGTTGCCCGTTTCGGGCGGCTGGACCTCGCCTTTAACAATGCAGGTGGGCATGGCGCCTTGACGCCTATCGAGGCTGTGGATGAAGCGGAGGAGGATCATTACCTCGCACTCAATTTCAACGCGGTCTACTGGGGCGTCAAATATCAGGTGGCACAGATGCGGCGTCAGGGTGGTGGCGCAATCGTCAATAATGCCTCGATCTTCGGGTTGAAGGGCATGGGCGGTATCGCCTATTATACCGCCGCCAAGTTCGGTGTGGTCGGCCTCACCAAGGCGGTGGCGCTCGAATGTGCGGATGCCGGGATCAGGGTCAATGCCGTCGCGCCAGGAGGCACACAGACGCCTAACTTCTTGCGCGTGATGGAAGACCCGCACGCTATGGATGATATGGTGCCGATGAAGCGGATCGCGCAGCCCGACGAAATAGCCCGTGCCGTGGTGTGGCTGATGTCCGATCAGGCGAGCTATGTCACCGGTGCGGTGCTGCCGGTCGATGGCGGCCTCTCGGCTGGCTGAACTCGTTCAGCTTAGCGAGTGCGCCTTTCCTCAGAACAGGCTTAGCACCTGCGATAGCACGCCATCAGCCGGCTTTTCCGGGGCATGATAGGTGCGCTTCGAGTGGCTCAGCCCAAGATCGAGCAACATCTCGCATTGCTTGAACGCGACAAGGCCGGGATTGAGTACAGGCACTTCCAGCCGCTCAGTGAGATACTGGTGCGACTGGTGCATGGTGGTTGAACCGAGAATGATGGCGTCCGCCCCATCTTCGTCGATCGCCTTGCGGCATTCCGCCTCGAGCTTGCCGAAAACAAAGTCTTCCTTGCCAGCGAGAAGCTCATGCGTATCCGGCCGCACGCCGATGTTGCGGATAGACGCGAGCTTTGACGAAAATCCGGTATCCAGAGCCAGCTTCTCGTAAATCCAGTGCCATTGCGGCCACATGGTGACGACCGAGAACCGCTTGGCAAGATCCGCCGCGAGGAAGAATGACGCCCGACCCGGCCCAGTGACCGGGATAGTGAGGCGCGAGCGCAGGGCGGCGACCCCGGAGTCGCTGACGCTGTTGAGGCATACTGCTGCAAAGCCTTCCTCCTCAGCGCGCAGTCCTGCTTCCAGACAGAAGGCATCGGCCATTGTCGCCTCGAACAGCGAATCTAGAGTGGTCGTGCCGTTGCGGACGCCGGTGAACTCCACGGCTATGTCGGGACGAACTAGACCGGGCGGCATTTGCGCGGCAAAGCCCGCCAAAGCCTCCTGCGGCAGAGGAACGGGCACAATCATCTTGATGCGGTGTTTGATCATGTCCTTCTCCTCAAGCTGCTTTGTCGACCAGGCGATTGGTGGCCGCAGGAAAAAGCTTTGCGCCTATTTGATCGGCATGTGCGAAAAGCGTCTCCGCCACAGCAGGTATTTTGCTGCGCGGGAGCTGACCTACAGGCGAGGAAACGGAGAGAGCTGCGACGACCTTGCCGGACATATCCCTGATGGGAACAGCCACGCAGCGGAGATTTTCATATAGTTCGCAGTCGTCGATGGCATATCCCCGTCTGGTTACGCGGTGCAACTCGCCCTCCAACAACTCGCTTTCGGTAATAGTATGCGGCGTCAGTGCGATGAACGGGCCATCGGCGAGATAGTCGCGTTGCCGCTCCGCAGGCAGAGCGGCCAAAAGCACCTTGCCTAACGCAGAGCAATAAGCTTCGAGCTTGCAGCCGATGCGCGTCGGGGGGAATTGAGACCGGCGCGTAGACTTGGCGATATATGTCACCATGCAGTCCTGATCCAGCACACCGAGATGTGTGGTTGCACCAATTGACTGACTGATCTGCCGCATATTCGGTTCCGCTGCAGCGGCGATCAGGTCGTCTTGAGATTCTCTGTCAGCGAGCCTCAGCAATGCCATGCCGATCCGGTATTTGCCGGGTGCCGTATGCATCACCGCACCCAGCGACTCGAGAGTCGCCAACAGACGGTGTGCTGTGGCAACAGACAGCCCGCACCGAGCGGCCATAACCGGCAGACTCTCGGTTCCACCCGCATCTGCAAGACAATTTAACAGCGAAAAAGCTCGGTTAACCGACTGAATTCGTGGAGTCGCCACATTCTGTCTCCTCGCACGTGGGATCCGGCGCATTACTCAGCTCCGATCCCGTTTTTCTGATGTTCTTATAGGTAGGTTATGAACGAAATTTTTGATATAAAGTCAATAGACTTTCTATTTGTATTGGATTGGATATGGTTATAATTCGAATATATACTAATCTCATGATATGAGAAGCTTCTCTCGATCATGCTTTGACAGCCTAGCGAAATGCTCGCATCCTCGGTGGGAAGAGACATGGAGACAATGATTGGCAAACGGCCCGTTGCTGCATGATGCAAAATGATAAATCGATAAATGACGACCGAAAGAGGCGGGAAGCAATTCAAGCAAGATCAACCAAGCCCATAGGGCATCAAATTCAAGCGAAAGGAGTGGCCATGAATGATGCAGCCCCCATCCGTCGTCGCAAGACCGTCAGCATGCACGGCATAAGCGCAGACCGGATGAACGACGAAAAGACCCAGAGCCAGTATCAGCCCTACAAGGACGCCGCCTGGGGGTTCATCAATCACTGGTATCCCGCGCTGTTCAGCGAGGAGCTGCCCGAGCAGGCGGTGGAAGGCATCCAGATTGCCGGTGTGCCGATCCTGCTGCGCCGCGCAGCTGGCAAGCTCTATGCCATCAAGGATCAGTGCGTGCATCGCGGCGTGCGCCTCTCCGCCAAGCCGATGTGCTTCAACGATACGTCGGTCGCCTGCTGGTATCACGGTTTCAACTACGATCTCGAAACCGGCATGCTCAACAACATCGTCGCCAATCCCAATTCGACATTGATCGGTAAGACAGGCGTGACGACCTATCCGGTGCAGGAAGTCGCAGGCATGATCTTCGTCTTTGTGCGCGAGGATGATTTCCCGGACGAGGATGTTCCGCCACTGGCGCATGACCTGCCCGTTCGCTTCCCGGAAAATAGCGAACGCTTCCCGCATCCACTGTGGCCTGCATCACCCAGCCTGCTGGATGAAGGTGCCGTGGCGTTGGGTCTGCACCGCACCGGGCAGAGCAACTGGCGTGTCGCTTGCGAGAACGGCTTCGACAATGCGCATATCCTCGTCCATGCCGACAACGCCATCGTGCATGCGATGGACTGGGTGCTGCCGCTGGGCATCCTGCCGGCCTCGGACGATGCTATTACGCTGATCGAGGACGAAGATGGGCCGAAGGGCCAGATGCAGTGGCTGTTTAGCGACCGCTGGCTGCCGGTACTCGAAAATGAGGCTCTCGGCCTCAAGGTAGAGAACCTCAAGGGCCGCTTCTATCGCACCTCGGTCGTGCTTCCGGGTGTACTGATGGTCGAAAACTGGCCCGAGGAGCATGTCGTCCAATATGAATGGTATGTACCGATCACCGACGACATGTACGAGTATTGGGAGGTTATGGTCCGCGTCTGCAAGACGGACGATGAACGCAAGAAGTTCCAGTACCGCTTCGACAATCTCTATATGCCGCTGTGTATTCGCGGGTTCAACGACTGCGACCTCTATGCCCGTGAGGCAATGGAGGAATTCTATGCCGATGGTACGGGCTGGGATGACGAGCAGCTGGTCGAAACGGATATTTCGCCGGTAACATGGCGCAAGGTCTCCTCGCGGCACAACCGTGGCATTGCAAAACCGGGCAAGGGCGTGACCAACGCTACCAAGACTTCGAGCATCCGGATGCGTCGCCTCGCCCAGGGCAAGGCTCCAGGTTACAAGGTCGAGAAGATCGAGAATGTCAACACCTACTGAAGCGGTCCTGATCTTCAGTGATGGCGTCGAGCGCGAACTGGCGGTTGAACCCGGCCAGAGCGTACTCGAGGCCGCTCTGGCTGCCGAAGCGCCGGTGCTGTACCAATGCAGCACCGGCAGCTGCGGCACTTGCCTTGCACGGCTGGAAGCCGGGCAGGCCGATCATCGCGCGGGTATTACCAGTTCTTTGCTGCCTTCGGAACGGGAGCAGGGCTATCGGCTGCTCTGCCTCACCGAGCCAAAAAGCAATTGCCGTTTTTCCCTGGCCTATGACAGCGCCGCCGGAACAGGGCGGCCAGTCGAGGCGAAATGCTTCGTCAACGCCGTCGAGCGGATCGCAGGCGATGTGATGCGGCTCGAGCTTGAGCTCGCCGAAGGCTATTGGATGGATTTTCGTCCCGGCCAGTTTGTGCAGGTCAAGGTACCGGGAACCGACGTGTTTCGCAGCTATTCGATGGCGACCACAGCGGCGGACCTGCCGCGTATCGAACTGCTGATCCGTATTTTGCCGGGCGGCGTGATGTCAGACTGGCTGGTCAACCGCGCTCAAGCGGATGACGTGCTCGACATCAGTGGCCCTTACGGGCAGTTCTTCCTCAAGGAGAAGGTGCGCGCACCGCATGTCATGATTGCCGGTGGCACAGGCCTCGCGCCGATGCTGTCGATGATCGACGCGCTGCGTTCCGCACCGGGGCGCAAACCGCGCACGATACTTAGTTTCGGCTGCCAGTCGCCCGAGGGGTTGTTTGCGCTCGATCAGCTTGATCTGCGCAGCCATTGGATGCCTTCGCTCGAGACGCGGGTCTCTATCGACCGTGGCACCGCACCGGACGGAATCCGCGTGGGCAACCCTGTTGCGGCGATCAGTGCTGACGATGGGCTTACGCCCGATAGCGTTGCCTATCTGTGTGGCCCGCCCGGCATGATCGAGGCCGCTCGCAAACATCTAGAAGAACTGGGCCTGGCCCCTGAAAATATTTTTGCCGAGCAATTCGTGGCGAGCAATTGATCGGGTAACTTACAAGGAGAAGGACGATGGGTGTCGACAGTCTGGGCTATGTAGGCTTCAACGTCTCGAAAATGGCCGAATGGTGCACATTGCTGGAACAGGTTTTCGGCATGGAAGCGCGTCCGAGAGCTGCTGGAAATGCGATCGATTTCCGCCTCGATGAATATCATCACCGCATTACCCTTCACCCCGCGGCAGAAGACAGCGTTGCTATTGTCGGCTGGGAAGTGGGAAGCCCGGAACAGCTCGATGAACTCGCCGCCTTGCTAAGCAGTCATGGCGCGAATGTTGTGGCGGGCACACAGGCCCAGTGCGATGCGAGCAAGGTCAAGAAGCTCTATAGCTACACCTGCCCGATGATTGGCTGCCCGACGGAAATCTATTATGGCCCGCTGGTCTCGCACACCAGCTTTTCACCCCAGCGCGGTATCAACGGTTACAAGACCGGCGCACAAGGGCTCGGTCATATCGCTTTCTGGGTGAAGGACCTCGAGGCAACGCTCACCTTCTATCGCGAGGTGATGGGCTTCTCCATTTCCGATTATATCGCGTGGGACGATAACGATGCGGTCTTCCTGCATTGCAATCCGCGCCACCACACGCTCGCATTAATGGCCGAGGCCGAGGGCCGTCCGGGCGGCAAATTCCAACACCTGATGGTCGAATCCGTGTCCCGCGACGATGTCGGCTATGGATATGACATCGTGCGCGATCTCAATATCCCGGTCGCGATCGAGCCGGGCAAGCACAGCAACGATCATATGCAGAGCTTCTACCTCAAGTCCCCCTCCGGCTTCTGGATGGAATATGGCTATGGCGGGCGTGAGATCGGGCCGGACTGGGAGATCAAGAATTACGATCAGCCCATGCTCTGGGGCCATCGCATGGTGGACCCCTGAGCCATGAGCCTGAAAGACTGTCTGGCGCGGATCGACGCGCGCGATGAAGCTGTCCGCGGCTGGTCCTATATCGACCGGAACGCTTCAGGCGGGGTCGGCCCGCTCGCGGGCGTTGTTCTAGGCGTCAAGGACGTGATCGACGTAGCCGGGATGCCCACAAGCCACGGTTCACCGATTTATATCGACAATTATCCATCTGGCGATGCCGAGGCGATCGCTCGGCTGCGTGCGGCCGGGGCAGTTATTCTCGGCAAGACGGTGACCGCCGAGTTCGCCACCTATCATCCAGGGCCGACCATTAATCCACGCAAGCCCGGTCACACCCCTGGTGGCTCATCGAGCGGGTCTGCAGCTGTGGTTGCGGACGGTCAGGCTGATATCGCGCTGGGAACGCAGACTGCGGGATCAATGATCCGGCCGGGCAGCTTTTGCGGCACATTAGCGTTCAAGCCGACCTTCGGTCGCTATCCGCTGGCAGGCGTGCTGGAGACCGCGCCAAACCTTGACACGCTTGGCTTGTTCGCGCGCACGCTGGATCTGCTGCAACGCGCCGACACGGCGCTCACCGGCGAGGACGCTTGCTCTGCCCCTCACCAGCCTCTAAAGGTAGGGCTGTGCCGATCCCCCGCATGGGATAAGGCCAGCGCGGAGATGCAGCAGGCCACGATTGCTTTCGCGGACACGCTCGCCAAGGTGGGCTGCGTCGTCAGCGAAGTCACGCTGCCGGAGCCGTTCGAGCGACTGGGCGATGCGCAGGCACTGATCCACCGCAAGGAAGCTTCTGATGTGCTTGGGCATATTCGCCGCGATCATGCCGACGAGGTAAGCGCCGCTTTCCGCACAATGATCGATGCCGGAGCCGCAGAGAGCGAGGCAGATTATCACGCAGCACGCGCTTTGCAGGAAGAATGCAGAGCGCTGGTACCTCAGATATTTGCTGAAGTCGATTTGTTGCTCGCACCCGGAGCGCCGGGCGCTGCACCGGAAGGACTGGGAGCCACCGGCGACCCGGTGTTCCAGCGCATCTGGACCGCAGTGGGCGCGCCCTGCCTCGGCTTCCCGGCCGCATGGCGTGCCGATGGCTTACCGCTGGGATTGCAGATCATCGCCCTGCCCGGCCAAGACCGCCAATTGCTGTCCGACGCCGCAACGATATTGGCGCACGCCGCGCTGAAGGAGGATTGAGTCATGGAGCCTACCGTCACGATGCCCTTCACCCCGGAAATGGAGGCCGCCTACGCCAAGGCGCGCGCCCGGCTGGATGCAGGTCGATTGAAGCAGTTATTATTCGATATCACCGACATTCACTCTCCCACCGGATCGACCCGGGCGGCGGTTGATTTCGTCTCCGAACGGATGAAGACGATCGGCCTCAAGCCGACTATCGACAGCATGACTGACATTTCCGCCAATGTGCTGGGCGAAAAACGCGGCAGCGGCGGTGGGGCGACCCTGCTGCTTTACGCACCGATCGACACCCATCTGGAGGGTGACGAGAGCGACTTCCCGTGGGCTGGCCCGGAGCAGTTCGCGGACTTGCGACCGCGCGCCAAGATGGTCGACGACTGGGTCTATGGCCTTGGCTCCTCCAATCCCAAGGCGATGGTCGCGGGGTTGATGGAAGTGGCGACCGCGCTCATCGAGGCAGACCTGCCGCTCAAGGGCACGCTCAATGTCGGCTTTGCAGATGGCGGTATGCCGGTGACAATCCCGCAGCGCGGCAATGCGGGCATGAGCCACGGCGTCTTTCATCTGCTCAACCGCGGCATGGCTCCCGATTTTGCCATCATCATGAAGCCGTGGAACTGGGTCTACCATGAGGAACCGGGCATGGCCTGGTTCAAGATCGGCGTCAAAGGCACGCTGGGTTATGCCGGTGTGCCACGCGGGCTGGATGCATTTCGCAGCTCGGTCGTGCCTGCGGCGACGATGATCCTTGAGCTGGAGAAGTGGCTCGTTGACTATGCCGAACGCAACAAATCTGGCGATATCTATCCGCATGGCTGGATCGCAGGCGTACGCGGCGGCTGGATCGAGCGCCCGGCCTTCCCCAGCGCGGTGACGGAGATATTCTTCGACGTGCGCGTCAGCCCGCGCACCAGCCCAGGCGATGTCAAATCCCAGTTCGAAGCCTTCATGATCGACTTCAAGGCACAGCATCCTGATATCGACTGCGACTGGGATATGTATGGCTCTACACCGGGCGGGACGACCGATCCCGCCAACTGGATTATCCAGTCCGGTCGGCGCGGCTGGGAGCGGATCGAAGGAAAGCCCTATCCCAAGCCCGAACCGCTGGGCGGCCAGACCGATGGCGCAGCATTACGCAGGCTCGGCGTGCCGACAGCTCGTATGGGCTGGCCGTGGCCCGCGGAAGGCTCACCAGAGCCGATCGCCGAAGGGCTGGGCGGCATGGGCGCGACTTATGTGCCTGACCTCATGCCATGCCTTGAGAAGATCCTCTATGCCTGCATCGACACGCTGATGCGTCCGCGCGCCGAAATGGGTCTGTGATCCAGCCATATTCCCAAGATTCACATGGAGCTTATTATGACTGACAACCCTGAAATAGGTCGCATGCTGCCCACCTGCGGCTACCAGACCAACTGCCATGATCTCGGGCAAGGCGATGCCGTCATGCTGCTGCATGGCTCAGGCGCGGGCGTTTCCGGCTGGGCAAACTGGCGTGGCCTGATGCCTGTCCTCTCGGAGCGGTATCGGATAATCGTCCCTGATCTCGTCGGCTTTGGCTATACAGAGATCGCCGACGATTATGAATTCCGCTTCATGGATAGCTGGATCGATCAGATGATCGCCGTGCTCGATCAGCTCGGCATCGAGAAAGCGCATATCGTTGGCAATAGTTTCGGAGGCGCTGTTGCGCTCTGGATGGCATGGCGGGCACCGGAGCGCACGCGGCGGCTGGTGCTGATGGGGCCGGGCGGGGTGCCGATCCATGTCGGGCCTGAGCTGGCGGCGCTATGGGGATATAAGCCTTCACTGGAAAACATGCGCAACGCGATGAGCGTGATGACCTATAATCAGTCTCTGGTAACCGATGAGCTGGTCGAACTGCGCTATCGCGCAACCATGCGCCCTGGTGCACAGGAAGCATTCGAGCGGGTGTTCCCGCCGCCGCATCAGCGCTGGCTCGATGCTGAGGCCCTGCCGATCCACGGGCTGCAGGCGATCAAGAATGAGGTACTCCTCATTCACGGGCGCGATGACCGCGTTGTGCCGCTAGACGCATCGTTGATGATGCTGCGTCATCTCGAGAACTCGCAGCTCCATGCCATCTCCAAGTGCGGCCACTGGACGATGATGGAGCACCCGACCCGCTTCCGCCAGCTGGTAGAGAACTTCCTCGACGAGGAAACCGCATGACCCGCGCCTGGCGTCTGGAGGGCGCGGGAGCAGACACTCTCTCGCTGCGTCCTCATACGCCGGGCGTTCCGGGACCGGGTGAAGTCCGGGTACGCATGCAAGCAGCCGCGATCAACAATCGCGACCTTGCTATCGCCGCCGGAGCCTATCCCAACCCACCGGGGATCATCCCCTTTTCCGACGGAGCGGGTATCGTTGAGCAAATCGGCCCCGGCGTAGAAGAATTCGCGCCCGGAGATAGTGTCATCTCCTGCTTCTACCCGGCATGGGAAAGCGGCCCCGCCACTGCGCGCAACCACAGGCAGTCGCTCGGGTGTGAAATGGATGGCGTGCTGGCAGAAGCGATTGTCCTGCCTGCCACTGCGCTGGTCCATGCGCCCAAATCGCTTACCCCTGAAGCGGCAGCGACCTTGCCCTGTGCCGGACTTACGGCTTGGACAGCATTGTTCACCGAAGGCGGGCTACGCGCAGGCCAGACCGTCTTGATCATGGGAACGGGCGGCGTGGCGGTATTCGCGCTTCAACTGGCCCGGCTGGTTGGGGCACGGTCGATTGTGCTGAGCGGCAGCGAAGCAAAGGCCGAGCGTGCGCGCTCTATGGGAGCGGAAGTGGTGATCGATTATCGTCGCCACCCTGACTGGGCACAGCTGGTGCTGGACGTGACCGGCGGAGAAGGTGCAGACCTGATTATCGAGCTGGGCGGTCAAGATACGCTGCCACAATCCCTTCAATGCGTGAAAGTCGGCGGCAAGATCTGCGTGATTGGCGTGCTATCCGGGCTGGTCGCCGCCGTTCCGGTGCCGCCGATCCTGTTCCGGCATATTCATATCACGGGCATAACCGTCGGGCACCGCGATGACTTGCGGACGCTGTGCCGTGCGGTGGACACCAATGTGCTGGAACCCATGATCGATGCGCGCTTCGCCTTCGAGGATGCGGTTAGCGCGTACGAGGCACTGCCCCTCGGGCGCCATTTCGGCAAGCTGGTTGTGACGATGGGCACCTGAGCGCCCGACCGGTCAATATTGCGCGTTATAGGTCGTGGCGCTGCGGGCCATTTCTTCGTAAATGCCGGTCAGCACGCTGACGAGCTTGGTCATCTCTGCCATGCGCCCATCAATATCGGAGATGGTGCTGATCGCGCGGATCAGGAGGTCGCTGCGGACTGCTGCATAGCCATCGGTGATCTGCTTGCCGCGTTCGGTCACGACATAGGAAAAGCTTTTTCCATTCTTGTCCTTGGATTTGCTGATGAGACCTGCACTTTCGAGCTTGCGCAAGCTGTATTGCAGATTGGCGAGATCGTCGCGGTTCATCATACGCGCGATGGTGATGCTGTTCTTCGGGCGATTGTGCATACGGATGATATGCAGGATCATGTGCTCGTTGAACTTGATATCCTCATCGATCAGCAAGGAGCTGGTGGTCGATACCCAGCGTGCAAAAGCCTCATACAAGCGGATGAGCCCCCATTCGAACTCGGTAACGAGGACTTCTGTACCAGAGTTGGCCAGATGCCAATTCTGATAATATTTCGACTCCATCCGTTCCCCCAGATCGCGCTCTTTGCGCCTGTTGAGCATAGAGATGTTTGAACTACTCATGATTGGATACCTTTGCAATCCCGACGCTTATGCTGAGCAGTGGCCAAGATCGTGATATAGGTGGGTATAGCTGCATAGAGTGTCAGCCGTACCAGAATTCGGGCCGGTGATAAGCGACCAATTTGGTATGTCGTAAGCCGACCGGCCAACCATTCTCACTGACTGAGAGACAATCCGGACGCAGCATGCCGTATGTTTCTCACCTTACGGTGAAACGAACCTGATCGATCTTGCGGCCACTCTCGTCGAGTAGTGCAAGCAAATGGCTGCCAGGAATCAATGGCAATTGTGGCGAAGACGCAACATCGCCAATGGCCCGACCATCGAGCGTCAATCGATATGCGCTCGTCGCACCCGATACCGCGACGCCAAGTCCCTGCCGGTCCGCCGGAATATCCGGATCCGCTGCATACACGCTGCCGGACACCGGGTTTATGATGCGTGGGCGGCGGGCGAAGGCGGGCGCCTGCGCCAGCGTCGTCTGCCCGGTGCCGGAGAGGAACCACTCAGTACGCGCCGCCTCGCTGGTTTGGGTAAAAGCGACCTGTGTGCCGATTACCGTAGTGGGGCGCGGCGGCTGCTTGCCGGGCCGGTCTCGATGCAGCGCCAGCATCACATCCCGCCATACAGGTGCCGCGCCACTGGTGCCGGAGACCGCACGCATCGGGTCTCCCTCCAGATTGCCGACCCACACAGCGACGGTGAACCGGTCCGAAAAGCCGATACACCAGTTGTCGCGCATCGCCTTGGAGGTGCCGGTCTTCGCCGCCGCCCAGAACGGCAGGCGCAGTGCAGAATCGACGCCGAAGGTGCCAGAACGCGCACCCGCATCGGAGAGGATGTCGGCTGTTATCCAAGCCGCGCCGGGGTCGAGCAGCCCGCGCGCCTCCCCCGCCCGATCAGTCTTACGCAACCTCACCGGAGACCAGCGACCCAGATTGGCGAGCGTGCGATAGGCGTTCGCCTGTTGGAGCAGCGTCACCTCCGCCGAACCTAGCGCAAGCGAGAAGCCGTAATAATCGCCATCCTGATTGAGATCGGCATAGCCCAGATCCCACAGCCGGTCGCGGAAGTCCTGTACCCCATCCAGCACAAGCGCGCGCACGGCGGGCACATTAAGACTGTTCGCCAATGCGCGACGCACAGAGACAGGCCCGAGAAACGCATTGTCGTAATTGCGCGGCACATAGAGGCCGGATGCGGTATCGAGCTGCACCGGCGAGTCATCTAGGATCGAGGCGGCGGTCAGCCATTTGCGCTCGATAAGCTGCGCATAAAGAAAGGGTTTTAGCGTCGATCCCGCCTGCCGCAATGCGCCTGCGCCGTCGACCGCATCGGCGGTCGATCCCAACCCCACGCCGCCAACATAAGCGAGCACATCGCCGGTAGCATTATCAAGCACGATCACTGCGCCATCGCGCGCGCGCGTTGGCCCCAGCCCCAAAAGCTGGTGACGCAGCGCCTCGGCGGTTATCCGCTGAACCGTAGCATCGATTGTCGTAGTCACCCGCATGCCAGGAGTTTGCAGCAAATGGTTCGCAAGATGCGGCGCAAGGCCGGGGTCAAGCGCCCTGAGTCTGCCATTAGAAAGCATCGCGCTCGCCATCGCGTGAAGGACGGCACAGTCCCCATTTGCAACAAGGCGGCAGGCACGCGCCGCGATCCTCTGCGCGGGTGCGGCGGGATCGGGCAACAGCGCCGCCATTAGTGCAGCCTCGCGGGTATCGAGCGTGGCAGGCGGTTTGCCGAACAGGGTCATGCTACCTGCGGCAATGCCCTGAGCTTCACCGCGAAACGGCGCGACGTTTAGATAGGCCTCCAGTATCTCGTCCTTGCTCCAGCCGTCCTCAAGCACCCACGCCGCGCGCATCTGGCGTAGTTTGTCCAGCCACCCGCGCGCACCCGGAGCTGCGATTTGCGGTGAAAGATAGCCAGCGAGTTGCATGCTGATCGTCGAGGCGCCTCGCGCATGATCCCCACGCATTCTGGCAAAAGCCGCGCCGCCAAGTGCCAGCCAGTCGACGCCCTTATGGGCTTCAAAGCGGCGGTCCTCTCCCGCGATCACCGCCGCACGCATAGTTGGACTGATCTCGCCAAGCTGAGCCCAACCGAGCCTGCGTGCCTTATAATCCACCCGAATGCGATCCAGCAGCCTGCCATCGCGGTCATAGAGCCACGCCTCGCTGGGCCGCCAATCTTGCTTGACCTGCGCATAGTCGGGCAGGCGCGGCGGCGCGCTCAGTGTGTCGAGCGCCGCGTAAAGTACGATCACGGCGATCAGCAGTAGAGGCGGTCCCCAGCTTCGCCATGACCGGAGAAATTGGCTTAGGGCGCCCATATCGTCATCGGCGGTACAGGCAGTTGGGCGCGGATCGAGGGCGCATACATCGCCTCGGCCCGCGCGGGAGGCAACGTGAAGTGGCCCGCACCATTCAAACGCACCGTATAATCGATGCTAGTCGTGCCGCCGGGTAACCAGTCATAATAAGCTCGCCACGCCCGGTTATCCTTCTCGACGTACGCAGGCCATGCACCCTCGCTCGCTTCGCCCTCTCGCAGCAGGGAAGACTGGCCGCCAAGGTCGGACACCACCGTCGCGCCGGGCGGCAACGGGTCGCTCAGCACCACCCATGTCCTTGGCGCGGTCGCCTCTATCGTAAGGCGAATGCGCAGGACATCGCCCTGCGTGAGCCGATCCTTTCGGCGTGCCGAGACGATGCTGACCGAGCGGGTGAGCCTGTAACCTGCGAACAGCGGCGCCTTCAGCGGCACGGCAGCGTGGACGCTGACCACAGCCCACGGCCCCGCACCGCCGCTCTGGCTGAGCGTCATCGGCCCGGCGGCAAGTGGCAGTTTCATCGGAGCAGCGTCGGCGGCAAGCGGCCATGCGGCAGACAGGCTTTTCCCGCCCAGCGCAATTTGCGTCGTGCCCACTACGGCCTTCGCCGGATAGAGCCCACCAAAGCGCCGAGTGACTATTGCGCCCCATGCGTTGGCGGGCGTTGTGTCCCAATGGCCGCGCCACTGGCGCTGGGCGACGCCGGTCATCATGCGCGGAGCCTCCGCCGCCCAATCGCGTTTGCCGAGCACGGCGTCCAATGCTTTGATCGCCATCTCGTCGTCGCTCACCATCATCCACCACGGCGCATTGCGCTGATCCGCGAGATCGAGCCGCGTGCCTTCATAGACGAGACGGCGCCGCAGCTCCTGCTCGGCGGCAGCGCGGAGCTGAGCGGCGCGTGGCGCTCTCGGCAGGCGGTCGAGCGCGACGATCCAGTCGGCGAGGGTGCTTGTGGGCATGTCCGCTGGGGCCATATCCACCGAACCGATCAGGGTAGCATCCGCCACGCCAGCCCGCGCCAGTGCGGTAAGCGCCGATATTCGCACCAGCCGCTCGTCCGCGCTGAACCGTCGATCCCGCGACAGCCGGGCCGTCACCACATCGCGCAACGCCGCAACCATCTTCGCGCGCGCTTCGTCGGGGATGGGCAGGCCCACGGCAGACGTCATCGCCAGCGTATAGGCGGTCAACTCCGGCGAGCCTTGCATATCCGCCACCGGCCAGTAGCGCAGCAGACCTTCACTATCGAGATAGGTTGGCAGTGCACCCGCGAGGGCGGTCCATCCGCCGGAATCGCCGGTCGCAACAATGCGCGAGAGCTTTTGCTCGAAACAGCCATAGGGATAATCGGCCATATAGCGCCGCACGCCATCGAGCGGCGGCGCGAGTGTGTCAGACAGTGCGACGCTCACCCATCCTCCCGGCAATGCGCCTGCCGGAATGGCTATCGTCGGCTGCGCGCCATCGCCGACCCGCCACAGACCCGCCGCCCAGACCTCGACCGGAACCGCCGGGGCGACTTCCTGCGTCACGGTCAGGCTGTCACTATCCTTGCCGTCCGCCGAGCGCGCAGAGACCGTCCATTTGAGCGTGCCTGGGCTCTGGGGCGCATGGAGGTTCCAGCGCACCAGCCCGGCCTTGCCCGCGCCGAGCGTCAGCGTAAGCGGCCTGCCCTGCGTGGTAGCGGGTTCGAGCCTAGGTGTCGCGGTTACCGTCATCGCATGGTCGGAACCGTTCCGCAGCGTGAACATCGCGCTGAACCAGTCGCCGGTGCGCACCAAGGGCGGCAGGCCGGAATAGAGCGAGAGGTTTTGCGCGGTACGAATGCTGGTCTCGCCCGTGCCGAAAAGCTGCGCGCCATCGATCGCAATCGCGACCAGCCGGAAGCTGGAAAGTGAGTCCGACAACGGCACAGAAACGCGCGCGCGGCCCTGTATGTCCAGCGGCACATGGCCTTTCCACAGCAACACCGGCTGGAAATTCTCACGGTTGATGCCGGAGGCATCGCCGCCGCCGCCGCCCGCCTCGACCGCCTTCTTGCCGTAATGCCGCTTGCCGACCACCTGCATCTGCGCAGTCGAGGTGACGACATCCAGCGTGCGCTCGCCCATCATCGCGTCGAGGAGCTTCCAGCTCTCGTTGGGCATCAGTTGCAGCAACGCCTCATCCACCGCGACGAAGGCGACATCGGCTGAACGGGCCGGTTTGCCAGAGGGATCATGCACCGCGATATTCACCTGCGCATTATCGCGCACAGCATAGCGCGTCTTCTCTGCCTTCACCGAGACATTGAGCTGATGCGCTTCCCAGCCGACCTGCACCTTGGCGATACCGATGCGATAGCTGGGCTTGGCGAGATCGACGAGAGCGGTTGGCGACGCGCCCTCGCGCGACAGGAACGGCAAATGCCATTTGCGCGCGAGATCGGCGAGCCACAGCTTCCACCCGCCGATACGCCCGCGCACCGCCATAACCGAGACATAGACATTGGGCGCATAAGTTCCCGGCATCTTCACCTCGACGACCGGGTCTTTACCGGAAAGCTGCATCACATAGCTCGCGAGCACGCCTTCGCGCTCCACCGTCACGAGCGCGGTGGCGGCGCGGAACGGCATGCGTACCTGAAAGCGCGCAACATCGCCCGCCTTGTAAGCGTTCTGCTCTGGGATGAGGTCCATCCGGTCGCCATTGTCGCCGCCGAACCACCAGTCATCCTCGCCCGCGAGCCAGACGGAGCGCACCGCCCGCGCCTCGCGCTTTTCGGCGTCCAGCGTGGTGGCTACGACCGTGACCTCGCCCGATACTTCGGGATCAAGCGCGCAGCCCGCACGGCCAAGGCTGTCCGTCTTGGCGCTGCAAGACGCATCGATTTCCGTCACCTTCTCCTGATTTTCGTATGCGTAAAAGCCACCGATCAGCCGCCGCCGCGCGGTGATGATCTCGCGCGAATAGAGCTTCACCGCGACCTTCTGGCCCGCAATCGGCTTGCCGGAAATATCGAGCGCGACGAATTGCAGTCGCAAATCATTGTCGCGCATCAACCAGCCGTCGGTCTTTACGCCAAGCTGCACCGCCGATGGATAAAGCGTCAGGCGGCGGCTGGCGGTCAACATCTCGCCATTGGCGTCCGGGTAATCCATCTCCACCGTAAGCCCGATCGGCTGCGTCACCGGCTGGTTGACATCAATGCTTGCCTTAGCGGTGCCATCTGCGCCCAGCGTTGCGGGCAAGGTCTGTGCATAAGGAAGCGGCGTCTTCTCCACTTCGCCTTCATCATCCAGCGGGCGGGTGCCGGGCTTCACCGCCTCGCCGCCGAAGCTATAATTTTCCCAACCGCTTGGGCCGGGCGCATAGCCGGTAAAATCGCTGCGCAGTGTAACCGGTAGGCTACCCGCACCGCCGCCGGAGAGATAACCGACATAGAGCGAGAGCGGTACACTCGTAGGGCGAACCAGCGGTGCGGGCGGCCCCGACACGCTCGCGCGCATAGTCGGCAGGCGATATTCGTCGACGCGCACGCTCTGCCCGCTCTGGATCGTCTGCCCGTTCGCCTCGAACCGCAGCGTATAATCGCCGAGCGGCGCGCCCTGTGGCGCCATCCATTCGCTCTCTCCGCTGCCAGCGGCGGAAATGGTGACGGGCATTGAGAATTCGGTGCCGGAGCCATTGTGGCTCAGCACCAGCCTGCCGGAAAACCCTTTGGCGAGCGCGAAACCGGAACCTGCCGGATGGCGCAGCACATGCTTCATGTGCACACTCTCTCCCACCTTCACCAGCGCGCGGTCGAAGATGGTGTGGATGATGTCCTGCGGTGCGCTCCACCCGAATGGCAGCTCAAAATCATAGGGCGCAATGCCTTTGGTCCAGCTCGTCAGTGTGAAGCTCATATCTTCGCCCAGCCGCGCCGAGACCAAGAGGGGATGCGCGGCACCATAATCGCAATCGCCGTTGATTTCAGGCTCCGGCAAGCTGCCTTTAATCAGCAGGCGCCCGGTGCGGTCCGTGCTGCCCCAGACGATCGGCTTGCCGGTGCAGCTATCCGTCACATGGATCGCCGCATGCGCGACCGGCGCGCCGGTTTCCAGCATTGTCACCCAGACGAGCGAGCTTTCCCGCCCCCATTTGAAATGCACCGCCATGTCCGTCACCAGCGCGCCGGCCGCGACATAGCGCGGCACCTTGCGGCCCAGGAGCGCGTTACCCAGCGCCGGGCTTGCCAGCTCGACAACATGGAAGCCATATTTCTTGAGCGGAATGCCGACGACTTCGAAATCCTTGCCCTTGCCGGGCAAGGGCACGCTCATCGCCGCGCCGCTGGAGGTCAGCAATGGCTTGTCACGGGTGTGGTTGATTGCTTTCGAGGTGCCGTCGGGCTGCTTGATATCCTCGAAATCACTATCCTCGGCATTATCCAGCCTGTGCAGCCACTTTGCGATCTCTGCATTGTCGTCGGCGATGCGGACGCTCTTGCCTGCTATAGATGTCGCCTTGCCGATAAGTGTCGGTTCGACCGAGCGCACAGTGACAGGCAACACCCCACCCTCGGTCGCCTCGACGATACCGAAGCCCGCCGCGAACTTCACCAGTGGCGGCGCTGCATCGAATTTCACGGATAGCGGAAAGCGGGATGCGTTGTTGAGCGGGCGGTCGGAAAGGTCCTTGATCCCCTGCGGCAGAACCAGCTTCGCATCACTCTCGGCGGGAAATGGTCCCTTGAAGCTGATGCCCGAAACCTGCGCGTTGCTTTTCGCGTCATCCGACAGGACAGGCAAGCGCTCGCTGCCGTCGGCGAGCTTGAGGCGAATAGCGAGCGCCTTCTCCCGCGCGATGGGCGCGGAGAAATTGAGTTCCGCATCCTCTATCGGATTGCAGCCCGCACTACTGTTCACCCGGCCACATTCGAAGCGCGCAGCGAACGGCGCGCGCACGGTGAAATCGAAGCGCTGATCACGACCAGCCACCTTGCCGGAGAGACTGGTGATGCTGCTCGGCCAGACGAGCGCCATGTTGCGCTCCGACGGGAGCGGCCTTCGACAATGCAATGCAACTACATTGCCGAGCGCGGCGGCGCGGGATTTGGCATCCTTGGGTAGGACGGCAGGCAAACCGGCTTCTTCAAGGAAGGACCGGCGGCGCCAGTTCCGCTCACCCAGCCCGTCGAGCAGATTGGAGACAGTGACGGCGGGCAGCAAATCAACCGCGATACTCTCGCCGATCCCATCAACAGCGCACGACGCCCGCGCAGCGACGGATCGCGGATCGGCGGGCACATTGGTCGCGACGAGAAAGACCTGATCCTCGTCTATGTCGCCATCCATGCCTGGCGCCAGCACTGCGCGGACGGACGGCCCGCCGGTGTCGATCTGGAACCGGCGCGTCCCTGAGACACGCACGCCGCGCAAAGTTGCAAGATCGTCGCGCAGAGTGACCGCGCAACTCACACCACCGGGTAGCGGCGTCTCGAAATCGAGCACGAAGGTTTGCTGGTCTACCCAGCGGCCAGCCGCAGGAACAGGGCAATCGCTAACGGCAGCAGGCGCTGCACGGGGATCGCCAAGCGGCACCATCGGATCGGAGAAGCGCAGCGTGAAGCGGTTGATCGTGCCGCTGCGCCAAGCGCTACTGCCGGGAACCGCCAGCGTCACCTGTGGGCTGGAGCTGCTGTCCGCAGCCATCGGCACGATCAGCAGACACAAGAGGCCCAGCATCCATCGGAACCGCATACCCACTCCTGCCTCGAATCATTTGGTGGGAGCATCTCTCATGGCAATGCCGCTGTCCATTATTTGCTTGGCGCGGCCGAGAGGATCAAAACTCTACATCGAGTTCCTCTATCTCCTCCGGTTCGGCGTGCGCTGCGGCAATCCACTCCGCCATAGGTGGCCAGGCTGTGATAGTGTTGCAATAGTCAGCGCTCGCTGGAGACATCGGCACAGCATAGGTAAGGAAGCGTTGCGTGACCGGGGCAAACATAGCATCCGCCACACATGGCTTGTCCCCGAACAGGAATGGTCCGCCATAGCGCGCTAAGCAGTCCTGCCATATCGTCTCGATACGCTCGATATCCGGCTTGGCGCCTGAAAATATCGGGAAGCTCTTATGCCGGACTTTCAGGTTCATCGGCAGCGCCGAGCGGAGGTTAGTGAAGCCAGAGTGAATCTCCCCGGAGATCGCCCAGCAATGCGCCCGCGCGACCGGGTCTTTCGGAAACATGCCTGCATCGGGATACAATTCGTTCAATGTCTGCGCTATAGCCAGCGTATCCCAGACGCTGATGTCGCCAATTGTCAGCCGGGGCACAAGCACCGACGGCGAGAGCAACAGCAGTTCGGCACGGTTATTCGCGTCGTTCGGAACCATCACTTCCTCGACATCAAGTCCTGCAAGCTGGCATAACAGCCAGCCGCGCAGCGACCATGCGGAATAGGTTTTACTTGAAAGCGTCAGTTGAGGTTTCGGCATATGACTGGCCCTCTTTCAGTTTTGCACCTTGCATTTGTTTATGGTGCAGCGCAGCATAGTAATCACATAATGTGGTGCCGAGAGGAAGTGCAATCGTTTGGCAAGCGCTTCTGGGGGATGAAAATGCTGTATAGCTTGTATCAGGCTTGGAGCGACATGATGACGCCACCGCGCTGGGTAGCGTCAAATTCATTGAAAATACGCGATAAATATTTCTCCAATACCAGTGAATGGCCCATGTTCAGCCAGCTCTTTGCGATGCTCGATGTATTTCAAGGAGCAAAAGTCACACACAGTCGCCCATCCTATGCCATCGAATCGGTCATGGTTGGCAATGCGCTTGAGTCGGTGCGTGAGGAGGTTGCGCTTGAAATGCCCTTCGGCGACCTGCTTCATTTCGCCAAACCGGGCTTAGAGACACCGCAGCCTAAGATTCTTGTCGTGGCTCCTTTGTCAGGCCATTTCGCAACATTGCTACGTTCAACCGTGCAAACCTTGCTTCGCGATCATGATGTGTACATCACCGACTGGAAGAATGCTCGCGATGTACCCTTGAGCGCTGGCCCGTTCGCTTTCGAGGATTATGTCGACTATGTGATCCGCTTCCTGCAAGAGCTTGGTCCTAACTCCCATGTGCTCGCTGTCTGCCAGCCATGCGTGCCGACACTGGCTGCGGTTGCGATTATGGCTCAAAATAAAGACCCCGCCCAGCCGCGCACCATGACGCTTATGGGAGGCCCGGTTGATGCGCGTGTCGCGCCGACTGTGGTCAATACCCTTGCCAATGAGAAACCACTGGAATGGTTTGAGCAAAAATTGATCTCACATGTTCCGATCGGATATCAAGGTGTAGGACGGCGGGTTTATCCTGGGTTTCTGCAGCTATTCGCTTTTATGTCGATGAACCCAGACAGACATATAGACCAGCATCGCAAGCTTTATACATTATTGGCGGATGGAAACGACGCTGAAGCGAACAAGATCAAGGACTTCTACGACGAATATTTTGCGGTCATCGACATGGCCGCCGAATATTATCTCCAGACCGTAGACATTGTGTTCCAGCGCGCCTTGCTGGCCAAGGGTGAGCTGACGCATCGCGGGCGTCCAGTCGATCCGTCAGCAATCCAGCGAACGGCGCTACTGACGGTGGAGGGAGAGAAAGACGACATCTGCGCAGTTGGGCAGACAGCTGCCGCGCATATTCTCTGTTCCCGTTTGCGCCCGCATTTGAAACGCCATCATCTTCAGCCGGGTGTAGGCCATTATGGCGTCTTTTCAGGATCGAAATGGGAAAACCAGGTCTATCCGCAAGTTCGCCACATGGTTCTCGCAATGAGCTGAGTAGACGTTCAACAGACGAATGCACCGTAAATAAAAACGCCGCCGCTATTCCTAGCGGCGGCGATAGTACAGCAAACCAGGTCGCTATAGGTTGCTGCATCCTCGTCGCATGACCCTATGGAGGAGTATTGTATATTCCGGACATCTAAGGGCGACAAAAAAGGGGGGTTCTCAAAATGCCTTCAGATGGGCGCAACTCCATCCGCCTCGATCGTCAATTCATCAATCCAGATACCGACAACCCGAACGCGTTTCTCCACATGATCGACCGGCACGCGGTGCAGCGACAGACGGATTTGCAGCCCGCCCTCAGTGCGCAGCGTAAATCCGCCCGTATCGCGTATCAATGTACCCTTGAGATCGGCCTCTGAGCCCCTCTCATCCATTAAAGACAGGCTTGAGCTTGCGACGATCTGCCTTTGTATCAACCGCCGCACTGCTATCTGCTTTCTTTGTCGTAGCTGGCTTTGTCGTAGCTGGAGCAATGGTGACGGACTCACTCGCGTTTGCGACAACTTTGCTGGCCGTCGGCGGTGCGGCCACTGGGGTTGCTGTCACAGCTTTACCCTTACCGGTTGGCCTACCTGGCCTCTTTGCCGGAGCCACCTGCGCCGGGGAGGTGATTTTAGTCTCTTCCAATGGAACTATCTTGGGCATCGCAGCTTCAGCGACAACTTTTGCGCCACGCCCTTTTTTTGGTACTTTGGGCAACGAAGATACCGGTGCCTTCGCATTAGCTGCTTTACTTACCGCCTTATCCGTTTTCATCTTTATCGAAGGCTTACCACTTTCAACGCTCTTCGACTTCTCGACTTTCTCAGGTTTGGCTTTTGCTTTGACTTCAGTGCCTTTGGCAGGTGCGGATTTGACTGCATCCGTAGATGCCGACTGTTTTGCCACGGATAAATTGGTGCGTCCAACCCGCCCCAAAGACATCTTCTTGGCGACACTGCGCCGCAGCTCCGAATATGCCGGGGCGACCATGGGATAGTCCTTGGGAAGATTATAGCGTTCTCGATATTGTTGTTCATCGAGACCATGACGCCGCAAATGACGCGCCAAAGTTTTCATCTTCTCACCAGTGATCATCGAGACGATAAAATTGCGATCACGGAGCGACTCTTCGATAGTAACCGCAGCTTTGAAATTCGCATTCTCGCTCTCAATCACAGGCTCCAGAGCGGAGGCTATCGTCGAGACCTCCTGCGGCGCTGTAGATGCTTTGTCTGAGAGAATGATCTCGACGGCCTTCCCGCCAAAGCCCGCTATCGCACCATATACTTCAGATAATAATGCCGGCAATTCCTGAGACTTGAGACTATTATTATTCACAAAGGCAGTCACGAGATCGAGCGTCGCTTGGCGTGCGTCAAACTTGTCCATGTCGAGGGCTCCAGAAAAAATGAAGGCATATTAATTGGGAATGCGCCCTTAACATATATTACACCTCTAAAGTCAAGTTCACCGCATGGTATCGGCCACAGCATTATTGGTTAGCCTACTTCACAAGCAAAGATTTAGCGGCAATGGCTCGGCAATCTCGAAGAGGCGATAATAATGATTCGACTGCGGCGCATGGTTGACCCTTACATCATCCTGATAATGATGATGGTCGTACTCGCTACACTGCTGCCAGCAGTTGGGCGTGGTGCTGCGGTTGCGGGCGCTGCTGCGGACGCAGGCATTGTATTTCTGTTTTTCCTTTATGGCACCCGCCTCTCCTTGGGCGAGGCATGGGATGGTTTCCGGTTATGGAAACTTCAGATAGCCGTGCTTGCCAGCACGTACATGCTCTTTCCCTTGCTCGGCATCGGGTTTAGCGCGCTTGCTCCCTATACTTTGCCGCCCGCGCTCGTAACAGGCTTCCTTTTCCTTTGTGTATTGCCTTCGACTGTTCAATCCTCAATCGCGTTTACATCAATTGCACGCGGCAATGTCGCCGCAGCCCTATGCGCAGCGTCCGCTTCCAATATTATCGGTGTCTTTCTGAGCCCTCTGCTTGCAGGCTGGCTGCTACACACCCAGGGTGCAGAACTCTCTTTTTCCGTGTTTCGCGATATCGCCCTACAACTCCTGCTGCCCTTCGCCATCGGGCAAGTATTACGTCCATGGATCGGCCAATGGATAAAACGCCACAGACAGATACTCGGTTATGCTGACAGAGGATCCATCTTACTGATCATCTACGTCGCATTCTCCAAAGGTATGGCCGATAACATCTGGAGCCAGATAGGCGTAGGCGATCTGGCCGTCCTGTCCCTCATGCTGACTATTCTACTTGCATTAGCGCTCTTCATGACTGGTGCCTTAGCCCGCCGTGTGATGCGGCTCCGCATGGAGGACGAAATTGTACTCCAGTTTTGTGGCTCAAAAAAATCTCTCGCAAGTGGGTTGCCAATGGCCAGCGTGCTGTTCCCCGGACCTCAACTTGGATTGATCGTATTGCCGCTAATGCTGTTTCACCAACTTCAGCTGGTGGTCTGTGCAGTGCTGGCGCGGCATTATGCTGCTCGCCCTGAGCAGGACCACGACGTAGCCTGACACGAGAAACTGTTGGGACTCTAGAACTAGGGTATCATTGAAATCTCAAGGCTATGACCTCGCCTCAAGCCATATCGGTTGTTCAGCGCCGGGCATCTTCATCACCACCCTCAAGTTAATCTCGCAGTGACTCGTAAACCTATTTGCGTGACGATATCGCTTCTACTCGTCGACAAACTCGATCCGATCGGCTGCTGCACCGGCCATCATGAACCCGATTGGGCGCTCAGCCTCTTCCTGCAAGTGACCTATTAGGCTTGCCGTACGTGCAAGCAGGGAGACGCCCTTGAGTGCGTCGAGTGGATAACCAGCATCGAGCATCACGGCTGGAATCGCGCCATTGACGTTAATCGGTAATGGCCGCCCCAAAACATCCGGCAACACATCCCGGACGGCATAGAGCATACGGATATACTTGCCCTCGATGCCGTGCTCCTGCGCAAGCGATAACAGGCGCAATGCGCGCGGATCGCCAGCTGAATGTTGCGGGTGACCGAAACCAGGAATTGCTTGTTTCCCGGCTCGCAGGGATGCAACGCCCATCCTTGCCGCCTCAGCGAAAGAAATATCATCCTGCTCAGCGAGCTTGATCTGGCTAGAGAGAAACTTCCCCGTTGCTTCGGCGCTACCGAGCACGACCGATCCACAGCCAAGCAGCCCAGCGGCGACCGCTCCCTGAAACGCCTCTGGTGCCGCAGCCATAGTCATGCGGGCAACCGCGACACTTGGCACCAGACCATGTTCGGCTATCGCGCAAAGAACAGCATTCGCGAAGAATTTTTGCGTCTCGGTAGGCGCCTCGCCGGTGACCAGCAGCCAGAAATAATGCGTAAAATCGAGATGGCCGATAATCTCGTTTGTAAGATCCAGCCCGCGCACGGTGATGCTATGGGCGTCCGAGGTACATATCGAGGTGTAGCCGTCGTCCTGTTTGCCGATGCGCATGGCATCCTCCATTATTCGTTAATCGAAGTTGATTTCACTATGCGAATTTTCTAGAATGGCTGTCAAGCATATCTAGGAGAAGAAGCGTGACGGGACCGCTCGCCAATATCACTGTACTCGAAATGGGTACCTTCATTACCGGCCCCGCCGCTGCGATGCTTTTGGCGGATCTTGGAGCAAACGTCATCAAGATTGAACAGCCGGGAACTGGCGATCCCTTTCGGGCCTTCAAGGGTGGTCTCTATAGCCCGCATTATCAGACATATAACCGCAACAAGCGCAGTATCACTCTCGATACACGCGTGGCAGAGGATCTGACTGCGTTGGACAAGTTGGTTGCGGAGGCTGACGTGTTTATCCAGAATTTTCGTCCCGGCGTCAGTAAACGACTCAACGTCGATGCCGAACGCCTCCGCTCTATCAACCCCCGTCTTATATATGCGTCGATTTCAGGTTTTGGCCCCGAAGGTCCAGACCGGGACAGGCCGGCATTCGATACTGTGGCCCAGGCGGCGAGCGGGTTTCTGCGGCTGCTGATCAATCCGGCAAATCCGCGCGTGGTGGGACCAGCGATTGCGGATGCGATGACTGGCTTTTACACGGCTCTGGGCGTTCTGGCGGCACTGAACGAGCGACAGGCAACAGGCCATGGGCGGTTGGTTGAAACCTCCATGTTCGAGGCAATGTGCCATTTCAACCTCGACGATTTCACCCATTTCTTTTCGGCGGGGCAGATCATGGGTCCATGGAGCCGGCCCCATGTATCGCAATCCTATGTATTCGAATGCAGCGACGGAAAATGGCTCGCTCTTCATATGTCGTCGCCAACGAAATTCTGGGAAAATCTGGCCGAAGCTGTGGGCATGCCCGACATGCTGTCCTTGCCCGAATTCAGGGACAGAAACGAGCGGATCGCCAATTACGAGAATGTCGTGGCTACGCTTGCGCCACTCTTCAAAAAGAAGACACGGGATGAATGGTGCGAACAACTGACCCGCCTCGAGGTGCCCCATTCACCCATGCGGACGTCGGAAGAAGTGGCCGAATCCGCGCAGGCGAAAGCGCTCGGTCTGGTAATTGAAGACCCGCATGGACCAGAAGGTCCATTTCGGACTATACGCTTCCCGGTCAGCTTTGACGGGGAACGACAGACCAGCGTCACCGCCCCGCCTGTGCTTGGCGCCGACAACCACCAGATTATCGATCCGCTCAGGACGGAACCGTCAGGAATCCCATGAAAACAAAGGCCGAAAAAGACCCTGAATATCTCTCCACACTGGAGCGTGGTTTAAGGGTCTTGCGAGCTTTTGATGAACATGACCCCGAAATGCGGCTGAGCGAAGTTGCTGCCAAGGCTGGTCTAAGCCCAGCCGTGGCACGCCGTTGCCTTAATACATTGGTTTCGCTCGGCTATATCGGTCAGTATGGGCGTAATTTCCTGCTTAAGCCCGAAGTGCTGGCGTTCGGGTCAGCTTTTATGTCGTCGATGAATATCGAGCAGGTCGTGTCTCCATCGCTGCAAAGACTGCGCGACGAGATGGGCGACAGCTCGTCAATGGCGGTAATCGCGGGCAATGACGTTCTGTATCTGGCCCATGTGTCAACACGGCGGCAAATTCGTCTTGGCGCAGCCGTCGGCACGCGCTTTCCACTTCACGCCACATCGATGGGCAAGGCGATTCTTGCTTTCCGACCGGATCTTGAAATCGAGGAGTTTCTTGCAACTGCAGAGCTTAAGGCTCTGACCAAGAATACAATCACAGACCGCGATGTGCTGCGTGAACGGCTGATGCAAGTGCGAACCCAGGGATATGATTCGACCTGCGAGGAACTCGACATGGGCATCGTCTCCCTTGCCGTGCCAATTTTTGACGCGAAACATATGTCTGTCGCCGCAATCAACTGTTCGACGACAACCGGAAGGACAACCCAGCAAGAAATGATTGCTACTCGACTGGACGGCCTGCGCACTGCTGCTGCCGAGATTCAGCAGGCCTTGAGAAGATGGCCGGCCTTGCTTCATGCTGTGCAAATCTGATTGTAATTTCGATTATCGAATTTGACTTCGCATTTCGAAGGTAATATAGCTTCTCTCAACCACAATAAAGTTGGGAGAGGGACATGAATTTTACGGCACGTACCAGCCTCACTTTTTTTCTCGCATGCAGCGCGCTGACGCCGGCCTGGGCGCAGGAAAACGAATCAACGGACATCGGCGATATTGTGGTCACAGCACTGAGGCGGGATGCGAATCTTCAGGATACGCCCGCCGCAGTCACCGCATTCACATCACAGGCTATCGAGAATGCAGGGATTGAGCGTCCGGCTGACTTCGTAAACCTGACGGCGAATGTGAATCTGGTTGAAACACAAAACGCAGGCAATGCCTTCGTCATCATCCGCGGTATCACGCAGGCGCGCAACAGCGAGCCGTCTGTCGCGGTGGTCATTGACGGCGTGCAGCAGGTCAATCCTGCCGCTTTCAATCAGGAGCTATTCGACATTGCGCAGATCGAGGTGCTCAAAGGACCACAGGGCGGCCTTTACGGCCGGAATGCCATCGGCGGCGCGATCATCATCAACACCAAACAGCCTAGCGACAAGTTCGAAGGCAAGATCAAGCTGGGGATCGACAATGGCTTCGGGTGGCAGGCGCGGGCTGGGATCAGCGGACCATTATCCGAGAACATCAAATTCCGTATTTCCGGTTCTTATGTGGACACAGACGGATACCTCAAGAACACATACCTCCACGAGAAGGCAGATCCATACAAAGACGTTGCCATACGCGGCAATCTTCTGATCGATGCGGGCGGAGGCTTGGCGGTAGACCTGCGAGCTTCCTACGCACGGCTTGAAACTCAGGCCCTCTATTTCAACATCGTGGGCGATGTAAACGACACCAGCTTGCCAATCCGTGTGAACAACCGCGGGCAGAATGACCGCGATCTCGTTAATGTCGCAGCCAAAATCACCTACGACACTGATAACTTCTCGGCCACGTCGATCACCTCATACGATACCGTGAAAGAAATACTGACAGGTGATGCCTATGACTTCCTGCCAATCCAGGAATCGCTTTTCTTCAACATCCTCGGCTTTGACCTCAACCAGAGCCAGTATTTGAATGTGAAGGCATTCAGCCAGGAATTGCGGTTCCAGTCACCGGCCAGCAGCAAACTGTTCTGGATGTTCGGCGGTTATATGATCGACACCAACCGTTTCATTTCTACTGGCAATATGGTGGATACCGGAAACGGCGTATTTCCGGTCTATCACACGCCCAGCACCAATCCGCTCAATCCACAGGCGACGTTCCTTTCTGACAAGCAGGACAACTTCGCCTGGGCACTGTTTGCTAATCTGGGCTATGACTTGATGGATGGTCTGCGTGTGGATGCCTCGCTGCGCTACGACCATGACAAACGCAAGAACACTACGTTGACACCAACCGCTTTTCTGCCAAATGTGCCAGGATTTCCGCAAGGCGCTACTGGCGATGTTCGCCGCAAATCATTCAACGACTGGCAGCCCAAGGTTACGCTTACCTATAAACCGACAGATAATGTCACGCTCTATGGCGGGTATAGCCGTGGCTTCCGTTCCGGTGGTTTCAACCAGACCGGTGTAGGAGGAGTGGCGTCATCTAACGGCATTGTTGGCGTGAGTGACGTTTTCAAAGCAGAAACAGCCGATACTTTAGAGCTCGGCTTCAAGACAAGGATGGCTGATCGCAAGATCACCTTAAACGGCGCTGTCTATAGCACTGTCTCGAAGAACAGCTATTTCTTCGTGTTCCTCGCAGCTAACTCAACACAGAATCTGGGCAATATCCCGAAGACACGGATCAAGGGCTTCGAACTGGAGCTTCAGGCCCGCCCAACGCCCTCAATCGAGCTGAATGCGGCCGTTGGCTATACATGGAGCGACATCAAGCAGTTCCCGGATCCAACCGTGATTGGCAACGAGGCACCGCTCATCTCGCGCTACACCTATAATCTGGGAGCACAGTTCACACCGGAGCTGGGCGGCAATATGGAAGGGCTGCTTCGTGTCGATTATCGCCGCACCGGCAAAACATGGTGGGAACCTTACAACACAACGGTACGCAAGCCGGTTGATTTGGTCGACGTGCGCGCCGGAGTGAAGGGAGGGGCCTGGAGCCTGACGGGTTTCGCAACCAATTTGTTCAACAAGAAATATAATGCTGAGTTCTCGCCTGGCGGCTTCGTGTTCAAGGCACGGCCGCGTATCTACGGGCTGGAAGCAACCTACTCATTCTAAGGAGCTATGATGGCCAAGGTGCTCGTTCTGTACTATTCCAGCTATGGTCATACCGAAGTAATGGCGCGCGCTGTAGCCGAGGGGGCGGGCAAGGTTGCCGGATGCCAATGTGATGTCAGGCGGGTGCCAGAGTTGGTTCCCGCCGATGTCGCGGCCTCTTCCGGAATGAAAGTCACACAGGAGGCGCCTTTCGCCACTGTCGATGAACTTGCTAACTACGACGCAATCATCTTCGGCACGCCAACACGCTTCGGTAACATGGCTGCCCAGATGCGTAATTTCCTCGATCAGACAGGCGGACTGTGGGCCAAGGGTGCGCTGATTGGTAAGGTCGGAAGCGTGTTCGTCTCAACCGCAAGCCAGCATGGCGGCCAGGAAACGACAATAACTTCGTTCCACACCACTATATTGCATCATGGCATGATTGTTGTCGGGCTACCCTATAGCTTCGCCGGCAATACCGAGATGGGAGAGATCAGTGGCGGCACTCCCTATGGAGCAACAACCATTGCAGGAGCGGACGGCAGCCGGATGCCAAGTGAGAACGAACTTGCAGGCGCACGCTATCAGGGCCAGCATGTCGCTGAAATTGCCAAGAAGCTGTTTGGCTGATCCCCCCGGATCGGCAAAGATAACCGATGGAGCAGAATGATGACCTCACCGCTTGCCAGCCGATTGCATCATACCGCCTATGTCGTGAAAGACCTTGAGGCGACACGACGTTTTTATGAAGACATATTGGGGTTTCCACTTGTTGCCACATGGTGCGAGCAGGAAGCGCTCTTCGGGTCCGTTCGCACTTACTGTCACTGCTTTTTCGGGTTGCAGGATGGCAGCGCCCTCGCCTTCTTCCAGTTTGCCGATGCCAATGATCAGGCAGAATTCGGTCCCGACCTAATATCAAGCCCCTTTCGCCACATCGCGCTTAATGTTGACGCTACAGCGCAGGCCGAGCTGGAGAAACGCATAGCCGACGCCGGCCTAAAGCAAACCTATGTTCTGGAGCATGGCTATTGCCGGTCGGTTTATGTCGTCGATCCTGACGAGATGATCGTAGAGTTCACGCTCGATGCCGATCATGTGGATGAGATTAATGCCATCCGCGCCAAGGATGCACATAGCGAGTTGAAGCGTTGGCTCACTGGAGATCATCGACCAAACAATGATGTGCGACCGAGCCACCTTGCCGCCGCTGATTGAAAAGTGGCGCGCCCTGTGCCGGGCTGCTCGTTTCGCCTCCCCCTGGCATGACAAGTGGTCCGGCGCATTCCTTTATGCGTCCCAAAGCCGGGAGATTTTGTCCTGATGAGTCATAACCGTTTCCTGACCACCCATGTCGGTTCATTGCCGCGCGAGGACGACCTTATCGAACTGATGTTCGCGAAGGAGGATGGGCAGGACATCGATCCGGAGATTTTGGAAAGACGCATCGAGCAGGCGGTCGACTTTGTCGTGGGCAAGCAAGCCGGAGCTGGTATTGATATCATCAACGATGGCGAGCAGTCTAAGCCCAGCTATGCCACCTATATCAAGGACCGTCTGAATGGCTTCGGCGGCACGGGCAATTCTTATGTCTTTCAGGATCTTGAGGACTTCCCGGGCGTCAAGGAGCGCATCGTATCCGATCCGGGCCGCAAGCATCGCAAGACGCCAGCATGTAATGCACCCATTACCGTCAAGGATATGACGGCAGTGGAGAAGGATGCCGGGACACTCAATGCTGCTCTCTCCAGGTTCGAGGGCAAGCAGGCGTTTATGAGTGCAGCATCGCCAGGCGTGACAGCGCTTTTCTTTCGAAACGAATATTATGACAGCGACGAGGACTATGTCTTCGCCCTCGCCGAAGGTATGCGCCACGAATATGAGGCAATCGCTGCGGCCGGAATTACCTTGCAGATAGACTGCCCCGATCTGGCCATGGGGCGGCATACTCAATTCCGCGAACTCAGCCTGTCGCAATTTCGCGACAGGATCATGGTGAACATCGAAGCAATCAACCGGGCAACCGCCAACATACCGGAAACGCAATTACGAATGCATATGTGTTGGGGAAACTATCCCGGCCCGCATCATTGCGATGTCCCGTTCTGTGATGTCATCGACCTGATATGGCGCGCACGCCCGCATGCTATTCAGTTCGAGGCTGCCAACCCTCGTCATGCCCACGAATTTGCGATGTTCGAGCAGGTCAAGCTACCGGAAGGCAAGGTACTGATACCCGGCGTCATCGAATGCCAGTCGAACTATCTCGAACATCCCGAACTCGTTGCACAAAGGATAGGGCGCTACGCTCATCTGGTGGGACGTGAAAACGTAATGGCTGGCATCGATTGCGGCTTTTCAATCCATGTCGGATCCGGCAGGGTACAGCGGGACATCGTCTGGGCGAAACTCGGCGTTCTTGCCGAAGGCGCAGCAATCGCGTCACGCCGCTTTTGGCCCTAACGGAGTTGGCCCGCAAAGGGAACGGAGAGTGGCAACTTTCATTCTTGTTCACGGTGCCTGGCATGGCGGCTGGTGCTTCGATCATGTTGCAGCACTGCTGCGAGAGCAGGGGCACGATGTCTTTACGCCCGACCTGCCTGGCATGGGTGGATCGGAAGAGGAACTTGCAGCCGTGACATTGCAGGGCTGGTCTGATTTTGTCGCAAAGATATGCCATAACGCTGCCTCGCGGCCGGTCATTCTTGTCGGTCACAGCCGCGGTGGCATCGTGATCAGCCAGGCAGCAGAGATCGCGCCTGAAGCGATAGATGCCCTTGTCTATATCTGTGCAATGATGCTGCCTAATGGCATGTCGCGCGCTTCCTTCAGGGAGAGCGAGCCAGCCAATATTGAATATGATACGCTTACCTCACCCACAGCAGGCGGCAACGGAACCATAGTTACCGCTAGCAGCCCTGAGTTGATATTCGCACAACGCACCCGGCGAGATATTTCCTCCGCGGCGATGGCACGATTGGTGGCTGAGCCGGAAGGCCCTCGTGTCGCTCCGGTGTCCGTCTCACCCGAGCGCTGGGGTTCTATTCCGCGCCTGTATATTGAATGCACAGATGATCGCGTTATCCCTCTGAGCAGTCAGCGCCGTATGCAGCAGCTCTGCCCTGGCAGCACGGTTGTGACTCTCGATACGGATCACTCCCCGTTTCTCTCGTGTCCCGATGAATTAGCCGAAGCGCTGCTTTTATCGATCGGTATCACATCCTCAAAGTAAAGCTGCTTTGAGACTGTTATAGATACTCCAGCATGAATTTCTCTGCTGATGGAAAATACGCGCCATGAAAGTTCACCTAACAGCGCTTGTTTTCATGTCTTGCTGAATATGCGAAGCACGTACAGAGGCGAGTGAAGTAGGCAGATAACGATCCATGCAGTTACGGCATCTGGAATATTTCACGGCTCTCGCCCGCGAGCGGCATTTCGCGCGCGCAGCGCAAGCCTGCCATGTAACGCAGCCAACGCTTTCGGCGGGCATTGTCGCGCTCGAAGAGTCGATGGGTCAGCGACTGGTGGTGCGCGAGCGACGCTTTGTTGATCTCACCGCCGAGGGGTATGCCATCCTGCCCTTCGCGCAGCAAATGCTGGCCGAACATGCTGCGATGCGGGCTGCGATCGAAAGCGATGCGCGCCAGTTGCGCGGCACCTTACGGTTGGGTGCGATACCAGCGGCGATGCCCTGTGTTGGGCGGATTGTCGCTGCTGTTACCAAGGCCCAACCCTCTGTACAGGTGACGATCCGCTCGCTCACCTCGCGCGAGATCGAGAGCGCGCTTATCGCGCGCGAACTAGACGCAGGGATCACCTATCTGTCGAGCGAGCCACCTGCTCAGGTAAGCAGCGTGCCGCTCTACAATGAGCAGTTTCTGTTCGCGACTTTGCGATCCGGGCCATTTGGCACGCGCAAGGCAATCACGCTGGAGGAAGCCGCCGCCTCCCGGCTGTGCCTGCTGCATCAGGGCATGCAGAACCGGCGCATATTGGACGCAGTGCTTGCGGAGCGCGGCCTCACATGCGAGCCTGTCGCGACGGCAGACAGCTATGTGGCCTTGTTTGCGATGGTAACAGAAGGGGGGCTGGATGCCATCGTGACCGATAGCCATGCTGGGCTGATCGCTATGCACCCGGAGCTTATGCTGCTCCCCTTCAGCGATCCGCCGCCGCCCAACCAGATCGGCCTCGTGATATTGGATCGTGATCCGGTAACGCCATTGGCGCGGGTTGCGGCGAGTATAGCGCGTAGTTTATGATAGAATATATCTATCATAATTCAGGTTCTTCTATTTGACTTATTCGATCAAAAATCGGATTTTCTGCCGATGAACGAACAAGATCAAACAGCGGCAATTCAGGAAATTCTGGAACGCCATAGCGGCAAGGAAGGCAGCCTGTTGCCCATCCTACATGCGGTGCAGGCGGAATGCGGCTGTATTTCCGACATGGCGAAGCGGCAGATCGCGGAGGCGCTCAATCTCACCTGCGCCGAGGTGCATGGCGTAGCGAGCTTCTATCATGATTTCCGCGATGCCCCCGCCGCCAAACCTGTGGTGCGTCTGTGCCGGGCGGAGGCATGTCAGGCGCGCGGTAGCGAAGCGCTTGCCGCCGAGGCAGAGCATATTGCGGATGGCAGGGTTTTGATCGAGCCAGTCTACTGCCTCGGCCTGTGCGGCGTCGGGCCGAACGCGATGATCGGCAACGCGTTACATGCGCGGCTAGATGCGGCTCGGCTGGACTCATTGATCGCGGAGGTAAGCGTATGAGCCGGGTTGTACGCATATCGGACGACGCGCTGGCGATTGCGTGCGGCGCAGATCAGGTCGCCGCGGCGTTCGAGGCGGCAGGATGCACGGTCGAGCGCGTATCGAGCTGGGGCATGCACTGGCTGGAGCCTTTGGTCGAGGTGGATGGCGTGGGCTATGGGCCTGTCACGGCACAGGATGTCGCTTCGATGCTCGACGGCAGTTCATCCAAATCTATCGGCGCGATAGCCGATCATCCCTTCATTGCCAGCCAGACACGCCTCACCTTCGAACGCGCCGGGAAAACCCGCCCGCTTGACCTCAATGACTATGAAGCGACCGGCGGCTGGGCGGGGCTAAATCGCGCGCGCGCCCTCACCCCCAGTGCAGTGATCGAGGAGGTTGTCGCCTCCGGCCTGCGTGGGCGCGGCGGCGCGGGCTTCCCGGCCGGGATCAAATGGCGCACGGTGGCGGGAGCCGAGGCCGACATCAAATATATCGTCTGCAACGCCGACGAAGGCGACAGCGGCACCTTCGCCGACCGAATGCTGATGGAGGGCGACCCCTATTGCCTGCTGGAAGGCATGGCGATTGCCGGCTATGCGGTCGGCGCGGTCAAGGGGTTCATCTACGTCCGCTCCGAATATCCGCATGCCATCGCCAAGCTCAATGCCGCGATCGAGCGCAGCGCGCATATCCTCGCGCCGTTCGTGGTCGAGGTGCGCGTTGGCGCGGGCGCTTATGTCTGCGGCGAGGAAACATCGCTGCTAAACTCGCTGGAGGGCAAGCGCGGCGAAGTTCGCGCCAAGCCGCCGCTGCCCGCATTGGAAGGATTGTTCGGCAAGCCGACCGTGGTCAACAATGTGCTCACCCTCGCCGCGATCCCGTGGATTATAGCGCATGGCGGGCAGGCTTATGCGGACTATGGCATGGGCCGGTCGCGCGGAACGATGCCGATCCAGATAGCGGGCAATGTGAAACAGGGTGGCCTTTACGAGACCGCGTTCGGTATTACGCTGGGCGAGCTGCTCGAGCAGATCGGTGGCGGTACGGCAAGCGGCAAGCCGGTGCGCGCGGTGCAGGTCGGCGGGCCACTGGGTGCCTATTTTCCGCCCGCGCTCTTTGACACTCCATTCGATTATGAGAGCTTCGCTGCACGCGATGGCCTCATCGGTCATGGCGGCATCGTGGTGTTCGACGAGTCGGTCGATATGTGGCGGCAGGCGCGCTTTGCAATGGAGTTCTGCGCGCATGAAAGCTGCGGCAAATGCACGCCGTGCCGTATCGGTTCGACCCGCGGCGTGGAGACGCTCGATCGCCTCCGCAATGGCGGCAGAGCGGGGTCTGACACGGTGGAAACGCTGGCCCAGATGCGCAATGCCCGCGGCGGCGCGCGCGGGCCAGAGGCGGAGATCGCCCTCATCACCGACCTGTGCGAAACGATGCAATTCGGCTCGCTTTGCGCATTGGGCGGCTTTACCCCTTACCCCGTGATGAGCGCCATCTGCCATTTTCCGCAAGATTTCGGCATCGCCACGCCCGCTGAGGAGGCGGCAGAATGACCTATCAGCCACAGACAGATTTCGGCACCCCCGCTTCCGATGGCGCGCCTGTCACGCTTACCATAGACGGCCAGTCCATCACCGTTCCCGCCGGGACCACGGTGATGCGCGCCGCCGCCGAGGCGGGCACCGCGATCCCCAAGCTCTGCGCTACAGATAACTTGAAGCAATTCGGCTCCTGCCGCCTGTGCGTGGTCGAGATCGACGGCGTACGCGGCACCCCTGCAAGCTGCACCACGCCGGTCGCGCCGGGGATGACCGTCCATACCCAGAACGACCGGCTGGCGAAGCTGCGCCGCGGGGTGATGGAGCTCTATATCTCCGATCACCCATTGGATTGCCTCACCTGTTCCGCAAATGGCGACTGCGAGCTGCAGACTCAGGCGGGTGCTGTGGGTCTTCGCGATGTGCGCTATGGCTATGAGGGCGTAAATCACCTCGCGGTGGAGAAGGACGAGAGCAACCCCTATTTCGAGTTCGATCCCGCCAAGTGCATCGTCTGCTCGCGCTGCGTGCGCGCCTGCGACGAGGTGCAGGGCACGCTGGCGCTGACGGTCGAGGGCAGCGGCTTCGGCTCTAAAATCTCGGCAGGCACCCCGGTCGATGATTTTCTTTCCTCGGAATGTGTTTCCTGCGGCGCGTGCGTGCAGGCCTGCCCTACCTCCGCGCTGCAGGAAAAGAAGGTCGCAGAGATCGGCACGCCGGATCGCTCGGTTGTCACCACCTGCGCCTATTGCGGCGTCGGCTGCACCTTCCGCGCCGAGATGCGCGGCGAGCAACTGGTCCGTATGGTACCTTGGAAAGACGGTAAGGCCAATCGCGGCCATAGCTGCGTCAAGGGCCGCTTCGCCTGGGGCTATGCGCAGCATCAGGACCGCATCACCAAGCCGATGATTCGCAAGAGCATCACCGAGCCGTGGCGCGAGGTGAGCTGGGATGAGGCGCTCTCTTATGCGGCCTCCGAATTGAAGCGCATTCAGGCCAAATACGGCCAGCGTTCGGTGGGCGGCATCACCTCCTCACGCTGCACCAACGAGGAAACCTTCCTCGTGCAGAAGCTGGTGCGCGCGGGCTTCGGCAACAACAATGTCGATACCTGCGCCCGCGTCTGCCACTCGCCAACCGGCTACGGCCTCAAGACCACCTTCGGCACATCTGCGGGTACACAGGATTTTGACAGCGTGATGCAGGCTGACGTAATCCTGCTGATCGGCGCGAACCCGACCGACGGCCACCCGGTATTCGCCAGCAGGATGAAGCGGCGGCTTCGTGAAGGCGCCAAGCTGATCGTGGTCGATCCGCGCCGTATCGACCTTGTGCGCACGCCGCATATCGAGGCCGCGCAGCATCTGCCGCTGCGCCCCGGCACCAATGTCGCGGTGCTGACTGCGATGGCGCATGTGATCGTGACAGAGGGGCTGGCGAACGAGGCCTTCATCCGCGAGCGGTGCGACTGGGACGAGTATCAGGATTGGGCGGCGTTCGTATCCGACCCTAAACGCTCGCCGGAAGCGACGGAATTGCTCACCGGCGTTCCTTCTGAGGACTTGCGAGAGGCGGCGCGGCTTTATGCGACTGGTGGAAACGGAGCCATTTATTATGGCCTCGGTGTTACCGAGCACAGCCAAGGCAGCTCGACCGTGATGGCGATCGCCAATCTCGCGATGGTGACAGGCAACATCGGCCGCGAGGGCGTCGGCGTGAACCCGCTCAGAGGCCAGAACAATGTGCAGGGCGCGTGCGACATGGGCAGCTTCCCGCACGAGCTTTCCGGCTATCGCCACATCTCGGACAGCAACGCCCGCGCGCTGTTCGAGGCGGACTGGGGCGTGCAGCTCGACCCCGAACCGGGCATGCGTATCCCCAACATGCTCGACGCCGCGGTCGATGGCGCGTTCAAAGCGATCTACATTCAAGGCGAAGATATTCTCCAATCAGACCCCAACACCCATCATGTGCAGGCGGGCCTCGCGGCGATGGAATGCGTGATCGTCCACGACCTGTTCCTCAACGAGACCGCGAACTACGCGCACATTTTCCTGCCCGGCAGCACGTTCCTTGAGAAGAACGGCACCTTCACCAATGCCGAACGGCGTATCCAGCCGGTGCGGAAAGTGATGTCACCGATGAACGGCATGGAGGACTGGGAGGTCACGCAAAATCTCGCCAACGCGCTCGGCCTAGGCTGGTCCTACTCCCACCCGTCCGAAATCATGGGCGAAATCGCACGCCTGACGCCGACCTTTGCCGGGGTGAGCTTTGATAGGCTCGATGCCGAAGGCTCGCTGCAATGGCCAGCGAACGACAAGACCCCGCACGGCACGCCAATCATGCACATGGATGGCTTTGTGCGTGGGCGTGGCAAGTTCGTGGTGACGGACTATGTGCCGACCGACGAGAAAACCGGCCCGCGCTTTCCGCTGCTGCTCACCACCGGGCGCATTCTCTCGCATTATAATGTCGGCGCGCAGACCCGCCGCACCGATAACACCGTATGGCACCCGGAGGACCGGCTGGAAATCCATCCTGTCGACGCCGAAGATCGCGGCCTGAAGGATGGCGACTGGGTGCGCCTCGCCAGCCGTGCGGGCGAGACCACGCTGCGCGCGCTGGTGACGGACCGGGTCGCGCCGGGCGTCGTCTATACCACCTTTCATCACCCGGCGACGCAGGCAAATGTCGTCACTACCGATTATTCGGACTGGGCCACCAACTGCCCGGAATATAAAGTGACGGCGGTGCAGATTTCCGCATCCAACGGCCCGACAGACTGGCAGGAGGATTATGACGCGCAGGCGCGGCAGTCCCGCCGCATAACACATGCCGAGGCGGCGGAATGAACACGCTCGACCGGCTCGTCTATATGGCCAACCAGATCGCGCACAACATGAACGCGATGGCGGATGCTGACGATGTGATCGCAATGGTGGCGGACCATATTCACCAGTTCTGGGATCCGCGCATGATGAATATGATCATGACGCATGTCGCCAGCGGTGGCGAGGGGCTGGAACCGGTGGCGCTGGCGGCCTTGCAGCGCCTCGCTGCTCAGTTGAAGCCGACAGCCGCTGCTGATACTGCCGCCGGGTGAGCGAACCAAGTACAGTAGAGATCCTGACGCAGATCGGCGCGGATGGCGGCCGTGCAAGCATTAGCCGCAGTATCGCCGTTGAAATGCCGATCGCGATAGAGGTGAACGGGCTGGGCTATGCCGTACTGATGGCGACGCCTGCCGATCTAGAAGATCTGGCCTATGGGTTTCTGCGGTCTGAGCGCCTGATAGATAGCCCTGACGATGTGTTGGAAATCAGCGTCCATCCAGCGGAAAACGGTTTGGTTTTACGTGCATGGCTCAAGGATGATCTGGCCGAGCGCATTGCCGAACGAGTCCGGCATCGGGTCTCGGAATCCTCCTGTGGCTTGTGCGGAATTGAAAATCTGGAGCAGGCGCTGCGGCCTCTGCCGCACATAAGCTCGCTCAGCGAAGCGAGTGACGCCGCCGTTTTCGCCGCGCTCACAGCGCTAAGTACGTTGCAGCCTCTTAATGAAAAAACCGGATCGGTTCATGCAGCTGCATTATGTAACCGATATGGCTCAATCATCATCGTGCGCGAAGATGTCGGGCGGCATAATGCATTCGACAAGCTGCTGGGTGCTATGCAGCGCGACGGGCTTGATTGGGATGACGGCTTCGCACTGCTCAGCTCGCGCTGCTCCTACGAGCTGGTGGAAAAAGCCGCACTCGCAAACTGCCCGATGCTCGTAACGCTCTCAGCACCGACTAGTCTAGCCATCGAGCGCGCGGAGCAATGCGGGTTGCGTTTGGTGGTGCTGGCACGGCCTGACAGTTACTTGACGCTGGAATAGAGCAAACAAAAAGGGCGCCGTTTCCGACGCCCCTCTTAACATCGCTATGGAGAAAGGCCTATTCGGCCTTCTCACGCGCATGCTTGGGCGCGGCCTCATTAAGAATCTCGTGGATCTTCTTGAGCGCAGCGCGTTCATCCGTCTCTTCCATCGCAGCTAGTTCGCGTGCGAGGCGGCTGGACGCAGCTTCGAAAATCTGACGCTCGGAATAGCTCTGCTCGGGCTGGTCATCCGGGCGGAAGAGGTCGCGCGTCACTTCCGCGATCGAAACGAGATCACCGGAATTGATCTTGGCTTCATATTCCTGCGCGCGGCGCGACCACATGGTGCGCTTGACCTTGGGCTTGCCCTTCAGCGTATCGAGCGCCTCGCTTAGAGTCTTGTTGGAAGACAGCTTGCGCATGCCGACACTCTCAGCCTTGTTGGTCGGCACGCGGAGCGTCATCCGCTCCTTTTCGAAGCGCAGCACATAAAGTTCCAGCTCCATGCCAGCGATCTGCTGGCTTTGCAGCTCGATAACACGGCCAACGCCGTGCTTGGGGTATACGACATAATCGCCGACATCAAAGGACAGGGCTTTAACAGCCATTGGGGACCTTTCCATAGTCTCAAAGGGAGCGTCAGGACGCATAGATGCACCAGAATAGCTGAGCTACTGATGCGGCGCGCGCAGACGCGTGAGGCATTACAAATCTACTCCTGACGGGGTGCGACATTCCCGCCTCGGAGTCCTATTTAACAGATTCGTAGTAAAATTACCACCCCGCAGTGCAGCATAGCACATGCGGGGGGATAAAAGCCTCCGCCATGTTCCCAAATGGGTTAGGAAATCAGTCGCCCGAACCCGGCTCAGCGGAGAAATATTTGTCGAACTTGCCTTCTTCGCCCTTGTGATCATCAGCATCATCGGGGGCTGCGCCCTTGGTGGTGATGTTGGGCCATTCGGCGGAATATTTGTTGTTGAGCTCTAGCCATTTTTCGAGGCCGCTCTCGGTATCGGGCAGGATCGCTTCCGCCGGACACTCAGGCTCGCAAACGCCGCAATCAATGCACTCGTTCGGGTTGATGACCAGCATGTTCTCGCCTTCATAGAAGCAATCCACGGGGCAAACCTCGACGCAATCCATATATTTGCAGCGGATGCAGGCCTCGGTCACTACATAGGTCATCTTGTTTTCTTCCCTCTTGCCGCGCGCGTCACCCACGCAGAAATGATCTTGTTTCCGCCCTGCTATTCTGGCCCCGCGCGCGCGTCAACATCAACTTTCTTGTGCCGAGCCAAGCGCGAGTTCTTCATAGCAAGATTGCGCTTCGGGTGCGGGACCGCGCCGCTGGGGCAAAGCGAGGATACGGATCGCCCGGATGCGATCTCCTTGCACAAGCGTCACAAGGTCGCCGAGGCGCACAGGGCTATGCGCCCGCTCGATCCGCCTGCCATTGAGGCGCATGATGCCCTGTTCCGCCATCGCCTGCGCCTGGCTGCGCCCCTTGGCGAGGCGCGCATACCAAAGGAATTTGTCGATCCGCATGGATGGGCCATGCTGCGATGGGGGAAGTGGCACGGCGGCGTTATGGCTCAAGCGTGATAGCCCCGCTTATTCCTTGCGCCCCAGAAGTTCGGCGAGCCCAGCGAATGCGCCGCCACCAGCCGGACGCGCCGGTTCTGCGGACTTGTGACTGAAGCTGCGCTCTCTTGGTCCACCTTTTGGTCCGCGCGAGGGAGCATTGCCTTTGCGATCTTGCGGGCGTGGGTCAGCGTTGCGCGGATGGGCGGGGCGTGCACCCTTGTTCTGTCCGTTGCCAAACTGCCGCTGTTCCTGACGGTCCCTCGGCTTTTGCCGCCCACGAAACGCCCAGTTCGCACCAGCGGGTGCGGCGATGGCTTCTGGTATGGATTCCGGCGTCGGCTGAGGATCAGTCGCCGGAAGCTCCTGCGGTTCTGATGTGGGAAATTCTTCCGGCGGTGGGGGCGCGACGGGTTCATCGGGAAGGACTGGCGTTTCCGCAGGCGTATCGCCCGGCTGATCTTCCGATGGCGGAATGGGCGGGAGTTCGTTCGGGTTTTCGTTTGGCTGTACGAGCGTTTCTTCAACCGATCCAACAGCTTCATCGACCGGCCTAGGCGTAACCGGGCGGAACCCGGCGCTGCGCATCACGTGGCTGAACAGCGGCTCCGATATTCCCAGCGAAACGATGAACGGCGTCGCGGCATCATAACGCTCGTTCTTGGCAATCGCCTCATGCCCGCCGCGCGCGATGCGCTCGATCATGTCGATGCGAAGCTGCGTGTCACCGAAATTGCGATAACCCGCGCGGGCCGCGCCCATCGCCTCCTCGCGTTGCGTGAGGTGGAGCAGGACTGCGCCAGCGGGCGGCAAGGGCAGCATCGGTTTGGTGCGTTGAATAGCCATGAGAGCCAAACGCCACAGCGCCGCGCCGGGTTTCAACAGCGCATGATGAAAAATATCGAGCACGCCGATGGTGAAGCCCGCCTTGCGGACGATCTGACGCTGCTCCTTGTCGAGGCGGTTCAATGCCTCATCAAGATCATGCCGCGCAATGATGCCGCCGGTCTCCGCAAGCTGGATCAACAGTGCGCGTACCACGGCGGGCGTTTCCTCCAGCGTCGAAAGCTCAAGGATCTTCACCAGCGGCGCGAGGTGGCGCTCCTGCTGCGCCTTCATCCACGCCTGAAGCCGCGCCGTAACACGGTTCGATACATCCTGCCCCAAAGCGATGATCGCCTTGTCCAGCCGTACTTCGGGGTTGAGCAGCGACGGGCCGGGGTGGAGACTCGCAACCTTCTCCTCGCGCCATCCGAGCGCAGGCATATCCCCCGGCGCGGCGATCAGCGCGAATTCGCCATCGGGCGCGGCAATCAGTTCTTCGGCCTTCACGATCAACATCTTCCCCAGGCGCCGCTCCGCCGCGGCCAGCAGTAATTTTCTGTCCCCGCCTCGCGCCTGCGGATCGACGCGAAAATGGAATCCATGCAGGCTTCCTAGCGGCTCTCCATCGACATGCACAGACCCATCCGCATCAATATCGACCGGCAAATGCTCATTTTTGCGTCCAATATCGCGCAAAAGCACCGAGGTACGGCGATCCACAAACCTTTGCGTGAGCGCGGCGTGGAGCGCATCGGAGAGCTTTTCCTCCAGTGCGCGGGTGCGTTCGGCCATTTCGGCGGGGTGCTCCAGCCAGTCTGGACGGTGCGCGATATAGGCCCATGTCCGCACCGCCGCGATCCGGCCTGAGAGCGTATCGACATCGCCCTGCACCGTATCGAGGCGGGAAAGTTCGCGGGCGAACCAGTCACGCGGGATGTATCCATTCCCTTCGGAGAGGAAGCGCCAGACGCGCCCGACCATGCGGTGGTGATGCTCCGGCCCGAGCTTCTGAAAATCGGGCAGGCCGCACACATTCCATAGTCGGCGGAGCTGCGCGGTGGAGCGTACGCGTTCGCGTACTTCGGCCTCTTCTGCCATTACTTTCAGCACCGCCAAATCGACCGCCTGCGGCGCGGCGCGCAGCTCTGGTCGGTCTGGCCGCGCTTCCAGCGCTTCGATCAGCGCGTCGATCCCGGCATCGAGCGGCGGCTCGCCGTCCCGCCAGAAAAGCTGTTCGATACGCGGAAATTCATGTGCTTCTATCGCCGCGATCTCCTCCGGGCGGAACGCGCCCTCGCCATCTTCACCGCCCAGCGAACCGAAAGTGCCGTCCCGCTGATGGCGGCCAGCGCGGCCCGCGATCTGCGCCATTTCAGAGACGGTGAGGCGGCGGGTGCGTTGGCCGTCGAACTTCCTCAACGACGCGAAGGCGACATGATGGACATCGAGATTGAGGCCCATGCCGATGGCGTCGGTCGCAACGAGATAATCGACCTCGCCCTCCATGAACATGCGCACCTGCGCGTTGCGGGTGGAGGGCGAGAGCGCGCCCATCACCACCGCCGCGCCGCCGCGCAAGCGCCGCAGCATCTCTGCGACCGCATAGACTTCTTCCGCTGAGAAAGCGACGATGGCGGAGCGTTTGGGCAGGCGGGAGAGCTTCTTCGCCCCGGCATAAGAGAGCGTCGAGAAACGCGGACGCGAGATGATCTCGGCTTCCGGCAGCAGGCTACGCACCATGCCGGAAAGCGCGGCTGAGCCAAGGATCATCGTTTCGTCGCGACCCCGCGCGCGTAGCATCCGGTCAGTGAATATATGCCCGCGCTCCGGGTCCGTACCCAGTTGCGCCTCATCCAGCGCGACAAAGGAAAAATCCTTGTCGAGCGGCATGGACTCTGCCGTGCAGAGGTACCAGCGCGCTTGCGGCGGCTCGATCTTTTCTTCGCCGGTGATGAGCGCAACCTCTTTGGGGGCTTTCAGCGCCACCACGCGATCGTAGATTTCCCGCGCCAGCAGCCGCAGCGGAAAGCCCATCATCCCGGATGAATGCGCGCAGAAGCGCTCCACCGCCAGATGCGTCTTGCCGGTATTGGTAGGACCGAGCACCGCGGTAACGGGCGCGCGTGAAAATTGACTCATTCCCCCTATGTCGACGAACGCAGCTTTACTTGCAAGCGCTGGGACAGAGCCGATTCACCGCTTCCCTCACACATTTCACCCTGAAAAGGCACGAGAATCCGCCAAATTAAATTGACTTTAACCCTTTCGTTCCAGAGAAGAAGCACGGGTTTGCGCAGGAGCGGGCTGCGCAGAGGGTAAGAAGCGGGGACATTCCGGCTTGTTCTTGGACGACAATCTGAACGCAACTTCAGGCGGCGCAGGCGCGGCGGCTCTTCCCCTGCGCCCTATCGCTTCCCTCACCGGCTCGCGCAGCTTTGGCAGGGCTGCCCCTGCTGTAGCCACGCCGCAAGACTGGCGCGAGCGCGTCAAATATTGGGCGGACGACATCAATCTCGTCCCCGACCTCGGCCATCATATCGGTTCGCGCGAATGGTGGCGTGGTGCGGCGACCTGCGCGGCATTGTGTTTCGTCACGATAAAGCTTGCACCCGATCTCGCCCCGATCCCTGCTCTACCCGAGCCGACGATGAGCAAGAGCGATTACGAGGAAATCCGCTCGCAAATGATAACCCCGCTCGCTTATGGCGCGAACAGCGGGCGGCATATGGGGCCAACGGAGTTAGTTTCACCGCTCGCTTCCACGCCCGAGCGGCCGATGATCCAGCTTTTCTCGTCGGTCGGCGACAGCGGCAACCTCTCCAGCGCGCTGAGCCATGCGGGCGTTTCCAGTGCAGACAGTGCGCAGGCTATCCGGCTGCTCGGCGGAGACATCAACCCCGGCGCGCTCTCTGCCGGAACCCGGCTAGACATAACCCTTGGCCGTCGCCCCAACCCCAAGGCAATGCGTCCGCTGGACGTTCTCTCGTTCCGCGCGCGGCTGGATCTCGCCGTAGAGCTGCGACGCGAGAATGGCGTACTGACCCTCCACCGCACGCCGATCGCCATCGACAACACACCCCTGCGCATCCGTGGCGTGGTGACGGACAGCCTCTATCAGGCGGCACGCGCGGCGGGCGCGACACCGGCAACAGTGCAGAATTATCTGCGCGTGATCGCCCAACAAATCTCGCTCAGCAATATCGGTGTGGGTGACAGGTTCGACATCATTGTCGCGCATCGCCGCGCATCGGATGGCGAAACGGAAACCGGAGGGCTGCTTTATGGCGGTTTGGCGCTTGCTGGTGGGCGCAAGCTCGACATGCTCAAATGGAAATATCAGGGCAAGGAGCAGTGGTTCGAGGCTTCGGGCGTCGGCAAAAAGCGCGACGGGCTGGCGAAACCGGTGGCAGTCGAGCGCATATCGTCAGGCTTCGGCATGCGTTTCCACCCGGTGCTCGGCTATTCGCGCATGCATCAGGGCGTCGATTTCGCGGCGCCGACCGGCACGCCAATCTATGCGGTGACGGATGGTGTTGTGACCTATGCTGGCTGGCATGGTGGGCATGGCAATTTCGTGAAACTGAGCCACAGCGGCGGCCTCGGCACCGGCTATGGTCATATGAGCCGGATCGCGGTCAGCTCCGGCGAGCGGGTCCGTCGCGGCGAAGTGATCGGCTATGTCGGCTCGACCGGCCTCTCGACCGGCCCGCATCTGCATTACGAGGTCTATCGCAACGGCGCGACGGTTAATCCGCTCACGGTCAAGTTCCAACAGCAATCCTTGCTATCGGGCAAGGAGCTGGCGGCGTTCCGTGCGCAATTGAATGCCCTGAAATCTGAAGCACGAGGCTCGGACGTTGCCGTTGTGCCTGCCGAGAGCGTGAAGGCGGGCGAAGAGCGGAAAAAGGCAGCCAAAGTCGCCTCGCGCTAAGCCGCTTGCGGGCGACGAACACACCTCCTAAAACGCGCGCCATGACTATTCCAACAGCCTCCTATCCCGCGCTCCGCTTGCGCCGCACCCGCGCCTCTGCATGGAGCCGCGCAATGTTCGCCGAGCATCGGCTACACCCCAGCGACCTGATCTGGCCGCTGTTCGTAACTGAAGGCAGCGGCATTGAGGAGCCGATTGCTTCTCTGCCCGGCGTATCGCGCTGGTCAGTCGATTTGATCGTCGCGCGGGCGAAAGAAGCGGTTGATGCGGGCATCCCCTGCCTTGCCCTGTTCCCGAACACCCAGCGCGAACGCCGCAGTGATGACGGCAAGGAAGCGCTCAATCCCGATAACCTGATGTGCCGCGCCATCCGTGCAATCAAGGACGCTGTGCCGGAGATCGGCATCCTTACCGATGTCGCGCTCGATCCCTATACAAGCCACGGGCAGGACGGGCTTGTCGATAGCGCGGGCTATGTGGCGAATGACGACACGGTCGAGGTATTGGTCGGGCAATCCTTGAATCAAGCGGCAGCGGGGGCGGACATCATCGCGCCTTCGGATATGATGGACGGCCGAGTCGGCATCATCCGCGCCGCGCTGGAGCAGAACGGGCATCAAAACGTCCAGATTATGGCTTATTCCGCCAAATACGCCTCCGCGTTCTATGGCCCGTTCCGCGACGCGGTCGGCTCGCGCGGGCTGTTGAAGGGCGACAAAAAGACCTATCAGATGGACCCCGCCAATGCCGAGGAAGCATTGCGTGAGGTCGCGCTCGATCTCGCCGAGGGCGCAGACAGCGTGATGGTGAAGCCGGGCCTCCCTTATCTCGACATCGTGCGCGCGGTGAAAGAGCGGTTCGAGGTGCCGGTATTCGCCTATCAGGTGAGTGGTGAATATGCGATGATCGAGGTGGCTGCGGCCGCAGGCGTCGGAGACCGTGATGGGCTGGTGATGGAGACGCTGCTCGCGTTCAAGCGTGCGGGCTGCTCAGGTGTGCTGACCTATCACGCGCTTCATGCAGCGCGACTACTGGGCTGACCTCCGCCGCACTGTCACTTCTCACACATGCTTCGCATGCAATCGCAGTTTCAACTTTTGCGATTGAGAAGCAGCGCTTCCTTGCAGCATGCTCATGCCACATAAGATAATATGCTGAGGTGTTTGTCGGGCATTCACCGAGGAGAATCTCATGAGAATGCTTTCAGTTTCCTACGTCGCCGCCCTTGCGCTGGCCGCCTTTTCACCTGCACAAGCAAAAGCAGAAGAGCCGCTCAGCTTCACATACGACGGCCAGACCTATACCTATAAAGTATCCCAGCTCGGCGACAGTCATGTCGTGAAGGGTTCGATCGCGCCGAGCCAGAGCGATTTCACGCTCTATATCGCTGGCGACAAAGTCCACGGCTATGTGGATGGCACCTATGTTAAATTCTCGACCGCGGAAATCACCAACAAACTAGCCGCCGAGAAGACGACAACTCTTTCCATGCGTTGAACGGCTGTTACCCGGCGCGGCCATTTGGCTGGCCGGGATAGTCGGAGAGGGGGCGGCTAGTTCAGTCGCCTTTTTTCAGGGCGTTGTCAGTGCCGCGCGGAGCTGATCTACCCGATCATTTTGCGCATCGACCACAGCAAGTGCGGCCTTGCGTGCGGCGAGTATTTCCGTAACCCCACCCTGCACCTTGCCCTCGGCCAGCGCCTTCGCTCGTTCGGCATAGAGTGTATCGAGGCTCGCGAGCGCATAGACGCTGTCATAGCGCGCCTGCTCCAACGCGGAGAGGTCAACATGCGCGACGACCCACGCCTCGCTCGACACAGCGGCTCCGGCGGCTGCATGAACATGATCGGCAGCAGTAGGATAGAGCGCATCGAACGCTGTCTTACCCTTGTCGGCCTGACTGGAGAGGGTTGCGAGCTGCTGCATCAGGTCTGAGTCCGCAGGCGCGGCGGGCGTCTCGGTGCCCTGATCCTGCACATCGTTCGGAACCTCACCACCGACGCGCGCCGACTCGACCGGCCGCTTGGCGAGCGAGGGATAACCGCGTCCATCCTGCCCCATGCCTGTGCAGGCGGAGAGAAACAAGGCGAAGGCGGTGAAGAAACGCTTGTGCATGATTGCCTGCATGTAGGTCGGGGAATTGCCGTGTGCAAGGCACGGCTTTTCATTGGCACACTCTATCAAATCCGCATATGGGGACGCGATGCTCACCACGCTTGCCACCATTGCGCCGGTATTTCTGATGATCGCGGCTGGCTTCGGCGCGCGGCGGCTTAATATCATGCCAGCAGGATCAGGCGATCTGTTGACCCGCTTCGTGACATGGATCGCGCTGCCCGCCTTGATGTTCCACATCATCGCCACCACGGACTGGGCAGCATTGTGGGACACAGACTTTGTAATTGCCACCCTTCTCGGAGGCCTGATCGTCTTTGGTCTGGGGATGGCAATCGGGCGGATGCGCGGTCTACCTATTGCCGACATAGCCGTCGATGGACTGAACGCCAGCTATTCGAACGCAGCCTATATCGGCCTGCCGCTATACATGCTGGCCTTGGGGCCGAAAAGCGCGCCTTATGTCATCATCGCAGCGACTCTCATGCTCATGCTGCTGTTCCTCATGGCTGTTGCCGCAATAGAACTGGGGCATCATCGGGATCAGGGGGTATTGCATGCTCTGGGCAAGGCGCTGTTGGGTGTCGCAAGAAATCCTATTATCTCTGTTTCGATAGTGGCGGCAATCTGGTGGGTCGCGGGCATCCCGCTGCCCGCTTTCTTTGAGCAGTTCACGCACCTGCTTGGCGCCTCCGCCAGCCCGACCGCGCTGGTTGCCATAGGGCTTTTTCTCGCTGAACGCCCTTTGGCGGAAGCAGCGCACAACCGCTTCGTGCTTATGTTGACTGCAACCAAACTCCTCATTCACCCGCTGATTACAGCCGTCATTGCGTATGGTCTGCTTGGCATGAGCGGCCTCTCCGCGATCATGGCGGTCGCTATTGCCGCCCTGCCTACCGGCACCGGCCCCTTCATGGTGGCGGGCTTTTATGCTCGGGACGGAAAGGTCACGTCCGGTACGATTCTCGTCACTACCATAGTTTCAGCCGTAACATTGTCGTTTCTGCTGGCTTTTCTTGCCAATTGAGGCACCCGAATCCGGTTGACACCGCACAGTCAATCCACTAACGGCCCACATTCCGCGCAGGGTCTTGGGGCATTGCTTCTTGGCCCGTGCCAAGCATTTTGAATGAAGAGATAGAGCCATGTTCGCTGTAGTGCGCACTGGCGGCAAGCAGTATCGCGTCGCCGCCGGAGACAAGATCGTAGTCGAGAAGCTGGCGGGTGACGCTGGTGACACCATCACTCTGGACGATGTCCTGCTGGCTGGCGAAGGCGCCGACCTCAAGGACACCAAGGGTCTGACCGTTTCGGCAGAGATCATTGCGCAGGCGAAGGGCGAGAAGGTCATCGTCTTCAAGAAGCGCCGCCGCCACAATTATCGCCGCCGCAACGGCCACCGCCAGAACCACACGATCCTGAAGATCGTGGCGATCGGCGGAGAAAAGCCGAAGAAGGCCGCCGCCAAGAAGGCCGAACCCGCCGCTGACCAGGCTGCAGAAGCCTGAGCGCGTAACAGAATTCAAGGAGTCTTGAGAGATGGCACATAAGAAAGCTGGCGGTTCATCGCGTAACGGTCGCGATTCAGAGTCGAAGCGCCTTGGCGTCAAGAAGTTCGGCGGTCAGCACGTGATCGGCGGCAACATCATCATTCGCCAGCGCGGCACCCGCGTCTATGCCGGTCGCAATGTCGGCATGGGCAAGGACCACACGCTGTTCGCGCTGACCGAGGGCCGCGTCGTGTTCCACGATGGCAAGCTTGGCCGCAAATATGTGTCGGTAGACATGATGGCGGAAGCCGCCGAATAACAAGGACGATCCAGAACGGGGTCGTCCGCTGGACGCTCCGGTCAAAGGATTGATTCGCAATAGAATCACCAAAAGCGGGGCGCCCGGAACGGGTCTGCCCCGTTTTTGTTTTGGCTTATGCACGTTGAGGGACTCGATTCGCCTCAACATCTGCACAATCCGAAACAGGAGCGACCACAACGTCCTATAATGTCGTCAAACTGTCACTAAATTAAGCGATCCGCGCGGCGGACGAGAGGACGAATACCATGTTTTCAAGAACAGAGCGCCTGCTGCTGAGGCCGGGCTGGGCGGAGGATGCCGCCGATCTCGCTGAACTGATTGCGGACCCGGCAATCGCGCGCAATCTGACAAACCTGCCCTGGCCTTACAGCCTTATGGACGCTCAGCGCTATCTTGCCGCACAACAGGAGCGGAATTTCCCCGACTTCCTGATCTTCAAACGCACACGCGGCGCACCGAAGCTGATCGGCGGCTGCGGCATCACTGCGCGTGAAGATGGCGCGCGCGAGTTGGGATACTGGATCGCACGGCGTTACTGGGGTCTGGGCTTCGCGACAGAGGCGGCTTCCGCAGTGATGCACATAGCACGGGCGAGCGGCCTAAGGGGCATCACCGCCAGCCATTTTAGCGATAATCCTGCATCCGGCGGTGTTCTGCGCAAACTTGGCTTCCGTTCGACCGGGCGCACCGAGCGCCGCCATAGCGCGGGGCGCGGCAAGGCTGCCGAGGCGCATTTGTTCGAGGACAGTGGCTCAGCGCCGATGCGACCAGACATCGCAGCGGAAATCTATCTCGACCGGATACCGGCGCACGCCTGAATCGCGCAGCCTACTCCAACAAGACTGCCTCAATACAAGGATTGGCAGGGTAAGCCGCGCCCTGCCATATTCCTATCCCGTTTTGAAACAGGTGACTGCAGCAATTTATAGGCTGATTGTCTTGTCTTTGTAATAATGCTTCGCAATAACATCTTTGGTTAACAGGGGTGATTCCGATGATTATGCGCAATGGCATTGCAATGGGAAAATCGTGCATGTCCGCTCTGGCGGTGGCGACAATGACGATGGCGGCCAACTTCACGCCTGTTCATGCAGGAACCCTCAGCGCAGAACAGTCTCTAGGCGAGGCGCTGTTCTTCGACACAAGCCTCTCGAAAAACGGCACCCAGGCCTGCGGATCATGCCATTCGCCCAGCGTCGCCTTCACCGACCCTGACAAGAGCAACCCCACGTCGAAAGGTGACAACCCTTTCCTGTTCGGCAACCGCAATACACCAACCGTCGCTTATGCCGCCTACAGCCCGGAATTCGGCTTTGACGCCAACGAAGGCCTATGGGTCGGCGGCCAGTTCCTCGATGGCCGCGCAAATGGATTGCAGGCGCAAGCGAAGGGGCCTTTCCTCAATCTGGTGGAAATGGGTAATTCTTCACGTGCAGCGGTAATCCTGAAACTCAAGAACGGCAGCAACGCCGAGGCGTTCAAGTCGGTCTATGGCGCGAATATCTTCGATACGCCTTACAAGGCCTATGAAAAGCTCGCTACCGCGATCGCCTCCTATGAGAAATCGGGCGAGGTATCGCCCTTCACATCGAAATTCGATTATGTGAACAAGGGGCAGGCGACCTACACGATCGGGGAGGCGCGCGGCCTCAAGCTGTTCAACGATCCGATGAAGGGCAATTGCGCTGCCTGCCATATCAGCACAGCGAGCGATGACGGCACCCCCGCCCTGTTCACCGATTTTACCTATGACAATATCGGCATCCCGAAGAACCTGAATAGCGACTTCCTGACCAACCCGGCTCAGTTCAACCCCGACGGCCTCAACTTCGTCGACCTCGGCCTTGGTGGCATCGTCGGCGACGAAAGCCTTTATGGTGCGTTCAAGGTATCGACGCTGCGCAACATCGCGCTGACAGGGCCCTATGGGCATAATGGCTGGTTCGATAGCCTGGAAGATGTGATCGATTTTTACGCCACGCGGGATGTAAAACCGGTCTGCACCTCGGTGATGCTGAGTTCCTCGGCAGCAGTGGCGGCAGGGTGCTGGCCCGCTGCGGAATTTGCGGATCAGATGAATACCGACGAACTCGGCAACCTCCCGCTCAACAAATGGGAAAAGATAAGCATCGCCAAGTTTCTCGGCACGCTGACGGACGGCTATCAGCCTGGCGGGATCCCTGAGCCATCCACTTGGGCGCTGATGATCATGGGCTTTAGCGGGATTGGTGCGCGGATACGACGGCGCGGGCGCAAGCTGATCCATAACGGCGCAAACGCTTAACTCTGATAGACCCTTTAGCGCGCATAAGGCACCATATCCTCAACAGGGAGGTGACTTATGCGATTCGTGCGTCCGTTGGCGGTTGCGGCTGCTCTGGTGTTCTCAGGGCAGGCTGAAGCAAGTATCAAGTTCTTTGGAACCACCTCTGCTGATGCCTATGGAAATGCCGAAGCGAACTTCGCTCTCAATAGTATATGTTACTCATGTAAGATCACGGTCTCGTCGAGCGCCCCGGCCTCGATCAGCACAGAACTGCTATATACGTTCCTTTACACGCCTGCTCACCCCGCTACCTTTGCACCATTCTATCAGCAGTTCACTCTCAATAATTATCCGCAATCCACTTCTAACAACAGTGCTACTATGATTTATCGAATGATTTTCGGTTCGTCGTGGCAATTATTGCCTGGAAATCAAAGATCGAGAGTAACGCCAATTAGTCTTGATAGCGCTAAGGCGATTTTCCAAACTGCACCGGACACTAAAATTGACTACTCGATCACGGTGTCGCCTGCACCCGAACCAGCCACATGGGCGCTTATGATCCTTGGCTTCGGCGGGGTCGGCGCAGCGGTTCGGCGCAGGCGACTCAAGCCAGCCGCGCAGGCGATCTCGGCCTGAACCGCATCTTTGCTGGATAAAATGGGGGAGCCGCTGTAAACGCGCCCCCATGCATTTTCTCGATCAAGCAAAGATATTCATTAAGTCCGGTTGGGGCGGCCCCGGCGCTGTCAGCTTTCGGCGTGAAAAATATGTCGAATATGGCGGGCCGGACGGCGGCAACGGCGGCAAGGGCGGCGACATCATCTTCGAGGCGGTCGCGGGCCTGAATACGCTGATAGACTTCCGCTACAAACAGCATTTCAAGGCGCAGCGCGGCATGCCCGGCATGGGCAAGAACCGCTATGGCGCGGGCGGCGAGGATCTCGTCATCAAGGTGCCGGTCGGCACGCAGATCATCTCTGAACCCGATGAGGAAGGTATGAGTGAGCTGCTGGCGGACTTCACCCATGTCGGCCAGCGTCAGGTATTTCTGCGCGGCGGCGACGGCGGGCGCGGCAACATGAGCTACAAGACCAGCACCAACCGCGCGCCGCGCCAGCATGGCACTGGCTGGCCCGGCGAGGAGATGTGGGTGTGGCTGCGTCTGAAGCTGCTCGCCGATGTCGGCCTCGTCGGCCTGCCCAATGCTGGCAAATCGACCTTCATCAATCAGGTGACGAACGCCAAGGCCAAGGTCGGCGCGTACCCCTTCACTACTCTCAAGCCGCAACTGGGCGTCGTCAGCCATCGCGACCGCGAGTTCGTGATTGCCGACATCCCCGGCCTGATCGAGGGCGCATCGGAGGGCGTGGGCATTGGCGACCGCTTCCTGGGCCATATCGAGCGCTGCCGCGTGCTCATCCACCTCATCGATGCGACGCAGGACGACCCCATCGCGGCATGGGAGATCGTCCAGAACGAACTGGAGGCCTATGGCGAAGGGCTGGAGGACAAGCCGCAGATCGTCGCGCTGAACAAGGGCGACCTCTTGGGACCTGAGCTTATGGAGGACATTGCCGACCAATTGCGCGAGGCAGGCGTGGAGGAAGTGTTCACCATCTCCGGCGCAACCGGCGAAGGCGTTCCCGCTCTGCTCGATGCTGTGTTGCCGTTATTGGGAGACATAGGCATCGCGCGGCAGGCCTTTGAGGACTTCGATGATGAGGAGGAGCCAGAAGCGGAGGACAAGCCATGGTCGCCGCTCTGACCGGCTTTCCGCCTGCGCAAATCAAGCGCCTCGTCGTCAAGATCGGCTCGGCACTGCTGGTGGACAAGGCAGGCGCAATCCGCAGCGAATGGCTTGGCGGAGTAGTGGCGGACATCGCAGCTCGGGTGCTGGCCGGGCAGCAAATCATCGTCGTATCCTCGGGCGCGATTGCGCTGGGCGCGCGGCGTTTGCAGCTTCCCAAGGGCGGGCGCGGCAGCCTCGACGACGCGCAGGCCGCCGCCGCCGTGGGGCAGATCGCGCTTTCCGGCCATTGGGCGCAACTATTGGGTGAGCAAGGCCTCACCGCCGCGCAGATGCTGCTGACGCTGGACGATCTGGAGAACCGTCGCCGCTATCTCAACGCCGCCGCCACGCTGGAGCGTCTGCTCTCGCTTGGCGTGGTCCCGGTCATCAATGAGAATGACAGCGTAGCGACGACCGAAATCCGCTTTGGCGACAATGACCGACTTGCTGCGCGCATCGGGCAAGCGGCGCGGGCCGATGCTGTGGTACTGCTTTCCGATGTGGATGGCCTCTACACCGCCAACCCACACAACAATCCTAACGCGAAGCTGGTACGCGAGGTGAAGCGCATCGACGCTGATATACTCGCAATGGCGGATAGTGGATCGGGCAGTGGTATGGGATCGGGCGGCATGGCGAGCAAGATCGAGGCGGCGCGCATAGCGACCTCAGCGGGCGCGCATCTGGCGATCATCTCCGGCGACCTCTCTCGGCCACTTTCCGCTTGGGAGGCAGGAGCGAACAGCACCATCTTCCTCGCGCAAGGAGGCAAGCGCGCGCGAAAGAACTGGCTCGCCGGACGGCTAGTCGTCAAGGGCAGGATCCTCGTGGACGCAGGCGCGGCTGGTGCGCTCGCTGCTGGAAAAAGCCTGCTGCCTGCAGGAGTGAAAGAAGTGAGCGGCGCCTTTGCACGCGGTGATGTGGTGGACATTTGCGATGCGGATGGCGCACTCCTCGCACGCGGTCTCGTGGAATATGATGCGGCGGATGCGGCGCGCATAGCAGGCCGACGCAAGGATGAGATCGAGGTATTGCTCGGCGATGCCGTCCGCCCTGCCCTCGTCCACCGCGATCATCTGGTGATGCTGTGAGCCGAACAGTCGCTGTTACAGGCGCGACCGGGTTTGTGGGTTCTGAGACACTGGATCAGCTGCTTGAGACTGGCTTTGCGGTGCGGGCGTTGGCGCGGCGACCGCAAGCGGAGCGGGATGGTATCACATGGATCGCGGGCGCACTTGATGACGCAGCTGCGCTCGATGCGCTGGTAGCGGGAACGGATGTGGTACTCCACATAGCAGGCGTGGTGAACGCACCCAACCGCACCGGGTTCGAGGCAGGAAACGGCACTGGCACCGCGAACGTCATCGCAGCGATGCAGCGCGCGGGTCTAAAGCGCCTGATCCATGTCTCATCGTTCGCGGCGCGCAACCCGGACCTCTCCGACTATTGCTGGTCGAAGGCGCTGGGAGAGGAGAAGGTGAAGGCGTCCGGCCTCGACTGGACGATGGTACGCCCGCCTGCGGTCTATGGCCCCAACGATACCGAGTTCATAGAGGTGATGAAGGTGGCACGATATGGGATCATGCCGGTGCCACCCACAGGCCGCGCCTCGCTCATCCATGTGCGCGATCTGGCTCGAGTGCTGGTGAGCCTGTGCGGCAAGGCGGGCGATGCTTATGTCGGCGCGACATGGGAAGTAGATGATGGGGCGCCAAACGGCCTCTCGCATATCGAACTGGCAGCCGCCTTCGGGCGCGCTTTGCAACGCCGTGTGATCCCGCTACCGCTGCCTCAAGCTCTGCTGATGCTGTTCGCGCACGCCGACCGTCTGGTGCGCGGCGCGCAGGCCAAGCTCACCAAGGACCGGGTGCGCTATATGTGCCATCCCGACTGGGTGATCGACCCCGCGAAACGTCCCCCGCCCGCCTTCTGGCAGCCACGCATCGGTGCTGATGAGGGGCTGGCAGAGGTAGCCGCTACATTACGCGCCTGAACTCCGCCCGAATCTCGCCTTATTCCCTTGCCAAAGGCTTGCGTTCAAGGGCATTAGCCAACGCACAAACCGGCCGCACGAAAGACCGCTTCTTATGACCGACCGCTCAGAAATCTATGACAAGATTGCCACCCAGATCGCTCCCTTCAACAAGAAGGAAGTCGCGCTGAGCGAGGCCACCACCTTCGCAGGCGATCTTGAGTGGGACAGCCTGACGGTGATGGATTTCGTCGCCGCGATCGAGGATGAGTTCGACATCATCATCAGCATGAACATGCAGGCGGAGATCGAAACAGTCGGCCAGCTTGTCGACGCCGTGGCGAAGCTGATCGACTGAAGGGCGCATCCATGACTGATTTGTTTTCCAAGTTCGATCCGCTGATCGAGATGCGTACCAACCTGCTTTCGAGCGGCGTGACGGACCCATTCGGACTGGTGATGGAGAAGGTGATCTCCCCCACCGTAGCGATGTGCAACGGGCGCGAGACGATCCTGCTCGGCACATACAATTATATGGGCATGACCTTCGACCCGGACGTCATTCAGGCAGGTAAGGACGCGCTCGATCAATTCGGCTCCGGCACCACCGGCTCGCGCGTATTGAACGGCACCTATGCCGGGCACAAGGCGGTCGAGGAAGCGCTTAAGGAATTTTACGGGATGGACCATGCGATGGTCTTTTCCACCGGTTATCAGGCGAACCTTGGCATCATAAGCACGATTGCGGGCAAGGGCGATTATATCGTTCTCGATATCGACAGCCACGCCTCGATCTGGGACGGCTGCAAAATGGGCGACGCGGAGGTCGTGCCCTTCAAGCATAACGACCTCGACGCGATGGAAAAGCGCCTGAAGCGCATCCCCGAAGGCGCGGGCAAGCTTGTGGTGCTGGAGGGCGTCTATTCGATGCTCGGCGACATCGCGCCGCTGAAGGAAATGATCGCTGTCGCCAAGGCGCATGGCGCGATGGTGCTGGTGGACGAGGCGCATTCGATGGGCTTCATCGGCCCCAATGGCCGTGGCGTCGCAGAGGATCAGGGCTGCCTCGATGATGTCGATTTCGTAATCGGTACCTTCTCCAAATCCGTCGGCACAGTCGGTGGTTTCTGCGTCTCTAACCACCCGAAGTTCGAGATCATGCGGCTGGTGTGCCGCCCTTATGTGTTCACCGCCTCGCTGCCGCCCAGTGTAGTGGCAACCGCCTGCACCTCGATCCGCAAGCTGATGCACGCGGGCAACAAGCGCGCGCATCTGTGGGAAAATTCAAAGACGCTGCACAAGGGCTTGCTCGATGCGGGATTTGAGCTTGGCACCACCGAACCGCAAAGCGCGATCATCTCCGTCATCATGCCGGACCTTGAGCGCGGTGCGGCGATGTGGGAGGCGCTGTTGCACGAGGGGCTCTATGTGAACCTCGCCCGCCCACCCGCGACCCCTGCGAACATGACGCTGTTGCGCTGCTCGCTCTGCGCCGAGCATAGCGCGGAGCAGGTCCAGACAATCATCGGCATGTTCACCCGCGCGGGCAAGAGTGTCGGCATTATCGGCTAAGGCAGCTTATAGCCGCTCGTCGCTGACGGCTTTATTTTTTGCGATAACAGGTGATATAGCCCTCTTTCATGAACGACTATTCCGCTGGAATGTCTGAGGATGGGACGCATCTGACAGAGCGTGTAGACCGCCTGCTTCCGCTCGCGATCGGCTTGTCGCTGGTGGCGGCCATCATTGCGCTGCTCTATTTTGCGGGTACGGCCGCGCATGAGCAGGAGCAGGCTTTGAAGCGCCAGCAGCGCAGCTACGAGATCGTCTCGCTGGCGCATCAGCTCGACGCCTCTGTCGCCAAGGCAGAGTCCCAGCTTGGCCGATATGTCATCAGCATGGATAAGGACATCGGCCGCCAATATCAGGCGGAATGGGATCGCGCAGCGCAGGAACTGGCGACGCTCCAGCGCGTGACCAGCAACGACAGGGTCGAGGCGCAGCTGGTTGACCAGCTGTCAGCCGCTTTCCGTGAACGCGGTGCGGCACTCAGCGACATTGCCCTGCGGACCACCTATGACCAGAAAGAAACCTCGCTCGGCAAGTTCTACCTCGCCAGCAAGGCGCAGAGCCTGAAGCGCATCAACGCACTGCTCGATCAGGTGATCGAGGAGGAAAATACCCGGCTTGACGAGCGTAATGTCGATGTCGCCCGCGCGGGAGACAGCGTGCAGCAGGTCACGACCACCTACCGCCTTGTCGGCCTTGCTCTGCTGATCGCGCTGCTCCTGATGGCATGGGTAGCGCGCGCGATGATGAAAGAACGCAGGCAGGAACAGCAGCTGATCGACGAGGAATATCAGCGCGCATTGGCGCTGGAAGCCGCTGTTGCGTCACGCACTGAGGAGCTGCGTCTCGCCTATGCCAAGCTGCAACGGGAGACAGAGGACCGCGCCAAGGTCGAGGAAAGTCTGCGGCAGATGCAGAAGATGGAGGCCGTCGGTCAGCTCACCGGTGGCATAGCCCATGATTTCAACAATATGTTGGCTGTCGTTGTCGGCGGCTTGGAGCTTGCCAGGCGGCGTGTTGCGGACTCGCCCGACACCGTGCGCCATCTCGACAATGCACTGGAGGGAGCGAACCGTGCCGCCGCCCTTACCCGCCGGCTGCTGGCCTTCGCTCGTGCCGAGCCGCATATGCCCGAAGCGCAGACGCCTGACGCCGTTATAGCGGGTATGGTCGATCTGGTTGACCGCGCGATTGGCGATCAAATCCATGTCGAACTTGATCTGGATGGCGGAGACTGGTCCGTCTTTGCTGACCGGCATCAGCTGGAGAATGGCTTGCTTAACCTCGCGGTCAATGCGCGCGACGCGATGGAGGGGCGTGGCAAGCTGGTGTTTCGTACGCGCCAGTCGCGCCTGCGTGCAGGCGAGATTGGAGATAGTCCTGCGGGGGAATATATCTGCCTCTCGGTCATCGACACCGGCTGCGGCATGACCGCAGAGGTACTGGAACGGGTGTTCGAACCCTTCTTCACCACCAAGCCGCACGGCAAGGGTACCGGACTAGGCCTGAGCCAGGTATTCGGCATGGTGCGGCAATGCGGCGGCGAGATACAGATCGTCTCCGAGCCGGATGAAGGAACGGAAGTGCGCCTCTATCTGCCGCGCCATATCCAGACGGCGAGCGCATCAGATCAGGAGAATCCAACAGGCAAGCCCACCGAGGCTGACTCCAGCAATTCCTCTCAACAGCATAGCGCGCTCACGCTGCTGGTGGTCGAGGACGATCCGCGCGTGCTTGCGCAAACCCGCTCCGCACTCGCCGAGCTCGGCCACAAAGCGATCTGCTGCGATCACCCCGCCAAGGCGATAGCGATGCTACGGGAAAACCCCGACATCGACATCATACTCTCCGATGTACTGATGCCGGACATGACGGGGCCAGAAATGATCGCCGCGCTGCCGGACGAGTTCAAATCCATCCCTGTAATGTTCGTCACCGGCTATGCAGGCGACGTGCAGGACAGCCGCATGTTCGAGGGGCATTTCCTGCTGCGCAAACCTTATACGCTCGCGGCCTTGGAAAAGATGATCGCTCAGGCTGCGTTCAGCCGATTGCCCGGCTTGCAATCAGACGTGGCACCAGCAGGATAGCCGCGACCAACGGGTGCCGCCGCTGCCAGGGCCGCAGCTTGATTTTCGTCCCGGCATGGCGGTTGATCTTCCACGCGAGATACTCGATCCCGCCCGCGAATGTGAAACTCGCCTTGATAAGGCGGACGACGCTAAGCCATTTACCGCGCCGTTGCAGGCTCCGCCAGCGGCGGGCTGTTGCACTTTGTTCAGAAGGGCTGATCGCAGCTTCAGGGCGGATTACGCCATCCGCAGCGGCTGCATTGAAAAGCCCTGCATAATATTCAGGTGCGCTATCGACGATCGAGCCGGAGCGGCCTTTGCGCTCCGCGCGCAATTCGCACGTGTAGGTCATTGCAAAGCCTGCTTCGAACGCCGCGCGCGCATCTATCCGCGATCCCTGTGGGACGCTGGGCAGCGCCAGTTTCAGCAAGGTTGGCCCGGCCTGCGTAACAGCATCGACGACATCTTGCTCCGCTGCCTCATCCGCTGTCCATACCAGTCGCGAGGGCTGTGCAAAGCGCGCCCAGACGGAGACATTATCGGCCCTTTCCCCACATAAACGGATGAAATCTCTCTCCGAAAGCACTGCATATTTGGCGCTCAGGCCCTGATATGCAAAAGGGAACACATTGGGTGGGATCAACCGGTTGGCAGTCGCAAGCCATGCCTTGTCATACGCTGCCTTATAATCCGAAACGATGAGGTAGAAATCGAGCATCAGCCCGTCCAACTGCTGTTCACGCAGGCACGAGCCGTAGAACAACACCGCGCGCGATGCAGCTCCGTGCTGCGCCGCTATCGCTTGCGCCATTTCCGTAACACGGGGATCGACAGGGGTTGAAAGCTCGGCGCCCACCAGCGCCGCGACCGCAGAGCCGGTCACGCAGCGAGACGCAGGAACGGAACCGGCGGGGTGGAAGTCAACACGATCGGCCGCCCCTCGTCTGCATGAAATATCTCGCCATCGAGGATCACACTGCTGTTCTCGCCCTCAATCCGGATCTCGTCTCCATGCTCCAGATGGATGCCTTCCATCTTCTGCCGCCCGAAACGCCCCAGCGCACTGATGAACACCATGCGCATCATCGCCGCCGCGCTATGATCTACAGCGAGGAGTTTGAGCCTACCGCCAACGCCAGCGCCCGCAGTAGGCTTCGCACCCAGCAAAAGCTTTTCCAGAGTGGTCACGATCAGCACGGCATAGCGCCCGACCATCTGCCCCTTGCGAATGAAGGAGATGGAGACAGGCCGCGCCGCGGGCGGCATATATTTGCCCTTGATGCCGAAGAAGATGCTGGCGAGCACCGCGAGCGCCGTAATGAAATGCGATATGCCGTTCGACAGCCCCAGCGGATAGATGCGATTGCGGCAATAAAGGATCGAATCGGCCAATCCTGCACCACCGAGGAACATGCCCAGCACCGGTCGGCTGCCTGCCCCACCATCAGAGAGCGCAATCAGTTCCCTAGCGACAACATGGCTTTCCACGCCCTCTTTTGCGATCTCGACAATCTGCTGCAACGCCTTGATCGGGTCGCCCCTGATGCCGAGATCGAGCGCGATGAGGTTGGTCTTGCCATTGGGCAGCACGGCTACCGGCGGCGGGGTTGCTCCATCGAAATAGTGCCCCTGATAAAGCTCGGTAAGTGCTGTCTGCACCGTACCATCACCACCGTTGATGACAATGACGGCGGGCTTCACATGCGCAATCATCTGCATAGCACGACCGATCTGGTCTACGCTCTCCACCTCGTAATGGAAAATATCCGGGTTGCCCGCGCAATAGCTGCGAACGCGCGGAAGCAACTGGCGGTTGCCAGTCGATTTCGGGTTCGAGAGCAATGCGACGAGCACCATGCGGAGCTATTTTCCTTACATATACTGGAGCGAGATGGAGATGCTGACCGGCGCATTGCCCACTGCGATGGCAGCCTTATCGACCGAAGGTTTGCCCAAGTTGAAGATGCTGGCCTTGGGGTTGTTGGAGAAACCGCCGCCATCATGGCTCAGGTCGGTCTTGCCGTTGCCGTTGAGATCATGCCGCACCGCAATGCCATAGCGCCCACTCGCAGGAAGCGGCACACAAAAGCGCATCTTGCCATTCACTGGACGCACCTGCGTTTCGATACGGTTGATCCATGCCCCCTTCTCCAGCCATGCATTTTTGGTGGCAGGATAAGATTGTACGCGAATGACACCCCTGGCCGCTTCAAATCCCGTGACTTCGACAATCACGGAAGGTCCGGCGTCCGCCGTACAACGGCTCATGTCGTTGTCGATATGCTGGCGCTGGGCGTATGCAAGCACGGGGGAAACGACCGCCCCGCCAATAACGAGCGACGCAAGCATGGCACCAGCCACAGCATTGCGAATACCACCCGAAATTTTCAACATGACCAACTTACTCCTCGAAGCTATAGCCTCCACAGGATATGCGTCCTGCGCAGGTGGCCCTGTTTGCCCCGCCTTGTTGATATGGAAGATATTTGCGGCCAAATAATGGTGACGGGACGACGATAAATTGAAAATGCTCACCTCAACGGATCGATATATCGCACGCCTCATCGCAGTGCCGCTCGCCAGCACGCTGGTAATCTCGGCCATGCTGCTGGTGCTGGACAAGATGCTGCGCCTGTTCGATTTCGTCGCGGCGCAAGGTGGCCCGGTGAGCGTCGTGTGGCGGATGCTCGCCAATATGCTGCCCGAATATCTCGCACTCGGCATTCCGATCGGGCTGATGCTCGGTATATTGCTCGCGCTGCGGCGATTGGCATTGTCGTCTGAGCTGGATGTGCTGCGCGGCGTCGGGTTCACACCCGCCCAATTGATGCGCGTACCCTATATGTATGCAGCCGCTCTAGCGCTCGTCAATCTTGCCATCGTCGGGTTCATTCAGCCTTACTCGCGCTATGCCTACGAAGGCCTTTCCTACGAGTTACGCTCCGGCGCGCTCGGCGCTTCGATCAAGATCGGTGAATTCGCCAACCTCGGCAAGGGCATGACACTCCGTATCGAAGAAAGCTATGACAACGGACGCGACCTGCGTGGCATTTTTGTGCGCGTTGAGCAGAAAAAAGATCAGTCACTCGCCGTTACCGCCGCCCGCGGCACCTTTCTGGCAACGGACGATCCGGACACCATTATCCTTCGCCTGACCGATGGCGTACTGGTGCAACGTTCGCCCAATCTCGCAAGCCCACGTATCCTCAGTTTCTCGGGCCACGATCTGCCGATTGCGCTACCAAAGATTGAAACCTTCCGTAGCCGCGGAAATGCCGACAGGGAGCTGACCCTGCCTGAGCTGGTGCGCGTAGGCGCGGCAGAAAAAACGGAGTCCAAGACCCGCAATGAGGTACTCGCCAATATGAATTTCCGCCTCGCCGAAGTGGCGATGATGTTCCTGTTGCCACTCGCCGCCCTGGCGTTTGCGATCCCGCCGAAGCGCTCGACATCGGCGCTCGGCGTGTTCCTCTCGATCGTGTTCATCGTCACCTATCACAAGATCAACCAATATGCGGAGGCATTGGGTTCCACCGGACGGGTCAATCCCTTTATCGCGCTGTGGGTGCCGTTTGTGCTGTTCGCGGGGCTGATCTTCTGGATGTATCATGTCGCGGCGCACCGCCCCGGCGGTCAGCCGATCGGCGCGCTGGAGGCAGTGTTCGCCAAGGCGTCCAAATGGCTGGGTAAGTGGTTCAGGCTGGGTCGCCAGAAAATGCGCCACGCGCTATAGGACGGGACAAGACGACTACATGCAACTCCAGTTCTTCCCCTCCCGCCGCCTTACCATCTACATGGCACGCACCTTTCTCATCCGGTGCTTTGCTGTGCTTGCGATGCTGGCAATCGTGCTGATGACGCTCGACCTGTTGGGCGAGAGCGGCGACATCCTCGCCGTGCCAGGGAATGGCGAACCCGAGCTTTGGCATTATGTGGAGCTGCGCTTACCGCAGATTATCGCCACATTTTTGCCCTTTTCGGTGCTGCTCGGCACACTCATCACGCTCGCAACGATGAACCAGCACAGCGAGATCGTCTCAATGAAGGCGGCAGGGCTTTCCGCACACCAGATCCTTGCGCCGCTGATTGCCGCTGCTGCCTGTATATCCGTGGTGAGTTTCGTCTTCAACGAACGCATAGTCACCCATGCCAGCGCGGCGTTCGACGCCTGGAAGTCTGTCGGCTATGGCGAAATTCCGAGGGCTAATGGGGTCAAGACCAATGTCTGGGTGCGCGAGGGAAACAACCTCGTTACCGCCGGTTTCATCGCTGGGCACGGTAATGATGTGGCGTTGCGTCAAGTTGAGATATTCCATCGCGTCGACAATCATCTGGTCGATATCGTGCGTGCGCCGCGCGGCCATTATGATCCAGCGACCAAGGACTGGGCGCTGGAAAACGCCAAGCTCTTTGACGTCAACACCGGCACCAGCCGTGCGCTCGGCACCATCCACAATGGCAACGGCATCCGCCCAGACCAGTTCACCCTTGCGAATGTTGACCCTGATGGGCTGGATTTTTTCGCGCTCAAACGCGCGATCAGTGACCTGCGCGATGCGGGTCGCCCGACCGCTTCGCTGGAGGCTAACTTGTGGCACAAGATCGCCCGGCCCTTGTCTGCGCTGCTGATGCCGCTCCTGGGTTCGGTCGCCGCTTTCGGGTTGGCGCGCTCCGGCCATCTCTTCATCCGCGCGGTGATCGGCATGACTTTGGGCTTCACCTATTTCGTCGCCGACAATTTCGCGCTGGCGATGGGCAATATCGGCGCCTACCCGCCGATATTGGCGGCTTGGGCGCCGTTTTTCCTGTTCCTGATGCTAGGCGAAGCGGTGCTGATCCGCACGGAAGAGTAGCGCGCTATCGCTTGACCATAGTGCTACGCGCGATCTTGCCCAAGAGAGGCATCATCCCGCCGTAATTCGCGCCGTCATAGGTCGATCCTGCGCCGAGATGCGCGGAGATGCGCCGGTGCGCCTCACCCAAGGCATGATAGGGCAGGCTCGGCAGCAGGTGATGTAGCGCGTGATAGCGCAGGCCGACCGGCGCCCACAACGGCGCGATCCAGCCCGGCGGCGGCACATTCACGGAGTCGAGGTACTGCGCCGTCACCGTCATTGCCGCTCCATCATTTTCCCACAGATGCGCGACCAAAGTGCGGAGCTGGTTCAGCACCGCCGTCACTGAAAATACCACCAGCGCGATCAATAGCGGCCGCCAGCCGATGATTTGCGTGCTCGCCAACAGCGCAATTGCCCAGAGGCTCGCACCCAGCTCCTGCCAGAACACCATGCGCCTGAACTCGCCCTCCGGCGGGCGGCGACGGAAGCCGGGGTTGATCGACAGTGCGGAGAAGCGCTCCCACACCAATTTTCGCAGCGGCGGGAACAGCACGCCCATTGGCACCAACACCGCGCTACGGAACAACAGCGCCACAGGTGCCAGCACGGCGACCAGCACAAACACCGGCAGCGACCACGGCTTCATCAAAGCGAGCGGCAGATATTCCGGGTCTTCCGGCGTGCCATAGCGGGTGCGGGCATGGTGCAGCGTGTGCACATTCTCATACATGAAGCTGGGCGTGAGCATGGGAATGCCAACAAGCAGATTCCACGCGAAGCGGAAGCCGGGCAGCGCATTGCGATGAATATGCGTCAGCTCATGAATGAACAGCAGCGCCCGATAGAGCGCTAGCGCGGCGAGCAGCCCAAAGCCGACAACGGCCAACGGATTTTTGCTGAGGATCGCGCCCGCCAGCGCCGCATAGCCCACCAGCGCGCAGAGGAAGCAGTCCGGCCAATAGATAGCAGCCCGCGCCGCGGAAATATCCTTGGTCAGTTCCACCGCCGCGCGCAGCATCGTCGCGTCGTCAGGAATATCGGACTTTTTCACCGCCTCGATCTTTTTATATGCCGTCATGAAGCCGTCCCTAAACTCCAAATGCGCGCGGATCATGGCAGCAAAGTGACATAATCATTGTCCGCACGGCATCACCGCCCTAACAAGACCAGCGCAACATTCCTTGCGCCCGATCAAATAAAGGCATCGCCGTGACCCAGTCTGACCTAGTGATCTCTCCCGTCTCCGGCAAGGCCGACCTCAAGGCGTTCGTCGATTTCGCTTGGGAAGCCTACAGGCAAGACCCCAACTGGGTGCCGCCGCTGAAAAGCGAAGTCTACGGCATGCTAACCCCCGGCAAGAACCCGTTTTTCGGCCATGCCGAGGCGCAATATTTCCTTGCCCGGCGCGGAGGAAGAGTCACCGGGCGCATCTCCGCGCATATCGACAGGCTCGCCCTCAACATGCCGCCGGAGCAGGGCATGGGGCCGGGCACGGGCTTCTGGGGCATGTTCGACGCGCTGGATGGCGAGAGCGCTGCGACGCTGATCGCTGCCGCTGAGGACTGGCTCCGCGCCAAGGGCATGACCCGCGCACTAGGGCCGATCTCGCTTTCGATCTGGGAAGAGCCGGGGCTGTTGACGATGGGCCACGACCATCCTCCGACGGTGATGATGGGCCACCACCTCGCCCACTATCAGCCCTGGGTCGAGGCGGCTGGCTATACGTCTGTGAAGCAGTTGCGCACCTATGAGTTGGACATCACGAAAGAGTTTCCGTCGCTCATCCAGCGCATCGTCCAATCCGGCGAGAAGAACGAGCGCATCCGCATCCGCAAGGTCGACAAGAGCCAGTTCGACAAGGAAGCAGCAATCATCCTCTCTATCCTCAACGACGCATGGGGCGATAATTGGGGTTTCGTGCCAATCACCGACGAGGAGGTCGCGTTCACAGGCAAAAAGCTGAAACCCATCGTGTTCGAGGATCTCATCATGGTGGCGGAGCTGGACGGCGAGCCAGTCGCGTTCATGATGACCTTACCGGATTTGAACGAGGCACAGGCGCCCTTGAACGGCAATCTCTTCCCATTCGGCTGGGCGAAGCTGCTGTGGTGGTTGAGAAAGCCCAAGGTCAAAACCATGCGCGTGCCGCTGATGGGCGTGGTGAAGCGCCTGCAGGCCAGCCGCATGGCAAGCCAGCTCGCCTTCATGATGATCGAAACCATCCGCCGCGCGGCGATAGCGAATTATGGCGCGACGCGCGGCGAGATCGGCTGGGTACTCGACGACAATCAGGGCATGAACGCCATCGCCGACGCGATCGAGAGCAAGGTCAACAAGGTTTATACGGTGTACGAGAAGGCGCTGTAGGAGCAACGCCTCCTCTGCTTTGGAGGGTTAAGCCACAAGCTGCGAAGCGGGGGGCGTTTCCGGCGCGGCCTGACCGAAAAAGCCCTCGGTATGGATCTGTTCAGGCAGCGCACCGAGCGCTCTCGCCGCCTCGCTCGCCGCCTCGACAAATTCCGGCCCGCCCGCGATGAAGACACCGTGCTGACTGAGATCGGCAAACAACTCCGGCAAGACCTGCTGCACCCGGCCGTGCAGATAGCCTTCCGCCTCTTCGCGCGTCAGCGTGCAGCGATATTTGAAGTTGCGATAGCGGCGCTGCCAATAGGCCAGCACGCCAAGCCCATAGAGATCTTCCGCCGTGCGCGCGCTGATGACCAGCATCACCGGCTTGCGATAGTTGCGCCGCAGCGCCGCCTCGGTGAGCGCGAGGATCGGCGCGAGGCCAGTCCCGGCGGCAAGGCAAAGGATCGGCGTTTCGACCGCAGGGTCGCCGATGAAGGTGCCATAGGGTCCGTCAACCGACGTCACCGTGCCGGGCATGAGCGTATCGTGAATCCACTGGCTCGTGCCGGGGCCATCAATCCGCGCCACTTGCAAAACGATCTCGCCATCGGCGCGCGGCGCGTTGGCGATGGAATAGCAACGCGGCGCCGGCCCTTCCCGCCCGCCGAGCACGACATATTGCCCCGGCCAATAGCGCATCGGCGGACCGACAGGGCGCAGATGCAGCTCCGCCACCCGGCCTGAGCGCTCGATCCGGTCCGTCACCACGAAAGGCTGACCGGTCTTGGGCGGAAACAGCTTGGGCTTGGCGTCCGCCGTGCCCCATTCGATCACCAGCTCGTCGGAGGTGGGCTTTGCCATGCACATGAGGCCGAAGCCGTCCGCGCGCTCCTGCTGCGAGAGGGCCATATCGAGTACCAGCCCCTGATCGAACGAGCCGGACAGCACCTTCACCTTACACTCGCCGCACGCCCCTGCGCGGCAATTGTTGGGCAGCGCATAGCCAGCCTGCTCCAGCGCGGAAAGAACCGTCTCCCCCGCATTGGCCTCGACGACCTTGTTGGAAGGGGACAATGTGATGCGGGTCATGCGCTTTTTCTCCTCATGCACGAGAGCCGCGCCCGGTCGGTGACAACCCGGCGCGGCCTCACATTCTTTTTATACGTCAGAATACAGGGATAATATCCGCCATATCGACATCGTTGATTTCCTCGCCGGTGATGCCCACTTCCGGGATCGCCGGGAACGGGATGTCATATTTGTCGAGGACACCCTTGAGGTTCAGCATCGCCTGCTTCCAGTTCTCCAGCTTGCCGTCATATTCCGGGATGAAGAATCCGGCCTGCCGCGCCACCGTCTCACCCTCGCGCTGGTTGGCGATGAAGTCTGCGGGCAAATCCCAGAAGTCTGCTGGCGGCTCGAACAGCACGGCGGAGAGGAAGAGATAGCCCGCGCGCACCTGCTTGGTGATGATTGGCTTTTCCGACAGGTCCATCTTCGGATAATCCCGCTCCATCAGCGCCATGCAGATCGCCATGTGGCGGCCCTCGTCGCGCCCGATATTGCGGAAGCCTTCCTGAAATACCGGCTCGGTGCAGCCCGCCGCCATCTGGTGAAAAATGGTGGCCGCCGCGATCTCGCCCATCAGGAACGAGCTGAACAGCACCGCGAGGCTGTATTTGGGCACTGCGGCCTTGTAGCCGGTCCAGTAGCGGCCGCCATTGTGATAAAGCCACTTGGCGTTCTTCTGGAGCCTCAAACCCAGCTCGGTCTTGGGCGTGTAGGTCAGCGGATCGGGATGCTCCAGCAGGCGGGTGATCGCCATGCCGCACATCTGCTCATGGTTCTGCTCGTCGCGCGTTACCGAGAAGAAGCAGCGGCGCACCGCGTCTTCCTCGTGCATCTCGTAGGTCTTGATGAAGGCCTCCGCGAACACCGGCGGGGCGGATGCGTCAAACACCGAGAGCAAGGTCCACCAATAGGCAATCGCCTCGCGCTCTTCCCAGCTATAGGATGAGGGATCAAACGTATCCCACGGCAGTTTCTTGGGGTCCCAATATTCACGCTGGGATGCGTCCCAGACTTCTTCCAGTTTCTCGGTCTGGCAATGCCAAGAGAGCGGATAGACATTGGGTTGCGGAGTTTCCGGCGGAAACTCCATTTTATCGGCCAGTTTCTCGTGATGCATGATCATCCTCCCGTTTCAGATGCGACTCCTCTATAATTAAACGACCGTTCGATCAATTATAAAAACACGCAGCAATCAAATTTCTACCCCGCTCGAAGCGGGGTTGAGGAATTATGAATATTCTCAGTATTTTATATGCGAATGAGCGCGGCGGGACTGCGTTCAATCCATCTCCCAGCCGCGCTCGCCATGGCTGGAAATATCCAGCCCATCATGCTCTTCCTCGACCGAGACTCGCATCGGCACCAGCAATGCAGCAGCCTTGGCGCAAAGCAGCGTCGCAACCGCCGTCCACACAATCGTCACGCCGACCGCCAAAAGCTGCGCCACGGCCTGATGCTCAAGGCCGTTACCTTCAGCAAAGCCAATGCCGCCCAATACTGGCAACATGAACACAGGGATCAGCACAGACCCCAACATGCCACCCACGCCATGCACCGCGAATACATCGAGCGAATCGTCGACAGCGATCTTCTGCTTCACGATCTGCACCGCGAAGAAACATATCGCGCCACCAAGCCCGCCAAGCAGCATCGCGCCCATCGGCCCGATATAGCCAGCCGCCGGTGTTACCGTGGCAAGACCTGCAATCGCACCGGTGACGATGCCAACCGAGGTGGGCTTGCCGATGCGCCAATATTCGATGGCAATCCACACTAGGGCCGCAGCGGATGCCGCAAAATGGGTGTTGAGGATGGCGGACGCCGCGCCCGCATTGGCTGCGAGGGCAGACCCACCGTTAAACCCATACCAGCCGACCCAGAGCAGGCCCGCGCCGGTCATTGTCAGCGCCGGGCTGTGCGGCAGCAGCAGCGTCTTGTTGAACCCTTTGCGCGGCCCCAGCAGCAGCGCGACGACGAGCGCGGCGATGCCTGCCGTTGTATGCACCACGATGCCACCCGCGAAATCTAAAGCGCCCCACTCCGCCGCGAGCCAGCCCCCGCCCCACATCCAGTGCGCGACCGGAAAATAGACCAGCAGCGTCCACAGCAGCGAAAAGCCCATTACCCAGCCGAAGCGCACGCGCTCTACAAACGCGCCAACGATCAACGCGGGGGTAATTGCCGCGAAGGTCATCTGAAACAGGGCAAACGCGTTTTCCGGCAGGGTGAGGCCATCGCGAACCGCCGCCATATTGCCAAGGAACAGGTTATCCATGCCGCCCAGCCATGGCGCGGCGCCGTCGAACACCAAGCTATAGCCCATGATTGCCCAGAGCAGCGACACACCGCAGGCGATAGCAAAGCAGTGCATCAACACCGACAGCACGTTGCGCGCGCGCACCAGCCCGCCATAGAACAGGCCAAGGCCGGGCAATGTCATCAGAAGGACGAAGGCAGAGGCGGTCAAAATCCAGCCGGTATCGCCGTTGTTTACGGTTGTCGCATCTTGCGCATGCGCCGCAACCGGCGCAGCAAACCCGGCGACCAATGCCGCCTTCATGCCTCCAGACTTCATCCTGTTCCCCGCTGCTTATTATCTATGCGCAGCTATGCCATAAACCGGGGAAGGTTCAAGAGCGGAACTCGGTCGCCTCGAAACGCACCGGCTCACCCACCGCATCATTGGAGAGCGTATCTTCCCACATGACCCGATGGCCGCGGATGATCGTGCCGATGGCCTTGCCGGTCAGCATATCGCCCTCGAACGGGGACCAGCCGCAGCGCGAGGCGAGCCAGTCCGCGCTCACATGCCAGCGCTTCTTCAAATCTACCACGGTGAAGTCCGCATCATAACCCAAGGCGATCCGGCCCTTGCCGACAAGGCCGAAGATGCGCTGCGGCCCAGCGCTGGTCATGTCGATAAAGCGTTGGAGGGCCAGCCGCCCTTCGGCAACATGATTGAGGAACAGGGGTACGAGCGTCTGCACGCCCGGCATGCCGCTGGGCGAGGCGGGATAGGTCTTCGCCTTCTCCTCGATCGTGTGCGGTGCGTGATCCGAGCCAATCACATCCGGCACACCCTGATTGACCCAATGCCACAGCCCCTCGCGATGCGCTGCGCTGCGGATCGGCGGGTTCATCTGTGCATAGGTGCCGAGGCGCGGATAGGCGTCCTCGCCGGCCAGCGTCAGATGCTGCGGCGTGACCTCGCAGGTCGCGATGTCTTTATGCTGCGCGATATATTCGAGCTCGGCGGGCGTCGTTACATGGAGGATATGGATGCGGCGCTTGGCGGCGCGGGCGAGCGCGATGATCCGCTTCGTCGCCAGCATCGCGCTTTCATCGTCGCGCCAGACGGGGTGCGAGGCGGGATCACCTTCGACGCGATGATCCTTGCGCGCGTTCATTCGCGCCTCGTCCTCGGCGTGGATCGCGACCCGGCGGCTGCCAGACGCCAGCACCCGCGCCAGAGCATTGTCGTCATCGACCAGCAGGCTGCCTGTGGAGGCACCCATGAAGATCTTGACGCCCGCAGTGCCGGGTATCCGCTCCAGCTCGCGCAGATCTTCCGCATTGTCCGCTGTTGCGCCGACATAGAAGGCATGGTCGCACCACATGCGGTGATGCGCGCGGGAGAGCTTGTCGTGCACCCGCTCGGCGGTGTCAGTATTGGGGTTGGTGTTCGGCATCTCAAACACTGCCGTCACCCCGCCCATCACGGCGCAACGGCTGCCGGATTCCAAATCCTCTTTATGCTCCAGCCCCGGCTCGCGGAAATGGACCTGACTGTCGATCACGCCGGGCAGCACATCCAGCCCCGCGCAGTCGATCACCTCGCCCGCATCGCCCAACGCAGAGCCAATCGCTGCGATCTTACCGCCGCGCACGCCGACCTCGGCGCTCACCGGGCCTCCGGGCGTATGGACCGTGCCGTTTTTGAGGATCATATCGAATGTTTGGGGCATGATGAGAGTCTCTTGGATAATCGTTCGCGCCGTCCTACCTAAAGCGCATGACCGATACTAGCCTCAAAGACCGCGCGCTGCTCCACATCTTCGGTGAAGATGCACGTCCATTCCTGCAAGGCTTGATTACGCAGGATGTTCTGCATCTTAAGCAGAACGAGGCGCGCTGGTCCGGGCTGCTTACGCCGCAGGGCAAAACGCTGTTCGATTTTTTCCTGTGGGGCCATGGGCGCGGAGTCCTGATCGACTGCGAGGCAGAACAGGCGGATGCACTGGCGAAGCGCCTGATTGTTTATCGCCTGCGCCGCAAAGTGGAGATCGCCCGCGAGGAGCATCTCGCCGTGCATTGGGCGATTGACGCTACCGACAAGCCGCTCGATCCGCGCCTGCCCGAAGTGGGGCATCGTTGGCTTGCCCCTTCCGGTGAAGGCGACACCTCCGCTGCATACCGCGCGCACCGCCTTTCGCTCGGCGTGACCGAGGGCGTTCAGGAAATTGGCAGCGACAAGACCTTATGGCTCGAAGCGAATGCTGAGGAGCTCAATGGCGTGGACTATACCAAAGGATGCTATGTCGGGCAGGAGAACACCGCCCGCATGCATTATAGAAGCAAGGTCAACCGGCGGCTGGTCGTGGTGCCGATCGCGCTGTCGGACCCCGCGCGGCAGATGATCGCCTATCCCGATCTTGGCCTCGCGGTCGATCATCGTCGGGTTGAAGACATGGGCTCCCTCACCCTCCCCGGCTGGCAGGCGGCGGCGATTGCGGATGCGCCTGCATGAGAGTGTGGGCGGCATTGCTGCTGTACCTCGCGCTCGTCTCCCCAGTTCAGGCCGAGACGCGCTGGAAGCTGGTGCGCGCCTATCCGCATGATGAAAAGGCCTTCACCGAGGGGCTGATCTGGCTCGATGGTTCGCTCTACGAGAGCACTGGCAATTTCGGGCAGTCTGGCCTTCGCGAAGTCTCGCTGGAAGATGGCGCGGTGAAGCGCTCTGTACCGCTCGCGCCGATCTATTTTGGCGAAGGGGTCACCAGCTGGGGCAACGAACTTATCTCCCTCACATGGCGCAACACGGTCGGCTTCCGCTGGGACCGCGCGACCTTCCGACAGACCGGCAGCTTTCGTTATGCTGGCGAAGGCTGGGGTCTTACGAACGACGGCGCCCGCCTCATCATGTCTGACGGCAGCGCCGAACTGCGTTTCCTCGATCCGGCCACGCTCAATGAGACAGGCCGCCTCTCTGTCACTGATAAGGGCAGGCCGGTGCGGATGCTCAATGAACTGGAATATGTGAAGGGCGAAATTCTCGCTAATGTCTGGATGACTGACCGCATCGCACGCATCGATCCTAACAGCGGAAACGTGATCGACTGGATCGACATCAGCCGCCTCACCCGCAGCCTGAAGCTCAGCAACTATGACGCCGTGCCTAACGGCATTGCCTATGATGCGAAGAACGACCGGCTGTTCGTCACCGGAAAATACTGGCCGAAGCTGTTCGAGATCAGACTGCGAGCCGATTGAGGCTTTGCATTTAAATTTATCTCTTGGCGGAACATTTACACAAATATGACGTTACGCATGAGTTCGCTGCGGGATACGCTCGAATTAGCCATACAATCACGGTCTTGCCGAAAGTGTTCATTTGCTGAAAACGTTGACCATAACAGCTCGGCCGTTTGCTCTAGTCTGAAGGATCACATTAATGCATGCCATTTCCCGACGAAACCGAATGCTCCTGACGCTCGCCGTCCTTGCCCTGCCTGTATCAGGCAGTGTCTATGCACAGCAGGCTGCTGTCGATCCCAACATCGTCGTCACAGCAGCGACAACAACACCCGGGCCAGAGATCAAAGGCGTGATCACCGCACGCAATGGCAGCAAGATGAAAGTCACGGCGGCCGACGGCACCAGCACCATCATCGCCATCACTGATGCTACCAAGATCAAGTCCGCCAGCGGCCTTTTCAGCAGCGGCAGCAAACTTGACACCAGCGCTTTGCTCAACGGTCTACCGGTCACGGTCAAGACATTGCAATCGGATGCTGGCCTGATAGCGAGCCAGGTCAATTTCAAGAACAATGACTTCAAGACCGCGATGATGATCCGCAACGGCACTTCCCAGCGCTTTGAGGAACAGGCTGCGGCAACGGAAGCCCTCCGCGGTCGGATGGCTGACATCGACAACTATAACATCAAAGGCACGACCAACGTGTATTTTGACAGCGGCCAGGCCGTTCTGTCGCCAGACGCCAAAAACAGCCTCTGCGCTGCTGCAGCACAGGCAGAAGCCACCAGCAATGCGTTGCTGCTTGTTGTCGGATACACCGATTCCGTCGGCAGCGAGGAATATAATCAGACGTTGAGCGAAAAGCGTGCAAGCAGGGTGATCAACTATCTACAGCAATATTGCCACTGGAAGCCCTATCGCATGCTCACCCCCACCGGGATGGCCGAAGCTGATCCTTTGGCAAGCAACGACACCCCCGAAGGCAAGGCACAAAACCGCCGTGTCTCTGTGAATATCCTCGTCAGCAAGAGCGTAGAGGGTCTGTAAGATATGGTCGGGTGGGCTTCGGCCCACCCTATCAAAGGCGCCTGTTCATGCTGGCGCCTCAGTGTGCGGTCTGGTTCTATACCCGCATCGGCATCAGGACATAGAGCGCAGGGCTGCGGTCATTTTCCTTGATGAGTGTTGGTGCGGCCTGATCCGCCAAATGCAGCTCTACAACATCACCTTCCACCTGCTGTAATATGTCGAGCAGATAGCGAGCGTTAAAGCCAATCTCGAAGCTGTCGGCGCTGTAATCGCCGGGAACTTCTTCCGCCGCCGTGCCATTTTCAGGGCTGGTGACGGAAAGGGTGATCTTGTCCTTGTCCAGCGCCATTTTGACAGCACGGGTCTTTTCGGTGGCGATGGTGGCGACGCGGTCCACGCCTTCCTCGAAGCTCCTCGGATCGATCTTCAGCAGCTTGTCGTTCGCGGTCGGGATCACGCGGCTATAATCCGGGAAGGTGCCGTCGATCAGCTTTGAGGTAAGGATCGCGTTGCCGATGCCGAAGCGGATCTTGCTCGCGGAAAGCGAAATTTCGACGCTGCCATCTACCTCATCGAGCAGCTTGCGCAGTTCGCCGATGCACTTGCGCGGCACGATGATATCCGGCATGCCTTCCGCTCCATCGGGACGCGGCACAGTGACGCGGGCAAGGCGATGTCCGTCGGTCGCGGCGGCCTTGAGCACAGGCTGCGGATCTTCCGACACATGGAAGAAGATGCCATTGAGGTAATAGCGCGTCTCTTCCGTAGAGATCGCGAAGCGGGTCTTGTCGATGATCTGCTTCAGCGTTTCGGCGGGCAGCTCAAACTGGGTCGGCAAGTCGCCTTCCGCGATCACGGGGAAATCATCGCGCGGCAGGGTCGAGAGGTTGAACTTCGCACGGCCCGCCTGAATGAGCATCTTGCCATCCACCGCCTGAAGCGAGACTTGGCTCCCTTCGGGCAGCTTGCGCGCAATGTCGAACAGGGTGTGCGCCGAAATCGTGGTAGAACCCGGCACCTCGACCTGCGCCTGCACCTGCTCCACCACCTGAAGATCAAGGTCAGTCGCCATCAGGCGAATCGTGCCGTCCGCAGCAGCCTCGATCAGCACGTTGGAGAGAATGGGGATCGTATTGCGCCGCTCCACCACCGACTGGACGTGGCTCAAGCTCTTCAAGAGCGTTGCGCGTTCGATGGTTGCCTTCATTCCCTGTTCCCGCTCTATCTTGGCCCTGAGGCTGAATGCCCCGTCTGTGGACACCCTTCATTACCGACTATGTCGCGCATCGCAAGCATGAGCGCGTTTCTCCACGGATATTTTCATCTGTTATTTCATGGCCGCGCTTGCAAATGTCACTGCCTTGGGCTTTGCATGCGCACATGAAGCGTGTCGTGGCCGGAATCTGGATCGTCGGGATGATGCTATCGCATGCGCAGGCGCGCGATTCGCTCGGCGTTTTTGGCGGATGGGGCGCGTTTCGTGACCCCTCGACGCCCCGCTGTTACGCGATTGCCGAGCCGAGCCGAAGCAGTGCCGGCAAGGCCAGCTGGCGCGCCTTCGCCTCCATCGGCACATGGCCGAAGCAGCGCACGCGTGGGCAGCTCCATATCCGGCTGAGCCGCGAGACGGCGGCTGGGGCCAAGGTTTACCTGAGCATCGGCGAGCGGCGATTCGCGCTCATATCTGGCAAGGCCGACGCATGGGCACAGGATGCCCGTATGGACGCCGCGATAGTCGCCGCGATGCGGTCTACCGAAACAATGAGCGTTGAGAGCACCGGCACCAAGGGCAACCGATTCTCTGATCTCTACGAATTAAAAGGCGCGGCCACCGCGATGGACGCAGCGGCTCTCGGCTGCGCGAACGTTTGATGGTCGCTGAAGCGCCCAGCGACGAAAACCAGCCGGGCCGCATCAAGAGGCTACTCAATGTGCTCGGCCCCGGTCTTGTCACCGGTGCGGCGGACGATGACCCCTCGGGCATCGGCACGCACAGCCAGGTGGGTGCTGAGTTTGGCTATAGCCTTTCCTGGACCTTCGTGCTCAGCTTTCCGCTGATGGTCGCGATTCAGATGGTCGCGGCGGAGATCGGCCGCGTGACGGGCGCGGGCATCGCACGTAACCTGCGCCGCCATTACCCACGCCCAATCCTGCACAGCATGGTGGGGCTGCTACTCGTTGCGAACATCATCAATCTAGGGGCAGACCTCTCCGCCATGGGCGCTGCTCTACAACTGCTGATGGGAGGAGATGCGGGACTCTACACATTGCTCTTCGGCATCGTCTGCGTGGTGGCAGAAATATGGCTCAACTACCCACGCTATGCCTCGATTCTCAAATGGACCACTTTGTCGCTGTTCACCTATATCGCCGTGGTGATGGTTGCAAAGGTGCCGTGGCGGGAAGCCCTGACGTCACTGGTGGTGCCAGATGTCGAATGGAACGCCGCCTATATGACCGCTTTGGTCGCGATCCTCGGCACAACGATCAGCCCCTATCTCTTCTTCTGGCAGGCCGGGCAAGAGATCGAAGAGCAACACCGCCACCACGCCAAACCCCTATGCATCACGCCCAGAGAAGCCGGGCCGGAACTGAAGCGCATCCGCATTGATACGCTGACCGGCATGGCCTTCAGCACGCTCGTCTCACTGGCGATCGTCTATGCGACGGCGGCGACGCTGCACGCTCACGGCATTCGTGACATTGAGACATCGGCGCAGGCGGCGGAGGCGCTACGCCCCATAGCGGGGGACATGGCGTTCGCGTTGTTCGCGCTCGGGATCATCGGCACCGGATTGCTAGCGGTGCCGGTGCTGGCAGGGAGTGCGGCCTATGCAGTGACGGAGATGGCTGGACAAGCGGGGAGCCTCGACGCCAAGCCGCTTTCCGCAAAGCTGTTCTATGGCACCATCGCCGTTACGACTCTGGCCGGCGCCTGCCTCAACGTCATCGGCATCGATCCGGTGAAAGCTCTCTATTGGGCTGCGGTGGTGAATGGGGTGCTCGCCGTGCCGCTGATGGCGGTGATGATGCTGATCGTCCGCAACCCCCGCGCGATGGGGCGACTGACGCTCGGTCGCAGGGAGAGCCTGATGGGCTGGGCAGCGACAGCTGTGATGGCGATCGCAACCGCGCTCTTCTTCGCGTTTCAATTGTAGTCGCACTGTGTCGGGCTGCTGGGGGCTAGCCCTTTCTTCCAAGCCGCCTTATATGCGCCACCATGCAGATCCCCGGACATATCGACCCCGTACCCGTGCCGCGCGCCATAACCCCGCGCGAGGATGGTCGCGTTGACCTGCTTGGCCTGTCGCGGGAGCAGATCAGGGCGGAGTTGGAGGGCGCTGGGCTAGACACAAAGCAGGCGAAGCTGCGCGCCAAGCAGATTTTCCACTGGCTTTATCATCGTGGTGTGACCGATTTTGAGGCGATGACCGACATCGCCAAGGCGCAGCGCCCCTTCTTCGCGGAGCGCTTCGTGATTGGCCGCCCGGAGGTGGTTGAGGCGCAGGTCAGCTCTGACGGCACGCGCAAATGGCTGCTCCGCTCCGACGACGGGCAAGATTATGAGATGGTGTTCATCCCCGATGCGGACCGGGGCACCTTATGTGTCTCTTCGCAGGTCGGTTGCACCTTGAACTGCCGCTTCTGCCATACCGGCACGATGCGGCTGGTGCGCAACCTGACGCCGGGAGAGATTGTCGGGCAGGTTATGCTGGCGCGCGATGCACTGGGAGAATGGCCACGCGGTTCGATGGCTTCGACGAACGAGGACGAGGACGACGACGCACCGCAATACACCACCGACGGGCGCATGCTCACCAACATCGTGATGATGGGTATGGGCGAACCGCTCTATAATTTCGACAATGTCCGCGATGCGCTCAAGGTCGTGATGGATGGTGACGGCCTCTCGCTCTCCAAGCGCCGTATCACGCTCTCGACCTCCGGCGTAGTGCCAATGATGGCGCGCGCGGGTGAGGAGATCGGCGTGAACCTCGCTGTGTCGCTCCACGCCGTCACCAAGGATATTCGCGATGAGATCGTACCGATCAACCGCAAATATGGCATTGAGGAGCTGCTCTCCGCCTGCGCCGCCTATCCCGGCGCGAACAACGCGCGGCGCATCACGTTCGAATATGTGATGCTGAAGGGCAAGAACGACAGCGACGAGGATGCACGTGAGCTGGTCCGGCTCATCAAGAAATATAAACTGCCCGCGAAGGTGAACCTGATCCCTTTCAACCCGTGGCCCGGCGCCATCTATGAATGTTCGACGCCGGAGAGGGTAAAGCGCTTCTCGGACATCATCTTCGAGGCCGGGATCAGCGCACCGGTGCGCACGCCTAGAGGCCGCGACATTGCTGCTGCCTGCGGTCAGCTGAAGACACAGGCCACGAAAATGAGCCGCGCGGAGCTGGATCGACTGGCTGAGGAAAAGCAGGCGGCTTTAGGTTAAGTCACGACATCGGGACAGGTGCGGGCGACGTGCTGTGCATCGTCCCATTGCGGTTTGTAGATGGCTTTCCCGTCGCGGATTTGGGCACAGGACATATCGCCTTCCGCCCCTTCCAGCGCGGCGATGGTGCGACCATAGTGGTCCTCGCCGTATCGCCGGATTGCCATGCTGGAACGCACCATGCCTGCCAATGCGCTGGTTGCTGCATAGGGATCACCGGGAGCACAATCTCGACCGGGACTGCAATGGCCCGGCAGTTCGGGTGCATCGATGCCGACAAGCCGCACGCGCTCCGCGCCACATCTCAGCGTGTCGCCATCGATGGCATCGCAGCCGGTCACGACATCTTGATAGCTGTCGGCGGCAGCGGCCTCCCGACCTGAGAAATGGGAGGACGAGCCGATGCCAACCGCCGTTCCCACAAAGGCCGCCGCGAGGAGTATTGTATAGGGCTTTATGGCACTCGACGCGCTTCGTGCATTATAATCCCGACGCGCCCGGCGAAGTGGCACAACATTGCCGTGGCCGTGCCAAGACGTCCGATGGTGCGCACGACGTTTCATGCGACGATTTTAGGAACTAAAGCTTAACGGATTCCGATTGGGAATGGTGTGTTTCGGTAAACCAATAGCCTCAAGCCGCTTTGCGCAGCTCCATTTCCATCCGGCTCCAGATCTCCACCAGCGCAGCGACGAGTTCGACCATCATCTCCTCGCTGTGCGCGGGGCCAGGGGTGAAGCGCAGGCGCTCGGTGCCGCGCGGCACAGTGGGATAGTTGATCGGCTGCACATAGACGCCATATTCCGCGAGCAAGATGTCGCTGATCTTCTTGGCCTTCACCGGATCGCCCACCATCAGCGGTACGATATGCGTGACGGACGGCATGACTGGCAAGCCCGCCTCAGCCATCAGGCGCTTCAGCGTCGCTGCGGCAGCCTGCTGCCCCTCGCGCTCCTCGCTCGAAGATTTGAGGTGGCGCACCGAGGCCAGCACGCCCGCGACCAGCACCGGAGAGAGCGAGGTGGTGAAGATGAAGCCGGGCGCATAGGAGCGGATGCAATCGACGATCATCTGGTCGGCCGCGATATAGCCGCCCATCACGCCAAACGCCTTGCCGAGCGTGCCCTCGATGATGGTCACGCGGCCCGCAACCTCGTCCCGCTCGGTGATGCCGCCGCCACGCGCGCCATACATGCCGACCGCATGGACCTCGTCGCAATAGGTGATCGCGTTGAACTCGTCGGCGAGATCGCAAAACGTCGCGATCGGCGCGATGTCGCCGTCCATCGAATAGACGCTCTCGAACGCAATCAGCTTGGGCGTTTCCGGGTCCTCCGCCTCCAGCAACTCGCGCAGATGCGTGACGTCGTTGTGGCGGAACACGCGCTTTTCGCAGCCGGAATTGCGAATGCCCGCGATCATGCTGGCGTGATTGAGTTCATCCGAGAAAATGACGCAGCCGGGCAGCAGCTTGGCGAGCGTCGCCAGCGTCGCCTCATTGGAGACATAGCCCGAGGTAAAGAGCAGTGCGCTTTCCTTGCCATGGAGATCGGCCAGTTCTTCCTCAAGATCGACATGATAATGGGTGTTGCCGCCGATGTTGCGCGTGCCGCCGGAGCCCGCGCCGACATCGTGCAGCGCCTCTTCCATCGCGGCGACAACCTTGGGGTGCTGGCCCATGGCGAGATAATCGTTGGAGCACCAGACGGTGATCGGCTTGGGGCCATTATGGCCGTGAAAACAGCGCGCATTGGGGAAAGCGCCCTTGTTGCGCAATATGTCGATGAAAACCCTGTAACGGCCTTCGGTGTGGAGGCGATCAATCGCCTGACTGAAAATCGCTTTGTAGTTCGTCATGTCCCGCGCCACTGACCCTTATACGCCCGTTGGCCCCCTTAAGGCGCCCTTTAGCGTGGAGCCGCCCCGTTTACCAGTGATAACGGCTCGCACTTAATGTCTTATAAACATTATAGGGCATTGATCTGCATCAAGCCATAAGACCCAAGCGCAGGTCGCAAAGCCTCGATGTCAGGGTCCATCCTGGTGAAGACCGCGATGCCAGGCGCAGGTGTATCCGGCCAGGGCTGCTCGCTGTTGAGATACGCAATCCTGCGCGCGATCCCCTCCCCGCCATCGAGAAAGCTGAGCGGGCGGGTGCCGAGCTCTCTCGCGGCCGCTTCCAGCTCCTGCTGCACCAGCGGAAAATGCGTGCAGGCGAGGACAACGCTGTCCATATCCTCACCGCGCGGCTGATCGAGCAGCCCCGCCAGCGCATCGCGCGCGACCGCGGGATTAAGCGGCTCCCCGCGCAGCTTTGCCTCTGCCAGCGCCACGAGCGCCGCGCTGCCATGCCGCAGCACCGTGCAATCCGCGCCATGCTCCGCCGCCAGCCGGTCAACATAAGGCTGGCGCACGGTCGCCTCGGTGCCGAGCACGCCGATGACGCGGGTTTTGGAGGAGAGCGCCGCAGGTTTGATCGCGGGAACGGTGCCGACGACCGGAATATCGAGCGCCGCGCGCACGAAGGTCAGTGCAATGGTGGAGGCGGTGTTGCAGGCAATCACCGCGATGCGCGGGCGATAGCGCTCCACCAGCCGCCCGAGCAATGCGGGCACGCGCGCGGCAATCTCCGCCTCGCTCTTGGTGCCATAGGGAAAGCCAGCCCGGTCCGCCGCATAGACCACCGGCATTTTCGGCAACAGCTTTTGCGCGGGCGCAAGGATCGACAGGCCGCCGACGCCGGAATCGAAGAACAACACGGGCGCATCACGAGATAAGTCTTGAGCGGTCATGCGCGTCTGTGTCCGCGTTCAGCATCATCAAGTCAAGGCACGCACATCAATTCAGGCTAAGCCTTGCCCTGTTCATGCAACGTACAGTAGGCATGAGGCGTTATCGCTTCGCTGCGCCTCTTCTATCGACTGGATATCCGATGGCCCTGATCGATCATTTCCTCAATCGCCTGTTAAAGCATGGCACATTGACGCTGGTTCGCGCCGATGGATCGAGCCGGACATTCGGCACGCCAGCCCCCGGCTTCCCCGATGTCACCCTGCGCTTCAAGGACAATAAAGTCGGGCGCGACATCGTGCTGAACCCACGCCTCGGTCTCGCGGAAGCCTATATGGATGGGCGTGCCACGGTCGATAATGACGACATCATGGGCCTTATTTCCCTCGCTCGCAGCAATTCGCCGTGGGAGAAAAACGGCAGTCTCGATCGGGTTGGGCCGCTCAGATCTGTGATCAAGAAGACCTCCCGCCGCTTGGGCCAGATCAACTTCCGCTCCGCCTCCAAGGCGAATGTCGCGCATCATTATGATCTTTCTGGCGCACTCTACGATCTGTTTCTGGACAAGGACCGCCAATATAGCTGCGCCTACTGGGATGGCGTCCATGAGGATCTCGACAAGGCGCAAGAGGACAAGAAGGCGCACATCGCCGCCAAGCTCGCTTTGAAACCCGGTATGAAGGTGCTGGATATCGGTTGCGGCTGGGGCGGTATGGCGCTGTATCTGCACCGGAAATGTGGCGTCGACGTCACCGGCATTACTTTGTCGGAAGAGCAACTTGCCGTCGCCCGCCAACGCGCCCTCGATGCAGGCGTAGCGAATCATGTACGCTTCGAGCTGATCGATTATCGCGACATGCAGGGCCAGTTTGACCGGATCGTCTCGGTCGGCATGTTCGAGCATGTCGGCATACCCTATTTCCGGGAGTTCTTCCGTTGCTGCCATAATCTGCTCACCCCCGAAGGCGTAATGCTGCTCCACACAATCGGGCGGATGGGTGGCCCCGGATCGACCGACGCCTTCACGCGCAAATATATCTTCCCCGGCGGCTATATCCCTGCGCTGTCAGAGATCGTGCAGGCGAGCGAGCCTAATCGCCTGATGGTGACAGATGTCGAGTCGTTGCGTCTGCATTATGGCCGCACCTGCCGCGCCTGGTACGACCGCTGCCAGGCCAATCGCGCGGCCATCGAGGCGCTCTATGATGCGCGCTTCTTCCGCATGTGGAGCTTTTACCTGGCTGGTGCCGCGACAGTGTTTGAGCATGGCGGCATGCTGGTCTATCAGATACAATATGCGCGCGACCGGCGCGCCTTGCCGATCACGCGCGATTACATGGCCGAGGCGGAAGCGGCGCTGCGCGCTTCCGCCTGAGCATTATCAGGGCTTGCTGTTGTCTGTCGCCCGTGCGCTTTTCCAGTCCCGCATCTTCGCCTTCATATAGTCCATGCGTTCCCCGGCGGTAACGGTGCCGTCCTTGTTCGTATCCATAGCGTCGAAGCGAGCGTTGGCCGCCTTCAGCGCCTCGGCGAGCGTAACCTTTCCGTCGTTGTTAGCGTCCGCCTTTTCAAACAGATGCTCACCCATCTTCATGCCCATTTTCATATCCATATCGCCATGCATCCGCATCGGCGGTGGAGGAGGCGGAGGCGGTGCAGCACCATTAACAGCGGGCGGCATGGGCGGAGGCGGTGGCATATCGCCATGATCGCCCATCGCCATCTTGCCATCCATCGCTTTATGCCCGGCAACGAACTCGTCATGGCTGATCGAGCCATCCTTGTTGCTGTCCATCGCCTTGAAGTGCTCCTCGACGCGATCCATGTGCCGCTCGGCCATCTGCGCCTTCGCTTCGTCCATAGTGAGCGCGCCGTCCTTGTTGGCGTCAGCCTCGACGAACATTTCCTTCACCTTGGCTTCCATCTGCGCGCGCGTCATATCCGGCATCATCATCGGCATATTACCGCCGCCGCCATGCGAGTGCATCGCTATGGCAGGAACGGCGATGGCGACAATCGCCGCGCCGGCTATCAACAGGGTCTTGCTCATCATGAGTCTCCAGTGGAATCCGAACCGATGATGCGCAGATAGGTGATCGTGCCTGCACCCGCGATGAATGAACGCCACTTTTCGACTCAAGAAATGCTGGCACCCGTTAACCATTACTGTATGGTCTCGCCGGATGAGCGAAACCGCCGCCCCGCCTGCGATGACAGAGGAGCCTGCCGCCCCGCGCGGCAGAGGGCGGCCGCGCCAGTTCAACATCGACCGGGCGACCGAGTCCTGCGATGCGCTGTTCCGCTCGCGCGGCTATGATCGCGTGACCCTGCAAGACCTGACGGGCGCGATCGGCATCAACCCGCCGAGCTTTTATGCCGCCTTCGGCAACAAGGCACTGCTGTTCATCCGTATCGCCGACTCCTATTCCAACGACTGGCTGGGCGAGGTGCGCAGGACCTTCGACGAGGAGCCGAACCTCGCCGACGCGCTGGAAACAATCGTCCTGAGCGCGGCGCGCCGGTTCGCGTGGCGAGAGCAGGAAACCGATGATGGTCACAGGCATGGCTGGGGCGGATGCCTGCTGCTCGAGGCGGCCAACAATTGCTCCGACGTGGGCGTGACGGCCCATTTGCGCAAAGCGCGCCTTTCTATTGCTGCGGCGCTCTATCGCGGCATATCCCGCACCGCACCGGAGCGCGTGGTCGAACTGACCGATCATGTGATGACGCTGCTAGTCGGCTTTTCCGCGATGGGGCGCGATGGAGTGGGGCAAGACCGGCTGGTTGCCGTCGCCAGCCGCACCGTTCAGTCCTTGTGCGACAGCACTCTGCGCGTCTAAGGCTTGCCCATGAATATCGTGCTCACCTCGACCGCCTTGGTCGCGCTCGCCGAAATGGGCGACAAGACGCAGCTGCTCGCGATCCTGCTGGCGACCCGGTTCCGCAAGCCGCTGCCGATTATCCTAGGCATATTGGTTGCGACGCTCGCCAATCATTTCCTCGCCGCGCTCGTTGGGCATGGCGTGGCGGAGCTGCTCGACAGCCCAGCCTTCCGCATTGCGGTGGCGATCGGCTTCATCGCGATGGGCCTGTGGACCTTGGTGCCGGACAAGATCGACGACGATGAACTGAAAGCGCCGAGCAACGCAGGCGTGTTTCTCTCCACTACTATCGCCTTCTTCCTTGTCGAGATGGGCGACAAGACCCAGATCGCGACCGTGGCGCTGGGCGCGCAGTTCGGCGCGAACCTGACGGACGTGGCGCTCGTCACGCTTGGCACTACGCTGGGCATGATGCTGGCGAATGTGCCTGCGGTGCTATTGGGCGAGGCGTTGGTGAAGCGCGTGCCGCTGAAGCTGATGCGCGCGATCGCCGCGGCATTGTTTGTTGGGCTGGGGCTGTGGATGCTGGGAGGCGTGCTCGGCTGGTTCTGAGACTGTTGCGATTCCCGCCCATCGCTGTTAGGCGCGCGCCAGATTATCCAACCGCTTTGAAAGTGCGCTCATGTCAGACAAGATCAACCGCGTAGTCCTCGCCTTTTCCGGCGGCCTCGACACCAGCGTGATCCTGAAATGGCTGCAACAGGAATATCGCTGCGAGGTCGTTACCTTCACCGCCGACCTCGGCCAAGGCGAAGAGTTGGAACCCGCGCGTGCCAAGGCGAAGCTGATGGGCGTGCGCGACGAACACATCTTCATCGACGATCTGCGCGAGGAGTTCGTAAAGGATTATGTGTTCCCGATGATGCGCAGCAATGCGCTCTACGAGGGACTCTATCTCCTCGGCACATCGATTGCCCGCCCGCTGATCGCCAAGCGCCAGATCGAGATCGCGAAAATGGTCGGCGCGGATGCCGTCTCCCACGGCGCGACCGGCAAGGGCAATGATCAGGTACGGTTCGAGCTGGGCTATTATGCTCTCCAGCCCGACATCAAGGTGATCGCTCCGTGGCGCGAGTGGGATTTGACCAGCCGCACCGCGCTCATCGAGTTTGCCGAAAAGCACCAGATCCCGGTACCGAAGGACAAGCGCGGCGAAAGCCCCTTCTCCACCGACGCCAACATGCTGCACACCAGCTCCGAGGGCAAGGTGCTGGAAGACCCGTGGGAAGAGGTGCCGGATTATGTCTATTCCCGCACGGTCAACCCCGAAGATGCGCCCGACGCGCCGGAATTCATCACCATCGACTTCGAGCGCGGCGATGGTGTCGCGATCAACGGCGTGGGGATGTCTCCCGCGACGCTGCTCGAAACGCTCAACACCTATGGCCGCAAACACGGCATCGGGCGATTGGACCTCGTCGAAAACCGCTTCGTCGGCATGAAATCGCGCGGCATGTATGAGACGCCGGGCGGCACCATCTATCACCTCGCGCACCGCGGCATCGAGCAAATCACGCTGGATCGTGGCGCGGCACACCTGAAGGACGAGCTCGCGCCCCGCTACGCCGAGCTGATCTACAACGGCTTCTGGTTCTCGCCGGAGCGCGAGATGCTTCAGGCCGCCATCGACTATAGTCAGGAGAAGGTGCGCGGCACCGTGCGGCTCAAGCTCTACAAGGGTGGGGTCTATGTGGTGGGCCGCAAATCGCCCAATACGCTCTACAGCGAGAAGGTCGTCACCTTCGAAGACGATGCAGGCGCCTATGACCAGCGCGACGCGGCGGGCTTCATCAAATTGAACGCGCTGCGGCTGCGGCTGCTAGGTCGCCGCGACCGCTGAGGCGGCAACAAGGCTGCTTCCTTAACCAATCGTCACTATAGAAGTGGGCGATGACTGCGCCTGAGCCAAGAATTATCCCTTGCACCTGCCCTCCTTCCGCCGTCAGTCACGGCGTAGGGATCGCGGGGCTGATCGGCCTCGCTCTCTGGACGGCAGTCGCTTGGGTCTATGGCATGGACGGGCCACATGCGGGCATCGCCGCCGTGTTCGCCTGCGGTCTGCCGATGGTGCTGTGGTCGCTCTCTATCGACAAGGTGCACTGCAACCCTTCAACTGGGATCGATTGGCGTGGGAACCTGCGCACCTCACGCGAGGCGCTCGATATCTCTATAGTGAAGCTCGCGGGGCTATGGGCGACATGGGGCGCGATTGCGTTGTTCTACGGCACCGCGCGCTGGTATTGGGAGGGGAATTACAGCTATGCGATGAGCCTGCTCACATGGTCCGTGATCCCGCTAGTGCTGCTCTCTATTCCTTATGTGATCTGGCTGGATAGGAAACTCATCGACCCAAAGGACGGCGCCTATGCGATGGGACAGTGGATCATTGGCGGCGCAGCGGGGAAGCCCGCAGACGGCGCTATTGGCGATCATCTGCGCGCATGGGGGGTGAAAGCGTTTTTCCTCGCCTTCATGCTGTCCATCACGCCCGCCAATTTCGCCAATGTTATCGGATGGCGGCTGGCCGACCTGTGGAACGATCCGCTCGCTTATCCGGTTGCGCTCGCGAATTTCCTCATCACCGCTCTGTTCCTGATCGACGTAGCCTTCGCCACTGTTGGCTACATGCTGACGATGAAACCCCTGGACGCGCATATCCGCAGCGCCAATCCGCATGTTGCGGGCTGGGTCGCGGCGCTGATCTGTTACCCTCCGTTCGTGCTGATGGGCGGCGGCGGGCCGCTGGATTATCATCGCGGCACGGCGGAGTGGAGCGTGTGGCTGGCCGGGCAGCCGCTCCTGCTGGGGCTATGGGGCGGACTGCTGGTGCTGCTCACCGGTATCTATGCATGGGCCACGGTGGCCTTCGGGCTGCGTTTCTCCAACCTCACCCATCGCGGTATCCTCACCCACGGGCCGTATCGCTTGAGCCGCCACCCGGCCTATCTTTCAAAGAACCTGTTCTGGTGGTGCTCGGTGCTACCGTTCCTGTCAGTCAGCGGAAACTGGGTGGACGCGCTACGAAACTGCACGCTGCTTGGCATCACCTCGGCGGTCTATTATTGGCGCGCGAAAACCGAGGAACAGCACCTCTCGGACGATCCCGCCTACCGCGCTTATTATGGCTGGATGGCCGAACACGGGGCAGTGCCGCGCCTGTTCGACTGGGTTAGAGGAAAGCGCTGAAGTCGGCTATTCCGCCAGCATCGCGTTGATTGCGGCGGCAAGCGCGAAATCCCGCTCGCTCACCCCGCCCGCGTCATGAGTCGTCAGCCATATATCGATCCGGTTATAAACATTGCTCCATTCGGGATGATGATCCGCCTTCTCCGCCGCCAGCGCGATCCGCGTCATCAGCGCGAAGGCGGATGAGAAATCCTTGAGCTTCAACTGGCGATAAAGTGCGGCGCGCGCGGCATCCAACTGCCAACCCGGCAGGGCGGCGAGGCGTTCGTTTATTTCGGCCTCAGTCAGCGCCGCAATCATATTTAGCCTCATCAACCTGCGTTGCGCTCATTAAACCGCTGATCGACGGTTGCGTCCAGCCGCAATTCACGCTAGCAGCCGCCTTCCCGCATTTGACGCGATCGAGGCCCGATGGCGGAGTGGTTACGCAGAGGACTGCAAATCCTTGCACGCCGGTTCGATTCCGGCTCGGGCCTCCAGACAAACTCACCAAAATCCTGAGTTGAAATCTCTCCCGCAAAAAGCGCCCAATTCTGGCGTTTCTTGATCGATATCTCGCGTCTCTATTGTCTCCGAAATGGCAAAATCGGGCAATATTTGCCGCGAAAATCGCCATAGTCTCTGTGGCCAAAAGTGCAGCGACGGTTTTGATATGCGTTGCTAATGTTCCCTGTTTTGGTGCGATTTACAGGGACTTTTCGCGCTATTACAGGGAAGGGCCGTTTGCCGACCCGCGGAGAGCGCCGGTTTTGCGTGGGTTTGGGATCAAATTCCCTAAAATATATAACAGGGAATTTTAATCCGTGTTCAGGGAAGCGCGGGACGGGAACAGGGAGGCCCGACGCGCGAACAGGCTAAGCCTTCGAGGCTCGGATCAAGCGGGCGGTATTTTCTGGAACAGGACCACCGCTGTGGGTACGCTGGCTTGTCGTTGCGGGCAGCTTTTCGGAGTGTAAAGTGACCCCGGGCTGGAGGTGGATTCTGGTCTGGCGTACCAGACACATGCGCAAACACTTTGACATATTATACGAGCTAAGTGTTTGGCAGAAAACGACAAAATCTATGCCCTCGGTTGACGGACATGATGGGTCACGATAATACGGCGCCAGATCCGGCAGCACGCCGACCCATAAGGGTCAATGAGCACTCGGTCTGTTGAACAACTGCATCAGTTTTGGATGCGGGCTATCAGCGGGCGCGTTTGCTTTATGTTTTGTGCCTGCCTGACCTCCCGCTCCCGACTGGTCAATTCGGGAGTTTTCCAATGACCATTTCTCAATCACTTGCCGGCTCCGTTCCTGCCGACGCCCTGATGGCTGATACCATCCGTGTTGAACTTGAAGCCATCGTGCAGCGTGCACCTGCGGAGCTGAAGGCCTTTCCCAACACCCCGCGCAAGCATTCGCAGAAGCAGATCACACAGATGATCGGCTCGCTGCGCCGCTTCGGTGCGACGCGCCCGGTGCTCATTACGCCCGATGACGAGATCGTCTGCGGCCATGCGGTGGTCGAAGCGGCGCGTCAGATGAAGCTGCCGACGATCCCGACCATCTGCATTACCGAGATGAGCGAGGCTGAGATCCGCGCCTACCGTATCGCCGACAACAAGCTCGGCGAGGGTTCGAGCTGGGACCTCTCGGTGCTCGGTGAAGAGCTCAGCGTCATTATCGAGGATGAGGAGGGCATCCTCGGGCTCGAGGCTCTGGGGTTCGAGATTGCCGAAGCCGAGGTCATACTCGAGGGGATCGCCGAACCGCAGCGCGATGCCGCGGAGACTGTGCCCGCGCCCAAGGCGGTCGCGATCACGCGCGTGGGTGATATCTGGGTGCTCGGCGAGCACAAGCTGTTCTGCGGTTCGTGCCTCGATTCCCAGAGTTGGGAGCTGCTGATGGGGGCTGAGAAGGGGAATGTTGCGTTTTGCGATCCGCCGTACAACGTTCCTGTCGCAGGCCATGTCTCGGGTTTGGGCAAGAAAGTGCATTCCGAGTTCGCGATGGCGAGCGGCGAAATGAGCTCCGAGGAGTTTATCGCCTTCAACCGCGACTGGCTGGAGAAAACCACCGCGCATATGACCAATGGCGCGGTCATTGCTGCGTGCATGGACTGGCGCCACATTTTCGAGCTCGAAAGCGCAATCCGCGCGATCGGGCTCGAGCGCTTGAACCTGTGCGTCTGGAACAAGACCAACGGTGGCATGAGTTCCCTGTGGCGATCAAAGCATGAACTCGTCTATATCGCGAAGGTCGGGACTGCCCCGCACATCAACAATGTGCAGCTGGGCCGTTTTGGTCGCTACCGCACCAATGTGTGGGATTATGCCGGCGCCAACAGCTTTGGCAAGAGCCGCGATGCGGATCTGGCCGATCATCCGACCGTCAAGCCGATCGCGATGGTCGCGGATTACTTACGTGACGTAAGCCATCGCGGCCAGATCGTGCTCGACCCGTTCATGGGCTCGGGCACGACCTTGCTCGCAGCAGAGCGCACCGGGCGCGTTGCCCGCGGCATCGAGATCGACCCCGTCTATGTCGATGTCGCGATCCGCCGCTGGGAAGAGATGACCGGCAATGAGGCCAGCCTCATGAACGATGGCCGCAGCTTTGCCGATATCCGTATCGAGCGCCTCGCCGAGGCGGGCCTCCTCAGCGAGGAAGGAGGCGACGATGCCGCAGAATAAGAAGAACGTGCAGGCAAATGCGTCTCCCGCGGACGCACCCAAGATCCGCGAGCGCACGCCGCCGCCCGGTTTTGCCGGTGCGACGGCGGCGTCGGTGGAATCTCCTATGGTTGTTCCAACTGAAGACGCTGCAGCCGATATCGGGCATGAGTGCGCCACGCCCGACTATCAGGTCGGCTATAAAAACCCGCCGCTGCATAGCCGGTTCCAGAAGGGCCAGTCCGGTAACCCCAAAGGTCGCCCCAGAGGCGCGAAATCCTTGCCGACGATCATACGCGAGCTTCTGGGCGCAAAGATCCCGGTGCAGACGGCGCAGGGTCCGCGCAAGATAAGCCGTATCGAAGGGTTCATGATGAAGCGCGCGGAGCTGGCGGCGAAGGGCGACCATCGCGCACTCGATGCTATGATCCGTATGTGGGCAGACCATGGCCCACAGGAGGAGAAAGTCGATGCCGCCGAACGCGATGCGGCACTCACTGAGACCGATGCGGCGATGCTGGAGGTATTGAAGGAGATGTACCGCGCCGAGTTTGCGCAGGAGCAGGCAGGCAGCGGTCCCGTGGAAGACGAAGACGCAGAAGAAGAGGATCGCGATTCTGTGGAGGACGACACGGAGGAAGCAGACGAGATCGATGAAGAGGAGATTGAAGATGACGATGATGCATGATCCTGCGCTCGCCCGCACGGCACTACGCGCCGCGCAGCGTACCCACTTCGGGCTGTTCCTGATGGCGGCCTATGGCGTGTTGCATGCGGGCGAACCGCCGTTGCAGCTGGCCTGGTATTTGCAGGCGATGTGCCATGAGCTCAATTGTGTGTTTGCGGGCAAGAACCGTAGGCTCCTCATCAACATCCCGCCGCGGCACTTGAAAACGATCACGGTCTCGGTCGCCTGGGTCGCCTGGCTGCTGGGGCAGAACCCGCGAGCCAAGATCATGGTTGCGAGCTATAGCGAGGGCCTCTCGCGCGGCCATGCCGAACAATGCCGCGCGTTGATGAGCTCGCCATGGTATCGCAAGCTCTTTCCCGAGACGCACTTGAAGGCCCGCGCCCAGCTTCTCAATCTCCAGACGACGACAGGCGGCTTTCGCAAGGCAGTCTCGGTCGGTGGCACGGTCACCGGCCATGGCGCCGATATCATCATTATCGACGATTGCATGAAGGCCGAAGATGCGACGAGCCCGGCGCGGCGCGATGAACTCCACAGCTGGTACAATAATACGCTCGGCACGCGTTTGAACGACAAACGCTCCGGGGCCATCGTCTCGATCCAGCAGCGTCTGCATGAAGACGATCTCCCGGCAAAGCTCCTAGATTATGGCTTCCATCATTTGAAGCTCAGGGCGATCGCCGATAAGGATGAGCGCATCGCAATCGGCCCCGGTCGTTATCATCTTCACAAGGCGGGCGATCTGCTTGATCCCGTACGCCACCCGGATTCTGTGCTCGACATGCAGCGCGACCAGCTGGGGCCCCAAGGCTTCTCGGCGCAGTATCTGCAGGAACCGGTCCATCCCGACGGCAATTTGATACAGTGGGCCTGGTTCAAGGACCAGTATCACGAAGTGGGCGAGCGTGATGACTATCGCTATGTCGTCCAGTCCTGGGATACGGCGAGCAGTCTAAGCATCAGCGCCGACTGGTCGGTCTGCCTCACGTTCGGCTATGTCGAAGCTAAAGGAGACTGGGAACTGGTCGATCACTGGCGCGGGCGCCTCACTATGCCCAGTCTGCGCCGCAAGATGATCCGGATGCAGGAGCGCTGGTCCCCCGAGAAGATCCTCATCGAAGACAAGGATAGCGGCCGCGGCATCGTCCAGGACCTTGCGGAGCATTATGGTTCGCGCGCGCGTCAGCTGCTCGTTCCAATAACGCCGGTGTTCAATAAGGAAACCCGTGTCGACTTGATCACCCCGCAGCTTGAACGCCAGATGGTCATCCTGCCCAAGACGGCGCCCTGGTTGCCAGAGTTCAAGCGTGAACTCGTCGCCTTCCCCCATGGGCGCCATGACGATCAGGTCGATGCCTTGAGCCAGTTCCTCGAATGGACCAAATGGCGCCAGGCGAAGAGCATCACCAATCCGCCGCCGCCGCGTCGCTTTCCCAGCACCAGCAAGCGCGGGCCAACTTATTATGAGCGCAATCGGTATTTATGGTGATGGGACCAGCTGGCGCAGCAATGAATGTCACTGGCTGACTTTGTCCCTAGAGCGCGCGCGACTGGACGGGCGGGGCTATCTAATCTACTAGCGGTCGCGTTAATTGGGAAATAAGCGACGCCGCATGGAAACCCCATGCGGCGTCGTCTCGTTGAGGGCATTACGGCGTTTTGATATGCAAGCTTAATAGCCGACCTCATCCTCGTTGACCCAGACCATCTCATGGCGCAGCATGACCCGCATGAAGGTCGCGCTGCTGCCGTCCTGGAACAGGAAGGCCTTGCGCGCATTGGGCGCCGAGACGAGTGCGCCCTTCGCCACGTCCTCGCATCCCGCCTGCTCCTGCAGCGTACTGCCCTCCTCATATTGCCCCAGATCCATCGCGTGCATCGAACGCGCCCAGGTTGCGAAATCCGCGCAGGCGAGACTGTCCCGGATCAGCCTGCCGTCGCCCGCTTGCTTCTCCTGCGGGTAGAATGTTCCGGCAAACTTCGCCTCCCAATAGGCGCTGCGATCTGTGCTATAACCCTTGTTCTTCGCATAGTCCTCGGCAAGGGTGATCAGGCTACCGGGTTCGAGACCCAGTTCCTTCAGCAGAGCTGCACCCGATTGCGCCATGAGAAGACGCACCTTGCCTTTCCACTCCATCGCGGTGAACCATCCGTCGACGCCCAGCATGTGGAACAAGGGATCATAGCGAAAGCCCTGCAGCTCTTCATAGAGCCGCTTCATTTTAAGCGCTGCAGGCGAGAAGTGTTGCTGACCCTCTCGCGATGCGACAACTGGGACGAGCGGCAGATCGCGAACATAGACGGGGCCCGTAGCAACAGGCTTGGTGACGGGCTTGGCACCGGGCGCGGTCACTGTGTTCGTCGCGACCGCTTCCTTCTTCGGTTCGTCGAATCCGCCGAGCACTCCCGCCACCACACTCAGCACCGTCGAAAAGATCAGCACGCCGGGAAAGAACAACGCCACCGCCAGCAGTCGCGCCCGCCAGGCATAGCCGGGACGGAAGGCGAACCACAGGAACAGAAACGGACAGAGGAGGATCGCGACGATCAATCGGTTGCTGAGTTCGCGCTTGTCCGTACCGCTCGGCTTCGTCTCCATAACCTTATCCTGCATATCCACACCGCCACTCCCTCATTGCATGCGATCAGTGGCATGACATCTGCTTGGGTGTAGCGGGAAGTCAAGTCGATTGTCACCGATCGTCTGTAGATCGATCGTCGACCCTTGTGGTGATGATGCGGTATGGACATACGCCAACGCCTCGCCGCCAATCTGCGCCGTCTCAGGAACGAGAAGGGCTGGAGCCAGGAAGATTATGCCGACCGTGCTGGCATCCACCGCACTTATGTGAGTGATATCGAGCGCGGCGCGCGCAATCCTACGATCACGGTCGTCGAGAAACTTGCAAAGCCTTTCAAGATCAAGCCGGGGGCATTGCTCGACTGAGCGCCGGTCAAGCTCAGCAGCCGAAGCTGAGCACCTTGGACGAGGACGGCGATGTCTGTTTACGCCGTCGTAGTGCTGCGCCGGTAGCACCCAAGCCCGCAATCATTAGTGCCCAAGTTGCAGGCTCAGGTACCGCGCCTGCGCGTCCACCTTTTAGCGAGGTGATAGTGAAGTCGACCGGGCGCGCCAGGCCCTGCAGGTTGAACTCGTAGAAGAAGGGGTAGACATCGCCTTCGGCCCAGCCACCGGGCTCCGCATCCTGAAACTCGCCTTTGGTCGTGATCTTGAAGATCCTGTTCTTCTGTTGGGTAAAGCTGCCCCCTACAGCGACGTCACCATTGTCCTCGTTATAGAGCTCGCCCTCTGCGTCATAATAGAAGAGATAAACCTGACCGATGCCAAGGAAGTCTCCGGTCACCGGGCGGCTGAAGCCCACCCGAAAGCGACCCACCAGCGGATGAACGGAGTTCGTGAAGGGCGAAGGGCCCATTATCGACTGTACCGGATCTTGCGGCGTGATCGTGCCCTTGAGCAATAGCGTTGCCGCCGAGGCTTCACCACCCCATGCCAGTACCGCTGCCGCCATCATCGTCTTCATCTTCACCATACGCATAACTCACCCCTTCATGTCGTCGATCAGTGACATCGACATGTGCTCAGGGACAACGCAGCAGTCAAGACAGATGTCACCGATAGCATGCAAAGAGGTGGCCCGTTATGGGATCACAAAATATCCGAAAATCAGGGTTCAGCGAAAAGCTGCATATGGACTTGCGGCAAAACCTGAGCCTTGGTGTCGTCATGGATGACAGGATAGACCTTATCGGCGCGCTGCTCTCGGAAGCCGCAGGGTTGCTCGAGGAAGCTGCCAGTCTAGCACCGCTTGACGATCGCACTGGGCTAGTTGAGCGGGTCGGCAGGATCGAGGATTACGCACGTGATGCGCTTACCGTCCTAGCTGCTGTAAGGGTGGTAAGGCAGCGTGGTCGGGGAGCAGACTCAGCATAGTATGACCCATGAGTCAGGTGTCGCCTCAGTGTCAAGCGCCCCATGCTGCTGGTGGTATTGAACGCCTGGGTGACACTTACGAACGAGACCTTGTTGCTATCGAAGGTTTCGACAATACGGGCAAAGTCCATCAGGCTTCTCGTCAACCGGTCGACCTTGTAGACGACAACGATATCGATCCTGCCTTTCCCGATATCCTCGAGCAGCTGCTTCAAGGCCGGTCGTTCCATATTGCCGCCGGACCAGCCACCATCGTCATAGTGTTGCGGCAAACATTCTCAGCCTTCACCGGCTTGGGATAAGATATAGGCCTCGCAGGCTTCCCGCTGGGCATCGAGGCTGTTGAACGCCTGTTCCAGTCCTTCTTCGGTCGACTTACGGGTATAGATGGCACAGCGCAGGCGTGCGCTCACCGGACATTCTCCTGACGCAGCCCGAAGAAGCGTGGTCCGTTCCACTGCATGCCGGTGATATTGCGGGCAACAGAAGAGAGACTCCTGTAGGTGCAGCCTTCATAGACTACACCGCTCTCTACAACGACGACCTCGTGCACCCTGCCCGCCCATTCGCGCGCCAGGCGCATGCCCGGTGTCGCGGCAAGCTGCACCTCCCCCTGCCCTGCGATCATCCGGCGTGTCACGGCATCCAACCCGCCCAGCACATCGGACTGCATCCGCCAGGCCAGCACCCGGCGCAGTAGCTCCCCTGAGCGGTGTCTCGGAGCAGCGCCATAGCGCCGTTCCCATTCCAGCCGCAGTGCAGCGAGCGACATGTCCCCAAGCGCCGCAACATCACGGGCAACCCTCGCCTTTGCCGCTCTCATTGCCCGGACTGCCTGACCGACCACAGGGGCATAGTTCCTTCCATGCTGCGCGTGATTACAAGCCCGCGCTTCCGCAAGCCCGTCAGGGCGGCCCGTACGCTATGTGCCTGCCAGCCCGTCGTTTCGGTCATGTCTTCCAGGCTCGCCCCGCTCCCTTCGCCCAGCAACGCAACCAACCGCGCGATCTTGCTGTGGGGACGAAACGTAGGGTTCAGATTCGACACGTGGGATTCTGCTGTAGCGTCTGTCGGGTGTGATAGCTCGACGTTCGTGCCGGACTGTCCTTCGCCAGAACCTGGTGCACTGGTCACTTGTACTTCCTGAGTCGTATTCATCGTAGGAACGGTTTGAGGTTTCTTGGTTTTCGTCATGGTGGTTCTCCATCGGGAGACAAGGCACCATGCCCACTCCCACCACCATCAGCCCCGATCCACCACAAGCGTCCGAGGCAAAACCCCGCTAAACTCATATGCGGCGGCTCACACACAGCATTTGCTCAGGTTTAAGGAGAAGTCGAGCGGAGTTAGAAAATCGGCAGCAATTCTCGTGCGAAGACGGTTTAGAGACCATTGATTCCAGCACTATAAGCACCTCGCCAGCCGGTAATACTCGCTCATATCCAGTCTCCTTTCGGATTCTGAATCACATCGCACCTCCTATATCTATTGAATCCGATCCTAACAGGAACCGACAAACCAGCCGCAACACCTAGCTAACCTGTCCATTTCGTTATTTTAACTTATCGACAAGAAGGCTATCTGTGGGGCTATGGTAACAAGCCCTGATGCCTCTAAAAGAGAACGCCCCGCCCCTAAGGAAGATCATCGCGTACGAGTTGCGCGACAACGACGCGAGCGCATGCGCGCCAAGTTATTTCAGTCCATTATGGCCGTATGCAGCGGGCGACCAGCCAACTCCCCGGCAGTGATCGATGACGTCATTCAGCACGCCCGTGTGTCGCGAGGGACATTCTATAAATATTTCGAATCTCTCGAAGAAGCTATCTCTGAACTGGCGCTCAACTTGGCCGATGAGATGACGGTCGCATCGTTCTCGGTATATGACGTTCTGACCGACCCCGTCGCACGAACATCTACCGGATTTCAGATGTTCCTTGTCCGGGCCTTGCAAGATCATAATTGGGCCGGTTTTTTCATCCATATCGGGCTTTTGAGTGGCGATAACCATGTGATTACCGCCAAAATCAAGCGCGACCTTCTCGCCGGGATTGAGACGGGAGACTATGTCGTCCCCTCTGTTGACATCGCTACCGACATTCTGATGGGCGCGAAAATCGAAGCCATGCGCCGCATATTGGGCGGTGAAGGTGATGAAACCTATGTGCGGCAAATGGCGAGTATGGTGCTGTGCAGCTTTGGCGTCTCCCGCGCAAGAGCGGAGAAATATGTCGACGCAGCCTTTAATCGGCTGATTCTGGAGGCTCCGGGCAAACTCGAATGGTGGAATCCTACCCCGGGAACGATGCAACTGACTGCCTGACTGTGCGCTTGACAGCGCAGTACAATTTCATCATGACATAAGTGTTTATTTTGATTATGCGACATGCCGAGCCGCATGTTCGCCATATGGTGATGGGAAGGATAGTCATGAAACTCGCACGTTTTGATGCCGGGCAAGGGCCGCGGATTGGGCTGGTCTTGGACGATGGCATAATTGACCTTTCGACGCTTGGATTCCCTGATGATATGCTAGCCATCGTGCGCGAAGGTCAGTCTGCGCTGGATAGGATTAGCGCCGCAACCGAGGGGCATCCGGCAGATCATGCGCTGGATGCAGTCAAGCTGTTGGCACCGATCACGCGCCCCGGAAAATATCTCGCCATTGGCATGAATTACCAGAAGCATCTGGAGGAAGCGGACCGGCTCGGCATCGCGAGAGCCAAGCATCAGGTGTGGTTCAACAAGCAGACAACATGCATCAGCGGTCCTTTCGACCCGATCGAACCGGGTGTAACCGAAAAGCTGGATTACGAAGTCGAACTTGGTCTGGTCATCGGTACGCCATGCAAATATGTTAAGGCTGAGGACGCACTTTCTCACATATTTGGCTATTTCGTTGCCAACGACGTTTCCGCGCGGGATTGGCAGATGCACACTTCAACATTCACGATGGGCAAGTCCTTTGACACGCATGGCCCGATTGGTCCGTGGATCGTCACGGCCGATGAAATCGCGGACCCACAGTCGCTAGATCTGCGCTGCCTCGTTAATGGTGAGGTACGGCAAAGCTCCAATACGGCATTGATGCTTCACCAGATTCGCGACCAGATTGCTTATCTGTCGACCGCGTTTACGCTAGAACCGGGGGATCTGATCGCCACCGGCACGCCAGAGGGCGTCGGCGTCGGTATGGAGCCGCAGATATTCCTGAAATCAGGAGATGTGGTGCGCTGCGAGGTCGAGGGTATCGGCGTTATAGAAAACAGGGTTGCGGGTGGCTGAAGCAGCGCTATCCGTCGCCGCCGGAATCATTCGGAAGCGATAAATGGCACCACACAATCCATCTATAATGGTGCGCGCCCATTCCAACAGCATCCCCGGCCCGGAATGTTTCGAACTCTGCGACCTGCCGCTCCCGAAAGCGCCGGAGGGTGGAGTTCTGGTGCGTCTCCATTATGTGTCCGTCGATCCCGCCATGCGCGGTTGGCTCAGCCATGAAGCAAACTACCTTACGGTTCCTGTCGGGCAGGTCATGCGGGCGCATGGCGTTGGTGAGGTCGTTGCATCGAACCAACCCGGTTATTCTGCCGGTGATATGATATGCGGCTTTTTCGGTTGGTCCGCTTATTATGCCGCGCAGGCGGACGACATATGGTGGAAGATTGATCCAGCGATCGCACCCGCTCCGGTGTGGTTAAATCTCTTCGGCCTGAACGGATTGACGGCATGGATCGGCCTCAATCATTTCGGCCGCCCCGCTGTTGGTGAGACGATATTGGTGACAACGGCGGCCGGTGCGGTTGGGAGTGCGGTAGGGCAACTGGCCCGCGCGGCAGGGCTAAGGGCTGTGGGGATCGCAGGCGGTGCAAAAAAGGCGCGCCTTGCGGAGCAGCATTTCGGCTATGATAAGGTGATAGACTATCGCGGCACAGAGGATTTGGACCGCGCCATTGCCGAAGCCTGCCCCAATGGCATCGACCTGTTTTACGACAATGTCGGGGGTGGACAGGCTGACGCGACATTCCGGCATCTACGCCAGAATGCACGGATCGTGCAGTGCGGCACAGTGTCAGTGCCAAGCTGGACTCCTTGGCCGCAAGGGCCGCGCCGCGAACGGGATATTCTCGTGCGCCGCCTGAGCTGGAGTGGCTTCGTGGTGATGGATCATGTCGCCCTGTATCCGTCCGCGCTGGAGAGCCTGACGAGCCTCTATCGCGCCGGTAAGCTCACCAGCCGCGAGGATATCTGGCATGGGCTGGAACGCGCGCCTTCTGCTATCGCGGCGCTCTATGAGGGGCTGAATGAAGGCAAACTCTGCATCGCGGTCTAAACGCGTATCCTGCCCCCGTCAGCTGACCACCAGCCCTTCCAGATAGGCGCTTTCAATAAGTAAGGTCGCAGCCTGCGCGGTTCCTGCGGGATGCACGATCGACACAGTATATTCGGTGCCATCGGCGTCCAGGCCATCAAATTTGAAGTTCCCGAACATGTCGGTGCGCTCTTCGGCTAGCTTTTCGCCAGCACGTAGCAAAGTGACGTGCGCGCCTTCCGCACAATCCAGCCGTCCTTCGGCCTTCACCAGCACTTCTCCACCCAGGAAGGCCTTGGTGTAGCGATGGAGATTGGCATAATAGACGCGCGGTCGCGTTCCCAGTTCCGGCTTCAGCACCTCCAGATGCTCGGCCTGCGCCTTCGCAGCCATCTCGCTGTCTGATAGCTTGACCGCCGTCATCGCCCCGGTTGGGCATGCCTGCGTGCAGCGCGGCTCCGTCCAGCCCTGATCCAGCAGGTGGGCATCGAAAAACCAGTGCTGCGGCACGTCCTCTTCCTCATTCCACCAGATCGCGCCGTAGGGGCAGGCATCCACCAGATCCCTGCGTCCACTCGCCTTGTCAGGATCAATCAGCACGATACCGTCAGAGCGTTTAGAGACACATCCTCCGCCCGCAGCGATGCAAGGCGCGTCGTCGCAATGGTTGCACATGGTCGGCAAATAGGCCGCGTCAACCATGGTGCCGGATCCGCGGACCGCTCTGTCGATCTTGATCCACTCATGCCCGTGCAGCGGCTGCGGCCGTGCATAGCCGGGAAAGACGTTGCCAACGAACTCGTCCTTCACGGACAGGGTGCAATTATGGCAATTCTCGCACCGGGCGACGTCTACGATAAGGTTCCACTTGCTCATATCCGCCCCCTATTCCGCCGCAATCGTTTCAAGGACTTCAACCCACGGCTCCATTTCGACGAGGCAGCTATTCGTCGCCATTCCCGACGTGCCTTTCACCTGCATGCGCGGCGGGGTCAGTAAATTGAGATTGCCGCCCCGATCGACCAGCCCATAACGTGTATCCTCGAAGGGATCATAGACGGCACAGGATTCGAACGTCTTCACCATACCCGGCGCGACGAGCGGAGACACGTCCGCCGCGCACAACACAGAGCCGCGGTCGTTGAAAACACGGATAATGCCGTGATGGGTTATGCCACGCTTTGCGGCGTCCACCGGGTTGAGGCGCATCACCCAGTAATAATAGCCATCAATCAGGATGCGATGATCGACAATGTCGTTGACGGTCGAATCCTTGCCATCCGAATAGGTATGAAAGCTGTAACGCGGGTGCGTGGAGATCATTTGAAGCGGGTATTTCTCGACCAGCGCCTTCGTGTGCAGCCCTTCCCATGATGGCATATATCGGTTCAGAACAGGTCGTTCCGGGTTATCCGGATCGCCTCGCTTCAGCGAATTGGGCATGAATTCAAACTTGCCTGATTGCGTTTCCAAGCCGTGGAGAAACTCGCCGCTGAATTGTGAGGGGAGCGGGTGCGGCTCCGGAATGTCCTTGGGCCGTCCTTCCGCATACCAGCGATATGCGACTGGATCTCTCGTCTCCTGAGGCTCGGCAGGCACCACGAAATAGCCTTTGCGGACAAAGTCCTCCCAACTGATGTAACGCGGCAGATCGGACGAATTGAATACATGCTTGCACCAATCCAGCTCGCTATTGCCTTCGGTGAACATCGTTCCCAAGCCAAGGCGATTAAGGACTCCCGTGAATATTTGATAATCCGACTTGGCCTCTCCCAGCGGTTCGATGCATTTGTGCTGCATCAGGACGATGCGGTGGTTGAGCTGGTCGGTATTATGATGGATATAGCCGCCTGAATTGCCCCATTCGGAAATATCCCAGCGCTCGAACTGGGTACAGGCTGGCAATATGATATCCGCAAATTGCGCGTCGCCTTCCAAGTATATGGATTGATTGACAACGAAATCGAGCGAGTCATGCCGATACATGTCGATAAACCGGCTCGAATTGGCGACCGTCCCCATTGCGGACGTGCCGTAGCGATAGAGCATATGCACCCGCGAATAGCCGGGCATCGGGTATTTGAACGGCGTGAACTGCATCTCCATTGACATGCCGTCCCACACATAGCCTTCGCTTTCGCCATTGATGATCGCATCCGGCAATTTGAGACGGGGGATCATCTGTTTGACCGGGTTCATGGTCAGCACATGGGGCATGCGGACATAGTTATTGACAGCGCCCGCGGTGAAGTTGAGTTCGCCGGAAATGCCGCCTTCCGCATAGCCGGGGAAATAGAATGTGTGGTCCATCGGAGTACCGATCTGGAGGTTGCCGAAATTGACCCCCGGCTTGCCCAACCCCTGCATCGCCATCATCATGATCATGTTGCGCGCCCATTGCGCGCCATTGGCATTGCGGCAGGCTCCGCCCAGCCCCGCGCCCATACCGCCTGCGGCAAGGTACGTTTTCTTCTTGCCCCATGCGCGGGCGAGGGCACGCACTACATGGGCCGGTACGCCCGTTTCCGGCTCCTGCCATTCCGGTGTTTTCGCTGTGCCGTCGTTTGCGCCGGTCAGATAGTCGCGCCATTCGTCAAAACCGGTGGTGAGCCGCGCGACATATTCCGCGTCATACAATCCTTCCTCAACCCATACCTGCATGATGGCGATCGCCATCGCGGAATCCGTACCGGGGCGTATCGGGATCCAGCGGCCGCCATAAAGCTGTGCAGTGGGATTGAGATTGGGGTCGATGTGGACGAACTCTATCCCCAGCTCCTTGGCCCAGAAGCGCCGCTGGGTTCCTTCGAGGCCACTCGCATAACCATTGGTCGTCTCCGGGTCGCTCGACCAGAATACGATCATCTCCGCTTCCTTGAGGCAATCCTCCACCGTACTGTAAGAAGAGGGAATGCCGACGCGCAGATGCGACCCATAATGATGGGTTGCACCCCAATACCATCCCTCCCAGCTGTCGGGGTTGGGATGGATGCGGGTAAAGCCGATCAGGTTGCCGAAGCGCAGAATGGAGCTGAGATAATAACCGACATTGCCCCAGTTGTGGTGCGACCCGAAGAATATACCGATGGCCCCCGGCCCATAAACCTGCTTTTGCCGCTTGATCTCGTTGGCAACGATATCGAAAGCTTCATCCCAACTGATGCGCTCATAGCCCGATTTGCCGCGATTCTGCGGGTTGCGTTCGCCATTGGGATCAAAATCCACCCGCTTCATCGGGTAGAGCAGACGGTCCTTCGAGTAGACCTGCGATTTGGCGCTCAGAGCATGCGGATTGACGACACCACGGCGTATGGGGGTGAAGGTCTTTCCGCGCGCCGTGATCGACCAGCTGGGCGCATCGTCATCCGTCAGGTCGATGGGCGTGATCCGCACAATCTTGCCGCTTTTCACATAAACGAATGTAGGTCCGCCGTTGCTGTTGGTCGTATAGCGAACAGTGCCGTCTCGCATCTGCTTGCCATAGCGCACCCCTGCCCGCTGCATGTGGTTCATCAGTTGAAGGAACCATACAACGAGATGATCGGGCCCGATATTGAGCACACGAAACTGCTTCGCCGCGTGCACCGCCTCGGCCCTGTCCTGCCGAGGTTTCATCAACATTAGCGCCGTCTCGACATCCTTGATCATCATGATGACATCGGGCTTGGGATGCAGCCCCGCAAAGGATGTGACCCGTCCATTGCGAAACACGAAATGCCGCGCGATGCCGCCATCTTTCAGCCGGATCTGGGCAATGCAATCATGCTCTGCCATATGCGCCGCAAAGCCGGGATTGCGCGCCGCACGCCGCAACACCGGCACCAGCCCCAGCAATATGCCCTTCAATATCATCCGTCTCACGAAAGCCCTCTCCTCTTGTTCTTCAGCCCTACGATCCGCGCCTCTCAGACGGCTTCGGAATAGGTCACAAAATGAGGAGGAACGTCGGGACCCCAGAGATAGAAGCTGTCCTCTACGTCATGATCCTGCGACGGCCAGGGCATGTTCTTGGGGATATAATCGATGTTGAAGCTGGCCTCCCACCAGCCCCCGCCGGGCGCTTCAATATAATTGAACCAGTTGGATCCCAGCACATGACGACCGATGCCCCAATGGCTGCCAAAACCAGCATCTCGCGTCTGTTGGCCGATAAGGCCCACATATTCTATGTTGTTGACCTCCCACGAACAGTGATGCAGCCCGCCACCTTCTGATTGCACCATTGCGACCAGATGGTGGTCGCATCCGTGGCGGCCGTATGTGAACGCGATCACATCGGCAGAACGATCCGCCAGATAAAGCCCTAGTGTCCGCATGTAAAAATCCAGCGAGCGGTCGATATTGGTCACAAATAGAGCGAGATGGGCTAATCGGCTTGGCCCCACCTTCGGCACCAGGCTACGAAACGATGCGCCCTGCATCCCGGCGGGCACGTCCAGCGAGGCTGTCGGCCGCTTCTCGGACGGAGACAGGTTGGGGGCGATCTTGACCTGCAAGGGGATTCCATCCGGATCCAGGAACCAGAAACCATCCGCATCGCCGCCTAACGGAGGATCGACGAAGCGCGCCCCGGCATCCGCGACCTGCCGCCGTAATGCCTCATAATCTTCCGCGAAGCACCCGAAGCTCATGAACAACAGCTTCTTGCCGGGGCCAGGCAATATTTGCACCCAGATATGCTCGCTGCCGAGCACACGCCCTAACAGGCCATTGCTTCCTTGCTGCACACGCAACCCGAAAGATTGCAGGAACCGGGACATTTCCGGAAGGTCAGACGCCTGAAGCGCAAACTGGTTGATGGAATGAATACCTGCAGCGATGCCTTCTATAGCACGATTAACCGATTTTACTGCCATCGCATTTCTCCTCTCCGCGCCACACTGTCTTCCAAGCGACTGCGCATTCTCGTTCTCGTCGTTATCAAAATACATTAAAGTGTCATCTTGACAATAAGGTATTTTATTGAGAGGTTCGCCTCGCGAAAAAGGGAACCCGCATGAGCCAAGCTGTGCGGGTAAAACGGCAGCAAGGAGAGGAAACAGATGAAATTCAGGCAGCTTATGTCCGTGTCTGTGCTGGCTTTACTGGCTAGTGCGGAAGTTCATGCCCAAGAGTCGGCAACGACCGATGAGACGGGCCTCGGTGAGATTATTGTCACCGCACAAAAGCGATCCGAATCGGCTCAGGACATTCCCGTCAGCGTGGCGGCCGTGGGTGGCGCAGTTCTGGAATCCAAGGGCGTCACCGATCTGTTCCAGGCCGTGAACCTCGTGCCTGGTGTAGTGTTTTCCCGCGCGCCGGACGACGGCCTCGCGCTTACTTTCCGTGGCCTTGGCACCACTGCCCGCCCTCAGGCGTTCGAACAATCCGTCGCGCTCTTCACTGATGGTGTGTTCATCGGCAAGGGGCGGCTTTACTCCACATCCTTCTTCGATGTGGACCGGATGGAATTTATCAAGGGCACGCAATCCACACTGCTCGGCAAGAACGCCAGCCTCGGCGCGGTCAGTGTTGTGACGCATCAACCCGGCGACAAGCTCTCCTTCGAAGGACGCGCCGGATATGAAGTGGAACATGGCGGATATACTATTGACGCGGCTGGAGACATGCCGATCGGCGACGGCACCGCGCTCCGCCTAGCCGCGCATTACAACGACCTCGATGGTTGGGTGAAGAACGATGTTACGGGTAAGGAAGGCCCGATCCGCAAGGATCTGGGGCTGCGCGCTATTTTGCGCTCGGACGTGTCAGACAATTTGCGCCTGACCGCGTCCTATCAATATGCCAACAACCGTCAAATTGGTGCAAGCTATCAGATCGTAGGGGCCGTTCCCGCCAATCTGGGCGACCCACTGCTCAACGATCATACGGCGCAATTCACATCTCTGACGAACAATGGCGACACGTTCCACCGCACACGCTCCCATATTGCATCATTGAAGGCAGAGCTGGATCTCGGCAGCCACACGCTGATCTCCCAGACCTCTTACATCCATTACAAACTCCTGTTCCTCGATGATTTTGACTTTACGCCAGAGGACACCTTCAATCTGACACGCAACGAAAAATATCGTCAGTTTAGCGAGGAGCTGCGTATTCAGTCTCCGACCGGCGAGGCACTCGAATATATGGCGGGAGTGTTCTTCCTCGACAATCACTGGAACTCGCAGGAGCTGCAGGGCTGGGCAGTTCCGGCGTTTCCACCGCCGCCTGATCCGGCCTCCGGCCAGCTGTTCAACGGCCCCTTCCTCAACAGTTTTGTACAGGATTCCAAGGCGTTCAGCGTTTTCGCATCCGGGACATATCGTTTTACCGATAATTTCCGTGTCGCTGGCGGCGTTCGCTACACGCGCGAAGAAAAGGATGTCGTATTCGGCAGGACCCAGTTGACCCCGGCGACGGTGTGGAACTCGATCGCCAATCCTCCGTTCGATCCAACACCCCTATCGCACAATTCGGATTTCTACGACGGCAATATCAGTCTGCAATATGACCTGAACCGCAACGTGATGGCCTATGTCTCGTTCGGCCACGGCAGTAAGGCGGGCGGTTTCGTCGAGACCAATACGATCGCAGTTCCACCGCCAGCTCTCGTCAACGGCAAGGTTCCTGCCGCGTTGGTGGCTGCCGGCGCCTCCATCAAGGACGAAAAAACCAAGACTTATGAGGTCGGCCTGAAAACGACCCTGCTGGATCGGAAGCTGCGGTTCAACATCGCTGGTTTCTGGAGTGACATCAAAAACTTCCAGGATACAGTGTTCACCGGCGGGCCGCTTGGCTTCATCACCTTCAACGGTCCTTCGCGCAGCCGCGGCGTGGAAATCGAAACCGCCTTACAGGCAACGCATGAGCTGCGCTTTGACGGCGGACTGACTTATGCAGACGCGACAGGAGTGATCCAGCCGATTGACCCCGCAACGAGCGCACCTCAAGTCGATGGAAGTGGCAACCCGGTCTATGGTCGGTATCGCCGCTCTCAGGCACCCAAGCTGATTTTCAATATCGGCGCCAATTATACGACTGCGCTGAACGACGCGATGGACTTCCACATTGATGCCGGGCTTCGCCACCGCAGTTCGATGTATAACCAGCGTCAGGAACTGTTCCCCAGCAAGCAACTGACGACGGTCGATGTCACGGTCGGCATCGCGTCGAGCGAAAACCGCTGGGGCATTGACTTGATCGCCAAGAACATCGGCGATGCACGGTCGGAAGATTTCGCCAGCCCGACTACCGACCCCCGGCTCGGCGCATTTTATGGCGCCTATCTCGCCGGCCCCAATGCGGCGCGCACCATCACAATCGCTGCGCGCTTCAAATATTAAGCATTTAAAAGCCCTTTATTTAGGGGCAACATTAGGCGGGCGGGCTTACACAGAGAGTGTAAGCCCGCCTACAATACCATCCTATATGACCCAACGGTGGTGTCAGAACTAAAGTGGCATCAGATTTCATGCGCTCCTAGCGAACGGCGATGAGCTGCAAATCCAGAGCCAAGCTACCCAGACTATTTCTGCGCCTCAACTCATTGGCTGAGTTTATTCGCCTTGTCGTACTGTTATATATCCGCATTGCGCGAGGCAAGCAACGTGCTGGATGTGATACTGAATTCTATCCTGCACAAGCGAGACCGGTACAGGACTGCTCCGTTAGACCAACTGCATTCATCAGCGTCCAAGCCATCGCAGCCGGGACATATTGGCTATCATGACCAAAGTTTGCGTCAGGCCACTTGTTATACTGAATCATTGGTGTCCTTGAGCCTTTCGGCTATAGAAAACGATGTGGATAGAAAGCTTGGCACCACATAGAAAGCTATGTCCATATTGGACTGTGGGAGATCAGGATGTCGGGCAAAAGTGCGGTAGCTCGCAAGAAGCACGATATAGACGGTGACGCCCTCCCCGAGTGGTTTGGCGTGGATGTAGAAGACCTTTCAGCGCGGCTACGTTTCAATCCGAAAGATGCACATATCTGGCTCGGTGATGAGCGAATGATGCTGATGCATGTTGATGCATTCGCCGTTGTCAGACAAGAGATAATTGATGGACTCGGCCTTGACGAGGCGCGCCGAATTTTTACCCGTATCGGTGCCACAGCAGGTGCGCGCGACGCTGAAATCGCGCGTAAAGCCAGTCCACACGCTGGTCCACTCGAGGCGTTCAAAGCAGGCCCACGCCTACATGCCATAGAAGGAGTTTGCGCTCCCGATGAGCTCAAGCTCCAGGTCGATACTGACGCAGGTCTGCTGAATGGCGAATGGATATGGCGTAATTCTGCGGAAGCAGAGGCTCACGTTCGTGCAATGGGCCCCAGCGCCGAACCTATATGTTGGATGATGCTGGGATATGCATCTGCGTATTCCAGCGCTTTTATGGGGCATGGCATTGTATTTCGCGAGGTGGAGTGTCGTGCGATGGGGGCGCCACATTGCAGAACCATCGGTAAACCGGCGGCACTTTGGGAGGAGCAAGAGGAGCATGGTCGTGCGCTTGGAATGGATCTGGCGCATTGTTCCGATGATTACGCCAAGGCAGTGTCCGAGCATCGCCCTGATGATACAGCACTCGATGAGTGGAACGATCAAGAGGCCGAAGCTCTGGTCGGTCGGCTGACAATAGTTAAACGGCTCATGCGGCTCGATGAGCCGGTTCTTCTGCTTGGCGAACATGGCGTTGGCAAACGTCGGCTTGCGCTCGCACTCCATCGTCTCAGCCATCGTCGTGATGGGCCATTATTGGTTATCAATTGTGCGCGCAATGATCCCGTCGATATGGAGCTGGAATTGTTCGGTCGCGAGAGGGAAGGAGAAACTCCTGCCCGTCCCGGAAAGATCGAACGCCTCAAGGGCGGCACAATTGTGCTGGAAGATGTTGAGGCGTTGTCACCACGTCTCCAAGCGCGGTTTTTGCAGTTGCTTAGCGAGGGGACGGTCGAGCGTTCGGGCGGCGGGGCACCCCGTTTAAGCGATGTTAGGGTAATCGCTTGCGCTACGGAGAGATTGCAACAAGCGGTAAAGGATCACGGGTTTCGGACTGACCTGTTTTACCGGCTCAGCATGTTTCCAGTCCCTTTGCCACCCCTGCGTGAAAGACGTGATGAACTGCCCCGCCTCATCCGGCATTTCACGGAGCATTTTGCGAGGCGCTATGATCGTAAGATACTCGGCTTGTCTCGGGAAGCGATGGATTACTTATTGGCGCATGATTATCCAGGCAATATTGTGGAATTGGAAGCCATGTTAGGCCGGGCGGTTATCATGGCTACCGAAGGTAAAATCATTCATATCAGTCACCTGCTGTCCGCCGCTGATCCAAATCCGCCATCGTTTTTTCATATTGCAGAAGACGGATCCCTGGTGCACCCTAAAGGACCGGATGCCTTATTGGATCTTGATGCACAAACCCAGCTGATGATCCGGGGCAGATTCAATATCGAGACATTTGAAGCCGAACTCGTCAAGCGTGCGGTAACGCAGGCACAAGGCAATCTTTCCAGAGCTGCGCGGCTCTTGGGCATTACGCGTGCACAACTGGCATACCGTTATGCGCGTACCAAAGGCGATGACTCTGCTGATTGATAGCACGGCCAGAGCGGGAAACCCGCTCTGACAGGCAAGTGGCGCCTTAAAACCCGAACCGGTAATCGAGCACGAAATTGTTTTGGGTATGGGTGACGGAGATTGGTGCCGATGTATTCGGCAATGAAGTGTTGTTCATCCTGGGCGCCCATCCATGCGCATAGGCAAAGTTGATCTCACTTTTAGAAGCGATCTTGCGCGAGAAGCCAAAGGAAACATGCTTGTTCGGTGTAGCAGGTATGACTGCAAACAACGTCTGGCTTCGCAATGGCTCGTCCGCGAAGCGTGCGCCAGCGCGCAGAGTCCATTTGTCGCTGAGCTGATAGGCCGCGCCCAGCGCGACTATCGTCTGGTTCTTGTAACCCTGCGGCAACAATATGTTAAGAGTGGCGCCATTATCGGCAACGAAACCAACGTCGATATTCTCCATTACATCTTTCCATAACAGCTTGCTCACATCGACGGCAACCATGAGCTTGGATGAAAGCTGCTGGCTGATCCCCGCGTCAATATGCTGAGGCAGCCGGAATTTGCGAATACGGATCGAACCGGTCAGCGGGATCTGACCCGCGACGCCATCGACAGCCGTCAGGGTTGCGCCGCCCTTCATGTCCTTCATTTGTGTCTTGGGTGCCCATGAAAGACCAATTGTGGTGCCGGGCATCGGTTTATAGATCAGCCCGATGCGCTCACCCATGCCCAGCGAGCGTATGCCGCCGCCGACAATCTGATTTCGCGTCAGGGAGAAATGCGCACCGCGCAGATCCGGCAAACCGCCGAGTACCGGCAGCAATGTGCCATTCACTCTACCACCACCGATCAAGCTGCCGACCTGATCGGCACCTAGCAACAGGTTGAGGTTAAGCGATTGCCAACGCCCCTCAATGCTGGCGCCGATGCTCAGCTTGTCGGTCACATCATAGCTGATAGCGAGTGGTACGACGAGTTCGAGTAAGCGGCTGGAATTTTGCAGACCCGTAGGAAGGCCGCCGGTCGCCTGCGATAGAAAACTGTTTGAGCCATATTCCGTACCCAGCCCTCCCTGGGCAAAGGCACCGATGCCGAAGGCCAGTTTGCCCTTGCGAAAGGTGTAGCCGAATTCCGGACCGTAATAAGGGCCCCGGTTGGCGCCATGAGTGCTGGAATTTGCTGTCGCTCCATTCGCTCTATTGACGACTGATATGTTTGTTGAAATCAGGTCGAACCCCAGCATCACCTGATTACCCTGAGCCGCTAGTGAAAGAGCGGCAGGATTGATGAGCATACCTGCAGGGCCAGTATCCTGAGCTACTGCCGTGCCGCCCATCGCTCGCGAGGTGGCCCCGTAACCCTCCAGATTGAATACATCGGTTGCAGATGCCGCAGTTGGAACCAAGTAGCAGGCGAGTGCTAGCGCCGCTCCGTTATACAAGGCTCTGGTCTGGTTGGTTTTATCTGTCTTGTTCAAAGTCCCCTCCTTCAGAAGAACCGGTCGAAGTGGATTTGCCCGAACGGCACCTTATGCTCGATCATCAGCAATTCCTGTATAGCCTGAGTCATGGGCGGTGGCCCCGCGAAGTAGAATTCATAGACGGCGAGCGGATGCGGCAGGCTGGAGGCGATATGAGTGTGGACAAAGCCTTTGGGTCCATCCCAAGTCTCTCCCTCCGCCACTTCGCTCACTATGGGTATGAAGCGTCCGGCCCCTGCGAAGGCGGGTAGAGCTGCCATTTCTTCGGAACCACAGACATCTCGTGCATTGCGGGCGCCGAAGAGAAAATATGCCTTGCGTTCGTTTAGCATGCCCTCGGCATCCGCGCCGCGCAGGATCGAGAGTATGGGAGCAAAACCCGATCCGCCGGCCACACACACCAGATCGCGGGGCGAGGCGCTTCGCAGATAGGCCGTGCCGTAAGGGCCATCGGCACCTATTTCGTTACCTTCACGAAGTGGACTGCCAGCGATGACTGGTCCGGTAGCGTAGTTAGTTGATAATTGCCTCGGATGCCAGTGTGGGCGGGAGGCGGAGCGTAGCGGAGCCGAGTGGCCACACTGGCTTGACTGTTTCTGGGGCCGGTGGACGGTACCCAAGGCTGCTGTGTGGCCGCTTTCGGTTGTAATGTTCGCGCCACCAGCCGGTTACGATCCGCACCTCCTGAAGGCTGTAGAAGATCTCCCCATTCAGTAGTTCATCACGCAGACGGGCGTTGAAGCTCTCGATATAGCCATTCTCCCACGGGCTTCCCGGTTCTATGTAGAGCGTGGTGACACCGAGCCTGCCCAGCCATTCGCGTACCGCGTGAGCAACGAACTCCGGGCCATTATCGGACCTGATGTGCTCGGGTGGCCCATGTTCGATAAACAGGTCGGCCAACACGTCGATGACGTCGTTCGATCGGAACCGCCGGAGCGGCACCATCGCCAGGCATTCCCGGCTGAACTCGTCGATGATGTTGAGCATGCGGAACTTCCGGCCGTTGTGTGTCCGATCTTCGACAAAGTCGTAGGACCACACATGCCCGCGATATAGCGGGCGCAACCGGATGCATGATCCGTCACCCAACCACAGCCGTCGTCGCTTTGGCTGCTTCTTTGGTACCTTGAGTCCCTCCCGCCGCCATATCCGTTCCACGACCGACAGGCTAACTTGCCAACCTGCATCACCCAGCAGCGCATGGATCCGCCGATAGCCATATCGGCCATAATCCTTCGCCAAGGCAATGATGTCCGCCGTCAGACGCTGCTCTTCGGCATCATCCTTCGGAGGGTGGCGCTGGGTCGAGCGATGCTGACCCAGAACGCGGCAGGCCCGCCGTTCCGATATCGGCAATACACGACGGACCTGATCAATCGCCTCGCGGCGACGGGAGGGACTCAAAAAGTCAGCTTCGATGCCTCTTGCAAAATCGCCTTGTCCAATGCGAGGTCTGCGACAACACGCTTGAGCCGCGCGTTTTCACGCTCCAACTCTTTCAGCCGTCGCGCCTGATCGACCTTCAGCCCACCATATTCCTTGCGCCATCGATACAGCGTTTGCTCCGCAATGCCGATCTGACGACAAGCTTCAATCGCTGTCCCCCCACGGCCCACAATCACATCGACCTCTCGTAGCTTCGCGATGATCTGTTCAGGCGTAAAACGTTGACGTCCCATATCTTCCTCCAATTCCTGTACCCCGAAAGGCTCTCTTCAGAATTGGACCAATTTTCTCAAGGCAGACCAATCATGCTCATGGATGGCATAGTTACTCTCCCGCCTGCTGGCGCTGCGCAATCAGGTGCGCTGGCATTTCACGATAGACATCATCAAACATAGTCGCAGCGGATAATCTGTCGCCTTCCTTCAACGTGCCATAACTTTCCGACTGCTTTCCCGCGCTGCGAACTTCGTCCTCCAACTCCCTCTGGAGAGCCTCGTGCTGTTCGTCCGACCAAAGGCCTTTTATGATCAAATGCTGTTTCAGCCGTTCGACAGGGTCCCCTAGCGGCCAGAGGCTGGCTTCTCTCAACGGGCGATAACGGGTTGGATCGTCAGAGGTTGAATGCCCCTCGGCACGATAAGTAAACAGTTCGATTAGGGTCGAGCCATAGCCTGACCGGGCGCGTTCGGCAGCCCATGCCGTCACCGCATAAACAGCAAGAAAATCATTGCCGTCCACGCGCAAGGACGGAATACCAAAGCCCAGTCCACGCGCTGCAAAGGTTGTAGCTTCGCCGCCGGCAATGCCCGAGAAAGACGATATTGCCCACTGGTTGTTGACGACGTTGAGGATGCAGGGCGCGCGATAGACGCTGGCAAAGGTCAGAGCATAGTGGAAGTCTCCTTCCGCGGTAGCACCTTCGCCGATCCATGCTGCGGAGATACGGTCATCGCCATCCGCGGCGGCGGCCATAGCCCAACCGACCGCCTGGCTGTATTGCGTGCCAAGATTTCCCGAAATCGAAAAGAAGCCAGCCTCACGGCTTGAGTAGAAAACGGGCATCTGACGCCCCTTGAGCCGATCCTGACTATTGGAATAGACTTGGTTCATCATGTCGACGATCGGCCAGTCGCGCGCGATTAATATACCCTGCTGCCGATAGGTCGGAAAACACATATCACCATGCTGCAATGCCATCGTTGCCGCGACTGCCACGGCCTCTTCACCCGTGCATTTCATGTAGAAGCTTGTCTTGCCCTAGCGTTGTACGCGCACCATGCGCGCGTCATAGGCGCGAGTGAGCATCATAGCCCGCAATCCCTTGTGCAGCACCTGCGGAGACAATGCGGGGTTCCATTCGCCGCATGCCGCACCGTCATCGCCGAGCACGCGGATCAGCCGGAAAGCATGATCGCGTATCTCGCCTGCGCCAACAGCTATGGGCGGGCGAGGCACGATCCCGGCAGGCGGCACCTCGATATGGGAAAAATCCGGCTCTCCACCTGGGCGGCAACCCGGCTCTGGAACATATAAGCCCTTGTGTTTTGGTATCATGATGTAACACCATCAAAATATCGCGCCGACTGCACCGAAAGCGCGGCGTCCAGAACCAGCACGGAAGAACGGATCTTCCCGACAATGAGCCGGGCTGTGGTCTCATCCAGCCGGTCCATCTCCAGCGAAATGTCTACCACTTCTCCATTGCGGACCGCCTCCACCCGTTCCGGCAGCAGCATCCGCAACGCAAAATGCTCCAGCACGCGCGACAGGGCCTGCGCATCGGCCGCGGTGCGGACGGTAAAGCGCATGACGATCAGGCCACCTTGGCTTTGGCGCCCGCAATGATCCGTTCCGCCATGGCATCGGCGACACGATGTGTCGGCTGCCCGTTTTGCGAGGCCAGCAGCAGAACTTTACGCACGCGCTCGGGAATACGGGCAACGCGCGTCCGCACCTCGTCCGTTGTCTCATGCAGATATTCGGCAGCCACATTGATGATACCGCCTGCATTGACGAGATAATCCGGCGCATAGGCGATACCCCTCCGCTGCAGGGCGAAACCATCCTGATCCGTCGCGAGCTGATTGTTCGCTCCACCGCAGATGAGCCGCGCCTTCAGTTGCGGTATAGACTGTTCATTGATGACGGCTCCCAGCGCACAGGGCGCAAAAATATCTGCCTGTGCGTCGATGATCTCATCCGTGCCCATCACCGTCGCGCCCAGCTCCTTCGCTAGCGCATCGACTCGCGTGCGATTGACATCGGCGATGACAAGTTTTGCTCCTGCCTCCGAGAGCAGGCGGCACAGGCTGGCACCGACATTGCCGACACCCTGCACTGCAACGGTCAGGCCTTCGACGTCCGAACCCAGCGACATGCGCGCCGCCTCACGCATTGAAAGAAACACGCCCAGCGCGGTCCATGGCGACGGATCTCCACCAGCCATGCCGGGAGCGGTTTCAAGGCCAGCGACATAGGAAGTCTCTGCCCGCACCGACTTCATGTCTTCGACGGTCGTGCCGACATCTTCGGCCGTGACATATCTGCCGCCTAAAGCTTCGACCGCCTCTCCGAAAACACGGAACAGAGTTTTGCGGTCAAAATCCCCCTTGGGGCGCTGCAACACTGATTTGCCGCCGCCGAAAGGTAGACCGGCCAGCGCGTTTTTATAGCTCATTCCGCGCGCCAGACGCATTGCGTCAGCCACCATGTCGTCGTCACTCTCATAGTGCCAAAGACGGCACCCACCAGCAGCAGGCCCTAGCGCCGTCGAGTGAATTGCAATCACGCCACGAACCCCGGTGCTTTCGTCGTCGATATGATGAATGCAACCTTCAAAATCGGGCAATGGGCAATGAGACATCGCGTTTCTCCTTCACATGCTGGATATCACGGGACGCAGCGAGAAAAATTACCATTCCTGCGTTAATTTGGTAAATTATGAAAGAATAATTCTATTTATTCACTTTTGGAGAAATAATATTGCCATATGATCTGGACAGCTACGACAAGCGTATACTCGCCATACTCCAATGCGATTCGTCACGCTCAAACGCGGACATAGCCAGCGAGATCGGACTATCCGAAATCAAATCGAACGTGGAATTGCCGATCGGCTATCTGGGGGCCAGTGCCGGATGAGGCTGAGATTGATCGTTGCACAATATGAGCGCAGATGGCCTTGGGCGGGACATCCGGCCCGCCCAAAGCATTCGTGCGCTATCAATGGGTCCTGACCCTAATATTTGTACGAGACAGAAGCGCCGCCACCCAGATGCACCATGTGCGCCTGCTCAGGACTGCGATCATCAACTGGATTGCGAAGCCCACCGTATCTACAATCGCCAGACTTTCGTAGAACAGCGTTGCGGAGGACGTTCGCTCGTAAAGCAATTTGGTCAGAACTGCGCCGATTAAGATGACACAGATATTGGCTCGCCCTGCGGCCCCTCCCTTCCAGAGGAGGTATCCGGCTACAATCGCCAATACTATTGCATAAGTGGCAAACACGGTCCCAGTTCCAATTGTGGGTAATGGCATCTGGAACCGTGTAGCGCCAGTAAATTACGCTACAGATCTTAGGTTCGGTTTTTCTTCTGCAGCAAGCCAGAGATCCTTATAGGTGCCGTAGCCGCGCTCCGCCTGATTGGTCTGCATGCGGATGACCGTAGCGGTGGCGTGAAAGGCCAGCAGGTCTTTGCGCGTCTCCTCCATAGACCCCAGACACTTATATGATTTCGCGATCAGCTTCTGGGTCATTTCCGGCTTCAGACGGATCTTGCCAGCAGACTCAATGAAGTCTGCTTCCATCCGCAGCGCCTCGCACCGCGTCGCATCCAGCCTTGCGTACGTCTCCTGAATGTGTCCCGACAGCATTTCGTACATTTCGTCATCTACAAAAAGATCAGACTGCTTTGCTCGTAATTGGCGTAGTGCTTCAGGCATAACGATCCCCCTGCCGCAAGAGCGGCATAAGTGCGTTTCACGAAATCGAGATGGCGGAAATTAGCGCAGCGAAAGATTGTTTATCCAGATGTAGATCGTAATCAGAGCAGCCACAGCCCCCGTACTGATAATGGAGATTTTCATGACCGCCAGTACAATCTGGCTAAGCGATAATTCGTGCGGTTGACCTCCTATTGTAGGAAACTGGTTCAGCATCCAGCTCCCTCTCGAGCGCCCCACCCCGTGTGACGGCGCCTCATCTGTTTCCGGGTTTGCAGGGGTGATTTCAAGCTGCTGCGGTTCATATCCGAATCTTTCAGATTGCTCGAGTTCGAGAAATATTCGTGCTGCTTCGCGTCGATTATTGGCGCCTAGCGTCGCTGCGGCGCGCAAAAGATATGTGTCTACCGTATGCGGAGACAGCCCAGTTTCCTTGGCAATTTCCTTTGAAGTTTTGTTCTGCAGCACCAGCCGCAGGCACTGGCGCTGAGATTCACTAAGCTCTTCGATCATCCCGCCCACGCGCTTCAGGTAACAAAAGTCATGGCGTCAGTCTAATCGATTCGCGTTAGCATGAAAAAAACAGCTGCTAATCAGAGCACTACTCCCTGGATCGATCCCTAGCCCTTGACCCACGCAGCAACATCCGACGCGACCTTGTTCGCCGCCTCGCTGATCGGCCCGGCGACACGATCGGCATCGATCTTACGCACCGGTACGCGCGCGGTGAAACGCTGGCGCATAGCTTCGCCTGGATTAGCGCTGGTCAGCGTTGCATCAAAGGTGACGACTGCTACTTTCGCTTCCGCGTCAATGCCGAAATCGACAAGGGTTCCTGACAAGCGTCGCCCGCTGAGCACAGCGCTCTGTTCCCCATCCGCGACATAGGTGCTGCCCTCGGCAGCAATCGTCTCCGCCAGCAGGCGACGGAACATCTGACGCGGCGATTCTGCCCATTGTGCTTTTTGCACATAAGCGACACTGGTGGGGTCAACCTGCACCGCGACACGCAGATTGTCGAGCTTGCGCGGCACATCGGGCGTAAAGACGGCAAGCACTGGCAGCCCGGCACTACTCACCGACTGCCCGGCTTGAGGGCTCGACTTGGCAGATATGGTGAGCAGCTGAGCGGGCGGCTTGGTGCCAAACTTGACGCAGCCGGGCAACGCAGCAAGCGCAACCATAAGCGGTAGTACTTTGTAGGCAGTACGTGAAAATGCGCGCATGGTCATCAATCCTTGTAATCCGGCAGAGGCGGCGCGCCCAGTAGCGACCCCGCGCCTTCATGATCGAGCTTTTCGGAGATGGCTCTTAGCGAACGCGACATTTCGCGCAGATCACGGATCAGCAGGTTCATCTCAGGCATGGTATCGCGTGAGAAGGTGCGCACGCCCGGCTGCGCCTCGGCGATCGTCTTGTCCAGTGTATCGAGGCTGCGGTTGGCGGATTGTAGCGTCTTCCTCAGATCCGCGATCATCGGCTTGCCATCCTGCTCCAGCATGGCGTTGGTATTGCCGATGAGCTTTGCCAGCTCATCCGCCGCAAGACCCGCCTTCTGCACCGTGTTACGCGTCTCAGTGAGAGTGCTGCGTATTTCCGGTCCACTCGCTGCGAGATTGCCGGTGAGGCTGTCAACATTCTTCAATATGCCAGCGATGCTCTTCTGGTTCTGATCATTCAAAAGTTCCGTCAACCGCTCGGTTAACGTCGAGAGGCGCTCGATGAACTGCGGCGCGTTGTTGAGCAATTCACCCAACGCGCCCGGCTTGGTCGGGATGACCGGCACACCATTAGGGCAAGCAGAATGCGGATTATCCTCAGGACAGCTAATCGGCGGAGCACCCTTGATCGCACCATCGAGTACGATCTCGGACACGCCTGTGAAGCCAACGCCCTGAATGGTTGCGGTCGTGCCTTGCAATATAGGTGTTTCAGACTTGACCGCGATCCGCACCCGGACAAAGCCGGGGTCCTTGTCCCACAGCTCTATCTCTTTCACCTGACCCGAAGGCACGCCCGCATAGGAAACGCCGGATCCCTTGGCGAGGCCGTTCACCGACTGCTTGAAATAAATGTCGTAAAGCGCATCTTCGCCATCCGCGATGCGCGAGAACCAGAACGCCGCGACCATCACTGCCGCCAGCAGCGCCAGCACCACGCTGCCCACCAGCACATGGTTGGACCGTGTTTCCATCTATCCTTCGCCCTTCCCGGTTCCGCCCTTTTGTGCAGTCTTGTGCGACAAGGCCGCCCGCCCCCGCGGACCGTTGAAATATTCCTGAATCCACGGATGCTCGGTCGCCAGCAACTCGTCAATAGTCCCGACCGCAATCACGCGCTTGTCCGCGAGTACGGCAACCCGGTCACATATGGCATGGAGCGTATCCAGATCATGCGTAATCAGGAAAACGGTCAAACCCAGAGTTTGTTGCAACTGGCGCGTGCGCTCGTCGAACGAAGCGGCACCGATCGGGTCCAGCCCCGCCGTCGGCTCATCAAGAAACAGCAGGTCCGGGTCTATCGCCAGCGCCCGCGCAAGGCCAGCGCGCTTCTTCATGCCGCCAGAAAGCTCCGCCGGGAATTTGGGACCAGCGTCGGCAGGCAGGCCGGCCATGCGGATTTTATAGGCAGCGATCTCATCGCGCAATTCGGGGCTGAGTTGCGGGTAAAACTCCCGCAGCGGCACCTCGATATTTTCCGTCACCGTGAGCGTGGAGAACAACGCCCCGCCCTGAAACAACACGCCCCAGCGGCGACGGAGGGGAAGCATCTCCTCGTCGCTGCGACCGATCATCGACTCCCCAAATACGGTGATCTCGCCTTCATCCGGCTGTTTGAGGCCGATGATCGCGCGCATCAGCACGGACTTGCCGGTTCCCGATCCGCCTACCACGCCCAATATCTCGCCCCGGCGCACATCTAGATCCAGCCCCTCGTGCACCACCTGCTCGCCAAAGCTGTTCTTGAGCCCGCGCACGCGGATAGCGATGTCGTCTCTCTCGCCTTCATTCGTGCCCACGCTCATGTCCAGCCCACCCAGGTAAAGAACACGGCGAAAAACGCGTCGAGCACGATGACCATGAAGATAGCCTGCACCACGGCAGCAGTCGTGCGCATGCCCACTTCCTCGGCGTTGGATTTGACGAGCAATCCCTGATAGCAACCAGTCATGCCAATGATGAGACCAAATACCGGCGCCTTGATAAGCCCGATCCAAAGATCATGCAGCGGCACCACTTCACGCAAGCGCTGCACGAAGGTGACCGGCGGAATCTCCAGCGAAATTGCGCACATGAAGCCGCCGCCGATGATCGCGATGATCGACGCATAAAAACCAAGTAACGGCATCATGATGACCGAGGCCATGATGCGCGGCATCACCAGCGCCTCCATCGGCGAGACACCGATAGTGCGCATCGCATCCACTTCCTCGGTCAACTTCATCATGCCGAGCTGCGCCGCGAAGGCAGAACCGGAGCGCCCCGCAACCATGATCGCAGTCATTAAGACACCCAGTTCGCGGAAGGTCAGGCGACCGACGAGGTTCACCGTCAATATCTCCATACCGAACTGGCGGAGCTGCACCGCGCCCTGCTGCGCGATGACGATACCGATCAGGAAACTCATCAGGCCGATGATGCCAAGCGCCGAGACGCCCACCACCTCGAACCGCTGGATAACCGCGTTCCACCGCATGCGGTGCCTGGGGCTGCGGATCAGCTCCCAGCTCGCCAGCACCACCGCACCCAGAAAACCGATCAGGCCCAGTAGCGTGCTCAACGCGACCATCGTCGCCTCGCCGATCTGATCGAGAATGCGGATGGCAGGACTCAGCTTTTCACCATGAAGCGCATGGCGCGGGCCACCGTCGCCAGTGGGCTGCACGGCTTCGATCAACCGCTGTGCATCGGCATCCGAGCCGATGATCGGGCAGTCCCATTGCTGCGACAGGCTATAAACCAGCCACGCCCCTATGGTGTCGATATGATCGGTTGCACCCAAATCTATCGCGCCGATAGGGCCGGACAGCGCAGGCAAGGCATTGGGCATATCCCCCAGATGCGCAATGGAAAATGTACCGGAAAGGCGCAGCACTGGCGCGCCCTCGCCGCCGTCCTCCAGAGAATATGCCGTAGGTTCCGTCATGCCGGGTGATGTGTGGGGCATTATCTGTTGCACGGCAAGCCGAAACGGACCATGCGTGCGCCATGTCGAGTGGCAAGACCTTGCTCGCGATCTACGACATGGATCGCACCATTACTTTCCGGGGTACGTACACCCCATTTCTGATCCACGTCGCTGCGCGGATGGCGCCGTGGCGATTGGTACTCGCGCCATTGGTCATCCTCGCGATGCTGGCTTATGTGCTGAAGCTCATTCCGAGGAAGCGGCTCAAGGAAATCAACCAGCATATGATGATCGGCGGCAAGGTAAGCCGCGCAAAACTCCAGCCGCATATCGAGAGCTATGCCGACAAGGTGATGACGAATAATGCCCGCGTCGGAGCGCTTGCCAGGTTGGCAGCGGATAAGGCGGAGGGATATACCCTCGTGCTCGCCACCGCATCCTACCGGCTTTATGTCGATGCGATTGCGCGGCGCCTCAAGATGGATGCGGTGATCGCGACCGATCATCTGGGGCAGGATCTTGATTATGTCCGCGCGAAAATCGCAGGCGATAATTGCTATGACGAGGCGAAGCTCGGCATGATCCGCGCTTGGATGGCTACGAAAGGCATCACACGAGAGAAGGCCCATATCCGTGCCTATTCAGACCATGTGTCCGACGCGCCGATGCTGGAATTCGCAGACGAAGCCTATGCCACAAATCCGCACCCCCCCCTCGCCGCGCTAGCGGATAAACGCGGCTGGCTGCGGTTCGACTGGGTGTAGGATAGGGCAGAAAGGCTGCCTTAACTCCATCGAACACCAAAGCTATGATGGCATCGAAGTAACCTTTTCGGGTTAATTGCCATTTTGTGAACCCCGCCCGACTCTATGCTTGAAATTGCGATCAATCAGAATCGCCAAGAAGCAGACAAGGGAGTCAAACATTGATCAGATTTTGCCGAAATGGAGCAAGCAATATAACCATTGCCGCCATGCTGTTGGTATGCGGAACAGGTACTGCAGTGGCGCAAGATGCCGCCGCTGGAGATAACGAACAGGGAATTCAAGACATCATCGTAACCGCGCAAAAGCGTGGTCAGTCCGGTCAGGATGTCGGCATTACGTTGTCAGTTGTAACAGGCGATGCGCTGGCGCAACGCGGCGCGACCAGCGTCACCGAAATCACGACGATGGTTCCTAACGTGCAGGCGAATTACGGCGCAGGCCAGGTTGCATTCAACGTGCGCGGTATCGGCACGAACGAGTTTTCCGCCAACCTCGACTCTCCCGTCGCGCTCAACCTCGATGAGGTTTATCTCTCCAAAACCTTCATGAGCGGGCTGCTGCTGTTCGATATCGACCGGGTCGAGGCGCTCAAGGGTCCGCAAGGCACCCTGTTCGGGCGCAACGCGACCGGGGGCGCAATCAACTTCTTCACCCGCAAGCCGACCGATACCCTAAGCGTCGGCGCCACCGCCTCCTATGACAATTACGAAACGATCCGCACGGAAGCCTATGTCAGCGGGCCGCTGACGGATACGATCTCCGCGCGCGTATCGGGCATGTGGGTCGATCAGGGCAAGGGCTGGTATCGCAACACCACATTGGGCCGCAGAGAAACCTTCGAGAAGAAATGGGCCTTACGCGGGCAGCTGCAATGGAAGGGCGATGCCACCACGGCGCTGCTCACCATATCCACCGGGCGCCAGACAGGCGAGCTGATCCCCTATGAAGGCGTTGGTGTGTTCACTCCGGCATCGCTTGCGGCGGGAACGCCAGTGTTCTGCCCCGAATATCTAGCGGGTCAGGCAACCGGCGCCACCGCAAACTGCGTTCGCGGTACCGACGGCGGCTATCCGGGCGACAATGATCCCTATACCTCTACCAACAACCGCCCGCACACCGTGCGTAATAAGTCTTTCGGTACCACGCTTAGGATCGAGCACGACCTCGGTTCTTCTACCCTTACTTCTGTGATTGGTCTGCCTTGAGAAAATTGGTCCAATTCTGAAGAGAGCCTTTCGGGGTACAGGAATTGGAGGAAGATATGGGACGTCAACGTTTTACGCCTGAACAGATCATCGCGAAGCTACGAGAGGTCGATGTGATTGTGGGCCGTGGGGGGACAGCGATTGAAGCTTGTCGTCAGATCGGCATTGCGGAGCAAACGCTGTATCGATGGCGCAAGGAATATGGTGGGCTGAAGGTCGATCAGGCGCGACGGCTGAAAGAGTTGGAGCGTGAAAACGCGCGGCTCAAGCGTGTTGTCGCAGACCTCGCATTGGACAAGGCGATTTTGCAAGAGGCATCGAAGCTGACTTTTTGAGTCCCTCCCGTCGCCGCGAGGCGATTGATCAGGTCCGTCGTGTATTGCCGATATCGGAACGGCGGGCCTGCCGCGTTCTGGGTCAGCATCGCTCGACCCAGCGCCACCCTCCGAAGGATGATGCCGAAGAGCAGCGTCTGACGGCGGACATCATTGCCTTGGCGAAGGATTATGGCCGATATGGCTATCGGCGGATCCATGCGCTGCTGGGTGATGCAGGTTGGCAAGTTAGCCTGTCGGTCGTGGAACGGATATGGCGGCGGGAGGGACTCAAGGTACCAAAGAAGCAGCCAAAGCGACGACGGCTGTGGTTGGGTGACGGATCATGCATCCGGTTGCGCCCGCTATATCGCGGGCATGTGTGGTCCTACGACTTTGTCGAAGATCGGACACACAACGGCCGGAAGTTCCGCATGCTCAACATCATCGACGAGTTCAGCCGGGAATGCCTGGCGATGGTGCCGCTCCGGCGGTTCCGATCGAACGACGTCATCGACGTGTTGGCCGACCTGTTTATCGAACATGGGCCACCCGAGCACATCAGGTCCGATAATGGCCCGGAGTTCGTTGCTCACGCGGTACGCGAATGGCTGGGCAGGCTCGGTGTCACCACGCTCTACATAGAACCGGGAAGCCCGTGGGAGAATGGCTATATCGAGAGCTTCAACGCCCGTCTGCGTGATGAACTACTGAATGGGGAGATCTTCTACAGCCTTCAGGAGGTGCGGATCGTAACCGGCTGGTGGCGCGAACATTACAACCGAAAGCGGCCACACAGCAGCCTTGGGTACCGTCCACCGGCCCCAGAAACAGTCAAGCCAGTGTGGCCACTCGGCTCCGCTACGCTCCGCCTCCCGCCCACACTGGCATCCGAGGCAATTATCAACTAACTACGCTACCGGACCAGTCATCGCTGGCAGTCCAATCCGGTTGTACGCCTCAAGGCACGTGAGATCGAGGATCTGCGGGACTCGCTGCGGCGGGAGATGATGCGGATCGCGCTATTGACCGAGGATGTAGCGGCGTTGGCGGCGCGCGTGCGCGAGGAATGTGCGCTGGTGCAAGGGGATGCCGCTGTCCGTACCGATCATTGGGTGCGTGCGCGCAAGGCGCAGGCCAACCGGATCGCAGAGGCCCATGCCGAGGCTGAGGCAGGACTGGCGCACCTCCGCGACAAGGCGATGACCGCATATGGCAAGCTGCGCGCAGCGGAGAAAGCTGCAGGTGTTTTTGTCGAACGTGCGCTGGCAGAGGCGGAGCGCAAGGCGCAATCGGAAGCTGATGATTTGAGCAACACACGGCGGCTCTTTAAGCTGCGGAGCGCGATGCGCGCGCGGTTGATGGCGCGGCGTAGCGAGTATCTCGATGCTTGAGAAGCTATCCGCACTAACGCCGGAACAGCGGGCGCGGACAATACTCTCCACCGCACGGGCGGAGCTAAATTGGCGGCTGTGGCAGGCAGCTTTAGGTGGTGCAGGGGACAGCGATGACAAAGCATCTCCGCAGGCTTCTGGCTCTGCCTATGTCTCTGGCAGCGGGCTGCATGCGCCGCTTGCAGATATGGTTAAGGGACTGGGCGATCATAGCCCGGTTGCCATGCCACAATCCCCGATGATCACACCTCGTCCTGAACAATCCTCATCCAAACCTGTACCCATATCAAGCGCAGCCGCGCCTTATGCCGCCAGCTTCTCCGCTGCCGCCACGCGCACCGGAATTCCGTTTGCCACACTCTCCGCCATTATTGGCGCGGAAGCAAGGCGCAGCAAAAACGGTGCGTGGAGCCCGCTCTCCCGCAACCCGCGCTCCAGCGCTGCGGGACTGGGGCAGTTTCTCTCCTCCACCTGGCTCGGCCTCGCGCGGCAGGCGGGCACATGGCTCAACACCCATGCCCGCGAAGCCGGATTGATAGACGCGGCAGGCACCATCGCACCCGGAGCAAAGTCCGCCTTGCTCGCGCTGCGGTATGATCCGCAGGCAGCAATAGAGACGGTCGCAGATTATGCGCGCGCCAATGTCGAGCGGCTGCGACATGCAGGCGCTTCCATCGGAGAGAGCGCGTCCGAAATTGCCCGCGCGGTCTATATTGGTCATCACCTAGGACCCGGCGACGCCGTTCGCTTCTATAATGGAAGGTTGGACGCCGCCCGTGCAGCCCATCTGCTCTCGGCCCAGATCGGCGCAGAAAAGGCCTCGCGGCATATAGCGTCTGCCGGAGACGCAGTATCCGCCCATCGCGGCTGGCTGCTTGGCTACGTCGAAAAATTTATAGGATAAGTATTCCTACTTATAGGATATTTCAGGATAACTCGAAAGATCCTGACGCATTCTCATCCCCGGACAGCAGACACGCTGTTTCGCATTGCTCAGGGGATAACCAATGTCGAAATCTACCGAACTTCTTGAGGCCGCCGTGAGGGAGGTCATTGCCAATCGTCCGGCGGAGGGAGAGCGCCCGAGCGCCCGCCAGCGCCTCGCCGCAGATCGTGCCTTCGCCACCGTTTTGCGGGTGATCGCGCCGCGCATCCGCCACTTCATCAAGCAATATGGCCTCACCGCACACTGGGAAGATGCCGAGCAGGTCTGCGCCATCGGCGTGCACCGCGCGATCGAGGCCTATGACCCGGAAAAGGCGATGTTCACGACATTTGTGAACTGGCAGTTACGTGGAGAATTGCAGGGGTTGCGCTTTCGCCTGATGGACGATCAGCGTCCCTCGGCCAAGAAGGTCGAGGCGACGACGATATCCTTGAACGCGATGGAGCGCGGTGCCGATGGCGAGGATATGCCGCTAGAAAGTATGATCGAGGACGAATTTGCCGAAGGCCGTACCGAGGCATGTGCCTCCGAGCATCTGGCAGAGCAGACCTGTGCAGCACTGATGGACGAATATGTGCGTCATCTGCGCAGCGTCGGCATCGCGCAACTGAAGCGCAAGGCTGCCTCGGCACGTCCGCAGGCGACCCGGCGCGAGCGCTCCAGCGCGCTACCAGTCTATGTGCACAGCCGTATGGCAAGTGTGGACCCGGAGGAACTGCGCAAGCTTGACGAGCGGATAGAGCGTGATTGCGACATCGTGCGCAGGCATCTGTTCGGTCAGGGAGAGGAAAGCGGCAGCGAGGAGGAACTGGGCCTCACCAGAGAGCGCATCCGTCAAATTACAAGGCGTGCTGCACGCGTCATCGGCGATCTGGCAGCGAATAATCCACGTTTCACTGCAGAGCAACAAGCCGGGGCATCGACCGTGCTACCCTACGCCCGCCAATTGAACCTTGATGCAGCAGATGTCCGTGTCACAGAACCCGAGTTTGTTCAGCCCGCCCCTGGAGCAGACATAGAAGTATTTGACACTGTGCCGGTGGGTATAATCTTGACGCGCGACAATCTGGCTCGCCACTAATCGCCTAAGCTATCTCATCCTTTTAAAGCGTCCCTACCTTATGGCTGGGGCGCTTTATTTTTGTCTCCGAATGCGAGGAGGTTTCCGTTTCAATAGTAGGTGCAGTAATGTCTGCATGATAGGGAGGCATGTCCCTGAAAATGAAAGCAGGAACGCATTCAGATTTCTTCTCGTGCCTCCGAAAACTGAGATGATGATAATGGGCTGGACGTCGATATGGCTATAACATCACGGATAGGTCATTCGCCTTCTGACACAACGGCATCTGCGTCCGCTGTGAGCGTCATAGAGATTGATCCATTTCGGATGTATTCTTTCCCCAATGCTTTGCGTGAACGAAGGGCGGCTGCAGGGTTCCCGTCATTGCTTGCTTTGTCTGAGCGATTGCCAGAGATTCCCTATATCCGTCTGTCCAAGATCGAGCGGGGCGAGGTATTTGCACGGGCAGAGGAGCTATATCGTATCGCGCAGGTTTTGGGTCTTCATAACCCTGCCAACCTTCTGATCGATCCCGATGCGCCAGGCTTTTCGATTAAGAAATGGGCAGGCGGAAGAGCTACTGGTCACCTGCTTAATCGTGAGGCGGAGGAACTTGCGCTGTTACTGGCCGCAGCGTTACGGCGTTTACGCGCAACCCAACCCACACTCACGCTGGCGCGATTGCATGAAGAACATCGTCTGCCCGCTGTGATCGTGTCGCGGATCGAGAATGCTGTGAAGCCGTTCGATCGCTGGAATGCAGACACGGTTAGCGCACTCGCGGGACTGTTTGGTGTGAAAGATAACGATGCGCTGATTGCTTTTTTGCGTCGCGAGCATCGAGAAGGTTTTCTTGGCCAATGGTTAGTTCGGATTCCGGGGGCAACCGAGCGCGAAATACGTACCCGCGAGCGTGTGTCAGCATTGCGTACCGAGCTGGCACGGATGGCGGCATGGGATGTACCTGCAATGCAAGCGAGATCAGAGGCTCCCACGGTCGCTCGTAATGTTTGTGCCTCCGCCCCAACTGTTCAGTTGCAGGTCGTTGGCATACCCTTGGGTGATGCGCTGATCGAGCCTTTCCCTAACCCGCAAATGGTTACAGCGCCGCCCGGATCCGGGTCTAATGCCTATGCACTGCGCATGTGTCGTGCGTCACTGGGCGCAGCGATACCGGGCAATGCGGTACTGATAGTCGATCCCGATCGCACTCCAGTTCAGGGCGGGCTTGTTGTATTGAAAGAGGGCGATGGGCTGCGCGTGCTGGCGCTATCTTCGGATAAGGACGGCACTCTGATCGGCCACAGCACTAATCCCGAAAAGCAGATCGTGCTGGATACAGTCTCACCAGACGATCTAGCGATGGTGACGGCGGTTCTGTTTCCCTGAGGCGCCAGAACAGAAGACTATATCCCGCCGATTATTGCGGGCCAGCCACCTACTTCCAGGCCTGCCGCCAACTCTGTCATACACGCGTCGAGCACCTCCTGCCGGGTCGAGCGAATCACGAAATTGCAGCCCACGCGTCCCTCGCGGAAGAAGGGATAACTGCCAATCTGGCTACCCGCATGCGCGCGCTCAGTAGAGAGCAACAGCTCGGCGATCTCGCTTTCCGCCACCCAGCATCCGATCTGGGCCGAAAGCACCGGGTCGCCGCCTTCCAGCGTGCCGGTCAGCGCATCGAGCATCCCTGCTGTGATATGCGGCACCCCCGCCATGATGAACAGGTTGCCTATGCGAATTCCCGGCGCGCCGGAATAGCGGTTGGGGATGAGGTCCGCGCCCTCCGGCACACGCGCCATCCGCAAGCGCCCTTCGTTAAGGCCGCCGCGGCTTTCATAGTAACGCTCCAACACCGCGCGCGCATCAGGGTGGACGACAACCGCCACTCCCAACGCTTTGGAGATGGCGTCGACGGTGATGTCGTCATGCGTCGGGCCAATACCACCAGTGGTGAAGACATAATCATAGCGGGTTTGAAGCGCGTGCAGCGCGGCGATGATGTCCTCCTCAACATCGGCCACCACGCGAGCTTCCCTGAGCCGGATTCCCTGCACATTGAGCCAGGTGGCGATCTGTGCGACATTTTTGTCCTGTGTTCGTCCGGAGAGGATTTCGTCGCCGATGACGAGCACGGCTGCGGTCCAGATACGCTCGGTCATGCGGGCCGCGCCTTCGCCGCCAGCGCCTTCAACCGCGCAAACCTCTCCGGCGGGAGCAACTCAGCGGGGTTGTATTGGGTCTCGAACGCAGGAATCCCCTCCGGCAACGCCATCCATTCCATCTTCTCGACGGTGTAGATTACAGCATCCGGCTTGATACCGCTTGAATCATCAAGCGTGCCCGCACGAATACCTGCGCCATACTCGCCAAGCCGCGGATAGTGGCTCCATAATGCCGTGCCGCAAAACGCGCAGCGGACGATAACATGATCTCCGCCGCTGCCCGCCTTCACCACATTACGGCTGGTTTCACCAGAACGCAGTGTAAGGCGCTCGGTTTCGTAGAACATGTTGACGACGGAAGTGGAGCCGGTCTGTTGCTGGCATTGCTTACAGTGACAATTGTTAATGAAGATCGGCTCGCCCTGCACCTCATATCGCGCTGCCCCGCATGCGCACCCGCCTTGCCTCACCACATCGTCCATACCCAAACTCCTGATCGCTAGAGACCTTGCGCCGATCGAGGTGCGCGATCAACCCCTCGTCATCAGGATTTATCCTGTCTATAGTAGAGAGATGACCGATTATATGACCATGACTGCGGATAGCCCGCCGACCCGCTCCACTGCAATCAAGCTCTACGATGAAAGCGGCTTTGCCGGGATGCGCAAAGCCGGGCGGCTGGCGGCTGAGATATTGGATGCACTGGTGCCTTATGTTGTGCCGGGCGTCACGACGGGCGAACTGGACGATATCGTGCGACGCATGTCGATCGATGGCGGCGGCGTGCCCGCAACGATGGGCTATCGCGGCTATCAGCACAGTTGCTGCACCTCGATAAACAATGTGATCTGCCACGGCATCCCCGGAGATCGCAAGCTGGTAGAGGGTGACATCGTCAATATCGACGTGACACCACTGGTCGATGGCTGGCATGGTGACAGCAGCCGGATGTATATCGCGGGCGAGGCGCCAATCAAGGCGAGGCGGTTGGTCGAAGTGACCTATGAATGCCTGATGCTCGGTATTGAGCAAGCGAAGCCGGGCAATCACCTCGGCGACATCGGCCACGCAATCCAGCGCCATGCCGAAAAACATCGCTATGGTGTAGTACGCGATTTTTGCGGGCACGGGCTGGGACGAGTGTTCCATGACAGCCCCGAAGTGGTGCATGTCGGATCGCCCGGCACCGGACCTGAGCTTAAGCCCGGCATGTTCTTCACTATCGAACCGATGATCAACATCGGCAAACCAGGCATTCGCATGATGGAGGATGGCTGGACTGCGGTGACCCGGGACCGCACGCTCTCCGCCCAGTTCGAGCACAGCATCGGCATTACGGAAACAGGCTGCGAGATCTTTACGCTCAGCCCCGCGGGGCTGCACTGCCCGCCGTACGCCTGAAAGAAAAATGGGAGCTTTTGCCCCCATCTAACTGCTTATGATTTCATCCGGTCCGCGAGTGACTGGAGCGTAATCTCAGGGATCACCTCTGTCGGGTCAGGCGCTCGCACCAATGCTGCGAGCCAATTGCTGCGCTGCCCCATCTCATCAAGGCGCTGGAGGTGCGACATGCAGCGCAGCATTACCTCTTCATCGAGGCAAAGCTGCACGCCAATCTCTTCCATATCTTCACGCAGCTGATCCAACTCTGCAGCGATTTTGACGCGCAGCGTTTCCAGCGCAATCAAGGGCGAGCAGGTTACACCGTTAGAGAGGGGACACGGATCAGGCAGCAAGATCCCGCTCCTCACACCGGGCGAGTATGGCCTTTGCCAGTTCTGGCAGCGCGAGCTGAGCCTCGACCGCACCCTTGGCGATTGCCGCCGCCGATGCCTCGAACACCATCGCGCTTTCCCTGTTCTGGCACAAAGTGAGGCCGCCCAATTGCTTCACCGCGCTCATACCGGCTGCGCCGTCTGTGCCGGCACCGGAGAGGATAACACCAACCGCCTTATCCCGCGCAGCTTTCGCGACAGTAGTCAGCAGCAAATCAGCTGAAGGGCGCATCCCGTTTACAGGGTCGCGCGCCATAAGGCGGATAGCACCGCCCGGCCAACGATCGACAATGCCGTGCTTGTCCGGCGCGGAGAGCACATAGACATGCCCCGGCTGGAGCATCATGCCATCCTCGGCAATTTTGACTTCCGGCGCAATCGCATCACTCAGCCGCGCAGCGAACGGTGCGGCCAAGCCCTCTTCCAACTGCTGCAACACGATAGTCGGCGGACAGTTGGCAGGCCAGTTCGAGAGCAGCTCCATCACGGCGGGTCCGCCGCCAGTGGAGGCGCAAAGCGCGACGATTGACCCGTTCCACTTGTAAGGCTTGGCGGTGTTCAAGGTCGCCTGCGCCTCTGCAGCCTTGGCCGCGGCGGCGGCAGCAGCCTCAGGGTCATATTTCTTGACCTTGCTCTTCGCGGCGGTCGCGACAAGTTTGCACAGTTTGCCCGAAATCTTGGCGAATTCGTCCGGTGTCGCTTTGGTCGGCTTGGGAAAGCAATCAACCGCACCCAACTCCAACGCCTTCAACGTAACCTCTGCACCTTTTTGCGTAAGGGTTGATAGCATCACGATGGGCATTGGCTTAGTGGTCATGATCTCTTCGAGGAAATCAATGCCGTTCATGCCGGGCATTTCGATGTCGAGCGTCACGACGTCGGGCCGCATATCCGCGATCATCTCGCGCGCTTCATCCGCGTTGGCCGCCGCGCCGATCACGACGAGATCGCTCGAACGTTCAAGGGCGCTGGAAAAAAGCGCGCGCATGGTGATCGAGTCGTCAACAACCAAAACCTTGATAGCAGACATTATTTTCTTACCTTCCCCACTTCCAGTTCGTTTCGGTTCTCATCGGCGTTCTTGTTACTGGCTTAATCTCAGGCAGCTTCGGGAAGTTCCGCGTCAGCTGTGAGACCAGGAAGATCGAGCACCATGACCATCCTGTCCTCGAGCGCTACCAGCCCTTCGAGATAGGGAACGACCGCATCGGAACCGGTGGACGGCGGCGGCTGAATATCTTCATCCTGCGCTGTTACGATGTCGCTCACGGCGTCAACAATCAGTCCGCGTAGTTGCCCAGCGATCTGGGCTACAATGATGACGTGGCGATCAGTCGGGGACGTTGCTTCCCAGCCCAGCCGTGCTGCAAGATCGATAACAGGCAACACAGTACCGCGCAGGTTTACAACACCTGCCACATAATGCGGCACATGCGGCAAGCGCGTGGTCGGCGACCAAGCGCGAATTTCGCGGATAGCCATGATATCCAGGCCGAAGCTCTGGGTACCAAGGTGAAAGGTGATCAGTTGTCGTGCCATGATTTCCTCCTGTCCCCCTAAAATCTCAATGTGTTACGCGGCGTAGAGCAGTATCAAGCTTTTCTGCATCGAAAGGCTTGACGATCCAGCCAGTTGCTCCGGCAGAGCGGGCGCGCGCCTTCTTCTCGTCCGAGCTTTCCGTCGAGAGCACCAGAATAGGGCAATCGCGGAAGCGAGACTGGCCGCGCAGAGCCTCGATGAGGCCAAAGCCATCCATGCGAGGCATATTGATGTCGGTCACGATCACGTCGATGTCGCTACCGTTATCGGCCAGCCACTCCAGAGCGGCGACTCCGTCCTCGGCTTGCGAGACCTGATAGCCGCGCGAGGAAAGGGCAGACCGCAGCAGCGCACGCATACTTGCGCTGTCGTCCACGGTCAGAACACGAATAGTCTCAGACATAGAACAGGCCTTCTCTTCCTTCAAAACAGTTCCAGATCGCCACCATGTGCGGCGGGCTGGGATATGGGTTTCGCGGCAGGTGCCGCCATTTTCTCAACATGACGGCACCGGGTCCGCCCCAAAACCGGATCGAAATCGACGCGGCGCGCCGATTCGCCACCAACATCCTGACGCACGACCGGGATGCCTTCCTCTGCGAGGAAATTCAGCGCAAACCGCGCATTCGCATCTCCGATTCGGGTCATCCCCGCGTGCATGTTACCTCCGCCGTAAATATGTGCCTTCATCCGGGACTTTACACCGCCACGTGTCATCATCTGGTTAATGAGCAGCTCCATCAGAAAAATTCCGTAATTCTGATCGGCGACAGTGCCACTACCTGGTGTTGGTTCGGCGAGAAGAAAGTGATTCATGCCACCCACGCGGGCGACAGGATCATACAAACAGCAAGCGATGCAGCTGCCGAGCACGGTCGTCAGAACCTCTGGCGCTCCTGTGCCGACATAGACTTGCCCCTGCATCACCGTGATGCGAGCCGGACTATTGATTGCAAGTTCGGGATTGTGGCGCATTACTTACAATCCAGCCACCGCAAGTGCCCGCTCAGCGATACGCGGTAACGGCAGGATATTTTCGGCAGCGCCCATATCTGCGGCCGCGCGCGGCATACCGTAAACAGTACTGGTCGCCTCATCCTGCGCGATGGTGCGTCCACCTGCGCGGCGCATGGCGAGTAGGCCTCGAGCACCATCCTGCCCCATACCTGTCAGCAATATGCCGATTGCCGCCGGACCAAGCCGTTGAGCTACCGATTCGAACATAATATCGATACTGGGACGATGGCCGGAAATCTTTTCTCCCGGCATCATCTTGCCGATGATGGTGTCGACACCCCCGATCGACGCATGCTTATCATTGCCTGGCGCGACATAAATAATACCTGGTTTCAAAACTTCACCAGACTCGAGCAACTTCACAGTCGCCTGACACTGTTTGTCTAGGCGTTCCGCCATCGCAGGCGCAAACGCCGCGCTAATATGCTGAACGATGAGAGTGGGTGGGCAGGTCTTCGGAAAAGCTGGCAGAAGATTGTGCAACGCCTCCACACCACCTGTGGACGCCCCAATCGCGATGAGCTTTGTGACCGATGGGCCAGAACGCGAGGCAACAATAGTCTGCTGCGCGACCGGGCTGACAGGTACGGTAGGCTTAGTTTGCACACGAACGAAACGCACGCGCGCCGCGTCACGGACCATCTGAGCCAATGTGCCGCCATCATTCTCCAGTAGTGCGTTCACAGAACCATCGGGCTTGGCATAGCAATCGACCGCGCCTAGCTCCAACGCACGGATTGTGGTGTCTGCGCCCTTGCGGGTGATGCCTGATACAACCACAACCGGCATGGGCCGCAGGCTCATGATCTTTTCGAGGAAATCAAGGCCGTTCATGCCGGGCATTTCGATGTCTAGCGTCACTACATCGGGATTCAACTCGCGGATCATGCCACGCGCTTCCATCGCATCCTTGGCGGCACCGATCACATCAATGTCAGGCTCGCTACCCAACAGGCGCGTCAAAATCGCCCGCATGGTGGCTGAATCGTCGACTATCAGAACCCGTGTATTCACATTCGCCCCTTTCGATAGATCGTGCTTCCCACCAGGGTGAGAACGGTCTGCGCCGGGCCTGCAACCCGCTCGCTATGACCGATATAGAGATGCCCACCCGGCAAAAGCTGGTCCGCAAGGCGCGCCACCAGCCTGTCCTTGGTCGGCTGATCGAAATAAATCATCACGTTGCGGCAGAAGATTACGTCGAACTGCTTGTTCAGCGGCCATTCGCCGAGCAGGTTCAGGCGCTTGACATGCACCTTCCGGCATAGCTCCGGTGCGATGATCGCCTGATCACCGTCCCGTTTAACCCACGTATTGGTGAGCTCGGAAGGTACATCTTTCAGCGCTTCAAACGGATAGGTCGCTGCCTTCGCTCCCGCGACAGCATGATCGGCAAGATCGGTCGCGAGGATTGCGAGGTCACCATCCAGAAATGGACGTGCACCCGCCTTGTCAGGCCCCATCAATGTCATTGCAAGTGAGTAAAGTTCCTCGCCCGTCGAGCATGCCGAGGACCAGATGCGTACCGGCTTTCTCGCGCGAATTTTGTCGAGCAGCATGGGCCGCACTTCGCTCGCCAGATGCTCAAAATGATGGCTTTCGCGATAAAAGAAGGTGTGATTGGTGGTCAGCGCGTTGATCGTCTTTCGACGGGCGTCGCTGTCTTTTTTTATGTGGTCAATATAGCGAGAAAAAGTCTGCTGCCCGCTATCCCGCACTAATGGCGCAAGACGCGAATAGACGAGTGTCGCCTTGCCGGGCGGCAGCACGATACCCGCAATCTCATAGACAATATCACGCACCGCCTCGAAGTCAGCGCGAGAGTAGACCTGCGCGCTGATGCCGGGAAAGGGCGTGAATTGATCTGCAGCGAGCTGGTTCATGCAGCAAGCGACGTCCCATGCTGCGCGAAATTGTCCGCTACCAGCGAGTCGACATCGAGGATCAATGCCACCTTGCCGTCTCCGAGAATGGTTGCGCCCGCAACACCAATAACCGGCTGATAATGCGCCTCGAGGCTCTTGATAACGAACTGGCGCTGGTCGACGATATTATCGACCATCAGCACGGCCTGACCATGGCTTTCCGTGTCGACGACAATCAGTACTGCATCCTGCGCGGTCTGCGCCGCTCCAAGCGCGCCGACCGAATGATCGAGCCGCACGATCGGCAGGAACTTGCCGCGATTGTTCAGCACCATCAGATCCTTGCCGATATGCTGGACATCCGCGTCTTCTGGGCGCAGGCTTTCAAGAACGTGCGTCAGCGGGATCACGACGGTCTGATCGCCCACGGTCACGATCATGCCATCTGCAATGGCGAGAGTGAGCGGTAGCGCGAGTGTGAACACGCAGCCCTGTCCAGGCTTAGACTCGATCGAGATACGACCGCCCAGATCCTTTACGTTCTGGCGCACCACATCCATGCCGACGCCGCGACCGGAAATGTTGGAGACTGTCTCCGCGGTCGAGAAACCGGGCGCGAAGATGAGATGATCGATGTCTTCGTTGGAAAGCTGAGCACCGGGAGCGACCAGCCCCTTGTCAATCGCCTTCTGAAGAACTTTCTCGCGATTGATGCCAGCGCCGTCGTCCGCGATCGAGATCACGATGCGGCCAGAGCGCTGCTCAGCGGAGAGGTGCAGCTTGCCCTCGGCGGGCTTGCCATTGGCAAGACGGACTTCAGGCTTTTCGATGCCGTGGTCGACCGCGTTACGGATAAGGTGAGTCAGCGGCTCACCGAGGCGCTCAACAACGGTCTTGTCTAGCTCCGTGCCTTCGCCGCTCATAGTGAGGACGACGCGCTTTCCGGTATCCGTCTCAAGTTCGCGTACGATACGCGGCACGCGGGAGAAGACTGAACCGATAGGCTGTGCACGGATCGACATCGTGCTTTCCTGGATGTCACGCGTCAGCAGATCGAGCATACCCATCTCGTCGATCGAGTTGAGGCCGTGGCTTGCGAGGCGCTGCGCCATCATTGCTTGCGCGATTACCAGTTCGCCAACTGTATCAATGAGCTTGTCAAGCTTGGCGAGATCGACGCGCACTGTCTGACCAGGCGTGCTGACCGCGCGGGCTTGAGCTGGCGTAGCTGCGGCAACCGTTGACGGCAGCTCGACAACAGGAGCGGCTGGCAATGTAGCAATTATATTTGCAGTCGGCTCATTCTTGACGGTCTCCGCTTCCGGAACGACTGCAATCGCGGCCTCGAGTTGGGCCTTCGCGCTGGCAATTTGCACAGGCACTTCAGGCATCTCCACCTTGATTTCACCGCGAACCATCGGTGCTGTGAGCGCCTCAATGGTAAGCTCACACTCATCACCAATGAAATCGAACACATCCTCGATGGAGCTCTTTTCAATATGTGCGGGTACGAAAAAGCTCCATGAGAGATAAGCCTTTTCAACATCTAGCGCATCGAGCATCGGGATTTCGCTAGCGTATGTGGAAAGGCACAATGCACCCAATTCTTCCAGCTCGCGAAGCATCAATAACGGCTCGCTGCCATTGGCGAGCGCACCATCGAGAAACTTGACTGCGACCTGCCAGCCATGATGCTCTTTCGAGGCGGGTGCAGCATCATCAACCACAGACGAGTCGGAGCGCTCTTCATCTGACCCGGCAGTGACTTCCACCGCAGAAGCCTCTTGCGCTTCCATCGTGCGTTCGATTTCAGCAGCAGCAGCCTCCATGGCAGCGGCTTCGTCTTCGCCAACAACGAGATCTCCCATCATCGCATCGAGATCGAAATCGAGGCCGAGATCATCGGCTGGCGTCGCCACCTCTTCAGCCGAAACTTCAGCAGCCGTCTCGGCTTCTGCGCTTTCTTCAAAGGCAGGAGCCCCAGCGGCAGCTTTCTCCGCTACGTCTTCAAGTTGCGCGCTGATCGCTGCATCGTCTGGCGTATCGCCATCACCACGCACGGCAGCGACATGGTCGGCAAGAATATCAAAGGCGCGCAACATAAGAGTGTTGAGCCCCTCGCTCAGACCCAGATCTCCATCGCGGACATAGGAGAGCACAGTCTCGAATTTGTGCGTAAACTGTTGAAGCAGTGTGATGCTGAAAGCACCGGCGCCGCCCTTGATCGAGTGCACTGCGCGGAAAATGCCATTCACCGTTTCGGCGTCCGCCGTGCCGGATCGGCACGCCATCAGACCTTCCTCGGCTTGTCCGAGCGCTTCCTCGCACTCGAGGAAGAAGATATTCATGATCTCGTCATTGGTCATGGCGATGCCCCGTCCAGTTGAAGGCGTTGGTCAGTCCTGCGATTTGCGCCGCACCGAACATGGCAGGCGAAGCTTGGACCAGCATTGTTACCCCGCGCACTGCGGCAGTGTGCTGCGCACTCAGCATCAGTTGAAGACCGGATTGACCGATACGCGTCACATCCCGCCCCTCGACCACTACCTCCGCACCAGGCCGAAGGGCCTGATCAAGATGAGAAACGAGGGCGCTCGCAGTGGTTCTGTCTATAACTGCCGGAAGTGTGATCATGCCTGTGCTCGTCCGTTTCCAGTGCTGCTAGTTAAAATTCCGACCAGTCATCCGCATCCGCAGAGAGGGCTAGATTACCACTGATGCGTGGTGCGGGGCGGGAGATCGATGTGCTTACGATGTTATGCGGCTTGCTCATTGTTGGCATGCCACCGCCTAGCTTGAAGCGAGTAATGAGCTGGGTAAGTTCTTCTGCTTCACCAGCAAGGCTGCGCGCAGCGGCGGTCGATTCTTCAACCATCGCGGCGTTCTGCTGGGTCATCTTGTCCATGTCACTAACCGAGGCATTGACCTGCTGAAGACCTGCCGACTGGGTTTCCGTCGATGCCGAAATCGAGGAAATCAGAGCGCTGATTTCACCAACGCGGGAAACAATGCGGCCCAGCATGGTGCCGGCCTCACCGACCAGGCTGACGCCTTCACCAACTTGGCTTGCGCTCGTGGTGATGAGATCCTTGATATCGCGTGCAGCTTCAGCGCTGCGTTGCGCAAGTGCACGGACCTCATTGGCGACGACCGCGAAGCCCTTGCCCGCATCGCCTGCCCGAGCTGCCTCAACGCCCGCATTAAGGGCAAGCAGGTTGGTCTGGAAGGCAATGCCGTCGATCACGGTGATGATCTGGCTGATTTCCTGAGAGCTTTTCTCGATTGCGCCCATCGCGCTCACGGCCTTGTCGACGACGAGGCCACCTTCGCTTGCTTCACGATGCGCATCGCTGATCGCGCTGGTCACCTGGGCAGCACTGTGGGCGGTATCCTTCACCATGCCGGTAATCTCGTTCATTGAAGTAGCGGATTCAGCGAGCGAAGCCGCCTGCTGCTCAGTACGCTGGGAGAGATCGTTGGTTGCTGAGCGAATTTCTCCCGCGCCAGCATGTATAGAGCGTGACGCCTGCGTCACCGAACCCAATACTTCCGACAAACTACTCATTGCACTGTTGAAGTTATCACGCAGCAACTCGTACTGCTTCGGTACACTGCTGGTGATGCGATAGCTCAGATCACCATCAGCCAGCTTGTGAAGGCCATTTCCGAGTACTTCGACCAGTTCATGAGAAACCTTTGAGCTCTCTGCTACAACCTGCGCATTATCTCGGAAAGTGCCCATGGCAGCAACCATACGGCCTACACAATCGCTATGGTCCGAATATGCGATATGGCTGTCCAGATCGCCAGCGGCCAGCCCTTCCATCCGCACTACGGTATCGACATAGGGATCGCAGATGAGCTTGCCCGCGACAATGACTGTTGTCGCAGCACCAACAAGAGCAAGTACTGCGATCGTAAGACCAAGCGGCATCATTCCCATCCCGGCAAGTGCGGTGGCTGCAACGCCACAGATACCCCAAAGGACATGCACTACGAGCAATGCCTTGAACTTCACACGGATTGGCGCCTGTCTTTTAAACCAGTCGAACATGTTCCTTGCTCCCTTTGACTCTATGCTGCGTGCCCACCTGGCAGCCGGTCACTGTAACTATCCTGATAGTGCTAGTATAAATTGGTTAACGGAGCGTATCTGGGCAGATCGCTGAAGATAGATTTCCGTTACCCGGTTATGAGAGGATGGGCACATGGCCCACCCTTCAGAATTCGCTCCAGTCGTCCGCGTCAGGCGCAAGCGCGAGATTGCCTGCGGTTGCGACCGAAATGGGTCGTGACGCATGGGCGTTGCTAGCCTGTATCGAAAGCCGCGCTGGGGCAGCCTGCTGGCTCAACCTGAAACGCGAAACAAGCTGCCTCAGTCCCTGCGCTTCGTTGGCAAGGCTACGGGACGCTGCAGTGGTTTCCTCAACCATAGCCGCGTTCTGCTGCGTCATCTTGTCCATCTCGTTTACGGTGCCGTTCACCTGCGCCATGGTCTGCGCCTGCGTTTCGGTAGAAGACGCCATACTGGAGATGAGGTCATTCACCTCTCCCACCTTGGTGACAATCCGACCGAGCATCTCGCCTGTCTGACCGACAAGGCTGACGCCAGATTCGACATGATGGCCGCTGGTGGTGATAAGATCCTTGATGTCGCGCGCTGCATCGGCACTGCGTTGTGCAAGTGCACGCACCTCGTTAGCGACAACTGCAAACCCCTTACCTGCATCACCAGCCCGCGCCGCTTCGACGCCCGCATTCAATGCAAGAAGATTGGTCTGGAAAGCGATACCGTCGATCACGCTGATGATCTGGCTGATTTGCTGGGAAGATGTCTCGATCTCACTCATCGCCGTGACTGCCTGCTGGACAATCATCCCGCCATCGCGCGCCTCGCGGTGCGCCATATCGATAGCCGCGCTAACACCTGTGCGCGCCTGCGCCATTTCCTTCGCCATGGATGCCACAGTGCTTATCGCTGCCGAAGTTTCCTCCAGTGATGCGGCCTGCTGCTCGGTACGCCGGGAAAGATCGTCAGCCGCAGCGTTGATCTCGGTGGCGCCAGTGTCGACATTGGTCGAAGCCTCGGTCACCTTGGAGAGGATAATTTCCAACTCGGCGATGGTGCGATTGAAGACGGTTCTGAGCGCCTCATATTCCTCGGAAAACGGTCTATCAATGCGATGGACCAGATTACCCGAGGCGAGCTGCTCAAGCCCTTCGCCCAGCTCCAGAACGACATGTTGTTGCTTTGCATCGGCCTCGGCCTTGGCAATTCCTGCCGCACGGAAGGTTTTCATCGCATGCGCCATAAGACCAATTTCGTCTGCGCGCCCGTCGCCTGAGATAGTGATGTTATAATTGCCTGCCGCCATCTGGCGCATTTCATCAGCTGTGGCATCGATAGGCATGATAACGCGTGTGCGAAGATATTTAGCCCCGAGTATCAGCCCGGCGATTATCACGCCAGCAGAGACTGACAATACACCGAAGCAAAGATACAATAGCCATGAACTACGCTTGTCGAGCGCTTGCTTTTCCTGATCGGCCAATGCAACCAGTTTAAGAATGTCTGCTTTATGTGCAGTATATGCAGGCGTAACTCTCGTATCATGGATCTGCTTGGCGCCTACCCAGTCGCCTGACTGCGCAGCGGAGACCAATGCATCGGCGTCAGCCCAGAACGCGTCAGCACTTTTGTTTGTTACAGCCAACTGAGCTTTCAATACATCCGAAATGTCTGCCGTATGCCAATAAGCCTTGCGTTCTTCATAGGCTTTGCGCAACGTCGCAAGAGCCTCGACATGGCCGGGGAGGCTTTGGTCCTCCACCATGACCGTAGTCTCCATGAACGGCTCGATTATGTATTCAGGGGGCGGCAATATATCTGCCACCAGGTCGCTTTGCAGCTGATTTGCCCTTTGCAGCGGGCCGCCAAAGCTGATTTCCCGGATAGCGAGCCCGGAAAGCGCAATAGCCAAAATTACCAACCCTATGAGCGCTCCGCTTCCCCGGTGAGCGATCTGCTTTAACGTCATATACAACCCCACGTCTTATATTATGACGGGTTTATTACAGGGATTGTGGTCAATAAGTGGTAAATGGTAATCTGAATCTTATCTGTGATTACTAACAGATTGACGACCAAGGAAATTACCGAGGCCCGCGCGCATCACTCGATAATCAGGGCCTCTTGCGGCTGGTGGCTGGCGCGAACTTTCTTCAATAGTAGCGTAAGCGGAATAGCCGCTGCCGATACAAACATCATGAAGTAATAATCGTTCAGGAAAGCGATCATTGTCGCCTGGCGCGTCACTTCCGCGTTCAAGAGCGCAAGTGCTGTTGGCACCGCGTCGCCCGGCAAAGCAAACAGAGCAGGATCTACCCATAGGCTGTAGGGCGTAACATGGCCGACAAGATTAGCGTGACTTTCCGCGCTACTACGCGCCAAAAAGGCAACCACAAGCGAAATGCCCACGGATGAACCTATGGACCGCGTTAGATTGAGAATCCCGGAGCCATCTGTGCGCCATTCAGCCGGGAGTGTGGCGAAAGCCGTCAACGAGATGGGTACGAACAACATACCTATGCCCGCGCCTTGCAAAACTCCATTGAGCGCCATCTCGGTAGCACCGACATCCAAATTCCACCGCGTCATCAACCAAAAGCTCACCGCTGTCATAGAAAGCCCGACCGTCATCCAGAGCCTTGGTTCAACGCGGTGTATTACTTGACCGGAAATTCCAGTCATTATCATCACACCCAAGCCTCGCGTAGCCAACAACATGCCTGCATCTAAAACAGGATAGTTCATAAGGCTCTGTAGCATGATCGGCATCAGTGCCATTGCCGCAGTCATCACGATGCCCACTGTGCCCATCAGCATGGCACTTATCATGAGGTTGCGGTTGCCCAGAAGGGTCATCGGATAGAGAGGATTGCGACTCGTTTTGCTATGAACAGCGAACATCCAGAAGGCTGACAAGCTGATGCCCAGTTCGAGCCATATTTCGAGACTGTTGAACCAGTCTTCATGCTGACCACGATCCAGCATCAACTGAAGGCTTGCAAGGCCTAGAGCCAAGAGTACGAACCCGAGCACATCGAGCGATCGTGAAGGGCGCTTCAGATCGGGCAGGAACAGAAGCAGCCCCACAAAAGCGAGCGCGCCAATGGGCACATTAACAAAGAACACCCAGCGCCAGTCCATGTTCTCTGTAAGCCATCCACCAACTACCGGGCCGATAATCGGACCAGTAACGACACCCATGCCGAATATCGCCATCGCCTGGCCGCGCTTTTCTGGCGCCGTATTGTCAAGCATCACTGTCTGACCAAGCGGTGAGAGGAACGCACCAAACAGACCTTGAAGGATGCGGAACAGCACCATCGTCTCGAGGTTAAGCGCGAGACCGCATAGAACTGATGATAACGTAAAACCGCCTACAGAGATCAGATATAATTTGCGACGGCCAAGATGGTCTGAGAGCCACCCTGTCGCCGGAATCGCAATTGCGGCCGCGACGATATAGCTGGTCAACACCCAGCTTATACTATCCTGATTGGCACCCAGTGCCGCCTGCATATGCGGTAGGGCGACATTGGCGATCGTCATATCCAGCACCTGGATAAGCATCGCCAGGATGGCAGCCGCCTTCAGCATACCGGGGTAGCGGGACATACCGGGCGGCAGCGCCGCACCGGCTGCTGCATTGTCAGTCGCCGACATAAACCTTAACTTCGCTGCTCAACCCCGCGATGAGCGGACGCGGTGAAGTTTCGTCGATGGCAATCCGTACTGGCACACGCTGCGTCACCTTGACCCAGTTGCCGTTGCCATTCTGCGCGGGCAGCACAGAGAATTCTGATCCGGTGCCACCGCCGATGCTGGCAACATGCCCCTTCAGGGTAACATCCTTATATGCATCGAGTGTGATTTCGGCCTTCTGGCCGGTGCGAAGCCTATCCAGCTGGGTTTCCTTGAAATTAGCCTCGACCCAGCTGCGATCATTGGCAACGATACTGACAACCGGAAGACCCGTGACAAGCATTTGGCCTATCTGCAACCGATCAACATTACTCACCTTGCCTGACACCGGCGCGCGAACTTCGGTCCGCTTCAGGTCGAGCGCCGCTTTTGCGCGCTGTGCACGAGCTGCGGCGAGACGAGGGTTGACCCCAGGAACCTGTCCGCCGGTAGCAAGTGCGCTACGCGCTTCGGCAGCGTCTGCTTTAGCAGTACGAAGACTTGCTTCCGCTACATCGAGTGCATGGCGCGCAGCATCAAGCCGCGCTTTGGTGGTGAAACCGTTGGTGGACAGCTCACTCTGGCGATCATATTCCTTCTGCGCGAAGTCGATGTCGGTCTGGGCTTTAGCAATATCGACACCAGTTCCCTGATATTTGGTCGAAAGCTCGCCAACATTCACCTGCGCCGCAGCGACTTGCGCATCCGCTTGCGCCAACGCAACGCGATAGGGCTCTGGGTCAATACGGAACAGCAGATCACCAGCCTTCACCTGCTGATTCTCATGTACCGCAACCTCGACGATCTGGCCGCTTACCTCAGCGCTGACAGAAACGATGTCCTGATGTACATAGGCATTATCGGTGCTGACGCTGTCGGCATGGAGATACCAATAGCCTAATCCCGCCAGCAGTAGTGCCAGCGGAAACGATAGCATGAGCATGAGCCGCTTGTTCCGGCCATTTTTCTCGGTTTCCTCGGGGGCAGACCCGGAATACGTCATCAAGACGCTACCTTTAGGCTTCTGTGCAGGATCGGCTTCAGCCATTGCCAATCTCCTTTAGCTGCCTGCGTTCATCCAACATAACTATCTTATCCCGGATTTTGGTGAGGTAGGTAAAAAGGGTAGAAACCTCCTCATCCGTCAGGTCAGAGGTGGACCAATCAAGTATGTCCTTACCTACAGTCTTCAGTTGCGTCACCACTGGCTCTGCCGCCGACGTGAGATACAGCCGCCAAGCCCGGCGGTCATCAGGATCGCGCCGACGCTCTACAAGCTTGGCCTGCTCAAGCCGGTCGACCATGCGGCAAGCCGTGATCGGTTCGACGTCAATATACTCCGCCAATGCTCCCTGGCTAATGCCGGGATAACGTTGCAAAACAAGCAACACGCGCCATTGCGCGCCTGTAGGTCCAGCTTCACGGGCCGCTTCGGCAAAATGCTTGCGAAACAGTCTGCCAATATCGGCACAAAGAAAGGCGATGTTCGACTCCATAACGAGAGATATAATAACTATGCTTATATTATTCAATGCTTAATGTGCAGTGCAACAAATTTTCTCTGTATGCTTATCCAGATTGCAACAGCCTTCCCATAACCGGGCGGGTACGATAATGGGCGATCATGTTAATCCAAACTCTGCTTGAGGCCGCAGCTCGCGCGTCCATACGCTTTGAGGATCTGGGCCTTGACCCGGTTGCACTCACCCTCGGTCCGCTATCGATTAAATGGTACAGCCTTGCCTATCTCTCCGGCATCCTGATTGGTTATTGGTATCTGCTAAAGCTGATTGATCAGCCAGGATCGCCAATGGCGAGGCGCCATGCCGACGATATGATCTTCTATGCCACGCTGGGCATCATCATTGGCGGCAGGCTCGCTTATGTGATCTTCTACGACCCCGCAATCTGGGCAAACCCGATCGATATTCTGAAACTCTGGAACGGCGGTATGTCGTTCCATGGCGGCATGATCGGAGTGACAACCGCAATCATCTGGATGTCCCGCAAGGAAGGCCTGAATTGGCTGCGCGTGCATGATTATATCGCGTGCTGCGTGCCATTCGGGTTGTTCTTCGGTCGTCTCGCCAATTTCGTGAACGGCGAACTGTGGGGCAAGGCGACTGATGTACCCTGGGCGATCATCTTCCCAACCGGAGGCGACATCCCCCGCCATCCGAGCCAGCTTTACGAGTCTGCACTTGAGGGTGTCGTGCTATTCCTGATCCTCTGGCTTGCCTTCTGGAAGACAAGAGCGCGCTATGAGCCGGGCAAGCTCGTCGGCATATTCCTGCTGGGCTATGGTATTGCCCGCTTCGGGGTCGAGTATGTACGCGAGGCGGATGCACAGTTTGAGGGTAGCTTCCTCTATACAACGATTCACATGGGCCAGCTTCTCACTTTACCCATGATCCTCGGCGGAATTTACTTCATCGCCACGGCGAAGCGCCGCCGCGTGCGTGTGGAGGGGACGGCGGGTACAGCCAGCATTGCCTGAACAGGGCGCGCCTTCTGCATTCGGTCGCCGCGAGCTGGGTTTCGCAGAGCGCCTCGTGCGCAGCATCCGTGCGGGAGGGCCAATCTCGCTCGCCAATTATATGGCGCAGGTAAACACGCATTATTACGCCACGCGCAATCCGCTGGGCGCGGATGGCGATTTCATCACCGCACCCGAAATCAGCCAGATGTTCGGCGAGCTGATTGGACTATGTCTGGCGGATCTGTGGCAGCGGGCAGGCCACGCGCGCGCGCCATATTATGTCGAGCTGGGGCCGGGCCGTGGCACGCTAGCGAAGGATGCGTTACGTGCGATGGAGCAGGCGCGGCTCGCGCCACAAGCGCATTTCGTCGAAAACAGCCCATCTTTGCGCGCGCACCAGAGCACTTCCGTCGCGCATGCGCATTTCCATGACGATGTAGAGAGTCTGCCAACTGATAAGCCGCTACTCATAGTCGCCAACGAGTTTTTCGATGCGCTGCCTATCGCGCAGTCGATCCGTGCTGAGGATGGCTGGCGTGAGGTAATGGTGGGCCTGAGCGAAGAGGAGGCAAAGCTCGCCCCGCACACAGGCGAGCGGCGGGTCGATGCGCGTGTACCCGAAGCGATGTGTCATGCGCCCACCGGCTCTATCCACGAGAGCTGTCCGGTTGGCGCGACGATCATGCTCACACTGGCGCGGCGGATCATGCGGCAGGGAGGGGCGATGCTAGCCATCGATTATGGCTATGAGGGGCCGGCGCTGGGCGACACATTGCAAGCGGTGCGCGCACATCAATATGCCGATCCTTATGCCGATGTGGGCGAGAATGATTTGACAGCTCATGTCGATTTCACCCTGCTCGCCAATGCCGCGCGGCAGGAGGGGTTGGCTGTTTATGGCCCGGTGGAGCAGGGCGCGTTTCTGGAACGGCTGGGGATTGGCCCGCGGGCACAGGCGCTTGCCAGAGCGCAACCAGAACGTATGGTAGAACTGGAAACAGCGCGCCAGAGGTTGGTGGCCCCTACAGAAATGGGAAGACTTTTCAAAGTGTTGTGCGCTACACATCCAGACTGGCCGAGGCCGGAGGGTTTTGCATGAAATTGGCGGATAATGGAGTGGCTTTGTGGAAGAGCGCGGCACTCGATGGGGTGCCACATGGCTTTCTCGGCCGTGCGGGCGGTGTCTCTACCGGACTTTATGCAGGCCTCAATATTGGATTTGGGTCGAACGATGACCGCGCCGCCATAACCGAGAACCGCCGTCGTGCGACTGAGGCCATACTTCCCGGCGCGCAGCTCGTGACCGTGCATCAGGTGCATTCGCCGGATGTTGTCGCCGTCACCAAACCGTTCGCTGACGATGCCCGCCCACCCGCCGATGCGCTCGTTACCACAACGCCGGGCTTGCTGCTCGGCATCCTCACCGCGGATTGCGTACCGGTGCTCTTCACGGACAGACAGGCTGGCGTCGTCGGCGCGGCGCATGCGGGCTGGAAAGGTGCGCTTTCTGGCGTGACCGACCATACGCTTGCGGCGATGGAAGCGCTAGGCGCTGATGTGTCGCGCATATCCTGTGCTATTGGCCCCTGCATCGCCAAGCAATCTTACGAAGTCGATCTCGGCTTTGTCGCCCGCTTTACCGACGATGACCCCGCCAACGAACGCTTCTTCGCCGATGGCCGCGAAGGCCATGCCCAGTTCGACATTGAGGCCTATGTCGCCGCACGACTAGCGAGTGCAGGCGTCACACGGATCGAGCTGCTAGGGCAAGACACCTACAGCCAGCCAGAGCAGTTCTACAGCTATCGCCGCTCCTGCCATAAAGGCGAGCCGGGTTATGGACGGCAGATTTCACTGATCGGCCTGGGCCAAGGCATGCCGCGCCAATAGTATCTGCCGTAAACGCTAGGTTCTCCAGCCTCCAAGCTCGATTACAATCTCTCAAAACGGGCGCAATCGCGCCCGATCGGAGAGAGTATCATGACGCGCGCACCGCTGGCGTTTGTGCAGAATTGCTATGTGGTTCCAGACCTCGAAGCCGCCTGCCAGCGCTTCCACCAACTCTATAATATTGGCCCCTTTGTCGGCGGGATGGAGGCTGTGCTGGAACATCATGTATATCGCGGCAAGCCAGCCGAACCCATCCGCCTGCGCGGCGTGTTCGTGCAATCGGGCGATCTCAATGTAGAGCTTGTGCAAATCCTCTCGCACGGGCCGAGCGCATTCCACGATATGTACGCTTCCGGCGAAGGCGGATTTCACCACGCCGCCTTGTTCTGCGATGATTATGAAGCGACCCGCGACGAATTTGTGGCGGCCGGGATGCCCTTAGCCAGCGAGTTCACCACCATATTTGGGCCCAAGATTTGCTATATCGATGCGCGCGACACGCTGGGGCATATGATCGAACTTTACCCCGAAAACGCGATTATCCGCGATATGTATCGGCAGGCACGTGACGCGGCGAAGGACTGGGATGGACGCGACCTGATCATCCCCTGGAGTTAATCCAAAGCATCGCTTCTTGATGGCGCTTATGCCTGCTGCGCCATTTCCCGCAATAGCCGCGCAACGTCGCGCATATGGGTTTCGGTACCGATGGTAATGCGCAAGGCATCCGGCAGACCCTGCCCCGGAAGCCAGCGCGTCGCGTACCCCGCCTGCATCAGCCCTTCGTATGCGGCTTGCCCACTCAATGCCCCCTTGAACAGCACGAGCACGAAATTGGCTTTACTGGGAACGTAACTCAGACCGAAATTACCAAGGGCAGCAACCTCGTCACACAGATATTGCCGCCATTTGCGGTTATGCGCGCGGCTGCCCTCCACCCACTCCACGTCTTTGATCGCGGCGGCGGCGGCGGCCTGCCCAGCAGTCGTCAGGTTAAACGGCGCACGGATGCGGTGCAGAGCTTCGACAATCTCCGCAGAAGCATAGCCCCAGCCGATCCGCTCCGCCGCCAGCCCGTAAATCTTTGAGAAGGTGCGCGTAATAAGCACGTTGGGCGCGGTCATCGCCAGCCCCAGCGCGCCGTCATCATCGTCCGCATCCAGATATTCGGCATAGGCCTGATCGAGCACCAGCAATATGTCCGGTCGCAGCCCCGCATGCAGCCGCGCAATCTCGGCGCGGGAGGAATAGGTGCCTGTCGGGTTGTTGGGATTGGCGACGAACACCACGCGCGTCTTGTCCGTAACGCAGGCAAGAATAGCGTCTACATCCGTGCCATACTCTTTATCCGCAGCGACTACAGGTATAGCCCCAACGCGCCGCGCCGCGATCTCGTAGACCGCGAAACCATAGCGCACGTAAATGATCTCATCCCCCGGCCCCGCATAGGCACTGGCAGCGATGTGGAGCAGTTCGTCAGACCCGGTGCCGTAGATGATGCGCGCGGGATCAAGGCCATGACGCTGGGCGATGGCCTCACGCAGTTTTGTCGCACCTGGATCTGGATAGGTAGCGAGGTCTGCGCTGGCTTCTGAAAACGCTGCGCATGTAGCGGGGCTGGTGCCGAGCGGGTTCTCATTGGCAGAGAGCTTGGTGACAGGCTTCCCGGACGCGTCCGCCGCCTTACCCGGCACATAGGGTGCTATCGCGGAGATCCAGTTCTTGGGCTTTGGGCGGCCATAAGGTGCGTTTTCACTCATCGCGTCGCCTTAGCGCCATCAACACGCGCCGCAAAGCCCTCATAAGCTGCCAACTCACTGCCACAGAGTAACTTTCATGCCTAACGCTGTATTAAACATATCCGGAAACGCCCAAATCAGTCTTGGCGTCTATCATGCCGTGAAACGATCAGGCGCTTTGCCCGGATATCATGGCAGGAACAATTATGCTGCATCAGAAGATTAACAAGGAAGGATCGACCAAAGTCACCCCTGACGATCTGGGAAGCGATGATCGCCGCCACGGATCGGAACGCTATGTGACCGTGCTCAAGGTCGGCCGCGCAGTGGTGGATGGTCATGATCAGCTCTGCCTCGTGCGCAACATGTCACGCGAGGGTGCCAAGCTCGACATCTATCATGAGGTCGAGAAGGATCAGAAGATCACCATTGAGCTGCGCTCTGATAAGGTTGTGACGGGCACCGTGCGCTGGGTAGGCGATCACGCAGCGGGTATCGAGTTTGACGATCCGGTCGATGTAGCCGACATGCTGCAGAGCCGCCCGCAGCGCAGCGTATTACGCAAGCTCCCACGCTCCCCGCGCTTTCTCGCGCAGGCGCATGTCCATCTTCAGCCTGAAAAGGGACCGAACCTTACCGGCGAGCTGGTGAACATATCGCTGCATGGCCTGTGCATGGAGACCGTGGATGATGCAAGGATCGATGACCATGTCGTTGCCCGTGTAGAGGGGTTGCCCGCGCGCAGCGCCACGGTACGCTGGGTACGCGAGGGCATGATTGGCCTGCATTTCGAGATGCCGATGGGCTTTTCCGAACTGGCGCGCTGGCTTGAGGACCATCCGCACAAAGCCTGAAGCGTCTCAGCGCGATTGACAAGAACCGGCGAAGCGTCCTAGCGCCATCCGCCTATGGGCGCGCATATCCAGCCAGACGATGATTTCTTCGGCCTTGACCGACGCGTCACACTTGCGACGTCGCTGAAACTAGACGGCGGAGCAGTGCTGGATGGTGTCGAAATCGCCTATGAGACCTATGGCGCGCTGAATACCGAGCGCAACAATGCTGTTCTTGTCTGTCACGCGACCAGCGGCGACCAGTATGTCGCCAGCAAGCACCCGATAACCGGCAAACCGGGCTGGTGGAGCCGTACCATTGGCCCCGGCAAGCCGATCGACACCGACCGCTATCTCGTCATCTGCGCCAATGTGCTGGGAAGTTGCATGGGCTCGACAGGGCCAGCGAGCCTCGCACCCGATGGCACGCCCTATGGCCTGCGCTTTCCGGTCATCACCATCCGCGATATGGTGCGTGCACAGATCGCACTGCTCGATCTACTCGGCATAGAGCGGCTGCATGCTGTAGTCGGCGGGTCCATGGGCGGCATGCAGGCGTTGAGCCTCGCCGCAAACTGGCCGGATAGGGTCGAACGCGTGATGGTGATAGCCGCGACCGCCGCGATGCCCGCCCAGAACATTGCGTTTCAGGAGGTGGGGCGACAGGCGATCATGGCCGATCCGAACTGGCAGAGCGGTGCTTATTATGGCACGGGGAAATCACCGGATGCGGGTCTCGCGGTCGCGCGGATGGCGGCGCATATCACCTATCTCTCCGAAGAGAGTATGCACGAGAAGTTCGGGCGAAAACTGCAGGACCGCGCAGCGAAAACCTTCGGTTTCGATGCAGATTTCGAGGTGGAGAGCTACCTCCGGCATCAAGGGGCGACCTTCACAGGCCGCTTCGATGCGAACTCCTATCTCTACATCACCAAGGCGATGAGCTATTTCGACTTGGCGGAAGATCATGGCGGCAGGCTGGCGGATGTATTCGCGGGAACGAAAGCCCGATTCTGCCTTATAAGCTTCGATAGCGACTGGCTCTACCCTACGCCCGAATCGCGCAAGATCGCTCATGCACTGAACGCCGCCGGAGCACCGGTGAGCTTCGTCGAGCTTTCCGCACCGTTCGGACATGACAGCTTCCTGCTCGACGTGCCGGAGCTTGATCGCGTCATCAAGGGATTTGTCGGATGAACAGCGCGACGCTGGCATCCCTGAGGCCTGACCTCGCGCTGATCGCAGAGAATGTCCGCGCCGGCACACGTGTTCTCGACATTGGCTGCGGCGACGGGGCATTGCTTGCTGCGCTGGAGACTCAACGCGGCTGCGATGCGCGCGGACTGGAGATTGACCCCGCCAATGTTGCGGACTGCGTGGCGCGGGGCTTGTCCGTCATTCAGGGCGATGCGGACACTGACCTCGTTTATTACCCGGACAATAGCTTCGATTACGCGATTCTCAGTCAGACGTTGCAGACCACGCGGCGGCCTGACCTCGCAATGAAAGCGTTGCTGCGCATTGCGGAGCGTGCATTCGTGAGCTTTCCTAATTTCGCGCACTGGCGCGTGCGCGCGTCACTGGCCTTCGGCGGGCGCATGCCGGTGACGAAGCTGCTGCCGGAACGCTGGTATGACACGCCCAACATCCACCACCTCACCATCGACGATTTCCGTGCATTGGCGAAGGAGCAGGGCTGGAGTATCGAGGGGCAGTGGTTCTTGAACAAGGGCCAGCCGACGCGCCCCGCCAACGCCAACCTGTTCGCGGAACATGCTGTGTTTTTGCTCAAGAGCAGCTAGAGCATCGTGCCAAAAAGTGGGAACCGGTTTTTGGCAATAAACGATGCGACAACAAAGGCATGGAGCGCGCCATATGCGTCAGATTTAACGCGGTGCGCTCCAGTCAGAGCCGTTCAGCCTGCGTTCTTTTGGCGCGTTCCGAGAGCCGTTCAACGGCTGCATCCTGAATCCCTGGAGCACAGCAGAGCACGCCTAAAGTAACCGGATCAGGCTGGTTGAAGACCAGTGGACGGCCGATGGCGTCGCTTACCGCCGCGCCCGCCTCGCTGGCGATCAGCGCCGCCGCTGCAATGTCCCACTCCCCGCCCCAGCGGAGTCCCGCAACGAGATCAGCCTCATCCGCCGCCACCATTGCCATACGCAGCGCAATGCTGTTGGGCCGATGTACGATGGTCAGATCATCATCGGCTTTGGGCAAGACCTCGGCTGGCACACGCGCCCCGGCGAGACGCACCCGAGCGCTGGCACGGATCGGGCGACCGTTACGGTGCGCCCCCTCGCCGACCCGCGCGATCCACAGTTCGTTACGTGCCGGGGCCGCAAGCACGCCAATAATCGGCTGACCCTGTTCGATCAGAGCGACCGAAACGGACCAGCCCGGCTTGCCCGCCAGATAATCTTTCGTACCGTCGATAGGATCGACCACCCATAGCCGCTGCGCCGAAAGCCGCGCGGGATTGTCTGCCGTTTCCTCCGAAAGCCAGCCCGCTTGGGCATCGATCCGGCCCAATGCTTCATACAGCATGTGATTGACCGCAAGATCAGCCTCGCACACTGGCTGACCCGGCTCCTTCTCCCAGCGCTTCACCCGTGTCGCGCCGCCAGCCCACAGCTCCAGCGCATGATCTGCGGCCTCGCTGACCGAGTCGATGATCGCCCGGAGTTTCGCCTCAGCCACCAGCGACCGTCATCCCGTCAATCCTGAGCGTCGGCGTATTGATCGCATAGCGGAAGTGGAGATCGTTTGCGGGAACCAACGCCGCGAACATGTCCTTCAAATTCCCGGCAATCGTAATCTCGGTCACTGCATGAGAAACCGCACCGTTCTCTATAAGAAAACCCGATGCGCCGCGGCTATAATCGCCTGTCACCGGGTTCACGCCCATGCCGATAAGCTCGGTCACGTAGATGCCGCGCTCGATACCATGCATCAGATCGCCCGGAGAGCAGCTTCCCGGCAAAAGTGCGACATTGGTGACGGAGACGCCAGGTGCACCGCTGGTGCCGCGGCTGGCATGGCCGGTGGGCTGCTCGCCAAGCTGCTTGGCGGAGGCGCTATCGAGCAACCATTGGGTGAGCACGCCCTTGTCGATGAGTGCGGTCTTGTGTGTTTCAAGCCCCTCGCCATCGAACGGACGGGAACGCAGGCCGCGCTTCACCAGCGGATCATCGACAATCGTCACCCCGCTGTCGAACAACTGCTTGCCGAGATCCTCCAGCAGAAAGCTCGACCGCCGGGTGATCGCCGAGCCTGCAATCGCGCCAACAAGATGACCAACGATGCTGCCACCTACGCGCGGATCGAAGATCACCGGCATCGGTCCGCCCTTGATCTTGGCCGCGCCCAGTCGGGCAATCGCGCGTTGGCCTGCCCGCGTTCCGATATGCTCCGCGTCTTCCAGATCTTCGAGATGGCGGGCGCTGTGGCTGGCATAATCGCGCTGCATGCTGGTGCTCTCGCCCGCCAATACGCTCGCCCATGTGCCGTGCGTGGTGGCGGCGTAGCTTCCCGCAAAGCCGTGGCTGGTAGCAAGTGCGACCTGACTGCGCCCCATGCTCGCACCGCCGCCTTCGCTGTTGGTAATGCCGGGAACAGAGCAGGCGGCATCCTCCACGATGAGCGCGCGCTCCTTCAATGTGGCGGGATCGGGTGCCGCCTCGTCGACGATATCAAGCGCGGCTGGCTTCGATTTCATTAACAACTCTTGCGGCGCTAATGTCGCATATGGGTCTTCCGGCGCTTCCTTTGCCATCGCGAGGCAGCGATCCACCAACGCGTTGAGCGAATCCCTTTCGAGGTCGGACGCGGACACGGTGGCTGAGCGACTGCCAACAAAAATCCGCAGGCCAATCTCTTCGCCTTCCGATTGCTCTATGTCCTCCATTTCGCCGAGGCGTACCGAAACCCCGGTCGAGGCATTGCAGACGTAGAGAGCATCCGCTGCATCTGCTCCAGCCTTGCGCGCCGCATCGACAAGAGACTGGGCGCGGTCCTGAGCCTGGGCGAGAGAGAGCATGAAGGAATTTCCTGATTACGGTTTCATAACGGCCATAACGGCCCATGCCGCAGCGCGCAACAAAAGCGGGATTATTGCTGTGCGTCTATCCAATGGCGCAATAGATGATGCGCGACAGCCATTGGCGGCGGAGCGATGAACGGTGCGTCAGGATCGCCTGCCATTGCCGTACGCACATCCTCCGCGCTCGCCCAGAAGGCGTGCTCCAGTTCCTTCTCGTCGAGCCTCAACACATCGCTTTCTGCCTCCGCCGTGCACGCGACCATCAATGAAGAGGGGAACGGCCAGGGCTGACTCATCACATAGTGGACGTTGCGCACCCTGATCCCGGCTTCCTCATAAAGCTCGCGTGCCACCGCCCCTTCCAGCGTCTCTCCAGGCTCGACAAACCCGGCCAGCGCGGAATAAAAACCCACAGGGAAACGCGACTGGCGGCCCACAAGCACGCGCCCGTCATGCTCGGCCAGCATGATGACAACCGGGTCGACACGCGGGAAATGCTCAGCCCCGCATCCGCCACATCGCCTCGCCCACCCTGCCCGGAACGGCTCCGTTCGCGCACCGCATACGGCACAGAACCCATGCCGCGCGTGCCAGTCTACCAGACTTCGCGCGCAGCCATAGAGGCTCATCTCTTCTGGGGACAATTGCGCCACCATAGCGCGAACGTGCGGAGCAAACTGGGCGCCGTGCGGCAACTCCCCCTGACCAAATGCAACGAACAGCGGAGCACCCGCCTCATCCTTGCCAAGCAAGATATAGTCCTCGATCCGCGCCTCGTGAGAGAGCGGCGCACGCGCGAGATGATGACCGTCTGTGACGGGATCCAACCCTCGCAACAGAATTTGCTGCGCGGCGGGATGGACAAGCAACTCCATAAGCTGATCAGGTTCTGTGCGCACATCGTCGCAGCGATCGAGGGCAAAGGAAGAAAAGCCGCAAATGGGGGTGTCAGTCATCGCCGACCTTCATGACAGTCCGCGCGACCTTTGCAAAGAGTGTTGGTAGTCCGGCGTCACCGATACGCCAGATCGGCCACCATTGGCCTTCGCCTTCGGGCTGGCCCTCCGCTATGATCAGCCGCTCAACGGTGAGCGTCAGGCGGAAATGGGTAAAGACATGTTCGACCGGCTGGTTGAGCACGACCCAGTTGCCGGAACACGGTGGCTTTACTGGGGAGGGATTGCGTTTGTCCCATTCCGTCCCGGGCAGCCCCGCCATACCGCCCAGCATACGTTTCTCCGCGCGCCGCTCGATCCAGACATGGCCGTCCGCACGCTCCAGCCACCAGGCACGCCCATAGCGATGCGGCTTTTCGGCCTTGGGCGGTTTGACAGGATAGGCTTCCGCATTCCCGTCGCGATGCGCGGCACAGTGTTGACGTAGCGGGCACAGTAGGCACTGTGGCGTACGGACGGTGCATAGCCCCGCGCCCAGATCCATCATCGCCTGCGCGAAATCGCCTGCGCGTTCATCCGGTGTGATTGCATCCGTATCCTGCCGGATCGCAGGGCGCGAAGCGGGCAACGGTGTTGCGATAGCGAATAGGCGCGACACTACGCGCTCGACATTGGCATCCACCACCACCGCACGCTTTCCAAACGCGATCGCAGCAATTGCAGCTGCAGTATATGCGCCAACTCCGGGCAGAGCACGCAAACCCTCCTCTGTATCCGGGAATCGGCCTTTATGCTCGTTCGAAACCACCCTAGCACAGGCGAGCAGATTGCGGGCGCGAGCATAATAGCCCAGCCCCGCCCATGCGGCCATCACCTCCGCGTCCGCCGCTGCGGCAAGCGCCATCACGTCGGGCCAACGCGTTGTGAACTTCTCGAAATAGGGGATCACCGCCGCGACCGTCGTTTGTTGCAACATGATCTCGGACAGCCAGACGCGATAGGGATCGGGCCGTTCGCTGCTCCCTGGCGGCACCCGCCATGGTAGCGCGCGCGCATGGCGATCATAATGCCCAAGCAGTGTATCCGCGATTATGTTGGTGATGTTACGCTCGACGGGCATGGGCGGGATATGGCATTAAGGGCGCGATGACGGAACCCGTGAAACCTGCTTCTGCTAAAAAGCCACGCAAGGCGGACACCGAGCCGCCCGAGCGCGTTAATGGACCGCGTGCAATCGCAGATCTGATGCCGCGTATCGGCGGAGCGGCTTTTCGTCGCTTCGGCTTCGTGCAATCGAGCATCGTCACGCGTTGGGCGGAGATTGTGGGTCCGCGCATCGCGAAGATCAGCGAGCCCGAATCGATCCGCTTTCCGGCAGCGAAGAAGTCGGGCGGCACCCTCTCTCTGACTGTCGCCAGCGGGCATCAACCGATCGTGCAGCATATGGTGCCGGAGATCATGGAACGGGTGAACCGCTTCTTCGGCTATGAAGCTGTCGCGAAAGTGGCGATCCGCGCGGGAGAAGTGGCGCAACGTGAGCCGGAACGCCGCCCACCACCCGCCAATTTGCGCCCGATCCCGGCCGATCTCGGTGATTCGGTGCGCGATATTGGCGATCCAGAACTGCGCGCGGTGCTGGAAGCGATGGCGCAAGGCCTTGCCAATACCGCGCCGGTGGGCAAGATCAGCTGATATTCATACCATAAGGCTCATCTCGTGCATATGATTCGCGCGCTCATTCTCTTCTTCAGCCTTCTTCTCGTGCCATCCATTGCTCACGCCGCCCCGGCACGAAACTGGGCGAACATGGTCACGCTCTCGAAAGAGGGCGCGTATGTCATCGGCAATCCGGCCGCGAAGACACGCCTCGTCGAATATGTGAGCTATACCTGCCCGCATTGCGCGCATTTTGTGGCCGAAGGCACCGCCCCACTAAAAGCTGGCTGGGTATCCAAAGGGCTGATCGCGGTCGAGATACGCAATCTGGTGCGGGATCGCTATGATTTCACGGCTGCCTTGCTCGCGCGGTGCGGCGGCGCGGAAAAGTTTCCCAGCAATCACGAGGCGCTGTTCGCGGCGCAATCAGACTGGATCGCCAAGGCGCAGGCCTATGAGAGCCAGCCCTCCACATTGCCCGCAGATGCCAAGCCCGCCGCGGTCATGAGCGAAATCGCGGACAAGACCGGCATGATCGCACTGATGGCGAAGCGCGGCGTGACGCCAACCCAGAGCCGCGTCTGCCTCGCGGACCAAAAGGCGTTCGATCTTGTTATGGCGATGACTAAGCGTGGGCTAGAACAGGATCAAGTAAAAGGCACTCCTTCATTTCTCCTCAACGGCAGGCTCACCGATGTATATGACTGGGCTGGCCTTCAGCCCCTGTTGCCCAAGTCCGCAAACTGACCTAGACCAGACAGCACCCTTACGGAGCCTATTCGGTGAAGAAATCCATTGCCTTCCTTGCCACTACGATCCTCGCACTAACGCTCGGCGCATGCGGCGACAAAACCGGCAATTCCGCCGAGCCTGTCGCCAAGATCGCTGTAGGAGAGAATGTGCCGCCGCCCCCGGGCAAGATATGGAGCGATGTTGTGGCCGACACGCCAGAAATGGGCGTGGTGATGGGTAACCCCAATGCGCCCGCGAAGCTCATCGAATATGGCTCCTACACCTGTCCGCACTGCCGCGATTTTACCAAGGAAGCTGCGGAGCCGCTGCGCAAAATGGTCGACACCGGCAAGCTAAGCTATGAATATCGCCCGTTCCTGCGCGATCCCTATGATCTGATGATGGCTTTGTTGGCGAAATGCGGCGGAGCGGAGCCGTTCTTCCCGATGACGGAGCAACTGTTCGCCAATCAGGAAGCGTTCTTCACCAAGGCGCAGGGGCTGGACCAGAAGTTCGCCGAGGATGCGATGAAGCAGCCGGCGAACCAGCGCTTTATCACGCTCGCCGGGCCGACGGGGCTGATCGACTTCGTCAAGCAACGCGGTATTTCCGAGGACAAGGCCAAGCAGTGCCTCGCCGACACCAAAACTGCGGATGCGCTCGTCGCCAAGGTGCAGGAAGGCGCCAAGCAGTTCGACATCACCGGCACACCCACCTTCATTCTCAACGGCGAGGTGGTGAAAGATACCGCCTCGTGGGAGCTGCTGCGCACCAAGCTGACGGAGGCGGGGCTCTGAGCCAGACGGCAGCGCACCTCTCTTCCCTGTTACCGGCGCGCGGAGACTGAGCGCCGATGGAAATCCGCCGCCTCAAGCTCTCTGGCTTCAAAAGCTTCGTCGATCCGACCGAGCTCAGGATCGAACCCGGCCTCACCGGCATCGTCGGCCCTAATGGCTGCGGAAAATCCAACCTTCTGGAAGCGATCCGCTGGGTGATGGGCGAAGCGAGTGCGCGCTCGATGCGCGGCGGCGGCATGGAGGACGTGATCTTCGCCGGTACCGCGACCCGCCCGCAGCGTGACTTCGCCGAGGTGCTGCTGATGGCGGGCGTGACCTCCGGCGAGACGATCCCCGCGATCGAGGTCGGCGGCGATGGCGAGCTGGAGATCGTAAGGCGCATCGAGCGCGGTGCTGGCAGCGCCTATCGCGCCAACGGCAGGGACGTCCGCGCGAAGGATGTCGCGCTGGTGTTCGCCGATGCCGCGACCGGCGCGCACAGCCCTGCGCTGGTTTCCCAAGGCAAGATCGCCGCCGTCATCGCCGCCCGCCCGCAAGAACGGCGCATGATGCTGGAGGAGGCGGCAGGCATCGCGGGCCTCCATGTGCGCCGCAAGGATGCCGAGCAGAAGCTGCGCGCGGCGGAAGCGAACCTTGCGAGGCTCGACGAGATTCTTGCCGATATGGACCTCCGCGCTCAGGCGCTACGTCGCCAAGCCAAAGCGGCGGAGCGCTATACCCGCCTTACCGCGCAGATCAGGCTTGCCGAGGCACGGGCGCTCTATGCGCGCTGGAAAGAGGCGGATGCGACGGCGATTGCAGCGCAGCAGGAGGCAACCGTGCGTGAGGAGGCGGTGCGCACCACGCAAGTAGCGCAATCCGCGGCCGCGGTCCATGCCAATGCCGCGACAGACGCACTCGCAAAAGCGCGTAGCGCGTCACAATCCGCGCGCGATGCAGCAAATGATGCGGGCCATCGCCTCGCGGCCCTGAAAGCCCGGCATGATGAAGCCTCGCGTCGTCTTGCCGATCTCGATGCGCAGGCCCGCCGACTCACCGAAGACCGCGCGCGCGAGGATGCGCTGGCGCATGATGCCGCCGAGGCGGTCGCGCGGCTAGGCGAAGAAGTGGCGACATTGAAAAGCCGCATCATGGAGGCGGACAAGCTCGCGCCTGGTTATACAGTGCGCATTGCGGCGGCACAGGAACAGGCGCGCGACGCCGAGCTGGACCTAGCCAAAGCGATAGCGACACAGGCAGGCGAACAGGCGGAACTGAAGGTCGCGCAGGCTGAGTTGGCAGCAGCGCAAGGCAGGCTGGAACGAGCCCAGCGCGATACACAGCGGTTGGAGACAGAACTCGCCGCGTTGCCGCAAGTGGAACCTTTGGAGGCACGGCGCGACGAATCGGGGTATGAGCTGGCCGGTGCACAGACGCGGCGCGAAGAGGCGGAGGCCGCTTTGGCCGCCGCCGAAACCGAGCGCACAACCACCGCACAAGCGCGAACGCAAGCGGAATCCGCATTGTCATCCGCCAAGGCGGCGCTGGCCGCGCTGGAGAGCGAGGCTCAGGCGCTAACACGCGCGCTCGGCTCCGGCACCGCGGCGAAGGACCGGCTGCTCGACAAGGTGAAAGCTGTGCCGGGCTATGAGCATGCTCTCGCTGCCGCTTTGGGCGATGAGCTGGAGGTGGGGCTGGACCATGCTGCCGCGCGCCACTGGGCCGGGGCAGAAGCGCTGCCGCAAGACCCGGAGCTGCCACAAGGGGCGCAGCGGCTCTCCGATCATGTGAGCGCACCCGCCGCGCTCGCCCGCCGCTTGGCACAGATAGCAGTAGTGGAGACGGATGAGGGAAGCGCGCTTGCCGTGGGTCAGCGGCTTGTCACCAAGGCGGGCGCGCTGCGTCGTTGGGATGGCTTCACCGCACGCGGCGGCGAGGAAGCGGCGGGCGCCGCCACCGCCCAACGCCTCATCCGCGTCAACAGGATGGAAGCGATCGAAGCGCAACTGTCGGATGCACGCGCCGCCGTCAGCGAGGCCGCTGCAGCCAGCACATTAACCGCGCAGGCCGCTGCGCAGTCGGAGGGGGCAATAATCACAGCACGATCCGCCATCGCTCAAGCAGAGCGTGACATCACCACCGCCATCCGCACCCGAGACGATGCCACAGTGCAGATCGAGCGACTCTCCGCCAAGCGCGAGCACATTGTCGTCCGCTTAGATGAGGCACGCGCCGAATTGGCCGCGACACTGGCCGATCATCAGGCAGCACAAGCCGCACTCGCCGATATGCCGGACGGCACTGAGACGCGTGCGCTGGTCGCCACCCTATCCCACGCCAGCGAGGTGTCGCATGCACAGGTAAGCCAGCTGCAAGCGGATGCGCAGCTTGCCGAACGAGCGCTCTCCACTGATCGCGCCCGCCTTGGTGATGCAGAAGGGGAAATCCGCCGCTGGAAAAGCCGCTCCGGCGAGGCAGGCACGCGGCTTGCCGACATGGCGAAGCGCGAGGACGCCATTGCGCAGGAACGCGCGGCGCTGGACGGCAAGCCTGAAATGCTGGCGCGCGATGCAGCAACGCTGGAAGCGGAAAGTGGCGCGCTGTCTACGCGCGCTAACGAGGCGCAACAGCAGGAGGGCGCTGCCGAAGCCGCGCTCCGCAGCGCCGAAGCAGTGCTCGCGCAGGCAGGAGAGGCATTGTCACTTGCGCGAGAGGCGCGCGCCGGGGCCGTCGCACGTGCCGAGGCTGCCGTCCAGCATCGTACCGAGACCAACCGGCTGTGCGGCGAGCGCTTCGAGTGCCCGCCGCCGGTGTTGCCAGAGCGCGCCGGGTTCGACAGCACTGACATTCGCCCGGCACAGGTGGAACAGGGCGATTTCGAGCGCTTCACCTTGGAGCGCGAACGCATCGGCCCAGTGAACCTCATCGCGGCGCAGGAGCTGGAAGAGCTTGAGGTGACGCAGGAAACCAGCCGTTTGGAGAGCGCTGAGATCAGCCAAGCGATCCACCAGCTGCGCGGTTCGATCGGCAGTCTGAACCGCGAAGGGCGTGCGCGCCTGCTCACCGCGTTCGAGGCGGTGGACCAGCATTTCCGGCGGCTCTTTACGGCGCTGTTCAACGGCGGGCAGGCGCGGCTGGAGCTGATCGAAAGTGACGATCCGCTGGAAGCCGGGCTTGAGATTTTGGCGCAGCCGCCGGGCAAGAAGCTCTCAACCCTCACTCTTCTGTCCGGTGGCGAGCAGGCGCTGACCGCCGTGGCGCTGATCTTTGGGCTGTTCCTCACTAACCCCGCCCCCATCTGCGTGCTCGACGAGGTTGATGCGCCGCTCGATGACGCCAATGTCGAGCGCTTCTGCGACCTGCTCGACCAGATGGTGAAGGACACCAACACGCGCTATCTTATCGTCACCCACAACGCCGTGACAATGGCACGTATGCACCGCCTGTTCGGTGTGACGATGATCGAAAAAGGCGTCTCACGGCTGGTTTCAGTCGACCTCGGTGGCGCGGAGGAACTGCTGGCTGCAGAGTGATCTCAGCTTGCCCCCACCACCACACATGCGGCGAACATCAGTAATCCGGCGAAGCGGTTGGAGCGGAATTTTTGCAATGGGTCTTCCCCATCTTCGCGCAGATTCATTACCTGCCAGCCAAGATGTCCCGCCACTGGCAAAAGCGCCAACAGCGCCAGCGAATCGGGCCGCGCCAGCCAGATCGCGCCCGCCCACAGGACCAGTGCAGCCGCGTAAAACGCACTTACTCCGCCGCGCACATGACGCCCCATGCGCAGCACGCTGGAGCGGATGCCGACCAGCGCGTCGTCCTCCCGATCCTGCAACGCATAGATGCTGTCATAGCCCACTACCCAGCAGATGCTGCCCGCGTAAAGCAACGCGCCCGCAAGGCTCATCCCCCCCGTCATCTCGACCCAGCCGACCAGCGCCGCCCAGCTGAACACCAGCCCAAGCCATACCTGCGGCCACCATGTGATGCGCTTCATGAACGGATAGGCAGCTACCAAAGCCAGGCTCGCCAGCGCGGTGAATTGGGCCTGCCAGTGAAGCTGGAAAAGCACAACAAGGCCGACAAGGCATAGCGCGCCCATCCATGCTGCAGCGAGCGCGACACTCACCCGCCCGCTCGCCACCGGGCGGGAGGCGGTGCGTGCGACTTTTTTGTCGAGATCGCGGTCGATAATGTCGTTCCACACGCAGCCCGCGCCGCGCATCACGATACTGCCTGCGAGGAACCACAGTATCAGCCGCCATTGTTCAAGGCCATTGCCGGAAAGGGCGATCGCCCATGCGCCCGGCCAGAACAGCAGCCACCAGCCAATCGGTCGATCGAGCCGCGCCATCGAGGCAAGATCGCGCATCCGCGCCGGTAACAGCGCCATGATCCCGCGCGCCTCGCTATCCGGCACGATAGCCGCTTGCATAATCGCGTCATTTGGCTCTTTAGACATGAGGTCCATTCCCATGAAGGAACTCTTTCATGCCCGCAACCCCCGCATGGCCGCCACGCAGTGCACCGCGCCTTTATGTTGAGGCCGATCTGGGAGCAGGAGCCGCCGTTCCAGTTGATGGCAATGCCGCGCATTACCTCATCTCGGTGATGCGTGTGAAAGACGGCGACGCGGCGTTGCTGTTCAACGGACGGGATGGCGAATGGGCCGCGCGGTGCACCGCGATCCGCAAGCGCGGCCTTGTGCTCGAATGCGTTGAGCAAACCAAGCCACTGGAAACAGTGCCAGATTTCTGGCTCTGCTCCGCGCCGATCAAGAAGGGCCGCATCGATCTGGTGATGGAAAAGGCGACCGAACTCGGCGTCGCGCGCATCGTGCCGGTGCTGATGGCGCGCTGCGTGGTGGATAAATTGAACCCGGAACGCCTTGCCGCCCAGATGATCGAGGCGGCGGAGCAGTGCGGGCGAACAGCCCTGCCAGAACTTGGTGAGACGGTGAAGCTCGATGCGCTGTTGAAGGACTGGCCGATTGGGCGAATGCTGTTTTTTGCAGATGAACTCGGCGGCGCACCAATACGGAAAGCCTTCGCCGCCCATCCCGGCGCCGCCGCGCTGCTCGTCGGCCCGGAGGGCGGCTTCACGACGCAGGAACGCGAGGCGATACGTGCTCATCCCGCCGCCCAAGCAATATCACTCGGCCCGCGTATCCTGCGTGCCGAAACCGCCGCCATCGTCGCTACCGCATGCTGGATGAGCCTGAATGGCGATTGGACGGAATGAGAATTATTGCACCTGTGAAATAGTCTTTATCCGCTGCGCCAATTGATTGACCACTCGGCCATCCCTATCTGCTGCTCAACAACAGGGGCAGGTAGGCCGAATGAGCACAAGAACAGATACGCTGGAGGAATCCCCCGTCATCGAAACACGGGATCAGCTGATCTCGGTGTTTGCAAAAGGGGAAAAGCCGTCTGGGCGGTGGCGCATCGGCACCGAGCACGAGAAATTCGTCTATCGCACCGCCGATCATCATGCGCCCTCCTATGACGAACCCGGCGGCATCCGCGATCTGCTTGCGGGCCTCGCCGCGGATTATGACTGGCAACCGATTTATGAGGGCGAGCATGTCATCGCGCTCGGCGGCTCGGACGGCACGATCAGCCTCGAACCGGCGGGCCAGCTTGAGCTTTCCGGCGCGCCGCTCGAAAATCTGCACGAGACTTGCGCGGAGACGGGGCGGCATTTGACTCAGGTGAAGGCTGTAGGCGACAGGCTCGGCCTTGGCTTCCTCGGCCTCGGCATGTGGCCGGACAAGACCCGTGCCGAGCTGCCGATCATGCCCAAGGGGCGCTATGGCATCATGCTCAAGCATATGCCGCGCGTCGGCACGCTGGGGCTGGACATGATGCTGCGCACCTGCACGATCCAGACCAACCTCGATTATGGATCAGAGGCGGACATGGCGCAGAAATTCCGTGTCAGCCTCGCGCTTCAGCCGCTTGGCACCGCCCTGTTCGCCAATTCGCCGTTCACTGAAGGCAAGCCCAACGGCATGCTCTCCTACCGCAGCCATATCTGGTCAGATACCGACCCGGCGCGCACAGGCATGCTGCCGTTCGTGTTCGAAGACGGCTTTGGATACGAACGCTATGCGGACTATGCGCTCGATGTGCCGATGTATTTCGTGTATCGCGACGGCAAATATATCGATGCAGCTGGGCAGAGCTTCCGTGATTTTCTGGAAGGCCGCCTGCCCGCGCTGCCCGGCGAAAAGCCGACCATCGCCGACTGGAACGACCATCTCTCCACCGCTTTCCCGGAAGTGCGCTTGAAAAGCTTCCTCGAAATGCGCGGCGCAGACGGCGGACCTTGGGGCCGCATCTGTGCGCTGCCCGCCTTCTGGGTCGGGCTACTCTACGATCAAGGTGCGCTCGATGCGGCGTGGGATCTCGTCAAGGGCTGGAGCATGGACGAGAGGCAGGTGCTGCGCGATTCGGTGCCGAAGCTCGGCCTTGCCGCGCCGGTTCCGGGCGGGCGGACGCTGAAGGATATTGCGGGGCAGGTGCTGGACATCGCGCGTTCAGGCCTTGCAGCGCGGGCGCGGCTCGATGCCAGCGGAAACAACGAGACGGGCTATCTTGCGGCATTGCAGGAATATGTGTCACGCGGACAAACTCCGGCGGAATCACTGCTGGAGCGGTATAATGGTGCATGGGGCGGAGATTTGAGCCGCGTCTATGCCGAGGAGAGCTTCTGAACCGACCAAGACATCATGCTTGTGCACGCCTTGGGGGCCGCTTACATTGAAGGCCATGAGCGGGCATCATCATGATCTGAGCGGCGACAAGCTACGCAGTGCTGCAAAAACGGCGCTGGAAGCCCATGGCGAGCAATGGACGACAATGCGGGCCAGTATCTACGACGCTCTTGCCGCGCAAGGCCGTCCCACATCCGCTTATGACATCGCTGACAGCGTTTCTCAGGCGCGTGGCAAGCGGGTGGCGCCCAACAGCGTCTATCGTATTCTCGACCTGTTCGTCGCCTCCAACCTCGCAACGCGCGTGGAAAGCGCTAATGCCTATATCGTCAACGCCCATCCCGGCTGCGAGCATGACTGCATTTTCCTTGTTTGCAAAAACTGCGGCGTAGCGATCCATAGCGACGACGACAGCCTGACAAGCGCGCTCAGAGCGAAGGCACAGCGCGAGAGTTTCGCCGCCGAACGGGTAGTCATCGAGGTTCAGGGTCGCTGTGACCAATGCGCAACAGCAGCCTGATACTCGCTTGATTCCGGCCTCGATCTGACGCAAGGGGTTCGACAGATTGCGCCATTATGGCTATGCTGGCGCGCGGAGTACCAATTTTAGCATGAGCGATCGTCCCTCGACCCCGCTGCTCGATCAGATCAACGATCCTGCCGATCTGCGTGCACTTAAGCCGGAACAGCTGCGTCAACTCGCGGATGAGCTGCGCGCCGAGACGATCAGCGCCGTCGGTGTTACCGGCGGTCATCTGGGCTCCGGCCTCGGCGTTGTCGAGCTGACGACCGCAATCCATTATGTGTTTAACACGCCGGAGGATAAGCTCGTCTGGGACGTGGGCCATCAATGCTATCCGCACAAAATCCTTACCGGCAGGCGCGACCGCATCCGTACCCTGCGGCAGGGTGGCGGGCTTTCCGGCTTCACCAAGCGGGCCGAAAGTGAATATGATCCGTTCGGTGCGGCGCATAGCTCCACCAGCATCAGCGCGGCGCTGGGCTTTGCCATTGCCAACAAGATGCAGGACCGGCCTGGCAAGGGCATAGCGGTGATCGGCGATGGCGCGATGTCCGCCGGCATGGCGTATGAGGCGATGAACAACGCGCGTGACGCGGGCAACCGCCTCGTCGTGATATTGAACGACAATGATATGTCGATCGCGCCGCCGGTGGGCGGCCTCTCCGCTTATCTTGCACGGTTAGTTTCAAGCCGCGAGTTCATGGGGCTGCGCGGGTTCGCCAAGCGGATTGCGCAGCATCTGCCGCGCCCGCTGCTCAACGCGGCAAAAAAGACCGATGAATATGCACGCGGCATGGCGATGGGCGGCACGCTCTTTGAGGAGCTCGGCTTTTATTATGTCGGGCCGATCGACGGGCATAATCTCGATCAACTGATCCCGGTACTCGAAAATGTGCGCGATATGGCCGAGGGGCCGTGCCTAATCCATGTCGTCACCCAAAAGGGCAAGGGTTATGCGCCCGCGGAAGCCGCCGACGACAAATATCATGGCGTGCAGAAATTCGATGTCGTCACTGGCGCGCAGGTGAAGGCCCCGCCCGGACCGCCGAGCTATACATCCGTGTTCGCGAAGGCTCTGATCGCCGAGGCGGTGCGCGACGACAAGGTCTGCGCGATCACCGCCGCGATGCCGTCTGGTACTGGCCTCGACAAGTTTGCGGAAGCCTATCCCGAGCGCTGTTTCGATGTCGGCATTGCCGAGCAGCACGCTGTCACTTTTGCGGCGGGGCTGGCGGCGGAGGGGATGCGCCCGTTCTGTGCAATATACTCCACTTTCCTCCAGCGCGCCTATGATCAGGTGGTGCATGATGTCGCGATACAGAACCTGCCCGTCCGTTTCGCGATGGACCGCGCGGGGCTGGTTGGCGCGGACGGCAGCACACACGCGGGCAGCTTCGACATCGCCTATCTCGCCACTTTACCCAATCTGGTGGTGATGGCTGCTGCCGACGAGGCGGAGCTGGTGCACATGGTCCACACTTGCGCGGTGCATGACGATGGGCCGATTGCGGTGCGCTATCCGCGCGGCAATGGCGTGGGCGTCGCGCTGCCGGAAACGCCGCAGCGGCTGGAGATCGGCAAGGGCCGGATAGTGCGCGAAGGCAAGAAGGTCGCGATATTGTCATTGGGCACGCGGCTGGAGGAGGCGCTGAAAGCAGCGGATGCGCTCGATGCGCGCGGGCTTTCCACCACCGTCGCAGACTTGCGCTTTGCCAAGCCGCTGGACGAGGCACTGATCCGCAAGCTGCTCACCACGCATGAAGTTTGCGTGACGGTGGAGGAAGGCGCGGTCGGTGGCTTTGGCGCGCATGTACTCACGCTGGCGAGCGACGAGGGGCTGATCGACGCTGGCCTCAAGCTCCGCACCCTGCGTCTGCCCGATGTGTTTCAGGATCAGGACAAGCCCGAGAAGCAATATGCCGAGGCTGGCCTTGATGCGGACGGCATCGTCAGCACTGTACTCACCGCGCTTCGCCATAACAGTGCTGGCGCAAACGAGGCGATAGCCTGATCCAAGCACGCACAATCGGCCTGCTCGGCGGCTCGTTCAACCCCGCGCATGGCGGCCATCGTGCGATCAGCCTTGCCGCGCGTGAAGCGCTCGGGCTAGATGAGGTCTGGTGGTTGGTGTCGCCGGGCAACCCCTTGAAACCACGCAAGAACATGGCTCCGCTCGCCGCGCGCCTCAAATATGCCCAAAAGCTCGCCCGCCGCGTGCCAATCCGTGTCAGCGCGATAGAGACGCAGTTCCGCACCCGCTACACCGTCGATACGCTGCGCGCGCTGACGCTGCGCTATCCGCGCCACCGCTTCATCTGGCTGATGGGTGGGGACAATCTGCGACAGTTCGGCCAATGGAAGAACTGGCGCGCCATTGCGCGCATCATGCCCATTGCCGTTGTCGCCAGACCCGGCTATGATGGCTTAGTTCATGGCTCTTCGGCCATGAATTGGCTGCGGCGCTTCGTCCGGCCCGCGAGCCAGAGCAGCAACTGGACAAACTGGAGACCACCGGCGCTCGTGCATTTGCGCTTTCGCCCCGATCCACGGTCGGCCACCCTGTTGAGACAGGGCAACCCCCTTTGGTACCGCGAACATGATGGGGCGCGCCCGCGTGATCCCCTGACGCATCGCCTGATCCCGGTATGATCCAAATATGAAGGAGCGACATTGACCCCTATGCCCATAGCCAGCACCCCGGCAAATGATGCCGGCGCAGCTGACGACCTCCACGCCATCGTGATGCAGTCCCTCGACGACGATCAGGCGCAGGAAACCATCTCGATCCCACTCGCAGGCAAAAGCAGCATCGCGGACCATATGGTGATCGCCTCCGGGCGGTCCTCGCGCCATGTGGCGGCGATGGCGCAGAAGCTCGCCGAGAAGATCAAGAAGGAAACCGGCCATATCGCGCGGATCGAGGGCCTGCCGACGGCGGACTGGGTGCTGATCGACGCGGGTGACGTGATCGTCCACCTGTTCCGGCCGGAAGTGCGCAGCTTCTACAATCTTGAGCGGATGTGGGGCTTCACCGACGCGCCGGTAGCACAGGCGACCGCGCACTGATTTTTTAGTTCCGCTCACGCGTAACTGCCGCACCAGCCCACTCCCCCACCCGACCTCCCATAGGGTACTATAGTTGGGAGGTCGGGTGGGGGAGCGGGCCGGAGCCGAAACACTTCCGCCGAGAGGCGGAATATCCTAAGACCGCGCGATGTTGCTGCACATCATCGCGCGTGGAAAGATCGGACGCTCGCCCGAAGCAGAGCTGATTGAGCGTTATTGCAAGCGCATTGCATGGCCGACGCGCATCACCGAGCTGCCGGATACAGGCGGGAAGCTGCCCCTGCCTGCGGCCACACCCTTCGTCACCGTGCTGCTGGATGAAAAGGGCAAACAGCTCTCCTCCATGGAATTTGCCGAAACGCTGGGCCGCTGGCGCGACCATGGCATGCGCGAATGCCGCCTGATGATCGGCGCGGCGAACGGATTCGGCGACGAGGAACGGGCAAACGCCGATCTGCTGATCGCCTTCGGACGCATGACATGGCCACATATGATGGCGCGCGCGATGCTGGCCGAGCAACTCTGGCGCGCGACATCAATCCTTGCCAACCACCCCTATCATCGCGAAGGATGATATGATGGGGATACGGCGGATCATGATTGCGGTGGGAGTGGCAGCCAGTGCTCTGGCTATCATGGCGCCGCTCGCCGCCGAGCGCGTCGTTATCGTCGGCTCTGCAACAAGCCTGGCCGAGCAACAACAAGCGTTGCGGCTAGCCAAGACTCAAGCCTCGGAATCCCGTCGCCTATCCGAACAGATGGATGCCCGCGCGAAGAGCGCAACAGCGCAAGCTGACCGCCTGAATGCGCAATCCGCTGCGCTTGCCGCACGTGTCCAACAGACCGAGGCGGAATTGCGGGCAGGCGTGGCACGTATCGCGATCATCAACCGGCTGATTGCCGATCAATCCTCCCGGCTGGCAGCAAAGCAGGGACCGCTGGTACGCCTCGTCGCGGCGTTGCAAAGCGTATCACGCCGTCCGCCCATATTAGCGCTGCTCCAGCCCGGCAGCCTCACGAATGCAGTGCATATCCGTGCCGCCTTTTCACAAGTTTTGCCGGTGATCCAGCAACGCACAGCAGATTTGCGCACCGAGCTTGGCCGCTCGCGGCAATTGCGCGCGCTAGCGGTGCAGGCGGCAACGGCAATGAAACTGGGACAGCAAAAGCTGGCTCAGCAGCGGATCGCACTGAGCCAGCTTGAGACAGAGAAGCGCATCGCGGCGCGCGGGCTGGCAGCCGGGGCGAGTATTGAATCCGAGCGTGCGACCGCGCTGGGAGAACGCGCGCGCGACATCAGTGAGCTGATGAGCGAACTTCAGACCGCTAGCGACATCCGTGCGCGCCTTGCCAGCCTGCCAGGGCCGGAGCTGCGCCCACGCTTTCCGGGGCAAGCCGCAGCACCACCGCGCGAGGATGCCGCAACCGCGCGCGCAGGAGGTGCTCCTGCCTATCGTCTCCCCGTCGTCGGCGTCATCATCACCGGCATGGGCGAAATCTCATCGAGCGGCGTGCGGGCGCGCGGCCTGACCATCTCTACCCAGCCGGGTGCGCAGGTGATCGCATCCGCCGATGGCCGCATCGCGTTTGCGGGACCATATAAGGGCTTCGGCCAGATCGTCATCATCGATCATGGCGGCGGATGGGCCAGCCTCGTCACCGACCTTGCGCGCGTCTCTGCTTCGGTGGGCCAGCCAGTAACTCAGGGCGAACCGCTGGGCGTCGCCGCCTCAACCGCACATCCAACTATTACCGTAGAATTGCGGCGACAAGGCCGCCCTGTCGATATTGTCGCGATGACAGGAGCTGGTGCCTGAGAGCCCTGCTACATTCCCAAAACAACGCTTTGCGGCTGGCCTCCATGCCCCTATAACCGCGCCAATCCCATCTGGAACATACTATAAGATGACACCCTATTTCGTTCGTAATGCCATTGCCCTCACCGCATTGGCCCTCGTTCCCGCCACTACCGCCGCACTTGCCGAGGCTGACAGCACCAACTATGCCGCGATCGGTGAGTTCATGGACGTGTTCCAGAAGGTGCGCTCAGACTATGTCGACAAGGTGGATGACGACAAGCTCATCCGCGGCGCGATTGCAGGTATGCTCTCCAGCCTCGATCCGCATTCCAACTATCTCGACGAGAGCGAATATCAGAACCTCTCGATCAAACTCGAGGGTTCTTATGGCGGCCTCGGCCTCTCGGTGACGTTGGACGATGGTGCAGTGAAGATCATCGCGCCGATCGAGGATACACCGGGCTATCGCGCCGGCCTAAAGTCTGGCGACTACATCACCCATATCGACGGGCAGCTGATCTATGACGTCACGCTCGATGAAGCGGTGGCGAAAATGCGCGGCCCGGCTGGCACGCCGATCAAGCTCACCATCGTGCGCCCGGGGCGCGACAAGCCGTTCGATGTCGATCTGGTGCGCGAGAAGATCGACCTGAAGCCCGTTAAATGGGAAGTGAAGGACGGGGTCGGCATCATCAACATCAATGAATTCTCGGCTCAAACCGGTGCGGACGTTAAGGACGCAGTACGCGGTATCGCGAAGGCGCTGGGCCACAGGCCAACCGGCTATATCCTCGATTTGCGCTCCAACCCCGGCGGCATATTGGGCGAGGCGGTTGGTGTTTCGGGAGTGTTCCTCGATGGTGGCGAGGTAGTCTCTGATCGTGGCCGCCAAAAGAACGACATCCACCGTTATTATGCCGACAGAAACGACGACACCGGCGGCGCGCCGGTTATCGTGCTGATCGACGGCGGTTCAGCCTCAGCATCAGAGATCGTCGCTGGCGCGTTGCAGGATCATCATCGCGCGCTCATCATGGGCGAGCGCAGTTTCGGTAAGGGCAGTGTTCAGACCGTTATACCGATCAGCGAGTCGACCGGCATAAAACTTACCACATCGCGCTATTACACCCCATCAGGCCGTTCGATCCAGGAAGGCGGTATCAAGCCAGACGTGCGCGTGCCACAACTGTCGGACCCTGATTACAAGCTCAGGCAGCCGGTGCGCGAGTCGGACCTGCGGCGGCACCTACTGAACGAAACGAAGGCGTCCGACCCAGCACTGGAGGAAGACACCAAGCCCGATCCACGCTTTGCCATGACGTCGGAGCAACTGAAAGCCAAAGGCATTACCGACTTCCAGCTCTCCTACGCGCTCCAGACGATTTCCCGACTGGGCAAGCCTCCGTCAAAGGGCGGTACAGTCGCAGCGACAGAGGCGTTGAAGAAGGCGGCGGCCAAGTAAAAGGGTGTGTCGCGATAATGTTCATGCCTGGTTAGGTTTTGATCTCGCACAAGGTTTGGATGACGGAGCGCTGCTATAGGCCTATGAAAACGAAATGATTGCGACAGACCGCCTTGCCCTTGCACGCCTCTTCGCGCTGCTGACGCCCGCACTGCTGCTGGGTGGCGCGCTGGGTTCGCAATATATCGGCGGGCTATTTCCGTGCGAGATGTGCATGTGGCAGCGCTGGCCGCATCTGGTGGCAATCTTCTTCGCGCTGGATGCTTATGCGCTCAAACGGCGCCCGGAGATGGCCGAGCTGTTCACCGCGCTGGCCGGGCTGGCGATAGCGGTGAGCGGTGCAATCGGCGTGTTTCATGCCGGGGTGGAATACGGCTGGTGGGAAGGGCTGACCGCCTGCACCGTCAACGCGGCAGGCGGAAGCGCGCAGGATATGTTCAACAGCATCATGAATGCGCCGCTGATCCGTTGCGATGTGCCTCAATGGACATTGTTCGGTATCTCCCTCGCCGGGTTCAACGCGATCTTCTCGCTGGGCGCGGCGGCGGTGATCATCACGCTGCTGTTTCCCCGGAAGGCGCAATCATGAGCGGTTTTCCTCGCCCTGTCCGCGCCCACAAGGCTGACCGCGCCGCGATGCTGCGCATCGATCAGGCCGGGGAATTTGGCGCGACGCGCATCTATGCCGGGCAGATGGCGGTGATGGGCAACCGGCATCCGATGGCGCGTTCCATCGCGCATATGGCCGTGCAGGAAGAGCGCCATCGCGCCCATTTCGACAAGATGATGGCGACGCGCGGCGTGCGCCCTACCCTGCTCCAGCCGTTCTGGGATGTGGCGGGCTTTGCGCTTGGTGCGGTGACGGCCGCGATTGGCCCTGAGGCGGCGATGGCCTGCACCGCTGCGATCGAGACCGAGATCGACCATCATTATGCCGAGCAGCTCGATGCGCTTGGTGACGATGATGCGGAACTAAGCACCGCGATCAGCGATTTTCAGGCGGAAGAAGTCGAACATCGCGAGACCGCCCTCGCGCAAGGGGCGGAAAACGCGCCCGCTTACCCCCTGCTATCTGGCGCGATCCGTTTGGGCTGTCGCGCCGCCATCGCGCTTTCGAAAAGGATATGAGGATGATGAAGACCGGAACCCTGATCGCCCTGCCGCTGTTCAGCCTGCTCACCGCCCTGCCCGCTTCGGCGCAGACCGCAGCTGGCCCCACCGAACCGCGCGTAAAGCAGGTCATTGTTTACGGCTCTGACCCCTGCCCGATCAGCGAGGGCGACGAGATCCTTGTCTGCGCACGACAGGGCGAGGAGGAGCGCTATCGCATCCCCAAGGAGCTGCGCCGAGAGGAAATAGGCTCCACCAAGAACGAGAGTTGGACCAGCCGCGTCCGCTCGATCGAATATGTTGGTGCTTCCGGCACGCAGAGTTGCTCGCCAGTCGGCGCGGGAGGTTTCACTGGCTGCTTCTCGAAAATCGCGAAGGAAGCCAAAGCAGAACGCAAGGCGATGGGTGACAAGAGCTGGAGCGATTTGGTCGCGGCGGAACGCGCGAAACGCCTCGGCACAATAGACGCGGACTCGAAGGAAATCGAGGCACAGGCCAAGGCTGAGGAAAAGGCAAAGGCCGAATCTGCCGCAGCGGCTCCAGCAACTGGAGTGAAATAAATCCTAGACCAGCCCCAGACGCCCCAGCTCCGCCGCCAGATCAATGGGCAGCGCGTCACCGCCCGCCTCCCCGCCTGCTAGATCACGCGGAGCATCCTTGCCCTCGAGATAGCGCCAGCCCTGATGCGCTCGCTTAGGGCTGGGCATGACAGGGATCAAATCGGACGCGATGACGATATGCGTCTTGCCGCCGTCGGCCTCTTCGAAACCCAATATCGCCGAGCGCGCCACCATATGCCCGCGCAAAATCCAGAAGAGCGAGCCGCCGATTAACTCCGCATGGCGCTTGGGCAGATAGCGTGTCGTCAGTTTGATTTCTCGCCCGCGCCCCACGAACCAGCCCATCATCTCCTCAAGGCTCTCAGCACGATAGGCGATCTTGGTCAGATGCAGCGGCATAGGGGGCGCCCTATACCCCCCAAATCGTCGCTAAGCCCAGGAAGCTGAAAAAGCCCATCACGTCCGTCAGTGTCGTCACGAACACAGCCGAGGATACCGCGGGATCGACATCCAGCTTGTCCAGCGTCACCGGGATCAATATGCCGCCCAGCCCTGCCACCATGTTGTTGATGAGCATCGCCATCGCGATCACCAGCCCAAGATCCGGGTTTTGATAGATGAGGCCCGTCGCCAGCCCGATAAGCAGCCCCAAAGTCACCCCGTTCGCCAACGCGATGCGGAATTCGCGCACGATCTGACGGATGGTGTTGGAGCTGGTGATCTGGTTAGTGGCGATGGCGCGAACCGCCACGGCCATGGTCTGCGTGCCCGCATTGCCGCCCATGCCGGAGACGATCGGCATCAGCACCGCCAGCACGACATAGCGCGAGATCGTCTCCTGAAAAAAGCCGACCACGGACGCAGCCAGAATCGCCGTGCCGAGGTTCACCACCAGCCATGTGAGGCGCGTCCGCACCGTCAAAAGGATCGGCTGGTTGATATCGCCATCGCCTGCGCCGGAGAGGCGCAAGATGTCTTCGCCAGCCTCTTCCTGAACGATGTGCAGAATGTCATCGACCGTGATCATGCCGACCAGCCGCCCGGCGGGATCGACTACCGCCGCCGAGATCAAGGCATATTTCTGGAAACGCAGTGCGACTTCTTCCTGATCCATATCGACAGGAATCAAGGTCTGGTCACGCTTCATTACATCGGCGACGGCGATTTTGCGCGGCGTGGTGAGCAACCAGGAGAGCAGGCAGCATCCAATCGGGTGATGCGCCTCATCGACGACATAGATTTCCCAGAAATCGCTAGTCAGCTCGCCATTGTCGCGCAGATAGTCGATCACCTGCCCGACATTCCAGTGCTGCGGCACCGCGACGAGATCGCGCTGCATCAGGCGGCCGGCGGATTCCTCGGGATAGGAGAGAGCGCTCTCAATCGCAGCGCGGTCCTCCGGCTCCATCGCATCGAGGACGGCCTGCTGGTCTTCCTCCTCCAGATCCTCGATCAGCGCGACCGCGTCGTCAGTATCGAGCTCGGAAGCGATCTCGGCGACCTGCTCCGGCTCCATCTCCTCGATCACGTCGTCGCGAACATAATCGTTGAGTTCGGAATAGACCTCCGCGCCTACGAGATCGCCCAGCGCGGCGACCATATCCGGGCGTTCGTCGCTCGGCGTCAGTTCGATAAGGTCTGCAACGTCCGCCGGATGGAGCGGCGCAACCAGCTCACGAGCGCGCTCAGTATCGCCTTCTTCCACCGCGTCGCGCACGGCGGAGACATACTCATGCTTCAGCCGGTCATCCTCGTCATGGCGGGATTCAGGGGTGGCGACCGCTTCGATTTCGGGATCGTCCTCAGGACGGTTTGTGCGCGCAAGAGCAGCGTCGGTCTCTGTCATCCACGCCTCCCTCGGTTGCAAGTTCCTCTGTCATAATCCCGCTTTCGCCCATGCAGCAGTGAATTGCAACGGTGATTTGGGGCGATTTGCCTTTTCCTACGCGCGCAAGTCCCTATATGGGCCGCAACGAAACCGAGCCTCACATGGAGAAGACACATGGCCGACGAAACACTGACCCTCACCCTCGATAGCGGCGGCGATGTCGTCATCAAGCTGCGACCTGATCTCGCACCCGGCCATGTCGAGCGCATTACGACGCTCGCCAAGGAAGGTTTTTACGACGGCGTAGTGTTTCACCGCGTGATCCCCGGCTTCATGGCGCAGGGCGGCGACCCGACCGGCACCGGCATGGGCGGATCGAAGCTGCCCGACATCAAGGCGGAGTTCAATGCCGAGCCGCATGTACGCGGCGTATGCTCGATGGCCCGCGCGCAGAACCCCAACAGCGCCAACAGCCAGTTCTTCATCTGCTTTGACGACGCGACCTTCCTCGACCGGCAATATACAGTGTGGGGTATTGTCGAGAGCGGTATGGAACATGTCGACGCACTGCCGAAGGGCGAGCCGCCACGCACGCCGGGCAAGATACTGAAGGCGACTGTCGCCTGAACAAAGAAGGGGGCCGCAGGCCCCCTTCTTCATTATGACTAGCGGAAGACTTTACAACTTCGCGCTTGCCATGATCGCTTCAGCCTTAGCGCGATCGCGCTCGTAAAAGGTGATCATCGGAGCATTGAAGCTGATGATATAAAGCTTGCCGCCAACCAGCGCAGCCTGCGCCACGCCATTATATTTCAATGGAATACCTTCGACAGCGAACTGATAGGTGAAGCGAACACCGTCTTGCCCGAGAAACTTGGTTGGCTCGACACCCGTCACCTCATAAAGAGAGCTGTTGTAGGCAACGCGTTGCGAGCTCTCGAAAAATTCAGGGATATCGGAAAGCTGTATATTCTTGCCCAACAACGGTAGCGGCTTCACCTTCTTGTTCATGTCCCGGTAGAGCGTATCACCCGGCACCAGTGCGGCGGCGAAGTAGATTTCATTGACGCCTGTGCCGTCCAGAGTCCATGTCTCACCCTTCTTGCTGGCGCGAAACGTGGAACGGTTCCAGTCTTCTCCCGGTGTTACGCTCATCGTGCTTTTCGCGACCTTGACCACGACATCGCGTTTCACCAGCTTCCACCCCGCCAGTGCCCCGGTAGAGGGCGCCAGAATCAGCGCGGCGGCCAGCACGGCCCGAACCAAATTTTTCATCATCATCCTCCCGCCATCATGGCTATCATCGCCTTGTCGGTCGCGTTGGGCGACCGCTTCAAATATTCGCGCAGATCCGCCTTGCCGTCCTCAGTCAAGCTCAGCTTTAGCCGAGCCAGACCACGCCCACGCCACAATTCTGGCATCGCACTGCCCACGGTCATTCCATCCGTGAAAAAACCGACTGCCTTCTCCAGGTCACCTTCCCCGGCACGACGACGATAAAGTTCGCCTCGTGCATAATAGAGCCAGTCGGTCCAGCCTTGCTTACCGAGGCTTGTCACCAGATATTCGCTGCCGCCGAAATCATTGAGCTTAAGCTGATCATCGACGAACAAGGGCCAGAAATGCGTCATCGCCTTTGCGTAGGCCTCGGCGCCGGTATTGCCCGCTGTGCCTGACTCCTTGCCAGCCATGGCGGAGAGATTGGCGACGCGCTCGGCACTGGGTGGGTGCGTGGCAAACATGCCGCCGTTCATGTCCTTGCGCGACTTGGTCTTGCGCGCTATAGCCGTAGCGTCCATTTCTTCGCGCAGTTGCTCCCAAATCTTCGCAGCTTCGCGCGTGTCATAACCCGCCTTGGCGAGTAAGGCGAACCCACCCTGATCGGCCTCGCGCTCCATATCGCGGGAATGTTGATAAAGGCCGGGGATAGTAAGTAACGATGAAATCAGGCCCCCCACTATCATAGAGAGCCACACATTCGCATTGCTCCGCGAGCGTACGTCTCGAAACAACTGAAGCGTGTGGTTCTTCTCATAATGGGTAAATTCGTGGCCCAGCACAGAGGCGAGCTGCGCCTCGTTGCGCATGCGCAGTAACAAGCCGGAATAGACCTGCATCATGCCGTTGGGCGACATATTGGCATTAAAATCAGGCGTACGAAGGATGTAGATGCGTACTCCTGCGCATTTGGCCTGCCCCACAGAGCGGCATAGCACCGAACGGACGTAGCCGTTCAGATCGGGATCGCGGATCACCAAAGGTGAGATCTTCAACTGCCGCTCATACTCTTCCACCTGCATCCACAGTCCGCGCTCATCCTTATCGGTCGGATGATACGGTTTATCCGCGCTTTCAATGGATGATGCTGCGGAAGACGAAGGTACAGTAGAAGTCTGCGATAGCAAAGGCTGCGCAACCAGCGCCAATGCCAGGACCGGCGAAACCAGCATACCGGCTAGCTTACGCATATCCGTGCCGTCTCCTTAGGCTTATTTCGTGACGGGCGCAGCGGCTGGCATGGCGCTCGCCGCGGCCTGCTTGGGAAAACCGGCCATGAGCTGACCCACCCGCTTGGTCGCGCCATCTGTCTCCCGTGGATCGCCGCCCATTGCGATGTCCGCATTAAACCATGCGACATCACCCGTATTGAGATCAACCAAACCTGCATAACCTATGTGAACGCCAGCAGGGATATAGGCGCCAAACAGACCAGCCATGAGCAACTGTGCGACCTTACGCCCTGCGTCACCATAGGAGTCATATGTATATACGAACATGGCATAGTCCGCGCCCGTGATTTGCTTCAGCTTTTGCACTTCCGCCCCGAGCGTCCAATCGAGCTTGTAACGCTTACCGGTTGCTTTTGGGTCAGGCGGGGCAAGCTTGGTCGGAAAACGATCTATAAATACGCCATGGTTCAGAATTTCGGTCGAAACAATCTGGAACAGGCCACGATAATCATTGAGGAGTTGAGCGTTATCCCCTTCCGGATCGCCGAGAAATTCGATCTGAGCTTCGCGAGATTCCGCTGCGTTTTCGAATGATTTCTGCATGTTGGAGCGAGCAGTCGCGGTCCAGTCCGCATTGGGAGAGTCTACGCCACCTGCACCGAGCGATCCGACATGCACATCGGGCCGGAACATGATGATCTTGACCTTGGCGTCAGTCGGGAATGCAAATCCATCACGCTGTATCGCTTTGGCGGCCGCCGGAACCGAGGCACACGCGAGAGCAGCGCAGGCAAAGCCCGCGACCCAAAATTTACGCATAAGACATCCCCCAAAGATTATGTGACGGGATGGCTAACAGCCTATTTTCGTATCAGCAAGTGGGGGGTGAATATTACATCCACCTTGAACCAGTTTCAGCCCAGCATCTTCTTCAGCAGTTCGTTCACCATCTGCGGGTTGGCCTTGCCCTGCATCGCCTTCATCGTTTGGCCAACGAAGAAGCCGAACAGCGCTTCCTTGCCGGCTTTATACTGCTCGACTTTGTCAGCATTGTCGGCAAGGATTTTAGCGATCACAGCTTCAATCGCACCGGTGTCCGACGTCTGCTTCAGCCCCTCGCGCTCGACAATGGCTTCGGCGCCGTCACCGCTCTCCAGCATCTTTTCCAGCACCTGCTTGGCGATGGAACCGGAGATGGTGCCGTTGCCGACCAGCGCGAGCAGCTCCGCCGCGGCTTCCGGCGAAACGGGGCTGTCCTCCAGCCCCTTGCCGAGCTTGTTCAGCGCTCCGAACAGCTCCGAGAGCAGCCAGTTCGCCGCAGCCTTCGCGACATCGCCCTCCGATTTACCCTGCTTCGCCGCAGATGCCGCGATCAGCGTTTCGAACCAGCGCGCGGTGTCCGCATCCGCCGTCAGCACGCCCGCATTATAGGGCGAGAGGCCAAGCGCGTTCTCATAGCGATGGCGCTTGGCATCCGGCAGTTCCGGCAGGCTGGCACGGCATTCCGCGAGGAACGCGTCATCCAGCTCCAGCGGCAGCAAGTCCGGGTCCGGGAAATAGCGATAGTCGTGCGCGTCTTCCTTGGAGCGCATCGAGCGGGTTTCGTTGCGATCCGGGTCATAGAGGCGGGTTTCCTGCACCACAGTGCCGCCGTCCTCGATCAGATCGACCTGACGCTGCGCCTCGCTTTCGACCACGGCCATGACGAAACGCACGGAGTTGACGTTCTTCGTCTCGGTGCGGGTGCCGAATTCCTCGCCCGGCTTGCGGACGGAGACGTTGACGTCCGCGCGCATGCTGCCCTGATCCATATTGCCGTCGCAGCTGCCGACATAGCGCAGGATGGTACGCAGCTTGGAGAGATACGCGCCCGCCTCCGCCGGGGAACGCATATCGGGCCGCGAGACGATCTCCATCAGCGCAACGCCGGAGCGATTGAGGTCCACATAGCTGCGCGTCGGGTGCTGATCATGCATCAGCTTGCCCGCGTCCTGCTCGACATGGATGCGCTCTATGCCGATGGTCTTGTTGTTTGCGTCCGGGTTCTTGTCGTCGAGGCTGATCTCGATCGCCCCCTCGCCCACCAGCGGATGATAGAGCTGGCTGATCTGGTAGCCCTGCGGCAGATCGGCGTAGAAATAATTCTTGCGGTCGAAGCGGCTCCACTTGTTGATCTGCGCGTCGATCGCCATGCCGGTGCGGACGGCCTGCCGGATGCACTCCATGTTCGGCACGGGGAGCATGCCGGGCATGGCGGCATCAACGAGGCTGACCTGACTGTTCGGCTCCGCGCCGAAAGCCGTCGCCGCGCCGGAGAACAGCTTGGCGTTGGTGGTGATCTGCGCATGGACCTCAAGGCCGATCACGACCTCCCACTCGCCGGTTGCGCCCTGTATGCGATAGGTTGATTCAGTCATCGACTTCCATTCCTAATGCCTTAGCAGCTCTCAAATACATCGAATTGGAGAATAACGTCGCGCACATGGCCCAGGAACATAGGACCCAAGCAAGCTTGACGATAACTTCTCTATTGTCCTTAGCTGGCTCATATTGGTAAAAAACCAAGAGCAACGACGGTGACAAACCACAACAGTAATAATAAAATGAATGCTTAATTTTTAGCCATGACCCCATATAACCCTGTCGGAGAAAAACATTCCGTAGCAAATCATGAACTAAAAATAGCCACGCAGTCATCAACGGGAGCATCATCAACATAAAGACGGTGGACAGGAGTTCCAACCCGCCGCCCTGCCTCGAAAAGTCATAATTTCCATAAAATGCTCCGAATGCAGCACCATGCGGAATACTTATTATGACTAGTCCTCGTTCCCAGCGGGCCTCCAGCGCAGATCCATCGACATTTATCTGATCAACGTCTTGGCTAGCCATCTCACCACCACTTCTCCGGCCGGGCGGTGAAGCCCGCGCGTTCTTCGAGCGCCAGCGAAGCGTTCAGCACGCCCTGTTCGTCCAGCGCCTTGCCGATGATCTGGAGGCCGAGCGGCAGGCCCGCGCTGTTGAGGCCGCCCGGCACCGCCATCGCCGGAAGGCCCGCGAGAGATGCTGGCACGGTGAACACGTCATTCAGATACATCGCCAGCGGGTCGTCCTGCTTCTCGCCGAGCGGGAAGGCCGCACTTGGCGCGGTCGGGGTGAGCAGCAGATCGCACTTTTCGAAGGCGAGATCGAAGTCGCGGCTGATGAGCGCGCGCACCTTGCACGCCTGCGTGTAATAGGCGTCGTAAAAGCCCGCGCTCAAAACATAAGTGCCGATCATGATGCGGCGCTTCACCTCGTCGCCGAAACCTGCGGCGCGGGTGGCGGCATACATATCCTGCAACCCCGCGCCATCGGGCAGCACGCGCTGACCATAGCGCACGCCGTCATAGCGCGCGAGGTTGGAGGACGCCTCGGCGGGCGCGATGATGTAATAGGTCGGCAGCGCGTATTGCGTGTGGGGAAGAGACACCTCCACCACCTCCGCGCCCGCGTCTTTGAGCCACGCTATCCCCTGATCCCACAGCGCCGCGATCTCGGCATTGAGGCCGGCGGGGCGATATTCCTTCGGGATACCGATCTTCTTGCCGCGCAGATCGGAGGAGAGATTCGCTTCCCATTGCGGCACGGGGAGGTCGAGCGAGGTCGCGTCCTTGGCGTCGAAACCGGCCATCGCTTCCAACAGGATCGCATTGTCCTTCACCGTGCGCGCCATCGCGCCCGCCTGATCCAGCGAGCTTGCGAACGCCACGATGCCCCAGCGCGAGCAGCGGCCATAGGTCGGCTTTATGCCCGATATGCCGGTGAAGGCGGCGGGCTGGCGGATCGAGCCGCCGGTGTCCGTGCCGGTCGCCGCCGGGCAGAGCCGCGCGGAAATGGCCGAAGAGCTGCCGCCGGAGCTGCCGCCGGGGGCGAGATCCTTGCCGGACGCATCGCGCCATGGCGAGATTACCTTGCCGAAGGCGCTGGTTTCGTTGGACGATCCCATCGCGAACTGATCGAGGTTGAGCTTGCCCAGCATGCCCGCGCCCGCCGCCCAGAGCTTGGCGGAAACGGTCGATTCATAAGTCGGCACAAAGCCTTCGAGGATGTGCGACGCTGCGGTCGTCTGCACGCCTTCGGTGCAGAACAGGTCTTTCATGCCGATGGGAACGCCGGAAAGTGGCTTCAAGTCACCAGACGCGCGCGCCGCGTCCGCCGCGTCGGCAGCCTTCAGCGCCAGTTCGGGCGTCTCGACGATATAAGCGTTTAATGCGCGCCCGCCTTCCACCGCCGCATTGAAGGCGCTCGCCACTTCGCGCGCGGAAAAGCTGCCCTCCGCCACGCCATCGCGGATCTCCGCGACTGTCAGGTCCGTCAGATTGGTCATTATTCGATCACCTTCGGCACGGCGAAGAAGCCGTGTTCCGCCTGCGGGGCGTTCGCCAGCACCTTGTCGCGCACATTGCCGCCGGTCAGCGGATCGGCGTTCACTACGTCGCCGCGCAGGCGGAGATGGTTGGGGATCACGGCGGTCATTGGCTCTACGCCGGACACATCCACCTGCCCAAGTTGCTCGACCCATCCGAGGATGTTGTTAAGTTCGGGAACCAGCCGTTCGGCCTCATCGTCCGTAACGGCGATGCGCGCGAGGCTGGCGACTTTCTTGACTGTGCTGCTATCTATCGACATGGGAATGGCCGATAGCCCGGCTGCGCCCCGAATGGAAGCCCGGCAAGAACCAAAAGGAACCGCAAATCGCGAACCCGTCCATCATTACGACAGCCGCAGCCGATTTTCGGGCCGCGCTGCCCCATGGCGGGCGCCTCATCGGCATGGATGTGGGGACGAAGACCATCGGCCTTGCGCTGTGCGATGCGGGCTGGAGCATCGCGAGTGCAGCGCATACGATCGCGCGTGGCAAGTTCTCGAAGGACAAGGCCGCGCTCGCTGCATTCATGGCTGAGCAGCAGGTGAAGGGTATCGTCATTGGCCTGCCGCTCAACCTCGATGGCACGGCCAGCCCGCGATCTCAGGCCAGTCAAGCGTTCGCGCGCAACATGGCGGACCTTGGCCTGCCGATCCTACTCTGGGACGAGCGCTGGTCCACACAGGCCGTAACACGCATGATGATCGAGGCGGATACATCGCGCGCCCGGCGCAGCGAGCTGGTCGACAAGCTTGCGGCGAGCTATATCCTGCAAGGCGCGATTGATGCGTTGACCACCCCTTCATCGTGACGTAAGGCACCGCCTCATGCCGAGCGAAACCGACGCGCCCTCTGGCCAGACCCGCCCCGCCGACTCCGGGGGCAAGGACATGTTCCCCCACCGGCACCTCCACAGCATCGCTCAGCTCAAGCCATGGGAAATCCGTTTCCTGCTGGACGAGGCGGAACACTGGGTCGGCGTCAATCGCGGCGCGGCGCAAAAGCATGACGACCGGCTGGCGGGCTTGACACAAATAAATGCCTTTTTCGAGAACTCGACCCGGACGCTGCTGAGCTTCGAGATCGCGGGCAAGCGCCTCGGCGCTGATGTGGTCAATATGCACGCCGCGACATCGAGCGTTAAAAAAGGCGAGACGCTGATTGATACGGCGGTGACGCTAAACGCGATGCGCGCCGACGTAATCGTGATCCGTCATGGCAGCTCCGGCGCGGTGCAGCTCATTGCCGACAAGGTCGATTGCCCAGTGTTGAACGCAGGCGATGGCTGGCATGAGCACCCGACACAAGCGCTTCTCGATGCGCTAACCATCCGGCGGCGGCGCGGGTTTATTGAAGGCCAGATCGTAACCATCTGCGGCGATGTGCTGCACAGCCGGGTGGCGCGCTCCAACATGCTGAGCCTCGCCGCACTGGGCGCGCAGGTGCGCGTGGTCGCCCCACCGACGCTGATGCCCGCGGATGTCGAGTGCATGGGCGCGACGCCTTATACCGATTTCGACATGGCGCTTGAGGGTTCGGACGTGGTGATGATGCTGCGTCTCCAGAACGAGCGGATGGACGGCGCGTTCATCCCATCCCCGCGCGAATATCATGCGTTCTATGGCCTGACACCCGAACGGCTGGCGAAAGCCAAGCCCGATGCGCTCGTGATGCACCCGGGTCCGATGAACCGTGGTGTCGAGATCACCAGCGGGGTCGCGGACGACCCTCAGCGATCCGCGATCACCGAGCAGGTAGAAATGGGCGTCGCGGTGCGTATGGCCTGCCTTGACGTGCTGACGCGCTCTGCAAGGAGGGTCGAAGGATGGACATAATCGCCATCACCGGCGGCTTGCTCGCCGATCCGGCATCGGATGCGCCCGTGCAGGGAACGCTGCTGGTCGATGGCGACCGCATAATTGGCTGCGGCAGCATCGACATCCCCTCGGATGCGGAGGTGGTGGACGCTTCGGGGCTCGTGGTAGCGCCGGGGCTGGTCGATCTCGGTGTATTCAAAACCGACAAGCCAGCGTTCCATTTCGGCGGCATTACCCGCGCCGCCTTGATGCCCGATCAGTCCTCGCCGCTGGACGATGTTGGCCTGATCCGCGAGGCAACGCGCAACGGCAAGCCCGATTTCTGGGTCCACCCGATCGCGGCAGCAACACGCGGCCTTGCGGGCACGGAAATGGCCGAGATTGGCCTGATGCAACGCGCGGGCGCGAAGGCGGTCGGCACCGGGCGGAGCTGGATCGCGGACTCAGGCGTGATGTACCGGATTTTAGCCTACGCCAACGGGCTGGGGCTGACGGTCATTTCCCACGCGGAGGACGCAGGGTTGGCTGGCAAAGCGGTTGCGACCTATAGCGAGACGGCAACGCGGCTCGGCTTACCCGCTGCACCGTCATGCGCTGAAGCAATGGCAATCGCGCGCGACATCGCGCTGGTGCGAGAGACTGGCGCGGCGATCCATTTCCGCATCGTCACCACCAAGGCGGGGTTCGACCTCATCCGCGCCGCCAAAAAAGAAGGCCTGCGCGTCACCTGCGGCATATCGCCCTCGCACCTGTTCCTGTCGGACAATGCGGTGTCGGACTATCGCACCTTTGCGCGTCTCTCGCCACCCTTGCGGAGCGAGAACGACCGCAAGGCCGCGCTGGCTGCGGTGGCGGACGGCACCATCGATGTCATCACGTCCAGCCACGATCCGCGTGGGCCGGAGGACAAGCGTTTGCCCTTCGCCGATGCTGCGCCGGGCGTAGCGGGCGCGGAAACCCTGCTCGCGCTATCGCTCAATCTGGTGCGCGACGAGCATATCGGCATCACCGCGCTGATGCGGCTGCTCTCTGCCAATCCAGCGCGTATATTGGGCGTGGAAGCCGGCAGCTTCTCTCCGGGCAGCCCTGCGGACGTCATATTGCTGGACCCGGATGCCCCGTGGATAATTGACAGCAACAAGATGGCCGCGGCGGCAGGCAATACGCCGTTCGACAAGATGCCGGTGCAGGGCCGCGTGCGCCACCTGATGAAGGGCGGCGTCTTCTACCGATAAAAAAGGGAAGCCTGTAGGCTCCCCATCAGGGAGAGAGATTTCGTTCAGCGCATCGCGAGCAGCGCGGGCGCCTTAATCTTTGCCCGCGCCCAGCGTACCGGCGCGGCTTCCGCTCCGCCCAAACGCACGAAGCACGCGCCGCCTGCTGCGCGGATCGCGCCACACATGCGGTCCGCACCAGCGCGATCGCCAAAACCGGCAATTGCGACGCGGTGGAAATTGGTGCCGTTCACATTGGCTTGACTGACAACCTGCGGGAAAAGGCCAAGCTTCTCATTACCGCGCACATAGTGGTTCCATGCTGCAGCGGCAGCTTGCGGTGTTGAGAACGCGCCTAATTGCACCACCCATGCGGAGCCACGCGCAGCATCAACGGGCTGCCAAATGGAGGCTGGGCGTGCGGCGGGTATGTTTCTCTTAAGGAGTGGAGCGCGCGCCGGAACAAATGCCCCCTTGCTGTCAAGCGATGGAGCAGCGGCAGGCATAACGACAGCGACCTTGGCGGGAGTACGCGGTGCGGGGATGAATTCCGGCACAGAGGCGCTATCGTCCTCGATCGTAGCAGCCCATTGCGCCGCTGTTGCCTGCGCGGGGACCGGAGCCATCGGCGCTGCAGCAGGTTCAGCGGGAGCAAGGGCGGCTGCCCATTGCGATGCTGTAGCGTGCGTCGCAGCAGGCTCAGGAGTGGGAGCCGCCTCTGCCAGCTTGACCGGCGCAGCAGGGGCCGGAGCCAATGTTGACTCTTCAATCGGCAGCGGCGTGAAATCATTGGCCGCAGGAGCGGATGGTGCGAGGGCCGCATCCGCCATCTGAACCGGCGCGGGACCCTTAGGCTGACCCAACGCAAGACGTACCGGCAAACCCGCATCATCACCACGCGGCGCAACGCCCATCATCGCGATTACGCGTTGACTCTCCGCGCCCGGTTGCGCGCTCTGCGCCCATTGCAGGACACGCTTTGCAGCATCCAAAGGCGCAAGATCGAGCATCGCGACCTGCCGCGCCTCGGTCCACTGACCGGCAAGCGCGTAGGCATAAGCGAGGTTCTGGCGCTCCTTGGCGCCAGCGGTCGTAGCATGAATGGCCTGGGACAAAACACGAATCGCTTCGTCCGGGTTACCAGCCATCGCCATTGCAAGGCCATAATCCGCGGCGGTCAGATCGTTGACATGATCGCTTAGCAAATGCTGCGCGGCGCGGCTGTCTCCGCTCGCAACATGGATCAGCGAGAGGTTGACGATATTGCGGCCATCCGTGCTGCCGAGTGTCAGCGCATCCTCAAAAGCAGTGCGCGCTGAAGCGAAGCGGCCATCCATCAGATAAGCGCGACCCAAAAGGGTACGATACTCGGCCTTGTCGGGAAAAGCGGCGACGGCGGCCTCGGCGATCTGGATCGCTTGTCCGGCGTCATGTTGGCGAAGCGCGGCTTCGGCCTCATGTGCCTGTGCGTCTGCCATCGCGGCGAGCTTGCCAGCGCTAGCGCCCGCACTGGTATGGACTGCTTGGCCAGTGCAGCCGACCATTGAGCAGGCGACGATTAGCGACGAAGCGGCGAGGTTGGAAAAAGCTGTGCGTTTGGTCTCACGGTTCATGACGGTTCCCCACCTTCATGGTTAGCGGTTTGAATCGGCGACGTCGGTCCCCGGCACCTGCTGCGCCAGCGCCTCCAACTGCGGCTGGCTGTTCAAGAAATCATCGAGGGCCTGCGTCACGATCTGTTGCGCGCTGCGGTTGGAAACCGCGCAAGCGAGACGGAGGCGCAGATGACGATCTGCGTCGAGGCGCAGCGTAAAGGCGGCCTTGGCGCCGCGCGGACGCACCATTGGAGTGGGCTTCCACTCCTCGCTCTCCACAGGCTCGGCGAACTGCTCAGTAAGCTGTTCCTGCTGCTTCACTACGGTCGGTGTTTCGGCTTCGACCTTCGGCTCTGGCACATCCGCGCGGATCATCGTCAATGATGGCGGCGTCTGCTCGTCCTCGTCATGGCCCATGTCGTTCCAGCCCAGATCTTCCTGTACCGAAAGCGGTAGGTTAGGATGGGCATGTGACCCAGCGATATAAGGACGGCGCATCGCCGGGCGGGCTCCGCCCTTGCGGGCGAGCAGGCCGGAGGTAAGCGAGGCAAGCGGCTTGGGTTCTATCATCGCCACGCTCCTTATTGGTTCACCGTGCGGCGGCCGAAGCCGGCTACGGGGCGCTTGATACCGGCGGCAGCAACCGTGGCCGCGGGGCTTGCCCCCGGCACTGTGAAGACAGTGCGCCGGAAATTTTTCTCGAGCCGGTCGGAGATATAAGCCCATAGCTGCTCGATCTCATGCGCCGAGCGGCTTTCCGGGTTCACTTCCATCACGGTGCGACCGTCGATCATACTCGCCGCGAAGTCGGTACGCTGGTGCACGACTACCGGGGCGACGGTGCCATGTTGAGAGAGCGCGATCGCAGCCTCCTGCGTAATGCGTGCCTTGGGCGTGCCCGCGTTAACGACGAAGATCAGCGGCTTACCCGCGCGCTCGCATAGATCGACCGTGGCGCCAACGGCGCGGAGATCATGCGGGCTGGGGCGGGTCGGGATCACGATCAGCTCCGCGACCGAGATCACGCTCTGGATCGCCATCGTGATCGCCGGCGGGGTATCTATCACCGCGAGCTTGAAGCCCTGTTGGCGCAGCGTCTCGAGATCGTGGGCCAGCCGCGCGACCGTGGTTTCAGCAAACGCAGGCGCATCGGCCTCACGCTCGTTCCACCAGTCGGCTAGCGAACCCTGCGGATCGATGTCGATCAATACGACCGGGCCAGCGCCCGCGCGTTCCGCCTGAACGGCGAGATGGCCGGACAAGGTTGTCTTGCCCGAACCGCCTTTTTGCGAAGCCATAGCCAATACGCGCACGCAATTCCCCCAAATGGATGTATTCGTGCGGAAACTAACCGGTGACGTCCTAACATTCTGTTAATTCGACCGCCCGGCTTGCCCCATATACGGCGCTTATGGTTAACCATGTTTCCACCTTTTTTGGCGCATAGGACTGTTGATCGGGGATGGGGCGGTTAAACCTCTTCACACCCAGGAAAGAAACGATGAAGCCACGGATGCTTACAGTATTGGCTACCATGCCATATGCGCTCGCCCTCACCCTGGCGGGCGGTTCCGCATGGGCGGATGTGAAGGCAGGCGTCGATGCCTGGTCGCAGGGCGATTATGCCAAGGCTCTTAAAATCTGGCGTCCGCTGGCGGAAAGCGGCGACGCCGACGCGCAGTTCAACATCGCGCAGGCCTATAAATTTGGCCGTGGCGTGCCGCAGGACATGACTGCCGCGATAGACTATTATCGCAAGGCCGCCGCGCAAGGCCACGCACAGGCCGAGGACAATGCCGGACTGCTGCTCTATCAGCAGGGCCGGCAGTCAGAGGCGATACCCTATCTCGATCGGTCGGCGGAGCGCGGAGAGTCCCGCGCGCAATATCTGGTCGGCATATCCCTCTTTAACGGCGATCTTGTCGCGCGAGACTGGGTGCGCGCCTACGCGATGATGAACCGCGCTTCGGCTGCAGGCGTTGAGCAAGCAGCGAAAGCGCTTGAGCATATGGACCGATTCATCCCAGAGGCACAACGTAAGGATGGTCTGGAGCTGGCAGCGACAATGACGGCACATACACAACAACCGGATCAAAAAATCGACACGCCTGCCAATGATGCTTCTGCACCATGGCGCCCTGCCCCCTCCTCTGCGCCGGTGCGGACCACCACCTTGCCACCCTCTCAGCCCGCACCGGTTGCAAAGCCTATTCCAGCGTCCACGCCCGCTCAGACTGGACCAACCAAGCAGAGCGACGGCGCATGGCAGATCCAGCTCGGCGCATTCAGCGAACAGGCACACGCGGAGGTGCAATGGAAAGCTTTGTCCGCCAAAATCCCGGCTCTGGTCGGCACCCAGCATTATACGGAACCTGCGGGCACATTGACGCGACTGCTCACTGGCCCCTTCCCGACACGCGCGGAGGCCGATACGCTGTGCGAGGCTATCAAAAGCAATGGCGCAGCCTGTATAGTCAAACCCCACTAAGCCGCGTCCTGCGCCAGTTGGTGCAGCGTTATAACATTCTTGCTAATGCGACTGTTTCTCATTACTAGCCCCTCCGAATAGGGGGACTCGATGAAAAACTTGGTTTTATTAGTTACCGCAGCAGCCGCTCTCGCCGCCACACCTGCCGCCGCCGCGCCAGGCCTTGGCGGCAAGGTCTATGGCGCGCGCATTGAAAAGGGCGTGACCGAGGTTGAGATGCGCTATGGCCGTCTATCCGGCGACGCAGCTGATGGCGAAGACGCCGCCGTGCTGGAACTTTCCCATGCGTTTACGGACAATTTCTTGGCTGGCGTTCTGGTCGAAACCGAGCGCGAGCCACATGAGAGTCGCAAAGTCGAGGCCTATTCGATCGAGACTATCGGCCATATCGGCCGCATCGACTCGCTCGGCCTCGATGTCGCGCTTTATGGTGAATATGAGGCGGTGCGTCATGGCGCGGATGAGATCGAGGCCAAGCTGCTGCTGCAGCATACCAAAGGCCCGTTCGATACTCGGCTGAACCTCAAATTCGGTAAGGAGCTGGAAAAGGGCCAGCCTATTGAGCTGGGCTATGCAGTATCGGCGGACTGGGCAGCGTTCGGCGAATTTCGCTTGGGCGCAGAAGCATTCGGTAACCTCGGAACCACCAAGGATTTCTTGCCACGCGATGAGCATTTCGCCGGACCGATGGTCCGCACTGAGATCGAGCATCTTCCCGGCAAGGGCGAGCTGGAGATCGAAGCAGGTTATCTTTTCGCGCTCGGCAAATCACGCGATGAAACAAACGGTCAGCTCCGACTTGTTCTGGAATATGAATTCCACTTTTGACTTTTTGGGTGGAGGGCTGCCCCCACTAGTTCTCCACCCACCCGTTGCGTGCTATCCCCTGCGCATAGAGCAGCACGGAGAGATCGCCGAAGCGGATTTCCGCATCGGCTGCGGCACGCGTCTTTTCCTTGGCGTGATAAGCTACGCCTAGTCCGGCGGCCTCAATCATCGGGATGTCGTTCGCGCCATCTCCGATGGCAATGCTGAGCACGGGATCGAGCGCCATCTCGCTTAGCGCCAGCTCCAGCTCCGCCTTCTTACGCGCCGAATCAACAATCGGGAACTGCACCGTACCTGCGAGTGCGCCGCCCGTAATATCGAGCACGTTAGCCACCACCTTGTGGAAGCCGATTTCCGCCGCAACCGGCTCTGCGAAGCGAGTAAATCCGCCCGATACAAGCACCGTGTGACAACTGCGTGCGCGCAGCGTCTGGATGAGAGCCTTCGCGCCGGGCATGAGCTTCACACGCTCCTCGCGGCAGCGTTCGATCATCGCTTCATCCAACCCGGCTAGCAACGCGACCCGCGCCTTCAATGCTTCAGCGAAATCCAGTTCGCCGCGCATTGCCCGCTCCGTCACCTCGGCAATCTGCGCCTTGATCCCGGCATAGTCCGCCAACTCGTCGATGCACTCGATGGTAATCATGGTCGAATCCATGTCCGCGACCAGCAGTTTCTTCTCACGCGCAGCCTCTACCTGCACGATAACATCGATGTAACCGGGCAGCGCCTGAAGAGCAACGCGCACGGCTTTGGCATTGCCAGTAAAGAAAATATCCGCTGCTTTGCCGGGTTCCATTTCATTGCTTCCCGTCACGTTCGCGCCCGCCGCCGTCACGCGATCCCGCGCCTCATCAATATCCCCCTGCCCTAGCGAGGTTTGAGCGACTAAGGTGGCGACGAACATGAGTACTCCCGAAAACAACTTGGCCGAATCCGTCCGACCCAAGCTCGCGCTTATTGCCGGGCCGACGGCCAGCGGCAAGAGTGCATTGGCACTCGAACTCGCGGAGCGCGCGAATGGGGTGATCATCAACGCCGATGCGAGCCAGGTCTACGCGGACCTTGCGGTGCTCTCAGCGCGCCCTTCGGTAGAAGAAATGGCACGCGCGCCGCACCGGCTGTTCGGCTTCATGGACGGGGCCGAGGCGTGCTCCGCCGCGCGCTGGGCAAGCGAGACAAAGCGCGAAATTAAAGCGGCACACGAGACAGACAAGCTGCCAATCCTTGTGGGCGGCACCGGCCTGTATATTCGTACGCTGCTGGACGGGATCGCCCCGGTGCCTGAGATCGACGCCGAAATACGAGCAGTCGTGCGCGCTTTGCCAGTGGACCAGGCTTATGCCGCACTCATCAAAGAGGATGCGCCCGCCGCCGCGCGCCTCGCCCCGGCTGACAGCGCCCGCATCTCCCGCGCATTGGAGGTCATCCGCTCGACCGGACGGAGCATCCTTGCGTGGCGCGAGCAGAAAGAAGGCGGCATCAAGGACAGGATAGCACTCCACCCGCTCATCCTGCTGCCACCACGTGAATGGCTCACCGCTCGTTGCGATGCGCGGTTCGAAGTGATGCTGGAGCAGGGCGCTGTCAAAGAAGTGGAAGCCCTGCTGAAACGCGGCCTTTCACCAGAATTGCCCGTAATGCGCGCAATCGGCGTGCCTGAAATTGCCGGGTGGCTGACGGGAGAGATTTCCCGCGAGGAGATGGTGCCGCGCGCGCAGCTCGCCACCCGCCAATATGCCAAACGCCAATATACATGGTTCACGCGCCAGCCCCCACACGACTGGCCCCGCCACACCGAGACAGTGAATAACAATATAGGGGTATTTGATGTAATAAAATTATTCTCTTTGCCGTTGACATAAACTTTTATGTCTCATAGAGGCGCTGAACCCGCAGTAGGTTGCGATTCGCGATCATTTGGCGCATGCGCACTGTCTGGTGGTTCAGGGCAATCGTTATACCCTGCATATGAGGAGACTGGTTGTGGCCGAAATGAGCGGCGCCGAAATATTGTTGCAATGCCTGGTCGATCTGGGGGTCGAGATCGTGTTCGGCTATCCCGGCGGCGCGGTGCTGCCCATTTACGATGCGCTCTATAACCACCCGACCATCAAGCATGTGCTCGTTCGCCACGAGCAGGGCGCAACCCACATGGCAGAAGGCTATGCCCGCTCGACCGGCAAGCCCGGCGTCGTGCTCGTCACATCCGGCCCCGGCGCGACCAACGCGATCACCGGCATCACAGACGCGCTGATGGACTCGATCCCTATGGTTGTCATAACCGGGCAGGTTGCGACGCACCTCATCGGCTCCGACGCGTTTCAGGAAGCGGACACCGTCGGCCTGACGCGCCACTGCACCAAGCATAATTATCTGGTCAAATCGCCCGCCAACCTCTCCTATGTTGTCCACGAGGCGTTTCATATTGCCACGTCTGGCCGCCCCGGCCCGGTCGTGATCGACATTCCGAAGGACGTTCAGGTTGCGACAGCGCCTTATGAGCGTCCCGATCTTTCTGGACATGCCAGCTATCGTCCGCAGGTGAAAGCCGACCCCAAGCTGATCGCGCAGGCAGTCGAGATGATCGCAGCAGCCGAGCGGCCGATCCTCTACACCGGCGGCGGCGTCATCAATGCCGGGCCGGAGGCTTCCGCACTGCTGCGTGAGCTGGCCGATCTGACCGGCGCGCCGGTTACGTCCACGCTGATGGGCCTCGGCGCTTTCCCCGCTTCCTCGCCGCAGTGGCTGGGGATGCTGGGCATGCACGGTACTTACGAAGCCAATCTGGCGATGAACAAGGCGGATATCATCATCAACATCGGTGCGCGCTTCGACGACCGCGTGACCGGGCGGCTCGATGCGTTCTCGCCCTTATCCAAGAAAATCCACATCGACATCGACCGCAGCTCCCTCAACAAAACGGTAATGGTCGATCTCGGCATCGTCGCTGACGCGGCGAGCGCAATGACGGATATCATCGCCGGTTGGAAGGCGGCAGGTCACAAAGCCGCTGATCTTGAGGAATGGTGGGCGCGGATCGCCGGATGGCGCGCGCGCCAGAGCCTCGCCTATCCCGAAAATGGTACTGAGATCATGCCGCAGCGCGCAATCGCCGATCTGTTCAAGGCGACACGCGGGAAGGACTGCATCATCACCACCGAAGTCGGCCAGCACCAAATGTGGGCGGCGCAGCATTTCGGTTTCGATGCTCCCAACAAGTGGCTTACATCGGGCGGCCTCGGTACCATGGGCTATGGCTTCCCGGCAGCGATCGGCGCGCAGATGGGCAACCCCGATAGCCTCGTGGTCTGCATCGCGGGTGATGCATCGGTTCAGATGAACATTCAGGAGCTGGGTACCGCGACCCAATACCGGCTGCCGGTCAAGGTCTTCATCCTCAACAACGAATATATGGGCATGGTCCGCCAGTGGCAGGAGCTAACCTATGAAAGCCGCTATTCGGAGAGCTATTCGGATAGTCTGCCCGATTTTGTGAAACTCGCGGAGGCCTATGGCTGGACCGGCATCCGCATTGAAGGGCCGCAGGAGCTGGAAGCGGGCATTGCCCAGATGATCGACACGCCGGGTCCGGTGCTGGTCGATTGCCGAGTGGCGAAGCTGACCAACTGCTTCCCGATGATCCCATCCGGCGCAGCGCATACGGATATGCTCCTCGATCCGAGCCAGATCGAAGGCACTATGGCGGATGAGGCCAAAGCTCTGGTATAGGGCGCGCGGACCGTTAGCCGGAGAGCATCATGGCCGAACTGCTGAAACTGCGCGTGCATATCACCGAACCATGGGACTTCGCACGCCAGAACGAGGGTAGGGAAGAGATTACCGGATGGACGCACGACCATGAGATCGACGAGTTGGAGGAATGGGAGATCACGTTGGATTCAGGCTATGAGTTGCACGAAATCCGCCACGCTCGCATTCTCGTCAGTCCACGTTATGTGGGGGAACATCTCTCCAAGATATTCAACGCGTTCGTCGGATTTCCTGTTCGCATAGCGCACCGGATGAATGGCGAATGGCATTATGCGATGGCGGGCATGCTCTCGATCCGCCGTGAGAAAGAAGAAGAGGTTTAGGGGCTAAAGCCAATGCACATTACCGAAGAAACTAGCGAGCGGCATGTCCTCTCCATCACCGTCACCAACGAGGCAGGTATCCTTGCGAAGATCGCCGGGCTGTTTACCGCGCGCGGCTATAATATCGAGAGCCTGACCGTGGCGGACATCTCTGAGAACCATGAGATCAGCCGCATCACCATTGTCACCAACGGCCCGCCACGGATCATCGACCAGATCATTGCCCAGCTCGACCGCTTGGTGCCAGTCCACAAGGTCGCGGATTTGACCGAGAACGGCCCGTTCGTCGAGCGCGAGCTGGCGCTGGTCAAGGTCGCAGGCGAAGGTGAACACCGCATTGAAGCCTTGCGCATCGCGGACATTTTCCGCGCCAAGGTTGTGGATACGACCACGACCAGCTTCATATTCGAGATCACCGGCCCGACCGACAAGATCAACACCTTCGTCGGTCTGATGCGTGGGCTTGGCCTCGTCGAGGTCGGCCGCACCGGCATAGTCGGCATGGTTCGCGGAAAGGATTGACCGCCCCCGTTTTTCAACCCATAGGCCGGTCGTTTTTTTGAAAAGCGATCCGGCGCTTTACCAAATATAGTCCGAAGGAACTTGTCATCATGAAGGTTTATTACGATCGTGACGCCGATCTCGGCATCATCAACAAGAAGAAGATCGCCATTCTCGGCTATGGCAGCCAGGGTCATGCCCATGCGCAGAACCTGCGCGACAGCGGCGTCGCTGAAGTAGCGATTGCGCTGCGTCCCGGCTCGGCCAGTGCCAAGAAGGCTGAAGGCGCAGGCTTCAAGGTGCTGCCCAACGCTGAAGCTGCCGCATGGGCCGATGTGCTCATGATCCTCGCGCCCGACGAACATCAGGCCGCAATCTATGCCGAGGATCTGCACGCCAACCTGAAGCCTGGCGCGGCGCTTGCCTTCGCCCACGGTCTTAACGTGCATTTCGGCCTCATCGAGCCCCGCGCGGATGTCGACGTGATCATGATCGCGCCCAAGGGCCCCGGCCACACCGTCCGCTCCGAATATCAGCGCGGCGGCGGCGTCCCCTGCCTCATCGCCGTCCATCAGGACGCGACTGGCAACGCCCATGACATCGCGCTCGCTTATGCCAGCGGCGTTGGCGGCGGTCGCTCCGGCATCATCGAGACCAACTTCCGCGAGGAATGCGAGACCGACCTGTTCGGTGAGCAGGCCGTGCTGTGCGGCGGAGCAACCGCGCTGGTGCAGGCTGGCTTCGAGACGCTAGTCGAGGCCGGTTACGCGCCCGAAATGGCCTATTTCGAGTGCCTGCATGAGCTGAAACTGATCGTCGATCTGATGTATGAGGGCGGCATCGCCAACATGCGCTATTCGATCTCCAACACCGCCGAATATGGCGACATCACTATTGGCCCGCGGATCATCACCGACGAGACCAAGAAGGAAATGAAGCGCGTTCTGGCGGACATCCAGTCCGGCCGCTTCGTGAAAGCCTTCGTGCTCGACAACCGCGCCGGCCAGCCCGAGCTGAAGGCTGCGCGCAAGGCGGCACAACGCCACCAGATCGAGGAAACCGGCTCCAAGCTGCGGGCAATGATGCCATGGATCGGTGCCAACAAGCTGGTGGACAAGGACAAGAACTAATCCACCGCAAAAGGCTATACAATTTCGGGGCGTCGCCTAATCTGGCGGCGCCCTTTTTGTGTCTGTGGAGGACAAAATGCGTACATGGATGATCGCGATTACTCTTGCGGGAGCAGCGTCGCTGGGTGTTGCTGCTATCGCACAGATGCCCGCAACGCCTCCCGGTAAGCCTGACACATCGCTGATCACAGGCGGCACATATGCTGTGGACCCCGGCCATACGCAGGTGTTCTTCCGATATAATCATATGGGCTTTTCCAACAATATGGGTCTGATCTCACAGCCGACCGGCACCCTGACGCTGGACCCCAAAGCGCCCGAAAAGGCGAACGTCTCGATCAGCTTTCCGGTTGCCAATCTGCACACGGGTATCGCAAAGCTGGACGAGCATCTGATGAAGCCTGACTTCTTCGACTCCGCCAAATTCCCGACCGCCACTTTCCAGTCCACCTCGGTCAAGGTGGATGGCGAAACTGCCGACATCATCGGCAAGCTGACCATCAAGGGCGTGACAAAGGATGTTACCCTTCATGCGAAGTTCGTCGGTGCAGGCCGAAATGAGTTCATGAAGAAGGATACCATCGGCTTCGATGCGGAAGCGGAGATCAAGCGCAGCGATTTCAACATGGGCTATGCTGTGCCGCTGGTGGGCGATGACATATCGTTGAAGATCACAACCGCTTTCGAGAAATAAAAAATTACTGGACTTTCTTAACCCTCCGCCACTATGGCGGAGGAATGGCACGGAACCTGCCTCTGCTGCTTCTACGACTTACACGCCCTTAGGCGTGTCTTTTGCGTTGCCCAAAACGGGCGCGCACACTGCCTAAGGGTCCGAAAATCTCTCGACAGTCGTAACAGGGCGCGTAATAGCCACGCGCATATTTGCAGGAATTTCATCATGACCATGCTCGCAGACCCTAGCCAAAAATACCGACCGTTTCCGCAGGTCGATCTGCCCAATCGCCAATGGCCCTCGGCTGTCATCACGAAACCGCCGATCTGGCTCTCCACCGACATGCGCGATGGCAACCAGTCTTTGATCGATCCGATGAACGCGGAGAAGAAGAAGCGCTTCTTCGAACTGCTCTGCCGGGTGGGCGTCAAGGAAATCGAGGTAGGCTTTCCATCGGCTGGCGCAACCGAGTTCGATTTTATCTCGGGGCTGGTGAAAAATGGCCTCATACCAGATGACGTGACGCCGCAGGTGCTCACACAAGCCCGCGCGGACCTGATCGCCACCACATTTGAGTCCCTGCGCGGTGCAAAGACTGCTATCGTCCATGTCTATAACGCCGTCTCGCCCGCATGGCGGCGCATCGTGTTCGGCATGGAGCGGAGCGAGATCAAGGAGATCGCGATCACCGCAGCAAAACTACTGCGCGATCACGCCGCCGCTCAGCCGGACACCGATTGGCGCTTCGAATATTCGCCGGAAACCTTCTCCACCGCCGAGCTCGATTTCAGCCTCGAATGTTGCGAGGCGGTGATGGACATTCTCCAGCCCACGGCAGAGAGGCCGCTGATCCTCAACCTCCCCGCGACGGTCGAAGCGGCTACGCCCAATATCTATGCTGACCAGATCGAGTGGATGTGCCGCAATATCTCGCGCCGAGATGCGGTGCTCATCTCGCTCCATCCGCATAACGACCGGGGCACCGGCGTCGCGGCTGCGGAGCTGGGATTAATGGCGGGCGCAGACAGGATCGAGGGCTGCCTGTTCGGCAATGGCGAGCGCACGGGGAACTGCGATATCGTGACCGTCGCGCTTAACATGTATACGCAGGGCATCAACCCGGCGCTCGATTTCTCGGACATAGACGAGGTGATCCAGACGGTCGAATATTGCAACCAGCTCCCCGTCCACCCGCGCCATCCCTATGCGGGAGAGCTGGTATTCACCGCCTTTTCCGGCAGCCATCAGGACGCGATCAAGAAGGGTTTCGCCGCGCAGGAAGCGCGCAATGACCAGATCTGGGACGTGCCCTATCTGCCGATCGACCCAGCTGACTTGGGCCGTAATTACGAGGCGGTGATCCGGGTCAATTCGCAATCCGGCAAGGGCGGCGTCGCGTGGGTATTGCAGCAGGACAAAGGCCTGAAGCTGCCCAAGCGCATGCAGGCCGACTTCAGCCGCGTGGTGCAGGAGCTGGCCGACCAGTCGAGCCGGGAGCTCAATGCAGCGGACATCTGGGACGCGTTCCAGAGCCATTACCGCCTCACCGAAGGCCAGCCCGCGCAACTGATCGACTATCAGGAGACCGGCCCGGCCGGAGACCGCATCTTCGTCGGCAAGGTGATGTTGAATGGCGAAGAGCGCAGCATTTCCGGCCGCGGCAACGGCCTCATTTCCTCGGTGCTGGCAGCACTGCGGGATGAGCTGAATGTCGATCTCGAGGTGATCGACTACAGCGAACACGCGATCAGCGCCGGGACGGATGCCAATGCTGCCGCCTATGTTGAGTGCAAGACGACGGAAGGCAAAATTATTTTTGGGGTCGGTATGGACGCCGATATCGCTACGGCTTCCGTGCAGGCGGTGCTGTCAGCCGCCAATATGGTAATGACAAGCGCCTGAACTGGCCTTGAGGCTGAAGCGGCCTGTGTTTATGCAGGCCGCCATAGCTTCTAGGAGCCGTGTTATATGTTGACCACACAAACACTGAAGAACCGTCTGGCGCTGCCACTCATCGGCTCGCCGATGTTCATCATTTCGGGCCCCGAATTGGTGATCGCTCAGTGCAAAGCGGGCATTGTCGGCAGCTTCCCGGCGCTCAACGCCCGCCCGCAAAGCCAGCTCCAAGAATGGCTCCACCAGATTACGGAAGAGCTGGCGGCATGGGACCGGGACCATCCCGACACGCCCGCCGCGCCGTTCGCGGTCAACCAGATCGTGCACAAATCCAATGCGCGGCTGGAGGAAGACATGGCGACCTGCGCCAAGTGGAAGGTGCCGATCGTCATTACATCATTGGGCGCGCGCGAGGATGTAAATGCGAGTGTGCAGGGCTGGGGCGGCATCACGCTGCATGACATCATCAATGACCGTTTTGCGCGCAAGGCGATTGAGAAGGGTGCCACTGGACTGATCGCAGTGGCGGCGGGAGCGGGCGGCCACGCCAGCACCTTGTCTCCGTTCGCGCTGGTGCAGGAGATCCGGCAATGGTTCAGCGGGCCTCTGGTCTTGTCTGGCGCTATCGCCAACGGGCGTTCTGTGTTGGCCGCGGAAGCAATGGGCGCGGATTTCGCTTATGCTGGCAGCGTGTTCATCGCTACCGAGGAGTGCCGCGCCGCATCTGCCTACAAGCAGGGAGTAGTCGAAGGACGCGCGGGTGACATCGTCTATTCCAGCCTCTTCACTGGCGTACACGGCAATTATCTGCGTAGTTCAATCATCGCGGCGGGCATGGACCCGGATAATCTGCCTGAAGGCGACCCTAGCAAGATGGATTTCGGCTCCGGTGGAAACACCGAGGCCAAGGCCTGGAAAGACATCTGGGGATCGGGCCAAGGCATTGGCGCAGTTGATGCAGTCGTCAGTGTTGCAGAACTGGTTGCCCGGATGAAACGAGAATATGCCGAGGCTAAAGCCGCGCTCTGCGGCTGATACCGACGTACGGCTAAATCTCTACCTGGCTTCCCAGCTCCACCACGCGGTTGGTCGGCAGACGGAAGAACTCCATCGCGCTTTCCGCGTTGCGCAGCATCCACGCGAAGATCTTTTCGCGCCACACCGCCATACCGGGCCGCGCCGAGGGCAATAGCGTCTGACGCGCGAGGAAGAAGCTCGTATCCATCATTTTGAAACTCTGACCGCAGCCTTCGACCCGCTTCAATGCGGCGGGAACGTCCGGTTCCTGCATAAAGCCATATTTGAGCACGAGACGGAAGAAGCCTCGACCCAAATCCTCCAGGTGGCAGCGCCCGTCATCCTGCACCACAGGTACGTCAGCGATCTTGACCGTGAGCAGGATCACGCGCTCATGCAGCACCTTGTTGTGCTTGAGGTTGTGCAAGAGCGCATGTGGCACGCCATCAGCTGATGATGTCATGAATACAGCGGTGCCCGGCACACGCACCGCACTGTTCGCGGCAGAGGCAACGAAGATCGGGATCGGCATCGCCGATTCGCGCATCCGCTCAATCATCAGCTTACGCCCACGCGACCATGTGGTGAGCAGGGTGAACACGATGAGGCCAATCAGAAGGGGGAACCAACCGCCATCGGGAATCTTGGTCATGTTGGCGGCGAGATAGGCGCCATCCACGATATAGAATACCGATAGCAGCGCCACTGCACCCGCCCAGTGCCAGCGCCATAGCTTGAACAGCACTACCGTCAGCAACACGTTGTCGATGAACATGGCGCCCGTCACGGCAATACCATAGGCCGCTGTCAGGTTCGACGAGGTACGGAACGAGAGGACAAGCAGGATAACCATCGTCATCAGGCCCCAGTTGATCAGCGGAATATAAATCTGCCCAGCTGTGGACGCGTTGGTATGTGCGATACGCAAGCGAGGCATAAAGCCCAACTGGATCGCCTGCTGCGTTACCGAGAACGCTCCGGAGATGACTGCCTGAGAAGCGATGATCGCCGCCAGAGTCGCAAGGCCGATCAGCGGCAACTGAAAATGTACAGGCGCGAGATTGTAGAATGGGCTCTCAAGCGCGGCATAGCCCTCGCGGGTGAGGAGTGCGCCCTGCCCCATGTAGTTCAGCATCAGCGCGGGCAGCACAAACACCAGCCATGAGACGCGGATAGGGTTGCGGCCGAAATGGCCCATATCGGCATAGAGAGCTTCTGCGCCTGTCACTGCCAGCACCACCGAACCGAGCGCGAGGAACGCAGGCAGCGGATCTGTGACGAAAAACATCACTGCCCAGTATGGATTGAGCGCGATCAGGATATGCGGCGAGGCGATGATGCTCAGCACACCTAGCGTTGCAATCACCAGAAAATAAAGCAGCATGATCGGCCCGAATAATGTCGCCACTTTATTGGTCCCGCCCCGCTGTATTGCGAACAGGCCTACAAGTATGGTGACAGCCGCAGGCAGGATGAGCGGCGCAAAATTCGGATTATACACCGCCAGACCCTCAACGGCGGAGAGCACCGAAACGGCTGGCGTGATCATCGAGTCGCCATAAAAAAGCGCCGTCGCGAACACGCCCATCAGGATGATGCCGGAAGTCCAGCGCCGCCCTTCTGTGTTGCGATTGATGAGTGCGAGCAGCGCGAGACTGCCGCCTTCGCCTTTGTTGTCAGCGCGCATGATGATTGTGACATATTTCAGCGTCACCACCATCATCATCGACCAGAACATCAGACTGATGACGCCGAGAATATGCTCAAGATCCAGAGCAAGCTTGTGGTGCCCGGCAAAGGTTTCACGGAACGCGTAGAGCGGGCTGGTACCAATGTCGCCAAAGACGATGCCGATCGCACCAACGGCAAGCCGCAGCATGCCATCGCCATGCCCGTGTGCACTATGCTGATCAGTGGGATGAGAATCCGTCACCGCTGTCGATGCGGTACTGTTGTCTTCAGCCATTGGCACAGGCCATTGCTAGTCTCCGGGCGACCGATGCGGCGCGTTAGCACAGGCCAAGAGGGGGTGCAACAAAGCGCGGCATACTATCAAGGTTGCATCGCTGGTTGTCCCGCAAGGACACGATCCAGACGGGAGAGATTGGCCTCCAGATCTGCATGGAGCGGCGAATCTTGCGGCACGCGTGCGTAAAGCGCGGCCCAGAGCTTTCGTGCCGCGTCATATTGCCCGGATTGCGCCAGCGCGAGGCCATAGAAATAAGGCGCGGCGAGATTGTCCGGCGCGAGCCGTATCGCCTGCTCATAGCTATAGGCAGCAGCCGGTGAAACCGCCCCTTCCGCCTTATATATCAGCATATTGCCGAGCGCGACCCAGAGATTCGCATTGTCCGGATGCGCCTTGAGACCCGAGACCAACGCATTGGAGGCGTTCTCATAATCTCCCTGTCGCGCGAGACCGTCCGACATCGTGATCCATGGCCCCGATTTGTTGTCTGGCCCGGAGAAAGCATTGCGGAGATTGGCGAGATCATTGTCGAATTTCAGCGCGCTGTCGGTAGGCTTACGCGGATCGCCCCCAAGCATCGGGTTGCCTTGCCATGCATAGCCCGCTGCACCCAGCAGCAGCGCTGCACCTACCAACTCCCAAATCGGGCGAGGCATACGCGCGAGAATGAGGCCCGTACCCACGAGCGCTGCCAGCAATGCGAAGAGCGCCCAGCCCATCAGCCCTGCCCCCGCTTCCTGCGTCGCTGGATGCGCCCCAGGACCAGCGCGCCGCCACCGATCAACAGCACGGCGGGCGCGGCCCAGAGCGGCCACAATATCGGCTCCGCCGTCGGCTCATAGCTGATCCAGTCGCCATAGCGCTCGATCAGCCATGTGCGGATGTGTTCCGGGTCTTCTCCCGCCGCGATGCGCTGGCGGATTTCCGAGCGCAGATCGCCCGCCATGCTGGCGTTACTATCCGCAATCGACTGACTCTGGCAAGTGAGGCAGCGGATAGTAAGCATGAAATCATGAGCTTTCTTCTCCAGCGCCGGGTCTTCAAGTTGACGATCTGCATAAGGCGCGGGCGGTAGCGCGGTTTGGGCAAGCGATGGCGCGGAGAACAACGCGGCAAGAAGGGTCAGCAGCGCTCTCATTGCGCGGCCTTCCAGCGGTCGAGGATGTCCGCGATATCATCGGGGCCAATGTCACCGATATGTTGGTGGACGATCTTGCCCTGTCCATCGATGAGGAAGGTTTCCGGTACGCCCGAGCTTCCGAGCGCGAGCTGCACCGATGAACGCGCATCGAGCCCGATATGGTCATAGGGATTGCCGTATCGGGCAAGGAAGCGATCCACATCCTCGCGCGCGTCACGGATCGCAATTCCGTCGATCGGCACGCCCGCCTGCTTCAAGGCCATCAGTTGCGGCGATTCGGCGGCGCAGGGCACGCACCAGCTTGCGAAGATATTGAGCAGGCGCGGCTTGCCCTTAGCGAAGTCGGCGCTCGCGAGCGCCGGGCGGTCCGACGCGGCGGCAGGCAGTGCAAAAACGGGTAGAGGCTTGCCGACCATCTTCGATTCAATGGTCCGCCCTTCGGGTCGCAACAGCCCGCCGACGAACAGCGCAGCCAAAGCCAGAAACAGCGCCAAGGGCAGCCATGTAAGCCAGCGCCCCTTCATGCCCAATCCCCTGCGTGCAGCTTGCGGAGTTTGAGCAACCAGCCGCGCCGCTCGCGTCCGATGATGGTGAGCAGGCCGCCCGCCGCGATCATGAAGCCACCGAGCCAGATCAGCGTTACGAACGGCTTCCACCAGATGCGCATCTGCCAGCGGCCATCTTCCAGCCGTTCGCCCAGCACGACATATAGCTGGCCGTCCCAACGGGTGAGAATTGCGGATTCGGTGGTGTTGGTTGGTGGGTCAGAGAAGAAACGGCTTTGCGGGTGGAGCATTTTTTCATCTCCGCCGTAGCTCGCCGCCATGTCAGCCTGCATCGCGACCCAGTTCGGACCTGCGAGCGGCGCTACCTTGTCGAAGCGGATAGTCCAGCCTGCACTTTCAACGCTCTCGCCCGGCTGCATCGCCACCAACTTCTCGACACTGAACGCGCTCTCCGCCGCCATTCCACCCAGCGACACTGCGCAGCCCAAATGCGCGAGCACCATACCATAGGTAAATAACGGCGTGCGCTTGAGGTTACGCTTGGTAAGCGGGATGAGGCTGCCCAGTGCCACGCCTGCTGTTATCACCAGACCCAGGAAAGGCAGCACGCCAATCTTGCCCCACGCCGCTACGGCCAGTGCTGCGCCGGTGGCCAGCATCAAGCCTAAAGACCAGAGCATGCGCCCGCCAACAATTCCAGGCACATCGCGCCGCCAGCGTGTCAGCGGCCCGGCGACCATCGCCAGCATCAACACAAGCGCGATCGGCCCCGCGACTGCATTGAAATAGGGCGGGCCAACCGAGACCTTATGGCCGAACGCCTCCGTCATCAGCGGATAGAGCGTCCCGACCAGCACCACGCCGAGGATTACGGTGAGCAGCAGGTTATTGACGACGAGAAGTGTCTCGCGGCTCATCGCCTCGAACTGCCGCCCCTCACGCACAGTGCTGACGCGCAGGCCGAACAGCGCGAGTGCACCACCGATATAAATCGCCAGTAACGCAAGGATGAAGCTGCCGCGCTCAGGGTCCACCGCGAAGGCATGCACACTGGTCAATATTCCGGAGCGTACGAGGAAAGTGCCAACCATCGACATCGAGAAAGCGACCACAGCGAGCATCACCGTCCATGCCCGCAACGCGTCGCGCGTCGCCAGCACCGTCACCGAATGCAGCAGCGCGGTCGCGGCGAGCCACGGCATCAGCGAGGCGTTCTCGACCGGATCCCAGAACCACCAGCCGCCCCAGCCGAGCTCATAATAAGCCCAATAGCTGCCCGCCGTAATACCGACTGTGAGCAGCACCCACGCACCCAGCACCCACGGACGCATCGCGCGGGCGAAGCTCGCGTCCACTTTCCGCGTCAGCAGTGCACCGACCGCAAAAGAGAAGGCGACCGAAAGGCCGACATAGCCGAGATAGAGCGTCGGCGGATGGAAGGCGAGGCCGGGGTCTTGAAGAAGCGGGTTCAAGCCCTGCCCATCGGGCGCAGCCGGGTTCAAGCGCGCGAACGGGTTGGACGCGAACAGCAGGAACGCATAAAATCCGAGCGAAATTGCCGCCTGCGCGCCCAAAGTTGCCATATGTGTCTCGCGCTTCAGGCTGCGCTCCAGCAGCGCCACCAGCGCGCCGGCAAAGCCCATCACGCTGACCCAGAGCAGCATCGAGCCTTCATGATTGCCCCATGTGCCCGCAAATTTATAGAGCCAAGGCTTGGCGCTGTGGCTGTTCATCGCCACCAGAAGCACAGACATATCCGAGCGCAGGAACAGCGCAATGAGGCTGGCGAAAGCGATTCCAACAAGAGCCGCTTGCGCAACCGCAACCGGGCGGACGCCAGAGAGTAACTCAGGCCGCCCTTTACCCAACCCGAGCCCGGCCAGAAGCAGTTGCAGCAAAGCCATTGCCGCCGCCAACCATAGCGCACCAAGACCCAGTTCGGCGATCACTTCGCGTCAGGCTCCGTTATCTGGTGCGTCGTCTCGTCATATTTCATGCCCGCCATTTCGCGCGGCATATAACGTTCGTCGTGCTTGGCGAGGAGGTTGTCGGCAATGAAAGTTCCGCTCGTGTCGAACGCGCCTTCCGCCACCACGCCGGAACCCTCGCGGAACAGATCGGGCGCTATGCCCTTGAAGATGACCGGCACCTGCGCCTTGCCATCCGTCACAGTAAAGCGGATCGTGACGCCATCCTGCATGTGCTTCAACGAGCCGGCTTCGACCATGCCGCCCAGCCGCACGGCCTTGCCTGGCTCGACGCCCTTGGTCTTCACATCGTTGGGCACATAGAAATAGGCAGCCTCATCCTTCAGCGCCGACGCCGCGAGCAGCCCCGCGCCGATGATCGCCACCAACGCCGCAATGCCAAGGATCAGCCGTTGATGCTTCGACTTCATCGCCATCATAATCAGTCCCGCTCTCGTCGCAGTGCATCGGCTCGCGCCTCTGCGCTACACATGGCGCGCCAGCTCGTCCAGCTTACGCTCAGCGTGCCGAGGGCCGTCAACGCATAACCGGCGATGATGAAGGGCCAGTGGTTCATGCGCTTATCCCTCCCGCGCCCGCCGCGCGAGCCGCGCTTCGACCTTGTTCTGAGCAAGGATCGCACGCATCCGCATCAGCACAATCGCGCCGAACCAGAGCGTGAAGCCCGTCACCGTCAGGCCAAGCGGCCATAATATCGCGCTGTCGATGGTCGAACCGCGCATCGTGATGCTCGGCCCCTGATGCAGGCTGTTCCACCATACAACGCTGCGGTTGATGATCGGCAGGTTGACCGCACCGACCAGCGCGAAGATCGCGGTCACCCGGCTGACGCCGCCGCTCTCGCCGATCCCGCCCGCCTGCTCCGCGCTAGCGCGGGCAAGCGCGATATAGCCGAAATAGAGGAACAGCAGCACCAGCATGCTGGTCATCCGCCCGTCCCATTCCCACCATGTGCCCCAGGTCGGGCGGCCCCAGATCGAGCCGGTAGCAAGGCATATGGCCGTAAACAAGGCGCCCGGCACCGCAATGGCCCGGCCTGCAACTCCGGCGAGCGGATGCCGCCACACCATCTGCATTAACGCGGCGATCGCCATGCCGCTCCAGCCTCCCATACCGAGCCATGCGGCAGGCACATGAATATACAGGATCCGCACCGAATCGCCCTGCAAATAGTCCGCTGGGGTGAGGAACAGCCCGCAATATGCGCCTGCCAGTATCAGCGCCAAACCAAGCCAGAACAGCCACGGCGTCAACGGCCGAGCAAGAGAAAGAAACTTCGCGGGGTTGGCGAAAGCGTGCATTGCGCGGCCTCTTTAGCGACGCAATACGCGGCTGGCTAGGCTTCAGCGATGCGTAAGTGTCGCATCGGCACAAAATGTGACAGGCTCGCGACAAAGAGGGGGGCGACAAACGTAAATGATGCTCCTATATGCGCGCTTAACAGTCGCCTACATATCAGAAACACGCATTTGCAATGGACGCCGAGCCCATGCTGACCACGCACCCTTTCGATGACGACAAGCTCCGCGAGGAGTGTGGCATTTTCGGCGTTTCCGGCGCGGAAACGGCCTCTGCAATGGTGGCTCTCGGGCTCCATGCCCTCCAGCATCGCGGGCAGGAAGCAGCGGGAATCACCAGCTGGGACGGGCGCGATTTCCAGACCAAGCGCGCGATGGGCCATGTTGCAGGCAATTTCGACAATGACGAGGCGATCCGCAGTCTGCCCGGCAAGGTCGCCTGCGGCCATGTGCGCTATTCCACCACTGGCGAGACATCGCTCAGGAATGTCCAGCCGCTTTATGCCGAGCTTTCGAGCGGCGGTTTCGCGGTGGCGCATAACGGCAACATCTCCAACGCAATGAAGCTACGCCGCGAGCTGATTCGCCGCGGCTCGATCTTCCAGTCCACCTCTGACACCGAGGTGATCATCCACCTCGTCGCCACCTCAAGCTATCGCACCCTGCTCGACAAATTCATCGATGCGCTGAAGCAGGTCGAGGGCGCCTATTCGCTGATCTGCATGACGGCGGAGGGCATGATTGCCTGCCGCGATCCCTTGGGCATTCGTCCGCTGGTGATGGGCCGCTTGGGCGACGCAGTGATCTTCGCCTCGGAGACGGTGGCGTTCGATGTCGTGGGCGCCGAATATATCCGCCAGGTCGAACCCGGCGAGCTGATCGTGGTGCCGCATGGCGCCAACGCAGACCAGCTCCGCAGCCACCGCCCGTTTGGCGATACCCACCCACGGCCTTGCATCTTCGAGCATGTCTATTTCTCGCGCCCCGACTCCATAGTCGATGGCAGCAGCGTCTATTCGGTGCGCAAGGCAATCGGCGCGCAGCTCGCATTGGAAAACCCGGTCGAGGCGGATTATGTGATCCCGGTACCGGACTCGGGCGTACCCGCCGCCATCGGCTATGCACAGGAATCTGGCATTCCGTTCGAGCTGGGCATCATTCGCTCGCATTATATAGGCCGCACATTCATCCAGCCGGGGGATCAGGTTCGCCATCTGGGCGTTAAGCTCAAGCATAATGCCAACCGCGCGCTGATCAGTGGCAAGCGCATCGTTCTCATCGACGACAGTATCGTGCGTGGTACGACATCCTTGAAGATCGTGCAGATGATGCGCGAGGCGGGCGCGAAGGAAGTGCATATGCGCATCGCCAGTCCGCCGACCCGGCACAGCTGCTTCTATGGCGTCGATACGCCGGAGCGCACCAAGCTGCTCGCTCACAAGCTCGATGTAGGTGGCATGCAGGAATTCATTCACGCAGACAGCCTCTCCTTCCTCTCGATAGACGGCCTTTACAAAGCGCTGGGCGAAGCAAAGCGTGCCGACATCCGCCCGCAATATTGCGACGCCTGCTTCACCGGGGATTACCCGACCTCGCTTACCGATCAGGACGAGGCCGAGGTGCGCGACCAGCTTGAGCTACTCTCCGAGCGGGTATCCTGAATAGTATGACGACGAACACCGACAAGCCGCTGGCCGGCAAACTCGCCCTTGTGACCGGCGCCAGCCGGGGTATCGGCGCTGAAACCGCCGTTGCGCTTGGCGCGGCTGGTGCGCATGTGATCCTCGTTGCGCGCACTTCCGGCGGGCTGGAAGAGGTCGAAGCGCGCATCCATGAGACCGGTGGCTCCGCCACTATCGCACCGCTGGACCTCATCGATGGCGAGAGCATCGGTCGGCTGGCGAACGCGATAGCGGGCCGCTGGCAGGCGCTCGATATCCTCGTGCTCAATGCCGCGCTCTTGGGTAGCCTTGCCTCGGTCCCGGCGATCGACACCAAGGAGTTCGCCAAGGTGATGACGCTCAACATCAGCGCCAATCAGGCGTTGATCGCGGCGTTCGATCCGCTGCTGCGCCAGTCGAACGATGCGCGCGTGGTGGCGGTGACAAGCAGCGTCGCCAATAATCCGCGCCCCTATTGGGGCGGCTATGCCGCGACCAAGGCCGCTTTAGAGGCGCTGGTGCTCGCCTATGGCGAGGAAGTGAAGAACATCTCCTCGATCCGCACGCATATTGTGGACCCTGGCGCGACGCGCAGCGCCATGCGCGCCAAGGCGTTCCCCGGCGAAGATCCCATGACGCTGAAAGGCCCTGAGGTAGTGGGCGGTGCTATCCTTGATCTGGTGCTGAGCGATGCGTCTAACGGGCACAGGATACGCGTGGAAGCGGTTCCTGCCTGAACAGGCTCTAGCCCTTCTTGCGGCGCTCCGGACCTTTATAGTTCGCGTCCGATCCCTGGACGCGCCGGTCATGCGCGAGAAGCACCTGCCCAAGCCAGCGGGTGCGCACATTCTCGGCATCCGCTACTGCTTGCAAGGATCCCAGCTCCTCATAGAGGCCTTTGAGGCGCGCGGCCTCCTGATGGCTGACAGTCGGACTCCAGAAGCTCATCTCACCACTCCCGCGTGAATGAAAACGCGGGATTTGTGCCTGACTTCGGTTAAAAACCCCTAAAAATCGGGCTTGTCGTAATAAGGCGGCGGCACAATCGCCTCCATCCGCTCAGACAATAAAGGCCGGAACGATGGGCGCGACTTGAAGCCCGCATACCAGCGCTTGACCGGCTCATGCCCGGTCCAGTCGATCCCGCCCAGATAATCCGCAACCGAGATATGCGCCGCCGCCGCGATGTCCGCGAGGCTCATCGTGCTGCCCGCGAGCCAGCTGCGGTGATCGAGCAGATAATCCATATAATCCATATGCGTATTGGCGTTGCGCATCGCCTCACGCAGCTTGCCACCATCTGGCGGCGCGCGATGGACGATACGCTTGCGCATCCGCTCCTCCAGCAATGGCGCAACCACATCGCGATAGAAAATCTGGTCGCACCAGGCCGTCAGTCGCCTGATCTCCGCACGCCCGGTTGCACTGCCGGTGATGAGCGGCATTTTCTCGACCGTTTCCTCGAAATATTCGCAGATCGCCTGACTGTCGATCAGCACCGCAGCCTTTTCGTCATCGACCATGACCGGCGTGTTGCCTGCGGGATTAAGATCGAGAAACGCATCCTGCTGCTCCCATGGCAACTCGCGCACCAGATCATAGCCCACGCCTTTCTCGGCGAGCTGGAGACGGACCTTGCGGGAAAAGGGGCAGAGCGGAAATTGGTAAAGACGCCACATGGTTGCCATCTCTAGCGCATCATGCCGATGATGCCAGCGCGAAATGGCGAGAGTGCGACTCGGAAAGTCACGAAAGTCACGCCCTGTGAGGGGGCGCGGTGTGACGTTCCCCGGTTATATGAGCCGCACGCAGCCCGGTTCATACAGCCTTGAGAAAGAGCGCGATATTAGAGCGCGCTGCGTTAAATCTGACGCATATAGCGCGCTCTATACCTTTGTTGTCGCATCGTTTATTGCCAAAAACCGGTTCCCACTTTTTGGCACGATGCTCTAAATCCGGGCCAGCCATTCCCGCCGCCCGAGGGGATAATCTTTGCGCGACTAAGCGCCGCCGCGCTGGCATAAAAGGCCGGATCGCTGTTTACCCGGCGCGCTTCTCTCCCGCGGGCGGGAGGGGCAGGCAGATGCCGCTGGCAGACGCGAACCGATACGGATCACGCGGCGGGGACGGCACGGCGCACCTGCACGGAGGCGGTGATATGGGGCCTTTGGATGAGGGATGTATCAGGGATGGCGGGCTGTAGGACAGGGGAATGTGTGCTGTGAGGCGGAGTGCCCTACAGCCATTTGAAAATGCCTGTTTTACAAACGTCGCTCTCCAATATCTTTTCCAGATTGGGAACCGAAAACTCCGCTAGTTCAGGAACATATCTTGTCAGTCGTCTTGCAGCTAAATCTCCAAGCACGTCATCATGGCATGGAGAGTTTCCATGTGCTGATGTGATACGGCCCCCTCTTCGCCGCTCGAAGGCAATGGAAGTGCCATCAAGCCACATTCTGGCTTCCCCTGAATAGCCGTCGGTCAACGCGTCCCATTCATAGAGAAAGCTATGTAGCTCACTCCTTGGTAAGCCAAATTTTCGTTTCTTGATCGTGCCGTGTTCGCGATCATATACAAGAGATTCACCATAACCTCTTCCACGATCCTCGTAGATAGCTACAGCCAACCATTGATACCGAAATGAGGGGGCCATTTCGATCCTCAAGCTGTTGATGCTCTTTATCGGGTCCAGCAACGGCAAAAGTTGCTCTGGATCGTTTGGATCATACACTAGCGGACCTTCGATTGTGCTGGTTCGTGCCGCCAATCGATGATTGTTAATCAATATCTCGCCCACGGCGCCTACAACGACGAGCACCACAAGTATGCCAACACCAATCAGAAATTTCTTCATCCAAGTGATGGTCGTTCGTCTCATGCTTGGATAATGACATATAATCCGAGGTCCGCAATATTGTCGTATTCCGACAGCACGCTGAAAGTCTGCTCAGGGATCTAGGTATCCGGGACAGCTATTGAGGTGACGCTCCCCGCTCTCTTACCACGAGCGGGGAGCGACGATCATCGATTACTGCACCGTCACAGTAACGGCGCGGCGGTTTTGCGCCCATGCGGCCTCATCCGATCCCAGCGCGGCGGGACGCTCCTTGCCGTAGCTGATCGTGGTGATGCGGGCGGGGTCTACACCCAAGGATGCGAGGTAGTTCTTCGCGGCGTTGGCGCGGCGCTCGCCCAGCGCGAGGTTATAGTCACGCGTGCCGCGCTCGTCGGCATGGCCTTCGACCGTCACTTTGACGGTCGGATTGGCGGCGAGCCACTGCGCCTGACTGGCGAGCACGGACTGATCCTGCGCGTCGATGTCATATTTGTCGGTGTCGAAATAGATCTTGTCCGCCGCCACGCTGGCGAGGAAATCCTCCTGGCTGCCCTTCACCGGGCCGCTGGGTGGCGGCGGGGTCGCTTCAGCCGGACGGGCGGTGTCCACCGGCGGCGGCGGCAGTTCTTCGGGCGCTTTCTTCGAACAGGCGGAGAGAGCAATGACGGCGGAGGCGATCATCAGCGTGCGGGTGATGGGGGACATGGTTTTTCTCCTCGTTCTGATCATTGGAAGATAGGCGCTATGGACTTCAAGGCAAGAGCGGACCCCAGGAAGGATCGGACCCGCTCAGTGGCGTGGGGATGCGGCGCTCGTTGACGCCGGTCAGATCCACCTGCCACACTTGGCTGACGCCGCCGCTGCCCTGGCTGGTACGGAAGAATTGCAGCACCCGGCCATTGGGCGACCATGTCGGCGCTTCATCCTGCCAGCCGTGGGTGAGGATGCGCTCATTATCGCCGCCGGGCGTCATCACGGCGATATTGAAATCACCGGTGATCTTGGTGAAGGCGATCAGGTCTCCACGCGGGCTCCATTCCGGTGTCGCATAGCGCCCGCCACCGTGGCTGATCCGCTGCTGATTGGTGCCGTCGGCGTTCATCACATAGATTTGCTGGCTGCCGGAGCGATCGCTCTCGAACACTATTTTGCTGCCATCCGGCGAGTAGCTGCCGCCGACATCGATGCCGGGCGAGTTGGTGAGGCGCACCGGAACGCCGCCCTGCGAAGACACGCGATAAATGTCCGTATTCCCGGCAATCGCCATAGAGAATAGGATGTTGCGGCCATCGGGCGACCAGCGCGGCGCGAAGGTGGGGTTGGTGCTTTCTGTCACCAATCGCTGCTTCCCCGTGCCAATGTCATAGACGAAGATCCGCACGCGGTTCTGGATGTAGCTCACATAAAGGAGCGAGCCGTAATCCGGCGAGAAGCGGGGCGAGAGCGCAATCGACTGGCCGTTGGTGATGAAGCGGTGGTTCGCGCCATCCGAGTCCATGATCGCAAGGCGCTTGACGCGATGATCTTTCGGCCCGCTTTCCGCGATATAAGCGATGCGGCTGTCGAAAAACGGACTTTCACCGGAGAGGCGCGCATAGATCGCGTCGGCGCATTTGTGCGCGGCGCGGCGCCAGTCACGCGGCGCGACGACATAGCCCTTGCGGTCGAGCTCCGATTTGAGCGCCGTGTCGTAGAGATAGCAGCCGACGGTGATGTCCCCCTCTCCGCCCGCCGAACGCACGAAGCCGTGGACCAGAGCCTCATAGCCGGTCCATGTCGCATATTGCGGGGCCATGACCTCGGCCATACTGATGGTGCGCGTGCCTTCCGGCCCGGTCGGCGCGAACAGGCCGGAATTGCGCAAATCATCCGCGATTACCTGCGCGATCTTGACGCCGAGTTCGTCGGTAGTACCTGCAGGCGTCGTCACGCTCTGGCCGGTCGGCAGCGCGGGTACAGCGATCTTCAATGAGTTCGTACCGCTGTCGTCGGTCACGTCGACGGAAAGCTGCGCCGCTGCGGGCAAGGCGAATATCAGCGCGAACAAGGCGGCCAAAGGCGCGAAACGGATCATTGCTATAGCCTCTTGTCGAAATTGATATTCAGCGATTTCCAGCCATCATACAGATCAGGCGGCAAACGGAAAGGCGCGGCAAGGCGGACAGCCTTCAAGGCCTGCTCCTGATATACCCGCACCTGCGCGCTGTTGCTCTGGGTCTGCCCGGTCGTGGCGACCACTTCAGGATCGCCGATCAGCGAGCCATCGCGCGCCAGACGGAACGATACAGTGGTGCGCAGCAACTCCACATCCGCGCCGGTGGGGGCTTTCCAATAGGGCTTGATCTGGCGACGGATTTCGGCGCCCAGCGCACTTTTCTGTTCGGGACCGATGGCGGAGGCGGGCGCGCCCGTACTCGGCTTGGTCTGAGGGTTGGCGCCGGTTCCCGCCTGCGCCCAGTCGCTGGTGTCGAGCCGAAGGCCACGGCTGGGCTTGGGCTTTGCAGGTACGGATGGCGCGCTGGCAAGCGGCTTTGGCTTGGGCGCAATATCTGACACCGGCTCGGCTACTGCTTCGCGCTGAGCGAGCGGGACCGGCTCCGGCTGTGGCGTATTTTCAGCGGCGGCAGTGGGCGGCGGCGCATCGCTGATCTTCGGCGCGGCAGAGCGCAAGGCGACCTCGTCAGCGATGCTGATCTCTATCGGCGCTTCATCGATGCGGAGCGGATCTGCGGAGAGCCAATGTGTCGAAAGCGCAGCGAACAGCAGCACATGCCCCGCCCCCGCTACGCCCAGGCCAATTTTCTCCGCGCGTTCCATCTTGGCTACCCTAGCAGCCTATTCTGAACGGTCGCTGACGGCGGCGCTCGGCGCGGCGGTGCTGACCAGCGCGATCTTGTTGAGCCCTGCGCCGTTTAATGCGCCCATCACCCGCATCACCCGGCCATAATCGAGCGCCGCATCCGCGCGCAGGAAAATCTGCGGCGGCTCACCACCCGCATGTGCAGCGGCAAGATCGGCGATGCGCGCATCGAGATCGGCCGCGCTCACCTCCGTCTCGTTGATGTAGCTCTTGCCCTCGACGGTGAGCGAAATGATCGTTGGCTTGTCATTCGTCGCCAGCGCCTTGGCGCGGTTCTGCGGCAGCTTCACCGGAACGCCTGTCACGAGGAGCGGCGCTGTCACCATGAAGATGATGAGCAGCACCAGCATCACATCGACCAGCGGCGTGACGTTGATCTCCGCCATCGGAGCGCGGCGGCGTCCGCGCCGGGCGGAAGGGGCAACGGCCATTGCCATCAGCCGCGCTCCAGCTCGCGCGAGAGCGTCGCGTATAGCCCATCGGCAAAGCGGGAGAGCCGCGCTTCCAGCTTGTTGATGCGGTGGGAGAAGCGGTTGTAGGCGATGACCGCCGGGATCGCAGCGAACAGGCCGATCGCGGTCGCGAACAGCGCCTCGGCAATTCCCGGTGCGACAACGGCGAGCGAGCTGTTCTGCTGCGCGGCGATGGCGGTGAAGCTGCGCATGATACCCCAGACGGTACCGAACAGCCCGACGAAAGGGGCCACCGCACCCACTGTCGCCAATATGTTGAGCCGGTCCGCCAGACGATCCGTCTCCTCGCTCACCGCACTCGCCATCGTGGTCGAGAGCCGGTCTCGCGTGCCTTCGCGGTCTACGTTCCGCATGCGTGTGGACCGCCGCCACTCCGCCACCGCCGCCGCAAACACCCGTGCGCTCGGTACATTGTCCTTGCCGCGACTGTCGAAGAAGCCGTCTATATCGTCACTGCGCCAGAAATCCTTCTCATAGGCCGCGCTCTTGCGCGCCACACTGCCCGCGCTCATCCAGAAGGCGATGATGATGCCCCATGTCCAGATACTCGCGCACAACAGACCGATCATCACGACCTTCACCACGATATCCGCCTGAAGGAACAGCGCAGCCGGCGACAGCGTTGCGGCATCTCCGGCGAGGGAGAGAACGGGTATGGTCATGACGGGCTTGGTTCCCCTGTTGCAATGCTTTGATAGAGCGCGACCCACTCTTTGGGCTGGCGCTTTGGCCTACCCTCGGGCGAGATGAAGGCGACGGTGACGGTCGCATCGGTGAGCAGTGTATCGCCGCGCATCACCTTTTGGGCGATGGATACAGTAGCACCGGAAACGCGTTCCATCCGGCTGACGACGACGAGATCATCATCGAGCTTTGCGGGCGAACGATAATCGATCTCCATATGCGAGATGGCATAAACGCCCTCGCCTGCCTCAATACTGGCGCGCTGGTTTATCCCCAGCAGCCGCAACATGTCAGACCGGGCGCGCTCCATATAGCGCAGATAATTGGCGTGATAAACGATGCCGCCCGCATCCGTATCCTCGAAATAGATGCGCACTGGATAATAATGCACACCCTCCTTGTAGCAGCCGGAAGGCGGCGAGAGCATCTCGGCAGGGGCGGCAGGCGCGGACATACCCCGTCTCTAAACGAGCGGCGACTCGCGGTCAAAGAGGGAAATGGGTGGAGTGGTGCCTGGGCGCGTTGCGCTGCGGCTAAGTGTCGAACAGATCGTCGCCTTGCCCGGCGGGCGGATTGAGGCCGAGATGCTTCCAGCCGCCCGCGTTGAGGCAGCGCCCCCGCGCGGTGCGCGCGACGAGGCCGAGCTGGATCAGATAGGGTTCGATCACTTCCTCGATAGTATCGCGCGGTTCGCTGAGGCCCGCCGCGAGCGTCTCGACGCCGACCGGCCCGCCTTTATAGATGTCCGCGATCATATGGAGATAGCGCCGGTCCATCGCATCGAGGCCGAGGCCGTCGACCTCCAGCCGGTTCAATGCAGAGTCCGCGATCTTTGCATCCACCTCGCCTGCGCCCGCGACATCGGCGAAATCGCGCACCCGGCGCAGCAACCGACCCGCGATGCGCGGCGTGCCACGAGCGCGGCGGGCGATCTCCGTGGCGCCATCGGGCGCGATGCCAAGGCCGAGCAGGCGCGCAGCGCGCGTCACCACCTGCACCAGTTCCTCGACGCTGTAGAATTGCAGCCGCACCGGAATGCCAAAGCGGTCGCGCAGCGGCGTCGTCAGCAGGCCTTGTCTTGTGGTCGCGCCGACGAGGGTGAACTTGGGCAGATCGATCCGCACCGAGCGCGCGGACGGCCCCTCGCCGATCATGATATCGAGCGCGCGGTCCTCCATCGCCGGGTAGAGGATTTCTTCCACAGCGGGATTGAGGCGGTGGATCTCGTCCACAAACAGCACATCGCCCTCATCGAGGTTGGTGAGCAGCGCGGCAAGATCCCCTGCCTTCGCGATCACTGGTCCGGAGGTGGCGCGAAAGCCGACGCCCATCTCGCGCGCGACGATCTGGGCAAGCGTCGTCTTGCCGAGGCCGGGCGGGCCGAAGAAGAGGACATGATCGAGCGCTTCACCGCGATTGCGCGCCGCCTCGATGAAGATACGCAAATTCTCCCGCGCGGCTTTCTGCCCCACGAACTCGTCGAGTGTCTTGGGACGCAGCGCGGCGTCTATGTCTTCTGGTTTGCGTGACGCGGAGAGGAGGGGGGAGGATGTCATGGCGCCCTATATTCCTTGCCCTCTCTCAACTCTCGAATTGGCAGCAATTCATCCGGCTCTAGGGTTCTATCGACAGTATTGTAAGAAATGCGGATCGCACTTTCGCCAGGTTGCAGACCATGAGCAGCAAGTTCCAATATCAACCAGTCTCCGGCCTTCAATTGATGTTCAATCCGCCCATCAGTCATATGCCATTCGTGTCTTGTATTGCCTGGAAACCGAAATCCCATACACGTTTGAACGCTGATCGGCAGCATGTTAGGGAACTCTTTGCTGGTATTCTTCATCAGCCAATCGCAGAATTTCTCGGATGACAAATCTCCAGAATGGCGACACCCCCAAGACCAGAACACGTCTGGATCAGGATCAATGCCCCAATGGAATTCCACCCAATGCCGCGGAACTGGCTCGGCTATTTCAGCTTTTTGATCCGCAACAAATTTGTTTAGCTCTTCGCATAGCGGATCAGCGGCATAGACAGCAGTAGATAAAGACAGCAAACACAGTGCGCAAAGAGATTGCGTAAATTTCACTTCGCCGCCTTCTTGAGCGCCAGCCTCACCAACGCATCCAGCGTTGCGCTGTCGCCCAGCTCCGCTTCCGCCGCCGAGACGGCCTGGGATGCTTCATAAGGTTTGAAGCCGAGGCCCGTGAGTGCGCTCATCGCGTCTGCCGCTATGCCACCCGCTGGTGCCACAACCGCCGCGCCAGCAACGGCCCCGCCGCCGATATTCAGTGCGCCGCCAATCGTGCCGGTCTTGTCCTTCAATTCCCGCACGATGCGTTCGGCGAGTTTCTGCCCGACGCCGTTCGCGCGGGACACCATCGCCTTGTCCTCCGTGACGATCGCGCGGTGTAGTTCAGCGCCGTCAAGAGTTGAGAGGATCGCCAACGCCACGCGGGAGCCTACGCCCTGCACCCCGGTGAGGATGCGGAACCAGTCCCGCTCCGCCTCACTCGCGAAACCAACCAGCCGAATGAAATCATCGCCCACCAGCATCTCGGTATGCACGGTCACCGCTTCGCCGACCCGGCCCAGCGCCGCCAGCGTGCGCGTGCTCGCGCCAAACATATAGCCGACGCCGCCGACGTCCACCACGGCGCCATCCAGCCCGGTGGACGCCAATACCCCCTTGAGATGCGCGATCATGAAAAGGGGTTTAGCGATGTTCTTGGTTCGTTTCTATCAAAAAGAAACGCCCCGCTCGATTGAGCAGGGCGTCCTGATTTTCCTTAACTGCGCGAAGCTTAGTAAACGCGTGCCTTGGGCTTGATATACTCGACCTCGTCGGTGAGCGTGTAATCGTGCACCGGGCGATAATCCAAGGTCACCTTGCCGCCGTTTCCGCCCCAGCCCTCGAACCAGCTCACGGTGTGCTTCATCCAGTTGGCGTCATCGCGGTTGGGGAAATCCTCGTGCGCGTGGGCGCCGCGGGATTCCTTGCGCGCCTCGGCGCCGACCATCGTGCAGACCGCCTGAGACATCAGGTTATCCAACTCCAGCGTCTCGATGAGATCGGTGTTCCAGATCAGGCTGCGATCCGAAACGGCAACGTCCTGCAAGCGCTTGTTGACCGCTTCCATCTGCTTGACGCCTTCGGAGAGCAGCGCGCTGTCGCGAAACACGGCGGCGTGCTTCTGCATCGTCTGCTGCATTTCGAGACGCACGGTCGCGGTGGAAGAGCCACCTTTCGCGTTGCGGAAATGATCGAGGCGGGAGAGTGCGAGGTCGGCACTGTCCTTGGGCAGCGGCTTTTGCGCGGCGTTGGGCTTGATCGTCTCCTTAAGGTGCAAGCCGGTCGCGCGGCCGAACACCACGAGGTCAATGAGCGAGTTGGAGCCGAGGCGGTTCGCGCCGTGGACCGACACGCAGGCCGCCTCACCGACCGCATAGAGGCCGGGGATGACCACTTCCGGATCGTCGCCAACCTTGGTGACGACCTGACCGTGATAGTTACAGGGGATGCCGCCCATGTTGTAGTGCACCGTCGGGCAGACGGGCAGCGGCTGGCGGGTCAGATCCACGCCCGCGAAGATCTTGCCGCTCTCGGTGATACCCGGCAGACGCTCGGCCAGTACCTTCGGGTCGATATGATCGAGGTGCAGGTAGATATGGTCCTTGTTCGGGCCGACGCCGCGGCCTTCGCGGATTTCCATCGCCATCGAGCGGGAAACGACGTCGCGCGACGCGAGATCCTTCGCGGACGGCGCATAGCGCTCCATGAAGCGCTCGCCCTCGGAGTTGGTGAGATAGCCACCCTCACCGCGCGCGCCTTCTGTGATGAGCACGCCCGCGCCATAGATGCCAGTCGGGTGGAACTGCACGAACTCAAGGTCTTGCAGCGGGAGGCCAGCGCGCAGCACCATGCCGCCGCCGTCGCCGGTGCAGGTGTGCGCCGAGGTGGCGGAGAAATAGGCGCGGCCATAGCCGCCTGTCGCCAGCACGACCGACTGCGAACGGAAGCGGTGGATGCTGCCATCTTCCATGCAGAGCGCGATGACGCCGCGGCATTCCTTGCCGTTCGGGCCATCTTCCATGATGAGGTCGATCGCGAAATATTCGATGTAGAAATCCGCCGCATACTTCAGGCTCTGCTGATAGAGCGCGTGCAGCATCGCATGGCCGGTGCGGTCAGCGGCGGCGCAGGTGCGCTGCACCGGCGGGCCTTCACCCATATTCTGCATATGGCCGCCGAACGGGCGCTGATAGATGGTGCCATCCGCGTTGCGGCTGAAGGGCACACCGGCATGCTCCAGCTCGTAAACAGCGGCGGGCGCTTCGCGCACCATATACTCGATCGCGTCCTGATCGCCCAGCCAGTCAGACCCCTTGACGGTGTCGTACATGTGCCACGTCCAGTGATCGGGCGTGTTGTTCTGCAGCGAAGCGGCGATGCCGCCCTGCGCCGCGACCGTGTGGCTGCGGGTGGGGAACACTTTGGTGATGCACGCGGTCTTGAGGCCCGCTTCCGCGCTGCCCATCGTGGCGCGCAGGCCGGATCCGCCCGCGCCGACGACCACGGTGTCATAGATATGGTCGATGATCTTATAGGCTTCGGTCATGCCGCAGCGCCCCCTGTGAATGCGATTTTGGCGATGGCGAAAATGCCGAGCGCGGCCCCGCCGAGCGCGTAGAAATTGAGCGCCATGATGCAGAAGAACTTGAGTCCATCGTCATGGACATAATCCTCGATCAACACTTGCAGACCCAGCTTCAGATGCCAGAAGATGCTCACCAGCATCAGCGCCATCGGCACCGCGACGAGTGGCTGCTTGAGCCAGCCAACCACGCTGTCATAATCAAGGCCGGGCATCTGGAGCACCGAGAAGATCAGCCATAACACGAGGAGCAGATTGCCCACCGCAGTAAAGCGCTGGATGATCCAGTGATGCGCGCCGGATTTTGCGGAGCCGAGGCCACGCACACGGCCAATGGAAGTACCGTTACCCATGGATCAGATCCTTCCCGCGAATACGAGCAGCCAGATGGCGGCGGTGATGACGATGGCGAGCGCAGGGATCATCAGCGACCAGGTGCGGTTGGTCTGCAGCTCATAGCCTGCGCCCATATCCAGCACGAAGTGGCGCAGACCCGAAAGCAGATGCTGGAAGAACGCCCAGGTGAGGCCGATCATCACAACATAACCGATCGGGCTTGACGCGCAGGTCAGGAAAGTTGCGTAGGCCTCTGGCCCGCTCGCGGCGGCGACCAGCCACCACACCAGCGCCATTGCGCCGACAATCGCCAGCCCATCACCGGTGATGCGATGCAGGATGGAGATCGCCATATGCGGCCCCCAGCGCCAGATCCCCAGATGTGGCGATAATGGACGGCTTTTCCTGCCTTTTTGTGCCTGAGCCATGCCGGTCTCATTCCCCTGTAATAACCAGAATCAGGCTCCTTTAGCGCGCACATCCCTGCTGTGCAAATCATCATGCGGCAAATACGCTGCGGCGCAGTCATGGATAATCAATGATTAACCATCCTTGGCTATGGTCCGCACGAAACCGTTAACAGTATCAATGCAACGCAAGCGTCGGTTAGGAACAGAATGCCGGAAATAGAGGCGCAATCCGCCATTGTCGACATGATGGACAGACTGACGGAGTTCGATCCGGGCGGGCGTCTGGCTGCTGACGCGCGCAAGATATGGGCAACGATTCGAGGAGACTCTGCTCCTGCGAATGCATTCTACACCTCTTACATAACCTATACCGGCCTGAACACTGCGCTGCCTGAAAGCTCGCTGATCGGCCTGCGCAATGAAACAGAGCGCTATATGCGCATGAAATTCACCGCTTTTGAAGAGCGTGGCTGGCTGCAATCCGTGCGGCAATGCGTGTTCCATGCGCGCAAACACAAGGTCTCCCTGCGCACCATTTTGGTCGCATTATGCGCGGCACAGGATAGGCTGTCTGACTGCCTTCGTGCCAGCATGAATGAGGACGAAAGCCTTGGCGGGGACGAATATCATCGCCTGCACCAGAGCTTGATGCGTATGGGCATGCTGGAAGCAGAGATGATGTGCGCCTTCATCGCTGAGGAGCAGGTGCTCGAGGAAGATGAACACCGCAGGCATTATAGCGACGTGTTCGAAAAGCGCATTGCAGGCGAAGTGGGCGACGCGACCCGCTTTGGTGAGGGGCTGCGTGACCAGGCTAATCACGCCGCAGAGGCAACGCGCGGCATGCTCGACAAGGTTTCCGAAGTCGCAGCGGCGGCAGAGCAATCGGCGCTCGCCATGCGCGAGGCTGCCCATATTTCCGCCGGTCTCATCCGCGCGATCGACGAGACCCGTGCTCAGGTCGAAAATTCCGCCGAGGTCGCCCAGCGCGCCAGCATTCAGGCGGGCGAAGCGGTGTCGATGTCCGTCACTCTCTCCGAACACGCAAAGTCGATTGAATCCATCCTTGGCCTGATCCGCGACATTGCGGGGCAGACCAATCTGCTGGCATTGAATGCCACGATCGAGGCGGCTCGCGCGGGGGACGCCGGACGCGGTTTCGCGGTCGTTGCGCAGGAAGTGAAATCTCTCGCCAGCCAGACAGCGCGCGCGACGGACGACATCGTCGGCAAGATCGCCGCGATCCAGAACTCTACCCGCCAGTCGGTCGACACCAACCAGCGCATTCAGGAAACGGTGAGCGACGTGCAGGACAGCGCCGAGCGCATCCGCCTATCGATGGAGCAGCAGGCGCAAACGGTGACGATGATCACTGCCGCTGTTGATGAGACCGCGCTCGCCGCCGATTCCATGTCCGGCACCATCGCCGCGATCCGCCGCGAAACCGAGGTTGTTGCATGCGAGATCGACGATCTGGAGCAAGGCTTCGGCACACAGCAAGATATATTGAGCAAGCTTCGCGAGGCTTCGAGCGAGTTCAGCCGTAAAGTGATGTGATAGGCCCTCGTCAGAGCGAGGCGCCGTCAACATCCCGAATATCAAGCGTAGCCGGATCAATATCAGGCACACAGTTTAGATTTATCATCACGGTTTCTGCGCCATCGGGCGCCGTGCCATCCGCGCAAGGCTGCACGCCGCAAATAGTGCAGAAACGATGCCGGATCTTGCGGGAATGAAAACGATATTCGCGCAGATGCTCTTCACCTGTCAGCAGATGAAACTGGCCGGCCGGCGCGAAGGTAAGAAGAAAACCCTTGCGACGGCAATGCGAGCAATTACACCTCACTGCCTGCCGCGGGGCATCGGCATCCACGCGAAATGTTACCTCGCCACAGTGGCAGGAGCCTTCAAATGCCATTTTGACCTCCTAAGCGACTAAGGGTCAATCAGGCGGCGTCTTCCGCCTTCTTGTCTTTCTCGGCAAACACACGCACCGGCTCCTTGCGGCCTTCTACCACATCCTTGTCGACCACGACCTCAGCCACACCCTTCATCGAGGGCAGATCAAACATGGTGTCGAGCAGCAGGCCTTCAATAATCGAACGTAGGCCACGCGCGCCGGTCTTGCGCTCGATTGCCTTCTTCGCGATCGCAGTCAGCGCATCGTCGGTGAACGAAAGATCGACATCCTCCATCTCGAACAGCTTGCGATATTGCTTCACCAGCGCATTCTTCGGCTCGACAAGGATTTTCACCAGCGCCGAGACGTCCAGATCTTCCAGCGTGGCGATGACCGGCAGACGGCCAACGAATTCCGGGATCAGACCGAATTTCAGCAAGTCTTCCGGCTCGCTCTGACGGAGCAGTTCGCCGGTGCGACGCTCTTCAGGCGCAGCGACATGCGCGCCGAAGCCGATGGATTTCGACTCCAGCCGGTCGCCGATGATCTTTTCGAGGCCCGCGAAGGCGCCGCCGCAGATGAAGAGGATATTGGTCGTGTCGACCTGCAGGAATTCCTGCTGCGGATGCTTGCGCCCACCCTGCGGCGGTACGGAGGCGGTGGTGCCTTCCATCAGCTTCAGGAGCGCCTGCTGCACGCCCTCACCCGACACGTCGCGCGTGATAGAGGGGTTCTCGGCCTTGCGGCTGATCTTGTCGATCTCGTCGATATAGACGATGCCGCGCTGCGCCTTCTCGACATTGTAATCGGACGCCTGCAACAGCTTGAGGATGATGTTCTCTACATCCTCGCCGACATAGCCAGCCTCTGTGAGCGTCGTCGCGTCGGCCATCGTGAACGGCACGTCGAAGGTCTTGGCAAGCGTCTGCGCGAGCAAGGTCTTGCCGCAGCCGGTCGGGCCAACGAGCAGGATGTTGGACTTTGCGAGCTCTACTTCTGCGCCCTTCGCACCGTGGTTGAGACGCTTGTAATGGTTGTGCACCGCGACCGAGAGCACGCGCTTCGCACGCGCCTGCCCGATCACATAATCGTCGAGCACATCACAGATCTCCTGAGGCGTCGGTACTCCGCCATCCTTCTTGCCGACGAGACCGCCCTTGGTCTCCTCGCGGATGATGTCGTTGCAGAGTTCGACGCACTCGTCGCAGATGAAAACGGTCGGCCCTGCGATCAGCTTGCGTACCTCGTGCTGCGACTTGCCGCAGAAGGAGCAGTAGAGAGTGCTTTTAGAATCGGAGCCGGTCAGCTTGGTCATTCCTGTCTTTCCTGACCCGGCCGGAGCAACGGATGTTGCCCTGTGGCCGGGCTATATGCGGTCATCCTAGACCGCGTTTTTGGTATTTCACAAGGGGAGAATAGTCTTTCAAGATTAACGCCCCCTTATGAGACTGTTCCGCTTACTCAGATTCTGCCGGGACCGGGCGCTTGTCGAACACCTGATCGACGATACCGAACGCCTTGGCTTCCTCGGCTTCGAGGAAGGTGTCGCGGTCCATCGCCGCCTCGATCTTCTCAAGCGGTTGCCCGGTGAACTTGACGTAGAGGTCGTTCATCCGCGAGCGGATACGCAGGATTTCCTTGGCCTGAATCTCGATGTCTGACGCCATGCCCTGCGCGCCGCCGGAGGGCTGATGCACCATGATTCGCGCATTGGCGAGGGCGATGCGCATGCCCGGCTCGCCCGCTGCGAGCAAAAAGCTGCCCATGCTTGCCGCCTGACCAATGCACACGGTGCCGACCTTGGGGCGGATATATTGCATCGTGTCGTAGATCGCGAGGCCCGCCGTCACCACGCCGCCCGGCGAGTTGATATACATATAAATGTCCTTCTTCGGATTCTCCGATTCGAGGAACAAAAGCTGGGCGACGATCACAGAGGCCATATGGTCCTCGACCTGCCCGGTAACGAAGATGATCCGCTCGCGCAGCAGGCGGGAATAGATGTCGAAGCTGCGCTCGCCACGGTTGGATTGCTCGATAACGACGGGAACCAGCGCGGCCATGGGATCGAAATTATTGTGCATGATGCTCTTTCAGTTTTGCTTTGCCTCACCCTACATCGTGCCAAATCGAAGCAGGTTCAAGGGGGTTTACCCTTGCGCCATCCTAACGCAGACCCGTTAACGGCGATTTAGCGGGCGATCAGCAAATCCGCAGGGGCGTTGTGGGCGAGATATGCGAGACGCTTTACCTCGCGACGGCCGCGCACGACGGTGTCGAGAATGAGGCCGCACATGAAGCTCAGGGTCGCAACGATCATCATACCGGTGGCGAGGATTGCAGTCGGGAAGCGGGGCACGAGCCCAGTCTCAATCCATGTAAGTAGCAGCGGGAACGACAGGCCGATGGCGAGCGCCGCGAACAGCCCGCCTACATATCCGAAAAACCAGATCGGTCGCTCCACCCGGTACAGCGTGATGATGGTCCGCAAAATCCGCCAGCCGTCGCGATAGGTCGAAAGCTTGGATGCCGACCCTTCCGGTCGCGCGGCATAGGCAGTGACCTTCTCCGCCACCGGCATCGCCAGCTCGAGCGCATGCACGCTCATCTCCGTCTCAATCTCGAACCCGGCGGAGAGCACTGGGAAGCTCTTGACGAAGCGGCGCGAGAACACGCGATAGCCGGAGAGAATATCGGTGAAACTGCGGCCAAAGAGGCTTTTCAATAACCCGGTGAGCATCTTGTTGCCGAGGCGGTGGCCGCGCCGATAGGCGGCCTCAACCTCCGTCCTGCGTGCACCCACCACCATGTCGAAATTCTGATCCAGCATCATGCCGATCATCGCAGGCGCGGCGGCGGCTTCATAGGTAGCGTCGCCATCGGCCATAATATAAATGTCCGCGTCAACATCGGCGAACATGCGCCGCACGACATGGCCCTTGCCCTGTTGCCGCACTTGTCGAACGATAGCACCCGCAGCAGCCGCTATCTCGCGGCTGCCATCGGAGCTGTTGTTGTCATAGACATAGATAGCGGCTTGCGGCAGCGCTGTGCGGAACTCAGCCACGGTCTGCGCGATGGCCCCCGCTTCGTTATAGCAGGGGAGCAACACCGCAATGCGCACTCCGGCGGGCAGCGCGCCCAGATCGCCTGGGCTATCCGATGCGCCGCCGGGGTTCATGGGGCTTATGCCGCCTTATTCGGCCTCGGCCTTGGCGGCCTTCTTGGCAGGAGCCTTCTTGGCTGGCTTGGCTTCAGCCTCGCCTTCGGCAGCGGCTTCAGCTTTCTTGGGCGCAGCCTTTTTCGCCGCAGGCTTGGCCGCAGCTTCTTCCGCCGGAGCCTCAGCCTTGGCCTTCTTCGCGGCGGGCTTCTTGGCGGGCTTATGATCATGATCGTGATCATGGCCGCAACCTGGGCCGTGCACATGGCCGCTCTCGCCATCCTCAGCCTCGATAGCCGCTTCCAGCTCCGCCTTGCTCACGGCGCGATCGGTGATCTCCGCCTTCTCGAACAGGAAGTCGACGACCTTGTCCTCATAAAGCGGCGCGCGGAGTTGCGCGGCGGCCATCGGCTCGTTCTGGATATATTGCATGAAGCGCTCGCGATCCTGCGGGCGGTACTGCTGCGCGGCCTGCATCACGAGGCGCTGCATTTCCTGCGCGCTCACCTCGATGCCGTTCGCCTGACCGATTTCGGAGAGCAGCAGGCCGAGGCGCACGCGGCGCACCGCGATGCCGCGATACTCGTCCTTGTCCTTCTCCAGCTCGGCGAGCGCGGCTTCCTTGTCTTCCTCGTGGCCCGCTTCATGCTCAAGCTGCGCCCAGATCTGGTTGAACTCGGCTTCGACCATGCTCGGCGGGACATCGAAATCATGCGACGACGCCAGCTGATCGAGCAGCTTGCGCTTCATGTGGGTACGGGTGAGGCCGTTATGCTCCTGCTCGATCTGGCCCTTCATCAGTTCGCGGAGTTGCTCGAGGCTTTCAAGGCCGAGCGACTTGGCGAACTCATCGTCAGCAACAAAGTCCTCGGGATTCTTCACCGCCTTCACGGTGATGTCGAAGGTGGCTTCCTTGCCCTTCAGGTTTTCAGCCTGATAATCCTCCGGGAAAGTGACGGTGATGGTCTTGGTATCGCCCTTCTTCACGCCGACGAGCTGCTCTTCGAAGCCGGGGATGAAACGGCCGGAACCGAGCTCCAGCGGCATATCTTCAGCAGCACCGCCCTCGAATGCGACGCCATCCAGCTTGCCCAGGAAATCGATGATGAGCTGATCGCCATCCTTCGCCTTGGCGCCGTCCTTGGCGTCAGAGAATTTCTTCTGGCCTGCGGCAATGCGCTCTACGGCTTCATCGACAGCGCTGTCTTCGACAGCGACGGTCAGGCGCTCCAGCGTCAGACCCAGCTCCTCAACCTTGGGCGCAGCAATCTCAGGCAGCACTTCAAGCGAGATCTTGACCTCAGCATCCTTGCCGAAGGCGAAGTCTTCACCCAACTCGACAGCGGGCTGCATCGCGGGGCGCAGCTTGTTATCAGCCAGAACTTTCTGCACGCCTTCCTGGATCGAGCTGTTCAGCGCATCCGCTTGCAGGCGCTCGCCGTGCATTTTGCGGATGAGGTTGGCGGGCACCTTGCCGGGGCGGAAGCCGGGCATGCGGACCTGCGGCGCGATATTCGCGACTTCGCTGTCCACGCGGGCATCGATGTCCTTGGCGGAAATGGTGAGGGTGTAGGCGCGCTTCAGGCCTTCGTTCAACGTCTCGACAGTTTGCATTTTTAAGACTCAAGCTTTCAGGAATTCACGAAAGGCGGCCACATATCGCAAAGGACCGGTGAAGGCTAGCGGGAAATGGTCCGCTCGCCCCGCACTGCTGCCCAAGCGCGTAACACGCCCTCGAACCCGATAGGGTTCGCAAGGCCGAAAGGCCGTCCGAGCTTATGCGAGGAAAGCCAAGGCCACGGATGTGGCCGCCCGGCGCGTGAGGGCTAACAATATGGTGCGGCTAGAGGGACTCGAACCCCCACGGTTGCCCAATGGTACCTAAAACCATCGCGTCTACCAATTTCGCCATAGCCGCAGAGCGCACCCCTCTAAAGCCGCATCAACGCGCAGGCAAGCGCGAGTTTGGCTATCTGCGCCTAAAGATCGTAAGCGTTCTGTTAACCTCATCGGCTTACAAGCTGGACGCCGTATAAGCTTGCGCTATACAATGATCAGGTAGTGGGGATCACGAATGTATAAGAAAAAGGCGGGGGGAGCTCTGAGCATAATGTTCGGAGCGATACTATCGGCAAATCCTGCACATGCCGGCGGCTTCCTGCTTCAGGAGCAATCCCAGATCGAGATCGGTCGCGCCTTTTCAGGTGCAGCGGCGCAGGCAGATTCCCCTTCGATCCTGTCCTACAACCCGGCGGGCATTACCGAGCTGCCGGGCATGCAGATTTCCAGCGGTGTCACCGCCCTGTTCATTGATTCCCGTCAGCGCGATCTCGGTACGACGCGCACAGGCCCCGGTGCCACACCAACACAGGCCGTGGGCGGCGGCAGTGGCGGCAATCCCTTCGCTCCTGTTGTCCCTGTGCCGACCAGCTTCGTGACCAAGCAGCTTTCGGACAAATTATGGCTGGGCGCGGGCTTGAGCGCGCCCTTCGGCCTCAAGCTGCGCTATGATGACGATTTCTTCGGTCGCTATGACTCGACCTATTCCAACCTGCTGACGCTCGATGGGCAAATGAGCCTAGCCTATAAGCTTGACGACCGGGTTTCGATCGGCGGCGGCATCAATGTGCAATATGCCTATGGCAAGCTCACCAGCGCGATGCCCGCACTTACCCCCGGCGGAACCGATGGCGTAAACAGCATGAAGGCGGACGATGTGTCGCTGGGCTGGAATCTGGGGGTGCTGATCCGGCTCGCACACGGCGTCAAGCTGGGCTTCGGCTATCGCTCTCGCGTCGATCATGAGTTGAAGGGCGATTACCACTGGCAACTGGGCAGCACGGTTAAAGATTTCGGCGTCCGCGCGCCATTGAAGCTGCCCGATATGCTGACCGCAAGCCTCAGCGCTCCCGTAAGCGACAAAACCACGCTGATGGTCTCCGGACGTTATTATGGCTGGTCGAGCTTCGATGCTCTCAGGCTGCATTTTTCTACCGGTGCGACAGGCACGCGGGATTTCAAATATCGCGACAGCTGGAGCCTCTCCGCCGGGCTGGATCACAGGCTCTCCGACCGGCTAACGGTTCGTGCAGGTACGATGTATGACCATACGCCCACCAACGCGCAGTATCTCAGCACGCGCGTGCCGGATGGCAATCGCACCTGGGCGAGCACGGGCCTGAGCTATGCCTTGAGCGATCATCTGACACTCAATGCATCCTATGCGCATGTTTTTATAGCCAAGCAGGATCTGGTGCGGGCTGACAGCTTCTATACCGGTCCCGCCACAACCATGGTTACGACCCGCGCTCAATCCTCTGGCAATGTCGATATGCTGGCGACATCGGTGACTGCGCGCTTCTGAGACAGCTCTGTCCTGAGCCACCCTGACTGTGGCTGTTTCCCGTCGTCCAAAATGCTATGCTGGTGGAGTCGCGCATAAGCGGGGTCTGCTGCAATGGGGACAGAATTCGAGCTGAAGCTCAGTCCGGTCACGCCTTTTGATGGGGACGCACTGGAGGGATTATTGGGACTCGGCCCCGCGCGGCAACAGCGGTTGCGGGCGATCTATTTCGATACGCCTTCGCACCATCTCGCCAAGCTGGGTTATGCGCTGCGCATCCGCAAGGAAGGGCGCGACCATATCCAGACCGTAAAGGCCGGGGGAGGCGGTCCATTCGCCCGCCAGGAGTGGGAGCAGAGAGTACAAGGAACAATGCCTGTTGTGCAGGCAGGCAGCCCGGTGGCGGAAGCGCTGGGCGAAACAGCCGCCACGCTGATGCCGATGTTCGAAGTCATTACCGACCGGCAGACATGGCTGATTACAGACAGCGATGCGGACATCGAAATGGTAGTCGACCGTTGCGTCGCCACGGCGAACGAGGAAAGCCTGCCTTTCGTTGAAATTGAGTTGGAACTGAAGCGCGGAAAGCCAGACGCTGTCTTTGCGCTTGCTCGCCGTATTGGACGGCTAACTCCGGTCCGGCTTGGTATGCTCGCCAAATCAGACCGGGCGCGACGCCTGGTACAGCCGCCGGAGGGCGCGGAGAAGGCACGGCTGATCAAACTGACCGACGCCCACTCCGCTGGCGAGGCATGTCAGCTGATCGTGCAGGATTGCCTGCGGCACTATCGCGACAACGAGGAGCGCCTCGACACTGATGACAATGCAGCCGCATTGCATCAGGCGCGGGTGGCGCTTCGCAGGCTGCGTTCCGCACTGGTGGTGTTCCGTCCGATAGCGGATGGCAAGGCGCTGCGCCGGTTCGCCGATGACCTGCGCTGGCTGGCCGAACAGCTGGGCCGCGCCCGCGACATAGACGTGCTCCTCAAGCATGGATGGGACAAGAAAGCTCTTGCCAGGCTCAACGATGCGCGCGACCTCGCTTATGCCCATGCGCGACACGCCATGCATTCCCAGCTCGCGCGCGAGCTGATGCTTGACCTTGCCGAATGGGTGACTGTCGGGAAATGGACCCGCCGACACAGAACCCTGAGAAGCGAAAAGGCGAAAGATTTCGCCGCGCGCGCCATAAACCATCTGCACATCAAACTTGCGGCGCACCGCGATGCTGTTGGCGGGGAAGGCGCGCATGAAGCCGTGCATGAGCTGCGCAAAATCATAAAGAAACTGCGCTATACGGTCGAGTTTTTTGCAATGTTGTTCGACAAGGGCAAACTACGGAAGGCGCGCATCCGCTATCTGGCCGCGTTGGAAGAGCTGCAGGATGTGCTGGGCGACTATAATGACCGGGTGATGATGCCTCGCTTGCTCACCACACTTGGCATCGAGACTGAGGATAAGCAGGAGGCGGGAGACGACACCCTGTCACTTGCACAGGCCAAGCACGCTTTACGACAGATTGAGGAGGCTGATCGCTTCTGGTGAATGAGGGTTGCTCAACGCCCCTCGCGCATGGACGCTTATCCGTCTATAGCGCACATGATTCAAACCGGAACCTAACACTCATGTCAGATCACAACCCCGGCCTGCGCCCCTGGCGCGACATCGCACGGCGCAAATGCCGCCAGATCATGGTCGGCTCCGTCCCCGTAGGCGGCGATGCGCCGATCACCGTGCAGACGATGACCAACACGCTTACCTCGGACGCCGCCGCGACGATCGACCAGATCCGGCGCTGCGAAGAGGCGGGGGCGGACCTGATCCGTGTCTCCTGCCCGGATGAGGAGAGCACCGCCGCATTAAAGACCATCGTGCGCGCGGCGCGGGTGCCGATCATCGCGGACATCCATTTCCACTACAAGCGCGCGCTGGAGGCAGCGGACGCGGGCGCGGCGTGCCTGCGCATCAACCCCGGCAATATCGGCAGCGCGGCACGAGTGAAGGAAGTGGTCGACGCCGCCAAGGCCAATGGCTGCTCGATCCGTATCGGCGTCAACGCCGGATCACTGGAGAAAGATCTGCTCGAAAAATATGGCGAGCCCTGCCCGGACGCGCTGGTCGAAAGTGCGCTCGACCATATCAAGCTGCTGCAGGATCAGGATTTCCATGAATATAAGGTCGCGGTAAAAGCCAGCGACGCTTTCCTCGCGGTTGCCGCCTATATGCAGCTGGCGGAAGCGGTTGATTGCCCGTTGCACCTTGGCATTACCGAGGCGGGCGGGCAGCGCTCAGGCACGGTTAAGAGCGCGATTGGCATCGGCAACCTCCTCTGGGCCGGGATCGGAGACACGATCCGCGTTTCGCTCTCCGCCGAGCCGGAAGAGGAAGTGCGCGTTGGCTATGAGATATTGAAGTCGCTGGGCCTTCGCACCCGCGGCGTTCGCGTTGTCTCCTGCCCCAGCTGCGCACGACAGGGCTTTGACGTTATCCGCACCGTGCAGGCGCTGGAGGAACGCCTCCAGCACATCCGCACGCCGCTCTCGCTCTCGGTGCTAGGCTGCGTAGTCAATGGCCCCGGCGAGGCACGCGAAACCGACATCGGCATCACCGGCGGCGGCAATGGCAAGCATATGGTCTATCTCTCCGGCGTTACCGATCATCATGTGCAGGATGCCGACATGATCGAGCATATCGTGAAGCTGGTAGAGGCGAAGGCTGCCGAAATCGAGGCGCAAGATGCGGCCACAATATCCCTTGAAGTGAGATCGGTCGCCTGATGCGGATCGAGCCGGGGCGCAGCCGCCTTGTTCGTCTTATCGTTGCACTGATAGCCGCGGCTCTGCCCGCGCTGCTCTTCGGGCCGTCTGTAATGGAGGCAGGCGCGGGGCTACATGAGCTCGCCTACAGCCCGAACCCCTATTTCTTGCTCAGCCAGGCGCACTTGCTCTATATCGCCGCGCCGCTGGTCGCACTGAGCAGCTTTGCATTGCTTCTTGGGCCGGGCCTGATGCTCGCTATTGCATTGGGTCGTGCGCGCACAGTGGCAGAATGGATAGTCTCCGGCTTCGCCTTCAGCCTATTCATCGTGACATTAGGCGCGATACTGGTGCAGGCGATCCTCACCGAGCCTTTGACCGGATGGACCTTCGGGCTGATGGCGCTGGTTTGCACCTTGGTTTCCGCGCATTTCGCTTGGCTGGTCTCGCGTGAGTGGCCGCATCGATTCACCATGCCCGCTTTTGATCGCAACGATCTGGCGACGCTGGGAATTGCCGGTGGGATGGGCGCGGTCATTATTGCCGCACTCGCGCCCAAATTCTTCTGGGAAAGTTTCAACGGCGACGGGCTGCATTTCTTTGAGAGCGCGCGCCTTATGCTGCGCCAGCCTTTTCCCTTCTGGCCCGAGAGTGCAGGCGATTTCGCAACATGGCCGGGCATCAAATCCGTGTTGTGCGTTTTTCCAGCCTCGTGGCTGGTGCGGTTGTTCGGTGAATATGAGGTGGCGTTGCGCCTCACTTATATGCTGATCCTGATCCCGTTATATTGCGCCCTCAATGGTGTGATCGAGCACGGTCAACGGAGACGGATGCGCATAACGGAGCGGCTCTTGCTGGCGGGTGCGCTGGCGCTGTTTTCATTGGTGATGGCGTTCAGCGCATCGGAAGACCCTTATAACGCCGACATCGCCTTGCCCGGTGTGCAGGATGCGCTGCTTCTGTTGTTTTTCTGCGGTTATCTATTGGAGTTTTTGCGTGGCCGAACCCAAGGAGTAGTGATCAGTGTAGCGCTGCTCTATCTCACCTCGCCCAATGCCCTACCTATGCTCGGCGCGTGGCTGATCGGCGTAACATTGTTCATCCGCCCGGTGCCGTGGCGGCTGATGTTCTATACGGTCGGCGCGCTGTTCGTCATGATCGTGCTGGAAGCTCTGGCACCGCATGCGTTCGCGCTGATTCATATCACCCCGCCGGGGAGCGAGCATAGCACTGGAGACCTCGTCAAGCGGCTGGTGCATCTGCAATTCGATCAACTGGTGCGGTTCGCCTGGGCATTCGTCCCGGTAGGAATCCTGCCGGGCTTTGCCCTGTTCATCGCATGGCGCTGGCAGGACAGGGTGACTCGCGCACTGGCGCTCGCGGGTCTGATCCTGTTCGCCTTTTATTATCTGCAATACCGCTCGGCATTGCATTATTTCGTGCCTGCAACGATCCTGGCACTGGTTGCTTACTGGCGGACACTTATTGCTTTGCCAGAGGGTGTTGCAGCGCGCTCCGCACCGGCGACAACGCTTAGTATGCTCTTGATAGGCACCGCGCTCTCATGGCCGACCGCATCGCACCCTGTGATGGCAAGCCGCGACATCGGTACCCAGATCGAGGACCGCACGACTGGCTACAAGAGCGGCGATCCTGTGACATTTGAGCGTGTAAACATCGAACAGGCACTGTTCCCGCGTCCGTCCGACCCACGCGTGCCAGACCAGGCTTATGGTGGGCATCCGCAGATCTGGAACTATTACGCCCACCGCACCGATGCGCCCGCCTTCCCGCGCAATTATGTGCTTCAGCCCGCGGACTATCCACCGGTGCCGCTGGCGCGCCTGATTGCGATTGAAGATGGGCTGGCTGTCTATGTGCGCGATGAGGCTTATTGGAAGAAGCAGGCATCCGTCATCCTGCCTGCGACCAGCGGCAGTATGCTTTATTATATCCCCAAGGATGTGCTGTTCACCAACGGTCCACACTCGGCGCTGCTCGATCAGGTGAAAGAGATGCTGCATCCTTATCTGCCCGGGTCTAAAAAGGCGGATCACCACAGGCCCATAAAGAAGCAACAGGGGAAGTCCGAATGATCGCGCTGTTCATTTCCGCCTTCGTGACCCTCTTCGTGGTAATCGACCCGCCCGGTTGCGCGCCGATCTACGCCAGCCTGACCCGCGGCGTGAGTGCGCAGCATCGCCGCAGCATGGCTCTGCGCGCAGTGTTCATCGCCGCGGTCATTCTTCTGGTCTTCGCCTTGTGGGGCAAGCAGCTGCTCCACACGCTCGGGATCGAGCTAAACAGTTTTCGCATCGCAGGCGGGATCATGCTGTTCATGATCGCGCTCGATATGGTGTTCGAGAAGCGCACACAGCGCCGCGAAGACCGCGCGCAGAAGATCATCGACACGCCCGAGGTGGAGGACGTCTCGGTCTTCCCGATGGCTATGCCAATGATCGCCGGACCGGGGACGATTACCACCGTGATGCTGCTGATGGCGCGCGCCGACGGTGTTGAAGAGCGTCTCGTTGTATTGGGCGCGATCGCAGCAAATCTGGTACTGATGATTGGCGCGTTGCTCTCGGCAGGCGCACTGATGGCAGTGCTGGGGCAGAAAATTGAGGCGGTGATTACACGGCTTTTGGGTGTATTGCTCGCAGCGCTGGCTGTTCAGTTCGTGATCGACGGGCTACAGGCCAATTTTCATTAATCAGCCAAGCGGTTTATCTAATTTAATGCTACAAATGCGCCGCGTTCGCGGTCTTTGATAACTTTGAAGGCATCAAAGACCGTCCCGTTCATCGTGATATAAACGCCCGGCGGGGCGCTCTGCGCTGTAGCAAACGCCATACCGAGATTGAACGCGGCATCGCTTTCGTTGAACCGAGCAGGGGCAAGCGCGCCAACAAGCACAATTACCTTGTCAGCGAAACCGGCCAACGATTTCGCTGTCTCGGTCATGGTGTCGGTGCCATGAGTAATGATAATCCGGCGAGAGCCTGATCCTGCTACAAACGAGGCGATCTCTGCCCGGTCAGCGTCGGTAAGCTCCAGACTGTCTTTACGAAAAATCTGCTCGATGCGGTGAGGATATTGCACGCGTGCCGTTTCAAGCAGCTGTGGGATCATCGAATCCGCTATCTGATAGGCGCTGAGTGCATCGAAATAGGCTTTGTCGATCGTTCCTCCGGTCGTGAAAATGACGATTTCATCAGATGAGGTCATGCTCTGCTCAAACGCCGTACTTCCGGAAGGGCGCTAGTCTTTTGAACTAGCGCCCTTCCGTTTACCATTTTCATCCGCCGGAGGCTACATCGCTCTCCGTCACCGGCACGATCTTGATTTCTACACGACGGTTCTGGGCCTTGCCTTCTGCCGTTTCATTACTGGCTATGGGCTGGGTTTCGCCATAGCCCTTGGTCGCCATGCGGACGGACTGAACTCCTTTAGCCGCAAGATAATTCTGCACAGAGGTCGCGCGCCGCTCTGAGAGACCCTGATTATAAGCTTCAGAGCCATCGGCATCGGTGTGACCGTATATGTCGATATAGGTCTTGGGATATTGGGTCAGCACTGAAGCCACTTCATTGAGCGTCGGCTGGAACTGGGGCTGCACCGCATCACTGTCATAGGCAAAGGTAATGCCGGACGGCATGCGCAGCAGCAGATTGTCGCCATCGCGTACCACATCGACGCCGGTGCCTGCGGTCTTCTCACGCAGCTTCTTCTCCTGCGCATCCATATAGGCGCCGATACCCGCTCCCGCGACCGCGCCGATACCCGCGCCTACGATCTTCTCGGTCCGATCGCGTTTGCCGCCGACCAGATCGCCCAGCAGATAGCCACCCAGCGCACCGCCGACGCCGCCGATCGCAGCTTTCGAGATATGCTTCTTGCCGGTTGTCGGGTCTGTGACGCAGGCCGTCGTAGCGAGCGCCAGCATGAGTGCGCCAATCCCGGCTGTGTTAAGCTTCATCATAAAATCATCCTTCGTTTTTGCCATCAGGCATCCGCCCACCTGTGATGAAAACCCGGATGGACGCACGAATGTTCCCTCATCTTCCGTGAACGGCCCCTGATCT